>CANMIP010000027.1 GCA_947497945.1 uncultured Tropicimonas sp. | reverse complement strand
GTGATCGATGAGGGTGCCGCGGAACCGGATCATGCGATCGCCGTCTGGGCAAAATCCGAACCATCCGTCCAGGAGGTCTATCATCGAACACTGCAGCGCCGTTATGGCTTCGCGGCCTGGATGTTTCGGGAAGCGGGCTTCCCGGAAAACGAGGCCCGCTCACGTGGCCGCATCATGGTGGCTTACTTGATGGGAGAATCCGCCTCGGGCCTGAAGGCAGACGAGACATGGAAACAGGTCCTCAGACACAATTGGGAAGTCCTTGTTGCCGGCTCGACCCAATGACGTAGCACGCCAATTTCGAGACCGAGAGGCGTCTCGCAGGCGTTGAGCGCGGTGAGACAGCACTTGAAGGAGAACTCACGGATGTTGGGACTGAGTGCACTTTATGCATCCATCGTTCTCACGATCTGCGCACCAAAGACGACGAAATGCATCTGTCTGGACCCAACAAGTCAAACCTGAAGTGAGCGTCAAGTCTCTTCAATAGTGATCCTCTCGACTGTTCAACAGTGCTCTGACAAGGAGAAAACCACGGTAGGTGAGGTCCGCTTTGACACGCCGCAATACGGCGAACCCAGTCCTTCGAGAGTTACCGCTTCGGGCCGTTCACGCGCTCTGATCCTTTGCTGCACCTACGAAGTGCCACCGCTGACCCGAAGTCGGCAAAGTGCAGTCAGCCGACCTCGCGAAGAAGTCTTCGAGAGAGAGGTCTGCAAAGGCGGCTTGTGAATTGCTGCCAAATGCCCAGATCACAAAGAAGTTGCCCCGCCAGGCAAGTGACGGGGCCTGTCAGTGTCAGCATTGCCGCGGGGACCGACGACTGAAGGCTCTCCTCTGGATCGGGTGGGGGCGTCCACAGGACAAGCGGTAGCTGCCTTTCGTGGTCACGCAAAGCGGCATGCAACGCAGCAGTCATTCGCGCGGCGCAACATGGAAGGCAGAAATGCGCGGATTTTGAAGGGCGACGGGCAGCCGGTTTCGCGGCCATAGGGTCCCGGTCAACCGGTGGGGCGGCCGAAGAGGCCAAGCACCGTGCCGTGGTGCGTTCGGGAACTTTGGTCGGGCGGAAACGACGTCAATTTCTGAAATCCGGGTGATGGCGGGCCGCATTCGAGGCGGTCGCGGAGTGTTTTTCGATGCCGTATCACCCGACGCGCTGCGCCGAGTGGGGGCATAGAACGTCGGATCGGCATGCAAAGAAGTGGCATAGTATGCCGCATTTCGGATCTGCCGAACAGAATGTCATCCAAGTGCCGAAGGTCGGCTTTGGCTCATATACCGATAATATTCAGGGTGTTAGTGGCGGAGAGACAGGGAGATAAACCCCTCTGATATCAAAGGGAAAAACGCCATTTTGGCGCTTTTCCCACCTGAATGCCCACCTGTCGAGTCGCTACACTGCGCCCACGTCTAATGAACTTCTATAAACTGTTGTGGAGCATTCAAGTCGGGCGAGATTGAACCATCCGGATTGATCTCGCCGGGACAGGTGAAGATATCCGCGCCGTCTCTGCAGGTCCACGACGAAACGGCAGCGCGACCCGCACCTTCAGAAATTATAAATTTATAACAGACACTTAATTACTCCTAGCGTTTCTTTAGGTAGCAATGCAGTCGAGTTAGAATTTCTGCTGTGCAGCCTCGCACCTACCCCGAAAGACCATAGCGCCAACCAAAGATCCGTCGCTCGGACCGAAGTGCTCAGTGAACTCTCCTGAGTACCGACTAATACGTAAAGTCGTCCGAAACCCGAGGCCAGCGTCGCACTGGATAAATATACTACTGTCGGAGATCTCAACCTCTTCGAGCTTCTTGCAGTCGATTCCATTCCCGCCTGTCAGTTCTTTGCTGTCGGGGTTGAAACGTACTTCAGCGGTTCCGAAGCTGGGCCCGGACTCGCTCTGATCAACGATGAAATCGACCCACGACGTCTTACAAACAAGGACGACATCAGCGTAACTAGCTGTAGCTAAAAGACTCAACACAATTGATAGTACGACAGACTTTTTCACCACAATCCCCAAGGACTTAGTTTCAACACGCCAAAGTGTAATGGAAATGCAAGAGAGTTGAACGTCACGTTCTTAGGCTACTGTGTGGAAGCGCCGGAATTCGCCGAAAGCCTTAGAGAGCTCGCACGAACGCGGCGCGGATCTGTTCCGCGCCAACCTCTAGTGCGATTGCTGCGAATCCTCGCGAATCATACTTGCCGGGTGAAATTGAACCGTCCCGATTGATCTCACCGGCAAAATGGAAAATCAGCGTGCCGCCGTGCCGGATCTCGACATGAGCCGCGCCATCGCGGATCTGCAGGGAAGCAACGGCGGCTTTGCCGGTTTCCTCCTCGAATGGCGCGAGGGCTTCGGCGAGATAGGCCAGGGCCTCGCTGCGCCCGTCGAGAACGGCTTGTTCGGCGGGCGTGGTATCGAGAGCAAATGTCATGGGCGGGCCTCCCATGGCAGGCGCAGGACCGAGACGCCATTGCGGTCACGCGTGATCTGCCCGCCATACCGCACGCGGATTCCGTGCTTGCGGGCATACTTTCCGGCACCGGAAAACCGACGCCAAAACTCGGATGCGTCTCGGCATTCGCGCGCGGCTTTCAAAACCTTTTCCCGCGTCCATCGCGTCACCTTTGGCGGGTAAAGCTCATCAGCGATTCCGAGCCGGTGCATCGCCTTGTAAGCGCCATGCGATGCGCGGTGCAGCTCGTGCCGACCAGCGCATGTCGCGGCGATCTCGCGCACGCGGGCCTCGGTCCACCGCTCGCATTGTCGTGGCATAACCTCGTCGAGAAGCCCGTGCCGCTTGAGATAGGAATAAGCCCCGCCCGAGCCGCGAATGAACTCCGTACGGTTCGGATATTTCGCCGCTTCCGCCCGTGCGGCCTCCTCGGTCCATTTCGCAGCAAATGGCATCAGAGATCCTCGACCGCAGCCGGGTCGCGCCCATGGCGTTCAAGCCAGGCGCGGAGCGACGCGCGGGTATAGATCACTTTGCCGCCGTCCCGGTGATGGGCCGGCACATCGAGGCGCTTGTGCCCTGTGCGGGCCTTGGTGAGCGCGCTTTCGGACGGGAAGCCCGCGCGGCCTGCAATCTCTTTGGTGCGGAATGCGTGTTTCACCCTAGGCGGCGCTCCTCGGCAAACAAGATCGCGGCCAGGGCCGCGCATTGTCCGAGTTGCCCGGCCAGGATCGCGGCATCGTCAAGCGACATCGTGACCGCCCGCCCATCGCCCACGAGCGCGAGCATCATGCGGCCTTGATCGTCCTCGACCAAACGGGCGCTTGCCGGCATGTCCCGGCGGGCATGCACGGCACCTGTCAGGAGATCGCGCACGAAGCCCGGCATGAGCGTTGGGGTGCCGGATTGGTCAATCTTCGTCATGCGCACCTGCGGCCTCCTGTGGCTCGTCTGTGGCCTCCTCGGTATCGCCGGGTGCCGGTTCCTCGTCAAAGGCCCTCTCGACTGCGATGTTCGCTGCACGGATAAACACCGCCCGTTCGGTCTCGTCGGGCGCAGGCTCGGGCGGGCCGTAACCGCTCCACGCGCTCAATGGATAGACATTGACCGGTGCGCGCAATTCCTCACCGCCCGGCACATCGGCTAGGCCGAGAAGGTTGCGAGCCTCATTCGGCGAATACACGCCCGAATTGACGAGCTTGCTCAATGCCTCGGCGCGTTCGTTCCCTTCGCCGAGAAGCTCGGCGGAGAAATCATAGGCGACAGTCAGGCCGCGCGATCTCTCCTCCTCGGCCAGGAGCTTGCGCCCGAGTTCGTCGGCGATGCGGCGCGCCCATGGGCGCAGGGTCGAGTTGACGAAAGACCGGCGCTCCTCGGCTGCGGTCGAATAGGAGCTTTCCTGCGCCATGCCGACCATGGACGGCGGCACGCCAAAAATCCGGCAAACCTCCTCGACCGAGAAGCGGAGCGATTCCAGAAGTTCGGAATCGGTCGCTTTGATCGCGCCGCCTCCGCCGCGATCCATTTTCAGGCCGTGGGAAAGCACAATCGATCCGCCCGCCCGCAAGCCTTTTGTCTGTTTGTCGACCGCCTCGCGCAGTTGCTGCATTTGGTCGGCGTTCAGTTCCATATCCGTCGAGAAAGCCAGGCCCGCTTGCGAAAGGTTGCGGTGCAGGCTTTCGCGCAGTTGGAAGCTTTGCACCGCGCCCGAGATCGAGGCGGCTGCAGCCTTGAGCGGGCCGACTCCGATCAGCGCGCTATCTAGGCACCGATATTTCACATGCACCATGTCGCGGGCGGAAATGATCTCCGCCGCCGTGCCCGTCTGTTCGTCTTCGACGATTTCGTACCAAACGCGGCCCTCGGTATCGAGCGCGACAGTAACAAGGCGGCAGGGGATGGCAGAGAGGGCATGCGGCCCGTTCCGGTCATTTCGCAAGATGCGGGCAAACCCGTTGCCGTGCAGCGCGCATTGCAACAGGAGCGTTTCCCAATCGCTGTAAGCCGTGCGCCGGATCGCGCGTGCCGCGTCCGAGGCCGTCACGCGGTCTTGCCCGCCGGTCGGGAGCGGCTCGAAAACTGACGGCGGCACGGCTGCCAGGCTGTCAGACAGCAAGGAAGCGCACCGCAGAGCCGCCGCCAGTTGGTCGGGCACCACAACGGCAGGTGAGCGCGGATCTACGCCCGCGCTGGCCAGCCAATCCGGCGACCATTGGTTCGGCCCGCCAGGAAGGCGGCGGGCCAAAAACCATTGTCCGATGCGGCGCAACATGGGTTTACTTCTTTCCGCCAGCGGCTTGGGCGGCAGGCGTTTGAACGACAGGCGCGAGGCCCCATGCGAACGCGCCCGGCGCGCGAATGAGCACGTTTGCATCCACCAGGATGCGGCCTTGCACTCCACCCGACAGGAACTCGGAACCCCAAGGATTCATGACAACCGAGGCGCTCGGGCCAAACATGAAAATCATGAGTTCGGAGAAGAGACCGGCAATCGTCTCGGCGCGGTTCGCGTCGGCGGTCAAGGCCTTCGTAGTCAGGGCCGGAACGCCAAAGAATTCGCGTGAGCCGAGCACATGAGCGGGCGCATCAACGCCCGTGCCGAGCGGCTGTTGCGTCCACCTGTCCAAGACAGCCTGACGGGTGATGACTCGAACCTCGGAGGCGCGGGCCTCGTCGTATTCCTGCACACCGCGCAGGAAAGCCAGGGTCGAGTCGACCGTGTCGATATTGCCCGAGGTCGAAATCTCGTGGGTGATACCAGCCGGTTCGAGCACATTGGTTGTCGCATCGCCGACAAGCGCCACGCGGTCAAGTTCGTGGGCAACCGCACGGCGGAGATCGTTTTGCAGGATCTCGGAGATTTGCGGGTGCGAGGAATACTGCAGCGCCGAGCGTTTGATAACGAACGAACCGCCGAGATATTTCGGCACAACGTTTTTCGCATCGAACACGGCGCTTGTGTCGGCGGCATCGGCATCCTTTGCCTGCCAGGCGGGCGTGAGTCCGTCCGTCATAACCGGTACGGAGGCGGTTTCCTCAGGCTCGACAATGACACGCGCACCGGCTGCGCCGGTAACCATGCTTGCACGGATCGCATTGCCGATCTCGGCGTAAAGTTCCGCACGCTGGCTTTCGTCTGTCAGTTCCACGCCCGCGCCCGGCGTGGTCGTTTCATGCGCTTTCGTGGACATGAGCGCGGCAAGCGGCACCTGAAATTCGGTTCGGCCCGTCTTGCGCTGCAACTCTTGCGAGATTTCGCGCTCAAATCCCGCGTCAATGCCGTCGAGACCGGCTTGCGCGGCCATTGCTGCGCCCAGGTTGTATGCGCGCGGCTCGGATTTGGTCGCGGGCGGGCTGGAAACCTTCTTGAGGCCTTCCCGTGCGGTTTGCGGTTGTTCGGACATGCCGTCCTCCTCGGTTTGGGGCAGTGCCCGTTGAATGATCAAAGCGTCTTGGTGAGCGGGGATTGAAACCACCGAGAATTCTAGCAATTCCAAGGTTTTCCCGAGCACGGAGAAACCGATTGAAACCGCCGAAAGCACGCCCTCGGCGATCAGTTCCGCCGTTTCGCGGGCTTTTTCCGTGCTCGCCAGGATGAAATCGGCCCGCAGGGTTTCGCCCTCGGTCCAGACCCGCGTGGCGCGCCCAATCGGTTGGTCGTGCCGGTGATCTCGCAGCACAACCGGATTGCGTTCGAAATTGGCGGTATCGAAGGATTCCACGTCGAATTGATCGCCCATGCGGTCGCGCTCGTTGGTCCAGAGCACGGCAGAGTAGGTTTTCGGCTCGCTCGCGGCCTTAACGGAGGCGGGAATTGTGGCGTTGTATCGCTTCATGCTTCCGAGATAGCAAGCCGGTTGCGTATACCGAAAACCCTAAGTTTTTCACCAGTTTGCGGGCGGTTCGGGGGCGGTCCTCCCTCCTGGCAGGTAGGCGAAAAACGGGACGCCGTAACAAGCTCGAGTATCCGGCGCGGTGAGCTCCCCTTTAGGAACAAAATGAGAACGGGTTGCCCCTCGCGCGCGTGCGAGGCTGTGAGCGGGCGCAGGAGCGCCGCCGTGCCGCTCGGGTGCCTCGGGTCGTCGCGTTGCGTATACCGCAACCTGAGGGCAGCAGGAGGGCCGACAGGCAGTAGCCAGAACAATTCAAAGCAAGACCATTGCCGGGACTAGCGGATCTGTGGCTCGAACTCCCTCGCCCACATAGCAAGTTCTTCTAGCTCTACCAATTGCGCTTCGCGGTAGGGTGCCAGTTCTCTAACTTGTCGGACGTAGGACAGCATTCCCTCAACGAATAAATCCTCCATTTGGACAACCGCTCGAAGCGCAATTCCTGCTGCCAAATTGTCTTTGCCGGTTCGAGCAAGGTCTTTTGCTAGGATAAGGAACTGCTCCCTTAGGATCGTCTTTGCGATTACTTCTTTTGTCACCATTTGCGATCGCCTCCTGTAACCAATACTCTAGCAAGCCGTTACCAATCAAAGACTGGTTTTCCAAGCTGATCGACAGGGTAAGTCCGGTTTGCCAATCGGCCTAGCGAGAACCTCCTGAACACGACTCGCCTGTCTTGCGGTCTAGTTCACAAGCGAGGCAAGAAATCCGCGTTGCTCCATTTCGACGATGCACTTTTTGCCGAAGTTGTGCAGGTCGGACTTGTTGAGGTTTTTGACGGCCCCGGATATCTCACCGGTTTGCCTAGGCTTGCGAAGGACTCCTTCTGCAGAGTGAATCATTTTCACACCAAGCTCATGCAACTCGTCAATGATCTCATCTTCACCTCGAAAACCACTGCGTTCGGCTTGCTCCTTCATCGCCACGCCGCAACTCACTCGAAGTTCGAAGTCCGAAAAGTTATCCAGCGGTCCTGCAAGCGCAGCGGATCCAGCAACAGCAAACGCAAGCGCTCCAAGTATCGTTCTGAACATGTTTTCCCTCCATTCGGTTTGATCATGAAGGAAAATGGGGGCTGCCGCAGTATTTCACCTTAGATTTCACGCCAGAAAGCTTGGTAGTTACGCCAGGATATTGAGTACCTCCCTTCAATTCAGCTTGACGCTGCGGGCGAGCACAAGGCTAACGCGTTCCCTGATGGGTTCAGTTTTGGACATTGTCCGGCCTTTCTTCAAAAAGAGTCTTTTTCAGGGAGAGTTTCAGGGAGCAGTTTGCTTGCTCTGCACTCTGCTCACTGCTCACCACCCCTAAAGGGGTGTGTGGTGAGAGCAGATGAGCTTTGCGGTTCTCACTGGTGAACAACTGATGAGCAGACTGATGAGCAAATCAGGAGAGAACACTTGGCCAAAGCCCTTTCTTGGCCGAGCGATTGCTTTGCAGGATTTCGGGCCGCCCCTCGCGCCCGTCAAACTCAACGCCGGATTCTACGATTCCGTCATCGAGAAGCTGGCCGAGCACCCGCCGGATATCCTTCTGGCCGAAACCTTCGTTCAGGCCTTCGGCGGCCATGAGCTTGGGCAGGTAATGCGATGCCGCGTTCGGGCTTGGAGATGCCACGATTCCGCGCTCGGCAAGTGTTCGTATTCCGGCCAGGATCGCGGTTTGCAATTGCCGGTCGCGCGTCTCCTGCACAAATGCCGCCGCCTCGGGCAGTTCCGGCACCAGCACGCCTGACGCGTTCCAGAACACCGGCAACGGGGCCGCATCCTGCCCCCAACTGTTCTTGCGCTGATACAGCGTCAACCGGCCTTCTTCCTCGGCCAGGAGTAGCCGCGAGCGTGTCTTTGAAGACCATGCGCCGGAACCGGAATATTCCGAGTCCTCGGACTTGGCCGGATGGCCGAGCAGTGTCACCGAAATGCCGTGCTCGTGCGCAACCTGATTCAGGTATCGCAGGAATGGCGCAACCTTGGCGCGGTCGTTCTCGTTGTCTTCGAACAGGTCCGAAAGCGGATCGAGAATGAGCAGATCTGGGGCGAATGCCTCGATCCGTTCGGCCAAAGCCTCGGTAAAGGCCGTGGGCGTCCTGGTGTAGTCCCTGCCGAACACGAACAATTTCAGATCTTCCAACATCAAATCCGGCATGTCGAAATTCCGGAAAAGCAGTTCCCGCTCGGCTGGCGTGAATTCGAAATGCTCCATGAACCGCGCCATTCGGTCGAGAATGACGTGCTCGGGATCTTCTCCGCCGTAGAACATCACGCGGCGGGGCAGCTGTGGCGGCTGCAGGAAGGCCGAGCGTCCAACCGCAAGCAGCATGGCCGCGCCCATCATGAGAGTGTTTTTGCCGAGGCCGTCCCGGCCATAGAGTGACGTCAGGATGCCACGAGGCAGGTAGAACGGCAGAACGTATTCGGGCGGGCCGCCATGTTCCGCAAACCGCTTCTGCCAGGGTAGAGATTCCAGCCGCCCGCGCACCTTGGCAATCTCGGCCTCGGCAATCTCCTCGGTCCTTGGAGCATAAGGCCGATTGGCGCTCGCAACCCGCTCGCGGATCGCGGCAAGCTCGTTCACCGAGATCTCATCGTAAATCGTGATCTTGTCGCGCGCGTGGTCCTTTGTCTCGCGCTCGCTCGGCCCGCCCTCGGCCTCGGCCCATTGCCGAAAATCTTTCAGGCCGAGGCCGTCACAATTGCCGTGGTGGCAGGTGAAGGCCGCGCGGCTGGCCGAGTTCGGCGGGCAGTAGCGCGCCCACGGCCTGCCGTCATTGTGGAAGCCCTCGCGGTCACAATTAGGACACCGGACATCGGCAAAACCGCGAGAATCGAAGTTGCGGAAATTGCTCGGCTTGGTGTGCCCGTTCTCGATCAACCAGCGCCAAAGTGGATCCATGAGCGCCGAGGCTTCATGAAACTCCATCTTGCCGCTGTACTCCGTCACCGGCACCGCCTCGGGGTCGATGCCAAGCCCGCCGGCAAGCTCGGCATAGCCGTATGTCTCGCCGGTCCATTCGGCCAGGCGTGCCGGTTCGGTTCGGCCTTGCTTGATCTTCTCGGCGGGAAGCGAGCCGGGCAACCGCCACCAATGGTGATGCCGCTCCTCGATAAACGGATCTGACATCCCGGCCATGGCAGCCGCGCGCGCCATTCCCCGGCCTTTCTCTGGCGTCACAGGCTCGCTGTACAGGAACAGCCATTGTTCGCTTCCCTCGGACGTCCAGACGCGCGCTGTAGGCGTCAGAGTGGGCGTTTCAGGCGCTTTCTCGGGGTTGCCTACGTCATCCAGGATCAAGCCCAGCGTGCAGCTTACATGCGGCGTGGCGGCACGCCAGTGACCATCTGCACCGGCTTCGAACAGGGCCGAAGAAAGATGCGTTGCCGTGTCCGGCAAATCGCCGTCGAATGGTGCAGGTGTGACTGCGCCGCCCGGCCATTGTGAGCCGATCAGGATCTTGCCTTTGGCACCCTCGGGCAGGAGATCGAAGATCATTCGCACGAATGCGGCACCGTCATGCGGGTCGATGTTATGTTGTTTCATTTTCTCTTTTCGCGGCGGGGCCAACCGTGTTACCGTGCCCGCGTCTTGAGGCCGTGGCGGCTCTATGGACGCGGGCGCGGCAGGACGTGTAGTCCACGCTGCGCCTTTTTATTGCGACGATTTGCCGTTCCGATTTAGCCGCTTCAGAGCGGCACAAGCGCGTTGCAGGTCGTCCTCTGTGGGGAGCGCCCATCCGTCTACGCCGGGCTGCGGAAACAAAACTGCGTTGATCGCGGCGAGATCCGCCGAGACGCGTCTTTTGGCGCGTGGCTTGTTCCGGTTCTTCCTGGCCGCATGCCATTTGCGGAAGCCGCTTTTCGGCGTGACTTCAGATTCCGCGTTCGTCACTTCGGCGAGCTGTTCCGGGTTGGCCGCCGCCCACATGGCAGCGAGACGAACGCTTCGATTGGGGGGTGTAACATTTTGTGACACCCCCTCGTGCAGTTCCGCGACCGCTGCGCCGAACGCATCGTCGCCGCCTTTTTTCGGAAATTGTGCCCTCAAGTCGTTCAACGCCGCGCCGTAAGCCAACCAGTGCCGCCAAAGGTTCGCGCTATCGCTTCCAATGTCGGTGAGAGCTCGGCGAGCGCGCTCAATAGCGGCCCGCTCGGTCAGCGGTTGCAAACGGACAGGGGCGGTCATGCCGCTGCCTTACCAGTACGCGGGCGGCTGTCTGCCCACGCGTGAAGCTCTTCCCACCGCCAGCCGACCGCGCGGCCAACAAGCTTGTACGGGCGCGGAAACTTGCCCTCGCGCACGTACCGATCAAGCGAGCCTTCCGGCAGGCCGGTGAATTCCAGAACCGTTTTCCGGCGCGCGTATCCCTCTCGTGGATATCTCATCTGTATGCCTCCTAATTGCGGCATACAGAATAGGGCGCGCGAAGAAAATTCCGCAACCTATTGTTTTTATTACACATTTGGACCCACTAGTCGGCCCACTGGCCAGCCTACGCTCAGAGAGAATTGAGTCCGCTCGTCAGGTAGTTGCACCATGCATCCATGAGCGGCCTGCGCTGTTCGAGCCAATCGCCGCGCCGATAGGCCCGCTCTGTTTCCGAGCCGACGCGGTGCGCAAGTGCGTCCTCTATATGGTCCCGTGGCCATCCTGATTCGTTCGCCCAATCGCTGAAAGTCGAGCGCCATCCGTGCGGCGTGTACGCGCCGAGATCCGCGCCTTTCATCGCCTTTGAAATTGTCATGTTGGAGATCGGCCCGAGCCGCGAGGAGGGAAACACGAGGGCGCAACCGCCAATCCTCGGCAGGGTTGCCAGCCAATCGGCAGCAATGCCGCACAAGGCGACGCGATGGGCGCGCCGAGCCTTCATGCGGGCGGCGGGAATGGTGATCGTACCCGCCTCGATATCCGCCCATTCGAGCCACCGCGCCTCGCCGGATCGCAACGCGGTAAGCGCCACGAGCACGAGCGCAGCGGCACCCTGGCCGACATCCCGGCGCACCCAAAGTTTCGCAAAGGCCTCGGGGGCATCAGTGACTGGCACGGCGGCATGATGCCGTACCGCCTTCGTCTGCTTGGAGAGGACATGTTCCAGCCCGTCACGCCACGCGGCAGGGTTCGGTGCGGGCCGTTCGCCGAGCGCGATACAGGCCGACAGTATGCGCTCGGTTCGCTGTCGGACGCGGGAGGCTGTTTCCTGCTTTTCGGTCCAGATCGGCGCGAGGCAGGCGACCACGTCGGCGGCGGTGATCGTCTCGACCGGCATCGGCATGATCCGCTCGCAATAGGCCTCGAGCGTCGAGCGCCATTGCGCGGCATGCTTGGCGTTCGACCATTCCACGCCCTTCAGTTTCAAATATCGTTCCATCGCGGTGCGGAATGTGGTTGTGCCCGCAGCCGCCTCAGGCCGCGCCAGAGAAGCCTTGCGCGCCTCGATAGGGTCGAGGCCCTGCGCTACCTGCTCGCGGCACTCCTGCGCCATCTGGCGGGCTGTCTGCAGCGATACAGCCCCGAGGCTTCCGAGCCCCATTTCCCGCTTGCGGCCTTCGCGCGTGAACCTGAAAACCCAGGAGCGGGCTTTGCCGGTGACTCGCAGGAAAAGCCCGCCGCCGTCCGAATGCATTCCCGGCCCGGCCTGGCGCACCTTGACCGCCGAAAGCTTGTTGAGTGCCGCCGTTCGCATTTCTTCCCACCTCTTGCCCATCTGATAGCTTGCTGTGGCATGATGCGCGCTGATGGGAAGGGATGCAAACTAGCGAGTTAAACCCTTGTTTTTTATACAGGGTTCGAATTCTCGTGATGGTCGCTGATGGTGGTATTTGGCGGAGAGACAGGGATTCGAACCCTGGGTGGGCTTGCACCCACAACGGTTTTCGAGACCGCCCCGTTCGACCACTCCGGCACCTCTCCGCGCTCCCGTGGTCAGGGTGGGCGCGGTTTAGTTGTCTTGCTCATGGGGTGCAAGTCTTTTTCGTTCCCTTGAACCGGATTGTTTGCGTATTATTGACTTTATTGAGCCACGGCTGACATTCATGCGCCGCCAACGAAGCGCGGCGGTCGATTGGAGACATTCATGCGGATCAGATTTGTCCGGATCGGAGCGCTCATGCTCCTGTTTCAGATTTCGATATTCGGGCAGGGCCTTGCCGGAACCTCGGTGTCCGACGCCCCGTTGCCCGAACGCACCGCGCCGCTGCTGGATGCGCTCGACATGCCGGATCTCGTGGAAACGATCCGCGCGGAAGGACTGGCGCATGCGGAGGAGATCCGGTCGACACTGTTCCCCGGACGTGGGCAGGAGCGTTGGCCCGAGCTTGTCTCCGAGATCTACGGGTCCGAGCGCATGATGGGAATTCTTGGAGCCGAACTGGAGGCTGCGACCGAGCCCTGGCATATTGATCCGCTGGTGGATTTCTTCGACAGCGCTCTTGGTCGCCGGATTGTGCGGTTGGAGATCTCTGCGCGGCAGGCATTTCTCGAACCCGCGGTGGAGGAGGCGAGCCTCGAATACCTCGGCAAGCTGCGGGACAGCGATGGCCAACGTCTCGAAATCCTGGAGGAGTTCGCCGAGACGAACGACCTTGTCGAGGCGAATGTTGCCACGGCGCTCAATGCGAACATGGCCTTCCAGATGGGGCTGAACAATGCCGGCGCCTTCGGACCGATGCGCGAAGAGGGCGAGATGCTGCGCGAGATCTGGATGCAGCAGGACGAGATCCGAACCGAGACCGCGCGATGGCTGATGTCCTACCTGTCTCTGGCCTACCAGCCCCTGAGCGACGCCGAACTGCAAAGCTATATCGAATTCTCGCAAAGCGAAGCCGGGAAGCGTCTGAATGCTGACCTTTTTTCCGCCTTCAACGAACTCTTCCAGGTGATTTCCTACGATATGGGAGAGGCGGCCGCGCAGTTTCTCGTCGGTGAGGAACTCTGAGCCTGGGCTCGGGCGTCGCAGCGCGGGTTTCTGCGGTGCCGGAGGGATCAAAGGCTTGACGCAGGCGGTTTTCTACCTCATATGCAGGCCTCCGTCATCGGGTGCTCCGTGACGGTCATTCGAATTACGTCCATCTGAAGGGCGCGCTGTCCGAGGTGTCGATCCTATCGACGCGAACTCCCGAAGCCGGGGACCGAAGCGACGCGGAAAGGAAAAGGATAGACCCATGTTTGCGGTCCTCAAGACCGGCGGAAAGCAATATCGCGTTGAAAAAGGCGATGTGCTGCGCGTCGAGAAGCTGGCGGCTGTCGCCGGCGAAACCGTTCAATTCAATGATGTGCTGATGGTTGGCGCCACCGTTGGTGCGCCTCTCGTCGATGGTGCGGCCGTGCAGGCCGAGGTCATCGACCAGATCAAGGACGCCAAGAAGATCACCTTCGTCAAGCGTCGCCGGAAGCACGGCTCCCAGCGGACCCGTGGCCACCGCCAGCAGCTGACGCTGCTGCGTGTGACCGAGATCCTCGAAACCGGTGCGGGCGAAAGCGGCGTCAAAGCTGCCGTCGGCGCTGCCAAGGCCCCGGCGCAAGCCGACGCCGAGTGATAGGAGACAAGCGATATGGCACATAAAAAAGCAGGCGGTTCTTCCCGTAACGGTCGCGACTCTGCCGGTCGTCGCCTTGGTGTGAAGAAGTTCGGCGGCGAAGCCGTCATCCCCGGCAACATCATCGTTCGCCAGCGCGGCAACAAGTGGTGGCCGGGCGAGGGCGTCGGCCAGGGCAAGGATCACACGATCTTCGCGACGGCCGATGGCGCGGTGAAGTTCCACAAGGGCCTCAAGGGCCGAACCTTCATCTCGGTTCTTCCAGTGGCGGAAGCGGCGGAGTAAGCCGAACCCGGACGTTAAGGAAATGTCAGGGGGGATCGGCGAGACAGCCGGTCCCCCCTGGTGATTCAACGAGCACAAGAGCAGGTTACAGTCGGAAAGATGCAGGTTGGTTTCGGCCCTGGTGGGGAGGGGAACTCTCCCTTGCGCTGCAAGGCGCGCGCGCGACGCATGCGCCCCTTGGTCTGGGCGCTCATCTGGGCGTCTCTGGCGCATGTGACCTGGCTGGGCTTCAAGCTGTCGCAGCTTCGCCTGCAACCGGATGCGATCGCCACAGGATTGCCCGGTTTCCTGTTCAGACTGGTCATCCGACCGTTGGAATGGGCGGCTGGAAACCTGCAGGCGGGCGACATGTCGCTCCTTGTCTTGCAGGCGGCCGTGGCAGCGACCATCTGTGGAATGATTTTCGGGCTGCCCCGAAATACCACGCGGACCTTGGGAGGGGGACGCGGGCGAACATTGGCCGACATGGCCGAAACGGTTCCCGGGAGGAGGGAAACGACATGGAGTTGAAAACTATCACGGGACAGCAGGTGATCCGGGCCGAGCGCGTTACGCTGCGGCCCCTTCAGCGCTCCGATATCGGATTGCTGGAGCTTTATGCCGGCGACCAGCGGGTCGCAACCGGCACCCGCTCGATCCCGCATCCGCTGCCGCCGGGGGCCGCCGAGGCCTTTGTGACGCGCAGCCTGTCCGAGACACGCAAGGAAGATGTCTGGGCAATGGACGGCACGGCGGCCGGGCTTGGCGAGGTTGTCGGTGTGATCTCGCTCAAGCAGATGGAGGACGCGCCGCGCCAGTCGGAGATCGGCTACTGGGTTGCGCCTGTTTTCTGGCACACGGGGCTGGCCTCCGAGGCGGTCGGCGCCTTGCTTGCGGACAATCCGCAGGGCTGCGACACGATCTTTGCCGAGGTGTTCCAGGACAACGCCTTCTCTGCGCGCATCCTGACCAATGCCGGCTTCCAGTATCTCGGGGATGCCGAGACATTCTCGGTCGCGCGCGATGCGAATGTGCCAACCTGGACTTACCTTAAAAAGCTCTGACAAATGGTTGATTTGCGGGGTAAAAGACGGATCGAAACGCCCCGCCTGACGCTTAGGCCCTTCAGCGCGGAGGATGCGCCTGCGCTTGTCTCGGGCGTGGGGGAATTCGAGGTGTCGCGCTGGCTGGGGCCGGTTCCGCACCCCTATGGCCCGCAAGATGCGAAATGGTTCCTCGAGACCATGGCCGGCGGTGCGCATTACTGGGCGATCTGCCTCGAGGGCAAGCTGATCGGCGCGATGTCGATCGACGGCGAGTTCGGCTACTGGTTGGCGCGGTCGGCCTGGGGGCAGGGCTTTGCCACGGAAGCCGGTTTTGCGGTCATCGACCGCTGGTTTCGCGATCCCGCCGCTCCGGATCTTCCGTCCGGCCATTTCGATGACAACCTGCGCTCCGGCGCGGTTCTTGGCAAACTCGGTTTCGAATACACGCAGCGCGGGATGCTGTTCTGCCGCGCACGGGGGCAGGAATTTGCGAGCCGTCGGATGGTGCTGTCGCGGGCGCGATGGCAGGCGCGTCAGAGCCTGCCTGAGCTCCACACGCCGCGCTGTGTCCTTCGCCCGCTCGCGCCGGAGGATGCCGAGGACCTGGCGCGGATTGGCGGCGTCCACGCGGTTGCGCGCAACACCTCTTCCATTCCCAGCCCCTGGCCGGTCGAGGAGGCGCGCGCCTGGATCGGGCAAGGCCAGTGGCAGGGAACGCCCGGCTTCCGGCTTGCCATCTGCGACCGCTCCGGCGCGTTGATCGGAATGGCGGGCCTGACGGCGATGGATGATAATGGCGTGGCCGGGCTCGCATATCTCCTCAAACAGGAGCTTTGGGGCAGGGGGATCGTGACCGAGGTCATGTCCCGTTTCGTGCCCGCCGCGTTTCGCGCCTTTCCGCTCACCGCGATCGAGGCCGATCATGACACCGACAACCCGGCTTCCGGCGCGGTCCTGCGCAAGCTGGGTTTCCTTTATACCGGCGACCGGATCACCGGCCCGACGCGGCTGCGACTTGAGCCCACGCCGGTTTCCCACTATCGCCTAGAGCGATCCAGCTTCGAGGCAAGCACATGAAATTTCTCGATCTCGCAAAAGTCTATATCCGCTCTGGCGCGGGCGGCGGCGGGGCCGTCTCTTTCAGACGGGAGAAGTATATCGAATATGGCGGCCCGGATGGCGGCGATGGCGGCAAGGGCGGCGACGTGATTGTCGAAGCGGTCGAAGGGCTGAACACCCTGATCGATTTCCGCTACCAGCAGCATTTCTTCGCCAAGAACGGCACGCCGGGGATGGGCAAGCAGCGCACCGGCCCCGACGGCAAGGATATCGTTCTGCGGGTGCCGGCCGGGACCGAGATCCTCGACGAGGATGAGGAGACGGTGATTGCCGATCTTGCGGAAGTGGGCGACCGGGTCGTGCTTGCCAAGGGCGGCAATGGCGGTTTTGGCAACCTGCATTTCAAGAGCGCGACCAACCAGGCGCCACGCCGGGCCAATCCGGGCCAACCAGGGATCGAACGGACGATCTGGCTGCGGCTCAAGCTGATCGCGGATGCGGGGCTGCTCGGCCTGCCCAATGCGGGCAAGTCGACCTTCCTCGCTGCGACCTCCAATGCGCGGCCGAAGATCGCCGATTACCCTTTCACGACCCTGCATCCGAATCTCGGTGTTGTGGGCGTCGACAGCGCGGAATTCGTCGTTGCCGACATTCCCGGCCTGATCGAGGGCGCGAGCGAGGGGCGCGGGATTGGCGACCGCTTCCTCGGCCATGTCGAGCGCTGTGCGGTGTTGCTGCATCTCGTCGACGGGACATCGGAGGATGTGGCCGGTGATTACGCGACGATCATCGGGGAACTTGAAGCCTATGGCGGTGCGCTGGCGCAGAAGACGCGCGTGACGGCGCTGAACAAGATCGACGCGCTGGATGACGAAGAGCGCGCCGAGCGGATTGCCGCGCTGGAAGAGGCGTCCGGCGGACGGGTCTATGCGATGTCCGGCGTGAGCCGGGAAGGGGTGCTGCCGGTCCTGCGGGCACTGCGGTCGGAGATCGGTGCAGTGCGACGGGAAGAATCCGGCCTGGACGAGGAGGAGGACGGGACGTGGCAGCCTTGACGACACAGACGCCGGAGATCTCGTCGGCGCGGCGGCTTGTGATCAAGATCGGCTCGGCGCTGCTGGTGGACCGGGAGAGCGGGGATCTGCGCGAGGCCTGGCTCTCCGGGCTTGCCGCGGATGTGGCCGCGGCGCGGGCGCGGGGCGCGGATGTGATCCTCGTCTCCTCGGGCTCGATCGCGCTTGGCCGCGCGAGCCTCGGGCTGGGCGCGGGCGAGTTGCCGCTGGAGCAGGCACAGGCGGCGGCGGCCGTGGGCCAGATCGAGTTGGCGCGGGCCTATCGCTCGGCGTTGGCGCCGCACGGGATCAAGGCGGCACAGGTCCTGGTGACGCTGGAGGATTCCGAGGATCGCCGGCGCTACCTGAACACACGGGCGACGCTTGAGACACTGGTCGGGCTCGGAGTCGTGCCAATTGTCAACGAAAACGACACAATCGCGACCGATGAGATCCGGTTTGGCGACAATGACCGGTTGGCCGCGCAGGTCGCCGTGACGGTCGGGGCGGATCAACTGGTGCTTCTGTCCGATGTGGACGGGTTCTACACCGCCAATCCGAACGAGGATCCGACGGCGCAGCGCTATGCTGTCATCGAACGGATCACGCCCGAGATCGAGGCGATGGCCGGGGATGCCGGGTCGGGCCTGTCGAAGGGCGGGATGAAGACCAAGCTCATGGCCGCGAAGACGGCGGTCAAGGCAGGCTGTGCGATGGTGATCACCGAAGGGTCGGTGGAGCGACCGTTGCAGGCGCTCGACAACGGCGCGGCGGCGACCTGGTTTACCACCGAAGGCGATCCTCAAGTGGCGCGCAAGCGCTGGATTGCCTCGATGAAACCGCATGGGGCCGTGTTTGTCGATGCCGGGGCCGCGACCGCGCTGGCGGATGGAAAATCGCTGCTGCCGGCCGGGGTGACGGTCGTGGATGGCAGTTTCGGACGGGGCGAACCGGTCGAGATCGTCGGGCCGGCGGGCAAGCTGGGGCAGGGGCTTTGCCGCTATACCAGTGCCGAAGCCCGCATCATTGCCGGCCACCGCTCCGGCGACATTGCCGAGCTGCTGGGCTATCCGGGACGGGCCGCGCTGGTGCATCGGGACGACATGGTCGTGTGACGGGGGCGGGAGGGGGCGCTGCCCCCGTTGCCGTAAACGGCAACTCCCCCGGGATATTTTTGGAAAAAGGACGCTTTTGCGCGACCTTGAATTGAGACAATGGGGCCGCTGACCTAGGCAGGGTCCCGGAAAAGGGAGAAATCCATGCGGGAACAGACCGATATCTCCGCGGTGATGAACGAGATTGGCGCCAAAGCCCGGGCGGCCGCGTCAGAACTGGCCTTTGCCACAGCTGAGCGGAAACATGCGGCCCTGATCGCGGCGGCGGATGCTGTCTGGGCACGGTGCGGCGAGATTATCGAGGCCAATGGCAAGGACCTGGAATTCGGCCGGGACAAGGGGTTGTCTGCGGCGATGATGGACCGGTTGGCGCTCGACGAGGCGCGGATCCGGGGGATAGTCGACGGGTTGCGGACCGTGGCGGAGCAGCCGGATCCGGTTGGCGAAGTGATTTCCGAGTGGAAGATGGAATCGGGCCTGAATATCCGGCGCGTTCGGACGCCGCTTGGCGTGATCGGGGTGATCTACGAGAGCCGGCCGAACGTGACCGCCGATGCCGGCGCCTTGTGCCTCAAGGCTGGCAACGCGGTGATCCTGCGCGGCGGATCAGAGAGTTTCCATTCGTCGGGCGCGATCCACGCCTGCCTGGTCGAGGGGCTGAAGGCCGCGAACCTGCCGGAGGCGTCGATCCAGTTGGTGCCGACGCGGGACCGGGAAGCCGTGCGCGAGATGCTGACCATGACCGGGGCGATCGACGTGATCGTGCCGCGCGGTGGCAAGGGGCTGGTCGGGCTTGTGCAACGCGAGGCGCGGGTGCCGGTCTTTGCCCATCTGGAGGGGATCTGCCATGTCTATGTCGACAAGGCGGCCGATCCCGAGAAGGCGCGCGCGGTGGTTCTGAATGCCAAGACCCGGCGGACCGGGATTTGCGGCGCCGCCGAGTGCCTGCTGGTTCACAAGGATGTGGCCGCGACATTGGGCCAGCAGATCGTGAACGATCTCAAAGCGGCCGGGGTCGAGGTGCGCGCCGAGGGGCTGGAGGGCTCTGTCGCGGCGGTTCCGGACGATTTCGGCACCGAGTTCCTGGACATGAAGATCGCTGCAAAAGTGGTTGATAACATTGACGCAGCAATCGATCACATCCGGGAGTTCGGCTCCAACCACACGGAGGCGATCCTGACCGAGGACGATGCCGCCGCAGCCCGCTTTTTCTCCCGGGTCGACAGCGCCATCCTGATGCGCAACGCCTCGACGCAATTTGCCGATGGCGGCGAGTTCGGTATGGGGGCGGAGATCGGGATTGCCACCGGAAAGCTGCATGCGCGCGGGCCGGTGGGCGCGGCGCAACTGACGAGCTTCAAATATCTCGTGGACGGCGATGGAACGACGCGCCCGTAACGGCGCGCCGTCCGGGGTCAGAAGCTCAGTGTGATCAGGCTCTCATCCTGGTGCAGAGTGATCGTGCGCCCGAGCCGCGACAGCGCCTCGGGCAGCAGGGCGAAATGCACATGTTTCGGGTCCAGATCCGCCAAGGGCGCGGAACCGGACAGGCAGGCCCAGATCTCGGGGTCGAATTTCAACTTTGTCGAACGCCCCGTGAAATGCCAGGCGCCGTCGCCGCGGCTGACGGAAACATCGCCGCCGAAGGGCAGGGCGGATTCCAGGCATTGCAGGGCGAGGAAAGCGGCCTTGGCCTCCTGGCGGTGGCAGTCGCTCGGCACGTTCCACTCGACCTTCAGCCGGGTCTGACCGTAGATATCCTGCAGGATCGCGGTGATTTCCGAGCGAGATGTGCCCTGGTCAGGCGACGCATAGCCGAAGGCAATGCGGAAGAAGCGGATCCGCGCATTGGCATTGGAGACGCTATCGGAGATGAGAGCCACTTCCGGCCCGCCGGCTCCGGACATCGACAGCAGTTCCAGCCCGTTGCCGATCGCGCCGATGGGCGAGATCAGGTCGTGGCAGATACGCGAGCCGATGAGAGAGGCGAGATCGACGGCGGTGGTTTCGTCACTGGACATGTAGGGGGATTCCTGACGGTATGGTCGGCATGATCGACATGAACGCCTTCCTTGAGCCCGGGATGCTCGTACGCCATCCTGACCAGCCGGAGTGGGGGCTGGGGCAGGTCCAGTCCCGCGTAGGGCACCGGATCACTGTCAATTTCGAACACGCCGGAAAGGTCGTGCTGGATGGTCGCGTCATCGGACTTCTTCCGGAAGACTAATTCTGGGATTTCGCGGAACGCGGCGACACACAAGGGGGAAACGCAGCAACCCTAACGACGGCTTGGTGCGGGTCAACCCGCTGGAAATGGGGAGTGTAGACAAGTCGCACCGCTTTGCCTAAAGACGCTTCGTTGACAAAACGGGGGATTGAGCCGCGCATGCGCCAGGAAGAGCCGTATTTCGAGATCAGGCTGGCGGAGAGCGAGCAGGACCTGCTGGGGGCGCAGCGGCTGCGCTACGAGGTGTTTGTCGAGGAATTGCAGGGCAATGGGTCGCTTGTCGATCACGAGGCCCGGCTTGAGCGAGACCGTTTCGACCCGTTCTATGACCATATGATCCTTGTTGACCGGCGGCGCGACGCGACGGCGCTGGAACATGTCGTGGGAGCCTATCGGCTGCTGCCGGGCGAGCGCGCGGCGGCGGCGGGCGGATTTTATTGCGCCGGTGAATATGAGCTTGCCCCCCTGGAACGGACCGGGCGGCGGCTTCTGGAACTCGGACGGTCCTGCGTTCATACCGACTATCGCGGCGGGACGGCGCTGTTTCAGCTCTGGAAGGGGCTGGGCGATTATGTGCTGGAGCGCGAGATCGAACTGCTCTTCGGGGTCGCGAGTTTCCACGGCACCGATGTGGCCGCGCTGGCGCAGCCGCTATCCTTTCTGCATCACGCCCACCTGGCGCCCGAAGCGCTGCGGGTGCGCGCGGTTGATGAGCATTTCACCGCGATGGACATCCTCGCCGCCGAAGAGGTCGACCGGGTGCGCGCGGTGCGGCAGATTCCGGCGCTCATCAAGGCCTATCTGCGCCTGGGCGGCTTCGTGGGCGAGGGCGCCTTTATCGATCACCCCTTCAACACGACCGATATCTGCCTCGTCATGGATACCGAGCGGATGACAGCCCAGCAGCGGGCGACCTATTCCGGGGCGCGTTGATGAGTTCGGCTGCGACCTGGCGCTCCGAAGACGAGCCTGAAATGCATGCGCCGCAAGGCGCGGGCGAGTGGTTCCGGGTCCTGCGGCGCGCGCTGCCGCTGGCGCTGGTGACATTCGGTTGCCTGGGCGCGTTGCTGCTGCTGCGGCAGATCGAACGGCCGATCTTCGGGATGCATCGGCCCTGGACGCCGGCAATCACCCGGTTTGTCTGCCGGTCCGCGTTTGTTTTCATGGGGATACGGCGCGAAGTTCACGGTCAGCCAATGGAGGGACTCGGGGCGCAGGTCTCCAACCATATCTCCTGGCTGGACATATTCGCGCTGAATGCCTCGGATCGGATCTATTTCGTCTCCAAGGCAGAAGTGGCCGGTTGGCCCGGGATCGGCTGGCTGGCGCGGGCAACGGGAACGGTTTTCATCAATCGCGACCGGCGCGAGGCACAGGCCCAGAGCGCGCTGCTCGAAGAGCGTCTGGCCGCCGGGCATCGACTGCTCTTCTTCCCGGAGGGGACGAGCACGGACGGGCTGCGGGTGCTGCCCTTCAAGACGACCCTGTTCCAGTCCTTCCACGCGGAAGCGATAGCGGAAGAGTTTAAGGTCCAGCCGATAACCCTGGTCTATAGCGCGCCCGAGGGCGAGGATCCGCGCTTTTATGGCTGGTGGGCCGATATGGAGTTCGGGGAGCATTTCCTGAAGGTCCTGCGCCAGAAGCGGCAGGGAAAGGTCGAGATCTATTACCATCCGCCGATTTCCGTTACCAATGCCGGAGGGCGCAAGGCGCTGGCCAGGGAATGCGAATACGTCGTGCGGGACAGTCTGGCGGCAACGCTCGGGAGCGGGTCCCTGCCGGGCGAAAGCTGACGGCGACGCCACCTCCGCTGGCCAGGCCGGGCTTGAGACAGGACATGATCCAGGGGAGATGTCGACCATGCAGCACGATCCGGGGCCGGGCTTTCGCGCCCTTCACAAGAGGGGCGATCCGTTCATCCTCGCCAATGCCTGGGATGCCGGCTCGGCGCGGATGCTGGCCGGGCTGGGCGCACAGGCGATCGGCACCTCCTCGGCAGCGCATGCCTTCACGCTGGGGCGACCCGATGGCGGACAGGTCACGCGCGACGAGGCGCTGGCCCATGCCGAGACGCTGGTCGCGGCGACGCCCCTGCCGGTTTCGGGCGATTTCGAGAATGGTTTCGCGGAGGCGCCCGAAGGGGTCGTCGAGACGGTCCGGCTGGCCTGCGAGGCCGGGCTTGCGGGGATCTCCATCGAGGATGCCGCCGTCCCCGAGGACCGGGCCTACGGGTTCGATCTCGCCGTGGAGCGGATCCGGGCCGCAGCATCCGCGGCACGCGCGCTGCCGCGCGACTTTTTCCTGCTGGCGCGGGCGGACGGGATCATGAACGGCCATTACGGGCAGGAGGAGGCGCTGCGGCGCCTGCGCGCGTTCGATGCTGCGGGGGCGGATGGGCTCTATGTCCCGCTGCCTGCCTCGCTGGCGGACCTGGCCGAAATCTGTGCCGCAACGAAAAAGCCGGTCAACGCGCTGGCGGCCGGAGCATTCACAGCCGTCTCGCGACAGGAATTCGCGGCAATCGGCGTGGCGCGGATCTCGCTGGGCTCGGCGCTGGCGCGAGCGACCCACCGGCTGATCCATGATTCCGGCGAGGCGATGTTCGGCCAGGGGGATTTCTCGGCGCTTGGGCGGGACATTTCCGGCGGCGCGGTGGCGGAACTCATGGCGCGCGGGGCTGGACAGGCGGGGTCTTCCGGGCAATAGCTGTCGGCCACGAGGGAGGACATCATGGATATCAAGGACGTAAAGGCGATCGTCACAGGCGGCGCTTCCGGTCTCGGCCGGGCGACGGCGGAGGGGCTGCTGGGCGAGGGCGCGGCGGTCACGGTTTTCGACCGGGCAGGGGAAGCGCCCGGGGGCGCGGGTTTCCAGTCGGTTGATGTGACCGATCCGGCAGCAGCGGAAGCAGCGGTTGCGGCGGCATCGGCGGCGATGGGCGGGGTCAACCTGCTGGTCAATTGCGCCGGCATCGCCACGGGCGAAAAGACCCTTGGCCGCGACGGGCCGCACAGTTTCGAGGGTTTCCAGAGGACGGTGTCGATCAACCTGATCGGGTCGTTCAATATCGCGCGCCTGGCTGCGGCCGAGATGGTGAAGAACGCGCCCAACGCGGATGGCGAGCGCGGGGTGATCGTCAACACGGCCTCCGTCGCCGCGTTTGACGGGCAGAAGGGACAAGCGGCCTATGGCGCATCCAAGGCGGGCATTGCCGGGCTTTCACTGCCGATGGCCCGCGATCTTGCGCGAGAGGGCATCCGGGTCATGGCCATTGCGCCGGGGATCTTCCTGACTCCGATGCTGATGGGCCTGCCGCAGGAGGTGCAGGACGGGCTGGCGGCGGATGTCACCTTTCCCAAGCGGCTCGGCGATCCGGCGGAATTCGCAGCACTTGTCCGTTTCATCGCCGGCTGCCCCTATCTCAATGGCGAGACGATCCGGCTCGACGGCGCGCTGCGCATGCAGTGAGGCAAGGGGCGAGGCAACTCGCCTCTGGACCTCGGCGCGCGGATTTGCCATCTGCGCGCCATGCACCACTCTGCTGACCCGTCCCAGGACCCGCTCCGCCACACGCTCCTCGAAGACATCCAGGGGCTCTCGATCGGCGTTTTCTTCTGCGCGCTCGGGCTGCAATTCCTGACCCATCTGGGCTTCCTGACCGGGCAGACCGCCGGGCTGGCCCTGATCATCGCCTACCTGACGGGCTGGCCCTTCGGCGCGGTATTCTTCGTCGTCAACCTGCCATTCTACTGGCTGGCCTGGAGCCGGATGGGCCTGAACTTCACCCTGCGCTCGCTGGGCTGCGTCACCGCATTGTCGCTGCTCACCGAATGGCTGCCGGGGCATCTCGTCCTGGCCGAGGTCACGCCGGCGCTCGGGATGGTGATCTTCGGCTGTCTCGTTGGCGCCGGGCTGCTGATCCTGTTCCGCCACAAGGGCTCGCTCGGCGGGCTCGGTGTCACCGCGCTGCTGATCCAGGACCGCACGGGCTTTCCGGCCGGCTATGTCCAGCTTCTCTTCGATGGCGCGCTTTTCGCCACTGCCGCCTTTCTCTTCCCGGCGCAGGTGGTTCTCTATTCCCTGCTCGGCGCGGTCGTGCTCAACTTCGTCATCGCCTTCAACCACCGCCGCGACCGCTATATCGCAACCTGACGGGATCCATTCATGCCCAGCCATGTCCTCGCCCTGATCGGCGCCATCATCGCCGAGGTCATCGGCACGTCGGCGCTACAGGCCTCGCAGCAATTCACCCGGCCTCTGCCATCGCTGGTCGTGGTCCTTGGATACGGGGCCGCCTTCTACCTGCTCTCGGTGGCGCTGAAGGTGATTCCGGTCGGGGTTGCCTATGCGATCTGGTCGGGGTTGGGGGTCGTGCTTATCAGCCTGCTCGGGCTGGTGGTCTTCGGACAGAAGCTCGACCTGCCGGCAATTGTCGGGATCGGGCTGATCCTTGCCGGCGTGGTGACGATCCAGTTGTTTTCCGGCAGCGCCCATCACTGACGCGGAGCGGGCGGCAACAATGGCCGTGCCCTGATGCGCGCCTCACGCCTCCAGTTCGGCATCCCAGTAGAGGAAATCGAGCCAGGACTTGTGCAGGTGGTTGGGCGGGAATTTCCGGCCCGTGTTGCGCAGCTCCTCCGCGCCCGGCCGACGCGGTGCCTTCAGCAGGCTCATATTGGCCTTGCGCAGCGATTTGGAGCCTTTCTTCAGGTTGCAGCTCGAACAGGCCGCGACCACGTTCTCCCAGCTGGTGATTCCGCCCCGGGCGCGCGGGACGACGTGATCGAAGGTCAGATCCCCCGTGGTGCCGCAATACTGGCAACGGAACTGGTCGCGCAGGAAAAGATTGAAGCGCGTGAAGGCCACGCGCTTCTGCGGTCTGACGTAATCCTTGAGGACAACGACCGAGGGTATCCGGATCTCGGTCGAGGGGCTGCGCACCACATCATCATATTCGGCCACGATATCGACCCGCTCCAGCCAGGCGGCCTTGATTGCCTCCTGCCAGGGCCAGAGAGACAGGGGATAGTAGGAAAGCGGCCGATAATCCGCATTCAACACCAGCGCCGGATGGTGCCTGAGGCCGTTCGGCTCACGAACGAACTGTTTTCTGAAATTGCCGTCCATCTTGAGTGACTCCACCCTCGTCCTGACTGCTCGCGTCTCCGGCCCAGGGCGGGGACGACCCGCCCCAACTGTGTCTGCAACTATATGTGGCGTTTTCCGCCTGACAACCCCCGTGATGCGGTGGGTGCCGGTCATTGGCTAGCGAAGTGGCGTTACAGGAATGTGACGGCTGCGGAATCGGGCAAGAGTCGGTCCGCCGCGCCGCGCCCGCGAGCGGCCAAATCGTGCCTCCGGACCCGTGCTTGCAGACGGCCTGCCGGGGCGACACGCGCGGAGACGGAACGGAATCGGGGCATTGACACGAGGTCCCGCAGGGCAGGGGGCGTCGTGCAGGCCGCATACGCCTTGCGCCGCATTCCGGCGATCCGGGTCCCGTCACGCTTGCCGTACAGGATACGCGAATGCCCGCCCCTGCGGCCTCCCGTTCAATTGCCCCCGCCTTCTGTGAAGGATAAACGGCAGCCAACGTTCATCCGGAGGATCACGAATGACCCAGACCCGCACCGAAACCGACAGCTTCGGCCCCCTCGAAGTCCCCGCCGACAAGTATTGGGGCGCCCAGACGCAGCGCTCGATCATGAACTTCCCGATCGGCTGGGAAAAGCAGCCGATCCCGATCGTCCGCGCCCTCGGCGTCATCAAGAAGGCCTGTGCGATGGCCAATGTCGAGAATGGCAAGCTCGACCCCAAGCTCGGCGACGCAATCCAGGCCGCCGCGCAGGAAGTGATCGACGGCAAGCTCGATGACAACTTTCCGCTCGTTGTCTGGCAGACCGGGTCCGGCACCCAGTCCAACATGAACTCCAACGAGGTCATCGCCAACCGCGCCATCGAGATGCTGGGCGGCGTGATCGGCTCCAAGGAACCGATCCACCCCAACGATCACCTCAACATGGGGCAGTCCTCCAACGACGTCTTCCCGACGGCCATGCATATCGCCACCGCGATGCAGGCCGAAGCCGTGCTGCTGCCGGGGCTGAAAAAGCTCCACACCGCGCTTGAGAAGAAGGTCGCCGAGTTCGACGGCATCATCAAGATCGGCCGGACCCACACCCAGGACGCCACCCCGATCACGTTGAGCCAGGAATTCTCCGGCTACGTGCATCAGGTCGCCAAGGGGATGGAGCGGATCGAGATCGCTCTGGATGACATCAACGAACTGGCTCTTGGCGGCACCGCCGTCGGCACCGGTCTGAACACGGTTGAAGGCTGGGATGAGCAGGTCGCCGACAATATGGCCGCGATCACCGGCCTGCCGTTTGTCACCGCGCCCAACAAGTTCGAAGCCCTGGCGGCCCATGACGCCATGGTCGAGATGTCCGGCACGCTGAAAACCGTCGCTGCCTCACTCTTCAAGATCGCCTCTGACATCCGCCTGCTCGGCTCCGGCCCGCGCTGTGGCCTTGGCGAGCTGATCCTTCCCGAGAACGAGCCCGGCTCCTCGATCATGCCCGGCAAGGTCAACCCGACCCAGTGCGAAGCCATGACCCAGATCTGCTGCCATGTGATGGGCAATGATATGGCGGTCGGCATGGCCGGCTCGCAAGGCCATTTCGAGCTCAACGTCTACAAGCCGATGATGGCTTATAACGTGCTGCAATCCATGCAGCTTCTGGGCGATGTCTGCTCGGCCTTCACCGACAATCTCGTGGACGGACTCGCCGCCGACCGGGAGCGGATCGAGAAGCTGCGCGACGAGAGCCTTATGCTCGTGACCGCGCTGGCGCCGACCATCGGCTATGACAACGCCACCAAGGTCGCCAAGACTGCGCACAAGAACCGCACGACGCTGAAGGAAGAAGCCATCAATCTCGGCTTCGTGGATGAGGCGACTTTTGACGCCGTGGTCCGCCCGGAGAACATGGTCGGCCCGAAGCCGAAGGGCTGATGGCCAAGCCGATCAATCTCAACCGGGCCCGCAAGGAGCGGGCCCGGAAGGATGCCCGGGAGGCGGCGGATCGCAACGCCGCCTTTCACGGTCTGACCAAGGCCGAAAAGCAACGCGCCCGCGCCGAGTCGGACCGGGTCGAGAAGCTGCATGAAGAGGGACGCGTGGAGCCGGAAGACGGCCCCGGGAAGCAGTCCTAGGACCCGACGCTCGCTACACCCGTGGCAAGAGCCGCGCCAACGCCGATCCGCTCCGACGGATCGGGCGTCTGTCAGGCCTGTTCCAGCAGGGTGGCCAAGGCGGCGACAGGATCTTCGCTTTTCCAGATCTCCGACCCGACGCCGAAGAAGTCGGTCAGAGGCGAGAGCGCCCCGACCAGTTCGGGCGTCAAGGCGCCTTCGGCCACGATCGGGATCTCGATGACCTCGCTCCACCAGGCGAAGAGATCGAGCTCGGCCCGTGTGCCATCGCCAAGCTCGGTCTGGCCAGCCGGGCCGAAAGCGACGTAATCCGCGCCGGCTTCTGCGGCATTCATGCCGTCGTGGCGGGACGTGCCGCAGAACGCGCCGACGATGGCATCCTCCCCAAGCTCCTTGCGGGCATCTCGGATTGTGCGGGTGCCATCAAGATGAACGCCGTCGAGACCGAGCCGCTCGACCATGAGCTGATGCTGGGCGATGACGATGGCAACATCGCGCTCGTGGCACGTGGCGCGGCAGGCATCGGCGGCACGCGCGACATGGTCCTCGTCGGTGCTGGCCAGCGCCAGCCGGAAACAGGCGATCTCGCGGGAATCCAGCACCCGGGCGAGATGCTCGGGAAATGTCTCCAACTCCAGCTCCGGCGGGCTGATGAGATAGATCTGCGGCTGCTCCTGGTCGGCCATGCCTCGTGTCTCCCGGCTTCGTGTTGTGCTCGCTTCTCTTAGCGCCCTTTTGCGCGGCGTGCCATGGCTGCTTGAAGCAGGCGGCGCGGCGGCGTATCAGGGCCGGGATTTCAGCCAAGGAGCCCCCATGTCCCAGCCCAGCTTCATCCTCGTGCGTCCACAGATGGGCGAGAATATCGGCGGGGCGGCGCGTGCAATGCTGAATTTCGGTCTCGACCGGATGCGGCTGGTCGATCCGCGCGACGGCTGGCCGAACTCGCGGGCCGTGGCGCTGGCCAGCGGGGCGGCTCGGGTGCTGGACAATGCCGGGCTCTACGACTCGGTCGCCGAGGCCGTGGCCGACTGCACCCATGTCTATGCCACCACGGCCCGGGGACGCGACCTGACCAAGCCGGTGCTGACGCCGGAAGAGGCGATGGCGCAGGCGCGGGCGGTGACGGCCGAAGGCGGCAAGGTCGGCGTGCTCTTCGGGCCCGAACGTGCCGGGCTGGAGAATGAAGACGTGGCGCGGGCGCATGCGATCATCACCGTGCCGGTCAACCCGGAGTTCTTTTCGCTGAACCTCGCGCAATGCGTGCTGTTGACCGCCTATGAATGGCGCCGTCAGGCTGCGCCGCTGCCAGAGGCGCCGGAAATCGAGCGGGCGCAGATGATCGAGGTCGAGAAGCTCGGCGATCATTTCGAACAGCGGCTGGAGGATGCGGGTTTCTTCTTCCCGCCGACCAAGGCGGCCGGGATGAAGCTGTCGATTCGAAACATGCTTTCCCGGCTGGCGCTCACCCGCGCTGATGTGCAGATATTCCACGGGATGTTGCGGCAGCTGACCCGCCCGCGTCCGAAGGATGAGTGAAGGAGACCGTCATGGCCGCCAAGCGTAGCATTTTCGAGGACGTGGGGGCGGAAACGCCAAAAACCCCGGCCGCACAGCCCGGAATGATCGACCGTGGCACGCGCGGCGCGCGCGGCGCGATCCGGATCTGGCTGGGGCTGCTCTTTGCGATGGTCGTGGTGATGATCGTGGTTGGCGGGTTGACACGGCTGACCGATAGCGGGCTGTCGATCACGGAGTGGAAGCCGGTTACCGGGGCTGTGCCGCCGATGAGCGTCGAGGCTTGGGAGACGGAGTTTGCAAAATACCAGCAGATCCCGGAATTCCAGATCCAAAACAAGGAGATGACCCTTGAAGAATTCAAGGGCATCTATTGGTGGGAATGGGGGCATCGACAGCTTGGGCGGGTGATCGGCCTCGTTTGGGCGGTCGGGTTCTTCGGGTTCCTTGCGCTGCGCAAGATCCCGACCGGATGGACCGGGCGGCTGGCGCTGCCGGGTGTGCTGGGCGGTGTCCAGGGTGCGATCGGTTGGTGGATGGTCTCGTCCGGTCTGGGCGAGGGGATGCTTGACGTCGCCTCCTACCGGCTGGCGGTGCATCTGGGCCTGGCTTTCGTCATTCTTGGCCTGCTGTGCTGGTATTACCTCATGCTGTCGCGCCCCGAACGCGAGCTGATGCAGGCGCGCCGCGCCAAGGAGGCAAAGCTTTGGGGCCTCTCGACAGGGCTCCTGCATCTCGCCTTCCTGCAGATCCTGCTCGGCGCGCTGGTCGCCGGGATCGATGCCGGGGTTGCTTTCCCGACATGGCCACTGATGAATGGCGATTTCTTTCCGCCATCGCCCTTCCTGCTGGAGCCCTTCTGGCGGAACTTCTTCGAGGATTCGGGGCTGGTCCAGTTCATGCATCGGATGCTCGGCTATATCGTCTTTGCCTTTGCCATCTTTGCCTGGACCCGCGGTCGCAAATCCGCCCATCCGCGCACGCGGCGGGCCTTTGACTGGATGCTTGTGCTCTGCTTCGGCCAGGTCGTGTTGGGCATCGTCGCGGTCCTGACCCAGGCGCAATGGCATGTCGCCATCACGCACCAGTTGATAGCTGTGCTTCTCTGGGCCGCGATCCTGCGGGCGCGATTCCTGTCGGGCTATCCGATGGCCAGTTCTGTCCGCGAGGGGCTCTGAGATGGGTGCATTTTCCGACCTGATGGGCTTTGTCCGCGAGACGGAAGCGCTGAAGCAGGTCCAGGGCCGGCAGGAATGGGACCAGGAGACCATGATGCCGCGTGGTGCCGCACCGCAGCGGGCCGAGGAAATGGCGGCGCTGGAACGGGTGATCCACGCGCGGCGGGTTGCGCCGGAACTGGCGGACTGGCTGGAAGAAGCAGAGCCTGAAGACGATGTCGGCGCGGCGCAGCTGCGCGAGTTGAGGCGGGAATTTGAGCGGGCGAAAAAGGTGCCGGCCGAACTTTCCGCGGAGATTACCCGTGTCACGAGTCTTGCCCAGGGGATCTGGGCCGAGGCGCGGGCCGCGGATGATTTCAGCGCGTTTTCAGAGACTTTCGAAGAGGTGTTGAACCTTCAGCGGCAACAGGCACATGCGCTGGCGGGCAGTGACGGAGATCCCTACGACGCGCAGCTGGACGATTACGAGCCGGGTGCGACGGCGGCCAGCCTGGGCGCGATGTTCGACGAGATGCGACCGCGCCTTGTCGCGTTGCGCGCAGCGATCCTGTCGAGCGGGCGAGAAGCGCCGCGCCTTCAGGGCCGTTTCGACGAGGCCGCGCAGCTCCGGGTCTCGGAGGCCTGTGCGCGGGCTTTCGGCTATGATTTCGATCATGGGCGGATCGACAAGGCCGTGCATCCTTTCTCCTCGGGATCCGGCCTCGATTCCCGCATCACCACGCGCACCGATGCGAGCGATCCCTTCGGATGTCTCTATTCGACGATCCATGAAGTGGGGCATAGCCGCTACGAGCAATCCGTTTCGCGTGACTACCTGCTGACACCGATCGGCCGCGGAGTTTCCATGGGGGTTCACGAAAGCCAGAGCCGGTTCTACGAAAACCAGCTCGGCCGATCGCGTGCCTTTGCTGGTTGGCTGCATGGCCGGTGCCGCGATGCCTTTGGCGATTTCGGGATCACGACCGCGGAGGCGTTCCACGCCGCGATCAATGATGTCCGCACCGGCTATATCCGCACCGAAGCTGACGAGGTGCATTACAACCTCCATATCCTGCTTCGATTCGATCTCGAGCGGGCATTGATCGCCGGCGACCTGACGGTGCGGGACCTGGAAGCGGCCTGGAACGAGCGATTCGAGGCGGATTTTGGCCTTGCAGTGGATCGGCCCTCGAATGGTGTTCTGCAGGATGTTCACTGGCCGGTGGGCCTTTTCGGGTATTTCCCGACCTATTCTCTGGGCAATGTCTATGCCGGCTGCCTCTTTGACGCGATGCAGCGGGAGGTTCCGGAATGGGAGGAAGCGCTGGCGCGCGGTGATGCGACGGTTGCGACCGCGTGGCTGCGTACCCGGCTGCAATGCCATGGCGCGCTGCGCGGTCCGAAAGAGACAATCGAACATGCCGTGGGCGGGTCGGTTTCTGCGGAGCCGTTCCTTGCCTATCTGGAGCGGAAATTCTCCGGGCTATACGGTCTTTGACCGAACTCGGACGCGCCGCAGGGCAGGGGGCGTCGGTCCGGAACAGCGGAGAATTCGCGGGCCAGGCCACGCAGGCAGGCTGGCCACCTGGCGTGGCCGAGCAATCAACACGACCGGGCGTTGCCGGTCGTCGGTCAGATCCTACGGATGGTTCGAGATGGTGCGGATCCGTTTCCCTCCGCGCTAGAACAGGTCGAGTGCGCCGGCCTCTGACTCCTCGGCGGTAATTTCCGGCATGTCACACAGGCTCCCGCGCAGCGCCTGAAGCGTGAGACTCCGCGACAGCGCAATCGTGTCGCAATAGCCATGCCCGGTTTCGTTATCCGACAGATAGGAGACCGCCCTGGCAAGATCCGCAACCAATTGCGTCGCCAGGTCCAGATTCTGGATATCCTTGAAGGTACTGCTCTCGGTGTCGAGCGCCCCGGTCAACACGGAAAAATGCTGCTGTATGGTCTGCAGCATCTCGCTGGTGCTTGTCAGCTCCGAAGCGATCCTGGCGAGAATCTCCGCCATAGGGGGCGTGTTGACCTGCCCCGTAGGGGCGAGCACGGGATAATTCATGTGTTCCAGCTCAAGCTCCTGCATTGGTCCAGTGATGCCCCGGCCATTTATCGCCAGAAAGAAATGGATTTTTCATGAAGGCGCGGCGACAAACCCGACGGTCCGGCTGGCTTCGATATCTTTCCTGTCCGGCCCGGGCATGCCGCCCCGACCCGCCACAAGCATGGCCCAGGCGCAGACCCTCTCGGAGCGCAAAACAGACGCCGCCAGGATGTTTCTGGACTTCGCGTTGAGGTTCCTTGCTCAAAACCATATCTGGGAAAAGAGAAACGGCGCAGCACGGGCGGGCTGCGCCGTTTCAAATCCACCTGTCTCACAGGGAATTTGGGGATGCCCCCTGCTCGTGGATAAACGTGTCGACTCGGCCGATGGACTATACACCGAACCGAGCCGACAACCGGTTTCCCGGAACAGACCGTACACCGCGTAATCTCGCAGCTCTTACAGCCCGTAGTTCCTTGGCTAATTGCCACCACTCACGGAACTCCCTCAGAATGCCAGTTTACGTTTGGTTAAGGAAGTACGGAATCCCGGACCAACCTACCGGAATGGGCAGGTTGGACGAGGAAAATTTCCCTTTTTTCCGGATTCACTCTTCGACAATGTAGATCTGGTTGAGGAAGGCGGCCTTGAGAACGGCCTGAGCGGTGGTCGAGACATCGAGCGCTTCGCGGGCCAGGCGGAGATGTTTCTCGATCGTGGCCGAGGTCAGCCCCATGATTGCGGCGATCTCGGCGGTCGTCTTGCCATCGCCGACCCATTCGAGCGCCTGGCGCTGGCGCGTCGTCAGGGAACGTCCGGTGTCGGGGTTGGGCAAAGAGGAGAGTCGCAGATGCAGGATATTGCTCATCGCCTCCAGTTCGCGACCGTGCTCCGCCCAGATCCGGTCCGCCTCGTCGAAGGACAGGGCCGGAACCGATGTCAGGCTGATGGCGCCCTTGGAGCGCTTCGAGTTGGTCTTGAAACTGACGGTGTATCCGGCGCCGAGGCCGTGACGCTTGTTGAACTCCCAGATCCGAGACGAACTGTCGTTCATGCTGCCATCGGACACCATCTCGTCGGTCTGCCGCCAGGAAGAGACACCAACATTGTTGAGGGCCCACAGCGTCATCGGAGCGTTCAGGTAGAGGCCTTCATCGAGGAAGGGCCGGATATAGGCGCGGTCGTGATTGCTCAGGACAAGGAGATCCTGCGGGTCGCCGAGCGAGCGCTCTGTGCGGAATCGGGTGAAGCCATAGAGGACACGGTTGAATCCATAGGTGGCCATCACCTCCTTGTGGTAGCTCCAGATGTCCTGCATCTCGGAGAGCGCAGTGACCCGTTCCACATAGTCCAGAATCAAACGGCCGCTCCCAGATGATCGGCCATCGCCCTCAATGCGAGCGGATAGCCAGCCGGGCCGAAGCCGCAGATGATCCCGATCGAGACTTTCGAGATGTAGGACACATGGCGGAAGGGCTCGCGCGCATGCACATTGCTCAGGTGGAGTTCGATGGCCGGTAATTCGACGGAAGCGATCGCGTCCATCAGCGCGATGGAGGTGTGGGTATAGGCGCCCGCATTGAGAACGATGCCGGCATGCACACCGCGCGCGGCATGGATCTCGTCGATCATCGTACCTTCATGATTCGATTGCCGGAATGCGATCTCGCAACCGAGTTCGGCGGCTGTCTGGTGACAGCTCTCCTCGATTTGCGCCAATGTGGTGGTCCCGTAGACTTCGGGTTGGCGGGTTCCCAACAGGTTGATGTTGGGCCCGTTCAATACAAGAATTGAGGTCATTTATATAAGTCGTCCCGTGAGTTCGCGGCAAAATAGTCCGAAGAACGGTTTGTGTCGAGACGCTAGGGAAAGCAGGTCGTGGCGAATGGACGCGGCGTCGGGGCAGGGGTGGTTGATGGCGTGTCGCCCGGCACAATCAACGCGGGATCGTCCAAATACTTCAATTTCGCAGCGAATCTATTTGAATTTTAATGAATTTTCGGCATTTTCGGCAGTGCGCCAGAGGGGTTTCTCTCGCTGTAGCGCATCTGGGGGACCCGTTTTGCTCCTTGCGGCGGCCTCGGTTTCGAAACCTCCAGGACCAGAGCCTTGCGCTCCCGTGAAATCGGCAATGCAGCCATTGCGCTTCTTTACCGGGTTTGACGCATTTTCGGGGTGTGAAAAGGCAGATAATGTCGCCGCAAAGCCGGTTTAGACGCTATCGGTTGCGAAAGCGGCGCGTCGGCTTTGCGCCGCGAAATTCTGGGAGCGGAATCGCTTCCGTACTTGGAAAGGGTCCAGCCATGAATGCCAGCGTAGATTTCGCCGGAAAAGAGAAGGTGAACGTCGCATCGTCCGCGCCGTCGGTCGCCTGGGAAGACATGCCTGCGCCAAAGCTGCCGGATTACCTCGTCGACGTCTACACTTGGGCCTATGTGGCGCCGAACATGGTCGAGCTCCTGGACCGGGAAGTTGTCGTCGCGACAATCCTCTGGATGCAACAGAACAAGCTGATGCGCGCGGCGCGGGATGAAATCGAAGCGGGTTCGCGCGTGCTGCAGCCGGCCGCCGTCTATGGCAAGCTCGTGTCGCACCTGGCCGGCAAGGTCGGGCCGGAGGGCGAGTATCACGTCACCGATATTCAACAGGTGCAGATCGATCACGTGAACCGCAAGATCGCGCAATTGCCGCAAACCCGGACCGGGATTTGCGACGCGCGCGTGACGGGTGACGGACTCTATGACGTGGTCAATTCCTATTTCCTCATGCACGAGGTTCCGGACGACTACAAACGCGACATCGCCAACAACCTGGCCAGCCACGTCAAGCCGGGCGGGAAACTCATGTTCGTCGATTACCATGAGCCGGCATTGCTGCATCCGATGCGTCCGATCATCTGGCTGGTCTTCAAATGGCTCGAACCATTTGCAAAGGCGCTCTGGAGCCATGAGCTCTGGGAGTATGTCGACGATCGTGACCAGTTCGAGTGGCGCAAGGAGACGATCTTCGGTGGGTTGTACCAGAAGGTCGTGGGCATCAAGAAAGCCTGACTTGTCTGCGGGTTACGACGCGAGTCTCATATGTACCGGGCACGGGGTGCCCGGTCGGACATCAACGTAATATTTACATAATACCGATTACAGGACTTATGTATGTCGCTTTGGCGCGATCTGTTCTGACCTGCGCGCCCCCCCCGGTTTCGACCTCTGCTGACCGGCTCTTACGTTTCACCGTTCCGCCAAAGGCGAATGGCGGCCTTGCGTTCGCGTATCGAAAACCGCCCGGCTCATCACCTTCCAGCGTTGTAGCGAGTCCCTGGAGTGGACCCTGAACTTGAAGCCGATTGGCCGTGAGACATCGTCTGTCCACGCGACGAACGCCATGTCGGCAAGCGACCGGTGCTGTCATAGAGACGCAAGCGGATCTTTCTGAACGATGCCGAGAACAGCTGTGGCCTGACCGGCAAACATTTCGATACCTGCGTAGACGCGGACCGGTGACCGGGTTTCCGGCAACAGGGTATCTCGCTCCCCTGCTCCGCTTCGGACGGTCAGAAACCTCGAACGGCGCCTGAAGCGCAAAATTGTCGGTAGAACAGCGCGACGCAAGGTCCGGTCAGCAGATGCCGCATTCCCGTCAGTGATCTGGTGTGATCTACCGCCGCCAAAGCTCGTCAGGAGCCTAATGTTTCACCTGCATTCACTTCGAATGCAGAATGTTCAGGGACAGGAAAATGAACACAACACATGAAAACTGGGGCTCGCGCCTTGGTTTCATCCTGGCCACCGCAGGCTCTGCGATCGGTCTCGGAAATATCTGGAAATTCCCCTATATCGCCGGAGAGAATGGAGGCGCGGCCTTCATCATCATCTATCTCGGGATCGTCTTCACCATCGGCCTGTCCGTCATGCTGGCGGAAATCGCCATTGGCCGCAGCGCCCAGACCGATGCCATCAACGCGTTCCGGAAGATCGGGAAGCCCGGCTGGACCTTCGTTGGCGTCCTGGCGGTCATAACGGCCGTGATTATCCTGTCCTTCTATTCCGTCGTCGCCGGCTGGTGCATCGCCTATATCGTCAAATCCGCCGGTGGCACTTTCTCGGGCATGGACGCGGAAGCAATCGGAGGATCCTTCGGGGCCTTCATCGGATCGCCGGTGGCACCGATCGTCTATCACGGCATCTTCGCGGCGGTGACCATCACCATCGTCATCGGGGGCGTTTCCGGTGGCATCGAGAAGACCAGCAAGTTCCTGATGCCATTGTTCTTTGTCATCCTTGTTGCCCTTGTGGCGCGCTCGGTGACCCTCCCCGGCGCAGAAAAGGGCCTGGAATTCTTCCTCGCGCCGGACTTCTCCAAGATCTCAGCCCACACGGTCATGGCCGCGCTCGGGCAGGCATTCTTCTCCCTGTCGCTCGGCATGGCCATTCTGTTGACCTTCGGATCCTATGTCGACAGGCAGACGAATATCGGAAAATCCGTGGTCCAGATCGCGTTCCTGGATACGCTGGTCGCCATCCTGGCAGGGCTTGCCATCCTGCCGGCCGTCTTTGCCTTCGGCATGGACCCCGCGGCCGGGCCGGGCCTGACATTCGTCACCTTGCCGACGGTCTTCAACTCGATGCCCGGCGGGTATTTCTTCGCCATCATCTTCTTCGTGCTGCTGACCATCGCGGCGCTGACCTCGTCGATCTCGATCCTCGAGCCGGTCGTCGCTTTCTTCACCAATATGGGCCTGTCCCGCAAGACGGCCACGATCGGCTCCGGCGTGGTGATTTTCCTGCTTGGCATACCGTCGTCGCTGTCGGTCGGCATCTGGAGCGACATCCACTTCATCAAGGGCCAAGGGTTCCTCGATTCCGCAAGCTGGCTGACGGACAAGCTGATGCTGCCGGTCGGCGGCATGCTGATCTGCATCTTCACCGGCTGGGTCATTGCGCCGATTGCGATCCGGGAAGTGTCGGGAGATGGTGAACCAGGCGTCCTGACCAAGGCCTGGATGTTCATCTTGCGCTACGTCGCCCCGATCGCGATCTTGCTGATCCTCCTGAGCGGTCTGGAAATCCTGAAGTTCTAGGACCGCCCTGCCGGGACGCCGGAGACATCCGCTGGAACCTTGCAAGGCCGGCATCCGATCCAGATCATCGGATGCCGGCAACCCAAACTGCCCGCCGCAGCGGGGTCTCTCAACGCCACGCGTTCAATCCTGTGAGATCTCCGCTCAGGAGCCGCCGATGATCCTGTAGCGATAGCCGGCCAGTTCCGCTGCCGGCACGCCCCGCGCGGCGGTGCCGACGAAGGCGATCGCCCGGCAGGTCGCGCCGGCCACTAGCATGGACAACATCCCGCCGGCGCCGGCCACGATGGTCGCGACGGTTGCGGTGCCGGACGAAAACAGCACCACATATCCCGCGCCTCCTTCGTCCAGGATTGGCAGCTCGACACCGGTTACCATGAGCGTGGAGCTTCGCAGCAGGTCGAAGTCGAGTTCGTCCTCGACGACAAGGTCGTTCTTGTAGAGCCTGCCGTAATCGGTCCGTGTCGGCGTCTGGAATCCGAGCGCCCCGGAGGGCGGCGTGATGTCGGCGCCGAGCCCGATGGCACCGCCGGCGCCAATGCAGGACAGGGTATGCATCCGGGAGCCGTGCGAAAGCCCGATCTCAAGAGTGCCGCCCGCAAGCCCGAGGCCGATGGTCAGGCCAAGAGTCTCCCCGTTCCATCTCGTGATTTGCCAGCCCGTTCGCGAAAACATGCGCCACATCCTCCCCATTGCGCGAACACGCACTGACGCGAGAAAGGCGTGCCGCTCACCTCTGCCGGAGCTTCCTGAAATGGACATCGCCGCTGCCTGGGCTCCCATGAAATCGTCGAAACGGACCGAATCCCGGGCGAAGTCCGACGAGCATTTCCGGACCTGCAACGCCGCAGATCATCACACAGCTGGCCCTAAATCTCCATGACGCAAGTCAAGCGGAGCGCTGAAACGAAAGCGGGCGCCGAAGCGCCCTGCCCTGTTCGAGCCGCCTGTTCGGCCCCGGCCCGCGAAACACCCTCTCAGCCGAGCGCGTAGCCCGCACCGCGCACCGTGCGCACCGGATCGTTGCCGCCATGCTGGCAGAGCGCCTTGCGCAACCGGCCGATATGCACATCCACTGTCCGGGTGTCGACATAGATGTCGCGGCCCCAGACCCGGTCCAGCAGCTGTTCCCGGCTCCAGACCCGGCCCGGCTTCTCCATGAAGGTGGTCAGCAGCCGGAACTCGGTCGGACCGAGTTTCAGGAGCTTCTCGTCGCGGAAAACCTTGTGGGTCTCGGCATCGAGCACGATGTTCTCGAAGGTCAGTTTCTCGCCGACGCTGGAGGGGCGTGTCCGCCGGAGCTGCGCGCGGATACGGGCCATCAGCTCGGCAACGGAATAGGGTTTGACGACATAGTCGTCGGCACCGGTCTCCAGCCCGCGCACCCGGTCGATCTCTTCGGAGCGGGCGCTCAGCATGATGATCGGCACGTTGCGGGTCTCCGAGCGGGTCTTGAGCTGGCGGCAGATCTCGATGCCCGAGACATTGGGCAGCATCCAGTCCAGCACAATCACGTCGGGCGCCTCTTCATCGACCAGCAGGAGCGCCTCCTCGCCGTTCTCGGCCTTCTCGACATGGAACCCCTCGGCTTCGAGATTGTAGGCGAGGACTTCCCGCTGCGCAGGCTCGTCCTCGACAACAAGCACCCTTGGTTGCTCCGTCGGCGACATCAGGTGCCCTCGCCCAGATGGACCGAGGTCCGGTCCCCTTTGGGACGGGTGTCTTCGGGCAACTCGCCCGTGGCGAGATAGATCACCTGCTCGGCGACCGCCGTCACATGGTCGCCCATCCGCTCGATATTCTTGGCGATGAAATGCAGGTGCATGCAGGCCGTGATGTTGCGCGGATCTTCCATCATGTAGGTCAGGTAGTTGCGGAACAGCGAGTTGTACATCTGGTCCACTTCGAGGTCGCGCTGGCGCACATCCTCGGCCAGCTCCGGGTCGCGCTGCACGAAGGCGTCCAGCGCATCCTTGAGCATGACCTCGACCATCTTCGCCATCCGGCGGATCGAAGACGAGTTTTCCTCGATCGGCTTCATCTGCACGAGGACACCGGTCCGCTTGGCCATGTTCTTGGCGTAGTCGCCGATGCGCTCCAGGTTCGAGGCGATCTTCATCACCGCGAGAATGGTGCGCAGGTCGAACGCCATCGGCTGGCGCTCGGCAATCGTCAGCGCCGCCTCGTTCTGGATCAGCGTTTCCAGCTCGTCGATGGCGCGGTCGGAGTTGCGGACCTTCTCGGCCAGTTCCTCGTCCCGGGAGGACAGCGCCTCGGCGGCATCCAGGATAGCGGCCTCGACGAGCCCGCCCATCTTCATGATATGCGCCTGGATCGCTTCCAGGTCGCGGTCATAGGCACGTGCGATATGCCGTTCGGTCTTGTCCATAACCATTGCGTCTGTTCTCTCCCTTAGCCGATCCGGCCAGTGATATAGCTCTCCGTACGCGGATCTTTCGGATTGGTGAAGATCTGCCCGGTCTCGCCGAATTCCACCAAGTTGCCGAGGTGGAAGAAGGCCGTCTTCTGGCTGACCCGCGCGGCCTGCTGCATCGAGTGGGTCACGATGACCACCGAGTAGTTCTCGCGCAGCTCGTCGATCAGTTCCTCGACCTGTGCGGTCGCAATCGGGTCGAGCGCCGAGCAGGGCTCGTCCATCAGCAGCACTTCCGGCTCGGTGGCGATGGCGCGGGCGATGCACAGGCGCTGCTGCTGGCCGCCCGAGAGGCCGGTGCCCGGCGCGTCGAGCCGGTCCTTGACCTCGTCCCAGATCGCACCGCGCCGCAGGGATTTCTCGACGATCTCGTCCAGCTCGGCCTTGTTCCTAGCCAGCCCATGGATGCGCGGCCCATAGGCGATGTTGTCATAGATCGACTTCGGGAAGGGGTTCGGCTTCTGGAACACCATCCCCACCTTGGCGCGCAGCTGGACCGGGTCCACCCGCTTGTCATAGATATCTTCGCCATCGAGCAGCAGCTTGCCCTGAACACGGCAGATATCGATCGTGTCGTTCATCCGGTTGAGACAGCGCAGGAAGGTGGACTTGCCGCAGCCAGAGGGGCCGATGAAAGCCGTCACGGTCTTGTCCTCGAGCTTGACCGCCACGTCCTTGATGGCGTGGGTCGCGCCGTAATGCACCTGCACGTCGCTGCAGTCGAACTTGATTTCCTTGGTGTCCACGGTGCGCTCCACTGGTCGCAAATCGTTCATTTTTCAGGTCCTCCAGAGGGTTACCAGCGGCGCTCGAAGCGGCGACGGAGGATGATGGCGAGAAAGTTCATGCAGAGCAGGAAGCACAGCAGGACAATGATAGCCCCGGAAGCGCGCTCCACAAAGGCCGGGTCGGCACGGGTGGTCCAGTTATAAACCTGCACCGGCAAGGCCGAGGCCGGGTCGAAGAAGCCTTCCGGCGGCGCCGAGGGGAATTCGCGCACGAAGGCCACCATGCCGATCAGCATCAGCGGAGCGGTTTCCCCAAGCGCCTGCGCCAGGCCGATGATGGTGCCGGTGAGGATGCCGGGCATGGCCAGCGGCAGCACATGGTGGAACACGGATTGCATCTTCGAGGCCCCTACCCCGAGGGCCGCATCGCGGATGCTCGGCGGCACCGATTTCAGCGAGGCGCGGGTCGAGATGATGATGGTCGGCAGCGTCATCAGCGTCAGCACGAGGCCGCCGACGATGGGCGCCGACTGCGGCAGGCCGGCATAGTTGATGAAGATCGCCAGGCCCAGGATGCCGAAGACGATGGAGGGCACGGCCGCGAGGTTGGAGATATTCACCTCGATCATGTCGGTGAACCAGTTCTTCGGCGCGAATTCCTCCAGGTAGATCGAAGCGGCGACACCGATTGGCAGCGCGAGGAAGAGCACGACCAGCATCATGTAGAGCGAGCCGATCATCGCCACGCCGATCCCGGCGGCCTCGGGGCGGTTCTCGGAGGCATCCGCCATGGTCAGGAAGCCCCAGTTGAAATGGGTGCTCAGCGCCCCGCCCTCTTTCAGCGCGTCGGCATATTGGAGCTGGCCGGGGGAGACATTGCTGTCACGCTCGGCGCTCTCCAGGGTCACGCGGCCCTTGTAATAGCCGTCGATCCGGCCGGAGGCGAGAAACTCGAACTCCACCGTGTCGCCGATCCGGTCCGGGTTGGCGATGACGAAGCGGCGCAGCTGCGCGGCGGCTTCCTTGGAAACCATCGCCGACATTTCCTTGTCGGATACGCCCAGGGCCGCCATGTCGATGCCCAGTTCCTCATTGCGGGAGGTCATGGCGTTCTTGATCAGCGGCGCGTAGCCGAAGGTCGAGACCTTCTTGATCTTCTCGATGTCGCGCTCGCCATTCTTGTCCAGCTTGGCCTCGTCCAGATAGACATCCAGCGTGATGAAGGTCTGCTGGAAGGCCGGCAGGCCCTGGGACAGGATCGAGACCAGCAGCACGATCAGCGCGGCGACGCCGATCCCGATGGCGCCAAGCCCAAGCGCCCGGAACCGCGCCTCGGAGGCATTGCGCTTCTGCGTGCGGGCATCCGCATCGAAGAGCGAGCCCGCATGTTTGCCCTCTTTCGGAGCGGCGGGCGTGTTTGCCGTTGCGTCGGTCATTCGTACTGCTCCCGGTACTTGCGCACGATATAGAGGGCCAGAACATTGAGGCCCAGCGTGATGACGAAGAGGGTCAGGCCGAGCGCGAAGGCGACAAGCGTCTCGGGGCTGGCGAAATCGGTATCCCCGGTCAGCTGCGAGACGATCTTCACCGTCACCGTGGTCATGGCCTCGAACGGGTTGATCACCGCGCCCAGCCCTTCCTGGAACTGGGCGGCCGCGGCCCCTGCCCCCATGACGACAATCATGGTTTCGCCGATGGCGCGCGACGCGGCCAGCAGCACGGCGCCGACAATGCCCGGCAGCGCCGCCGGTAGCACGACCTGCTTGATCGTCTCCGAATGGGTGGCGCCAAGGCCGAAGGAACCGTCCCGCATCGCCTGCGGCACCGCGTTGATGATGTCATCGGAGAGCGAGGAGACGAAGGGGATCAGCATGATGCCCATGACGAGGCCCGCGGTCATCACCGAGTTGGTCGAATTGCCCAGGCCCAGCGGCTGGGCGATCCAGTCCCGGACAATCGGGCCGACCGTGATCAGCGCGAAGAGGCCGTAGACGATGGTCGGGATGCCGGCGAGGATCTCGATCATCGGCTTGGCCACCGCGCGCAGCTTCGGCCCGGCATATTCCGACAGGTAGATCGCCGCGAACAGCCCGACCGGCACCGCAACGGCGAGCGCCACGAAGGAGATATAAAGCGTGCCCCAGAGCAGCGGCAGCATGCCCAGCTCCGAGTCGCCCCGGAAATCCGGCGCCCATTTGGTGCCGAAGAAGAACTCCGTCCAGGCGTATTTCTCGAAGAAATTGCCGGTCTCGAAGAACATCGACAGCACGATGCCGACCGTGGTCAGGATGGCGATGGTCGATGCCAGGATGAGGATCGTCTTGATCCCGGCCTCCACCGTGTTGCGGGCCCGGAAATCCTTGTGTGTCTGCAGGAGCGCCAGCGCGAACCCCGCGATCGCGAGCAGGCCGACCACCACCGTCATCCAGAAATTCGAAATTCCGGACAGCACCCGGAATTCCTGCGCCGCGCGCAGCACGGGCTGGGTGATCGTCGAGGTGATGATCGCGCCGGTTTCCTTGAGCCGCGCCGTTACATCGGCCATGTCCGAGCGCAGGTTCGCAGCCGTTTCGCTGTCCATCCTGCCCTGTTCGATCGCCATGTCGAGCGCAACGGCCGCGCGGCGCACTTCCGCCATCACGAGGCTGCGGCTGCCGCCTTCCGCGATGGCGCTCTCGGGCAGCGAGTCACCGATCCTGGTGTCGATCATGGACGGTGCGACGAGCAACCATGCCGCCAGAACGAGCAAGGCCGGCACAACCGTCAACATGAACGCGTGCCAGCCATAATAGTTCGGAAGGGAGTGAAGCCGACGCGCATCGCCTCCAGCTGAGCCAAGCGCACGCATGCGCCCGGCGAAATAACCGATCAGTCCGAGTCCGAAGACTGCAAGGACGATCCAGAGCACCGGCATCGGCAACCTCATTCATTCGCGTTTTTCGTCCCGGGGGTGCAAGCGCGGCCCTTGAACGACGGCGCCCGCCGGCAGCCTTTCCGGCATGTCTGAGCGGGGCACCAGGGGAGGAAGGTATCCTGGGTGGGAGGGTGGCCTGCGCCACCCTCCCGAAGGGCGTGAGCCCGGGGGCAGTTACATGCCGCCCATGACGTCTTCGGCCTCGACGGCAGCCTGGGTGGCGGCCAGTTCGGGGTCGGCAACAAGGCCGTAGGCGGCCAGCGGGCCGTCGCCACCGGCGATCTCGTCAGCGACGAAGAAGGAGGCGTATTCCTTCAGGCCGGGGATGACGCCGATATGGGCCTTCTTGACGTAGAAGAACAGCGGACGGGAGACCGGGTACTCGCCGGTGGCGATGGACTCGGTCGACGGAACGACGCCGCCCATGGTGGCGACCTTCAGCTTGTCGGTGTTGTTCTCGTAGAAGGCCAGGCCGAAGATGCCGACACCGTTCGGGTTGGCGTCGATACGGGCCAGGGTCTCGGTGTAGTCACCGTCGACATCGACCGACTTGCCGTCGGTGCGCAGGGCGATACAGGCCTTCTCGGCGGCCTTCTTGTCGCCGCCATTGGCAGCCTTGAAGGCTTCGAAAGCACCGGTCTCTTCACAGCCGGCGAGCACGACCTTGTCTTCGAAGACTTCACGGGTGCCGTGCTTGGTGCCCGGAGGGAAGGCGATGATGTCGACGGCCGGCAGCTCGGCGTTGAAATCGGCCCATTGCTGGTGCGGGTTGTCGACCAGCGCGCCGTCGACGAGAACCTTGTCGGACAGGGCGTTGAAGATGTCGGCGGCTTCCAGGGCGGTGAAGGCCGGGCCATCGGTCTGCGAGGCGAAGACGATGCCGTCATAGCCGATGCGAACCTCGATGATGTCGGTCACGCCGGCTTCGGCACAGGCCTTGATCTCAGAGTCCTTGATGGCGCGCGAGGCATTGGCGATGTCGATGGTGTTTTCACCGACGCCTTCGCAGAAGCGCTTCAGGCCGGCAGAGGAACCGCCGGACTCGACGACCGGGGTCGGGAAATCGAAGTTCTCGCCGAACGCCTCGGCAACGATGGAGGCATAGGGCAGAACAGTCGAGGAACCGGCGACCTGGACGTTGTCACGGGCAGAGGCAGCGGTTGCCGAAACGGCAGCGATCGCCAGGGCGGAGGCGGTCAGCTTCACGAGAGACATAGGTGTTCTCCATGGCAGAGTGTTAACGGACCGTCGCTCCCCGACGGCCTCGGTTGGCGTTTAGCGGCGACGCGTTGGCTTTTTGTGACAGGCATGTAACAGGACGATGACAGTGGCCGGTTTTCGTGACAAAGAATTGCCGATTGCCCCACCGGCAGCACCGAGAGTGACCGCCAACGCTCCAGAACCTGTACCCAGGGGACAACTTGCCCGAAGCCCGGCCCGGATCAGGTCAGGGCCGGGAGGAGAATCGAGAAGCGCGCCCCCTTGCCCGGCTCGGTCTCGATTCGAAACCGGCCGCGGTGGCGGTTGATGATATGCTTGGCGATCGCGAGGCCGAGACCGGTTCCGCCCACGGCGCGCGAGCGGTGATTGTCGACTCGGTAGAACCGCTCCGTCAGGCGCGGGATATGGATCGGATCGAACCCCTCGCCATCATCGACGACCTGGATCCGGACGCCAGGCCCCCGGAAGGCGAGCTCGCGCGGCGAATAGTCGAGCATGATCCGGACCGTCCCGCCCTCGCGCCCGTATTTGATGCCGTTCTCGATGAGGTTGGTCAGCACCTGCTGCAGCTGGTCCCGGTCGCCCGGTACGACCAGCGGGTCCGGCACATCCTTGGGACGCATGACCTCCAGCGTCACCGATTCCGTCTTTGCCAGCGCTTGCAGCGGCGACAGGGTCGCGGCCACGAGATCGTCGACATCGACCGGATCCGTCGGCCGCTGCCGCTCGGCCGACTCCACCCGGCTGAGCGAGAGTAGGTCCGAAACCAGCCTGTTCATCCGCTCGGCCTCGCGTTCCATGATCCCCAGGAACCGCTCGCGCACAACGGCATCGTCCCGCGCGGCCCCGCGCAGCGTCTCGATGAATCCGATCAGCGCCGTCAGCGGCGTCTTCAACTCATGGCTGACATTGGCGACGAAATCCCGCCGCATCTCGCCGGCCTTTTCGAACTCCGTGACATCCTCGAAGGACAGCAACACATGCATGCCGTCCTCCGCGTCGAGCGCCACCGCCCGGACCCTGTAGCTCGCCTCGCGGTCGAGCCCCTTGTCGATATAGCGCGTGCGCCCCTCGCTGCCCTGTTGCATCGCCCGTTCGACACATTCGATCAGCGCGGGCTGTCGCATCACGGTCACGTAATGCCGTCCGACCCCAGAGCCGGCGAAGATTTCCAGCGCGCCGGAATTCATCGACCGGATTCGCTGGTCGGGTCCGACAAGGACCAGCGGTATCGGCACGCCTTCCAGCAGGAGGTCCGAGAAATCAGCCATGCGATTACCTTGCCCGAGTAAGAGTTTCGGCCATCCTGCAAGCGATGCGCCTTCGATCAAGGTGGCGCTCTGTCACCTGCCGGAAATGCCCTTTCGGTTCGAACCGTCGCATGCAATTGCCCTATGGCTGCGCAAAGGCATAGCGAAGAAACGTCTCCACCTTCTGATCGGCCCCGTTCGCGAGATGGATATTGTCCCGGTACAGGATCGTATCGCCGACCTTCACTGTGCATTGCGCATCCGCGCAAATCAGCTCGCGCAAATCGACAAACCGGATGCCGGCGTCGCGCGCGATTGTCGAAAGCTCGTCAAAAATGTCCTGATTGGCCGCACTTGCCTGCGGAAAATCGCAGGCGGCGAATTGCCCGTTTCCGCGCGACTGCTGCTTGATGCATTTCAGGATAGCGCCATGCGTCGGTGTCGGGCTGAGCAGGATCACCTCGTAGCCGAGGTCCCGCGTTGCCTCAAGCGTCTCGCGCAGCAACGTGGCGGAGTCTTCGTCGCGCAGCATCCCGAAGGTCGAGGCCATCACCACTCTCTGCACCGAGGGAAAGGTCTTGTCGGACAGCGCGGTGAACACCGTCTCGTTGAACTCCGCGCAGGAAATGGCCGCGCGCCGTTGCGCCTTCGTGTAGCCGATGATCGGCGGGCAGGCCGACAGCGTGGCCTGGACAACCCCGTCCCCCGCCTCCGCAACCGCGCGCCCGACATGCATGGCAATGCTGTCGCCCCAGAGCAGGGTCGCGGGATCGGCGCCGCGCTGGCAGGCCGCATCGTCGAGCGCGGCCCCTGAACAGCGCGGCGAGAGCCCGTAATTCTGTGCCAGTTGCAACCCGAGCGAGGAGCGCCCCGGCAGCCCCCTCTCAACATGGAGAAAGGCCCCGAAGGCTACGAAAGCGACCGAGACAAGCGCCGCGCTGGCAAGAACCGCGTTCTGCTTCCCCTTGAGAAGGCGGAAGCGCGCCGGGTCTTCGACAAACCGCTTCGTCGCCATCGCCAGGAGGAATGTCAGGGCAATCCCGGCAAGCGCGATGGCCGGTGTCAGCTCGTCGAGACGGTAGATCCGCGAAAAGGCGAAGATCGGCTGATGCCAGAGATAGGCCGAGTAGCTCAACACCCCGACGGCAATGAAGGACCGGCTGGCGAGCACCCGGTGCACGAGCGTTCCCGGTGTCGCGAACAGGATAATGAGCGACGTACCGATCACCGGCGGCAGCGCATAGAGGCCCGGGAAGGGCGTTTCGGCGCTGTACAGGCCGACCGGCAGCAGGATCATCGCCAGCCCCGCCAGGGTCAGGCCCTGGGACAGGATCGCAGGCGGGGCGCGGAGATCCGGGCGGCGCAGGTAGAGCGCGACCAGCGACCCGATGGAAAGCTCCCAGGCGCGGGAATGCGGCAGGAAGAACGTCGCGGAGGGCGCGGACTGCACGCCGCGCTCGGCCAGCCAGAAACTGACCACCGTGGCGAGAATTGCCGTCCCGACCACCACGCGGGTTCCGAACCGCCATATCAGGACCAGCAGGACCGGGAAGACGATGTAGAACTGCTCCTCGACCGCGAGGCTCCAGGTATGAAGCAGCGGTTTCAACTCGCTGGCCGTGTCGAAATAGCCTGTCTTCAGGTAGAAATAGACATTGGACGAGAAGGTCGCCGTGCTGACGATGCTCTGGCCGAACTCCTTCATCTCGAACGGGTCCATCAGCCACCAGGCGAAGGGAATGCAGGCGAGAAGAACCAGCGACAGCGCGGGAAGGATGCGCCGCGCGCGCCGCTCGTAGAAGCGCCGGATGCTGAACTGGCCGCGCTCGATATCGTCAACGATGATGGTGGTGATCAGGTATCCGCTGATGACGAAAAACACGTCGACCCCGATGAACCCGCCCGAAAACGCGCCAAATCCGGCATGAAAGAGAATGACCGGAACAACGGCGACGGCACGCAGCCCATCCACCTCTCCACGATAGCGCATAATCTTGCTCTCTTCCTGATGAGATAGCTCTGGCGGCTGCTGGGGTGTCAATTCGTTCGCGCCCAGTTCTTACGATGCGCATCAACCGTGTCAATCAGGTCGGCGCCATGTCGTTTCGGCCCGGGGCTGCCTCATTGTCCGGAACCCGGGGCGCGAAAGGTCCCCGGCAGGTCCCGTCGCGCCGCAGCCCGGCCTCGGGATCGCGCGCGACGCGACCCGTCGCGCACTCGCCCAGGACACCGCCCTGCCCCGGCTCAAGGCCCGTTTCAGACCGCTTGCAGGCCCTTTGCGTAGCGTTTCGCGTTTTGCTGGTAATTCAGCGCCGAGACCAGCAACCGCTGTGCCGCCGCTTCGTCGAGCTGCCGCACGACCTTGCCCGGAGAGCCCATGACGAGGGAATTGTCGGGGATCTCCTTTCCCTCGGTGATGAGCGCGCATGCACCGATCAGGCAGTTCCGCCCGATCTTTGCACCGTTCAGGATCGTCGCCCCCATGCCAACGAGGCTCTGCTCGCCGATCACGCAGCCATGCAGCATCGCCTTGTGTCCGATGGTGCAATTCGGACCGATATCGAGCGGGAAGCCCATATCCGTGTGCAGTACGCAGTTCTCCTGGACATTGCTGCCCGCGCCGATCCGGATCAGCTCGTTATCCCCGCGCAGCGTCGAGCCGAACCAGACAGACGCCCCGGCCTCGAGGGCGATCTTCCCGATCAGGTTGGCATCCGGCGCAACCCAGGCGCTCTCGTCGATCTGCGGCGCGATGCCGTCCAGTGCATAGATCATTGCAGTCCTTCCTCGAACTCGGCCTGCAGGTGGCGCACGACCTCCTGCAACCGGGGTTGCTGCGCCCGGCGCATCCGCTCGGCGGTCACGATGCCCTTCAGCTTCTCGAAGGTCGCGTCCAGGTCGTCATTGACCAGAACATAATCATAGCTGCCCCAATGGCTGATCTCGTCCCAGCTCTTCTGCATCCGCTTGGAGATCACGTCCTCGCTGTCCTTGCCGCGCGAGACAAGGCGGCGACGCAGCTCGGTGATCGAGGGCGGCAGCAGGAAGATCGACAGCGTGTGCTTGCCGAGATCCGAGTTCACGATCTGCTGCGCGCCCTGCCAGTCGACATCGAAGAGCACGTCGCGCCCCGCCTCGATGGCCTCTTCGACCGGGCCCTGCGGCGAGCCGTAGAAATTGCCGAAGACATGCGCATGTTCCAGCATCCGCCCCTCGGCGACCATCTGCTTGAACTCGGAGACCTCCAGGAAGCGGTAATCCACCCCGTCGCGCTCGCCCTCGCGCGGCGCGCGGGTCGTGGCGGAGACGGAAAAGCGCAGCGTCTCGTCCCAATCCATCAGCCGATGCGCCAAAGTCGATTTCCCGGCGCCCGAGGGCGAGGAAAGAATGATGAGAAGACCCCGGCGCTCGGATGTCATGGCTTACTCCACGTTTTGAACCTGTTCGCGCATCTGGTCGATGACCGCTTTCAGGTCAAGCCCGATGCGGGTGAGCGCGACATCCTGGGATTTCGAGCAGAGCGTATTGGCCTCGCGGTTGAATTCCTGCGTCAGGAATTCGAGCTTGCGCCCGAGCGGCCCGTCGGTTTCCAGCAAGGCGCGCGCAGCCTCTACATGGGCCGCAAGCCTGTCAAGCTCCTCGGTGATATCAGCCTTAACGGCCAGCATCGCCATTTCCTGCGCCACGCGCCCCTCATCGGCCCCGTCGGCATGTTCCATCACCCGCGCCAGCGCCGCACGGAGCGCGAGCGCCGCATTCTCCGCCCGCGCCTCCAGCCGGCCGACAGCTTCCACCCGGAGCGCCTCGATCCGGTCGAGCTGTTCGGAGAGGATCGCGGCCAGCGCCGCCCCTTCCCGCGCACGCATCTCCAGGAACTCGGCCAGCACCGTTTCGAAATCCTCCAGCAGCGCCGCCTTGATCGGGGCCGTGTCGACGATCGACGCCCCCTGCCCCTGCACGCCTTTCATGGAAAGAAGGTCAGCGGCGCTTGCTGGCGCAAGCTCCACCCCCGCGGCATCCGCGGCCTGCGCAACCTCGGAAAGCGCCGCAAGAGCCGCGGCCAACCCATCCGGATCGATCGACAGCGTGCCGTCCGGCACCGCGCGCGCGAGCTTCAGGCCGATGGTCACCGAGCCCCGCCGCGCAGCCTTGCCGATCCGCGCCCGCAGCGCGGCTTCCAACCCCTCGACCCAGTCCGGAACCCGCAGGCGAAGGTCCATTCCCTTGGAGTTCAGGCTCCGCAGATCCCAGTTCCAGATATACTCCCCGCCTTGCCCGGAATGGGCCGCGAAGCCGGTCATCGAGTTAACCATTTTCCCTCTTTTCGCACCACTTCATTGCCAATCCGTGGCATATTAAGACTTGGGTAAGCATTGTTGAGTCCTGAGTTAACAGACAGTTAATCCTTGAACAATAATGCGGGTGAACCGGATATGGCGCATTCGCCGTGCCATCCGGTCAATTATGGGGCAAGGACCATGAACGACGATTTTGTCGAAGGTCGCAACGTGGTATCACTTGGGGATGCCGGAGGAGAGACAATGCGCTTTCCGGTGCTGCAGAATGTCGAAGCCTATTGGGATCGGTTGCGCGGGGACAGGCTTGTGCCGGACCGGGCCGATCTTGATCCACGCCAGATTCAGCACGCGCTCGCCTCCGCCTTCATCCTCGAAAGGCTGGCCCCCGGCATTGCACGTTTCCGCCTCGCGGGAAGCCATCTCAACGAGTTGATGGGGATGGAAGTGCGCGGCATGCCGCTGACCTCCTTCTTCCTGCCCGAGAGCCGCAAACGGGTCGGAGCCGCGCTGGAGCAGAGCTTCCGCAAGCCGGCAAAGGTCTGGATGGCGCTGGCCGGCGATCGTGGCATCGGCAAGCCGCCGCTGGATGCGGGCCTGCTCCTGCTGCCGCTGCGCTCCGATAGCGGCGAGATCTCGCGGGTGCTCGGCTGCCTGGCGACGCTTGGCCCGGTCGGCCGGGCGCCGCGCCGCTTCGATGTCCGATCGACCTCGGTGACCCCGATCCTCGGGCTGGGCAATACCGAAGCCGACGACACACTCGATGCGGATTGGCCGACATCGCCCTTGCCGCCGCGCCCGGCGCTTCAGGACGTGTCGGGCTTTGCCGAACCCGTCCGCGACTTCAGACCCTCGCCGCACCGTCCGGACCGGACCGAGAAACCGCATCTGCGGCTGGTCAAAAGCGACGATTGATCGTCCGGGTCCCGGCTGCACGCCGCGGCCCGGAAGCCCGGTCCAGCTCGGCCAGCCAAGGCCGCTTCACGAAAAAAGGCAGCCAATTGGCTGCCTTTTCAATTCCTTGCGACGCAGAGCGCAGAAATCACATCAACTTGCGGCCCGGGCCTCGTCGCGCCGGTTGGACAGTTCCTCGGCGACGAGGAAGGCCAGTTCCAGCGATTGCGAGGCGTTGAGGCGCGGATCGCAGGCGGTGTGATAGCGGTCCGACAGGTCCTCTTCCGTCACCGCGCGCACGCCGCCGGTGCATTCGGTCACGTCCTGCCCGGTCATCTCGAAATGCACGCCGCCCGGGATCGTGCCCTGGTCCCGATGCACCGCGAAGAACTCGCGCACCTCGGAAAGAACCAGGTCGAAGGGCCGGGTCTTGTAGCCGGTGGCCGATTTGATCGTGTTGCCATGCATCGGGTCACAGCACCAGACGACATTGGCGCCCTCGGATTTCACCGTCTCGATCAGGCGCGGCAGGTTCTCGGCAACCTTGCCGGCGCCGAACCGTGCGATCAGGGTCAGCCGGCCGGCCTCGTTCTCCGGGTTCAGCTTCGACATCAGCAGCTTGAGGTCGTCCGAGGTCATCGAGGGACCGCATTTCAGCCCGATCGGGTTGATCACGCCGCGGCAGAACTCGACATGGGCGCCATCGGGCTGCCGCGTCCGGTCGCCGATCCAGAGCATATGGCCGGAGCCGGCGATGGTCTGACCGGTGGTGGAATCGACCCGCGTCAGCGCTTCCTCATATTCGAGCAGCAGCGCCTCATGCGAGGTGTAGAAATCCACCATCGACATCGTGTGCACCCGGTCGGAGCTGATCCCGGCGGCGGTCATGAAATGCAGCGCGTCCGAGATCCGGTCAGACAGCGTGCGATAGCGCTCGGCCTTGTCGGCCTCGGCGAAACCGGTGGTCCAGGAATGGACGTGGTGAATATCGGCGAAACCACCCGTCGAGAAGGCGCGCAGCAGGTTCAGCGAGGCGGCGGCCTGGGTATAGGCGCGCAGCATCTTCTCCGGGTCCGGAATGCGGGACTCGGAGGTGAAATCGAGCTCGTTGATGATGTCGCCGCGGTAGCTCGGCAGCTCGATCCCATCCTTGATCTCGGTCGGCGCCGAGCGCGGCTTGGCGAATTGCCCGGCCATGCGGCCGACCTTCACCACCGGCACCTTGGCGCCATAGGTCAGCACGATCGCCATCTGAAGCATGACCTTGAAGGTCTCGCGGATCGAGTCCGCGGAGAACTCCCCGAAGCTCTCGGCGCAATCGCCGCCCTGCAGCAGGAAGGCCTCGCCCCGCGCGGCCTTGGCCAGCTCGCCGCGCAGGCGGCGGGATTCCCCGGCAAAGACCAGGGGCGGATACTTGGCAAGACGGGCCTCGACAGTGGCGAGAGCATCCTGGTCGGGATACTCGGGCATCTGTACCCGCGGCTTGGCGCGCCAATCGGATTTGTTCCAGACCCGTGTCATGTCTTCCTCCAAAGGTGTTTGCGATATCGGTCCGGCGTGTATATCTGCGCCGTCCAGAGTTGAAAACGGGAAATTTCAGGGCATTTCCAGCGCGCCTGGCCTTATATTCTTGCGTTTCCCGGTCGCACCCCGCCGAGACAGGTATTTTCCGTCGCCTATCCCCCGCTTTAGCACTAGATATCAGCGCGTTACGATGGAATCGCTCCCGCTGCCGCGCTCTTGGCGGAAATCCCCCTCTTGCGGTGGGCGGCGTTTCCGGCTTTCGATAGCGGGTACGAAACGCGCGAGACTCCCATGACCGCATTCTCCGACACGCCAGAGATCATTGTCGAGGTGACAGATGACGGCAGCCGTCCGCGCCGCTTCGTCTTCGTGCTGCTTGATCGCTTCACCATGCTCTGCTTCGCCTGCGCGATCGAGCCGTTGCGGATTGCCAATCGCGTCTCGGGCAAGGCCCTTTACGATTGGGTCACGGCGGGCGAAGGCGGTGACAGAATTGCCTGTTCCAACGGGGTCGAGTTCATGCTGGACAAGGACCTCGAGGAGGTTGGCCGCGACGATACGGTGCTGATCTGCGGCGGAGTCGATGTTCAGGCGGCGACCAACAAGCGGCTGTTGAACTGGGTGCGGCGCGAGGCCCGGCGTGGCGCAACCATGGGCGGGCTCTGCACCGCCGGCTATACGCTGGCGCGGGCCGGGCTGCTCGACGGCAAGCGGGCGACGATCCACTGGGAGAACCAGGACAGCTTTGCCGAGGAGTTCGACGCGGTGACCCTGACCAAGTCGGTCTTCGTCATGGACGGGAACCGGATCACCACCGCCGGCGGCACCGCCTCGATCGACCTGATGCTGAAGATCATCGCCGACGATCACGGCGAGGAGCTGGCCGGGGCCGTGGCCGACCAGCTGATCTATTCCTCGATCCGAACCGACCAGGACACGCAGCGCCTCTCGATCCCGACCCGGATCGGTGTGCGCCACCCCAAGCTCAGCCAGGTCATCCAGATCATGGAACAGAACCTGGAAGAGCCGATCTCGCCGGCGCTTCTGGCCAAGGAGGTCGCGCTCTCGACGCGGCAGCTGGAACGGCTGTTCCGGCGCTATCTCAACCGATCGCCGAAGCGCTATTACATGGAATTGCGGCTGCAAAAGGCGCGCAACCTGCTGATGCAGACGGATATGAGCGTGATCAACGTGGCGCTGGCCTGTGGATTCACCTCGCCCAGCCATTTCTCCAAATGCTACCGGGCGCATTACCAGACCACGCCCTATCGCGAGCGCGGGGCGCAGGCGAGCCGGCTGACGGTTTGAAATCGGCCGCACCGGGACGCCGTGACCGCAAGACAACGGCCGGCCGCGCTTGCGTTCATCCTATGAGCGAGCTGTGGCGATCCACCAGATATTGCCGCACGGGTCCGTGAAACCCGCCATCCGGTCACCATGCGGCCGATCATTCGGTTCCATCAGCGAGACCGCGCCCAATTTCAGCGCCGTTTCGTAGATCCCGTCAGCATCGCCCACATAGAGGTGCATCTGGGACCTGTTGGGCGGGTAGTCATCCGTGGCTTCGTTCAACATGATGATCGAGCTGCCGATGCGCAAACGGGCGTGCTGGACGCGATTGTCGGCGTATCTGCTGTCTTTGATCACGGTGGCATCGAAGGCCGCGGTCAGGAAATCGATCAGCCGGTCTGCGTCGATGACCGTAAAATAGGGCGTGATTGACTGATATCCTTCAGGAATTCTGACGGCAGTCTCCACGTCCATCTCCCTCTCTCGATCTCCTGGTGTGATGTCAGAGACATTCAAAGCCGGCGACATGCCCGGAGCGCGCCGAGGTCACAGATCCCGGTAGCGTCGTTCCTGCGTCGGCGTCCAGCGCACTTCCAGCTCCCAGCCGGTCTCCGTCTGCCGTTCCCCGGTCACCACACGCTGCTCATGCAACCACGCATGCCGCCGCCCCTCGGCGAAGCCAAGCTCCAGCGTCGCGTCGCTGCGCGCGCCGTCCAGCGCTTCGGTCACCCTCTCGACCAGATGATCCATCCCCTCGCCGGTCCAGGCCGAGAGCGTCATCACATCCTCGCGCCGCGCGGCCAGCACCTCGAGCGACTCGCGCGCAGTGTCCGGGACAAGGTCAATCTTGTTCCAGACCTCAAGCCGCGGCGTCTCGTCGGCCACGCCCAACTCATGCAGGATCGCCTCGACATCCTCCGCCTGTTCCTCGGTCTCACCATGCGAGATGTCGCGCACATGCAAGACCAGATCCGCCGACAGCACCTCTTCCAGCGTCGCCCGAAAGGCGGCGACAAGCTGGTGCGGCAGGTCCGAGATGAAACCCACCGTGTCCGACAGGATCACCTTCTGGCCAGTGGTCAGGGTCACGCCGCGCATGGTCGGGTCCAGCGTGGCGAAGAGCATGTCCTTGGCGAGGACATCGGCGCCGGTCAGCCGGTTGAACAGCGTGGATTTCCCCGCATTGGTGTAGCCGACAAGGGCAACCACCGGGAACGGCACCTTGGCGCGCGAGGCGCGGTGCAGCGCCCGGGTCTTCACGACCTTCTCCAGTTGCCGGCGGATGCGGATGATCGCGTCGTCAATGGCGCGACGGTCGGCCTCGATCTGGGTCTCGCCGGGGCCGCCGACGAAACCGAGCCCGCCCCGCTGCCGCTCAAGGTGCGTCCAGGCGCGGACCAGCCGCGTGCGCTGATAGGACAGCGCCGCCAGTTCGACCTGCAACACGCCCTCGCGCGTCGCCGCGCGATCGGCGAAGATCTCCAGGATCAGCCCGGTCCGGTCGAGGAGCTTGACGCCCCACTCCTTCTCGAGATTGCGCTGCTGCACCGGCGTCACCGGCCCGTCGACCAGCACCAGCCCGACATCCTCGGCCTTGATCCGGGCCTTCAGCTCCTCGAGCTTGCCGGAGCCGAACAGCGTGCCCGGCTGCGGTGCGCGCAAGCCAACGACATCACTGCCCACGATCTCCAGACCGGGCAGCGCGGCTGCGAGCGCGACAGCTTCTTCCAGCCGGGCCTTCGCATCGCGACGCTCGGGATTGGACGTGATATCGGGATGCAGCACAAAAGCCCGCTCGGACGGGCCGGCGGGATCTTCGGTGTCATGGTCAGGCCGGGTCAGTCTTCGCCCTCATACAGGTTGATCGGCTGGGCCGGCATGATGGTCGAGATCGCGTGCTTGTAGACGAGCTGCGACTGTCCGTCGCGGCGCAAAAGCACACAGAAATTGTCGAACCAGGTGATAACACCCTGCAACTTGACCCCGTTGATCAGGAAAATCGTCACCGGGACCTTGGTCTTGCGAACGTGATTAAGGAATGCATCCTGCAAGTTCTGCTTATCTGCAGCCATTATTCTTGCCTTGTTTTGTTATAGTTAGCGGATCGCTGTCTCTCATTTGCGGGCAGCCACCCACCCGTCGTGGCCACTATGATATGTGTTCGGAGCAGATTCCAGCCCAGAAGCGCCACACAATCGTGAGTTGCGTCCTTTTTAACCGATTTTCAGCACATTACGGCAAAATCGATGCGCCGGACCGCCTCACATATTCCGATATTTGATAGCCGTCGCGCTACCGGCGCCAGAACTGCGGATTGAACAGCGCCAGCAGCGCCAGCGTCTCCAGCCGCCCCAGGGCCATCGCCAGGATCAGGATGAACTTCCCCGGATCGTCGAGCATGATGTAGCTCAGCGGATGGTTCAGGACGATCTGCGCGGCCGGCCCGGTGGTCGAGAGCGCCGCGATCGTCATCACCAGGGATTCGTCGAAATCGATGCCGGTCAGCGCCAGCGCCGAGGCGATGGCCGCCATCGAAAGCGCGAAGAGCATGAAGAAAATCCAGGCCACATAGGCCCCCTGCCGCCGCATGTGCCGCAACTCACTGCCGGAACCGCCGACCGAGGACGGATAGACCAGCCGCTCCATTTCCCGCGCGGAGTGCTGGTAGAGCGCGAAGACGCGCAGCAGCTTGACCCCGCCGGCCGTGGTTGCCACCCCGCCGCCGACCAGCGCCAGCCCGAGCAGGACCAGCCCCGGCGTCTGCAGCCCAGACCAGGTCGAGGCAACATCCCATTCGGAGCTGACGAAGCCGTTTGTGGTCAGGAAGGAGAGCACCGAGAAGACCGACCCCCAGAGCGCATGAAGCGCGGAGGGCAGCGAGTCCACGGTGTTGACCTCATAGGCGCCGATCCAGTGGCGCAGGAAGAGCAGGCTCGGCACCAGCAGCACCACGACCAACGCAATCCGCGCCTCGGGGTCCTGGGCGAGATTGGAGGCGCCACGCGGCGTGAAGGTGCCGGCGAAGGTCTGGCGGGTGACGGCGAAAGGCAGGAAGAGGAATATCATCAACTCGCCCGCGATCCCGGACTGCGCCCCCTCCAGCCCGCCGATCGGGCTGATGCCGCTGGTCGCCATGGTCGCCATCGCGTGACAGACAGCGACAAAGGGCTCTTCGTTCACCAGCACGAGCAGCATCGCCAGCAGCAGGGTCAGGCTGAGATAGATCGGCAGCAACTGCAGCGTCACCCGGACAAGCCGCTCGCGCGGATCACCCGTGGCCATGTTGCCGAGCCGCCGTCCCGGCCGGACCCCGGCGCCGACCCGCTCGGAGGAGATCACCTCGAACCCGCCGAGATTCATCGGCGCCATCAGCGCAAAGGCCGCCACCCAGGCAAGAAAACCACCCATCCAGCCGACAAGCGCCCGCCAGAGATGCAGCGGGTCCTGCAGCCGGCCGGGCTCGAACAGCGTCGCGCCGGTGGTGGTGATAGCAGAGACCATCTCGAACCAGGCATTGGTGAAAGAGGTCGACTGCACGCCCTGCTGGAAGGGCACGGCCAGCATCAGCGGCAGGAGCGTATAGGCGGCGGCGAGCGCGGCGAGATGGCTGCGGGCGAGGCTTCGGGAGCGGTGATTTCCGAGCGCGATGCCGAGGATCGCGGTCAGGAACAGGAAAAGCATCGAGGACAGGCCGAAGACATGCGACAGCCGGTAATCCTCGATCAGCATCGCGTGGATCGCCGGAACCATCATCGCGATGGCCCCCATCCCCATCATGAGGACGATCAACGGCAGGGCGAGAAGCCGGGACATCGCGCGGCGCGCCCCTAGAAGAAGTCGATGGAGACCTGCAACAGGCGCTCCACCTCGGGCACATCCGCTGCCATGGCAAAGATGACCACGTAGTCACCTTCGTGGATCCGGGTGCCGCCCTGGGGCTTGATCACTTCCTCGTCGCGCAGGATCGCCCCCAGCAGCGCCCCTTCCGGGAAATCGATCTCGCGCACCGCCTTGCCGGAGATCGGTGAGGTCGAGAGCACCTGGGCCTCGATGATCTCCGCCTCGGCATCGCCGATCGAATAGACGCCGCGCACCCGCCCGTGCCGGATATGGCGCAGGATCGAGCTGACCGTGGTCGCGCGCGGGTTGATATAGGCGTCGATATCGAGCGGAGACATCAGCGAGGCCATTGTCGGGTCGTTGATCAGCGCGATGGTCATCTTGCAGCCAGCTGTTTTGGCGCGCACCGCGGCCAGGAGATTGACCTTGTCGTCATCGGTGACACAGATCACCGCATCGGCGCGGTCGATGCTGGCCTCGGCCAGCACCTCGGCATCCATGCCGTCGCCATTGAGCACGATGGTGCGCTCCAGCGCGTCCGCCGCAAGCTCCGCCCGCGCGCGGTTCTGCTCGATGACCCGTGCGCGGATCCGCGTCTCGCTCTTCTCCAGCGCCTTGGCCACCGCCAGGCCGACATTGCCCGCGCCGACGATCACCACACGTTCCTGCTTTCGCCCGGGCTTGCCGAAGATGCTCAGCGTCCGTTCGACATCGCCGCGATAGGCGGTGACATAGATCTGGTCGCCTGCAAAAAGCTGGTCGCCGGCTTCCGGCGCAAAAAGCCGCTCCTCGCGGCGCACCCCCACGACCACGGCGCGCAGGGTCGAGAAAAGGTCGGTCAATTGCCGCAGCGGCGTGTCCAGCACCGGGCAATCCTCGTCGAGCTGGATGCCGAGGAGCCGGACCTTACCGTCGAGGAAGCTCTCGGTGTCGAAGGTCGAGGGCGCATAGATCCGTTGCAACGCGGCCTCGGCCACCTCGCGCTCCGGGCTGATCACCACGTCGATCGGCATGTGATCGCGCTTGTAGAGATCGCGATAGATCGCTTCGAGATAGGATTGCGCCCGCAGCCGCGCGATCTTGCGGGTCACGCCGAAGACCGAATGCGCCACCTGGCAGGTGACCATGTTGACCTCGTCGGAATAGGTCGCCGCAATCACCATGTCGGCATCCCGCGCCCCGGCGCGATCGAGCACATCAGGATAGCTCGCGAAGCCCGCGATACCCTGCACATCCAGCGTATCCGTCGCCCGCCGAACAAGCTCCGGATTGTTGTCCACCACCGTTACGTCGTTCTGTTCGCTGGCAAGATGCCGGGCGATCTGCCAGCCAACCTGGCCCGCCCCACAGATGATGACTTTCATCGCGCCTTAATCCCGGAATGCCGAAACCCGGCCATCCGCCGGGTGTGACAGGCATGGCAGAGGTCGCGAGGAGCGTCAACGCCCCCCTATTCGGCGGCCTCCGAGTTCTCTTCCAGATGCGCCACGCGCGTTCCGGCCTTGGACGAGGTCACCACGCCGAGCGACTTGAGCTTGCGGTGCAGCGCCGAACGCTCCATCCCGACAAAGGTCGCCGTACGGCTGATATTGCCGCCGAAACGGTTGATCTGGGTCAGGAGATACTCGCGCTCGAACAGCTCCCGCGCTTCCCGCAACGGCAGCGTTGCCAACCCGCCGGAGAGGACGACACGACCTTCCTCGGCATCGCCGGGCTCGGCGCCTTCGAGTTCCTGTGCACCGATCACCTCGTTGGATTCTCCAAGGATAAGAACGCGTTCTATGACATTCTTCAGTTGGCGTACATTGCCGGGAAGATGCATGGTCTGCAGCAGCGCCACCGCTTCCTCGCTCAAACGGCGCAGCGGCAAGCCTTGGCTTTCATTGAAGCTGCCGATGAAATACTCGGCCAGCTCCGGAATGTCCTCGCGGCGCTCGTCCAGACCCGGCACCCGGATCGGAACCACGTTCAGGCGGTGATAGAGTTCCTCGCGGAAATTGCCGGCCTGGATCTCAGTCTCCAGATCCCGATTTGTCGAAGATACGACACGGATATCGACGCGGATCTTGTCGCCGCCGCCAACCCGTTGAAACTGTTGATCGACCAGCACCCGCAGGATCTTGGACTGCGTGCCCAGCGGCATATCGGCGATCTCGTCGAAATAGAGCACGCCCCCATGCGCCTCCTCCAGAAGGCCCGGCTCGACGCCGCGTTCGGAGCTCTCGCGTCCGAAGAGGACCTCTTCCATCCGCTCCGGCTCGATAGAGGCGGAATTCACGGTCACGAAAGGCGCATCCGCCCGGTTCGACGCACTGTGAATATAGCGCGCCGCCAGCTCCTTGCCGGCACCGGCCGGCCCGGTCAGCATAACCCGGCCATTGGACTTCGTGACTTTTTCCAGGTGGCTTTTCAGTGCCTTGAAAGCCGCGCTTGAGCCGATCATATCGGCCGAGCTGGTATCCTTGCGGCGCAGTTCGGTGTTCTCCCGCCGCAACCGGGATGTCTCCATCGCACGCCGGATCACCACCAGCAACTGGTCTATATTGAAAGGCTTTTCGATGAAGTCATAGGCGCCCTGCTTGATCGCGGCGACGGCGATCTCGATATTGCCATGGCCGGAAATGATCACGATCGGGATTTCCGGCTTGTCGCGCTTGACCGATTTCAGGATGTCGATCCCGTCCATCTTGCTGTCCTTCAGCCAGATATCCAGGATCATCAACGCCGGAGGCTCGTCCTCGATGGCGTCCATGCACTCCTCGGAATTGGCTGCGAGACGGACAGAGAAGCCCTCGTCCCGCAGGATATCGCCCACAAGTTCGCGGATGTCGCGTTCGTCGTCGGTGATAAGAATGTCGCCCATATTCCTGATCTCCCTCAACTAAATTTACTCGGCCGCCGCTTCGACAGCCGATCTGAGCGGCAGCAGGATCTCTGCCAGCGCCCCATGATGTTCATTCCCCTCGAAGACCGGCGCGTCTCGCAATTCCAGCGTGCCACCATGTTCCTCGATGATCTTCTTGACGATTGGCAGACCAAGGCCCGTCCCCTTCGCGCGCGTCGTCACGTAGGGCTCGAAGAGCCGTCCGCGATCTTCCGGAAGCCCGATCCCATTGTCGGCCACCCGAATGACGGCTTGCGATCCGACCATGGCGAGACTCACCCGAACCTCCGGCACAAACCCGTCGGGAGCCCCTTTTTCCTCAAGGCTTTCAATGGCCTCACCGCCATTCTTGATGATATTCGTCAGCGCCTGGCCGATCATCGTCTCGTCTACAAGCACCGGGGTCGGCGTCTCGGGCAGGTCCCAGCTCAGCGTTTCGCCCAGTTGCTGGCGCTGCAGGGTCACCGCAGATTGCACCAGTTGCGTCAGGTCCGCATCGCGACGGTCCGGTTCCGGCATCCGGGCGAATTTCGAAAACTCGTCCACAATGCGCCGCAAGTCATTGGTTTGACGCACAATAACGTCCGTCATTGAAGAGAGTGACTCGCTGTCCTCGGGATCCAGCTTGCGGCCGAATTTCCGCTTGATCCGCTCTGCCGAGAGCTGGATCGGCGTCAGCGGGTTCTTGATCTCATGCGCGATCCGCCGCGCAACATCGCCCCAGGCGGCCATGCGTTGCGCCGTGACCAGCTCGGTCACATCGTCGAAAGCCACGACATAGCCCTCAAGACGCCCGTCTTCCGAGCGCCGTTCGGCCAGCCGGACAAGCAGGTTTTCCATGCGGCCATCGCGGGTTATCCGGATTTCCTGCTGCGTGACCGACCGTTCATCCGCCCGCAGCCGCGCCAGCAGCCCGGCGAATTCCGGCACCGTCTTGGCAAGCGCGTCGTGATGGTCCCCGGCATCCTCGTCCAGCTGCAGTAGCCGCACCGCCGCCGGGTTCATGAAATCGACGCGCCCTTCCGGATCGAGCCCGATTACACCGGCGGTGATGGAGGTCAGCACCGTCTCGAACAGCCGCCGTCTTGCCTCGATCTGGGCGTTTGTCTCCAGCAACGCCTGCCGCTGCGCCTTGAGCTGCAGGGTCATCTGGTTGAAAACACGGGACAATGTCGTGATTTCGTCTTCGCTGTCGGGCTCGGCGACCTGAACCGACAAATCGCCCTGCCCAACCTTCTCCGCCGCCCCGGCGAGCCGCCCGATCGGTCGCGAGAGCCGTTCCGCATACCAAAGCCCCATCCAGATCGCCGCCAGCACGAGGATCACCGCGAAGCCGAGATAGAGCAGCGAAAACTCGAACAGAATCCGCCCGCGTTCGTTTTCCAGCTGGTTGTAGAGGCGGATCGATTCCTGTGTCTCGTCCAGCAGTGCCAGGATGTCGCCGTCCACATCGCGACTGACATAGAGATAGCGGTCGCCAAAGGCCTTGAGCTTGATAAGGGCGCGAAACTCGTCGGCATCCCAGTCCTGAATGATGACGGTGCCGCCCTCCTCCGCCTGGGCGATCGCCTCCGCGCTCGGCTGTTCGAAATCGAAAAGGTAGGACCGCTCGCCGCGTGCGCGGATCTCGCCGGCGGAATCGATGACATAGGCCTCGCGCAGCCCCCTCTGGACCTGGCTTTGGCCCTGCGTGAGGACCTGCCGCACCTCGCCATCGGACAGCGCGAAGCGGGTCGAGCGGGCAACGTTGATATAGGTCGCCAGCACCAAGGCATCCGCCTCCAGGTCCCGGCGGTGCTCCTCTTCATAGGCCTCCGCCGCCGCCAGCGAGGCGCCGACGACATTTCGGACCCGGTCGGAGAACCAGCCCTCAAGCCCGATATTGATCGTCAGACCCGCGAAGATGGCAACAAGGATGGCCGGGATCAGCGCGATCACCGCAAAGGCCGCCGTCAGGCGCATATGCAGCCGCGAGCCCGCGGAATCCGCCCGCCGCGCCGCCACCATCGCCATGATGCGGCGCAACACCAGCGTCGCCACCACCAGCACATAGACCAGGTCGATCATCAGCACGAAGCGCAGCGCCGGAGAGCCCGCGCCTCGCGCCAGCGGTCCGAGCAACAGGAATGTCAGGATGACCAGGACAGGCGCCAGCACGACCAGCGCGAAGGTGCCAGCCGTCTGTACCCGCCGCGCATTGCGCAGCCGGGAAAACCCATCCCAATTCAACCGCCAGAAAGCGCCTGCCAAGACTCTCGCGCCCCGTGATGTTTAAGCCACCCAGATGTCGCGGTATCCGGGCGGCGAACCGCCATATCCCGTGGTCTTTCCGAAGGGCGTGCCTCCGCTGCCACGGCTCTGTTGCGGTTTTACATCAATTTGCGGCGCCGTGTCACGCGAATATCGAGATCGGTGATCTTCTTGCGCAAGGTATTGCGATTAATGCCAAGAAGGTCCGCGCATTTGGCCTGGTTGCCGCCCGTGGCGTCCAGCGCGATCTCGATCAGCGGGATTTCCACCTCCTTGAGGATTCGCTGGTAGAGCCCCGGCGGCGGCAGCACACCACCATGCAGGTCGAAATAGCGGCGCAGATGCTTGGCGACCGAAGACGAGAGCTTCTCGCCGTCGCCGCCGCCGACAAGCGGCTCGATCTCGGGCTGGTTGCCCAGCACCAACTCGACATCCGTGCGCCCGATCTCCTCCTCCGAGGAGGTGATGACCAGCCGCCGAACGGTGTTCTCGAGTTGGCGTACATTGCCCGGCCAGGAATAGGCGCGCACGAGTTCCATCGCCGCCGGCGAGAGCCGCCGCGTCCCGGCGCCGTCGCGCTCGGCGCGGGCAAGGAAATGCTCGGCCAGAAGCGGGATATCGTCGACCCGCTCGCGCAAGCTCGGCACGTTCAGCGTCACGCCGCCGAGCCGGTAATAGAGATCCTGCCGGAAGGCGCCGGCTTCCATCTTCTGCATCAGGTCGCCCTGGCAGGTCGCCATGACGCGTGGAGCGCTGTCGGAGAGCGCGTCCAGCATCCGCACGATGCGGCCCTGCGTCTCCATGTCGAGATCGGCCACCTCGTCGAACAGCACCGAGCCGCCGCGCGCCTTGGCGAGGATTGTCGCCGGACCGTCCGTGGTCGCCAGTTCCTCGGCGCCAGCGACCACGAAAGGCAGCGTGCGGCGGTCGGAGAAATCATGGATCGCGCGGGCAATCAGCGATTTTCCGGTGCCGGATTCGCCGGTGATCAGCACCGCGAGATCGGTGTTCATCACCCGCGCCACCAGCCGGTAGAGCGCCTGCATCACCGGCGTGCGGCCAACCAGCGGCAGATCGTCGGTTGGGCTCGCGGTGACGTCGATCTCCGGACGGTTCACCGGGGCGCGCCGCTTGGTCTCCAGCGCCTTGGAGGCGCGTTTCATCAGGTCCGGCAGGTCGAAGGGCTTGGGCAGGTAATCATAGGCATCCGCCTCGGCGGCCTGGATCGCCGTCATGATCGTGTTTTGCGCCGAGATCACGATCACCGGCAAGCCTGGCCGGGCCTCGGTGATTTTCGGCAGGGTTTCCAGGCCGTTGCCGTCCGGCATGATGACATCGGAGATAACGAGATCGCCCTTTCCCTCCTCGACCCACCGCATCAGCGTGACCAGCGACGAGGTCGCGTGGACCTTGCAGCCGGCGCGCGTCAGCGCCTGGGTGAGAACTGTGCGGATCGTGCGGTCGTCATCGGCGACAAGAACTGTACCGTCCATTTATAGGATCTCCTCGTCGGGGTGTTCTACTTTCTGTTTCGGCGCAATGGGCAGGGAAATGCGGAATGCGGTGCGTCCGGGCACCGACTCCACCGAAATCCAGCCCTTGTGTTCGGCGATGATCTTGCTGACCAGCGCCAGCCCCAGCCCGGTGCCGTTCTCGCGGCCGGAGACGAAGGGCTCGAAGATCTCGTCTGCGATCTCGGGCGCAAGGCCCGGCCCATCATCGATGATCTCGATCTGGAGCGGCACGCGGCTTGTCGGCTGCCCCTTGCGGCGCACACGCAGGCTCTGGTCGTAGAAGGTCCGCAGCCGGATCGTGCCGGGCTGCCCCCCGGAAGCCTGGGCGGCGTTCTTCAGCATGTTCTGGAAGATCTGCAGAAGCTGGTCCGCATCGGCATGGGTCGGCGGCAGCGAAGGGTCATAATCCTCGACCACATGCATATGCGCGGCAAAGCTGAGCATGGCAGATTTGCGGGCCCGGTCGAGTACATCGTGGATGTTCACCGGCCTGAGCTGCGGCGGGCGCAGATTGCCGAACTGCTCCACCTGGTCGAGCAGCTTCACGATGCGCCGGGTCTCGGCGACGATGAGATCGGTCAGTTCGAGATCGTCCTTGGACAGGTTCATGCTGAGAAGCTGTGCCGCCCCGGTGATCCCTGCGAGCGGGTTCTTGATCTCATGGGCCAGCATCTCGGCCATGCCGATCGCCGATTTTGCCGCCTTGTCGGCCGAGATCGAACGCCCGAGCCGGCCGGCAATCTCGCGTGGCGAGACGAGAAAGAGCAGCCGGTCGGTATCGTTGGAGAATGGCGCGACCTGGATGGTGCAGATCACCGGCGCCTTGTCGCCCGTGCCGACATCGACATCATTGATGAAGAGCGGCGAGCGGTTCTTGCGCACGCGGGCCAACGCCTCCTCCATCGGCGCGTCGATGGCCAAGCGGTCATAGACAAGATCGCCCTCCAGGGACTTGATTGTCTTGTTGAAAAACAGCTCCCCGGCGGGGTTGATCGCGGTGATCCGGTCCTCGGGATCGAGGACCAGGGCTGGGATGGGCAGCGAGGCCCAGATACGTCCTGAACCCGGCATTACGCGGCTTCCTTCCTGCTCGTGTCGAAGGCTTCCGCGATGAGCCGCAGGACCTCCGTGTTATCGGTCTCTGTCTGCAGCCGGCGCCGCAGCCCGGCCGGATCGCCTGCATGGTCGAGATACCAGCCCAGATGCTTGCGCGACATCCTGTTGCCGAGCGCGGGGCCGTAGAATTCCAGCATGGCTTCGAAATGCTCCGCCACCATGCCGGCCAGAGCCGCGCCCCGGGGCACCTCGGGCGTCGGGGTTCCAAAGAGTTCGGCGGCGATCTGCGCCAGCAGCCAGGGCCGCCCCTGCGCGCCGCGTCCGACCATCACGCCGTCGGCGCCCGAAGCCGCCAGCGCCGCCCGCGCGCTTGTCGCGTCCACGATGTCGCCATTGGCGATGACCGGGATCGAGACCGCCTGTTTGACCTCGGCAATCGCCTCCCAATTGGCGCGGCCCTTGTAGAATTGCTGCCGAGTGCGGCCATGGATGGTGACCATCTTCACGCCCGCCGCCTCTGCGCGCCGCGCCAGTTCGGCGGCGTTGCAGCTCTCGTCATCCCAGCCCAACCGGCATTTCAACGTCACCGGGATGGAGACCGCGCCGACAACCGCCTCGATCAGGCTCAGCGCATGGTCGAGATCGCGCATCAAGGCCGAGCCGGAGGCCCCCGCGCCGCTCGACGAGGTCACCTTCTTGGCCGGACAGCCCATATTGATATCGATGATCCGCGCGCCATTGCCCTCCACGACCCGCGCCGCTTCCGCCATCCAATGCGCCTCGCGCCCGGCGATCTGCACCGATGTGTTGCCCTCGCCAAAGCCGAGTTCCGCCTTTTCCCGGACACCGGGCTTGGCCTGGACCATCTCCTGGCTGGCAACCATCTCGGACACGACCAGCCCGGCACCAAAGCGGGACACGAGCTGCCGGAAGGGCAGATCCGTGATCCCGGCGAGCGGCGCCAGCAGAACAGGCGGTGTCAGGGTCAAGTTTGCAACGCAAACCGTCAAATGCTCAATCCTTGTGCAGCTTTCACGGTGGTATCTCGAAGCCGTCCCGAGTTCCAAGGTGACAAGCTGTGCAAAGTGAATGGAAAACAGCCAATGCCTAATATTTAGTCGAATTGACCGCCCGTCGGCTAGCCCGTTGCCCTGCCTTTCGTCACCGAATAGATGGGAGACATGAGCAAGAGCGAGAGAGAGGCCCCGCACGCGGCCAATGTGGGAAAGGTTGCGGCGGTGATCGTCGCGGCCGGGCGTGGCAGCCGGGCGGGTGGCCCGGTTCCGAAGCAATTTCAGCGCCTTGCCGGGCGCGCGATCCTGGCTCACACGGTCGAGCGCTTCCGGGACCATCCGCGCGTGGCGCAGGTCGTCGTGGTGCTGAACCCGGCGGATGGCGCGCTGGCCGATGCGGCCTTGCCCGAAGATGTGGCACGCGCTCCCGGCGGTGCCAGCCGCGACGGCTCGGTCGAGAACGGGCTGGCCGCGCTCGGGCCGGATGTGACCCATGTGTTGATCCATGACGGCGCCCGACCGCTTGTGCCGCAGGCGGTGATAGACGGTGTTCTCGACGCGCTGGAGACCCATCCCGGCGCCGCCCCTGCCCTTGCCGTGACCGACGCGCTCTGGCGTGGCGCCGCGGGGCTGGTAGCGGCCCCGACCCCGCGCGACGGGCTTTACCGGGCCCAGACCCCGCAGGGTTTCGACCTTGCGGCGATCCGGTCCGCGCATGACGCCCATCCGGGCGGTGCGGCCGATGATGTCGAGGTCGCGCTGGCCGCGGGTCTGGACGTGGCGATCACGCAGGGCCACGAGGACAATATCAAGGTGACGCTGCCGGGGGATTTCGCCCGGGCGGAAAAGATCCTCTCGAAAGGACAGGATATGGATGTGAGGCTTGGCAATGGCTATGACGTGCACCGGTTCGGGACCGGCGATCACGTTGTGCTCTGCGGTGTAGAGGTGCCGCATCCGCGCGGGCTGCAGGGGCATTCGGATGCGGATGTCGGCATGCATGCGATCACGGATGCGATCTATGGCGCCCTGGCGGAGGGCGATATCGGCCAGCATTTCCCGCCCTCGGACCCGCAATGGAAGGGCGCGGCCAGCGAGATATTCCTGCGCCACGCGGTCGAGTTGGCCACAGCGCGCGGCTACCGGATCGCCAATATCGACTGCACGCTGGTCTGCGAACGACCCAAGATCGGCCCGCATGCGCAGGCGATGCGGCAGGCGCTCTCGGCGATCATGGGGCTGGAGCCCGGCCGGATCTCGGTCAAGGCGACGACCTCGGAGCGGCTTGGCTTCACCGGGCGCGAGGAGGGCATCGCCTCCATCGCCACAGCGACGCTGGTGGCGGCATGAATGCGGCCCGGCTCTTCGCGACCTTCTTCGGCGCGGGTCTGCTGAAGCCCGCCCCCGGCACCTGGGGCTCGCTTGCCGCGATCCCGATCGGCTACGCCCTGCATGTGCTGGGCGGATTCCCCGCGCTTTTCGTGGCCACGCTGGTGGCATTCGCCGTCGGCTGGTGGGCCACGAAGGCCGCCACGGCCGGGTCGGACAATCCCGACCCGTCCGAGATCGTCATCGACGAGGTGGTCGGCATGTGGATCGCGCTCTGGCCGCTCTCCTTCGGTCTCTGGCATGCCGGGCTGTCGCCGACGCTCTTTCCCTATCCGGGCTGGATCGGCGGCTTTCTGATGTTCCGGCTGTTCGACATCTGGAAGCCCTGGCCGGTCTCGCGCGCCGATGCGATGCATACACCCATGGGCGTGATGCTGGACGATGTCATTGCCGGCGTGATGGCGGCCGTGGTGGTTGCGGGCGCTGCCGCGATCTCGCACGGTTTCCTGATGGGCTGATCGGATGGAAGAGATTGCCCCCCTCGCCCGCCGCCTGCTCGATACCGCCCGCGCGCGCGGCGCCCTGCTGGCCACGGCCGAAAGCTGCACCGGAGGGCTGATCGCCGGGGCAATCACCGAGATCCCCGGCTCCTCGGATGTCTTTGACCGGGGCTTCGTCACCTATTCCAACGCCGCCAAGCAGGAGATGCTCGGCATCCGTCCTGAGACCCTCGCAACCCATGGCGCGGTCTCCGAGGAGATCGCCCGCGAGATGGCCGACGGCGCGCTTGCCCGCTCGGCCGCCGCCCTCGCGGTTTCGGTCACCGGGATCGCCGGTCCGGGCGGCAGCGAGCACAAGCCCGAAGGACGGGTCTGTTTCGGCCTCGCACGCAGGGATGGAAGCACGGTGACCGAAACCGTGGATTTCGGCGCGCTCGGTCGCGAGATGGTGCGGCAGGCAACGGTGGCGCATGCGCTGGCGCTGCTGATCGGAGCGCTTACGGAGCGCGCGCGCTAGGTTTGCACCGTGGCGGGGACGCTGTAAAAACCGGCTCCCGGTTTCGGAGCGCCAGGACGTATCGGCCAGGACCTTTCCCGACGAGGCGGGAAAGGTGATCCTCGCTCCGCATCCCGTCCAAGCTGGCGAAGACGGGGTGGCGGGCAAGCCCGCCGGATCATCACCAGGTGGGCGAGATCCCCTCTTCGCATTCCGCCGTCAGCACCCAGATGCCATCCGCATCCCGGGTCTCCTCAAGGATCACCACCGCATCGCCGCAGATTTCGGCGGCGGCCTCATGGCAGGGTTCGATTTCCGCGCAAATGGCGTCGAACCGGCCCCCCCCGATATAGGTGTTGCGCAACACGTGCGGGATCACATGGACGCTGTCCTCGCCGAGCATCTCCGACCGGGAGGTCTGCCCCCGCCAGGCGCCCAACGCGGCGACAAGCACAGACAGGGCGAGGATCACGAAGACCACCGCCAGTATGGTCAGCCGAACAACGCGCCAGACGCGTTGCAGCCGGGCATATTTCACTTCCGATATCACGGTTCCAGACCTTCCTTGCGCGTGCCGCCGGCCAGCATGCTGTGACCGGGCGGCAGGTTCCTGGACATCGGGGCGATGCAGGATGACGAGATCGCCGCAGGCCGTTTCCGACCCGCACCGGCCGGACGGCCCGGTGGCCCCCTTGCCGGCGTCTATGGATCAAAACCCAGCGGAGGAAAAGACCCGTGCGAAGCGGTCATGCGCGGCTGCGCGCCCTGCCCTATTTCGCGTAGATCGCGCGGATCTCGTCCTTGTACTCGTCAATCACCCGCTCGCGGCGCAGCTTCAGCGTCGGCGTGATCAGCCGGCGCTCGACGGTCCATTCGTCCAGCGTCGCGTAATAGCCCTTCATCTGCTGCCAGGACGGGATATCGCCCGAGGCCTTGCGGATGCGCTCGAGAATGTAGCGCTCGGCTTCGGGCGCATTCGGATCGTTCCCGTCGAGCCCCAGCTCGTTGGCCATCTCGGTCCAGTAATCGCGATTGAGCACCAAAAGCGCCGACAGGAAATTCCGCCCGTCCCCAACCACGCAGACCTGTTCGACCAGCGGATCGCTCTCGATGCCCAGCTCGATCGGGCGCGGATTGACGTTCTCGCCATTGGACATGACGAGGATATGCTTGAGCCGGCCGGTGATGCGGATGCGGCCATCGGTGATCTCGGCCATGTCGCCGGTCCGCAGCCAGCCCTCGCTGTCGAAGCTTTCGGCGGTGGCGTCCTCGCGCTGCCAGTAGCCGAGCATGCGCGACGGGGTCTTGAGCAGGAGCTCGCTCCGATCGCCGATCTTGGCCTCGCAGCCGGGCAGCGCATAGCCGACCGTTCCGGGAATGCATTGCGATTGCAGCGAAGCGGTGGCCGTGGGCCCGGCTTCGGAGAGCCCGTAGCCCTCGACCAGCGGCACGCCGAGCCCGAGCAGCGACTGGCCGATCTCGTCGGGCAGGCTCGCGCCGCCGGCAACCGCCAGCCGCAGGCGCCCGCCAAAGGCAGCCTTGACCTTCTTGGCCACCAGCCGGTCCAGAAGCGGCCAGACCAGCCGCTCGCCCAGCGTCGGCCCGGCCCCGTTGCCGGCCTTGGCGAGGTGGCGCTTGTAGCCGATGCGCCCGGTCATGTCGAAGAGCCGTTCCTTGAACTTGCTCGTCGTGGCGTTGCGGCGCGCGCCGGTATAGATCGTCTCGTAGAAGCGCGGCACGCCGATGATCACGGTCGGACGGACGGCGGTCATGTCCTGGCGCAGGCGCAGCAGCGATTGCGGATAGGCGTTGCAGCAGCCGCACATCACCGGCAGCACATAGCCCAGCGTGCGTTCGAACGCATGGGCCAGCGGCAGGATCGACAGGAAGACATCGCCCTCATAGCCCGACACCACCCCGGCGGTGACCTCCGCATTGCTCAGGATCGCGCGATGCGAGAGCATGACGCCCTTGGGATTGCCCGTGGTGCCGGAGGTATAGATCAGCGTGGCCGGCGACTGGTCGTCGCTGGCAGGCTCGGGCAGCGCGCCTGTATCGGTCGGCAGCACGGCTTCGAGGTGATCGACATTCTCGTCCGCGCCGGCAACGAAATCCGACGTGACCTCCTGCAGCCAGACGCGTTCGATGAAGGAATGGTCCGACAGCGCCTTTTCGAGGTCGCGCCAGCGGCGATCCGTGTCGACGAAGATAATGCGGGGCCGGGCATCGGCCAGCATGAAGGCGCCGTTGGAGATGGCGTCATTGGTATAGAGCGGCACGACGGTCAGCCCGCTGCGCGCCGCCGCCATGTCGTAGCACACCCAGTCGACGCAGTTCTGCAGCAGGATGCCGACCCGGTCGCCCGGCTGCATGCCGGCGGCGAGGAAGGCCGCGGCGAAGCGATCCGTCCGTTCCACGACCTGTGTCCAGTTGAATTTGCGCCATTTCCCCGTCTTGCGGTCATAGAGGCGATAGGCGGTCAGCTTGGGCGTCCTTCGCGCGCGCTCGACCAGGAGTTCGTAGAGCGTGTTGACCGTCTCCACGGGGATATTGTTCTTGCGCATGAATCCTCCAGCCTTCGGAGCGCGCCCGCCCCCTCGCGCACCACCTTACCCATCGTCAACCCGGCAAGGCAATGTCCGCGCCTGATAGACGGCACCGACATTCTCGGCAACGGGCAGTTTCGCCTCACCCCGTGTTTCAGGATGAAACAAGTCTCACATTGATTGACGTTAGCGGAAAGACGTCCTTGCTGGCGTCTGTATTTCGCCCACTGCCCCGGACCATGAAACCGCGCAAGGAAAGCTTGTTTTCGGGCGATCTGGAACGGTGCCCGGGAGCGGGGCAGAGATGCGGAAGGCACTGCCGGTAATAAGGCTGACCTCGACCTTGGTCTCATGCGGCTCCAAAGGGCTTTCGGATCCGCGCTTGCAAGACGGGACCGCTGAAAGCTGCGGATCACGTGTGTTGGCAGCCGCATGCCTGACAGCGGCATGGCGATATTGCGCAAGTCAGGCCCGGACCCGAAACCGCCCCTTCCCGCCAGAAATCCGGAGACAACTCCAATCTCGGCCCTGCCGAGCGCCGAGAGGCGTTTCATGACTGGGCAGGTGAACGCCATTGCTTCGAGAGTGCCCGCGAAAGATACGGATCGGGATTTCAGATGTTTGGCGGTTGGGGTCTCGTGACAGGATCCTTGCACCGAAGAGCTTCAGGCTGGAAGATATTGGCTGGACGCGAGTTCTGACAAGGGAACCCTCTCACGTATTCCAGCACGTCCGGCCCAGATTCCGGGTTGCTCGCAAGATGTCGTTTCTCGCAACGGCAGAGGGACAGTCTTGCCTCCAGACACAGCCGTCGCGGCGGATCGGTCGATGATCACCCCATGGCACCGCCTCGTATCACAAGCCTCGTCGGCAGATCATTTCGCCTGGCGGAATCTGCGTCAGACGCTCCGGCAGCAAGAAGCTGTCATCCTGAAGGCTCGGAATGAACTCGACCGAAGCACATCGCCCGTGCCGACATCCATCGCGATATGAGTCTTTCTCCATTGACTGCGGCGTGAAGTGCCACGCTTGCGTGCCAGCCACGCGCCATCGCTGCGGCATTTGGGGCCAAGGTTATCGATCTGAAGGTTCAGCTGCTGCCCGGAGGCGCGATACGGGATCTGCTCGGCCGCACCGGCACAATGTCGAGTAATCCGGTACGCCAGTCGAGACCGGCCATCCGGATCAGGCTCTCGAACGATCCGACAGCCTGGCAGGGCGAAAAGCCGGACATGATTTTCAGCGTCAGCCGGGTTTGGTTCGCATTCGTCGGGATAACCGTCCCACGGAACGGCTTTCTGCTCCTCCCCATTCCGAGATAGTCTCGGGCCGTTCCCGTTTGCCGGATTTCTCAGAGTTCCAGGCAATGTCGGGCTGCGGCGTGTCGATGGAAAGCTCGATCTTCACTTCGCCAACCAGGATCCGGATGCCCTCTTCGATAGGCGCTGTCTTTCGCGGCGGTTCCTCCTGCTCCGCCTCACACACCACCAATGGCGCAAAACGGGCTCATCGACCTCCGGCGCCGGCAGTGCCCGTTTCCCCTGCCTGGCAAAACGCCGTCAGGCCGAGAGCTGGTTCGGAAGAAGGCCATACCGCGCCGCCAGGTCGTTCACGGTCGCACCCGGTGCCAGCGTCTCCGCAACAACCCGCCCCGTCACATCATCCGGCCGGCGACGATGTCCCGAAGCGTAGATCCCGACGCCCGACGATCCGAGAAACGAACTCTGCGCTCACATTGCGAAACGCACTCCCCTTCATGAGATAGGAGAGATCTCGCAGCAGCCGGTCGATCCTACGACCTGGGGTTCAGCCGTCGCTTACGTTACGGTCGCGGGTCGGAAAAAGAGTTTCGGCATGCCTCCCGAACCAACCGCCAGGATTTGCCAGGTGAATTCCTCTCACCGCCTTGCGAAACAACGTCCTGCCAAACAGTCCTGAGCTTATGCCTGAGACGAAAGAAAATCAGACGATCCCAGAGCGTTTGAGCGGCAATAGTCGGCGAATTGATCACGTCCCAGGGGCTTGGAAAAATAATACCCCTGTACGAGGTCGATACCCATTTTCCTGGCTTCCTGGAGTTCGGAGTTCCGTTCGATCCCTTCGATGACGGATTCCAGTTCCATTGCCTTGCCGATCGTTACGATGCCGGAAACGATTCCGCGCGAACGGGCGCTTTCATCAATGCCGCGAGTCAGGGACATGTCGATCTTCAATTGATCGAGGCCGAGCGAGACAAGGTTTTTCACGCTGGTGTACCCTTCTCCAAAATCGTCGAGCGAGACCCTTACACCATCCTCGTGCAGTTTCCGGATCGCGGCCATCACCGCATCCCGGTCCTCGATCAGCATCGTCTCCGTTATCTCGATCACGAGCCGATGAGGCGGCAGACCTGTCACAAGCAGGATATCCAGAACCTCCTCATGGAAATCCGCACGCTGAAAATGCTTGATGGAGATGTTCGCGGAGACCCACAGATCATCCGGCCAGAACGTTGCCGCCTTGCAAGCGTTTTCGAGAACGAGATGCCCCAGTTGCACGATCTGGTCGGTCTCTTCTGCGACGCTGATAAACTGCTCTGGTGGCAGGTTCCCGTAAAGCGGATGCCGCCAGCGCAGCAATGCTTCCGCGCCAACCAGGGCGCGGGTCTCACCCTTGTGGATCGGTTGGTATTCGACATAGAGCTCGCCGCGCCGCAAAGCGGCATCGAGATCCGCCTGTATGGTCTTTGCGTGCCCAATTTCTTCCAGCATCTTGTCCTCGAACACCACGAATGCGCTGTTGGCATCCGATTTCGCACGGTAGAGCGCTATATCTGCACGTTGGATCGCATCGCTCGATTGCTGATCTTCCGATCTCAGGGCGGTGAGGCCGAGGCTGACACCGATCTTGAGTTCCGCGCTTCCTATGAGTTTCGGTTCCATGCTTCGCGACAATATCGCGTCGGCGGCCTGACAGGCGCGCTCACCATCCACGCCGGTTGGGAATAAGGCGAGGAACTCGTCTCCCCCCAGTCGATATAGCGCGACATCGGAGGGCAGGACGGACCGCAGGGTCTGGGCAAAATGGCAGAGCACCGAGTCTCCGGCATCATGCCCGTAGGTGTCATTGATGGATTTGAACCGGTTCAGATCCATCAGGATAATGAATTGCCCACGGTCTTCCCGTTGCGCGTCTACCATATCGGACATCAGCTTCAGCCGGTTGCCAAGGCCGGTCAGCGTGTCGTGATTTGCAAGACGCCACTGCTCCCTTTCGGCCGCCGACAATTTCTGGACTGTCTCGCGCAGTCGTTCATGCGAACGGCCAATCATCAGGCCCATTGATCCCAGAACCAGGGGCGCGGACAGGATGATGAAGTGGATCGGATTGGATACGAGAGTCGCCCAGATCGAAGACGGGTTGTTCCCAGCGACAACACGATCGAACACGATTGCGATTGTCGGGAAGCAACATCCAAACAAGGTGCCGCCAATCAACCAAGTTGCAGGAAGCGAAAGTCCTTGTGGAGACAGTATTTTTCTCATGGAACAGACGCGCGCCCGACTCTCATACAGTTTGCTCACAATGGGATGCACGAGTCCCTCTAAGATCAGCTTAACAAGTTGGCATCGGCGCGCTTCGCCTGCGAAAGGCGACCATGTTGCCAACCGAAACAAAAACTTGCGCACAGCTCTCATTGAGGAGAGTTGAGCATGGAACGGAGGACGACTGGAAACGTCGCCGTTCACCGCGCAAGCAGTGAGTGTCCGCTTCCAACGGTGGAGATCAGGCTGCAGCTGCGACGCGTTCGAAGAGCGTGACCCTTCGCATTGCGTCGTCGGTCGCCAGTCCGGCTCCCCAGCGATCCTGGACGGCGCATTTCGGCATAGAGGCCTTCCCAGCACTTTCCTTTGCCAGATTTCCATCGACCGACCGGAATACATGCCCGGCTGGAAAAGGTTTGCGCTTGCTGTGAGACCGCAGCCTTTCCTTCGGACGAAGCGCAACCGCCGCGCGCCCCCGGCGCGCGGCCACCACCGCTCGGGCTGTTGCGCATCCTTGATGCGCTAGAGGTCGGCGGGCAGCCCGCTTCCCGCTTGCACTTCCGGATGGCTCGGAGGGATGTCCAGTTCGGCGCGGCTCTACTCGAAGAGTTTGCCTTGCCCCGGCTTCTCGCTTTGCTGTTGGTTCGGTGCGTCGAGACCGAGATGGGTCCAGGCCTTCTGCGCCAGCATACGCCCGCGCGGGGTGCGCTGGATCAGGCCTTGCTGAAGCAAATAGGGCTCGATCACCTCTTCGAGCGCATCCCGGCTTTCGGAGAGCGCAGCGGACATGGTCTCTACGCCCACCGGGCCGCCGGCAAAATTCTCGGCGATCATCCGCAGGTAACGCCTGTCCGCGCCGTCGAGGCCGAGGTGGTCGACCTCCAACCGGGTCAGCGCGTTGTCGGCCAGCGCACGGGTGAGCCTGCCATCCCCCTCGACCAGCGCAAAATCGACCACGCGGCGCAGGAGCCGACCGGCGATACGCGGCGTGCCACGGGCGCGGGCAGCGATCTCGCGGGCACCGTCGGATTCGGACGGGATACCGAGGAGGCGGGCGTTGCGGGTGACGATCTCGTGCAACTCGCCCACGGTGTAGAATTGCAGCCGCGTCGGAATGCCGAACCGGTCCCGGAGCGGCGTGGTCAGCAGGCCGAGCCGGGTCGTGGCGCCGATCAGCGTAAAGGGTTGCAACTCGATGCGAACGGTGCGGGCCGCTGGGCCTTCACCGATAACGAGATCGAGCTCGAAATCCTCCATCGCCGGGTAAAGCACCTCTTCGACCACCGGGTTGAGCCGGTGGATCTCGTCGATGAAGAGGACGTCCCGGGCCTCCAGATTGGTCAGGATCGCGGCGAGATCGCCGGGGCGGGCGAGGACCGGGCCGGAGGTCATGCGGAAGTTCACGCCAAGCTCGCGGGAGATGATATTGGCCAGCGTGGTCTTGCCGAGGCCCGGCGGGCCATGGAAAAGCGTATGGTCCATCGCCTCGCCGCGGCGTCGGGCGCTCTCGACGAAGACACGGAGATTGGCGCGGGCCTCGGCCTGGCCGATGAAATCGGAAAGCTGTTGCGGGCGCAACGCGCGGTCTTCGCCTTGCTGCTCGCCCGGTTGCGGGTCAGGGCGCAGGAGCGGGTCAGGATCGGTCATCTATGCGGTTCCACTGCGCGGCAGGTGAGCACAGAGGGGGGCTGTCTGCCCCCCGCGCGCGATGCGCGCCCCCCCGAGGATTTTTTCGGAAAAAGGAAGCATTTTCATCCTTTGGGCGCCAGCAGTTTCAGCGCCGCCCGAATGAGCGCAGAGGTGTCTGACTCCGGGTCATGGGTCAGGGCCTGGGCCACGGCGGAGGCCGCCTCGCCGGGTTGGTATCCGAGATTGGTCAGCGCCGAGAGTGCGTCCGATTGCGCGGCGGCACGGGGGGTGGCTGTTTGCTTGGAGGCCGGGCTTGGGGTTGGCGCCTGCGCGGAGGGCGCACTCGGGGTGGCTTCGATGACCTGATCGAGCGCGCCGGCCATGGCCATGACCGCCGGGGCCTTGTCCTTGAGTTCATTGACGACCCTTTGAGCGAGCTTCGGGCCGACGCCGGGCGCGGCGCGGATGGCGGACCAGTCCCCCAGGGTGATGGCGCGGGAGGTGCCGTCGGGGCCGAGCGCGCCGAGAATGGCCATCGAGGCCTTGGCGCCGATGCCCTGCACGGAGGTCAGCAGCCGGTGCCACTCCTTTTCCTGCTGGCTCGGGAAGCCATAGAGTTGGAGCAGGTCTTCGCGCACGACCAGATCCGTGTAGAGGGCGGCGAATTCGCCGGTGCCGGGCAGCTCTATCAGGGTGCGTTCGGAGATATAGACGACATAGCCGACGCCATTCACGTCGAGCAGGACATGGTCGGGGCCACGATAGTCGATCCGTCCGGCGAGGCGACCGATCATGACGCCCTCGCGATGGCCGCCGAGAGGCGGGAGCCCGATTGCAGGTGATGGGCATGGGTGATGGCGATGGCGAGCGCGTCGGCGGCATCCGGCCCGGCGAGTTTCACGCCCGGGAAATGAATGCCGATCATATGGGCGATCTGGTGCTTCTCGGCATGGCCGACCCCGACAATCGCCTTTTTTACCGCATTCGGAGCGTATTCGCCAATCTCCAGCCCGGCTTGCGCGGGCACGAGCATGGCGATGCCGCGGGCCTGGCCGAGCTTCAATGTCCCTGCCCCGTCGCGGTTGACGAAAGTCTGTTCGACGGCCGCTGCTTCGGGGGAAAACCGGTGGAACACGTCTGTAAGCTGTTCATGCAGCGAGAGAAGCCGCACGCCGAGATCGGTTCCCGCCGATTTGCACAAACCGTTGGCGATATGGGTCAGGCGCGATCCCTGGCTTTCGATCACGCCCCAGCCGAGGTTTCGCAACCCCGGATCGATGCCGATGACACGCATGGCTGTACCTGTCCTGCTCTTTTGTCGTTTTGTTGAGACGTGGTTAGCACGAAAAGGGAACATCGGCCAGAGGCCATGCGGAAGACAGGCGACGGCGCGCCCCGGCGTGGCGATGGGGACCGCAAGGGTATTCCCTGATCAGCCGTGACGCCTCAGGTCCTCTGCGATGCGTCGAGAAACGACCCGGAAACATTGAAACCGGCGCGCGGATGTTTTCGGCCTGCCTGTTTATTGCCCGTCATGCTGAACCGCGCAGCAAGCCGGGAGATTTACCCTTGCGTATGCCGCATTGCCGCATTGCAGGCGCAGCACTGGAAATGTTGGCGCTAACAGCTATCTTGAGTGCAGAAACACAGAGATCCTCACTCGGAGATTAACATTATGAACATCCTGAATAATTCCGACGAACAAAACGTCAACTGGCTCGCGATCGAAGCCGATGTCCGCAAGGAGCAGGCGCGGTTCTCCCGCGAGATGGCGATCTGGATTGGCGCCTCCATCCGCCGCCTCATCAAGGCCCCGGCCAGCCTGTTCAGCGGCCGCGTCGCGACCAACTGAGTGTCGGACCACCGTCTCCCCCCGGAGACAGTGGCACGATCCGAAATGACGAACGCCGGCGGTTTCGCCGGCGTTCTTGCATTTCAGGCAGGCGGGTAAAACCGAGGCGGAGATCAGCCGAAGAGCGGCGCGATCACATGTGCCACCGCGTTCGACACCGGGTCAGCGGCCATAACGAAGGCCATGCCCTGTTCGAACAGGTTCCCGTCCATCAGGCCCTGGACCTTTTCGAGATAGGAACGTTCGCCGATCGCGGCGAGCAGGCAGCCTTTCATCGCCACGATGACGGTGACGATGGTCAATGCCGGACGCAACAGCGGACGGCGCTCCGCGCGGCGGCGCGCGCGGGTGTAATGGGACTGTCCCAAGGTGCCGGCGGCCTCGAATCCGCCGCCACTGCGTTGTGTCTTCTCGATCCGGCGCAAACGGCCGGAGAATGCTTTCATCTGCGGATCCCGCATGGCTCAATCCTTGCGCTAAACGCCCCCGTTAGCGCTTAGACTAGGGCGGAAATGTGGCGCAAATAGGGTTGAACAATCAAGTTTTACGCATACAAAGCGTCGTCCAGTCGCCGATTTCTTCCCGCTCGTGAACAATCAGACCTTCGGGGGCATAGGCGGCGACCACATCGTCGGCCTGCTCGTTGAGGATCCCCGAGAGTATGGCGAATCCGCCGCATTTGAGCGCGCCGGCAATGACCGGCGCCAGCGCCACGAGCGGCGCCTTGAGGATATTGGCGAAGATCAGGCCGAAAGGCGCGGCGGCGGCAAGCTCGGGGTGATCGAAGCCGGTCGCCTCGATGCAGCGCAACCGGTCCGCAAGGCCGTTCGCATCCGCATTCGCCTGCGCGACCTCGACGGCGAGAGGGTCGATATCGGAGGCCAGCATGGTGCCCGGCCAGATCCGCGCCGCGGCCATGGCCAGCACCGCCGTGCCGCAGCCGATGTCAGCGACCGGGAGCGCCTGATGGCCCTCGCTGGCAAGCCGGTCCAGCGCCTTTAGGCAGCCAAGCGTGGTGCCATGATGCCCGGTGCCGAAAGCCATGGCGGCTTCGATCAGCAGCGGTTCGACATCTTCCGGAATGGTTTCGGCGTCATGGCTGCCATGGAGGTAGAAGCGACCGGCGCGTACCGGCGCGAGCTCGCGCTTGACCTTGGCGACCCAGTCCGTTTCCGGAAGCTCGGAGATGGCGAAGGGCCTGGCGCCCTGGGCCGCGGCGAGCAGCGCCAGCGCGATCTCGTCGGGCGCTTCGGTGAAATAGCCGCCAATCTCCCATAGGCCGGAGCCGTCTTCGAGTTCGAAAATGCCGACGCCCGTGGGTTCGGGCACGAGGTTTTCCATCGCGGCGCAGAGGGCCTCGGCCCGTTCCTTGCCCTTGAGTGTGGTCAAGGCGGTAAAGGTTGGCATGGCGGGCTCCTTGATGGACCGGTCGCGCGCGAACGCGCGGCGCGTGCCTCCGGCATTGTGTCAGTCGGTCGAAGTCGGACAGGCGCTAGGCCCTTGCGGCCAACTGGTCAAGGGTGTCGGTGATGTCATGGACCAGAAGCGAGATCGGGCGGCCGGAATCGAGCGTCATGATCGGGCAGTCCAGCGTGTCCGCCCAGGCCAGGTGCCGGGCGCGGTTGCGGCCGGGCAGCAGGGCATCGTCATAGGCCGCGGCCCAGCTCAGGAAGGCTTCCATGCCGGGGCGCTCGGAGGGATTCTGCAACCGCCACCCTTCGCGGGCACGCAGGCGCCGCAGGCGGGTCTCGGTCTGCAAGGTCAGGAAGACCGCGAAGGTGAAGCGGTGGTCGATCCCGTCCGACCAACTGTCCAGCGAGCCCGACAGCACCCAGTCGCGGCGCGGCAGGAACATCTGCTCCATCAGCGCATGGCGCTCGGGGACCGGGCGCTTGGAGCGAAATGGCGGGTCGGTCGGATACCAGTAGAAATCGTCAGTGTCGAAATGTTGGGTTTCGAGCGCGGAGGCCAGCGCACGGCCGAGGGTCGTCGTCCCCGCCCCGCTTGCACCGAATATGTGTATGCGGTTGCCCGCCATAATGTCCCTGTCCGTCACTCGGCCGGGGCTGCCCCCGGAGTTGCCGGGCAAGACACCCCGGTTCCGCCGATTCCGCAATAGCCGGAGGGGTTCTTTGCCAGGTATTGTTGGTGATAGCCCTCGGCGAAGTAGAATTCTTGTGCATCGGCGATTTCTGTCGTGACAGCCCCTCGCCCGGCGGTTGAAAGCGCCTCCTGGTACGCGTCCTTGCTGGCGAGTGCGGCGGCGCGTTGCGCGGCGCTGCTCGTGTAGATCGCCGAGCGATACTGGGTGCCGACATCGCCGCCCTGGCGCATACCCTGGGTCGGGTCATGGCTCTCCCAGAAGACGCGCAGCAGCTGTTCTACGGGCAGGATGGCGGGATCGAAGACAACGCGGACGACCTCCGCATGACCCGTTCTCGCCGTGCAGGTCTCTTCATAGGTCGGGTTCGGCGTGGTGCCGCCGGAATAGCCGACCATGGTCAGCCAGACGCCCGGAAGCTGCCAGAGCAGCCGCTCCGCGCCCCAGAAACAGCCCATGCCGAACAGGATGCTCTCCATCCCCTCGGGGATGTCGAGCGTGAGCGGGCGGCCATTGACGAAATGGGTCTGGGCGGTCGGGATCGGGCTGTCGCGTCCCGGCAGCGCCTCCCCGGGGCCGACCATCTGCGTCTTCTCTGTGCTGCGTGCGAACATCCGGCCTCTCCTGTTGCTACCGTGCCAATATGGGCTGTCCGACCGGTCCGGTCCAGCGTTCAGCGGGTTACCATTTCGCGAGGTGCCGCAGGATTGATCCGTCGTCAAAAACGTCCAGCCCCCGGCGTCTTGCCGGTCAGGACGGCAGGTCGACCGGCTGTCCCGTCCGCGACGATGTCTCGATCGCCGCGATCAGGTGATGCGACAGCAGCGCCTCGCGGCCGGTGACCATGGGCGCTCGCCCGCCGCGAATGGCCGCGACGAAATCCTCGATCACGGCCTGGTGCCATTCGAACTTGCCGGTCAGGGGCGGTGCCTCGGGGCCGGGCGCGGCCCTTGCCTCGATCTCGTGGCGCCCATCGCGCCAGTCCAGTTCCAGCGCATCCTTGTCGATCTTCAGCGATCCGTTCTGGAAATGGAGACGGATCGTCTCCGTCCGGTGCGGGTACATCGCCGTGCTGGCGACAAAGGACCCCGCCGCGCCGCAGGCGAATTGCAGGCCCGCAATGGCGAAATCCTCGGCCTCCATCCGGTGCAGCGGCGTCGTCGCCGTCATCGCCTGCACCCGCGTGACCGGACCGGCCAGGCTGAGCGCGAGATCGATGGAGTGGATCGCGTTGGTCATCATCACGCCGCCGCCGTCGCGCGCATAGGTGCCGCGGCCCAGCTCGTCGTAATAGGACTGGTCGCGCCAGAGCGGCACCTCGATCTCGACCAGGCCGAGCGTGCCAAGCGCACCGCTCGCGACATGGCGGGCCGCGGCGATCGCCGGGGCGCGGGCGCGGTGCTGGAACAACACCCCGAGCGTGACGCCGGCGCGTTCGCAGATCTCCACGACCTCCAGCGCTTCGGCAGAATTGCGCCCCACCGGCTTCTCCAGCAAGATATGCTTGCCTGCCCCGGCAAGAAGGCCGATCACCTCGCTGCGGACATTTGGCGGGGTTGCGATGATGGCCATCTGGATCTGCGGATCCGCGGCGACCGCGGACAGGTCGGAGGTGAAGAGCGGCGCGGTCTCCGATGCGTCCTGGAACTGCCTGAGATACCCCGCGCGCTCGGGATGCCGCGAGACGATGGCTGCCAGCCGCGCCTTGTCGCGCGCCGCCGACAGGGCCGCCACATGGGTCTTCGCGATCATGCCCGCGCCGACAAGCGCCACGCCGACACGCTCCTGTCCATCCGAATTGACCATCTTTCCTGCCTCCGTTTTCCGCGCCCGGCCTCTCTATCGGGAATTTCCGATGTGGAAACCAGCCCAAACCCGCCCCGGCAATGGACGCAAGACGCCGATCCGGAGCCGCGATGCCGGCGCAGGGCCGGCTCAGCTTAAGCAAAGACATGGCTTTCCACCTCTTGCCCGGTCTGCAAATATCATCGGCGCCGACACCCGCCCGGTCGCGGAGCCGACATCGTCTGTCGTTTTCAGCGTGGCGTGGCCGGATACAAGACTGTCATCTGGACCTATGCGCCGGGAGCAGGAGAGGCGCAGACTGCCGGCGCAGGTATCTGGCAGACAGGGGGAAACATGGATGGGGACCGAATGAACGAGACTTCCGGGATCTGGAAATCGGGGCGTGGCAAGGGACGGCACCGGCCCAAGGGGCGCGGGCTGGACGATGACGCGCTCGCACAGGTCCGGGCGCTGCTGGGCGAGACCGAGCGGCGGCGGGACCTGCTGATCGAGTTCCTGCACCTGATCCAGGACGCCTATGGCCATCTCTCGGCCGCCCATATCCGCGCCCTGGCCGAAGAGATGCGGATTTCACAGGCGGAGATCTACGAAGTCGCCACCTTCTATGCCCATTTCGACGTGGTCCGCGAGGACGAGGCGCCGCCCCCTGCCCTGACGATCCGGATCTGCGACAGTCTCACCTGCGAGATGGCCGGCGCGGCCCAGATGCGCCAAGCACTGGAAGACGGGCTCGATCCGGCCGAGGTCCGCATCCTCCGTGCGCCTTGCATGGGCCGCTGCGACGAGGCCCCGTCTGCGGAAGTCGGGCATTTCCATATCGGCCATGCGACGGCGGAAAAGGTCGTGGCGACGATCCATTCCGGCGAGCGCGAGCCTTATATTCCCGCGCATCAGTCCTTCCTCGAATACCGCGCCCAGGGCGGCTACCGGACGCTGCGCCTGCTGCGCGCGGCCGGCGACTGGGAGCAGATGCAGGAAAAGCTCGCCGAGGCCGGGTTGCGCGGGCTTGGCGGCGCCGGCTTTCCCTCGGGCAAGAAATGGGGCTTCGTGCGCGCCCATCCGGGGCCGCGCTACGTGGCCGTCAATGGCGACGAGGGCGAGCCGGGGACCTTCAAGGACCGGATCCATCTCGAGCGTGAACCGCATATGTTCCTCGAAGGCATGCTGATCTCGGCCTGGGCCATCGAGGCGGAGCGCTGCTATCTCTACATGCGCGACGAATACCCGGCCGCGCGAGAGATCCTGCGCCAGGAGATTGCCGCGCTTGAAGCGGCGGGCGTTGTCGAGCCGGGCTATATCGAGATGCGGCGCGGCGCGGGCGCTTATATCTGCGGCGAAGAGAGCGCGATGATCGAGTCGATCGAGGGTAAGCGCGGCATCCCCCGCCACCGCCCGCCTTATGTCGCGCAGGTCGGGCTCTTCGGACAGCCGACGCTGGTCAACAATGTCGAGACGCTCTACTGGGTCGCCCGCATCGCGCGGTTCGGGCCGGAAGTGCTCAACGATGTCACCCATAACGGGCGGACGGGCTTGCGGAACTACTCGGTCTCGGGGCGGGTGAAACGGCCGGGCGTCTATCTGCTGCCCGCCGGTTCCTCGATCACCGATGTCATCGAAGCCGCGGGCGGCATGGTCGAGGGCCATGTTTTCAAGGCCTTCCAGCCCGGCGGCCCCTCTTCCGGAATCCTGCCGGCCACGCTCTGCGACGTGCCGCTCGATTTCGACACGTTGCAGGAACATGGCAGTTTCATCGGCTCGGCGGCCGTCGTGGTGCTCTCGGACAAGGACAGCATCCGCGAGGCCGCGCTCAACATGATGCGGTTTTTCGAGGATGAGAGCTGCGGGCAGTGCACCCCCTGCCGGGTCGGCTGCGAGAAGGCGGTGAAGCTGATGCAGGCGGAGAGCTGGGACCGGGACCTGCTGGAAGAGCTGTCCACCACCATGGTCGATGCCTCGATCTGCGGACTGGGACAGGCCGCCCCGAACGCGATCCGACTGACCATCGAGCATTTCCCGGAGGAGATCTGACGATGCGGTTTCCGCTGATCGTGGCGCTCTGCGCCGCCTCCCCGCTGTTTGCCGAAAACGCCCCCTATGCCGGCCAGCAGAGCCGCGCCATCTCCTCCTTTTCCGAGGCGGATATCGCGTCCATCGAGGCTGGCGAAGGCTGGGGGCTTGCGCTTCCTGCGGAGCTCAACGGCTGGCCCGGACCGGCCCATGTGCTGGAACTCGCGTCCGCGCTGGAGCTCGATCCAACGCAAACCGAGCGGGTCGAAGCTCTCTTTGCCGCGATGAAAACTGACGCGCAGGCCGCCGGAGCGCGTCTTCTGGACGCCGAGCGGGCGCTGGACGCGGCCTTCAAGAGCGGCGAAATCGACGCTGCGCGGCTGAAAACCCTGCTCGAAGAGGCCGCCGCTGCCCGCGGCGTTTTGCGCGAAGTCCATCTCTCCGCGCATTTGGAGACCACGCCGCTCCTGACCCCGCATCAGCGCATGATCTATGCCAGGATGCGCGGCTATGAAGGCGGCGCGCAAGCAGACCATTCCGGCCATACAGGTCATGGAGGCAGCCACTGATGTCCGAAACCATCCGTTTCACCCTTGATGGCAAGCCCGCCGAGGCCGAACCCGGACAGTCGATCTGGGAGGTTGCCAATGGCGCTGGCCTGAAGATCCCGCATCTCTGCCACAAGCCCGCCCCCGGCTACAGGCCGGACGGCAATTGCCGCGCCTGCATGGTGGAGATCGAGGGTGAGCGCACGCTTGCCGCCTCCTGCATCCGCGAGCCGGTGGACGGCATGGTCGTGAAAACCGACACCGTGCGGGCCGAGCGCGCGCGCAAGATGGTGGTCGAGATGCTGATGGCGGACCAGCCGGAGCGAGAGGACGCGCATGACCTCTCCAGCCAGTTCTGGGAGACGGCCGACCAGGTCGGCGTCAAGGAGAGCCGCTTCCCGGCGCTGGAGAAAGAACGCATCCCGCTGCTCGATGACAGCCATGTCGCGATGCGGGTCAATCTCGATGCCTGCATCCAGTGCGGGCTCTGCGTGCGCGCTTGCCGTGAGGTGCAGGTCAATGACGTGATCGGCATGGCCGGGCGCGGGCATGACGCTTTTCCCGTGTTCGATCAGTCGGATGCGATGGGAAGTTCAACCTGCGTGGCCTGCGGTGAATGCGTGCAGGCCTGCCCGACGGGGGCGCTGATGCCGGCGTCGATCCTCGACGCGGCGCAACGCGGCGACAAGAATGATTTCGACAGCGAGACGCAGTCGGTCTGCCCCTTCTGCGGGGTTGGTTGCCTCGTCAATCTCAAGGTGAAGGACGGCAAGATCGCCCATGTCGAGGGGATCAACGGGCCGGCCAATGAAGGGCGGCTCTGCGTCAAGGGGCGCTTCGGCTATGATTATATCCACCACGGGCACCGGCTGACCAAGCCCCTGATCCGGCGCGAGGATGCGCCGGCGAAGGGGCTCAATGTCGATCCCGGCAACCTCTTGACCCATTTCCGCGAGGCAAGCTGGGACGAGGCGCTGGACGCGGCGGCGGGCGGGCTGGCCGGTCTGCGCGCGGCGCATGGCGGGCGGGCCGTGGCCGGGTTCGGCTCGGCGAAATGCACCAATGAAGAGGCCTATCTCTTCCAGCGGCTCATCCGCGAAGGCTTCGGACATAACAATGTCGATCACTGCACCCGGCTCTGCCATGCTTCCTCGGTCGCGGCCCTGCTGGAGAATGTCGGTTCGGGCGCGGTGACGGCGACGTTCAACGAGATCGAGAATGCCGATGTTGCCATCCTGATCGGCTGCAACCCGCTGGAAAACCATCCCGTCGCCGCGACCTTCTTCAAGCAGTTCACGCAGAGGGGCGGCAAGCTGATCATGATGGATCCGCGCGGCACCGGGCTGAAACGTTTCGCCTCGCATAACCTGCAATTCCGTCCCGGAACGGATGTGGCCATGCTCAACGCGATCATGGCGACCATTGTCGAGGAGGAGCTTTTCGACGCGTCCTATATCGACCGTTTCACCGAGAACTGGGAGGCGGAGAAGGCGCATCTGGCTGATTTCGCGCCGGAAAAGATGGCCGATCTCTGCGGCATAGATGCCGAGACATTGCGGGACGTTGCCCGGACCTTCGCCGGGGCGAAAGCCGGGATGATCTTCTGGGGCATGGGCGTCAGCCAGCATATCCACGGCACCGACAATTCCCGCTGCCTGATCAGCCTCGCGCTCATGTGCGGCCATGTCGGCCGGCCCGGCACGGGGCTGCACCCGCTGCGCGGCCAGAACAACGTGCAGGGCGCCTCCGATGCCGGGCTGATCCCGATGTTCCTGCCCGATTACCAAAGCGTGACCGATGACGGCATCCGGGCGACATTCACCTCGCTCTGGGAGATGGAGGATTTCTCCGCCCAGAAGGGCCAGACCGTCACCGAGATCCTTGATGATGTGCATGCGGGGGCAATCCGCGGCATGTATATTCTCGGCGAGAACCCGGCCATGTCGGACCCGGATGTGGCCCATGCCCGCGACGCGCTGGCCAAGTTGGAACATCTCGTAGTGCAGGATATTTTCCTCACGGAAACAGCGAATTATGCCGATGTGATCCTGCCGGCCTCTGCCCTCTACGAGAAGACGGGAACCGTCTCCAACACCAACCGGCAGGTCCAGATGGTGCGCGCGGCGGTCGCGCCGCCGGGCGAGGCCCGCGAGGATTGGCAGATCACGACCGAACTGGCGAGACGGCTCGGCCTGGGCTGGAGCTATGCCCATCCCAGCGAGATCTTCGCCGAGATGAAACAGGTGATGGCGAGCCTCGACAATATCACCTGGGAGCGGCTGGAGCGCGAGACGGTGACCTACCCGTCGCTCTCCCCGAGCGACCCGGGACAGGCTGTTGTCTTCGGCGATGGTTTCCCGCGCGCCGAGGGTCGGGCGAAGTTCACCCCCGCCGCCATCGTGGCGCCGGACGAGGCGCCGGATGCCGATTTCCCGATGGTGATGACAACCGGCCGGCAGCTCGAACATTGGCATACCGGCTCGATGACCCGGCGCTCCAGGGTGCTCGACGCGATGGAGCCGGAGGCGAATTGCTCGCTCCATCCCGCGACCCTGCGCAAGCTCGGTGTCGCGCCGGGCGAGATGGTCCGGTTGTCGACCCGGCGTGGCTCGATCGAGATCATGGCGCGGGCGGATCGGGCGATCTCGCCGGACATGGTCTTCGTCCCCTTCGCCTTTGTCGAGGCGGCGGCGAACCTGTTGACCAATCCGGCGCTGGATCCTGTCGGCAAGATCCCGGAGTTCAAGTATTCAGCCGTCAAGGTCGAGGCGGTGGAGGCCTGAGAACGGGCGGAATAGCCCCTGCGGAGGAAAAACGCGCCACGGAAACCGAGCCGGCGTCGCCCCGCATTGGCGTCGCATGGCGCGGAGGCGTCGCATGGCTTCCGTGCCGGATGCCCTCCGCCGCGATGAAGACGACGACCAGTCCCGCCGCTGAAACAGGCCGATTCTCTAGGCGATCTTTCCGGCTTTCGCCGCAAGATTCGCCAGCGCCGAGCCCGGCGGATAAGTCGGCGTCAGCGTGTCCGGGAAGACATCGCCATCGGCCTCGGTCGACCGGCAGGCACTCCAATGCAGGTCCGCGACCGGACAGGCCCGGACAATCGTCTCGCAGATGCTCTTGAGCGAGATGCCATTGGCGCTGTCATCGGTCGTGATGTAATGGCTGTCGGCCTTGCTCGAGGAGGCCAGGCTCAGATAGCCGCCATTGCGCGGGCTGTAGAGATGGTAGTTCCAGCAATAGCTGCCGCCGCGCAGCACCGCCACGGGCGCGGGCGCCGCGCCGCCGGCCAGGATCTTGTCGACTTTCTGGCCGACGCTGTTGGGCAGGCTCTCGGTGTCGCGCACGTAAAAATAGAGCGTGATCCCCTTTGGAAGCGTCATCGTCCCATGTGCCGGGCGGCGCGCGCCATGCCCGCCAGCCACGAATGTCTGGCGCTGGAACAATTGCGCCTTGAGCTGATCAATCCGTCCAACCAATGTATCTCTCCTGCTTTGCGTCCATCAAGAAAGGCCGCCAAAACCATGAAACAAAACTGTTTTCTTTAACAGGAAGCCCCGGGTAAAATCCACGCAGGCCCCAATTGGCGCCGCGTGTGCCGTCTCCATGCGAAATGCATTCCCCAACGATGCGCCAATGACGGACGTTGCGTCAAGCGCAGGATCGGGCGCGGATGGCGCGCGGGAGCTAACCGCCCGCCAGGTCCCGGATCTCCGCCATCTCGTAGGGGCTTTCCGCCACAACCGCCTCGACCATGGCCAGCTCCCCGGCCTTGCCGAAGATCCGGTACATATGTGCGAAGCTCGCCGGCTGAGCGAGACCGCCGCGCGCCATTTGCCGAAACAGCCCCGCCGCGGCCTCCATCTGCCCGGTCTCGGCCAGGATCCGGGCCTTGAGCGTCTGCAGCCGCAGCGAGCCATGTCCGAGCCGCGCCGCCTTGTTGATCTGCACCAGCGCCGCCTCCCGTGTCGCCGGACGCCGCCGCAGCACATCGGCTGTCATCAACAGGAGTTCGATCAGATCATGTTCCTGCCCCGCCAGGTCGGTGAAGGCTTCGGTCATTTCCTCGGGCCGGCCCGCCTTGCCATAGGCATTGCCAAGCGCGGCGAGATAGCAGGCCTGCCGCCCCGAGGCCTCCGTGGCCTCCTCCAGCCGCACCAGCGCTGCCTGCGCCATCCCGGCTTCCAGCAGCGTATCGGCCTCGCGCTTGAGATAGAGAGGCTCGTCGGGATAGGCGCGCAGCGCGGCCCGGTTGCGCGCCAAAGCCGCGTCATGCTCACCAAGATCGCGCAGCATCACCGAGGCCGCGCTTTCGAGTTCCGGCGCGCCGGCCATCCGCGAGTTGGTCTTTTCCAGCCGGCCAAGCCCGTTGCGGATCCGCGTGTGGTTCCAGAACCCGCGCCCGACCCGCTTGCCGTGGATGAGCCGCCAGTCCCGCAGCGCCACTTCCCAGGGATAGGCGACCTTGCCTTGCGCGCCCCAGCCTTCCGGCGGCTCCACCGCATTGAGCTTCGACAGATAGGCATCTGCGCCCGGGAAGAGGTTGCCCTTGCGCACGAGCATCCGCCTGTCGATCGGGTAGCTCGGGGCCACATCCATGACCCCGGCCGAGAGCAGCGCCGACAGCACGCTGGGCACGATCCGGTCCATCGGTCCCAGCCACCAGGCAACATGCGCCCAGCGATGCGCGTCCCGCACCTCCCCGGCCTGCAGATGCGCCAGCGCGGCATGGGCGGCGACCGAACAGAGCGCGTCGTCGCCCGAAACCGGGCGCGACCAGGCCGCCGCAATCACCTTCTTTGCCCCCTCGAGGTCGTTGCACTCGACGCAGAGCTCGCTGATCGCCGGATAGATATAGGGCTTGGAGAAGCCGCGATTGACCTGCGTTGCCAGCAGGGTTCGCGCCCGGTCCGCTTCGCCCCGCCCCCGCAGATGCGCGATCACGAAGGGAAAGCACTGCCCCATGTCGCCATCGCCAAGGAAATGCCGCTTCGGCGCATCCATGCGCGAGATCAGCAGCTCCATCGCCTCGGAATGCGCCTCGGGCGTGAGCGCGTCTTCGACCGGATAGACCGTCCCGCCGCCCATCGTCGCCGCCGTCTGCGAGAAGGCGGAATGCGGCGGTCCGTAGATCTCCTTGCAGCGCGACATGGCGAAGAGTTCGAGGAAGTCGCGCTGTCCGAGCTTGAGCTCCTCGTCGCCCACAAGCTCCTCGAAGGTCATCACCCGGTCGCCGCCAGCCGCCTTGAGCTGGTCGACTTCGTGGCGGGTATCCGAAAAGACGAGACAGGCGGCGTCGGGATCTTCGAGCTGGTGCCTGAGATGGACCTCGTAGAACTCGCGCGGGATATACTTGTTCGGCCAGAGCTTCTGCGAGGTGATCGGGTTGGAGATGATGTCACCGCGGCGAATGTGATAGGCGCTCAGATGGGTGCCGGCGAGCTTTTCGTCGATCTTCGCGGAGACGCGGCGGATCGTGTTGCAAAAGCCGATCCCGTCGAAACAGGCGGCCAGCCGTTCGGCGACCGGGCCCTCTTCCTCCCAAGGCAGCACGGTCGTACCGACCGGCCGCTGCGACAGGAACCCGGCTCCGGAGGCGATTGCCTCGCGAAACGCGGCTTCGGTCGTGCGATGCGTGGCGTCGAGATCGTCCAGCGCGGCCCATTGCTCGGCAGTTATATCGCCGGGGACGAAATAGCGCTCGACGAAATCCGGCGTGAAGATATCGGTCGGTTCCTTGAGCTCTTCGGCCGTGCGGCCGTGGCTGACCCAGGCGATGACATAGGGAATATCGTAATCGCGCGAGATCCGGATGGCGTTGAGGATCGAGATCAGGCGCCCGCCCATGCGGTCGTTCCGATGCGCAACGATCCTGCCTCCCAGATCCGGCCCCTGCCCCATGATCTTCTCCCGTTTCCTGCCCGCGCATGATGCGGCGCCGAGAAGCGAAGGTAAACGGCGGAAGTACGGCGCGGCCGAGCCTTTCGCAGGACGCAGACCGGAAATGCCGCAACTGCACACCTAAGGTCGCATTTGCATGTTCCGCCAGACGCGCTAATGTGCCGCCCGAACCGGGGCTGCGGCCATGGAATCCGGCATTGGGGGATGCCAAACCGTGACGATCCGGCATGAGGAACATCAACTAATCGCTTGTGAGGTAAAGACAAATGACTGATAACCAGACGCCCGACATTCTGTATACAAAGGTAGACGAAGCGCCCGAACTGGCCTCTGCCTCGCTGCTGCCGATCATCCGGAAATTCGCCGATGCGGCCGGAATCAATGTCGGCACCAAGGATATTTCGGTCGCTGGCCGCATTCTGTCTGCCTTCCCCGAATATCTCGCCGAGGATCAGCGGATCTCCGACGATCTGGCCGAGCTGGGTGAGCTGGTGAAGACGCCGGGCGCCAATGTCATCAAGCTGCCCAACATCTCGGCCTCCGTGCCGCAGCTGACCGCCGCCATCGCCGAGCTGCAGGGCCAGGGTTTCCCGGTGCCGGATTATCCCGAGGAACCGAAGACCGACGCCGAAAAGGACGCGCGCGCCAAGTATGACGCGATCAAGGGCTCGGCCGTGAACCCGGTGCTGCGCGAGGGCAATTCCGACCGCCGCGCCGCCAAGGCGGTGAAGAACTTCGCCCAGGCGAACCCGCATTCGATGGGAACCTGGAGTGCCGACAGCAAGACCAAGGTCTCGTCCATGTCCGGCGACGACTTCTACGCCAACGAGAAATCCGCCACCATCACCGCCGCCCAGGCCGGCCCGGCGAAGATCGAGTTCGTTGCCAAGGACGGCTCGGTCGGCGCCAAGAAAGAGAACTGGCCGCTGGAAGAAGGCACGATCTGTGACGCGACCTTCATGTCCGTGAAGGCGCTCTCCGCCTTCCTCGCCGAGGCGATCGAGGACACGAAAGCCGATGGCACCATGTTCTCGCTGCACCTGAAGGCGACGATGATGAAGGTCTCGGACCCGATCATCTTCGGCTTCGGCGTCAAGGCCTGGCTTGCGCCGGTCTTCGAGAAATTCGGCGCCGAAATGGAAGCCCTTGGCGTCAATGCCAATTCCGGCATGGGCGACCTGCTGGAGCGGGTCAAGGGCAATGCCGAGATCATGGCCGCCATAGAGGCCGTGACCGCCGAGCGCCCCTCGATCTACATGGTCGACAGCGACAAGGGCATCACCGGCCTGCACGTGCCGTCCGATGTCATCATCGACGCCTCCATGCCGGCCGTGATACGCGCCGGCGGCAAGGGCTGGGACCAGACCGGCGCCAAGGGCGACGCCAATTGCGTCATCCCCGACCGCTGCTACGCGACCATCTATGACGAGACGATCAACTTCTTCAAAGCCAATGGCGCGCTGAACCCGGCCACCGCCGGTGCTGTCGCCAATGTCGGCCTGATGGCGCAGAAAGCGGAGGAATACGGCTCCCACCCGACCACCTTCGAGGCCCCGGCCGATGGCGTGATCCGCATCGTTCTGGCCAATGGTGAGGTGCTGCTTTCGCATGAGGTCGAGACCGGCGATATCTGGCGCGCCTGCACCGTGAAGAAAGCTCCGATCGAGAACTGGATCCAGCTTGCGATCGACCGCCAGCGCCTGACCGGATCGGAAGCGATCTTCTGGCTCGATGCCAGCCGCGCCCATGATTCCGAACTGATCGAATATGTGAAGCCCGCACTGGAAGCCGCTGGCGTTTCGGATAAATTCCAGATCATGGCGCCGCGTGAAGCAACCCGCCAGTCGCTGGAAACGATCACCGCCGGCAAGGATTCCATCGCCGTCACCGGCAACGTGCTGCGCGACTACCTGACGGATCTCTTCCCGATCCTGGAGCTCGGGACCTCGGCCAAGATGCTTTCCATCGTCAAGCTGATGAATGGCGGCGGCCTGTTCGAGACCGGCGCCGGCGGCTCCGCGCCCAAGCACGTTCAACAGCTCGTGGCCGAAGGTCACCTGCGCTGGGATTCCATGGGCGAGTTCTGCGCGCTTGGCGAGAGCTTCAACTTCCTCGCCGACAGCACCGGCAATGCCAAGGCCGGCGTGCTCGGCGCCGCCGCCGAGGCCGCGACCCAGGGCATTCTCGACGACAACCGCTCGCCGTCGCGCAAGGTCGGTCAACCGGACAACCGCGACAGCCATTACTGGTTCGCCCGCTACTGGGCTGAAGCGCTGGCCGCGCAAGCCGACGATGCCGATCTGGCCGCGCATTTTGCGCCTATCGCGAAGGCGCTGGCCGATGGCGAGGCGGCGATCCTCGGTGAGCTGGCCGCAGCCCAGGGCGATGCCGTCGATCTCGGTGGGTACTACAACACCGACCCGGCCAAGACCGCGGCAGTGATGCGCCCCTCGGCGACATTGAACGCGATCATCGGCTGAAGAGAGACCCGGTGACAGAAATGACGCCCGTCCCGGGAACGGGGCGGGCGTTTCGATTCCATACGGGATAGTCCAGACTGTCAGGAGCAGCAGCGGATGACCGGAATGAACCGATAGTTCAACATATTGCGACTGCGCCAGCGGCGGCCATGCCGACCATCCGAACCTACGCTGCGAGCGCGAGAAATCTACTGTCCCTGACGCATCACCAGTCAAGATGGGCGGAATCCACTCGTTCGCGGCGGTTCGCATTGAGGTCAGGCAAGCGGATAATGCGGTCACTCGATCATCATTCGGCAGATCGCAATCCGGGTCCGTTTTTTGTCACTCCCGCCCGCTGCGGAAAAGGGCTCAATCAACCTCATGGTGCCGGTTGTCGTGGCAGGCACAGCTTGCCGCTTCAGCAAGAAATATGCTGTCATCCAGCCATCGCGGCAGCTTTGGATGCATCCTTCTCGAACCTCTGCGCAACAAGAAAAAACCGTTGGTTCGAGTGGGATTGATTTGAAACGAATTCTTCGCAACCTTGCCTCGACTGCATTGGAAGAACTCAGTTTTTCTTATCCTCCCACGCAGCACTCTCGAGATGTAGACTGCCACTCTGCGGGACACATTCGGGATAGATCTGTCTGGCACCTTTCGCTTTTGCGCTGAGCGGGTGCACGGGACGGGCACCAGCCTGCTGCCCCTGGCACAGAATTCGAGCAAAACGCCCCCCTGCGGTCCAGAATGGACTCTCTATTCAATGCATTGGGTCTGTTTTCCGGCCATCGGAACTGCTCGGTGAACAACATGGTTGATGTCGTACTTGATTTTAATGACCTGACGGCGGGAACGCTCGTCAGCGATCAATACGCGCAATATGGCGTGACAATTTCGTCTTCGAATGCCGCCAACGCTGCGATGATCTTCGACACGGCCAACCCCACGGGGGAGGACACGGATCTCGCCTCCGACACTGCGGGCATGGCACTGATCATCTCGGAGGATGGAGACAGCACGGATCCCGATGACAATGCCGCCGGCGGCACCCTGACCCTCGATTTCGCATACTCGACCGATGTCAGCGGCCTGAATGTCATCGACGGCGAGGGTGGAGGGACGATCTCCTGCTACGATGCGGATGGAACCCTGGTAAAGACGGTCGAGATTTCCGGGACCGTGGACGGGGGAGAAACCTGGATCGATATCGGTGCGGAGGCTGTCTCTTCGATGGAGGTCACCTTCTATTCTTCTGGTGCCATCGACGATATCACCCTGTCGGTCGAGACACTGGTCGTCCCGGAGGATCTCGTCGCTACCGGCCTGATCGTGGATTGGAATTTCGACAAGACATCGGCCACGGACCTCGCCGGCGACGATGCCACGGCGCTTGACGGCGTGGCGCAGGACGGCACCGATGTGAACGGCGCGACGCCGTTTGATGGCGGGTTCTACCTGGACGGGGTGGACGATTATGTCCTGGTCGAGCCTGACGATGCATTCCAACTCGGCGAAGGCACGATCCTGCTCGAATCCACCCAAGCGACCAGCGGCAAAGGCGCGCTGCTTTCCCGCGACAGTTCGTATTTCGACGACGGGACCACCGATATGCATGGCGAGGGCTGGTATGACACGCTCGTCTTTGCCGATGAGAACGCCGAACAGGGGGGCCAGGTCAGCTATACTGGAGACAGTTCCGGCGTCTGCGAGTTCGGAGACGACATTGGCGGCGCCACGAACGAGTTCACCTCGATCGAGGTAATCGAAACCACCGACCATGCCGACCTGATCGACGCCAGTGCCTCGGGGCTGGGGATCATGGCGGTGACCGATGGCGGCAATGTTATCGTCATCGGCGGCAGTGGAAGCGACCAGGTCTGGCTTGGCGACGGCGACGATAACGTATCGGGCGGTGCGGGCGACGATAGTATCTGGGGCGGTGCAGGCAATGCGGCCGATGCGGCAGTGAGACAGTTTCGCATATACTCCCCCAACTCTCCAAGGACCCGGAGTTTGCTCTCGCGCGACAGCGGTATTGCGAGGCCGCAGGTGCCCTCATCGCCAAATGGAGAGGCAATGACTCAAGTAGCGCCCTTGGCTCAGCGCAGAAGGTCCGAAACGATGCCGATGGCCTCGATCACGATGGCCGTG
>CANMIP010000026.1 GCA_947497945.1 uncultured Tropicimonas sp. | reverse complement strand
AAGAGAAGCTGCGCTTCGCCATCCGCGAAGGCGGCCGCACCGTCGGCGCCGGCGTTGTCTCCAAGATCATCGAGTAACGCACTCGGAATCGGAATGGAAAGGCCGCCCTTCGGGTGACGCCTTCCGTGTGGTGGGACACGATCTAAGAAAGCCTGTCGCGTTCATCGCGGCAGGCTTTTGATTTTGCGAAGCAAATCGCGCCGCATCCGAGGTGTCTCTGGTAGCAAGTATGCGAAGAAATTAATTCGCAGGACGCCGCTCGCTCCTGCTGCGGAAAAACTTGTGGAAATCGGCAAGTTTTTTCTTCTGGATTCAAAATTAGGACCAATATTCTTAGGGTCAGGACTCATAACCAATAGATGACGATTGCAGCGAGTGCGATGGCTGACAGGAAGACCTTCGGGCATCTGTCGTATCGAGTAGCGACGCGCCGCCAATCCTTGAGCCTGCCGAACATGATCTCGATGCGATTGCGGCGTTTGTAGCGACGCTTGTCGTATTTCACGGTGGTCTTGCGTTGCTTCCTGCCAGGAATGCAGGCGCGTATCCCTTTGTCTTGCAACGCTTCCCTGAACCAATCGGCGTCATAGCCGCGATCTCCGAGCAGCCAGTCCACGTTCGGCAGGCTGCTCACCAATGCTCGCGCTCCGCTGGCAGGCTTGGCAAAGCTCAACTTCAAGCTCACCCAGCTTTACCCTGGTGCGGGCAGCTATCATCTCAACACATGCGCAAACCCCGATTTTTCGAATTTCGGGCACCCATTTATCGACAGCAGAACCCGTCGAAAGGACTGGGCCGAGCGCCGGCCTGATCCGTCAAAGGACAATCTCAAACTGGTAGAGAAACACGGTCCCGGAGCCTACAAGCTTGCTGGGGCCGACACAAAGCACCGACGGGTTTCAAGTGCGTTCCGGTATCAGAACAACCCGCATGTCTGGCAGCGCCCCACCGGTCGCTTGCACGAGCCGAATTTCTTTGCGGCTTGCGTGAACGAGCACAAAGCCTTTCGGTCGAAGGTCCGTAGGCGGATGCCGACAGCAACCGAGGAGGAAAGAGTAGAACGTGTCTGACGTCAGCCCCTGTGGGACAGATTTGAGGATCTGAACAACGGAGGATTTCTGGTTCATCGTGACCTTCATGGAGTGAAGATGGACAACGAATAGAGGAATGTCGGAAAACGATCCGGGGGATCGTTTTCCCGACGATTGATCGCCCGAGGTGAAGGGCCTGCGTTCGGAGGCCATGGCCCTGAAGGAATGCGTGGCAGACCTGACCCTTGGGAACCGATTGCTTAAAAAAAGCATGGCAGGGGCCGGGGAACGAGACCTTGTCCGCCATGGGTCCGAGGACAATGGTCGAGTGAGCAATGAGATACCTCGCAACCGAGAAGCTGGAGATCATCCGCACCGTCGAGGGATCGCACCTGCCGACCAAGAAGACCCTTGATATGTTGGGCATTCCCTGCACGGCTTTCTACCGTTGGTATGAGTGCGACCTCGAAGTTGGTCTTGATGCCCTGGCAGATCGCTCGCCCCGACCAAAGTCAGTCTGGAACCGTATTCCACAGGCCAGGCGGGATGATCTGATCGAGTTCGCGCTGGAACATGAAGCGCTGACGACACGGGAACTGGCGGTCAAGTATACTGACGAAAAGCGGTATCCTCGTCCATTGTCTCCCGGACCAATGGCGTTCCAATGGCGTTCCAATGGCTCGATCTCTGAATCATCAGCTTATCGGTTCCTGAAAGAAGCCGATCTGATCGCTGCCCCCGACTATGTCGTGATCAAAGTTGCCGATGCGTTCGCAGACAGGACCACAGCGATCAACGAGATGTGGCAGACGGACTTCACCTACTTCGAGGTCATCGGTTGGGGATGGTTCTACCTCGGCACGATCCTCGACGATTACAGCCGCTACATCCATTCGTCGGGAAAACGATTCCCCGGACCGTTTTCTGATCCTCCTCAAACCTGGAAGCTCTGCACGACCATGCGGGCCGAGGACGTGACGGATACCATTAAGCTGGCTCTCACTGCGTCTGGCTGCGACCAGGCCGTCGTTCGGCACATGCCGCGCCTGCTCAGCGATCGAGCCATTGTAGGCGCCATTGGTTCGAGCCCAATGGCGAGGGGGTCCTGTTACATCTCCGGCGATCTGGCCATGTGGCTGGGAGATCAAAAGATGGATCACGTTCGCGGCGCGCCGTTCCATCCGCAAACCCAAGGCAAGATCGAGCGCTGGCATCAGACGATGAAAAACCGGGTCCTGCTGGAGAATTACTATCTTCCCGGTGATCTCGAACGTCAGATCGGCGCCTTCGTCGACGACTACAACAGCCAGCGATACCACGAGAGCCTGAACAACGTCACACCTGCCGACGTCTACTTCGGAAGCGACAAGGCAATCGTCAGAGAAAGGGAGAAGATCAGGAAACGGACAATCCGACACCGCCGCTTGCAACATCAAAAACAAGCCGCATAATCAGTCACGCAAACGAGCCCGAGCCTCAAATGCTCAAGCCGCGTTGATGTTCCATTTTATATGACGACGGACAGTAATCGTCGAAGGCCTGACGAATCCAGAACCAGTGATTCCAGATCATTAAGGGGGGAACGGTGCCCCATTGATGATCGTGGTAGCCGAAGCCGGAGATGTCCCGGGACTCACAGTTGACCGTCAGTTTCCCGTGAACTCGCCCGCGAGGCACAGAGCAGAGCCAGGTAAAGAAATACTTGTCGCTCTCGCCAAACCCGATGTAGCCCGACCCTGGCCACCAAGGCGAGCTAATGCTGTCAAGGACGAGGCTGACGCCAAGCCCGCTCACCGGGGCAACCTGGATTTCGTATCGCTTGAGGTCTCCGACGAAGGAATGCGGGCCAAAGCGCAGGTCGCACCCCTCGGTGCCGAAGGTGGCTTCATCCGTGCCGTATTCCAGGAACTCGCTGAAGTGCTTCCCTGATGGGAGTGTTACCTCGAGCTGCACGAGGGGAGTCGTGGGGCGGTCGAGGTTGTCGGCGAACTTGTCATGGAAGACGACAACGACCTTGGTGCCGTCATCGAGGATCGAGTCGAAGTACCACCACTCGAACGCACCAGGTCGGCCGTCGTCGCGCCGGCCGTCCTCCCACGCCTCGATACGGTCAGGATTGACGCTGAGTTTCTCGTAATCAGCGGGGGGTGTTCATCAGTCTGGTCGTGACCATGGGAACCTTGCCTCCTTGGTGGAACAAGAATTGAACTGGGTCTGTTGCGCGGCCGCGGTTTCAAGGCCGGCAAGGGGGCGCCTGGAGGTGCCCCCCCTGCCGGTCCGTCAGCTGACCATCTGCTTCGCAAGCCTCTTCGAGTCGTATTTGCGGTCGCCGTCGAAATGGCGGGCGTAGCGGTCGATGGCCTTGCTGATCTCGGCGGTGTCTTCAGCAACGTAATCCTTGGCCCAGGGGTGCGAGACGATGTGGAATTCACCGTTTTCGATCTGCGGCCAGATGATGTCGATGAACTCGTCGGCAGGCATGCCGATCTGGGTCATCTCCGTGCTGCCACCCAGTTCCGATTGAACGCCACCCGGATCGATCGCACCGACCTGGACATGCTTCGGCATTTCCAGCCTCAGAATTTCACTGATCGCGCGGCCTGCATATTTTGACGCGGCGTAGCCGCCCATCAGCGGCCCCGCCACAAACAGTCCCGTCTCTGAGACAGTGTTCAGGATCATCACCGGCGTGCCCTGTGCGATCATGCGTTTGCCGAAGGCTCAGATACCGTTGAGCTGGCCGAACACATTGACATCAAACACGCGCTGATAGGACTCAGGGGACGAGTCCAGGACCATCTCGGGGATCCCCGGGATACCGGCATTGTTGACGAGAACATCCACTTGTCCGAACTCGGCCCAGGCGAAATCCGCCAGTGCTTTGACATCGTCAAGTCTGGCCACGTCGCAGGTCTTGTAGCGTGCCTTGATGCCTTTCGCCGTCAGATCAGCCACCGCTTCCTGCAGCCGCTCCTCGCGGCGGGCGGCGATGACGACCTTGGCACCCTCGGCACCAAACCTGTCCGCCATTGCCTTGCCGATGCCGGTTGCTCCACCGGTGATGACGACGACCTTGTCCTTGAAGTCTTTCATGACTTACTCCTGTCTCGCTATGGTGAGCCCGGTCCCGGGTCTGCCTGACCAGATTGTCACCACGTGGTTTGTTTCAAGTGCCGGGCTTGGTCAGATTTTCCACGTGAACCCGGTTTCCTTTTCCGAAAACACCCAGAGCCGTTCCATGGCCGGCTTCTCATAGGCGTGGGGGTGCAGCGTGCCCTTGCCGACGGGGCCGACGAATTCCATGCGGCCGGTGGGGCCATAGAGGGCACGGGCCTCCAGGCCATTTTCGGTCGCGCACATGACCTCCGGCCAGGAGCCTTTCTCGGCAGATTGCGTGATCGGAAGCTTGGTCATGATCCAGAACATCACCCGCGTCGCCAGGTTGCCGCTGGTGTTGATGAGCGAGGTGCGCGACGAGCCGGGGTGGCAGACATAGACTTCGACATTGGTGTTGCCCGCCGCCGCGAGCCGGTCCTGCAGCTCGTAGGCGAACATCATTTGCGCCAGCTTGCTCTGCGAATAGGTCTTGTTCTGGTGGTAGTTCTTGTCCCAGTTCATGTCGTCGAACTGGATTGCCTTGATCCCCATGTTGTAGCCGAGGCTTGAAACCACCACGATCCGGCCCTTCGATGCCTCGATCCGCTCGAAGAGCAGCCCGCAGAGCAGGAAATGCCCATAATGGTTCGTGCCGAGCATGCTCTCGAAACCGTCCTCGGTGAACTTCTGTGTCGGCACCTGTGCGATAGCAGCGTTACAGATGAGCGCGTCGATCCGCGGAACCGTCTCCAGCACCTCCGCCGCGGCCTCCCGAACGCTGGCGAGCGAGGCGAGGTCCATGCGGACGTAGGAGACCTCAGCATTCGCGCCGAACTCCTTCTTCAACTCGGCGACGGCGGCTTGCGACTTTTCGGCCGACCGGTTCAGCATCACGACCTTGGCACCCTTGGCCAGCAGCGTCCGCGCCGCCTGGAACCCGGCCCCGCCATTGGCGCCGGTGATGAGATAGGTCTTGCCGGAAAGGTTGCCGAGGCGCTCGGGGGTCCAGCCCTTCGGTCCGAATGTCGTGTCTGCCATTTGAATGCTCCTGCCAGCTGGGGCTGGCCGTTCGTATTTCGGATGCTTCGTTGTCTTGATTGGTAGGTAGCTCTCAGGGAGGAGCCAAAACAGGCGCGATCATCTTCAAGACTTGCCTGATCGTATCGTTTTGATTGGGTCTTGCGAGACTTGAGGTCGATCCTCTTGCGCACTCGCGGTTCCTTCGGTGCCGTAGGGAACCTCATAGGCCTTTCCCAACGCGCGAAAGGCCGACTTCTGTGCGGCGCGGAGGATGCGCCGAAAGAGCCAGCCGGTTCCGAAATACCTCGGGAAGAAGCCACCCTGATACCTGACGAGCAGGCCCCCTTCCCGGTCTCCAAGGAACATCTCGCCGCCGAACCCGTTCACCGGCAGGCTGCCATCGCGCGTGGCGTAACGGAAATGGGTCGGCGGCTGGAAGTCGAGGATGTCCTCGACGATTATCATCTACCCGGACCGGGCCGATCGCACGGCGCCCTTGCCCATTGGATGGCCTTCACCTGGCTTAACTATGGAAATCTCGCTGGGAAGGATGTCCGATCTTGACCAGCCCTCATGATCGACAAACAGATCCCAGTACTTCTGCCGGTCGAAATCCGGATAGAACTGTTCGATCTCGCAATGTGTCTTCCTGCTATCAGACATCCCAATGCTTCAGTCGGCATTGATCGAACGGTCACAAGACAAGCATTCGATCCTCTCGATCAGTGAGATATATCTCGACCGGAGGTCCAAACAGGCGACATCGTCTCCAATTCATGCCTATTCGTATCTACTGGGTTGAAAGGTGCACCCTCCCGGCTTTAGTTCGGGAACATGAGCAAGCAACAGATCAAACACCTAATCGAAGAGCGGGTCAGCGAAGCAGGCGCGGTGGAAACCGGGATCAAGGGCGTGCAGATCTTCCGGGTAACCGAGCCGCTTCGGTGTGCCCCTGCTGTATACGAGCCCTGCGTCGTCGCGGTCGTGAGCGGGTCCAAGGAAGCGATCCTCGACGGCGAAAGATACCGCTACGACAGCACGCGATACATGTGCTGCCCCATGACGATGCCGGTGGAAGCTGGCACACCCGACGCATCACCAGAGACACCCCTCCTCGGCGTGCTGATCTCACTGAACACGCGGGTGATGACCGAACTTGCCATCGAGATGGAGCACGCCGCCGGTGCCATTCGAATGCCAAAGGGAGGCCCGCTTCCGCAGGGGCTGACCCTGGCGCATTGGGACGATGCTTTCACTGACGCTCTTCTGCAGTTGCTGCGCGTGCTTGAGAACCCGACGGATGCGGCGATCCTTGGAGGCGGGCGGCTACGGGAGCTTTATTACGCAGTCTTGAAGGGCGGCGCAGGAGAAACCGCCCGGCGTGCCTTTGGCGTGGGAAATGAAATCGCCCGAGCAATCGAATTCCTGTCCAACCGCCTGAACGAGCCTGTCACGATCGATGATATGGCCGAACAGGTCGGGATGAGCCGGGCCGTCTTCCACCGCAAGTTCAAGCAGGCGACCACGATGTCGCCGATCCAGTTCGTGAAATCGATGCGCCTGAACAATGCCGCCATGAGGATTGCCGGCGGCATGACCGTGAACGAGGCGGCGATGGACGTGGGTTATGTCAGCACCTCCCAGTTCAGCCGGGAGTTCAAACGCATGTATGGCCAATCGCCGAGACACTGGAGCCAATCCCTCGAAGTACCGCACGGATTGAACTAACGGCAGAGTCGCATTGGTCGCAGCGACTTCGCTCGTGCTTTATCTGCGACCTACCGAGTACTCCCGTTTGTCGACAATCTATACTTGAATTCACCCATGATGATGACAGTAGACCCGACAAGCCGCCGTTGGCGAACCCTGCGGCGAATGATTGGTTCCCGCCCTCCTTGTCGGTTTAGGCACTGCAGCGGAAGGATCGTTCGGGCTGGACCCACGCTGGTCGAAACCGGCCTTTCTTGACGAGTAATTCAGTCGGCGTAGGTCGCGGCTTCCATTCATGGAGCTGTCATCCGGATAATATCTTCAAATGACTACGATATAGGCAAACCAGCATAGCTCAACCACTCTTGTTTTTCAGGGGAAGACCTGCTCAGACCGTCGTGGCACGGACCGTATTCCGAACATGGCAACGCGCAAGTCTTTCACAAGTTGATGGATTCTCCCGAGTTTCAAGATATTGGCAAACTTACATCGGCACGCATGAAAGTAGTTTCCTGCATCCTTTGTTGCTGGTTGGAAGAAAACTCGACCAGATCACGGCCTATACAGCCTCCTCCATACGAAATATGGCCGCGATCTTTCTGATCGCGACCATTTTTCTTCGAGGCACCAGGGACTCCACAGGGCCCGGCCAATGTCCCACCACACGGAAGGCGTCATCCTTCGGGCCGGGTGCTCCTCGCATCCCCTGCGGGATCAGGCGACGGCCTTGACCGCCCGTTTCGCCATCACCGAGATCAGATTGGCGCGGTATTCCGCGTCGCCATGCAGGTCCGACAACAACCCGTCAGGAGAAATCCCGACGCTGCCGGCGGCCTCGGGGGAAAACTCCCCCGCGAGGGCGGCTTCGAGCCCGTCATGCCGGAAAACGCCGTCCTCGCCCGCCCCGGTGACCGCGACCCGCACGCCGCCGGAGGTCTTCGCCACGAAGACACCGACCATTGCATAGCGCGAGGCCGGGTTGGGGAATTTCGCGTAGCCCGCCGCCTCCGCCTTCGGGAAACGGATCGCGGTGATGATCTCGTCGTCCTCCAGCGCGGTGGTGAACATGCCGTCGAAGAAATCCTCGGCCGGCAATTCGCGCTGCGAGGTGACGATGGTGGCGCCGAGACCGAGCGCGGCAGCGGGGTAGTCCGCCGCCGGGTCGTTATTGGCGAGGCTGCCGCCGATCGTCCCGGCATGGCGCACCGCCGGATCGCCGATGCCGGCGGCGAGGCAGGCAAGCGCGGGGCAGGCGGACAGCACCAGCGCAGAGTCGGCGACCTCGGCATGGGTTGTCGTGGCGCCGATGACGATGCTGCCGCCATCCTCGCAAATCCCGTGGAGATTGGCGATGCCACGGATATCGACCACGTCCGATGGCGCGGCAAGGTGGTTCTTCATCGTGGGCAGGAGCGTGTGCCCGCCCGCGAGCACCTTGGCCTCGTCAGAAGAGGAGAGCAGCGCAATGGCGGCTTCGAGGGAGTCGGGCTTGTGATATTTCGTCTGATACATCTGCTTTCTCCCTTATTCCGCTGCGGTCGCCACAGAGGCGGCCTGAAGCGCCCGCCAGACCGCATGCGGTGTGGCCGGCATGGCCAGGTCATTGGTGCCGATGGCATCGGTGATGGCGTTGATGATCGCCGGCGGGGTGCCGATGGCGCCGGCCTCGCCGCAGCCCTTCATCCCCAGCGGGTTGTTGGGGCAGACGGTCGTGTTGTGTTCCAGCGTGTAGCTTGGCAGGTCATCCGCGCGCGGCATGGTGTAATCCATGTAGGAGCCGGTCAGGAGCTGCCCGTCCTGATCGTAATGCACGCCTTCCAGCATTGCCTGTCCGACGCCCTGGGCGATGCCGCCATGGACCTGTCCCTCGACGATCATCGGGTTGATGATGGTGCCGAAATCGTCGGCGGCGGTGAATTGCACGATCTCGGTGACGCCGGTTTCCGGGTCCACCTCGACCTCGGCGATATAGACGCCGGCGGGGAAGGTGAAATTGACCGGATCGTAGAAGGCGCCCTCCTTGAGCCCTGGCTCCATGCCCTCGGGCAGGTTATGGGCGAGATAGGCTGCAAGCCCGACCTCATGCCAGGCCATCGCCTTGTCGGTGCCGGCGACCTTCACCTCGCCGCCCTCGATGACGATGTCCTCCTCGCTGGCCTCCAGCGTGTGGGCGGCGATCTTCTTCACCTTGGCCTCGACCTTGTCCATCGCCTTGACGATGGCGGACATGCCGACTGCGCCCGAGCGCGAGCCATAGGTGCCCATGCCGAACTGGACCTTGTCTGTATCACCATGCACGACCTGCACATTCTCGATCGGGATCGAGAAGCGCTCGGCGACGATCTGGGCGAAGGTCGTCTCGTGGCCCTGGCCGTGGCTGTGCGAGCCGGTCAGGATCTCGACTGTGCCGACCGGGTTGACCCGCACCTCCGCGCTCTCCCAGAGGCCGACACCGGCGCCGAGCGAGCCGACAGCGGCCGAGGGGGCGATGCCGCAGGCCTCGATATAGGCCGAATAGCCGATCCCGCGCAGCTTGCCGCGCGCGGCGGCTTCCGCCTTGCGGGCGGGGAATCCGGCCGTGTCGGCGGCGGCCTGGGCCTTGTCCATGTTGCCGTCGAAATCGCCCGCGTCATAGGTCATGATGACCGGCGTCTCATGCGGGAATTCCTGGATGAAGTTGATACGGCGCAGCTCTGCCGGGTCCTTGCCCAGTTCGCGCGCGGCGGTCTCCATCATCCGTTCGACGAGATAGCAGGCTTCCGGCCGCCCCGCGCCGCGATAGGCATCGACCGGCACGGTGTTGGTGTAGACCGCCCGCACATTGGCGTGGATATTGGCGATGTTGTACTGTCCGGAGAGCAGCGTGGCGTAGAGATAGGTCGGCACGGCGGAGGAGAAGAGCGACATGTAGGCGCCGAAATTGGCGATCGTGTCGACCTTCAGCCCGGTGATGCGCCCTTCTGCGTCGAAGCCCATCTTCGCGGTCGAGATATGGTCGCGGCCATGGGCGTCCGTCAGGAAGGCCTCCGAGCGGTCGGAGGTCCATTTGACCGAGCGGCCGGTCTTCATCGAGGCCCAGAGACAGGTGATTTCCTCCGGGTAGATATAGATCTTGGAGCCGAAGCCGCCGCCGACATCCGGCGCGATCACCCGCAGTTTGTGCTCGGGGGCCACGTTGTAGAAGGCCGAGAGGACGAGGCGGGCGACATGCGGGTTCTGGCTCGTCGTGTAGAGCGTGTAATGGTCCTCGGCCTCGTCATGGATCGCCAGCGCGGAGCGGGGCTCCATCGGGTTGGGCGAGAGGCGGTTATTGGTGATCTCCATCTCGGTGACGTGGGCGGCGGCAGCGAGGCCGGCATCGGCGGCCGCAGCGTCCCCGATCTCCCAGTCATAGATCAGGTTGCCCGGCGCGTTCTCGTGGATCTGCACCGCGCCGTCGGCCAACGCATCCAGGGTCGAGACGAGGACGGGAAGCTCCTCGTATTCCACCTCGACGGCCTCGGCAGCGAGCCGCGCCAGCGACTGGCTCTCGGCGATGACAACGGCCACCGCGTCGCCGGCATAGCGCACATGCTCGGTTGCCAGCGCCGACCAGGCGCCCATGTTCATCGGCGAGCCATCCTTCGAGGTCACGGCCCAGCCGCAGATGATATTGCCGATGCCGTCGCCGGTGAGCTGTGCGCCGTTCAGCACCGCGAGCACGCCCTCCATTGCCTCGGCCCCCGAGGCGTCGATGCTCACCACCTTCGCATGGGCGTGCGGCGAGCGGACAAAGGCCGCGTAGGCCTGGTTGTCCACCCTGATGTCATCCGTGTATTTGCCCTTGCCGGTGATGAACCGCTTGTCTTCCTTGCGCTTCACGCGCGCGCCTATTCCGTCGCTCATGTCTGTCCTCCCTTGCTCCAGTTCGCCTCGACGGGATCTCTCCCGGAGGCGGCGCGCTCACATCTTGGCGGCGGCGTCCTGGATGGATTTCACGATATTGTGGTAACCGGTGCAGCGGCAGATATTGCCCTCCAGCTCGTGGCGGATCGCCTCTTCCGTCAGCTCGCGGCCGGCGGCCTTGTAGCGGTTCACCATGTCGATGCCGGACATGATCATGCCGGGCGTGCAGAAGCCGCATTGCAACCCGTGATTGTCGTTGAAGGCGGTCTGCATCGGGTGCAACCCGCCATTGGCCAGCCCCTCGACCGTGGTCACCTCGCTGCCCGAGCAGGCGGCGGCCAGCGCCGTGCAGCTCTTGACCGCCTTGCCGTCGATATGCACCACGCAGGCACCGCATTGGCTTGTGTCGCAGCCGACATGCGTGCCGGTGAGCCGCAGCTCCTCCCGCAGGAATTCCGAAAGTAGCGTGGCGTCCGGCACGTCGCGCGAAACCGCCCTGCCATTCACCTTCATCTCTATCTTGGCCATTCATGTCCTCCCTGGCTCTCGGGCTTGTCGCCCGTCGCTTAGATTGCAGCGTTGCTCTGGTCTGTGTCGGCTGGCTCCTCCGGGCCGTTCAGATGAGCGCTGAAATTGTCGAAGAACCTGTTCGCGAGTTTCTTCGATGTTGAATTGATCAGGCGGTTGCCGAGCTGTGCGAGCTTGCCGCCAACCTGCGCGTGCACCGCATAGGAAAGCAGTGTCTCACCATCCCCTTCGGTGAGCGTGACATCGGCCGCCCCCCTGGCAAAGCCGGCCACGCCGCCCTTGCCCTCGCCCTGAATCGTATAGCTCTCGGGCGCCACGACATTGACCAGCTCGACCTCGCCCTTGAAACGCGCCTTGACGGGCCCGATCTTCTGGACGACCTCGGCGATCATCCTGTTGTCTGCGGTCTGTTCGAGTGTTTCGCATCCCGGAATGCAAGCAAGCAGCACTTCCGGATCGTTGAGTGCCGCCCAGACATCCTCACGACTGGCGGCAATCCGATGTTCCCCGGTCATATCCATGGCCTGAGCGCGCTCCCCCCGATGCTGTTCGCAAGGCCGAAGCTTAGAGTTGCGCAAAGACAAAGCAAGGATTTTGTTCATGTAAGTCATTCACTTCATTTGCGTTTGCAGCATAGAAAATGCTGCGGCGCAGAGCTGGACGACGCGCAGGCCGTGCAGATGTTCCACGCGCCGAAGGCGCGCCACGCCCGGCGAGGGGAGGCGCGTCAGCGCCCGAACCGAGCCGGGGGGGCGCCCCTCCCGTCGTCGACGCATCGCAGATGCGCTCCTCCCGTCGGGCGTGGCCGCGCGCTGCACGCGCGGCGGTTGCGCCCGGCTCAGGCCGGGTGCCGGACCGCCGAGGACAGCACGCGACCGATATCGGCCAGGCTGTCGAGCGAGTGGCAGGCGTGAAGGCTGTCAGTATAGGGCAGGAGGGTCCGGATTCCGCCGGCCACGGGGGCGAAGGCGTCGTAGCGCAGCAACGGGTTGAGCCAGATCAGCCGTTTGCAGGAAAGCGACAGGCGGTCCGCCTGTTGACGGAGATGGTCCAGATCCCCGCGTTCCAACCCGTCGGTGATGAGGAGCACAACCGCGCCCTGCCCGAGCAGGCGGCGCGACCAGTCTTTGTTGAACCGCTCCAGCGCGTCGCCGATCCGGGTGCCGCCCTGCCAGTCCTGCGCCTCGCGGCTGACGGCGTCGAGCGCGAGGTCGGGATCCTTGCGGTGCAGCGCGCGGGTGATGTTGGTCAGGCGGGTGCCGAAGGTGAAAGCGTGCAGGTGGCGCCAGTTTCCGTCCCTGGCCAGTGCCAGGTTGTGCAGGAAATGCAGCAATATGCGGGAATAGACCGACATCGACCCGGAGATGTCGCAAAGCGCAACGAGATCGGGTGCGCGCGTTCGCGGCTTGCACAGAGCCAGTTGCTCGATCTCGCCGCCCCTGCGCATCGAGGCGCGCAGCGTTGCCCGGAGATCGGGGAAGCGCCCCTGCGGCGCCGCAACGAGGCGGCGGCTTCGGATGGGCGGCAGCGGCAGGCGCAGCGCGCGCAACGCACGGGTCGCCTCGGCCAGCTCCGCCGCGCTCATCTGCTCGAAATCCATTGCCCGCAATGTCTCGCTGGCCGACCAGGAGAATTGCGCCTCGATCTCGATCTCCTGCCGTTCCTTGACCGGACGGGGCGGGGTGGGGGTATCCGCCAGCGCCTCCGTGGCGCGGCGCTCGGCGGGTTTGCGTTTTTGCTCCTCTTCTTCCCGGCGCAGCGCCGGAGAGAGCAGGTGGATCAGGTGTTCGAGGAATTCCGGGTCGCGCCAGAACATCGCGAAGACCTGGTGGAAGATCTGGAGATCGGCAGCGCGGTTGATCAGCGTGGCGCGCAGGATGAAGTAGAAATCCTGCTTGCGCGAGAAACCCGCCGCCTCGACCGCCCGCACCGCGTCCTCGACCTGCGCCGTTCCGAGCTTCACCCCCGCCTTGCGCAACGCGCGGGCGAAATGGACGATGTTCTCCGCAAGCCGACCCTCGGTCTCTTCCAGACGCCGCGCCCCGGTCATCAGCCGGCGAGCCGCTTCTGTGCGTCCTCGAGCAGGCGCGTGGCCTCGGCGCCGGCGATGCGGGTGATATCGTCCTGGTATTTGAGCAGGCCGCCCAGCGTGTCGGAGATCATATCGGGGCTGAGCGAGACGCTGTCCAGCGCGATCAGGCAGCGCGCCCAGTCGATGCTCTCGGCAACACCGGGATTCTTGAACAGGTCTTCGCCGCGCAGCGCCTGCACGAAGGCGATGATCTCGGCGGAGAGTGCCTCGGTCGCCTCCGGCACCCGGGCGCGCAGGATCTCCATTTCGCGCTCGAAGGCAGGGTAGTCGACCCAGTGATAAAGGCAGCGGCGCTTGAGCGCGTCATGGACCTCGCGGGTGCGGTTTGAAGTCAGCACGACGATGGGCGGTTCGGGGGCGCGGATCGTGCCGAGCTCGGGGATGGTGACCTGGTAGTCGGAGAGGGCTTCGAGCAGGAAGGCCTCGAAGGGCTCGTCGGTGCGGTCGACCTCGTCGATCAGCAGCACGGGCGGACCCTCCGGGTGTGGCTCCATCGCTTCAAGGAGCGGACGGCGGATGAGGAATTCCTCGGAGAAGAGCTCCTTCTGCAGGGCGGCGCGGTCGGCGCTGCCGGTGGCTTCGGCGGTGCGGATGGCGATCATCTGGGCAGAGAAATTCCACTCGTAGATGGCGGAGCCCGCATCCAGCCCCTCGAAACATTGCAGCCGGATCAGGCGCCGACCGAGGGCGCTCGCAAGTGCCTTGGCGATCTCGGTCTTGCCGACGCCGGCCTCGCCCTCGAGAAAGAGCGGCTTGCCCAGCCGCAGCGACAGGAAGGCCAGCGTGCCGAGATCCCGGCCGCAGATATAGTCCTGCCCCGCAAGCAGGGCGATGGTGTCCTCGATCGTTCCGGGCAGTTCCTGCACGTCTTTCCCCCCAAGGCGGCCGGATATTCGGGGCAGCTTAGGCGGCGGCACGCCTGCTGTCCACGGCTTGCCGAAGACGCGCGCGCAGCCCAATATGGCGCGAAAACGCGGAATGGACATGACAATACTCTCTCCAGCCATGGGCCCGGTGAAGGACCCTTATGCCGAGTTGCTGGCCGACGACGGTCCGGCCGTGCTCGCGATGATCGTGGGTGTGGAAGGGCCGTCCTATCGTCCTGTTGGCGCGGCGATGTGCATCTTCGCGGATGGGCGGCGTGCGGGGTCGCTCTCCTCGGGCTGCGTGGAGGCCGATATCGCGCTGCATGCGCTGGAGGCGCTGGAGGCCGGGCGCCCGCGCCAGGTCCGCTATGGGCGCGGGTCGCCATTCATCGATATCCAGCTTCCCTGTGGCGGCGGGCTGGACATCCTGCTCGTGCCGAACCCAGACCGGGCGGTGCTGGAGCGCCTGGTGCGTGACCGGCGGGAGCGGCGGCTCTGCGTATTGGAGATCGAGACCGAGAGCGGCGCGATGCAATGTCTCTCCGAGGGCGAGACCGGGCGTGAGGACGGGCTGTTCCGGGTGCGCTACATGCCCGATATCCGCTTCCTGGTGTTTGGCAAGGGGCCGGAGGCGAGCACGTTTGCAGCGCTGGTGCAGTCGGCAGGCTATCCCAACCTGCTTCTTTCGCCGGATCGAGAGACATTGGAAGAGGCAGCGGCGCTTGGATGCGGAACGCGGCACCTGGTCAGGCAGCGGATGCCGGAGGATCTTGGGGTCGACCCCTGGACGGCGGTGATCCTGTTCTTCCACGACCATGACTGGGAGCCGCCCATCCTCGAAGGCGCGCTGGACACCGAGGCTTTCTATATCGGCTCGCAGGGCAGCCAGCGGGCGCGGGATGCGCGGATGCTGGAGCTGGAGGCAATGGGCGTGGAACAGGCGGCCCGTGACCGGCTGTTCGGGCCGGTTGGGCTGATACCCTCGGCGCGGGATGCCGGAACGCTGGCGGTTTCGGTGCTGGCCGAGATCCTGGCCGAGGCCGGGAAGGGACTGCGGTGATGCGGGTCGGCCTGGTCCTCGCGGCGGGCCAGTCGCGGCGTTTCGGATCGGATGACAAGTTGCTGGCGCCGTTTCGCGGGCGCCCGCTGGCGGGCTGGGCGGCGGAGGCGATGCGAGATGTGGCGCTGGATCGCCGGCTGGTTGTTGCCGGATCGGCGGACGTGGCGGCGCTGTATCATGGGTTCGAGCCCTTGGACGGTCCGGGCCCCGAGGGCGGGCAGGCGGACAGCCTTCGGATCGGCGTAGCGCGGGCAGCTGAGCTGGGGGCGACCCGGTTGCTGGTCTGCCTGGCGGATATGCCACTGATCGGCGGTGATGTCTTGGAAGCTGTGCTGCTTGCCTGTGATGCGGATACGGCATCCGCTGCGAGCGACGGCAGGGTGCGCATGCCGCCGGCCTGTTTCCCTGCCGCGGACCTGGCTCGGCTGGCCGCGCTGCAAGGCGATCGGGGGGCAGGGGCGTTGCTGTCCGAGCTGCCGGAGGCATCGCTTGTTCGGGTCGCGCCGGAGTTGCTCGGCGATGTGGACAGGGCGGAAGACCTTGCACGGCTGGCGGAAATCCCGTCGATGTAACGGGGAGGCCATTAAGCTGGGGGGAATCGGGTTGACAGAGACGGCTGCATGTAATTAAAGGCCCGAACGGAATTCGCGGCACCCCGGACGAGCTTCTGTTACCGGGATGTGCTGCTTTTGTCATTCGAATGTCGAGGAAGAACCCATGTCGCGTGTCTGCGAACTGACCGGTAAAGGTCCGATGGTTGGCAACAACGTCAGCCACGCCAATAACAAGACCAAGCGCCGTTTCCTGCCGAACCTGCAGGATGTTACGCTGATTTCGGACGCTCTTGGGCGTTCCTTCAAGCTGAAGATCTCGTCTTCCGCCCTGCGCTCGGTGGACCACCGTGGCGGGCTCGACCCGTTCCTCGCCAAGGCGAAGGACGAAGAGCTCTCGGCCAAGGCGCTGAAGATCAAGAAGGACATTGCCAAGGCCGCGACGGCCGCCTGAGGCGATCCTCTCTCTAGAGATTGACCGGGCCCCGCCTTCTGGCGGGGTTTTGTCGTTTTTGGCGTGCCCCGTCAGGCCCCGTGGCCCTGAATGGGCCGAAAACGGTGCGGCAAGAGGTGAATTTCCGCTTTGCCTGCAAGGGGCGGCCCGATAGGTTGCCCGGAATGACTCGCGCGCGCCTGATTTCTCTTTTGCTTGCACTGACACTCGGTTTCGCGACCGTAGGGGTCGGGGTTGCGCGTGGACAGGCGCCGGTGGCCGGGCAGATGGTGCTCTGCACCGGGCTGGGAGCCATTACCACCTCCGTGGACGCAGACGGCAACCCGGTCGAGAGGCATGGTCTCTGTCCGGATGCCGCACTGGTCTTCCTTGCGGCAGTGGGTGAGGCGCCGCAGGCAGCCCTACAGGCAGAACTCTCCCTGGCCTGGCTGGATCGGCCCGCGGTGACGCAGGCGCCGACGCCGCATCGGCCGCTGACCCGCGGCGCGCGGGCGCCGCCGGCCTGAGTCCGGGCGGTTCCACCGGACCGCCCTGCCGACAGACTCAAAACCAGAATTCAGACTGACGGAGACGACAGATGTCCCTCAAGACCCTTCTTGCGGCTGCCGCCGCCCTTTCCTTCGCCGCTCCGGCCTTTGCCGAAATTGAAATCAAGGACGCCTATGCCCGCGCGGCGATGCCCACGGCCAAGGCCGGCGCGGCCTTCATGCATATCGTGAATACCGGAACGGAGGACGACCGGCTTGTGGCCGCTGCCTCGGACATAGCGAAGAAGACGGAGTTGCACACCCATATCGCCAAGGGCGACGGAATCATGCAGATGGTGGAGGTCGAAGACGGCTTCCCGGTCCCGGCGGGCGGGATGCACATGCTCAGCCGCGGCGGCGACCATGTCATGTTCATGGGGCTCACCGGACCGATGAATGACGGTGAGAGCGTGACTGTGACACTGACATTCGAAAAGGCGGGGGACCTGACGGTCGAGATCCCGGTCGACCTGAAGCGTCAGGATGCCGAAATGAAGATGGATCCCTGATCGCGGAGTCGTGAGCGGTGTCGGTCCGCTCAAGCCGGCCAAGGCCGGCCCTCGCGGACCGACCGGCCGCAGGCGCGTCCGGGGTCAGGGCGTCGACAGCAACGCGTCGACCCAGGCTGGGACGGTCTCGCTGGCCGGGCCTTCATGGCGTTCCTCGAACATGCCGCTCAGCTCGGAGGGTTCCAGGTTGAGCTCGACCGTGTGGGCGCCCATGGCATTGGCCTGAAGCACGAAGCCGGCAGCGGGGTAGACCTGGCCGGACGTGCCGATCGAGGCGAAGACATCGCATTGCATCAGGTGCTGATCGATCAGGTCCATGTCATACGGGATCTCGCCGAACCAGACGATGTCCGGCCGCGTCGAGGCCTCGCCGCATTCCGGGCAGGGATCGCTGGCCTGCATCTTCACCGGCGCGGGCCAATGCGCATCGCAGGCGGCGCATTTGGCTTCCATCAACTCCCCATGCATGTGGATGACCCGCTGGTGGCTGGCCCTCTCATGCAGATCGTCGACATTCTGTGTCACCAGGATCACCTGCCCGGGCCAGTCCCGCTCCAGCCGTGCCAGCGCTTCATGCGCCGCGTTTGGCTGGGCGCCCAACGCATTGGCCCGGCGCATGTTGTAGAAGTGATGGACCTTGCCGGGATCGCGCGCGAACCCCTCGGGGGTCGCCACGTCCTGGAGATCGTATTGTGTCCAGACGCCGTCCTTGTCACGGAACGTGCCCAGCCCGCTCTCAGCCGATATGCCGGCCCCTGTGAGGATAACGATCTTCTTCATGCGTGGCTCCTAGCGCCCGGGCGGAGCTTGCGGCCCGGCCGCCCCAGAAAGGCCGTGCTGGCGCGGGGCGTCAAGCGCTGCTACGTCGCGGCTGGCCCTTTGCTGTTGACGGCACCCGGGCTCGCGGGCAGGCAAGGAACATGACCAGGAAACAACCGCCCCGCATCCTCTTTGTGTGTCTCGGAAATATCTGCCGCTCACCGACGGCCGAAGGCGTGAGCCGGGTGCTGGCCGAGCAATCGGGGATCGACGTGCTGGTCGATGGTGCGGGGACGGGGGCCTGGCATATCGGCGAGCCGCCCGATCGGCGGATGCAAGCAGCCGCGCGCTCTGCCGGCTATGACCTTTCCGGTCTCCGGGCGCGTCGCTCCGTTCCGGCGGATTTCGACCGGTTCGACCTGATCATCGCCATGGATGAAGAGAATCGGCAGGAACTCGAACGGATTCGGCCGGCAGGCAACATAACGCCGGTGCGATTGTTGCTGTCCTATGGCTCTTCGGGGCGACGCGACGTGCCCGATCCCTATTACGAGGGAGGTTTTGACGCTGTCCTTCGGATGATCGAGGAAGCCGCAGGGGCGCTGCTCGACGAGATCGCGGCCGGGCGCGCGCCCTGAGCCGGGCCGCCGCGACAGGGCAACGACAGGCGGGCGACACGCGTGAACCGCGGCCGCCCATGCGCTCGTCATGACGCGCTGATCGGAAAAGGCGTCCGTCTGCCTATTGGCAGATATTGCCCGCGCTCTTGCCGAAAGCCTTGTATCGCTTCCAGAATTCCTCGTGGGCTTCACGATCCGACTGGCGGATTTCCTGGGCCCTGTGCGGGTCGGAAAAGAACTTGGCCGCCATGCGTTGCTCGCTGCGGGTCAGCATCTGGTCCGCAACGCGCTGGATGCAGCCGCAGAGCGGCCTGGAGGCCGCGCGACGGTTGGATTTCAAGCAGGCGCGTTCAATGGTCGAGCCGGCCTCTGCCGGCGGTGCGATCACCACGCTCACCGGGAGCGCGAGGGCCAGGACCAGGGCGGTATTGGTCAGGAAGTTCATCAGCTCTGCCTCGATTGCTGGCGCCGAACCATCTTGGCGCGGTTTCGGCGCGAATGGTTCCAACATTGCCAGAAATCAACGCGGTTTTCAACAATCTCGGAAAGGTCGGGCCGGATCGATATCCGACGGATCAGGAGAGCTTGCCGGCAATGAGATAGGAGATCGGGATTGCTGCCGCGAAGCCTATGGCCGCGGCGATGACGATCGGTGTCTGTGTGTCGAAACCTGCGACCAGCGCGGCGACGATCAGGATGCCGGCGACAGAGGCGCCGATAATGACAAAGAGAAGAAGTGCAAGGCGGACCATTCTGGCCTCCGGATTGTCTGGATTTTCCGGAAGCTGTATTCCAAATATTTCTTATGGGCCTTGACCTGGGTCAAGGCGATTGCGAGCGGGGACGGTGCCGCCGTGCTGGCGGCACCACAGGGTCTCAATAGGAGAAACCGGTGCCCTGTTCGATGGCCGAGCGCAGAGCGTATTCCGGCCAGGAACTGCGCCCGCCGCGGACCCGGATCTCGGTCAGCTGCGTGCGCGCCTCGGGAAGCTGGCCCATCTCGACAAGGGCCTGGCCCATGTAGGAACGCACGAGGAGGTTGTCCGGGTTGGATTGCAGCGCGGCGCGGTAATAGGCCATGCCTGCCTCCAAGTCGCCGCTCTTGCGGGCGATGAAGCCGCGATAGGTGTAGACGCGGTCCTCCGTCTGGTCGGACATGGCGTCGAGCGCGGCGAGGGCGTTGCCATACTGGCCGGCATAGGCGAATTCGCGCACCGCATCGTAGCGGTTGTCATCATCGAGCCGGGAATCCTTGGGGGCGACGCATTTGCCGGACTTGCTGTCGAAAACCAGGCCGCCCTTGCAGGTTTTCGTGGTCTCGGTCGGGGTCGGCGGCGAAGAGCTGTCAGAACCGGCGGCCAGCGCCGCGAGAGGCAAGCCGAGGGACAGGGCCGTGGCCGCAAGAATAATTCGCATGGGTATCTCCTGTTCAAACGCGTGACAGGAGTATGGCCGCAATACCGGGGATTCGTCATCCGCGTGTTTTCACGGAGTCGTGAGGACAGGGCGGCGGGCCGCCCCGTCCGGTCTGGCCGTCGCGGTTCAGCCGACCACGTTGTAGCCGCGCTGGCGCATGCAGTTGCGGACGATGGCTTCCTTGCTCTGCTGCTGGTCGACCGCGCCGGCGATGGCACCGGCAGCCGCGCCGACAAGCGCCGCATCGCGGGCATTGGTGCCCTTGTTGTTGAACACGGCAGTCGCACCGCCGGCAACCGCGGCGCCGGCAAGCGCCTTTTCGCCGGTGGTCGAGGAGAAGGCACCCTGTTGCGAGGCCAGCGCCTGACACTGGGCCAGGTCATTCGAGTAGTTCGGGCCAACGGCCCCGTCGATCACCGGCTGGTAGTTGGCACCGCTGGTGGCGCAGGCCGCAGTCAGGGCGACGATCGGCAGGACGGAGAATGTTTTCAGAAGGCGCATTGCAGGCCCTTTCGTGAGCTGGAAATGTCTTTTCGGCTGGCCGCATGAAAGCAGCCACGCGACATTTGTAGCGCAAAACCTTCCGTTTGAACAATATCTTCCCGGACGCTGCGCCAATTGCTTTCGAGGATCCGCAAGGCTGGCTCAGGCGCGTCTCAGGAAACGCCCGAGACGTTTCCAGGGGTAGCGCAGGATGCAGCGCATCTCCTTGCGCAATGCGTCGCTCTCTCTTGCGGTGTCTTCCAACTCCCGGGCCATCTCGCCGTAGGCGACCGCGAGCGCTTCGATCTGAAGGCGATCCAACTCGGGCCGCGCCGGCTCCTCGTGCCTGCGTTCGCTGGACAGGCGCAACGCGTCGACGGCGGGGAGCATTTCATTGAAATAGGCGAATGCATGTTCGAACCGGGCGCCGAACTCGGTCCGGACCTCTTCACTGACCCGGTGCCGGTACGGCGTGACTTCGGGGGCATGTTCGACCAGCATATCCGAGAGCCGCCAGCCCGCCTCGCGCCCCGACACGCGGTTGACCGCGCGGACAAGCTCCAGCTCGGAGCGGCTGAGCGAACGGTTCACGCGCGCGGGCATCTCCGCGGCCTCGCCCTGTTGCGCCACCGCTTCGCCAAGCCCGAGCGCGTCGAAGAACGCTCCGACGATATTTCCCCGGCGGGTGCCGTAGTTCAGCACCCGAACATCGATCCCTTCCCGCCGCAACATCCGGTGGGCTCTTTCGGCCTCCAGCAGATGCGCCTCGCGCAGGACGCATTGCTCGAAGCTCTGCGTTTCACCATTGCGCTTGACGGCCTGGTGATACGAGGAGCAGGCCATCTCCAGCGGTTCCCGAATGAAGAAAACCACCGTCAGGGCGATGCGGTCGCGCAGCGGCTGAAGGCGCTCGACAATGTCGTCCAGCTTCCAGAACAGGACCTCGCTGGAGAAGAGGAGGGTGTCGCCCTCGGCGCTGTCGCGATCGGCCTCGAGGATCCGCTCGAACAGAAATTCGGGGCCTCCGACCGCGTTGCCAGAGGTGATGCCAAAGCGCCGCGCATGATCGAAGGAGGCATGATCGGGATAGATCAGCCCGGCCGATGCCAGCACATTGCGGTTTTGCGCCAGCCAGCTTTGCAGGGCCGAACTCCCGGTCTTGGGATGTCCGACATGCAGGATAACGTTTCGCAGGCCGGGCAGGGCTTCAAGCGGTTTGCCGACGGTCGTGTGCGGGATCGGGGATGCAAGTGCGTTCATGTCGCCTCTCTGCGAGTCTTCGTCGCGAGGCGTTTGACGTGAAAATGTGCAGGGAATATCGAGGCAGGTGACGTAGGGGCGAAAAGAACGCCCCTACGCTCAGCTATCCATCTTCAGCGCGTTGATGAAGGCTTCCTGCGGGATGTCCACCTTGCCGAACTGGCGCATCTTCTTCTTGCCGGCCTTCTGCTTTTCCAGCAGCTTCTTCTTCCGGGTCGCGTCGCCGCCATAGCATTTCGCGGTCACGTCCTTGCGCATGGCAGAGAGCGTCTCGCGCGCGATGACGCGCCCGCCGATGGCTGCCTGGATCGGGATCTTGAACATGTGGCGCGGGATCAGCTCCTTGAGCTTTTCGCACATCGCCCGGCCGCGCATTTCCGCACGGTCGCGATGGACCATCATGGAGAGCGCATCCACCGGTTCCTCGTTCACAAGGACCGACATCTTGACCAGGTTGTCCGTCCGGTAGCCGGAGAGCTGGTAGTCGAAGCTGGCATAGCCCTTGGTGACCGATTTCAGCCGGTCGTAGAAATCGAACACAACCTCGTTGAGCGGCAGGTCATAGACGGCCATGGCGCGGCTGCCGGCATAGGTCAGGTCTTCCTGGATGCCGCGACGGTCCTGGCAGAGCTTGAGCACGTCGCCGAGATACTCGTCCGGCACCATGATCGTCGCCCTGATGCGCGGCTCGTCGATATGGTCGATATCGGCGGGGTCCGGCATGTCGGCGGGATTGTGCAGCTCGATATCGGTGCCGTCGCGCATGTGGATCTGGTAGATCACGCTCGGCGCGGTGGTGATCAGCTCGATATCGTATTCGCGCTCGATCCGGTCGCGGATGACCTCGAGATGCAGCAACCCCAGAAAGCCGCAGCGGAAGCCGAAGCCAAGCGCGGCGGAGGTTTCCATTTCGTAGGTGAAAGAGGCGTCGTTCAACGCCAGCTTCTCGATTGCCGTGCGCAGGTCCTCGAACTCGGCATTGTCGACCGGGAACAGACCGCAGAAGACCACCGGCTGCGAGGGTTTGAAGCCCGGCAGCGGCTTTTCGCAGGGCTTCTTCTGATGCGTGATGGTGTCGCCGACACGGGTGTCGCGCACCTGCTTGATCGACGCGGTCAGCACACCGATCTCGCCCGGGCCCAGCTCTGCGATGTCCTGCATCTTGGGCCGCAGCACGGCGAGCTTGTCGACGCCATATTTCGCGCCGGTCTGCATCATCAGGATGTTGTCGCCCTTGCGGATCACGCCATCCATGACGCGGATCATGACGACGACGCCAAGATAGGGATCGTACCAGCTATCGACCAGCATCGCCTTGAGCGGCGCGTCGCGGTCGCCGGTTGGTGCGGGCAGGCGGGTGACGATGGCTTCCAGGACGTCCGGGATGCCGACGCCGGTTTTTGCCGAGATCAGGCAGGCATCCGTCGCGTCGATGCCGATCACATCCTCGATCTGTTCGGCGATGCGCTCCGGTTCGGAGGCGGGCAGGTCGATCTTGTTGAGCACCGGGACGATCTCGTGATCGGCCTCGATGGCGGTATAGACATTGGCCAGCGTCTGCGCCTCGACGCCCTGGGTCGCGTCCACCACCAGCAGCGAGCCCTCGACGGCGCGCATGGAGCGGGAGACCTCATAGGCGAAGTCCACATGGCCCGGCGTGTCGATGAGGTTCAGGATGTAGGTCCGACCATTCTTGGCCGGGTATTCGATGCGGACCGAGTTGGCCTTGATCGTGATGCCGCGCTCGCGCTCGATATCCATCGAGTCGAGGAGCTGTTCCTGCATGTCGCGCTCGGCCACGGTTCCGGTCAACTGGATGAGCCGGTCGGCAAGGGTGGATTTGCCATGATCGATATGGGCGACGATGGAGAAATTGCGGATGTGGTCAAGATCGGTCATGGCGCGGGATATGAGGGGGATTTGGTCAAGCGTCAATGGGCCTTGGGCATTGATGATGCAGAGAGGCCCGCAATGGCAGCCGTCCGGCGGTCACGTCGGTTCGATTCACCCAACCTGCAGCCTGTCCGTGGACAATCGCGATTCCGTGCACGGGCATGCCCGCAGCGCGGTGCCTTATTCGGCAGGTGCAGGATGATCCTCGCGCATGCCGATGTTTCGTTCGGTCCACCGCGTGACGCGCAGAGAGCCGTTCAGTCGCCTTCACGCTCGAAAGACAGCTCGATCACGGGGTGCCATTGCTCTTCTCCGTGGACACGCAGCGACTGGCGCAAGGAAAAAGTCTCCGGGGTCTCGATCGTGATAAGTATCTCGGCGTCATAGAACTGGCCATCAACGGGAATCGGAGTGTCCGCGTTCAGACGGGTTTCGTCGGGGCCGAACTCGCCGCGAAACTGAACGATCTGTTCGGTTGCTTCGGACCAGATCCCGGCGCGGATTGTCTTGTTGGGTCCCTGTTCGAACCGCATCGACAGGCGCGCGGCGCCGCCCGCCACGGCGCATTTGCCGGTGACATCCGAGCGAAGCGTAGCGGGCTCGGAGGCTATGTGCAGCTTGCATCGCCCCGGCTCCAGTTCGGTCTCTGCCCTCGCGGCGATCTTCCCGTCGCCCTCCCAGTCCCCCGAGAGCGAAAACAGGGAATTTGCCTGCCCGATGGCCGCTTGCGCGGACATGCAGAGACAAAGGGCCGTCAGGCGCCGGAACTGGGTGAAACGAAGCCACATCGCGCGACGCTATAAACCAGAGGACCCGGTGGCGCTACACCTGCTTCCCGTGAGTGGCGGTCGGTCGAACATCGCGTTCGGCGCGATGGGACGAATGCGCTGGTCCCGGGCGCGGCAGCACGCGGGAGGCGGCGAAACGATGCTTCCGGACATCCGGTTTGCCGAAGGTCGTTCGGGTTGTGCCGGAAAGAAAACGGCACGGCTCAGATGCCGCGGCTGCGTCCCGCGGACCGATTGACCAGCCTGGATCCGAGGTCAGGAATATCCCTGCTTCAAGTCGAGTTGCGCGGACCTGGAATGAACGAAACGCTCGAAATCCTCTCGGCACATGGGGCGGGCAAAGTAAAATCCCTGGAACTGATGGCAGCCAATATCTTCAAGAAATGCCTTCTGGCTTTCGGTTTCGACGCCCTCTGCAATGACATTCAGTCCGAGTGTTTCGCCAAGCGCAACCACCATCTCGGCAATGGCAGCGTCGTTCGCATCCACGGGAATGTCTCGCACGAAGCTCTGATCGATCTTGAGCTGATCGAGTGGCAGCAATTTCAGGTAGGACAGCGATGAATACCCGGTGCCGAAATCATCGAGCGAAAAACGGATGCCCCGGTCCTGCAGCAGGGTCATCTTCCGGATCGCGTCCTCGACATTGCGGATCAGCAGGCTCTCCGTGATCTCGAGTTTGAGCAGTTCCGGATCTGCGCCGGTGCGATCCACGGCTTGCAGCAGGGTATCGACAAACGTGTCTCCATGAAGCTGGGAAGCGCTGACATTTATGGACAGGACGGTCGCGGCAAGGTCTTGGTCCCGGGACCACTCCACCAGATGCGCAAGCGCCTGATCGATCACCCAGTTTCCGATCGGCTGGATAAGGCCGGTCTTTTCGGCAATCGGAATGAAATCTCCCGGCGAAACGTATCCGCGCCTTGGGTGTGCCCATCGCAATAGCACCTCGGCTCCGAGGATTTCCCCCTCCGAGTTCACCTGCGGCTGGAAGAAAAGGCTCAGGCCGTTGTTGTCGATTGCGGAACGAAGGTCGTTTTCAAGTTCGGCTTCTTCGGCCACGACACGCTGCATTTCCGGGTCGAAGAACCGGAATGCGTTCCGGCCTGCTCCCTTCGCCTCGTACATGGCGATATCGGCCTGCTTCAGCACGTCGTCGAAGCTGCGCAGCGGCGTGGAGAAGAGCGCGATCCCGATGCTTGCGGTACAGGTATGTTCGAAGCTTTCGAGGCGAAACGGACGTTCGAAGGACGCCAGGACCCGGTCGACCACGTCTTCGGCTCGAAACACCGCCTGGCGCAGATCTGGCGTTTGCAGATCCGGGAGCATAACGACGAATTCGTCGCCCCCGAAACGCGCCACCGTTGCGCCTGTCATGGCGGATGCCGAAATCCGTTCCGCGACAGCTGCCAACAGCTTGTCGCCCATGTCATGCCCCAGCGTATCGTTGAGGCGTTTGAAATGATCCAGGTCGATGAAGAGAATAGCTCCGAAAACACCGTGTTCGGCCGCGATCAGCATCGCATGGGTTGACCTTTCCGTAAGGAGCGGCCGGTTGGGGAGCGAAGTCAGCTGATCGTAGAAAGCGAGCCTCTCGACCTGCCTTTCAGCGCGACGTTGCGCGGATATGTCGTAAAACGTTCCGACCAGGTTTGCGGTCTCCTCGGCGCCGTCTCGCATCGGCGACAGGGTGAGCCAACGCGAGATTTCCTTGTTTCCCTGGCTTTCGGCAACTCCGATTTCCACGTCGCCTTGCCAGAAGCACCCAGCCAGGATCCTGTCCGAGAGGGAAGCCTCTGACCCGTCCGTGGTTCTGACAAGGTCGGGAAGGTGGTGCCCGGGCAGTTTGGGGGGGGCGATCCCGATTATGCTCGACAGGGCTTCGTTTGCGCGCAGGATGGTCCCCTTCATATCCAGCACAACCATGCCTTGCTGCGACTCGAAGGCCGCGGCGGCGATCCTGAGATCCTCGTTGGCGCGATCCAGCTGCTCGGACTTGGCCTTCAGGTCGCATTCCACGATTCTTCGCCGCGAGACTTCCCGCGAAAGCTCCTGGTTCTTCTTCTGAAGACGGTGCCTGTGCGTGCGTGCGATGTCATTGATCACCTGAAGCCGCTCGGAGCGTCGTGCCATGCGCGCAACAATGACCGTCGCAAGAAGGATCACGATGGCGAGAGCCGCGAGAATGGGCGCTTCGCTGCGGGTCGCAAATGTCGCGGGAACCTCCGACAGCGGCCTCAACCACAGGATGGACATCGGAAGGGAAGGTACCGGCACGAGGACAGAGACCTGATCGGCAATTGTGGAAGCCTCGGGCTGCGACAGCCGGACAGATGGTTGGTCCATTGGGCGTCGGTCCAACTGGGTCTGAAGCCTTTCATGGTCGACCTTGCGTCCCTGGAGGTCGAGGAGAAGATCGCCGTCCCGGAAGAGAAGAAAGGTTTGATCCGTGCTTGTTTGGTCCCACAGGTCCGAAAGGTCTTCCAGCTTCCAGGTGGCAAGCAAGGTTCCGCGGATCCGGTTTTTCACCTTCACGGCTGCGGCAAGTTCAATGCTGCCGGTCGTCGGGTTCAGCCGTATCCGATCTCCGATTCCGGACCAGTCTTCGCCGAGGGACGTCGGGGGCGGGCCAACAGCAGAGAGCAGTTGGCGACTCGTGGTTCGCAGGACCAGACGCTTGAATTGCGGTTGTTCTCCCTGCCTCCCGAGCTCGATTGCCTTTAGCAGCTCGGCCTCGATGATCTTCAGATAGGCGTTCAACCCGTATTGGGGAGACATTCCCAGGTCGAGGTTGACGAAGTAGCCTGTGATCGTCTTGCCATCGGCAAGCTGGTTCACATATCGGCGCCGATTTTCGAACAGCAAGGCAACGTCCTTTGCCCGCGTTTGCGCAGCTTCGATCAGGCGTTTCCGGGACAGCTCTTCAAGTTCGTTCCTGGATGTCTGCAGGGTCCCGGCGGCGATCAGAAGTGCGAGGGATCCGGATACGGCGAGGAAGGCCGGCCAATATCGCAAGACGCGCCTTATGCCCTTCGACCACAGGATCATGCCAACTCAGAAAAACTCCGGAAAGAAGGAGCGGCTTCCGGGATAATAGGTGTCGACAAGCGCATCATACCGTCCATCGGCCTTCAACTCGCCGAGATAGGCATTGAAAGCATCGCGCAAGTCTTCCGAGCCTGGCGGGAAGGCAGTCGCCAGCGCTTGAGGCGTCGATATCGGGCCAATTATCTTCAACTGTCCGGGCCAATGCACAAGGTCGAGCAGGATGTCGGGGACATCCAGCAGCGTCAGGTCCGCGCTTCCTTGCAGCATCGCGGGCACCATCTCATTGAGATTGGTGCTGTTCGTGTATCTCTGAAGATCGAGCCCCTGTCCGGTGAGCCCGTATCCCGCAGGATCAAGACACGTCCTTTCCATGACCAACAGGCTTCGGGAACCGATTTGTGCCTTTGTTGCCGCGATGTCCGAGTCGATGTCGCCGGTTGGCTGAATCGGTGAGACATCGGATCCGGAAGGCGCGATCAGCAGAACCTGCGAGGGAAACGTCGGATCGGAATAGAGCAAGACCTCCTGGCGCCAGGGAAGGATCGTGAAACCGGTGGAGATCACGTCCCCCCGGACCGGGAAGCTGCCCGTCAGGCGGACCTCCCCTTCGTCGAGAACGACGTCCTGTCCGAGCAGGTCTTTGATAACGCTATAGAAGTCGGTGTAGACAAGCTCATGTCGGACGCCGATATGGGCCGCGAAGCCTTGCATCAGCTCGACATCGAACCCGTCGCCGGCGCCGGTCACGAAATTCGCGTAGCGGATCCCGAGATGCCGCAGCGTGCCGGAGTCGCGGATCTCATCCAGCGAGGCGGAGGCGCCCGGGCTGACCCAGAAGGTCGCCAGGAACATGGTGAACATTCCGCGCAACGCCCACCCTGACATGGTCATTACTGTCTCCCTGTCTGCAGAAGCCGTCGAAAACGGATCTTGGGCGAGAGGTCTTAAGATCCGGTGTGGCTTGTCGGAATTCACGCCGCACCAGGTGCGCAAGTTTGACGCGAACATGAATATGGAGGGAATGTGCAGATTGCCCGGGCAAGGCCCAAAGCCCACCGGATGTCGTGGGGAATCCGGGCCGGAAGGCGCCTCGTCCGATCTCTGGGCGAAGAAAAAGCAAATCTGTTTCAATGTCATGAGCGGTTTTCTCTTCGGGTCACGCAGTGATAGCGACACTACCTACTCGCTCCACAATTGAAGATCAGGCTGTTCCCTGAAGCGAGAGGATTCGGCCTGCGGGTCGGTCCGGTTTGCCAGAAGGAACCCGACTTGACCCTCCAGGACACAAGGCTCGTCAGCAGCGCAGGCACGGCTCCACAGCCAGTCCATCGGCGTGGATGGACCGAAGGCTGTTGGGTCGATCCTGCCACCGGCCTGATGTGGAGCCTCGAGACGACGGCCGCCGGCCTGAACTGGTACGCCGCGCTCGACTGGGTTGCCCTGCGCAACACGACCTTGCATTGCGGCTTCTCTGACTGGCGTTTGCCGAATGCCCGCGAAGTGGCGGGATATTCGGATCGCTTTCCCGAGATGCCCGGCCAGGCTCGTCCGCGTATTCGCATCGGTCGTCACGCACAGCACGTGGCAGTGCCGACCGCAGAAATTGAATTGCTTCGAAGCACCACCACTCACGTTCATCGTTTCGATTCCGATCCGGATTTCGGGGGGTTCCCGGAGACGGCTTCGGCGGAACAGCTTCGGAGCACCGAAGGGGGGGATGGCGGCTCCTGTGCCTGCATCGCCATCTCCCCCACCGCTCTCGAGACCTCCGCCGCAATGAGCCCGCGGGCGGTGCGTCTCTATGATCGCGTCCCGATGGTGCGTGACCTGATCGTGTGAAAAGGGCCGGCCTCTCGCGGCGCCGGAAAAAAACTGCAAGAATGCGCGGCGGCCATGCCTTGGCTGTCGTGTGTTGTTGCCGTTTAAGTAATTGAAAATAAATATAAAAATTAAAAGGACTCACGGAATCTTAAAAGATTCGACCGATGGTTTGGCTGTTCATGAAACGCCTGAAAGGACCATCAAGATGAGCATATCGATGTCTTCGGTCTCACTGACCGGAATGAGCGCCATGCAAAGCCGCAGCGCGCCTCCACCCCCGCCGCCCCCCGACGAGACGGGCCAGACGGACATTTTGAGCCAGTTTGACACGGACGAGGATGGCAGCCTGTCGGCCACCGAGGTCTCAGAAAGCCCGCTCTCGGAGGTGGTTTCCGAAGACAACTGGGCCAGCATCGACACGGACGGCAACGGCACTTTGTCCGACACCGAACTGACGGCGCATCGTGACCCGATGCAGGAGGCTGGCCAGATGGGCGGCAAGGGAGGACCTGGCGGTCGTGGCGGCCCTCCGATGGGCGGCGGCATGATCTCCGAGGCGGATACTACCTCGTTGTTTGAAGGGCTGATTTCCGATGCAGACGAGACCACGGATATCGACAGCGTCTCGGCGAGCACCAGCGCCGAAGAGCTTTATTCCGAGATGCAATCGCTGTTGAGCGCGCTCGCGGGTTAGGGACGGGCGGCGGGGCCGTCTCGCATCATGGCCCCGTTCAGCCAGACGGGAGGAAGGCGCCCCGGCGCCTTCCTTTGCTTTTCGGACCGGAGTGAATCTTCAGACGCTCAGCAAGACCTGATGCGCCGAGAACGCGGCTTCGTGGAAACAGGATTTGAGGGCACGTGCGGCGGCGGGTTTCGGTTCGGTGAAAGGGACCGGCAGGACGGACTCCGATGCGCCGGTGAGATGCTCCACCAGGGCCTGCCCAAAGAGAGTTCCGGTGGTGATGCCGCGACCGTTATAACAGCTGGGGGCGTAGAGGTTCTCGTCGAGACGATGGACGCGGAAGATGTGGTCGGCCGTCAGAGCGATGTCGCCATGCCAACCGGTCTCGAAACGGATATCGCCGAGCTCCGGGTAAAGGCGACGCAGCATCCGCTTGCCCCAGCGAAGCGAGAGCCCGGTGTCACCGCCAAGCAGGGAGCCCATTGCGCCGAGGATGATGCGCCCGTCCGCGTCGCGCCGCAGCGCGGCCATAACCGGGGCGGTTGTCCAGAGCCCCTGCTGTCCGGGCAGGATATGCGCGGCCTGAGCGCCCAGCGGTTCGGTCGCAAGCTGGAAGAAGCGAATCGGGACGTATTGCCGGCGAAGGCCGGGCCAGAGATCGCCCGAATAGGCATTGGTGCAGATCACGGCATGGCGGGCGGTCACGACGCCGGATCGGGTCTCGAGTTTCCAGAAGCCGTTTTCGCGGGTCAGACGTTCGACACGGGTGCCGGTGGAGATACATGCGCCGGCGGCAAGGGCGGCGCGGGCAAGTCCGCGCGCATAGCCCATCGGATCGATTGTTCCGGCACGATGGTCGCGGAGCGCGCCGTGAAACGCTTTCGAGCCGGTCAGTTCGGCGGTTTCCCCTGCCGTGAGCAGGTCGACCGGCGCGCCGAGGCGGTGCCAGGCCTCCGCGCGCGCCCGGAGTTCCCGCAAGCCGCGCGGTGCGTGGGCGGCGTGGAGGGTGCCGGTCCGGGTCGGCGCGCAGCGGATCGCGTGTTTCTCGATCAGGGCGAAGACCAGTTCGGGGGCGCGCCCCATTCGTTCGACCAGCGCGTTGCCCGCCTCCTGACCGAGCCTGTCGCAGACCTTCTCGGGCGGCAGCCAGAGCCCCGCATTGACCAGCCCGACATTGCGCCCCGATCCGCCGAAACCGATGGTCTCGGCCTCCAGCACGTGGCAGTCGAGCCCGGTTTCGGCGCCATGAAGCGCGGCGGAAAGGCCGGTATATCCGCCTCCGACGATCGCCAGGTCACAGGTCACATCGCCTTGCAGCGGGGCGTGATGATCGGGTTCGGCCGAGGACCCGTCCCAAAGGGAAACCGACGAATGCGTCATTGCGGAATTGCTCCATTTGCCTTGCGTCGGGACTTGTCCCGGCTGGCGGTCGCGGGAAAGCTTGCTGCGCGCGGGCGATGACGTCAATTTGGCAGAGCGAAAATGAACGAAATTCGGGCGGAGTGGGGATGGCAAGGCTGAAGACAGGCGTGAAAGAGATGGTGTCGCGGGCGCGGGCGAAGATCGAGGAGGTCGAGACCATGGATGCGATTGCCATGGTGGAGGATCCCGGGGTCGTGATCGTGGATCTGCGGGATGTGCGCGAGCGGCAACGGTCGGGTTTCATTCCGGGCAGCTTTCACTGTCCGCGCGGGATGCTGGAATTCTGGGTCGACCCGGAAAGCCCGTATTTCAAAGAAGTTTTCGGTCAGGAGAAGAAATTCCTTTTCCATTGTGCGTCCGGCTGGCGCTCGGCGCTCTCGGTTCTGACGCTCAAGGAAATGGGCTTCGAGGCGGCGCATCTGCGCGAGGGGTTCTCGACCTGGGAAGCGCAGGGCGGTCCGGTCGAATTTCCCGCGGAGCGGGCATGATTCGCTCCGGTCCCGAGCACCTCGCGGATGCGGTCGGGGCCAGAGCGCGCGCCGGGCGTCCCCTCGGCGACAGGCGCCTGCGGCGCCGATCGCCCTTGGGGCCGGGAGCGCCTTCGGCGCGCGGCGCTTGCCTCGAAGGGCGTGGAGACCTACATCGGTGCGGGTTCCAGCGGAGGCGGCCGACATGACGACGGGCAAGCGAATTCTACTGATCATCGGCGGCGGCATTGCCGCATTCAAGTCGCTGGATCTGATCCGGCGGTTGCGCGAACGCGGCCACAGGGTCACGCCGGTCCTGACGCCTGCCGCCGAGCAGTTCGTGACGCCGCTGAGCGCGTCCGCACTGGCAGCGCGCAAGGTCTATCGCGACCTGTTCGATCTCACGGACGAGGCGGAGATGGGGCATATCGAGCTGAGCCGTGACGCGGATCTGCTGGTTGTGGCGCCCGCCACGGCCGACCTGATGGCAAAGATGGCGAACGGGCATGCCAATGACCTCGCGTCGACCCTGCTGATGGCGACCGACAAGCGCGTGCTGATCGCGCCGTCGATGAATGTCCGGATGTGGGAGCACCCGGCGACGCGTCGCAACATGGAGCGCCTGCAAGGCGACGGTGTCCTCACGGTCGGACCGAATGAAGGGCCGATGGCCTGCGGGGAATACGGGTTCGGACGTATGGCCGAGGTTCCGGAAATCGTCGATGCCATTGAGACCGCCTTGTCGGACGGGCCGCTCAAGGGCAGGCATGTCATTGTCACCTCCGGGCCGACCCATGAGCCGATCGACCCGGTCCGCTATATCGCCAATCGCTCCAGCGGGGCGCAGGGCACGGCGATTGCGCAGGCCTTGCTGGCGCTTGGCGCGCGGGTGAGCTTCGTGACCGGTCCGGCCAGCGTCGCGCCGCCGCATGGGGTCGACCTCCGCCAGGTCGAGACCGCGCGCGAGATGCGGGACGCGGTCCGGGACGTGCTGCCGGCGGACGCGGCGGTTTTCGCAGCGGCCGTGGCCGATTGGCACGTTGTCAATGCGGCGGACCGGAAGATGAAGAAAGACGGCTCCGGGCGCGCCCCCGCGTTGGAATTCGCCGAGAACCCGGACATCCTCGCCGAGATTTCGCAGTTGGAAACGGGACGGCCCGAACTCGTTGTGGGCTTCGCGGCCGAGACCAATGACGTGGTCGCCCATGCCAGCGACAAGCGCGCCAGGAAGGGGTGCGACTGGATCCTGGCCAATGATGTCTCCGAGGGGACCGGCATCATGGGGGGCAGCGAAAACGAGGTCACGCTGATCTCCGGGGCGGGGGCGGAAGCCTGGCCCCGGCTGGGAAAGGCAGAGGTGGCGCAGCGTCTCGCCGAGCGCATCGCGGCCGCGCTGTCCGAGCCCCGGTAGCGCCCGTGCTCCGGCTCAGCTGAGCCCGGTCGACCCGAACCCGCCCTTGCCGCGCCCGGTTTCGGAAAGCTCCGACACCTCGACCGTGGGATAGCGCCGGACATCCGCGATCACCGCCTGGGCGATGCGGTCGCCATGCTGGATCGCGAAAGACCCTTCCCCAAGGTAATAGAGCCCGATCATCACCACGCCGCGATAATCCTCGTCGACCGTGCCCGGGCTGTTTGGCAGGATGAAGCCGTGTTTCAGCGCCAGCCCGGAGCGCGGGCGGATCTGCATTTCCGTGCCGGGCGGCAGTTCGACGCTGAAGCCGGTCGAGATCATCGCCAGCTTCCCGTGGGTGAAGTTCACGGGGCCCTCGGGCAGGAAGGCACGCAGGTCCATCCCCGCCGCGCCGGAGGTTGCATAGGCGGGCAGGGGGAGGTCGTCATTTCCCTCGACCCGTTTGAACCGGATTTCCGTCATTGCCAGCGCTCTCCGTCTTGTGTCGCGGCGAAGTCTGGCGCGGGAAGCGGGCGGCTTCAAGTCGGATCGGAGGGATCTGCGGGTTCTCGCGAAAGAACAGGAAAGCGTCCGACCGAAGAGCACACCGGCCGGCGATCCGCTGGAGCATTCGCAGTGGCTCCTTGCGGCAACACAGGGGCCAGAAATCCCGTATCTCGAGGGGCGACCCTGCCGCACCAACGGAACGTGTCTGCGCGCGGAAACCGCCGCGCGGGGGCGAAAGGTCAACGCTCGCTCGGGCCACGATCCAGCTCCAGCGCTGTGCGCCAGACCCACGCCGCGCAGCGGCGCTACCGCCGCTCGGGCCCCGCTCGGCGGCACGCCCCCCGCTCGGGCGCGCGCAACGGTTGGACATTTCCCGCCCGCCAGCGCTTGCCCCCCCGCCAGCCCCGCTCTAAAGCGGAAGGCAGACAAAGAGGCAGGTCATGCGCATTCTCATCACCAATGACGACGGAATCAACGCGGCCGGGCTGGAGGTGCTTCTCGGGATCGCCCGCGATGTGGCCGGCCTCGACGGCGAGGTCTGGACCGTTGCGCCCGCCTTCGAGCAATCCGGCGTCGGTCATTGCATCAGCTACACCCACCCGACGATGATCGCGAAGATGGGAGACCGCCGCTTCGCCGCCGAAGGCAGCCCGGCCGATTGCGTCATGGCCGGGATCCACGACGTGATGAAGGACTGCCCGCCCGACCTCGTCCTGTCGGGCGTCAATCGCGGCAACAATTCCGGCGAGAACACGCTCTATTCCGGCACCGTCGGCGGCGCGATGGAGGCCGCGCTGCAGGGCCTGCCCGCGATCGCGCTGTCGCAGTTCTACGGCCCGGGCAATGTCGGGCAGGAAGACGAGTACGAGGCCGCCACCGTGCTCGGGGCCGCGCTTGTCCGCGACCTTCTCGAAAAGGGCGACTGGTCCGACCAGGGCGGCTATCGGATCTTCTACTCGATCAACTTCCCCGCGCTGCCGGCCGCCGAGGTCAAGGGACGCGCCGTTTGCGCGCAGGGCTTCCGCCCCGGCACGCGCTTCTCGGTCCAGCCGACCCGGGCGCCCAATGGCCGGCGCTTTCTCTGGGTTCAGGGCGGCGCACAGGACATCCCCACCGGTCCCGGCACCGATGTCCAGGCGAATATCGACGGCTATATCTCGGTCACCCCGATGCGGGCCGACCTGACCGCGCATGATGCGCTCGACAGTCTGAGAGCTGCGCTTGCATGAGCTGGAATGCCGAACAGAAGATGCGCCTGCTCTTCGCGCTCCGGTCCAAGGGCGTCACCGAGAAGGCCGTGCTCACGGCGATGGAGAATATCGATCGCGGGCTCTTCGTGCAGGGGCTCTTCGCGGATCGCGCCTATGAGGACACGCCGCTGCCGATCATCTGCGGCCAGACGATCTCCCAGCCCTCCATTGTCGGGCTGATGACACAGGCGCTGGAGGTCGGTCCGCGCGACAAGGTGCTCGAGCTGGGCACCGGCTCCGGCTACCAGGCCGCGATTCTGTCGCAGCTCGCCCGCCGGGTCTACACGGTGGACCGGTTCCGGCGCCTCGTGGCCCAGGCGCAGGACGTGTTCGACCAGCTCGGCCTGACCAATATCATCACCTTCACCGCCGATGGCAGCTACGGCCTGCCCGACCACGCGCCGTTTGATCGTATTATCGTTACCGCAGCTGCCGAAGACCCGCCGGGCCCACTCTTGGCGCAACTGCGGATCGGAGGTATCATGGTGCTGCCCGTGGGCCAGTCGGATGCGGTGCAGAGCCTGATAAAGGTCAGGCGGACCGAGACGGGGTTCGAGTATGACGAGCTTCTGAAGGTCCGTTTCGTGCCGCTTCTGGAAGGGCTCGGGCGAGAGTAGAGAGTAGAGACGGCGGGCGGTGGGCCTGTCGGCAAATCCGGGACGCCCCGACAAGAGGGCCCCGCGAGCGAGGAACGAGAGCAGATGCGCCCTATCCTGACCCTATGTGCGAGCCTGAGCCTTCTGGCTGCCTGCGACACGACCGGACTCGATCTCGACATGCGCGATGTCGGCCGCGGTTTCGACACCACGGCAGCCGTGCAGGGCCGCACGGCCGCGCGTCCCCAGCCGGACAGCCGGGGCGTGATCTCCTACCCGAATTACCAGGTCGCCATTGCCCAAAGAGGCGATACCGTGACCACCGTGGCCGAACGCCTCGGATTGTCGCCGGCGGAGATGGCACGCTATAACGGCATCCCGCCCGAAACACAGCTCAATGCCGGCGAAGTTCTGGCCCTTCCGAGCCGCGTGCCCGAGACGGCCGGCAGCACGCTGCAAGCCAGCGGTTCTGTCGATATCGAGACGCTGGCGGGCGATGCGATCAACCGGGCGGGCGGCTCGGCCGGTCAGGCCGCAGGCGCGTCCGCGCTTGCCCAGACCGGCAGCGAGCCCGTTCGCCACAAGGTCGAGGCCGGCGAGACGACCTATTCCATCGCCCGGCTCTACGGTGTCTCGGCCCGTGCCATCGGCGAATGGAACGGGCTCGGCCCGGATCTGGCCGTGCGCCAGGGGCAATACCTGATGATCCCGGTCGTGGTCGCAGCACCCGCAGCCCTCGAAACGGCGACCAGCACGACCGAACCCGGCGCCGGCAGCCCGACGCCGACCCCGCCCTCGGCCTCGACCCCGCTGCCCGACGAGCGGACCGAGCCGGTCGCCGAGGTCCTGGCCGCGGCCGACGATCCCTCCGCGACCTCGGGTCTTCCGGATTCGCCGGACCTGGGCAGCGAGGCGACCAGCGCCTCGGCCAACAATGCCGCGATGATCTACCCGGTGCAGGGCAGCATCATTCGCGACTTCTCCAAGGGCCGCAATGACGGGATCGACATCCGCGCCTCCGCCGGCGCCCCGGTCAAGGCCGCCGCCGCCGGCACGGTCGCGGCGATTACCGAGGACACCGAGGATGTGCCGATCATGGTGCTGCGCCATGCCGACGGGCTGATGACGATCTATGCCAATATCGACAACCTGAAGGTCAGCAAGGGACAGAGTGTCTCGCGCGGGCAGTCGATCGCCTCGGTCCGTGGCTCGGAGTCGCCCTACCTGCATTTCGAGGTCCGCGACGGCGTCGAGGCAGTGGATCCGAACTCCTACCTGCAGTGATCCGAGCCGGGCGGGAGAGCTCCGGACGGTGCTCCCCCAGTTTTTCACCCGAGACCGCGCGGCAATGGCTGGACGGGGCGCGCGAGCGTCCTATCCTCCTGCCGGGTGAGGCCAAGGGGCGGGGAAAACATGCAAGAGAGACCGGAATATGTCCTGATCCTGGGCAGCGGGCCGGGCGCGGTCACCGCGCGGGACTGGGCGGCGCACCCTTTCGGGGCGATCGTGGCGATCAACAATGCCTGGGCGGTGCGGCCGGACTGGACATATCACATCCATCCCGAGGATTTCCCCGCCGAGCGTGGGCCGGACCGCCTTGCCCAAACGCAGGCGGAGGTCACTTGGCGCGACTATGTTCCGGCGATGAATGCCCATGGCAGCGTGGTCCATGTCGGCGGGACGATGGCCTTCACCGCCGGCTACTGGGCGCTGGAGGCGCTGCGGCCGCGGGTGCTGGCCTTCCTGGGCTGCGACATGGTCTATCCCGCGAGCGGGCCGACGCATTTCTACGGCACCGGCACAGCCGACCCGCTGCGGCCGGACCCGACGCTGCGCTCGCTGGAAGCGAAGGCGGCGCGGTTGATGCTCCGCGCGGCGCGGCGCGGGGCGGCCTGTGTGAACCTGTCAGGTGGCGAGAGCCGGCTGGTCTTTCCGCGCAGCGGGCTGGCCGGACTTGCGGCCTGCGCGCCTCCGAGCCCCTTGCCCGAGCAGGAGATTGCACACGCTGAAGAGCTCGAGCGCGCTGCGGGGTATTTCGTCGAAGATGGGCGCTACTGGCACCAACAGGAGGCTTTCGACCTGGACAGGATCGACGAGATCGACGCGGCCTGGCGCGCAGCCGGCCAGGCGCTCAGAGGCTGACGCCCCGCCGTCCCGCGAGATCGGTGAAATACTGCCAGGCGACGCGGCCGGAGCGGGCGCCGCGCGTGGCCTGCCACTCGATGGCCTCGGCGCGCAGCGTGGCGTCGTCGATATCGACACCATGGGCGTCGCAATAGCCTCGGATCATCGCGAGATACTCATCCTGCGTGCAGGGGTGGAATCCGAGCCAGAGGCCGAAGCGATCCGACAGCGAAACCTTCTCTTCGACCGCCTCGGAGGGGTTGATCGCCGAGCTGCGCTCATTCTCGATCATGTCGCGCGGCATCAGGTGGCGGCGGTTGGAGGTTGCGTAGAAGAGCACGTTTTCGGGGCGCCCCTCGATGCCGCCATCAAGCACGGCTTTCAGCGACTTGTAATGCTGGTCGTCGTGGCTGAAGGAAAGGTCGTCGCAGAAGAGCAGGAACCGCGTCTTCGGGGCCGTGCGCAGGAGCGTCAGCAGACGCTGGATTGTCGGCAGGTCTTCGCGTTGGAGCTCGACGATCTTGAGGTCCTCGCCGCGCGCCTGGATCTCGGCATGGACCGCCTTGACAAGGCTGGACTTGCCCATGCCGCGCGCGCCCCAGAGAAGCGCGTTGTTGGCCGGCAGCCCCTTGGCGAATTGCAGCGTGTTTTCCAGCAGGATGTCCCTTGCGCGCTCGATGCCGAGCAACAGCGAGAGATCGACCCGATTGACCTCGGCGACCGGGGCAAGCCGGTCCGGGGCGGTCTGCCAGACGAAGGCCTCGGCGTTGTCGAACTCCGGCGTGGCAGCGGGCGGCGGCGCCATGCGCTCCAGCGCGGCGGCGATGCGGTCCAGTTCCTCGGCCGTGAAATCCATCAGGCGCTGCCTTCTTTTGTGTCCCCGTCTTCCTCGTCATCCATCAGGCCCATCTCGCGCAGCTCTGCATTGCGCTTCTTCTCGACGCGGGTGACGAGGAAGATCGACACCTCGTAAAGCGCGTAGACCACGGTGAAGAGGATGACCTGGGTCACCACGTCGGGTGGTGTCACGAGGGCGGCGAGGGTGAGGATGCCGACAACGGCCCATTTGCGGACGTTGCGCAGACCCTCGGCGGAGACCAGCCCGGCCTTGCCCATCAGCGTCAGAAGAACCGGAAGCTGGAAGCACAGGCCGAAAGCGATGATGAACTTGAGCGACAGATCGAGGCTTTCGCGGACGGAGCCGAGGAAGACGGTCCGAAGCTCGGCATTCTCGACATCCGCAGGGATGTTCTCGCCGGTCAGCATGGCGGTGAGGGCCGGGATCGCATCGGAGAAACCGATGAAGAAGTTCATGGCCAGCGGCGTGACGACGAAATGTGCGAAGGACGCGCCCATCGTGAAGAGCACCGGGGAGGCGATCAGGAAGGGCAGGAAGGCGTTCTTTTCCGACTTGTAGAGGCCGGGCGCAATGAAGCGCCACATCTGGTAGCCGATATAGGGGAAGGAGAGTGCCAGACCGAAGATCATCGAGATCCGGATCAGGACAAAGAACTTCTCCTGCGGGGCCGTGAAGATCAGCTGCGGGTTCTCGCCGCGGGCGCGCAGGATGTCCGCGATCGGCTCGACGAGGAAGTTCAGGATCGGCTCGGCCACCGTGAAACAGGCGATCATGGCCACGACAAAGGCCAGCACCGAGTGAATCAGCCGCGTGCGCAGTTCCGCGAGATGCTCGATCAGCGGGGCGGAGCTGTCTTCGATTTCTTCTTCGGGGCGGTCGCTCATGCGGCTCTCGCTCATGCCTTGGAGGGGTCGGCGTCCGAAGCCTCGGAAGGCTCGGGCGCGGATTGGCTTTCGGCCTCGGCGCGGGCGGCGGCTTCGGCCTCCAGTCGCGCGGTTGCCTTGGCGGCGGCGCTTTCGCGGATCTTCTGAGCGGCCTCGGCGCGCTCTTCGCTCAGGGGCTGGGTCTCGGGACCGCTGGCGGAGGCGCCGGATTTGGACGTCGCATCCTTGTCGTCATTCTCGCCAAACGGGTCGATCTCGTCGAAATCGACGGCGTCCTTGAGCGCATCCAGACCCATCGCTTTCGGGTTGGTTGCCTTTCGGAGATCCTTGGCGACATCCTTGACCCCGGCCTCGTCGGCGGCTTCCTCCATCGCGCGCGAGAAGTCGCGGGCCATGGCGCGCAGCCGCGCGGTGAACTTGCCGAGGGTGCGGAACATCATCGGCAGCTCTTTCGGGCCGACAACGATCAGCGCCACGATGCCGATCAGCAGCAATTCGGTCCATCCGAGATCAAGCATCGCAGGTCAGCCTTGCCTTGGGTCCGGTCACAGTCACCGTCGGGGTGAAGACGATCAGACCTTGTCCTTCTCGGGCTCTTCCTCGGGGGTGACGTCCCGGGCGGCTTCGACCTTTTCCTGTTCGATCTCTTCCTTGCCCTCGTTCACGCCCTTCTTGAAGGCGGTGATGCCCTTGCCGACCTCGCCCATCAGCGAGGAAACCTTGCCCCGGCCAAAGAGCACGATCACGACGACGGCAATCAGCAGCAGGCCCATGGGGCCGATATTGTTCAGCATTGTTTGTCTCCCTGACTGCGGGCGCCCGGGCGGGGCCCGGCTGCCTGAACCTATGGCTTCCGGAATTACTTATGGGTTTCAGGAGCGAGATCAAACCCCCAAACCACCACATGTGGCGAATTTTTCTTGCGGGAGGCGGAGCGTATTTGAAATGGAGTTGCGTAGTTCTGGGTATTTTTCTCGAAAGGGGGGCGAAAAACAGCGACATGGCAGCGAATCTGACCGGTCGGGACGGCCTCCCGCCGGTTTCGCTCGCATCGCAGATGCTCTCGAAACGGTTGGGCCGGGCGCGCGCTTCGCGCGCGTCGGGAGCGGCGTTGATGGCACGGGACCAGGTTGAAAGCGCCTGTCGCCCGGCCATGAGACATCTGCGCGCCGGCTAGGCGGGGGGGCCGCCAATCCCCGACGCCCCCGGCTCTGGCGTGGCCTCGGGCTCGGTGAGCGTATCCGACAAGGTGGACCAGATGGTGACGAAGAGACCGGCGACGACGGGGCCGAGGATCAGCCCGACGGCGCCGAACATGCCCAGCCCGCCGAACGTGCTGACCAGGATCAGGATATCATGCATCTGGGTGTCGCGGCCGACGAGGATGGGGCGCAGGATATTGTCGATGGTGGTGACAACGAGGCCGGCCCAGAGCGCCAGCCCGATGGCCGGGCCGGTCTCGCCGATCGCGGCGAGGTAGATGACGCCGATCGTCAGCACGAGGCTGGGGCCGATACCGGGGATGATCGACACGATTCCCATGACCACACCCCAGAAGGTCGCGCCCTCGATCCCGGCGGCATAGAAGCCAAACCCGCCCAGCACCCCCTGGACGATCCCGATCACCAGCGTGCCCTTGATGGTGGCGCGGCTGACGGAGATCGCGCGGTCGGCGATCTTGCGTTGCGTGGCGGGCGCCAGGCCGGTGAAACGCAGGATCTGCTTCATCACCGGCGTGTTCATCTGCAGGAAGAAGAACAGGGCGTAGAGGAAGATGAAGGTGTCCAGGAAGAAGCGGGCGGTGCCACGTGTCACCTGCGAGAGCGTGGTGACCGTGTACCGGGCGAGTGCGGTGACGAGATCGGCGATCTTGTTGGCGACCTCGGGACCGAAATTGTCGAGATCCGTCCGGTAGGGGACCCATTCGGGGATCTCGATATCCACGGCATTCTCTGTGACGCGGTTGACGATGGAGACAACGGAACGGGAGAGCGCGAAGGCCTGTTCGGCGGCGGCGCTTGCGACCAGCGTGACCGGGAGAATGACCAGGACGAGGATCAGCACGAGCGTGATGGCGCTGGCAAGGTTGCGCCGTCCGCCCAGGGCGTCGCGGATGCGGCGGAAGAGGGGGCGGGTGAGTTCGGCGACGATGGCCGCCATGAAGAGCGAGATCAGGAATGACTTGATCATGCCGAAAAACATCAGCGTTATCAGAACCGTCACGAGGACAAGCGCGCTCCAGCGCAGGGTGTCCGGGCTGAGAAGGGGAGGGCGTTGGGGGGACTCTGCCATGTCGTCTCCGGATTTTTCCTCCTGCCATTACAGCATTTCCGCGCCGGGCAGAATGGCAATGCGATGCGGTCTTCGGGCCCCCTCGCGGGGCTGCTGTGGGCTGGACAGTTCTGGGGCTCTCCTATACCGCGCTTGCGACGGCGTAGGGAACGGGGCACCGGCCTGGCCGGACGCAGTGGACAACTGGGGGAGAGAGAGCCTTGAGACGCGCCTTCATCACCGGAACCGCAGGTTTCATCGGTTTCCACCTCGCGGAGTTGCTGTTGCAGGAAGGCTGGGCGGTCGCCGGCTATGACGGCATGACCGACTATTACGATGTCCGGCTCAAGCAGGACCGGCACGCGATGCTGGCCCAGCATGCGGCGTTCTCGGCGACGGAAGCCCGGCTCGAGGACATGGAGGCGCTGTCGCAGGCGGTCGAGGCGTTCAATCCGGATGTGATCGTCCATCTCGCGGGCCAGGCCGGCGTGCGCTACAGCCTGGAGAACCCGCGCTCCTATATCGACGCCAATATCGTCGGCACATTCAATGTCATGGAATGCGCCCGCGCGGCCGGTGTCGACCACCTGCTGATGGCCTCCACCTCCTCGGTCTATGGCGCCAATACCGAGATGCCCTATTCGGAGCAGCACAAGGCCGACAGCCAGCTCACGATCTACGCGGCCACCAAGAAGGCCAATGAGGCGATGGGCCATTCCTGGGCCCATATCCACGACCTGCCGGTGACCATGTTCCGCTTCTTTACCGTCTACGGCCCCTGGGGGCGCCCCGACATGGCGCTGTTCAAGTTCACACGCGGGATCATCGAGGGACAGCCGATCGACATCTACAACAACGGCGACATGTATCGGGATTTCACCTATGTCGCCGATCTGGTGCGGGGCATTCGCGGCCTGATCGACGCCGTACCGGGCGGCGAGGAGACACGTGTGGAGCAGGACAGCCTCTCGCCGGCCGCGCCCTTCCGGGTCGTCAATATCGGCAATTCGGACAAGGTGCGCCTGCTCGATTTCGTCGAGGCGATCGAGACGGAACTCGGACGGGACGCGATCCGCAACTACATGCCGATGCAGACGGGCGATGTCCCGGCGACCTGGGCCGATGCGACGCTGCTCAAGAACCTGACCGGATACCGGCCGGAAACGCCCTTCCGCGAGGGTGTGGCGCGTTTCGTGCGGTGGTATCGCGAGTATTACGGGGTGTCGCTTTAGCAGGGCGGTCTTTCTGGGAGATACGCCGGCAGGGCACATTGAAACCGGGCGCCGACTGGCACGGAACCAAGGCGAAGCCGCCGTGCCAGCGCCTGCCCGTCCCGGCGGGCTGGCGCTTTCTCATCCATGCGCAACGTTCAGATCTACTTCGGATTTGGCCGGAATAAGGTGCAGACCACGGATGGTGCTGCGCCATCCCACGGGCAGGCGCTGGCACGGCTCGCGTTGTTCTCTTTGCGCCCGCAGCCAAGGTCCGCTGCGTCCGCATGCTGGACTTCCAGCGAACGCTGGCGACGCTCCCCGATCCGCGTGGGACGGGAGGAAGCCGGCAGCGGTCCGTACCGCCACCGGATGTGGTCTCAGTTGTCGATCAGCCCACGCAGGTAACGTCCGTAGGCCGTCTTGCGGAACATCTCGGCGCGTTCGGCCAGGGCGGCATCGTCGATCCAGCCCTGCTCATGGGCGATCTCCTCGGGGCAGCCGACCTGCTGGCCCTGGCGCTCGGAGAGGGTGCGGACGAAATTGCCGGCATCGAGCAGCGATCCGTGGGTCCCGGTGTCGAGCCAGGCAAAACCCCGGCCCATCTGCTGGACGCCCAGCGTGCCCTCGGCGAGATACATCTCCAGCAGCGTCGTGATCTCCAGCTCGCCACGCGGCGAGGGCTTCACAGTCCGGGCGCGTTCGGGCGCCGTTTCGTCCAGGAAATAGAGGCCGGTCACGGCGTAGTGGGATGGTGGCACCTCGGGTTTCTCGACGATCGCGTTGACCGTGCCGTCCTTGGCAAAACCGACAACGCCATAACGCTCCGGATCGGCGACCTGGTAGCCGAAGACCGTACCGCCCACGGCCTTGGCATCGGCGGCGCGCAGCAGGTCCGGCAGACCGTGGCCGAAGAAGATGTTGTCGCCCAGCACCATGGTGGACGGCGCGCCGTCGAGGAACGCCTCGGCCAGCAGGTAGGCCTGCGCCAGGCCGTCCGGGGAAGGCTGGGTGATATAGGTCAGCTCCAGGCCCCACTGGCTGCCATCGCCGAGCGTGCGCTTGAACTGTTCCTGGTCCTGCGGCGTGGTGATCATGCAGATCTCGCGGATGCCGGTGAGCATCAGGGCCGAGAGCGGGTAATAGATCATCGGCTTGTCATAGATCGGCAGCAGTTGCTTGGAGACGCCGATGGTGATCGGGTAGAGCCGCGTCCCGGAGCCGCCGGCGAGAATAATGCCTTTGCGCTGTTTCATGTCGTCAGTCCTTTGGTAGGGAATTTGCTTCCGCCAGCGGCAGGTCCGCCCCGGAGGTCTTTCGAAGAAGGGTGAAATAGGCCGCACCGATTACGTCCCAGGTGTAGCGGGCCCGTGCAATCTCGCGCATCGCCGCGCCGACCTCGGCCAGGCGCGCGCCGGGGACCGTTTCGATCTGGTCGCGCAGCTGTTCGGCCGTCGAGAAGAACAGCGCCCGGTTGTCGGTCGAATGCCGGTTGAAGGGGCAGTCGAAGGCAAGGACCGGCACGCCGAAATGCATGATCTCGACCAGCGACGGGTTGGTGCCACCGGCCGAATGGCCGTGGATATAGGCCGAGGCCCCGGCCCGCAATGTCCTGAGCTTGCCGGTATCGTAGATCGGGTCGAGAATGCGGATGCCGGGCGCGTCCGCATAGCGGGCCTTGAGGTCGATCCCGTAGGCGGAGCGGTCCCAGTTGCCGACACAGACCAGGGGGAAATCTGTGCTCTGCGCGAAGGCTTCGAGCATCAGGTGGACGTTGTTTTCCGGCTCGATGCGGCAGACATTGAAGGCGTAGCGTTCCGGAAGCTCGATCTCGGTCAGCGGCCGGGCCTCTGTCCGGATGGCATGGTCGCCGCCATAGGCGATCACCGCGCATTCGGTGCCATAGGCCTCCGACACATATTCCGCGATGGCGCCGTTATCGGCGATGAGCTCATGCGACATCCGCACCGCCATTCGTTCGCTTGCCTTGAGAATGAAGCGTTGCAGGCGCCCCCACTTGTCGCGCTTCCACTCGATCCCGTCGATATTGGTGACGATCCGCGCCCGCGATACCAGGCGGATCAACGGCAGCAGCAGGGACCCGGACACCCCGAGCACCAGGATCGCGTCGCAGCCGCGCCAGACCGCGGAGAGCATCGACCACATGTCATAGGGAATGCTCTGCGCCCCGTTGGCGTTGAGCGGAACATAGCGCAGCTCGGCGTCGAGATAGCGCTCGGCGCGGGTCTCGTAGGCCTTGGAACTGCAATAGACCGCGAGCGCCTCGGGCGCATCGCTCCGGCGGTGATAGTCGACGAGATTCTCCACCAGCGTCTCGAAGCCGCCATAGCTCGCCGGCAGCCCGACCGTGCCGATGATGGCGATCCGCAATGTCGTCTCGTCGCTCATGCCATCCTGTCCTGGTATCCAAGCATCTGCATCGTCGTGGCGAACGGAGCTTCCAGGCAGGGCTCCAGCTGAAAGGGCGGCCTGGACTCCGCGCTCGAGAGCGTCTGCTCTGCATAGGACAGGAAGACCTCGTCGTCGGGAAGGCCGATGAAGCCGGCAATTCGTCCCATCCAGCCGCGCGGGTCCGCGCAGAGCGCCTCGTAGGGGATGTGCAGGACGCTCTCCGGCGCTTGCCGGGCCTGTCTGAAGCCTTCCCGCATGGTGACGATCCACTCGACCGCGGCGCGCTGGGTCTGGGAGGTCCAGTCGAGCATAGCGGCGGCATGCGGGGCGAGATCGGGATGCTCGGGCACCAGTTGCTCGACCAGCAGCCGCCACTTGCGGCTGTCGGCGCCCCACCAGTCATGAACCTCGCCGCCCGTCTCCACGCCGAGCCGGTCCGACCAGCCCTCGATGGAGCCGCAGGTATCCCAGCCGTCACGGGCGATGAACAGGAACTTCGCGTCCGGAAACACCGCGCGCACGAAGGGGAGGCGGAAGATCAGCTCGGGATATTTGTCGACGACGCGGCTGGAAAAGCTGGCCCGCAGATAGGCGCCGTGAAACCGGTGCATCGCCCCGATCACCTCCGGCGTCGCGTCCTGCGCGTCGAGCCGGTAGCGGGCGGCGCCGCGATCATAGCTGCCGATCAGGTCCTCTCCGCCTTCGAGCGCTGCGTGCCACATCGCCTTGGGCTCGTTGAGAAACCCGACCTTGCCATGCATCGAGAGCAGGATGCCGAGGATCGTTGTCCCGCTGCGCCCGGCGCCGAGGATGAAGGTCGGCGCCTCCGCGTTCTTGAGCTGCGGCAGGCGGCGTTCCATCGCAAACAGGGCAAAGACCAGCGGGTTGACCCACTGGCCCCTGGTTGTCAGCGGCCGGCCTTCGAACAGGCCGTAGCTGAGCAGGCGCGGCCAGAGCCGAGAGGGCCGGGTCCGAATGTATTGACTGTCTATCTGGGCTACCATGGCTCTGTCAGGAAGGTGTCGCTCTATCTGCTGTCTGTCGCATTCTGCTCAGGAAAAAAAGCGGCTGCGTATGGTTTTGATCAGGTTCTTGCTGCGCCGGGCGTTCAATAGCAATGCGGTAATGGATTTGAAGACAAAGCTGGCCATCTGGAGCGCCTGGACCACGGGAGACAGGCGACGACCGTCCGGCACGTAGCCCCAATCGGCCATTTCCGTCCGCGCGACCTTCTCGCAGAGCGCGATCTCGCCATTGCTCAGCCCGCCCGTCTGCCAGGCGTCGATCCGGCCGGGATCGATGCCGCGCCTGTCGGGGCGGTCTTCGCCGGTCGAAGAGCCGATCTGTTCGATCTCGAGCATTGCAGGTTCGTAGCTCAGCCCGGCATGGTCGCAGATCTTTCGCAGCATCTGCTCGGGCGCGCTGGCAAGATCCTCGAAACGGATCGCGAGGAAACGCGGATGCGCCTGCAGGCGCCGGGCCCGCCGGCTCGCCGAGACCCACATCTTCGACATCGTGTAGGGATGGTAGTTGACCCAGGCCCGAAAGGCCCAGAAGGCCGGCATGTTGGAGCCGCCCAGCTTGCGCCGCCGCCACTTGTTCTTCTGCGACAGCAGCACCGAGCGCGGATCGCGCACGAGACAGAGCATGCGGGCGTCCGGGAAGGCATCGAGGATCTCCTCGGCCTGGAAGAGATAGCGCGGTGTCTGCTCGCAGGGGCGGCTGGCGCCCTCGCGCACCGTCTCGGCCTGGAGGAAGGCGCCGTAGACCGATACCGGATCGCGGGCCGGGCAGGTCTTCAGGATCGCGCGCGCGTCTTCGCCATATCGCCCGGGCACGACCGGGGCGAACAGCACCTCGCGTTCCGAGGTGAGCAGGCGCTCCAGCATGGCCAGCAGCCTGTCTTCGGGCCAGTCCCCGGCTGCCCGGATGCCGTCCGTCTCCAGCATCTGCTCGAAGAAATGGAGCTCCTGGAAGCAATGCACGTCGGAGTGACGGTCGAACATCCGGCCGGTCATGGTTGTGCCCGAACGGCTGTTGCCGACGACGAAGATCACACGCTGGTCTGGCATGTCGCGTCCCGTTCAGGCTCCGGCGCCGTGGCATGGTGGCGGATGATCTCGAGGCTCCGCGCATCGGGCCGGATCGTTTCGGGCGGCGCGTCGGAAACGAGCGCGCGCCGGATCATGCGCGCGACCGGCCGGAGCGCGGCCCGCAGCTTCGGCGAAGCGAGCGTCTTCTGTGAGAGCGAACGGTGCAGCTTGTTGAAGCCGCGCGTGGCGCCCTGGTGCCGGGCGCGGGTCGTGCGGTTGCTGACGGCGAAGCGCGCGGCGTCAGGCGGCAGCGGCGCGAGGCCGGCATGTTTGCAGACGCGGTCGAGCACCGCCTGCGGGTCCGATTTCAGCTCGTCAAATCCGATCTCGAGCAGGCGCGGCCCGAACGCGGCCCGCAGCGGCGGCAGGTATCTGCCGAGGTCGCAGTGATCCAGCGCGCGGAATTCGACCGGCGTGTCCGGGGCGACGCCCTTCTCGGCCTGTCGTGCAATCCAGTCATCGAAGGAGGGGTCCGAGCCGAGCAATCCGCGCTCGCGGAAGAAGCGGAAGGCCGAGAGGAGGCGGTCCACCGGATCGCGCAGGAGCACGACCGCGCGCGCCTCCGGCAGATGCGCCGCGGCGTGCCGGAAGGTCTCGCAATACATGTAGTCCGGGGTTGCCTCGAGCCAGACCGCTGCGCCTCGGTCGGCGAACAGCCGGGAATAGGCGTCGAGGTTGTCGCCCGAGAACCCCTTCGGGCGCGGCAGCGGGTAGTCTGGATCGAGGAAGAAGCGCGTCTCCTTCAGGGTCGCAGCACAGATATCGGGATGCGCGGCAAGCCAGTCGAACAGAGAGGTCGTCCCGGCCTTGGGTTCGCCCGCGACGATCAGCATGCGCTGCGCTGAGAGCGATGTCATGACACCGCATCCCGTTGCCGCAGGACCCATTCCCAGTTTTCCCGCAGGCCGTCGGTGAAGGAGATGCGCGGCTGCCAGCCCAGGGTCTCGCGGGCGGCGGCGATATCAAGCACGATCCGGGGGATGTCGATGGCGCGGCCGGGGCGGACGGTCGGCTTGACCGGCAGGCCCGACACCCTGGAGATGCTGTCGATGATCTCCCGCATCGAGTGGCCTTGCCCGGACCCGGCATTGAAGGTGCCGGTGATGTCCTGTTCGGCGCAGGCGAGGCAGAGGCGGGCGAGGTCGCGGACATGGATGAAGTCCCGCACGACACTGCCGTCGCCCCAGAGTTTCATCGTCTCGCCATGCGCCAGCTGCCGCATGAAGGTGCCGATCACGCCCTGCACCCCGCCATGCCCCTGCCGGGGGCCAAAAGGGTTGGACGGGCGCAGGATCACCGCGCGGAGGCCGTGCTGCTCGCTTTCCATCCGGATGAAGCTCTCGACCGTGGCCTTGACGATCCCGTAGGAGGAGATCGGTGCCAGCGGATGGGTCTCGGGGACCGGGTCGCATTTCGGAATGCCGTAGACCGTTCCCCCGGAGGAGAGATACAGCAGCCGCTTCACGTCCTGGGCCCGCATCAGTTCCAGCAGCCGCACCGTGGTGATCAGGTTGCCGCGGATATCGGCGATCGGATCCATGTTGGCGGTGGCCGGAACCGTGGTGCTGACGAGATGGAAGACCATGTCGACCCCCTCCAGCGCCTCGATCAGGCTGGAAGTGTCGGAGAGGTCCCCGGCGACGAACTCGATCCCGGCCGGCGTCGGCCGGAACCGCTCCCGGGAGCGATCGAACACCCTGATCCCATGACCCTGTTCTAGTAACTGGTCCACGATGTGGGAGCCGATGAAACCGCTGCCCCCCAGGATTAGGATCTTCACGTGATTACCTGTTCGTATATTTCCTGCAGACGTTCATAAATCGCGTCATCCGAGAAAGAAAGGCGTGTATAGCTGCACGCTGCGGCCCCCATTTGGGCAATCTGCGCATCGGGCGTGTCGCGAACCTCGCGCATCAGCGCGGCCAGCGCGGCGGCATCGCCCGCTTCATAGGTCCAGCCATGCGGGCCGGCTCCGATCAGTTCGGGGATGCCGCCGCGGCGGGTCCCGATCACCGGGTTCGAGGCCGCGAAAGCCTGCAGGATCACGTAGGGGAAGTTCTCGTGCCAGATCGAGGGCACGACGACGGCGCGGGCGCCCTGCTGCCATTTCGCCAGCTCGTCGCCCCAGGCCGGCCCGACGACGCGCAGGTTGTCCAGCTCCCGCGCCCGTCCTTCGAGCTTCTCAAGGTCCGGCCCGTCGCCAACAATGACAACCGGGATATCCGGGCAGAGCGCGGCCGCATCGGCAAGGGTGTCGACCCCCTTCTCGTCGATCAGGCGCCCGAAATAGAGCATGTAATCGCCGACATGCGCGTCGACATGGTATTTGTCGGCATCGAACGGGTTTTGCAGGTAGCCGATCCGGACCGTGTCCTCTCCCCAGAATTCGAGCGTCTTGCCGGCCATGAAGCGGCTCGCGAAGAGGAACATCGAGACGTTCTTGCGCCAGACATTCATCCATTCGTGGACATAAGCTTCCGCCATGCTTGCCGCGCTGATGGCGGCGGAGCCGTGACAACAGCGGTTGGTGAACGCTTTTCGGAAGCGCCCGCCCTTGCAGTCCTCGCAGATATGCCCGTGATGGAACAGCTTGTAGTTCGGGCAGATATGCTTGTAATCGTTGCAGCTTATCACGACGGGGATGCCGGCTTCCCGGGCCGCGTCGAGGATCGATGGCGTCAGCTGGATGTAGATCGCGAAGGCGTGGATGACATCCGGCTTGAAGCGCTGGATCGCCCGGGCAAAGGCGGCTTTCGCCTCCCGATTGTAGATCATCTTTGGCAGCTGCAGGGCGCGCGCCAACAGCGAACCGGACTTGTAATCCGCGGCCTCGGGAAATGTCTCGGCATGGGGGACGCCCTCGAGTCCGGGCTCGGCGGCCGAAAAGCGAAGCACCTGGTGGCCATGGGCTTCCAGCACGCGCCCGACCTCATGGAAGAAGACCTCGGCCCCGCCCTGGATCGTGTAGTTGTTATGAGCAAGCAGGATGCGCATCGCGTATCTCCAGAGCAGTGGAAGCAGACACTCGTGAGAACGGGGCGGTCCGTGTCCCCGGACAGGTCAGCGGATCCATGGCAGCACCAGGAATCCAAGCTTTCGCCGGACCATTACAACTGAAAAGACGTTCATTGCGATCACCGCGCCCGAGGCGGCGATGGCGGCGCCGACCGCACCCAGGGCGGGGATCAGCAGGAGCGAGGCTGCCAGGATGATGCCGGCGGCGAGCAGGGCGCCGTTGCGCACGGCGCGCTCGTTGCCCGTCATCATCAGCAGCACGCCGACCGAGCCCGTGGCGGCATTGAAGGCCTGGCCGATGGCGAGGATGGCGAGGATCGTTGCGGCCTCGGTGAATTCGGGGCCGAACAGCGCGAGGACGTGGTCTCCGGCAAGGATCAGCGCCAGCAGCAGTGGCGAGGCGGCGAGCGCCGTCAGAAGGGCAAAGCGACGGGCCAGGAGCCGGATGCGCGCGGTCTCGCCCTTCTGGAAGAGGGCCGCGAATCTCGGCGCCAGCACGTTGTTGACGGCAACGAGGAAGAAGGCGACGAGATTGGCAACCCGGGTCGCGACGCCGAGCAGGCCGGTTTCGCCGGCGCTGCCCCAGATGCCGAGCAGCAGGATCGGCGCCCAGGGCAGGATGCCCGTGGTGATGATCGCCATCGCCCAGAGCGGGCGGGCGGAGGTCCAGAGCTCCGGGCCGACGCTGCTGTCGGACGGGATCTCGACCCGCTGGCGGCGCCACATCAGCCCGCCGCAGAGCGCCGCGGCGGCGGTTGCCAGGACATAGGTGAGGCTGGCGCCGTCGGGGCCGAAGGCCTGCGCGAGCGGCCAGACGAGCAGGATGCCGAAGAGCGGCCAGAGCACGCCGGAGACAAGCATCGCCTGCGGGATCCGGCCCAGCCCCTTGAGGCTTTCGGAGAGCAGCATCATCATCGAGAAGCTGACAATGCCAAGGCTCATGAGTTGCATCGGGCGGGTCAGTTCGGGCGTGTCATACAGCCGTTCGGACAAAGGCGCGGCCAGCCCGGCCAGGGCGGCGGCAAGTGCAAGGCTGGCCAGGGCCGCGCTGCGCATGCCGATGCGGAAGACACCGTTGACGCGGGCCCAGTCCGGAATGGCGGCTGAGGCGGCGATATGGCGGAGCATCGCGTTGTCGAGCCCAAGCCGCGAGATCGCCGAGAGCAGGATCACCATGGCCAGCGCGGTAAAGAACAGGCCTGTCCCCTCGGCGCCGAATGTCCGGCCGATGGCCACGTTGAAGCCGAAGGCGAGCACCGCGCCCGCGCCGCGCAGGAGGAAGGCCATCCCGGCATGCGTGATCAGGTCACGGGAATCGGTGTCGAGGCTCTTTCGCAGAAATCGCAAGGCTCAGTGTCTTCCCGCATCTGGTGCAGCGTGGGCTTGACGAAGGTCACCCGGGACACGCCGAACGGCGCCGTTCCGCCCCGGGGGGGCTTCATGTGGGGTCAGGATTTGTAATACTTGTTGTAATCGGCATAGCCGTAGCCATAGCCCTTGCCATAGCCGTAGCGTTTCATTCCTCTCGGATCGACCTGGGACAGGATAACGCCGGAGACCCGGTTGCCGGTCATTTCTATCTGGCGCAGCGCCTCGAGGACCTGCGACTTCGGCGTGTGGTTCCAGCGCACGACCAGCTGGATGGCATCCATGTGGCGCGCGATGATCCGGGCGTCCGGCACGGCCAGGACCGGCGCGGAATCGATCAGCACCACGTCGTAGTCTTCGCGCGCCTGCTGGATGAGCGCGGTGAAGGCATCCGAGGAGAAGAGGTCGGCCGGGTTGGCCCTGGTTTCCTGCCCCCGCAGCACATAGGCGCCCAGCTTTTCGTTATAGGTGGCCACGTCCTTGAGGGTCTGCTTGCCTTCGAGCACGGTCATGATGCCGGTGCCGGATTCGTTGACGAAGTACTCGTTGAAGATGTTGCGGCGGATGTCGCATTCGATCAGCAGGACGCGTTTGCCAAGGCCGGAATAGTTCTGCGCCAGCAGCAGCGACACGGTTGTCTTGCCCTCGCTGGGCACGGCGGATGTGGTCAGGATCACCTTTGGCGGGTCGCCCTCCTGCGACATGACGATGGAGGTCCGCAGGTTCCGGACCGCCTCGGCCATGGCGGAGGTCGGGCGCTTGGCGACATAGTCGATCACCTGGACCCGGCGGCGCGAGGCGCGTCTCGGGATCTGGCCGAGCACGGGCCGGCCGGTGGCCGCCTCGAGCTCGTCGCCCGAACGCAGCCCGCTCTGGGTCGCCTCCCGGAGCAACAGGAATCCAGAGGCGACGAAGGCGCCGATCAGGAGCGATGCCGCAAGAATTCTCAGCCGGCGCGGCGAGACCGGGCGCAGCGGCGGCAGCGCGGCAGACATGATGCGGGCTTCCGCGCGCACCAGCCCGAGCTGGACAGTTGCCTCCTGCATGCCGGTCAGGAAGGTCTGGTAGAGATCGGCCGTGACCTCCAGCTCGCGCTGCATCTGTTCGAGCCGTTGCAGGTCGGTATTCTGCTGCCCCAGCTGAAGCTCGAGGCTCGTGAGCGACCGCGACAGGGCGAGGATTTCATCATTGGCGCGGTTGACCTTGTTCTGCTCCGCCAGGATCAGCGTCTCCATCCGTCGCAGGAGGGCCGCCTTTGCGTCAGGGTCCCCGGACAGGTCCTCTTCGAGCGGCTGGGCGATCCGGTCGAGGGTGAAATCGGCGAAAGCCTCCCGGATCTGCGCCTTGCTGCCGCTCTCCCGCGCCGCTTCGAGAGCGCTGACGACCTCGCGCCCCTGTTCGAGATCGGCCTCGCGCTCGGCCAGCCTTTCCCGGAACTTTTTCGTCTGCAGGTTGAGAACCTCGAGCGAGTCGCGGTTGACCAGGTCGGTCTCCGATTGCAGCTCGGTGATCTCGCGCTCCTTCTGGCGGACCTCCTCTTCAAGCTCGCGCGCCCGCTCCGACAGCCAGCTGATCGCCTGTTGGGCGTCGGTGGCGTTGTCGTCAAGCTGCTGCTCGATATAGACATTGGCAAGGGAGTTGGCGATGTCGGCGGCGCGTTCCGGGGTGTTCGCGGTGGCGGAGATCTTGAACAGGTAGGTGTCGAACTCGTTCATGACCGTCAGGGTGTCGCGCAGCTCGTTGACCGTCTCGCGGAACTGATAGGCCTCGACCTCCTCCGGTGTCCGCGTTGTTCCTTCCTCCTTGCCGCGAAGCCGTGCGAGCGTCGCCCGCAGCGTCTTCGAGAAATCCGATTTTTCCTGCAGCGCCTTGTTGAAATAGGGGTCTTCGATCAGGTCGAGCCGGATGGCGACCTTCTCGGCCAGCTCGCGCGACTTGATATTCTCGATCTCGGTGTTCAGGGTCGCGCTGTCGGTCGACGAGCCGGAGAGAAGATTGTCGAAATTGATTGGCGAGACATCGTCGGAGATGACTTCGACGATGGCTGCGGTCCGGAAGCGTTCCTCGGCGACCACGAAGGCGTAATAGCCCCCGAGAATACCACACAGGAGAATCCCGAACAGGATCAGCCATTTCCCGTACCAAAGGGTTCGAAACAGGGAAAGAACATCGAGCTCGAAATTCCCGGCCGGACCGCCGGAAGTCCCTCTCGCATCGTTTGAGTTGGTGCGCACGTGGTTCATGGGGCGAGGTCCTGAAACGAGAAGTGGCCGCAAATGACTGATCTTTAAGCGGCTGTAGGGCATCTTTCAACAGAATGATTGGCGGAGCGTCGCGCGCGCGTGGGCCCCCGTCACGGTCCCAAAACGTGCACGGGATGCGTGTGTCGTGCCGCCCAGCCAACGCGCCAGACGCGACCGTGCTGTCGCCAGGCAGAGGTCGATCTCAGGTCTTTCCGGTGCCCGCTTGACGGTGAAGCGGGGGCCCCGATGGCGCGATTTCCAGCCGGTCGCACGGCGCTGGACCTGTTGCCACCCTGTCGTTGAAACCAGCCCTCTCGGCTTGGAAACAAGCCGGGGCGGCGCTCAGAATGTCACCTTCACGCCCGGCAGCGCCAATGTCTTGATCAGGTCGCGGACCTCCTGGCGGGCGGCGATATTGGACAGGTTGAGCCGGTCCGTCCCGATATCGCGCAGGTCCAGCAACGTCAGGCCGCGCGGGAAGAGCTCGCGGAAGATGACCCGCTCGCTGAAGCCCGGCGCAACGCGGAACCCGATCCGCTTGGAGAGCTTGCCGAGCGCTTCGCCGACCTTGCGCTTGTTGTGCATCTGCTGCGAGCCGAGCCGGTTGCGGGTCACGATCCAGTCGATCGGCTTCAGCCCCGCCTGCGCCCGCGTCTGCCGCGCCGACCAGACCATCTCCGAATAGACCGAGGGCCCGAGGATGGCGCCGTCTTCAGGGCGGGTCCGGGCGAGCAGATCGAAATCGACGAAACTGTCATTGAGCGGCGTGATCAGCGTGTCCGCCATGGCGTGGGCGAGCTGGCTCAGGCGCGTATGCGAACCGGGGCAGTCGATCAGGATGAAATCGGAGCCGGCCTCCAGGCCCTCAACCGCCAGCGACAGCCGGTGGTCGTTGATATTGGTGCCCTGCGGCACCTCGTCCGGGGCGACCTCCGGCAGGTTTACATAGTCCGGGATGGAGAGCGCGTGGCCCTCCTTGGCGCAGAAAGCCCGGCGGTTCTCGATATAGCGCCCGAGGCTCTGCTGGCGCAGGTCAAGGTCGAGCGTGCCGACCCGGTGGCCCATTCGCGACAGCGCCGTTGCCACATGCATCGAGGTCGTGGACTTGCCCGACCCGCCCTTCTCGTTGCCGACGACAATGATATGCGCCACGCGATGTCTCCTGCTCTGCTCTCCTGCCGCGCCGCCTGTCCTGCCGCGGGATTTTCGCGCGAGCATGACGGATCGGCGGTCTGCCGGGAAAACTCGCTCTACTGGGCGGCTTGCCGGAGGAAAAGGGAAAACTGCTCAGAGCGCCAGCCGGACAAGCAATTCCAGCAGTCCCAGCACCAGGAAAACCGGGACCGAGAGCGCGCAGGCAAGCCAGAGCGCGCTGCGAAAGGTCGGGCGGGGCGGGGCGGCGTCGATGCCGAGCACCGGGGGCGGGGGCTGTTTCATGCCGCCATTAACCACGCCTTAGGTTTGCAGGGTGTTAATGCGGACCATGATGAGCGATTGGATCGAGACAGAATGTCCGCGCCTTCCCGACGGGGTGCTGGCACCGATGCAGCAGCACCCGACATATGGGGCGGCCTGCGCGCTGATTGGTTCGACCCTGCGCTGGTACATGTTGAATGGGGCAGGGGATGTGCTGTTGGGCGCGGCGCAGGTGCTGGAGCGGCCGGTGCCGCTTCTCGGCCAGGCGGCGCTGCTGTCGCGGGGGCCGGTCTGGGCGCCGGGCGTCTGTGAGGAAACCCGGCGCGACGGGCTGATGCGCCTGCTTGTTCTCCTGCGCAAGCGCCATCGCATTGTCGCGGTGACGCCGGATCCATGCGGCGGGACCGATCCGATGGAACGCAGTGGCTGGCTGAAGGCGATGACGCCGTGCCATTTCGCGGTGCTTGACCTTGGCGACAGCGCCTCGGAGATGCGCGCCCGCCAGCATGGCAAATGGCGCAACCGGCTGGTCCGGGCGGAAGCGGCCGGGCTGGAGGTGCGTCACGGTCCGATGCCGCTCGATCCCGCGCATTGGCTTTTCGAGCGGGAGGAGGCGCAGGCCCGGGCGCGGCGCTATCGCCGGCTGCCGAAGGCGTTCACCCTCGCATGGATCGCGCAGGGCGGGCGCAGTGCTGCGCGGCTCTTTACCGCCGAGCGGGATGGCGAGACCGTCGCCGCGATGCTCTTCCTGCGCTTTGGCGCCAGCGCGAGCTATCATATCGGCTGGTCGGGGCCGGACGGGCGCGCGTCGGGGGCGCATAACCTGCTCCTGTGGCAGGCGCAGCGCTGGTTGGCGCGGCAAGGCTGCAAACAGGTCGAACTGGATCTGATCGACACACGGACAACGCCGGGCCTGGCCCGGTTCAAGCTCGGTAGCGGTGCGCGGCTGGTAACGCTCGGCGCGACCCGGCTCGCGGCGCCGGGATCGGTCCTTTTCGCGGCGCGTCCAGGAAAGACGCCAGCGGACGCCGGTCTGCGCGCCGCTTGAGGCCGCTCCGGCCAGCTCCGGTTGCCTCTTGCCTTGGCCGCGCACGCATCTGCCCGCAGGGCAAGCCGAGCTTGGGCGAGACCTTCTTGCAGCTTCACAATCGCACCAATGCGCTGATCTTCGTGGTCACCTCCGCGGCGATGATCCCCGTCTCGGCGACGACGCTGCGAGCGCTGTTTGGCATCCCGCCAAAGGTCATGCCCAATCCGACCCGCTTTCCTTCTCATCGCGGCTTCCGCCAGCTTGATCGCGGTGCTCCTTGCCCTCTTGCGGCTGCAACGTGCTGAGCGAGTTTGCGTCGATCTGCCCGCCCTGACGGATGTTCATTTTCACCGCTGGCGGCATGGTGCCGGTCCCGGCGCGGTTGTCATGGTGGAGAACCGCTTCCCGGTCATCTACCGCTCCTTCCCGCCGTTTCTGACCCATGCCGGGCTGCTGCTTGTCCCGATCAACGGCATCGTCTTCGCCGGACGGCGTCTCTACCCTCGACTGGGATTGAAAACCTGCTGGTTCAAGCTCAACGGCGCCCGCCTGAACGTCCCGACACTGATCCGCTGGTGGATTGCGCTGGCGGTCGGCTTCGGGCTCGACATTCTCAATATCTTCCCCTTCTACCATCTCTTCGTTCCGGCCTGGATCGTCTCCCTCCTCAGCTATACCCTCCTGGCGAAACGGGTCGGTGTTGGCAGGAACTGGCTCGCAGCGTTCGACGCGCCCCATCACAAGGTTCTCGCGGCGCACTCTCTCGTCGGCACCTGGTGGGGGCTGCAGTGCGGCAAGTGCCTGCGCAAGGAGGCCGCAATGGTGCAGATGCCTGCGCAACTGGGCGTTGGTGCCCGGCGAATCCTGCGGCATCTTGAACACACGATCCCGTGCATTGCCGCACGAATCATTGGTCCATAGGAAAAAGAAGGGTAGGTCAACAAGACTGTAGATCAGTTATCCCCGTGACCGAGAAAGGGACCACACCATGTTGAGCCGACGTCATTTCGTCATCTCGGCCGCCGCATTGTTCTCGCAGCCGATTGCCTCGCCCGTCTTTGCCGCCGCCGATCAATGGTCGGCCTGGGACGCGCAGGTGACGCCGGCCAATTTCGATCCCGCGACCTCGAACCCCTGGGGCCTGCACCCGCGCTTCCTGCCGCGCCGTGTCGAGGCACATTCCGGGCTGACACCGGGCGATATCCATGTCGATGCTGTCGCGCGCTATCTCTACCACGTCCAGGACGATGGGACCGCGATCCGCTACGGTGTCGCAATCGGGCGGGGCGGGCTCTACGAGCCGGGCACCTACACGATCCAACGCAAGGCGAAATGGCCGTCCTGGACGCCGACGGCCGCCATGGTCGAGCGCGAACCCCATATCTACGAGAAATTCGCAGACGGTCAGCCGGGCGGTCCCAGCAACCCGCTCGGGTCGCGGGCGCTCTATCTCTATGTCGGCAATCGCGACACCTACCTGCGTATCCACGGTACACCGCTTTCGCGCTCCATCGGCAGTCGCGCCAGCTCCGGCTGCGTGCGCATGGTGATGGCCCATATCATCGGGCTCTATGACCAGGTCGCCACCGGCTCGACGGCAACGCTGCATCCGGGCGAGAATTTCGTGACAGCAGCAAGCTGATACCGTGGCGCTGTCGGCGCGGGCAGGGCATCGCTTGATGTCGCTCCGCGCTGATCGCCGATGGTTGGCCCAGGCGCCTTCGGCCTGGGGTTTATCCCGATGATCCCTGCGCCTCCTCGCCTCGGCGGGGCGGCGTTTTTTTTGGCGAGCGTATTGCCCTGAGGTCTTTCGAGGACTTGTTGGAAGAAATTGCTGTCCGCAGCCCTTGCCGGGTCATCCTTGATACAGGCGCCGGCACGTCCGGTCGTTACGCGACCTGCGAGCGCAGCAACACTCGCTTCTTTCACAATTCCGACCGTCCCGCCGCAAAACTCGGTGCGGCGACCGGAGGGCCAGACGGCCCGGGCCCTAGCTCTGGGCCGCGCCCGCATCCTGCGCGACGGTGCAGATCGGACGGCCATCGTTGCTGCGAAGGGGCAGGAAGGTGGTCTCGACCGGGCCGCTCCACTGGTACCAGTAGCAGCCGTCTTCCGGCGCGATCCGGACCCGGTTCAGGTCCTGGCTTGGAGCTGCCAGGGCGACAACGCTCTCCGGCAGTTGCACGAAGCCCGGGAGCGGACCGCCGGCTTCGTCGACGGCCATCTCGGTACAGGCACCGAGAATCGGCAACATGACGGCCGCGACGGCCAGGGAACGAGTATTCATTTGGTCTTCTCCGCAATCACGATTCCAGCAGGCGCGGATCGGAGCCGCACCGGGGCTTGCGCCAATTGGTATGGGTTGAAGACCCGAAGGCCAAGAGCAGAACGGTCGCTTTTCACGCCGCACTGAAATGTGAGGCTCGCGTGCCGCAGGCGCCAAAGACAATCGGGACGCTCCTGTAATTGCAGGAGCGCCCCTCCAGGAAGCTTTTGCGTTCACATCGTCAGACCACTCACGTCTTGGCGAGCTTCCGATTCTTATCCTATATCAAAAATGCCATTTCTGCATTGAGATGAATCAATTCTTGCCATCCCTTCTGAGGATCGGGACGGTGTCGCTGTCGCATTGCCGATTGCGCCGAGAGCGGTCAAACCGGCACCCGAAGGGATGCCGGAACCATGTTGCCAAGCAAGTTGCAGATTGCCCGGAGAGGGCGCACCGCCGCCATCGCGATTGCGGGCGTGCTGGTTTTCAACTGGCTCGGACTGCCGCTGCCATTCCTGCTCGGGCCAATGTTTGCCTGCCTCCTCTTCGCGCTGGGCGGTGCGCGGCTTGAGGGGATGGGCGTGCTGGGCATGGTCTTCCGGACCATCCTTGGCGTGGCGGCCGGGGCGTCGATCTCGCCCGACGTGATCGCGCGCGCGCCAGACATGGCGCTGTCCCTCGCCATGGTCCCGTTCTTCGTCCTCGTGATCGGGCTCACAAGCTATCCGCTGCTCAAGCGCGTCTTCGGATTCGACCGCGTGACCAGCTACTACGCGGCCATGCCGGGCGGATTGCAGGATATTGTCGTCTATGGCGAGGAAGCGGGGGCCAATCTGCGCGTGCTCTCGCTGGTGCATGCAACGCGGATCCTGTTGCTGGTCAGCCTGGCACCGGTGGCGCTGAGCCTGATCTGGAACTTGGATCTCACGGTCCGGCCCGGCCGGCCGGCGGCGGAGATTCCGCCAACCGAGATCGCGCTCATGATCCTGGCCGGGCTTGGCGGCTGGCGCATCGCGGTGCGGCTGAAGATCTTCGGCGCCTCGATCATCGGTCCGATGATCCTCGCCGCCACGATGAGCCTCACCGGGCTGATCCATAACCGTCCGCCGGCCGAGATGATCTGGGCGTGCCAGTTCTTCATCGGCATCGCGGTCGGCGCAAAATATACCGGCGTGACGCTGGCCGAGCTGCGCCAGACCGTGCTGGCCGGCATCGCCAACTCGCTGCTCCTGGGCGTGGTCAGCCTTGCCTTTATCGAACTTGTCGCGCGCAGTGGCGTCGCCCCGGGGCTCGACGCCTTCCTGGCCTTCCTGCCGGGCGGGCAGGGCGAGATGGTCGTGCTCGCGATCATTGCCGGGGCCGACCTGACCTATATCGTGCTGCACCACATTTTCCGGGTGATCCTCGTGGTGACCTGCGCGCCGCTGATCCTCCGCCTGTTCCCGGACGACCGCGGGCCGCCGAACTGACGCCTTGCGCCCCGGCGCAAGCCATGTCTTCCATTCCGGGACAGTCGATGAGGAGGCACGGCAATGCGAGACGGGCAAGCGGCGGGGACGGCGAAGATGAACATCCTCTTCGTCATGTATGACCAGCTTCGCTTCGACTATCTCTCCTGCGCCGGCCACCCGCATCTGGAGACGCCCAATTTCGACCGGGTCGCGGCGCGCGGGGTCCGCTTCACCAACGCTTACGTGCAATCGCCGATCTGCGGCGCCTCGCGGATGTCGATCTATACCGGTCGCTACGTGTCCTCGCATGGCGCGGCCTGGAACAACTACCCGCTGCGCGTCGGCGAACAAACGCTGGGCGACCACCTGCGCCGCGCGGGCATGGGCTGCTGGCTGATCGGCAAGACCCATATGCAGCCCGATTTCGAGGGCATGGAGCGGCTCGGCATCGACCCGGACAGCAGGATCGGGCGGCGGCAGGCCGAATGCGGTTTCGATGTCTGGATCCGGGATGACGGGCTTTGGGGCGAGGGGCCGGACGGGTTTTATGATGCCAAGACATCGCCTTACAACGCCTACCTTAAGTCGAAGGGCTACCCGGCCGAGAACCCCTGGTCGACCTTCGCCAATGCCGGGCTGCACGAGGATGGCGAGATCGCCTCCGGCTGGATGTTCGAGAATGCCGACAAGCCGGCCAATATCCGCGAAGAGGATAGCGAGACACCCTGGCTGACCCGCGAAGCGATGGGCTTCATCGACCAGGCCGAGGGTCCGTGGTGCGCCCATGTCAGCTATATCAAGCCGCATTGGCCTTATATCGTGCCCGCGCCCTATCACGACATCTACGGGCCGGAGCACGTCCTGCCGGCGACGCGCCACGAATGTGAACGCGCGGCCCCCCATCCCTTGCTCGCGGCATGGATGGAGACAAAGGTCTCGGAGGCCTTCCAGGACGAGGACGTCCGGCGCAAGGTGATCCCGGCCTATATGGGGCTGGTGAAGCAATGCGACGACCAGCTCGGGGTGCTGCTCGACCATCTGGAGGCGACGGGACAGGCGGAGAACACGATGATCGTGCTGACCTCCGATCACGGCGACTATCTCGGCGATCACTGGCTCGGCGAGAAGGACTTGTTCCACGATCCGTCGGTAAAGATCCCGCTGATCCTCTGCGATCCGCGCCCGGAGGCGGATGCAACACGCGGAACGACCTGCGACGCGCTGGTTGAATCCATCGATCTCGCCGCGACCTTCATCGAAACCGCGGGCGGCGCGGTGCCAGAACATATCGTCGAGGGGCGCTCGCTTCTGCCCTGGCTCCGCGGCGAGCGCCCGGACTGGCGCGAGTTTGCGATCAGCGAGTACTATTATTCCTCAACGGGCCAATGCGTTGCCCTTGGCGTCTCGCAGGCCGACGCGCGGCTCTTCATGGTCTTTGACGGCCGTTACAAGCTGATCCATGCCGAGGGAGGTTTCCGGCCGATGCTGTATGATCTCGAAACCGACCCGGAGGAATTCCACGATCTCGGCGAGAGCGACGCCCATGCCGAGATCCGCGCCCGACTCTACACGCATCTCGCCTCCTGGGGCCGGCGAATGTCGCAACGGGTGACGCGGTCGGATGCGCAGATCGAAGCGGCGCGCGACGCGTCCGGTCGCAAGGGGATTCTGCCCTTCCTCGTGGACGGATCGGAGGTTCCCGGGGAGTTGACCGCAAAATTCCGCGGCCCTGCGGGGCGGAGCTATCTTGTTGGGGAAGGGGAGGGCGCATGACCCTTGTCCTGCTGATCGCGGCCGGCCTCTGGGGGCTGGGCCATTTCATGGGCGCCACGAAACGCGCCCGCTGGGGAATGATTGGCGCGCTCTATGCGGTGGTGCTGCTGGAGCAAAGCCTGCTGCCGGGCGGACATCCGCTGCGCGAGGCGACGGGCGGCTCAGCGGCGCCCTGGCTGCTGCTCGGTGGTTTTGCCGTGCTGGCGGTGCTTTACGGGCGCGGGGTTTCCTGGCTCAAGGCGCGGGCGCAGCCGGCGGAGCAAGCCGAGCCCGCGAAGCCGGCCCGGGTCGGTGCCTTCGAGGCGGGCGAACTGGAGCGCTATGCCCGCCATATTGTGCTGCGCGAACTCGGTGGGCCGGGGCAGAAACGGTTGAAGGAATCCAAGGTGCTGGTGGTCGGCGCGGGCGGGCTCGGCTCGCCTGCCTTGCTCTACCTGGCGGCGGCCGGGGTCGGAACCATTGGCGTGATCGATGGCGACGAGGTGGACAATTCGAACCTTCAGCGCCAGATCGCCCATCGCGAGGAAGACATTGGTGAGCCCAAGGTCTTCTCGGCCATCCGTGCAATGTCGGCCCGCAATCCCTTCATAACGCTGAAGCCTTACCACCGGGAGCTGACCGAGGAGATCGCCCCCGCGCTCTTCGCGGAGTATGATCTCGTCCTGGACGGCACGGACAATTTCGACACCCGCTACCTCGTCAACCGGATCGCGGTGGCAACCTGCATCCCGCTGGTCTCCGGCGCGCTCAGCCAGTGGGAAGGCCAGCTTTCGGTCTTCGATCCGGCCCAAGACGCGCCCTGTTACCAATGCATCTTCCCGGCGCCGCCCGCGCCGGAGCTTGCACCATCCTGCGCCGCCGCGGGCGTTCTCGGGCCACTGCCCGGCGTGCTCGGCACGATGATGGCGGTGGAAGCGGTCAAGCTGCTTTCCGGGGCGGGCGAGCCGCTCCGGGGGCGGATGCTCATCTATGACGCGCTTTATGCCGAGACGCGGCAGATTGCCCTGAAGCGGCGCGCGGATTGCCCGATCTGCGGCCGCTGACTGGACCTTTTCCCTCCGCAGGCCATACTGCGGGCAATATCAACAGGAGAACCCCGATGGATCTTGTCAGAACGCTTGCCGCGGCCGCGCTGGCCACGCTTGTCTCCGGCCCGCTCTTGGCCGAAACGCCCGATCTTGGTGGGCGCGAGGTGACCGTCGTCACCGAGAACGCCTATCCGCCGCTGCAATTCGTCGACCCGAAGACAGGCGAACCGGCGGGCTGGGAATATGATGCGATGGCAGAGATCGCCAAGCGGCTCAATATCGTGGTGGTCTACGAGAACATCTCCTGGGACGCGATGATCCCGGCGGTTTCCGAAGGCCAGTATGACATGGGCATGACCGGGATCACCATCCGCGAAGACCGGATGGAGAAGGTCGATTTCTCCGACGCCTACATGCGCTCCGAGATGCGGATGATCGTTGCGGGCGACGAGGATCGCTTTAGCAATCATGAAGAGTTTGCCGCCGATGAAGATTTGCTAATCGGCGCCCAGCCCGGCACCACCCCCTTCTATGTCGGCATCTATGACATCCTGGACGGCAATGAACAGAACCCGCGCATGAAGCTCTTCGAGACCTTCGGCGCCGCCATCCAGGCGCTGCGCACCGGCGATATCGACCTTGCGCTCTCCGACGGCACCGCCGCCAACGGCTATGTCGCCGCCTCCGAGGGCAAGCTGAAGATCATCGGCGAGGCACTCGGCACCGAGGATTTCGGCTTCATCTTCCCCAAAGGCTCGGATCTCGTCGCGCCGATCAACGCGGCCATCGCCGAGATGAAGGAAGACGGCACCATGGAGACGCTCAACAAGAAATGGTTCCTCGATTTCAAGATGGGCGGCTGATCCTGCCTCGCGCGCCGCTCGCCAGCCGGGCGGCGCAGCTGCTGCAACAAACCGGCGCGGGGCGTCGGCTGGCCATTGCGGTCGGGCAACAAATCTTGCTAACGGAGCCGGGGCGCGGCGCGCCCCTCCCGAAAGGCATCCATGGTCCCCCATAGCAAGACTGACGAAAAAGAGTTTCCCTGGTGGCTGGTTGCCGCCGGCGCGCTCGGTGCCTTTTTTCTCTATCGCATCCTCGCCGACGATCTCTACAGCCAGGTGCTGACAACGCTCTCGCGCGGCGTCGGCATCACGCTCTTCGTCACCGCTGTGGCCTTCACCTCGGCCTGCCTGATCGGGCTCGGTCTCGCCGTCGCGAGCCTGTCGCGCTACCGTCTCCTGCGCCAGCTCGCGCGCTTCTATATCGAGATCCTGCGCGGCCTGCCGATCCTCGTGCTCCTTCTCTATGTCGCCTTTGTCATCGCGCCGGGTCTGGTGGGCGCGCTCAACTGGGTTCTGGAGGGGCTGGGGCAGGAGACGATCCGCACGCGGGATTTCTCGCTGCTCTGGCGTGCCATCGTCGCGCTGACCCTGGGCTATTCTGCCTTCATCGCCGAGGTTTTCCGCGCCGGCCTGCTCTCGGTCGACGAGGGGCAGGTCGAGGCCGCCAAGGCCCTTGGCCTCAATGGCTGGCACCGCTTCCGGTTCATCGTCTTCCCGCAGGCGATCCGCACGATCCTGCCGCCGCTTGGCAATGATTTCATTGCCATGATCAAGGACAGCTCGCTGGTCTCCGTGCTCGGCGTGCTCGACATCACCCAGCTGGGCAAGGTCACCGCGGCAGGGAATTTCCACTACTTCGAGACCTACAATGTCGTCGCCTTCCTCTACCTGACCATGACCGTGACGCTGTCGCTGCTCTTGCGCCGGTTCGAACGACATATGCGCCGCAAGCCGGGCTGACCTTCCGACGGAACAGGCCTTCTTCCGCGTTCAGGGATTGTAGCGCCACTGTCACGTACCTACGTGACATCCAACAGCCAGGAGGAGAGCCGTGTGAAGCCGCCAGTATACTGTCTCGTCAGTTTGAAGATCCGTGAGGAAAGCCTCAACTTCGCGCGCAGGCAGATGCGCGAGGTCGAGAAGGAAGTTCGCAATAGTGCCGGCTGTTTGCAGTATCACTATCTGCAGAATCTTGACGATCCGACAATGTTCACCGGCTATGGCATCTTCGCGACCAACAAGGATCTCCACGCGCATTTCGAGATGATGAGGACCCGGACCAACCGAAGCGAAGCTCTCAAGCAGATGCTCGATCCGGAAGTCGAACTTACCGTCCAGACGCTCGACCGGGTCTGATCCCGCGTTTCCTCTGCGATAACTTCCCGTTGAGTTCTCCCTGCGCCGGGTTACCTTTGTTCTGCGTGAACAGAGGAGCCGACATATCATGAAGAAAGTGCTTTTTGCCGCCCTTTTGGCGGCCAGTCCCGTTTTTGCAGAGGGCAGCAAGGCGCCCGACGGCGCAAGAGTGTTTTTCTCGAATATCGAGGATGGCGCGACCCTGTCTTCCCCGGTCGAGATCCAGTTCGGGCTCGACGGGATGAAGGTTGCGCCCGCGGGCACCGAGATGGAGAACACCGGGCATCACCACATCCTCGTCGACCGCCCGCCGCTGGGCGAGGGCGAGGATGGCGCCGACGAGCTGCTCTACAGCCTGCCGGCCGACGAGAACCACGTGCATTTCGGCAAGGGCCAGACCGAGGTCTCTCTCGAGCTGGCGCCGGGGACGCATACGCTGCAGCTCGTTCTGGGCGATCACAACCACATCCCGCATGACCCGCCGGTTGTCTCTGACGTGATCACCATCACGGTCCAGTAGGGCTGGAAAGCCCGGGCGGGGCAGCTTAGGTATCGGCGCAAGTCAAACCGGAGCCCCGCCCATGACCAACCCGCTTCTCGCCGAGCGCAGCCAGCCCTTCGGCCTGCCCGATTTTTCCGCCCTGACCGATGCCGATTTCGCCCCCGCCTTCGAGACCGCGCTGGCGGCAGCACGGGCCGAGATCGACGCCATTGCCGGCTGCCCCGAGGCACCGAGCTTTGCCAATACGATCGAGGCGCTTGAGCTGGCCGGCAAGGCGCTGTCGGACGTGCTTTCGGTCTTCTTCCTGCTGGCCTCGGTCGATTCCAATCCCGAACGGGAGGCGTTGCAGCGCGATTTCTCGCCGAAACTGGCGGACTATGGCTCCGATGTATCGCTCAACCTGCCGCTGTTCGAGCGGGTCCACACGCTCTGGCAGGCGCGGGAGACTCTGGACCTTTCCGAGGAGCAACTCCGGGTGCTGGAGCTGACCCATCGCAGTTTCCGCCGCTCCGGCGCGGCGCTGGACGAGGCTGGGCGCGCGCGGTTGCGCGAGATCAACACGCGGCTGGCCGCGTTGGGCACGGCCTTCGGGCAGAACCTGCTCGCCGATGAGCGCGACTGGTTCATGGAACTGTCGGAAGCGGATCTCGCCGGGCTGCCCGGCTTCGTCGTGGATGCGGCACGGGCGGCCGGGGCCGAGAAGGGGTGCGACGGGCCGGTGGTGACGCTGTCGCGTTCGCTGATCGTGCCCTTCCTGCAATTCTCGCCGATCCGGGCCCTGCGCCAGCGCGCCTTCGAGGCCTGGTCCTCGCGCGGCGCGGGCGGCGGCGAGACCGACAACCGGGCGATGGTCGCCGAGGTGCTGGCGCTGCGAAACGAGAGCGCGCGGCTGCTGGGCTATGAAAGCTTCGCCGCCTATCGGCTGGAGCCGGAAATGGCCAAGACGCCGGACGCGGTGCGGGAGCTGCTGATGCAGGTCTGGGAGCCGGCCCTGAAGCGGGCGACATATGACAATTTCCATCTCGAGCGGGCGATGGTCGCCGAGGATGGCGACCTGCCGCTGCAACCCTGGGACTGGCGTTACTACTCGGAGAAGCGGCGCAAGGCGCAGCATGATCTCGACGAGGCCGAGCTCAAGCCCTACCTGCAGCTTGACCGGATGATCGAAGCCGCCTTCGACTGCGCGCATCGTCTCTTCGGCCTCGACTTCGCGCCGCTCGACCTGCCGCTGCATCACAAGGATGTCTGCGCCTGGGAGGTGACCCGCGAGGGCCGGCACATGGCCGTGTTCATCGGCGATTATTTCGCCCGCTCCGGCAAGCGCTCCGGCGCCTGGTGCTCGGCCATGCGCAGCCAGCAGAAGCTCGCCGGCGAGATCCGGCCGCATGTGCTCAACGTGTGCAATTTCGCCAAGCCCGCCGAGGGCTCGCCGGCACTGCTTTCCTATGACGACGCGCGCACGCTGTTCCACGAGTTCGGCCATGCGCTGCACCAGATGCTGAGCGACGTGACCTATGAGAGCATCTCCGGCACCTCGGTGCCGCGTGATTTCGTCGAACTGCCGAGCCAGCTCTACGAGCACTGGCTCGAGGTTCCGGAAGTGCTTCAGCGCTTCGCCACCCATGCCGAGACCGGCGAGGCAATGCCGCAGGAGATGCTGGAGGCGGTGCTGGCGGCCGCGAATTTCGACATGGGCTTCCAGACCGTGGAATTCATCGCCTCCGCGCTTGTCGATCTCGAATTCCACGCCGGCGAGCCGCCGGCAGACCCGATGCAGAAACAGGCCGAGATCCTGGAGGGGATCGGCCTGCCCGGGGCGATCCGCATGCGCCATGCGACGCCGCATTTCGCCCATGTCTTCTCGGGCGGCGGCTATGCCTCGGCCTATTACAGCTACATGTGGTCCGAGGTCATGGATGCGGACGCCTTCCAGGCCTTCCTCGAGGCGGGCGACCCGTTCGATGCCGAAACCGCCGCCGCGCTGGAGGCGAATATCCTCTCCGCCGGCGGGCTGCGCGAGCCGGACGTTCTCTACACCGCGTTCCGCGGACGGCTGCCCGCTGTGGAAGCGCTGCTGGATGGGCGCGGGCTGCTGACAGAGCCGGTCGAGGCGCCCACGCATTCGCATTGATGTCGTTTCAGGCCAGTGTCGATTGCGTTTCTGCGTGTCCGGTATCCGCCGCCACGGGGGCGGAAAACCAGCGAAGACACATGTTTGCGCTATCGACACCCGCGCCCGCAGGGGTTGATTCTCTCAGGGGTGATGCCGTTTCTGCGGATTTGTGATCACAGTTTTTTCTACTGTGATCACAAATTGCAATTTTTTCGCCGAATCCCCTGTCAGACACAACAAAACAGTTTGATTGCACACCGTGGCATGCCAATCAGAAAAAAATCGCAGCAAGACGGGACAGTTTCATGAACATCCATGAATACCAGGCGAAGGCTCTCCTTCGCGACTTCGGCGCCCCGGTCAGTGACGGCCGTATCGTCTACAAGGCGGAGAATGCCAAGACCGCCGCGGGTGAACTCGACGGACCGCTCTGGGTCGTCAAGGCCCAGATCCATGCCGGCGGCCGCGGCAAAGGCTCCTTCAAGGAGCCCGAAGCTGGCGAAAAGGGCGGTGTCCGCCTCGCCAAGTCGGTCGAGGAGGCCGCGGAAGAAGCCAAGAAGATGCTCGGTCGCACGCTCGTCACCGAGCAGACCGGCCCGGCGGGCAAGGAAGTCCACCGCGTCTATATCGAGGATGGCTCCAACATCCAGCGCGAGCTTTACCTCGCCCTGCTGATCGACCGTCAGACCTCGCGCATCTCCTTCGTCTGCTCCACCGAGGGCGGGATGAATATCGAGGAGGTCGCCGCCGAGACGCCCGAGAAGATCCTTTCCTTCTCTGTCGATCCGGCCACCGGCTATCACGGCTACCATGGGCGCCGCATCGCCTTCATGCTCGGCCTCGAAGGCCCGCAGGTGAAGCAATGCGTTGCGCTGATGAAGACGCTCTACCGGATGTTCGTCCAGAAGGACATGGACATGCTGGAGATCAACCCGCTGATCATCTCCGACAGCGGCGACCTCAAATGCCTCGACGCCAAGATGGCTTTCGACGGCAACGCGCTCTACCGCCACCCCGACGTGGCCGCGCTGCGCGACGAGACCGAAGAGGACCCGAAGGAGCTGGAAGCCAGCAAGTTCGACCTCAACTACATCGCGCTGGATGGCGATATCGGCTGCATGGTGAACGGCGCGGGCCTCGCCATGGCGACGATGGATATCATCAAGCTCTACGGCGCCGAGCCGGCGAACTTCCTCGATGTTGGCGGCGGTGCCACCAAGGAGAAGGTCACCGAGGCGTTCAAGATCATCACCTCGGACCCGAACGTGAAGGGCATCCTGGTGAACATCTTTGGCGGCATCATGCGCTGTGATGTCATCGCCGAGGGCGTCATCGCCGCGGTGAAGGAAGTTGGCCTGCAGGTTCCGCTGGTTGTCCGTCTCGAGGGCACGAACGTGGAGAAGGGCAAGGAAATCATTGCCACCAGCGGTCTCAACGTGATCGCGGCGGACGATCTCGCCGATGGCGCGCAGAAGATTGTCGCTGCGGTGAAAGGATAAGAAGAATGGCTGTTCTCGTTGACGAAAACACAAAGGTGATCTGTCAGGGCTTCACCGGCTCGCAGGGCACGTTCCACTCCGAGCAGGCGATTGCCTATGGCACCAAGATGGTCGGCGGCGTGACCCCGGGCAAGGGTGGCCAGACCCACCTGAACCTGCCGGTCTTCGACTCGGTCCACGAAGCCAAGGCCCGGACGGATGCCAACGCCACCGTGATCTACGTGCCGCCCCCCTTTGCCGCCGACTCGATCCTCGAGGCCATCGATGCCGAGATGGAGCTGATCGTCTGCATCACCGAGGGTATCCCGGTCATGGACATGCAGACCGTCAAGCGCGCGCTGATGGACAGCAAGTCGCGCCTGATCGGCCCGAACTGCCCCGGTGTCATCACGCCGGACGCCTGCAAGATCGGCATCATGCCCGGCCATATCCACAAGCGCGGCTCGGTGGGGGTTGTCTCCCGCTCCGGCACGCTGACCTACGAGGCCGTGAAGCAGACCTCCGACAGCGGTCTCGGCCAGTCTTCGGCCGTTGGCATCGGCGGCGACCCGATCAAGGGCACCGAGCATATCGACGTGCTGGAGATGTTCCTCGCCGATCCGGAAACCACCTCCATCATCATGATCGGCGAGATCGGCGGCTCGGCCGAAGAGGAAGCCGCGCAATTCCTCGCCGACGAGAAGAAGAAAGGCCGCTGGAAGCCGACCGCTGGCTTCATCGCCGGCCGCACGGCGCCTCCGGGCCGCCGCATGGGCCATGCCGGCGCGATCGTTGCCGGTGGCAAGGGCGGCGCCGAGGACAAGATCGAGGCCATGCTGTCGGCCGGGATCACTGTCGCCGAAAGCCCCGCGCATCTCGGCGAAGCCGTGCTCAAGGCGATCGGCTGAACCTGAACGCCCGGCGCCCTTTCGACAGGGCGCCGGGTCTATTGCATGTTTTCACTTATTTGCAGAGGCGTCTTCGCGAATTGACATCCTTTGGCTGCAAAGGGCCTGCGTCGGGAATACGTCTTGCCTCGCGAGGAGGGGACTGAGATGGGACTGATCGAAGCGACGAAGACCTGCTTTTCGAAATATGCGACTTTCTCTGGCCGCGCATCGCGCCCGGAATTCTGGTGGTTCGTGCTCGCCTATGCGATCTGCATGGCGATTGCCTCCGCCATTGACGTCTCGGCCTTTGGCGAGACCGTGAGCACGGTCGCCACATCCGAGACGGAGAGCGGCACTGCGGCCGCGGCGAGCGTGGAAGTCACCACGCGCCATCACCCTGTCCAGTCGATCACCTGGCTTGTCTTCTTCCTGCCGCTCCTGGCTGCCGCATGGCGGCGGATGCAGGATACCGGCCGGCCGGGCGCGGTCCTTCTCCTGCCGATTCTCATCTCGCTTGCCGCTGGAATTTTCCTGTTCCTGGGCGTACTTGGATTCAGCCTGCTGGAGATGATCGGGCTTGACGGCCAGGTGCTCCGGGCGCTTGCGGGCGCGATGGGTCTTGCCGGTCTGATCGGTTCGCTGGCACTTTTCGTGGCCATGCGGATCCTGATCCTGGTCTGGCTGATCCGACCCAGCGTCAAGGGTCCGAACGAATATGGCCGGCAACCGGCCCACTGAACGCAACCGGCCGCGCGGAGGCGGCAAGAAGAACAAAGTCAAAGGTGCGACGATGACCGAACACAGCCCCAACGATATCTTCCACGCCTCGAGCTTCCTGCAGGGCCATAACGCGGAATATGTCGAGCAACTCTACGCCCGCTATTCCAGCGACCCCGAGTCGGTCGACGAGGCCTGGGCGGAGTTCTTCCGACAGCTCGGCGATGGCGAGAAGGAGGTGAAGGCAGAGGCGACCGGTCCGTCCTGGGCGCGCCCGTCGAGCTTCATGGCCGATGAGCTGACCGCCGCGCTGACCGGCGAATGGGCCGAGCCCGAGATCCGCGACGCCGGCAAGAAGATCAAGGAGAAGGCGAAGACGGCTGGCGTCGAGGTTTCCGACGACCAGGTCAAGCGCGCCGTGCTCGACTCGATCCGCGCCCTGATGATCATCCGCGCCTACCGGATCCGGGGGCACCTTGTCGCCGATCTCGACCCGCTCGGCATGCGCGACGCGACCCCGCATCCGGAACTGGAGCCCTCCGCCTACGGTTTCACCGATGCCGACATGGATCGCCCGATCTTCATCGACAACGTGCTCGGGTTGCAGGTCGCCACGATGCGCCAGATCCTCGACATCGTGAAGCGCACCTATTGCGGCACCTTCGCGCTGCAATACATGCATATCTCGGACCCCGAACAGGCGGCCTGGCTCAAGGAGCGGATCGAGGGCTTCGGCAAGGAGATCCAGTTCACCCGCGAGGGGCGCCGTGCGATCCTGAACAAGCTGGTCGAGGCCGAGGGCTTCGAAAAGTTCCTCCATGTCAAATACATGGGCACCAAGCGCTTCGGCCTTGATGGCGGCGAGAGCCTGATCCCGGCGATGGAGCAGATCATCAAGCGCGGCGGCGCGCTCGGCGTCACCGATGTCGTGATCGGCATGCCGCACCGTGGGCGTCTGAGCGTGCTCGCCAACGTGATGAGCAAGCCTTACCGCGCCATTTTCAACGAATTCCAGGGCGGCTCCTTCAAGCCCGAGGACGTGGATGGTTCCGGCGATGTGAAGTATCACCTCGGCGCGTCCTCGGACCGTGAGTTCGACGGCAACTCGGTGCACCTGAGCCTGACCGCGAACCCGTCGCATCTCGAAGCGGTGAACCCGGTCGTTCTCGGCAAGTCCCGCGCCAAGCAGGACCAGAACAACGACCAGCTGCGCACCTCTGTTATGCCGATCCTGCTGCATGGCGACGCGGCCTTTGCCGGTCAGGGTGTGGTCGCGGAGTGTTTTGCACTGTCGGGCCTGAAGGGTCACAAGACGGGTGGCACGATGCATATCGTCGTGAACAACCAGATCGGCTTCACCACCGCGCCGCATTTCTCGCGCTCCTCGCCCTATCCGACGGATAACGCGCTGGTCGTGGAAGCGCCGATCTTCCACGTCAATGGCGACGACCCGGAAGCCGTGGTCCATGCCGCGAAGGTCGCCACCGAGTTCCGCCAGAAGTTCCACAAGGACGTTGTGATCGACATCTTCTGTTACCGCCGCTTCGGTCACAACGAAGGCGACGAGCCGATGTTCACCAACCCCTTGATGTATAACAACATCAAGAAGCACAAGACGACGCTGGCGCTTTACACGGAGCGGCTGGTCAAGGACGGCCTGATCCCCGAGGGCGAGATCGAGGACATGAAGGCGTCTTTCCAGGCCAAGCTCAATGACGAGTTCGAAGCCGGCAAGGAGTTCAAGCCCAACAAGGCGGACTGGCTCGACGGCCGCTGGTCGCATCTCGACCGCGAGGGCGACAGCTACCAGCGCGGCGAGACCGCGATCAAGAGGGAGACCTTCGACGAGGTCGGCCGGGCGCTGGTCTCTGCGCCGGATGACTTCCCGATGCACAAGACAGTGGGCCGTCTGCTCGACGCCAAGAAGAAGATGTTCGAGACGGGCGAGGGCTTCGACTGGGCCACCGGCGAAGCGCTGGCATTCGGCTCGCTGATGACCGAGGGCTACCCGGTTCGCCTCGCGGGGCAGGATTCGACCCGCGGTACCTTCTCGCAACGTCATTCCGGCTTGATCAACCAGCAGACGGAAGAGCGTTACTACCCGCTCAACCATGTCCGCGAGGGCCAGGCGCAATACGAGGTCATCGACTCGGCGCTGTCCGAATATGCCGTGCTCGGGTTCGAATATGGCTACTCGCTGGCCGAACCGAACGCGCTGACGCTCTGGGAAGCGCAGTTCGGCGATTTCGCCAATGGCGCACAGATCATGTTCGACCAGTTCATCTCCAGCGGCGAGAGCAAGTGGCTGCGGATGTCCGGCCTCGTCATGCTGATGCCGCATGGTTTCGAAGGGCAGGGGCCGGAGCACAGCTCCGCGCGTCTCGAGCGCTGGCTGCAGCTCTGCGGGTCGGACAACTGGATCGTCGCCAATTGCACGACCCCGGCGAACTACTGCCACATCCTGCGCCGCCAGTTGCATCGCAGCTTCCGCAAACCGCTGGTGCTGATGACGCCCAAATCGCTGCTGCGCCACAAGCTGTGCATCTCCGATCGCTCCGATTTCGTCGAAGGGTCCTCCTTCCACCGCGTCCTCTGGGACGATGCCCAGAAAGGGCATTCGGAGCTGCAGCTCAAGCCGGACAACGAGATCAAGCGGGTCGTGATGTGCTCGGGCAAGGTCTATTTCGACCTGCTGGAAGAGCGCGATGCGCGCGGGCTGGACGATGTCTACCTGCTCAGGATCGAGCAATTCTACCCGTTCCCGGCCATCTCTCTGGTCAAGGAACTGGAGCGCTTCAAGGGCGCCGAGATGGTCTGGTGCCAGGAAGAGCCGAAGAACCAGGGTGCCTGGACCTTCATCGAGCCGAATATCGAATGGGTCCTGACCCGGATCGGCGCCACCAACAAACGTCCGGTCTATGCCGGGCGCTCCGCCTCCGCCTCGCCCGCAACGGGCTTGGCCTCCATGCACAAAGCACAGCAAGCGGCGCTCATCGATGAAGCGCTGACCATCGAAGGGAAGTGAAACAATGACCATTGAAGTCCGCGTGCCCACCCTGGGCGAAAGCGTCACCGAGGCCACCGTTGCCACCTGGTTCAAGAAGCCCGGCGATGCCGTTGCTGTCGACGAGATGCTGTGCGAGCTGGAAACCGACAAGGTGACGGTCGAAGTGCCGGCCCCCGCCGCTGGCGTGCTGGGCGAGATCGTTGCCGGCGAAGGTGAGACCGTTGGCGTCGACGCGCTGCTGGCCACGCTGGCCGCTGGCGAAAGTGCCGCGCCTGCTCCCGCCGCCTCCGCGCCGGCCGAAGCCGCTGCCGCGCCCGCTGCTGCCAGTGGTGGCGCCGCGGTCGACGTGATGGTGCCGACGCTTGGCGAGAGCGTGACCGAGGCGACCGTCTCCACCTGGTTCAAGGCCGTTGGCGAGGCCGTCGCGCAGGACGAGATGCTCTGCGAGCTGGAGACCGACAAGGTCTCCGTCGAGGTTCCCTCGCCCACCGCCGGCGTGCTGACCGAGATCTCCGCGCCCGAAGGTTCGACCGTTGACGCGACCGCCAGGCTCGCGGTCATCTCCGCCGGTGAGGGCGCGGCCCTTGCCGCCGCTCCGGCCGCGGCACCCGCCGCCGCTGCCCCGGCCGCTGCCAAGGACGTGGCCGATGCGCCCTCCGCGCGCAAGCTGATGGCCGAGAAGGGGGTCGATCCGGCCGCCGTCCAGGGCTCGGGCCGCGATGGCCGCGTGATGAAGGAAGACGTCATTGCCGCGCTGAACAAGCCGGCCGAGAAGCCCGCCGCCCCGGCCGCCCCGCGCGCCCCGGTCCCGGCCGAGGACGCGGTGCGCGAAGAGCGGATCAAGATGACCCGCCTGCGTCAGACCATCGCCCGTCGCCTCAAGGACGCGCAGAACACCGCCGCGATCCTGACCACCTTCAACGAGGTGGACATGACCGAGACCATGGCCCTGCGCAGCCAGTACAAGGAAGAGTTCGAGAAGCGCCACGGCGTCCGCCTCGGCTTCATGTCCTTCTTCACCAAGGCCTGCGCCGCCGCCCTCAAGGAGGTTCCGGAGGTCAACGCGGAGATTGATGGCGACGAGATCGTCTACAAGAACTTCGTGCATATGGGCATCGCCGCGGGCACGCCGCAGGGCCTCGTCGTCCCGGTCATCCGCGATGTCGACCAGATGGGCTTTGCCGAGATCGAGGCCGCGATTGCCGAGAAGGGCCGCCGCGCCCGCGACGGCAAACTCTCCATGGCCGAAATGCAGGGCGGCACCTTCACCATCTCCAATGGTGGCGTCTATGGCTCGCTGATGTCCTCGCCGATCCTCAACCCGCCGCAATCGGGTATCCTCGGCATGCACAAGATCCAGCAGCGTCCGATGGTCATCAACGGCGAGATCGTCGCCCGCCCGATGATGTATCTCGCGCTCAGCTACGATCACCGCATCGTCGACGGCAAGGGCGCCGTGACCTTCCTCGTCAAGGTCAAGGAAGCGCTGGAAGATCCGCGCCGCCTGCTGATGGATCTGTGATCCTTGCGGTGGCCGTGTATTCCACGCGGCCACCACGTCCTTTTTCCAGAAATATCCTCGGGGGGAGGCGCGAATGCGCCGGGGGGCAGACAGCCCCCCTCAGACCTCACCGTCCCGAAAGGAGCTACCCATGGCAAGCTATGATGTCATCGTAATCGGCGCCGGCCCCGGCGGCTATGTCTGCGCTATCCGCTGTGCCCAGCTCGGGCTGAAGACGGCCGTTGTCGAAGGGCGCGAGACCCTCGGAGGCACCTGCCTCAACGTGGGCTGCATCCCGTCCAAGGCGCTGCTGCATGCCTCCCACCAGCTGCACGAGGCGGAGCACAATTTCGCCGCCATGGGCCTCAAGGGCAAATCGCCTTCCGTAGACTGGAAGCAGATGCTGTCCTTCAAGGACGACGTTATCGGAGCAAATACCAAGGGCATCGAGTTCCTGTTCAAGAAGAACAAGATCGACTGGCTCAAGGGCTGGGGCTCGATCCCGGCGGCCGGCAAGGTCAAGGTCGGCGACGAGATCCACGACGCCAAGCATATCATCATCGCCTCGGGCTCCGATTCCGCCTCGATCCCCGGTGCGGAAGTGACCATCGACGAGAAGATCGTCGTTACCTCGACCGGCGCGCTGGAGCTGCCGAAGATCCCCAAGAAGATGGTCGTCGTCGGCGCGGGCGTGATCGGGCTGGAGCTTGGCTCGGTTTACAAGCGGCTCGGCTCCGAGGTCACGGTCATCGAGTTCATGGATGCTGTGACGCCGGGCGCCGATGCCGAAATTGCCCGCGCCTTCCAGAAGATCCTCAAGAAGCAGGGGCTGGACATCATCACCGGCGCCGCTGTCTCGAAGGTCGAGACGCTCAAGACCAAGGCCAAGGTCAGCTACAAGAAGCGCAAGGATGACAGCGAGCATCAGATCGACGCCGATGTCGTTCTCGTGGCCACGGGCCGCCTGCCTTACACCGAGGGCCTGGGGCTGGATGCGCTTGGCGTCAAGCTGTCGAAGCGCGGCCAGATCGAGGTCGATGCGCAGTACCAGACCAACATCCCTGGCGTTTACGCCATCGGCGATGTGATCGACGGTCCGATGCTGGCCCACAAGGCCGAGGACGAGGGCGGCGCGGTGGCCGAGATGATCGCCGGGCAGAAGCCGCATATCGACTACAACCTGATCCCCGGCGTGATCTACACCACGCCAGAAGTGGCTTCCGTCGGCGCGACGGAAGAGCAGCTGAAGGAGGCCGGGCGCGCCTACAAGGCGGGCAAGTTCAACTTCATGGGCAATGGCCGCGCCAAGGCCATGATGCAGGCCGATGGCTTCGTGAAGATCCTTGCCGACAAGGAGACGGACCGCATTCTCGGCGCGCATATCATCGGCCCGCTGGCGGGCGAGATGATCCACGAGATCTGCGTTGCGATGGAATTCGGTGCCTCTGCCGAGGATCTTGCCCGGACCTGTCATGCGCACCCGACCACCTCTGAGGCCGTGCGCGAAGCAGCCATGGCCTGCGGCGACGGTCCGATCCACGCCTGATTTCAAGGTAGTATTCCGCAAACCGGGGAGACCCGGTTTGCGGGCCTCCCGGCCGGTCCCTGCGGCCGCAGGCGCGCCGGACCGGTACCGGGCCGCCGGGATGGCCGGTCGCAATCGGCGCGGGCTTCGCTTGCGTCGCTTCCCCGCGCCGCGGTTATGGCCCGACCATGTTGCGCCGCGCGCAGGCTTGCCCTAAATGCCCTGCATGACTTTGCGTTCGATCCTCATCCACCCCGACCCCCGCTTGAAAAAGGTCTGCGATCCTGTCGTCGATCTCTCCGACGAGCTGCGGACGCTCGCCGACGATATGCTCGAGACCATGTATGACGCGCCGGGCATCGGGCTGGCCGCGCCGCAGATCGGTATCAACCGCCGCCTGATCGTGCTCGATTGCGTGCGCGAGGAAGAGGGCCCGCCGCGCCCGCTCGTCATGTTCAACCCGGAGGTCGTGGCCGCCTCGGACGAGAAGAGCACCTATGAGGAGGGCTGTCTCTCGATCCCCGAGCAATATGCCGATGTCGAGCGACCCGCCGATGTCACCGTGCGCTGGATCGACCGCAATGGCGCCGAGCAGCAGGAAAGCTTTGACGGGCTCTGGTCGACCTGCGTGCAGCATGAGATCGACCACCTGAACGGCGTGCTCTTCATCGACTATCTCAAGCCGCTCAAGCGCCAGATGATCACCCGCAAGATGCAGAAGCTCAAGCGCGAGCGGGCGCGGGGCTGAGCATGGCGCGACTGGATATCGTTACCTTCCCCAATCCGATGCTGGCGCGCGATTGCAGCCCGGTCGGAGAGATTGGCACCGAGATCCGCTCCCTGGCCGAAGACATGCTGGAGACGATGTATGCCGCCGAGGGCCGTGGGCTCGCGGCGCCGCAAGTCGCTCGGGCGCTGCGGATCTTCGTCATGGACGAGGGCTGGAAGGACCGCGAGCCTGCACCGCGCGTCTTCATCAATCCCGAGATCACCTGGACCTCGCCCGAGACCCGGATCACCCCGGAGGGCTGCCTTTCGCTGCCTGGTGTGACGGCCCGCGTGGAGCGCCCCGCCCAGATCCACATGCGCTGGACCGGGATCGACGGCACCGCGCAGGAGGAAGACCTGCACGGCTTCGCCGCCATCTGCGCCCAGCATGAGCTGGACCATCTCGACGGCATCGTCACGCTGGACCGGATCGACCGTCAGACCCGTCTCGCGCTGATCGAGGAATACAGCGCGTGAGCCCGCGCCCCTTCCTGCCCTGGCCGGACAAGCGTTTGCGCACGCCCGCCGAACCGGTCGGCGAGATCACCGACGAGATCCGCGCGATCTGGGACGACATGGTCGATACGATGGAGGCCATGCCCGGGCTTGGCCTCGCCGCGCCGCAGATCGGGGTGATGCTGCGTCTGGCGGTTGTGGATTGCTCGACCGAGCGCGGGCATGTCGTCCGTCTTGCCGATCCGGAGATCGTCGAGGCGTCCGAGGCGCTTTATGCCCATGACGAGGCCAGCCCCAACCTGCCCGGAATACATGCCCGGCTGGAGCGACCGGCGCGGGTCGAGATCGCCTTCACCGATCCGTCCGGAGCGCGTGTGCAGCGGGTTTTCGAAGATCTCTGGGCGACATCGGTCCAACACCAGATCGACCATCTGAACGGGCGGATGTATTTCGACCGGTTGAGCCGCACCAAACGCGAGATGCTGCTGAAAAAGGCCCGCAAGGCGAAAGGATAGGCTATGAAGATCGTCTTCATGGGAACCCCGGAATTCTCTGTTCCGGCTCTGGATGCGCTGGTCGCGGCCGGCCACGAGATTGTCGCGGTCTATTCCCAGCCGCCGCGGCCCGCCGGGCGCGGCAAGAAGGAACGTCCGAGCCCGGTCCAGGCCCGTGCCGAGGCGCTTGGGATCCCGGTCCATCATCCTGTCTCGCTGCGTCCGCAGGAGGCGAAGGACGACTTTGCGGCCCTCGGCGCGGATATCGCGGTTGTCGTGGCCTATGGGCTTATCCTGCCCCGCGCAGTGCTGGACGCACCGGCGCGTGGCTGCCTCAATATCCACGCCTCGCTGTTGCCGCGCTGGCGCGGCGCAGCGCCGATCCATCGCGCGATCATGGCGGGCGACGCGGAGACGGGGATCTGCATCATGCAGATGGAGGCCGGGCTCGATACCGGCCCGGTGCTGCTGCGCCGCGCGACCCCGATCGGCGCCGGGGACACGACCGCGGACCTGCATGACCGGCTCGCCGGGATGGGCGGCGAGATGATCGTGGAGACGCTGGCCCGCCTGTCCGAGCTCTCGCCGGAGGTTCAGCCCGAAGAGGGTGTGACCTATGCCGAGAAAATCGACAAATCCGAGGCGCGGATCGACTGGACGCGCCCGGCCGCGGAGGTTGACCGGCAGATCCGGGCCCTGTCCCCCTTTCCGGGCGCCTGGTGCGATGTGGCGGGCGAGCGGGTGAAGCTCCTGCGCAGCCGTCTTGCGCCGGGCCAGGGCGCGCCGGGGCAGGTGCTTGACGGCTTTGCAATTGCCTGTGGCGACGGGGCGGTCGAGGTTCTGCAGGCGCAGCGGCAGGGGAAACGGCCGATGCTGGCCGAAGAGATCTTGCGCGGGCTGTCCCTGCCTGAGCGGATGGACTGACGGGCGCGTCTTCCGAGATGGCAGCCCGCCCCGGGGCTTCGACCGAACGGGGCGCGGGGTCCTGCGTCGCTGCTCGGGCGGCACGCCTGCAAATGGCGCCCAATGCTTGATCTTCAGCGTCGATTCATTGGGCAGGGCGCAAAGGGGTATCGGGTTTGCGTTGATGCGAATGCGAGCAGCCCTCCTGCCGGGCGAGCGTTTGCAATACCGCCAGAGCTTTGCCTGTCTCCGGAAGGAACCGGCGGGCCACCGCAAACACCCCGTTCTCCGGCGCGATCGATGCCGGTGGCGGGGACCTCCGATCGAAAGGATGAAGGGCAACCCGGCGAGGTTTGCCTTGCGCCCGCCGCCGGAGCGGATAGCTTCGCGGGCAAGCAAAGAAGAGGTAGCTCGCCCATGTCCTTCGACGACATTATCGACCGTTTCGGAACCCATTGTGCCAAGTGGGACATGATGGAGCCGATCTACGGCGTCCCGGCCGAGGACGGCATCTCCATGTGGGTTGCGGACATGGATTTTCGCCCGCCGCAGGTCGTCCAGCAAGCGGTCGAGAAAATGGCCGCGCATGGGATCTACGGCTATTGGGGCAGCGAAACCGAATATCGCGACGCGATCTGCTGGTGGATGCAGACCCGCCATGGCTGGTCTGTCGACCCGAACTGGATCTTCTCCACCCACGGGCTGGTCCACGGCACGGGGATGTGCGTGGACACCTGGACCGAGCCCGGCGACGGGGTCGTGCTGATGACGCCGGTCTATCACGCCTTCGCGCGGGTGATCCGGGCCGCCGGACGCGAGGTGGTCGAATGCGAGCTGGTCAACGAGAATGGCCGTTACGAGATGGATTTCGAGACCTGGGACGCCAAGATGACCGGGCGCGAGAAGCTGCTCATCCTCTGCTCGCCGCATAACCCGGGCGGACGGGTCTGGACCCGCGCTGAGCTTGAGGGCGTTGCCGCCTTCGCGAAGCGCCATGACCTGATCCTCGTCTCCGACGAGATTCACCACGACCTCGTCTACCCGGGCCATGACCACACGCCGATGACCCTGATCGAGGGCATCGACGATCGGCTGGTCATGATGACCGCCTCGACCAAGACCTTCAACATCGCCGGCACCCATACCGGCAATGTGATCATTCCCGATGCCGAGCTGCGCAAGGCCTTTGGCGCGCGGATGGCGGGGCTCGGGCTCTCGCCCAACAGCTTCGGCATCGCCATGACCACGGCCGCCTATTCGCCGGAAGGCGCGGCCTGGGTGGACGAGCTCGTGACCTATCTCGATGGCAACCGCAGACTGCTCGATGACAGCGTCAATGCCATCCCGGGCCTATCCTCGATGCAGATGGAATCGACCTATCTCGCCTGGGTAGACTGCACCGGCACGGGTATGGAGCGCGCGGAGTTCACTCGCCGGGTCGAGCAGGGCGCGCGGATCGCGATCAATCACGGGCCGAGCTTCGGCAAGGGCGGGGAGAATTTCCTGCGCTTCAACTTCGCGACCCCGCGCAGCGTGGTTGCGCAGGCGATGGAGCGCCTGGGAACGGCTTTCGGCGACCTGCAGTGATGGGGCCAGGATGATTGGTACGCTTGTACATGCCTGGCTGACCGCCGCCTTCCTGGCGCCGGCCGGGCTGGCGGGCTATGCCGTCTGGCACCATTTCGAGCCCTGGGACCTGACGCCCCCGCGTGAGCTGACCGCCAATGTCGACCGGATCGTCATCGACAAGGGGCTGCGGACCATGGCTGTCTATCGCGATGGCGAGATCCAGAAACGCTACGGGATCGCGCTCGGATTTGCCCCCGAGGGCGACAAGCTGCAAGAGGGCGACGGCAGAACCCCGGAGGGGATCTACCGGATCGATCGCCGCAATGCGCAGAGCAGCTTCCATCTCTCGCTCGGCATCGACTACCCCCGTGCCGAGGACAGGGCTGAAGCGGCAGCGAACGGGGTCAGCCCCGGCGGGGACATCTTCATCCACGGCCAGCCGAACCGGGTCCAGGACAACATGATGATCCCCGGTGACTGGACGGCAGGCTGCGTTGCCCTGACCAATGCCGAGATCCAGGAACTGTTTCGATACACGCCGATCGGAACGGAAGTCGAAATCCGACCGTGACGTTGACGCGAGCGACAGGTCCAGGGTGACGCGAAGAACCGATAGCGGATCGGGCCCTGCCGCCAACCTCCGGTGAGGTATCGACGGCAGATCGAAAGTGAAATCGTAAGTATTTGTCTGGAATTAGTTTTTCTGCTCCCAGAGGAGCGAGCGCGAGTCTGATGATATCGCTTCCGCTTGTGCAAAGGACGGGCGATATCGGGCCTCCCCGGAACAGCACGGAGGGGCGCTTCGCGGCCGTCCTTGATACCGACCGCCACGATCGCTTCATGCGCTCAGCAGCCAGTCGCAGTTTTTCAATTGCCTTGCTGTTGCAGCATCCTTGCCGGACCGCAAAGCCCATTCATGGCCGGCGAGACGAAGGGCCGTGACGAGCCCATTTTTCCGAATTCTGCGGTCTGCACGAACAGGTAGAAAGCCGACATCGCGGTCATTGATTGCAAGTGCATATCTCCCGCCACGTCAGCCAATAAACCGACAACGGCGACACAAAGCCGACCTTCGCGGCTGTTTGCAACAAGGTCTGCTCGATGGACAAGTTGGACCGAAGTCGCGGCCCCAAAGGACTCAAACCCGGAGTGGAGCAGACTTTCACCGCCACTTGGCCTTCCAGATGAAATCCTTTTCGGAAGAGACAAACTTCGGCGAAGCGTCAAATCGGTTCAGGTTGCGTTGTACTCTCTCGAACAGGCGTCCTTACAGATATCAGTCTCTGATGTCAGAAATCTTTGAATACTGAGTTTTCCGCAACTGTCCCGGGTTACATACGGTTGCGCACTGAGAAAAAGTGGCGGAAGTTCATGCAACTTGGGATTGGTGAAAGGGGCCTCTCGGAATGCGTATCGGTTGGGCATTGGCCAGTGCACTTGTCTGCTGCCTTTGTGTCGGCTGCGCCAACGATCCGTTCGATGCTCCTCGCGCCAATTCGTTCTCCACAGATCTTCCGGTTTCTCGACACAGCGGATCGCAGATCGGGCGCGAGCTTGCTGCGCGTCCTGCCCAATCCGCCCTCATACCGCTGGCAGATGGCAACGATGCGTTGGGTGCGCGGCTGCGGATGATCGAGACCGCGAACCATTCCATCGACATGCAATACTTCCTGCTCAAGCCGGACCTCGCCGGTGCCGTGATTACGCTGGCCTTGCTGGAGGCTGCCGAGCGCGGGGTGCGGGTGCGGGTTTTGCTGGACGACGTGTTCACCACCACAACAGATGAAGAGATCGCGTTGTTGGACGCCCATCCCAACGTTCACATCCGGCTTGTAAACCCCCTGTCCCGCAATAGCCCAAAATTCTGGAGTTTTCTTGTCGATTTCGGCCGGGTCAACCGTCGTATGCACAACAAGTCGATGACAGTTGATCGCAGCACCGGGATCGTCGGCGGGCGCAACCTGGCGGATGAGTATTTCCGCGTGGACACGACGGCGGAGTTCGCGGATTTCGACATCTTCCTGATCGGTCCCGTCGTTCAGGATATTGCCGATCAGTTCGATATCTACTGGAACGATCCGCTTTCCGTTCCACTGGACGCGATCGTGACCGTTGATGCCAGGAGGCTCGACGAAATTGAAGCGGAACTGGAAGCCCGCGAAGCCGAAGCCCTGACCGGGCTCTACGAACGCGCGGTCACGTCCCGCTATCTGGCCGACGTCCGCGCCGGCAAGCATCCTCCCTATTTCGCCAACATGCGCGTCAGCCACGACATGCCCGACAAACTGAAAGTGCCGGTTGCCGAGGGCGATCGGATGCTCGCCTCGGACCTTCTGGCCGCAATGGCCGCTGCCCGCGAGGACGTGCTGCTCGTGACGCCCTATTTTGTGCCGGAAGACTGGGGCGCGCGTTTCTTCATGGACCTGGCGGAACGCGGCGTTCGGGTGCGGATCGTAACCAACTCGCTGGCCTCCACCAATCACGCCTATGTGCATGCGGGCTACAAGCGACACCGCAAGGACCTGCTGGCGGCTGGCGTCGAACTCTACGAAATCCGCGCGGACGCACTTGCCGTGTCTACCGGCGACGAGACTGCGGCTAAGATTACGATGCACACGAAACTTGCGCTCGTGGACGGTCGCAAACTCTTTGTCGGTTCGTTGAATTTCGATCCACGCTCGATCAAGATCAACTCGGAGTTCGGCGTCTTCATCGACGATCCGACCCTTGGCGCAGAATTCCAGAGATCATTGGTCGAGAGCATTGCACCGCTGACCTATTCGGTCCACCCGACAACCGCGGGTAACCTCGCATGGGTGTTCGACGACGGAGCCCGCAGGGAAATCCTCTTCAGCGATCCCGGCGCAAGTGCCTGGCGGAAATTCGTTGCGGGGCTCACCGGGCTACTGCCTGTCGAGGGACAGTTGTGAATTTCCCCGCTTCGCCTCGCGTCCTGTCCAGACGCTGGGCGGCGGCTGCGTCTGTCGCGATGAGTTTCGCGCTCAACGCCTGTGGCACCCCGGACCGCGTGCCCTATACCGCGCAGGACCTCGATGGGGCCGGGCCGGTGTCGGCTCCATCCGCCCGATTTTGGGCCGACAGCCCAACGGCGGTTCAGGCGCGTGCCTTCAGCGAGGTCGCGCCTGGCGCCGATGGGCGCATCGACATCCTCGCCCTGTCGGGCGGTGGACCAGACGGAGCCTTTGGCGCGGGCCTTCTGAGCGGTTGGACCAAAACCGGCGAACGCCCGGTTCCGGAAATCGTGACGGGCGTGAGCATTGGGGCGGTCATTGCTCCGATCGCATTTCTCGGCCCGCGATATGACCACATGTTGGCCGCGCTCTCCAAGGCGGAGGCCGATGGATTCAAACTCGCGGTCAGCCCGGTCTCGCTTGCCGGTGTGAGTGGAGTGTTCAGCGCTAGAAAGGTCGAGGCGTTCGTAAGCCAAGTGGTTACAGAGGAAGTGGTGGAGGACATCGCCGCCGCGCATCGTGATGGCCGGCGATTGTATGTCGCGACAGCAAATATCGATGCCCAGAGGATGGCTATCTGGGATCTTGGCGCGATAGCCGCATCGGGTTCGGGAAATCCCCGCGAGGCGATTGTTGAAATCATCGTCGCCGCCACATCCATACCCGCAGCTTTTCCTGCACAGCCCATCCGCACAAGCTCGAATGGCAAGGAGTTGATCGAGTTACATGTTGACGGCGGCACAATCGCGCAGATCTGGATTCCCGACCCGGTGATCGTCCGGAACGCGACCGGACGGTCAGGAAGCGTCTGGGCGGTGATGAACATATCTCTCGAACCGGAGTTCAAACTCAGTTCGGGTCGTGCTGCGGACCTTTCCAAACAGGCTATCGGTTCGGTTTTCAAATCCGCCGCTTACTCGGAACTCACCAAAGCTCAAGCGAGATCGGCGCAAGCAGGTTATCGCTTCAACTTGGCATATATTCGCCAAGGATGGCCCGAGGCGGAAAACGTCTTGAGCTTTGATCCTGCGCACATGGAGAGAGTTTTCGAATATGCGTTCGAAAAAACGACGAGTAAACAGGTGTGGACCCGTACCATCCCTCCAGCCTACACCTCGCCCCTACCGTAGCAGTTCAATGCATGCACCCGCGATAGATGTCGATTGCCGGCCCACCGTGACTAATGTTGTGCGGCCACGATAAAACTGAGTGTGCGACCTTTGGCCGTTCGTCGATGATACCTCCAAGGTCCGGTTTTTGTGTTGTTGCAGCGTGTGCCAGGTTCCTGCACTTGCCAAATGCTTAGGGTCAGGACCCATTGATTTCCCTGAAGCGGCATGATTCACCGTTCGAATGGCGAGCGGTGACATGTCTGATCTGTTTTGGCTGAGCGACGCACAGATGGATTGATTGCAGCCCTACTTCCCGAAGTCTCATGGCAATCCTCGCGTTGATGGCCGACGGGTGTTGAGTGGAATTATCTTCATCAACTGCAATGCGTTACGGTGTAAGCGGCGGCTGATGGCCACGTGCACTTCAGCTTGACAGCTTGAAGCTCCATGGAAGCAGTTCGTCGATCCGAGTCTGAGGTTGCCCTTCGGCGACGGCTTTCAGCTTGGTCTTGAGATAGGCGAAGGGCTCGACACCGTTGACCTTCGCAGTTGCGATGAGCGCGGCGATACGCGCCCGGGATCGCCCGCCTTCATCGTGATCCCATTGCCCGGCAGGCGATTGCTTGCAATCGCTGAGAGGGGGCGAAGAGCGCGTTCTTTCTCGTCAGGGCAATTGGGCGGATCAGGTTCTTTGCGCTGTTGGGCTTTGATGATGTGACCGCTCTCCTTTGTGGATCGATGCAGACCCACCTTGGCACGTTGATGCCGTCGGAGGGCGGTCACATCATCAGAGCCCACCCGACCCGCTCATTCGCACCACGACGTGAAAAGTGCCGGGGCGATGCTCCGCCTTCATTTTCAGTGGAAATTGCGGTCGGAGGCACGAGTCGAAAAATCACCCGTAGCCGAGGAGCAAAAAAACGGGAATCCGCCCCAGTCTCCTGCCAGATGTATGGCAGACCCGTTGAGCCGGATCTGGTCGCCGCGGCGCCGGGGCGTTACGTTGAACAGATGTCCGCCACTCTCCCTTCAGCCTTTGAAAACTGGTTTGCCACCCGAGGCTGGACCATCCATCCCCATCAGCGCGATGTGCTGGATCGCGCACAGGCGCCTGCGCTTCTCCTCGTCGCCCCGACCGGCGGGGGCAAGACCCTTGCGGGCTTCCTGCCCAGCCTCGCCGAGCTGGCCGATGGACAGCATACCGGTCTCCACACGCTCTACATCTCGCCGCTCAAGGCACTCGCCGCCGATATCCGCCGCAACCTCGCCACGCCGGTTTCGGAGATGTCCCTGCCCATTCGCATCGAGGATCGGACCGGCGATACGTCGGCCACGAAGAAGAAACGCCAGCGTGCCGACCCGCCGCATATCCTGCTGACCACGCCCGAGTCGCTGGCGCTGCTGACATCCTATGAGGATGCCCCGCGCATCTTCGCCGGCCTCTCCCGTGTCATCATCGACGAGATCCACGCGCTGGCCGAGAGCAAGCGCGGCGACCAGCTCATGCTCGCCCTCTCGCGGCTCGAAACCCTCGCGCCGGGGCTGCGCCGGGTCGGCCTTTCGGCGACGGTCGACGATCCGCAGGCCATCGGCCGCCTCATGGCCTGCCACCCGGACCCCGTCGAGATCCTCCACGCCGATCCCGGGCCTGCACCGGATATCGCCATGCTGGAGACCGGGACCCCGCCGCCCTGGTCCGGCGGCGGCGGGCGCCATGCCATCCCGGAGGTGCTGGAACAGGTCCGACAGCACAGGACCACGCTGATCTTTCACAACACCCGCGCCCAGGCCGAGATCTTTTTCCACCACCTGTGGCTGGCCAATGAGGACAGCCTGCCCATCGGCATCCATCACGGCTCGCTCTCGCGCGAGCAACGCGAGAGGGTCGAGGCGGCGATGGTGGCGGGGAGCCTGCGCGGCATTGTCTGCACCGGCTCGCTCGATCTCGGCATCGACTGGGGCGATGTCGATCTCGTCCTGCAGATCGGCGCGCCAAAGAACGTCAAGCGGCTCGTCCAGCGGATCGGGCGGGCCAATCACCGCTACAACGCGCCCTCCAAGGCGCTGCTCGTCCCGGCAAACCGCTTCGAGATCATCGAGTGCCAGGCCGCCCTTGAAGCGGCGCGCGAAGGGGATCTCGACGGTGCGCCGCGCGGCCCCGGCCCGCGCGACGTGCTCTGCCAGCAGATCCTGATCGCGGCCTGTTCCGGCCCCTTTTCCGCCGACATCCTCCATGACGAGATCACCCGCGCCGGCGCCTATGCGGACCTGAGCCGGGAGGATTTCGACGGCTGTCTCGATTTCTGCGCCACCGGCGGATACGCCCTGCGGGCCTATGACCGCTGGCAGCGGCTCAAGCAGCGCCCGGACGGGCTCTGGCAGCTCCGCGATCCGCGCGCCGCACAGCGCATCCGGATGAATATCGGCACGATCCAGGACACCGACACTCTCAAGGTCCGCCTCAAGAACCGTGGCGGCGGCAGGCCGCTCGGCGAGGTCGAGGAGAGCTTCGCGGCGACCCTCAGCCAGGGCGACACTTTCCTGATCGGCGGCCAGATCGTCCGCTATGAAGGGCTGCGCGAAATGACCGTGGAGGTCACCCGCCATGCCGCGAAACGCCCACGCGTCGCCGTCTTCTCCGGCACCAAGTTCGCCGCCTCGACCCGGCTGATGGACCGCATTCTCGAGATGCTGCGCCAGTCCGATTGGCCTGAGTTGCCGCAGCACACGCGCGACTGGCTGGCGCTGCAACGCGACCTGTCGCGCCTGCCGCGGCGCGACCGGCTGCTGGTCGAGAGCTTTCCGCAGGACGGCCGGGAACATGCGTGTTTCTATGGCTTCGCTGGCAAGAACGCCCAGCAGACACTCGGCCTGCTCCTGACCCGGCGGATGGAGGAAGAGGGGTTGGACCCGCTCGGCTTCGTCGCCACGGATTACGCGACGCTGATCTGGGGACTGGAGAAGCTGCAAGATGCCGCCCCGCTCTTTGACCGCGGGGCCCTGCGCGACGGGCTGGAGAGCTGGCTCGCGGGCAATGCGGTGATGAAGCGGACCTTCCGGGCATCCGCGACAATTGCCGGGCTGATCGAGCGCAATACGCCCTCGGCGCGCAAGAGCGGGCGGCAGGCGACCTTCTCGTCCGACATCCTCTACGACACGCTGCTGAAATACGATCCTGACCACCTGCTGATGCGGATCACCCGCGAGGAGGCGCTGCGCGGGCTGGTCGATTTCGGCAGGATCGAGGAGATGCTCGACCGGGTGGGTGACCGGATCGACCATGTCCCGCTCGAGCGCGTCTCGCCATTCGCCGCGCCGCTGCTGCTGGAGGTCGGCAAGGTTCCGGTCCAGGGCGCCGGCCGTGAGCGGCTGCTGGCCGAGGAAGCCGCGCGGCTGCTGGCAGAGGCGGGGCTGGGCGAAATGGGCACAGTCGGGCAACCGTGACATCCCGCCCGGGCGCTGCGGGTTGAAAAAGCGATCGGCACGGCCTAGCTCTGGTTCCAGACAATGGAGCTTTTATGACCTGATTGGGTTGGGAGGCAGGATGCCCTCCCGTTGCAGAGCAAAACGAGAGACACGCCCGGCCCGTGAAGGCCGGCGGTGGTTATGCCTGTATGACATCTCCCGATTTCCCACTGCCCGGGCCGAAGCCGGGGCGTGATCATGAAAGCAAGACCCAATGACACGGGACTATTCTCAATTCTTCTCTTCCGCAGCCCGGCCGGACCCGTCCCGACGGGAACGCAGCCTCATCGAAAAGCTCGGCTGGCAGCCGTTTTTCGCCCAGCAGACCAGCGCCGATGCGCTGACGCAAACGCCCCCCGTCCGCGTGGTCGAGGTGCATCGCAACGGGCTGCATGTGCTTGGCGACGGGATCGACACGCTGGTGCCGCCCGGGCCGGAGGCAACGGTCGGCGACTGGATGCTCCATGACCCGGAGCGCCCGGCCGCCAGTGCGGTGCTGCATCGCAAGAGCCTGTTCAAGCGCCGTGCGCCGGGCAAGGATCGGCAACTTCAGCTCATAGCGGCGAATGTCGACACGGCCTTCATCGTCACGTCCTGCAATGCCGATTTCAACGTCGCCCGGCTGGAGCGCTACGTGGCGCTGGCCTTCGAGGCCGAGGTGGCGCCGGTCATCCTGCTGACCAAGACGGATCTCTGCCCGGAGACAGCGCCTTTCGTCGAAGCCGCGGAGGCGATCTCGGAGCGCGTGGCGGTGGTGGAGGTCAATGCCCTGAGCGCGGAGCCGATTTCCCGGCTCGCTGCCTGGTGCAAACCCGGGCAGACGGTGGCCTTCCTGGGCTCTTCCGGGGTCGGCAAATCGACCCTCGTCAACGCGCTTTATGGCCATGACGAGATCGAGACGTCGGGGATCCGCGAGGATGACAGCAAGGGGCGGCACACCACCACGCGCCGGCAGTTGCATCTTGTCCCGCAAGGCTGCGCGGTTCTCGACACGCCGGGGATGCGCGAGTTGCAGCTCGCGGATGCGCAGGACGGTATCGCGGATGTCTTCGCCGACCTGGCCGAGCTGGCCACCGGCTGCCGGTTCAACGATTGTCACCACGAGACCGAGCCGGGATGTGCGATCCGGGCCGGGCTGGAGAGTGGCGAGGTCGATCCCGGCCGGCTGGCCCGCTGGCGGAAACTGGCGGCCGAGGAGCGGTTCAACTCCGCGTCGCTGGCCGAGCGGCGGGCGAGCGACAAGGCGTTCGGGAAGATGATCCGCTCGGTCCTGGAGGCACAGAAGAAGTTGAAAGGGTAGGGGCGCCGGATGCTCCGAGGTCTGGATCGAAAAGAGCCGATTGCGACCGTTGGGGCGGCGCGCTGGAGGGCACGGAATCAAGGCCGAAGGCCGCCGTGCCCGCGCCTGCCCGTCCCGGCGGGCTGGCGCTTTGTCATCCTCGCGCAACGGATTGAACGATTTCGGACTTGGCAGGGATCAAGTGCAGACCACAACTGTTGCGGCGCCAGCCCACGGTCCGGCGCGGGCACGGCTGGTGTCGGTGCGTGTTGCATCCGCAGCGAAGGTCCGATCCGTCCGCAAAGCAACCGGACCGGGCTCGTGAAGCAGCATGCAGAACGAATGGCGCCGCCCCCGGGGATCCCCGGGGGCAGCGCTATCCAGACAGGTTCGCCTTGGGTCAGTCGGCCCATTCCCAGGGGTTGGTAAACTCGCCCAGCAGATGGCCGAGAGCTTCCTCGTCGACATCGCCGGTCTTCTTCAGCCGCGCAACGAGGCCGCGTTTCTTGCTCTCCACGACCTCTTCTACGCGTGCGGCCATCTTCGCTTGTTCCAGCACCTGCCCGTAGACGCGCTTGATGGCCATCTTGCGCAGCTCCGGCTTGAAGATCTTGCCGACAGCCGTCTTCGGCAGCTCATCGACGATCTCCAGGTGCTTGGGAACCGCGGCCCGCTCGGTGATCCGCGGCCGGATATATTCCAGCAGCTCCTTGCTGGTGACCTTGGCCCCGTCCACCAGCTCGACATAGGCGCAGGGCAGCTCGCCTGCGAAGCTGTCCGGCTGGCCGATGGCGCCGGCAAAGGCGACCGCCTCATGGCCGGCAAGCGCCTCCTCGATGATCGCGGGGTCGATATTGTGCCCGCCGCGGATGATCAGGTCCTTCGCCCGGCCGGTGATCCAGAGATAGCCATCCTCGTCGATCCGTCCGAGATCGCCCGTGCGCAGGTAGACATCGTGGTGGAACAATTCGTGGTTCTTGTCCGCCTCGGTATAGGTCGAGCCGGCATAGACGCCAGGATTGTCGATACAGATCTCGCCGACCTCGTCCGTGCCACATTCGATCGGCCCGTCCGGGGAGTGCTGCAGGATCTTCACATCCGTATGCGGGAAGGGAACGCCGACGGAGCCGACCTTCTTGGCGCCGGTGGGCGGGTTGCAGGAGACGAGGCAGGTTGCCTCGGTCAGCCCGTAGCCTTCGGTGATCTCGACGCCGGTGGCCTGTTCGAAGCGGTGATACAGCTCGATGGGAAGCGGCGCGGAGCCGGAGAAGGCCATGCTCAGCGAAGAGACATCCGCGTTCACCGGGCGCTGCATCAGCGCGGCGAAGGCGGTCGGCACGCCGATCATGAACGTGGCCTGCCAGCGTTCGATCAGTTTCCAGAAATTGTCGAACACACCCTCGCCGCGATAGCCCTGCGGCGTCGGGAAGACGACATGCGCCCCGGACGCGATCATCGACATCAGGATCGGCTCCACCGCGAAGACATGGAACAGCGGCAGCGGGCAGATGATGACATCGCTCTTGTTGAACAGCAGCGTTTTCCCGAGCCAGCCATTATAGACCATGCCGGAATAGAGATGCTGCGCGACCTTCGGCATGCCGGTGGTGCCGCCGGTGTGGAAATAGGCGGCAACGCGGTCGCCCGTGCTGTCCTCGAAGGTGAGCCGGTCGGCGGGGTGCCTGGCGATCTCCTTGTTGAAGTCGCGCATGGCGGCGGTGTGGTGCACGACGTTTTTCGGCCGGATGAAGGGGATGACCAGCTTCTTGACGCCGGTCACGTAGCGCAGGAGGTCGACCTCCAGCACATGCTTGACCGTCGGCGCGAAATCGACCGCTTCCGCCACCTTCTGCGCCACATCCGTGCGCGGGAAGCTCTTGAGCGTCACCACGACCTTGGCCTTGGTCTCGCGCAGGATGGCGGAGATCTGATCCGCTTCGAGCAGCGGGTTGATCGGGCTGACGATGCCGGCAATGGCACCTCCGAGCAGGGTGTAGATCGTCTCATTGGAGTTGGGCATGACATAGGCGACCGTGTCGCCTTCCTGCACGCCGAGCGAGCGCAGCAGGTTGGCGGTCTGCATGACCTTGCCGTGAAGCTCGTCCCAGGTGAGTGTTTCGGCCGGATCCTTCGGCCCGGACATCAGCTGGAAGGAAACGGCGGGGCGTGCCCCGTGCGTCTCCTTCGCCTGGCTCAGAAACTGGTACATGGTGACAGGAACATCGCGTTCCTCCCACTCCATCTCGTTGTGAATCGCGTCCCTGTCGGCGACGGTCGCAAAGCCCATCCCGTTCTCCTCCCTGTTCTCGCCCGTCCCGGCGTTGGCTGGCAAACTGGAGCGATTCAACTGTGCGGTTCAAGTCTGACGCTGCGCAACTAGAAAGCGCCGCCCGCCGCGAAAGGCGCCGCGGGCTGTGGCAGATGGTACCGCAAGAGCTCCGCCCGTCGGCACGATTCGTTTTGCGCGCGCCATGTTTTCCGCACCTCGCGCGCGGGGCGGCCCGGCGCTGCGGCCTTCTCCGCAAGGTCTTCATCGGGAAAGATTTCCCGGATACGCGCAGACCCGAACAGGGCCGGATCCGGAGCGTGACCTCCGAGCCGATGGAGACCGCCTGCGAAAGGCGGCGCTGCGCTCCCGGTGGTGAGAAAACCCGGCTCGCCCAAGGCGAGAGGGCGTCAGGAAGGGGGGCGATGCCCGGCGGGGCTCCTGTCTGCCCGGCGTTGACCGCAATCGGACGGGGGTCTGTCCGCTCCGTTTGCAGCACCGCCGGGCAGGGCAGGGCGCGTCAGGCGAAGGTGAAGCCGTCGCCCTGTTTCTCGAGGTAGCCGATGCCGGGGAACAGCATATGCATGCCCGCGATCCGCTGGCCCGATCCGGCGAGGGATGCCATCAGCCCCGCGCGGGTGGACGCGGCCTGTTCCGGGTCGGTGTCGAACATGATCGTGACCTCGGGCCGTGCAAGCTGGACCGCCGGGACATGGATGATGTCGCCCCAGAAGAGCAGTGAGTCCGAGCCCGATTCCAGCATGTAGCCGGTATGGCCCGCCGTGTGGCCGGGCATCGGGCGCGCGGTGAGGCCGGAGGCGACATCCGCCTCGCCCTCGATGTAGCGGACGCGATCGCCATAGGCCGCAAGCGTCGCCTTGGCGAGGTCGAACATGCCGCGGAACTGTTCGGGGAATTGCGCCTTGATGCTGTCATCGGTCCAGAAGGCGCGGTCGGCCTCCGGCACGATCATCTCCGCATTGGGGAAGGTCGCGGCGCCATCGACCGTGGCGCCGCCGATATGGTCGCCATGCAGGTGGGTGACAACCAGCTTGTCGACCGTTGCCGTGTCCAGTCCGAGCGCAGCGAAGACCTCCGGCAGGTGGCCGAGCGTGGGGCCGAAGACCGGGCCGGTGCCGGCATCGATCATCCAGGTCTCGCCCGCGGTCTCGACCAGGTAGGCATTGACCGCGCCCCGAACATTCGCCGGATCCTGCTGCGCGCGCTCCACCAGCTCGATGAAATCGGCCTCGTCGATACCGTTCAGCACATCGGCGCTGAAGGGAATGAAACCGTCCGACATCGCGGTGACGGTTGCCTCGCCGACGGTGAACTTTTGCGCGCTGGTGACCTGTGCGCCGCCGGATGTGGCATAGGCGCGGAGCGGAATGAGCCCGGTGGCGCCGCTGGCCAGCAAGGCTGCGGGGACGGTTTTCAGAATGTCGCGTCTTTTCATGATGTCCTCCCGATATGGCGCGTACCGGAACGGCGCGCCCTTGTTTATAGTAGCGCAAGATTGACAGGACCCGGGAACGGAAACATTACGGGCGTCAATGCCATGTCGGATCGGAAAGGCCAGGCGATGAGAGATATGCTTCCCCATGCCCGGCCGGGACAGTCGATCGGCCTGCTTGGCGGGTCCTTCGATCCACCGCATGCGGGACATGTCCATGTCACACGGGAAGCGCTCAAGCGGTTCGGGCTGGACCGTGTCTGGTGGCTGGTCAGCCCGGGCAACCCGCTCAAGTCCCGTGGCCCGGCACCGCTCGAGCGGCGGATGAAGGCCGCGCGGGAAGTGATGGCGCATCCGAAGGTCGAGGTCACCGATATCGAGGCGCGGATCGGCACCCGTTACACGGCCGAGACCCTCCAGGCGCTTCAGGGCCTCTATCCGGCGACCCGTTTCGTCTGGCTCATGGGGGCGGACAACATGGCGCAATTCCACCTTTGGGATCGCTGGGAGTGGATCCAGGACAATGTCCCGATCGGCATTCTCGCGCGCCCCGGTGACCGGATGGCGGCGCTCAACGCGCCGGCGGCGCGGCGCGGCGTTTCCTCGCGGCTGCGCGCCCGCAACAGCGAAGCTCTCGCCCGGAGTCCTGCGCCCTGCTGGTGTTTCGTCAACGTCCCGATGCGGGATATCTCCTCGAGCGCGATCCGCGCCCGCGGCGACTGGGGGTAAAGGCCGGGTTCGAAAGGGAGCGACGGCGGAGGCATCTCCCGCCCGCCCCGGACCAGGGTTGTTGTCCTTGGCCAGGATGTCCTGGCGGTATTCCGCGCGAGCGTTTCACCCGCCTGAAGCGGGGCAGGGGCGTCGGCCTCGACTGGCCAGATCCTGGAACTCTCCGGTTCCGGTCCCAAAGCCGCCGGCGCTCACTGTCCGATCCCCGCAGACCGGTCGCGGCGGGCGCAGCGGTCGACGGATTGTCGCCCGGGCTTTTCAACGACGTGACAACGGCCCCGCCGGCGCATAAGCTTGCTCGCGAATAGTCGCCCGCGCGTTTCATCCCCGCGGTCCACTGAAGGAATTTGACATGCGAATCCGTCCGTTTCTCTCCGGAACCCAAGCCCTTTCGCGCGGTGCCCTGCTTGCCGTGCTTGCCCTGACAGTGGCCGGTTGCGAACCCTATGGGCCCAACCCGTCCGGCGAGGTGAACCTTCCCGACGCGACACGGCGGATCCACGCGCCCACCGAGCGCGACGCACAATTGCGCACCGGGACCAGCGCCGACGACTTACCCGAACTCACCGGCGCCCCTGGCGCGGACGGCCGCTGGCCGGCCCGGGTTGGCAGCAATGGCATGACGGTCTACCGCGATGCGAACCGGCTGGTCGTCGGTTCCGAAGGCCCTGGCGCTCGTACAGACTGAGCAATGGCCACCGCCAGCCGGTGCTGTTTGTTCTGTTGATAAACGCTGTGCCACAAGGCGATCTGGCTCGGTCCGGAGGCGTTTGCAAATCACGGACGGCCGGTTCGAAAAAAACTGCATTTTCCCCTTTTCATCTTCGTTCAGCTTCGCTATCTACGCCCGGCCTACCTGATCACGTGCGGTCGTGGCGGAATTGGTAGACGCGCAGCGTTGAGGTCGCTGTGGGGTAACTCCCGTGGAAGTTCGAGTCTTCTCGACCGCACCATTCTCCCAAGGAAATCCTTTTGTAGTCATGGGTTTAACTCATGATGGGCTTGGGAAATGGCACACAATCTAACACACACGATCCAACGAAACGGTACGTTCCTTTTCAATCGCAGAGTCCCTCGGGCGATAGCTGAACAGTTCTCTTGTGCTGTTGTTAGGATATCGCTGGGGACTGACTACGATGAAGCAAAACAAAAAAGCGAAGCCCTTACCGCGAAGCTCAACGACATTTGGGCTTCCTCTGATGTGCGTCCAGTTTCCCCGCAAGCACTGCTAGCGAGTGTTGCACCTCGAACCATCGACTTGCTGCAATGCACGGAGTTGTACCTTGCCGAGAGGGATATCCGGGTACGCCCTACCGAACTAGCTGTTGAGGCTTTGGTCCGAGTAAGCGGAAACAAGGATATCCGGAAGTACACGAGGGATGATGCACGGGCACTGGTGGCCTCCCTCCAGAAGAAGGGCTGCAAGAGTGCAACAGTTCGCAGACGGATACAGTCCCTTCATGCTGTGATCGAGTCCGGGTTGATCGAACTGGATGCCTCGACCCGCAATCCTTTCGGTCGGTTGGTGATACCTGGGGAGGGCAAAGACGTTTCAAAACGGCAAGTCTTCGAGATCACGGAACTGCGGGAGATCTACGGGCAGGCAGTTGCAAGTGCGCGCGATACTCGTCTGACCCTTCCTATCCTCGGGGAGACCGGTGCGCGGTTGGCAGAGATCGTCGGTCTGAGATGGGAGGACGTGGATCTTGACGAGCAGTCCATCAGGATCACACCTCACGAGTATAGACGACTTAAGACAAGTTCGTCCGAAAGGACCGTTCCGTTGGTAGGGTATGCGCTTAAAGCTATAACCGTGTTGGCAGACCAGAAGGAAGATTCTCCCTTCGTGTTCCCCCGTTGGTGGAGACCTGATGGTTTTGTCTCAACCCATGCCAGCAACACGCTAAACAAGAACCTACGGTCTGTGGCTGCCGGACGTACCTGCCATTGCTTTCGGCATACACTGAGGGATCGTCTTCGCAATGTGGAAGCACCAGCAGAGCTAGTTGATGAAATTGGTGGATGGAGCCATTCCGGGGGAGTAGGGTCTCGGTACGGGCAGGGCTATAGTTTGGACCTAAAACGTCAGTGGCTTGAAAGGGCGAAGATATGACGGTCATATTGGCTATCCTGATTGCAATTTTGTACTTCCTCGGTAACTACACGGCAGCATTTTGGGTGACATGCTTGGCAATTGCACAAAACCTGTATGGGTTGGTTCGAGGTTACGCAGATCCCGATTGGTACTTCAGGAAAGCGCAAAATTCTGGAATGAAACCGAGCTTAGACTTTGGCCCGGGCCTCTCTCTCTTTGTTACGAAGGCAGCCATAATCGGCGGGTTGATTGCAATGGCCTTCCACATCAACTCCTTGAACTCCATCGGCTAGTCCTTCGTGCTTCTACTTCTCTAGGCTTGAGTGAGGTATCTGATGAAGAGCGTTTTTCGATCAGCAGCTGTAGCAGCGATGCTGATACCTACTGTTGCATACCCTCAAGATTTTGAGGCCGGGTGGGATGCATTCGAAGAAAGTGACTTCGCAGGCGCTTTGGAGGAATGGTTGCCATTGGCCGCAAAGGGAGAAATTGCCGCGCAAGGTCTCGTAGGTATTGTCTATCGAGATGCTTTTGAGGACGACACGTCTGCTGCGTTCTGGCTCACCCGGGCTGCCGAGCAAGGCTCCGACGAAGCAATGTTCAATCTCGGTTTAACTTATGCAGATGGTGAAGGGGAGTTGAATGATGTGACAATAGCCCGGAACTGGTTCCTTCGTGCCGCACGTCAAGGGCACCTTCAATCAATGTTCACTCTTGCAGCCTTTCTCACGGCTAACCCGGAATACGACGATGACTACATCAGAGGTCATATGTGGGCTATCGTTGCCTCAGAGAACGATCTTGAGAATGGCGATGAGACCCGTCTGGTGCTCGCTTCCACCCGCATTTACTTGTCGGAAGCTGGAGAATCCGAGGCTAAGAAGCGTGCTCAAAGATGCATCGATACTGGCTATGACCAATGTGATTGAAACGACTACTGAAAAAAAAAGATTACCGGATGTGTCTCTAGAAAAAAAAGACAAGACGGATGTGTGAGCTTGAAGACCGAAGTGAACTAGGCAACTCGGAACCCTTCGACTCGGGCTTGAGGCTTTCCCAATCAGACGAAGATCAACTGACGCCGCTTGTGCACCGGGTGCTGGAACACTCGGGGAAGTCCCTGCGATCAGACAACATTCGAAAGACAGTACCTTGTTTGTCCGCCTTGCTTGCCAACCTGATCCACGTCGAACGGTTTGGTTCAGATGTCTTCCTATCGATTTCCTTGGCATCTGGCTCCTATTCAAGGACTAGATATACAGATACCGACATACCTTACCGGTCTCTGAAGCCTGTAGTTGATTATCTTTGTCGAGAAGACGGAGAAGTAGTCAAATACCCAGGGTTCAATGACAGAAGAACTAGAACAGGCAGAACCACTAGGTTGAAGCTTAGGTCTCCTGTTGGTGATGAAGATCTAGTAAACATGGACCTGTCCCGGAATTGTGCCGCTCCTTTGAACACGTATCGTGTCGCAAAGGAGAACAGAGATGGCATCACGACC
>CANMIP010000025.1 GCA_947497945.1 uncultured Tropicimonas sp. | reverse complement strand
GGCGCCTCCTCCTCGACCTGCTTCACTTCGAAGGTCTTGTCGCCTCGATAAAATGCTGCCGTGTAAGTCATGGCTCTACGTCCTCCTCAAGCCGGCGCTGTCTGCGGCGGCGTCCAGTTTGTCCCAACCGAAAGCCACGCCGGTGCCAGGCGTGTCGGGAGCAACGCCGAGGGCGTCCTCCGGCACGACCGGGCCTGTGGTGTGGTGGTCGATCGGGAATGAATGCTGCTCGACCCAGCCATCCTTGGGCTGCGCCGAAACCAGCGAGATGTGCAGTTCCTGCTTGCCATGAAGACAGTCAGGCACGCCGTTACGGCGCATGTGTTTGGCCCGCCCGGAGCCAGCCGGTGATAGCGACGCATTTTGAGGCGTCTGGCTGACGACAGGAGAGTCGGGCCAGGTCGAGAGCGTTTTCGAATGCGTGGACCCGGTGCGGAGTCTCACCCCTGGCGCGCGGCATGCCGGTGTCCTCGGCGATCCGGGCAGAGCCCTGGAAATCGTCGGGAAAGGTCGGCTCCTCGAACCACAGAAGATCTTAGGGTTTGAACGCATGCGTTGCCTCGATGGCCTGTTCGACGCTCATCGAATAACCTGCGCCGACCATGAACTCCATATCTGGTCCGATCAAATTGCGCACTGCGGCGATGCGTTCCACGTGTTCGGCGAGTCTGGGCTGACCAGTTTTGCGTTTCGCCCCATTTGGCCGGCGCGAGATGGCCCCGAACCCTGTCCGGAAGCTTCGGCTGCGGGACGTTCAGGGCGATGCCGCCCAAGCCGCATCTCAACGCGGTTGAGCGCCCGCAGGCCATCTGTCAGAGCGGCTTTCCGACGAGTCTGCTGCGCGTTTCCGGCCGCCGGAGGGCGCCGCCCGCCTCTCGCATCTGTGTGGTGGGACCAAAAACGCGCCATCGACACACGCTTCACGGCACCTGTGCCGTTCACCGCCACGCTGCGCGCGGTCTTCTTGCCGGGCACTGGCCTGTTTCGGTTGATATCCCGCGACCAGAGGGATACGAACGCGAGTATCATCGTACCAAAAGGAAAAGTGACGTGGCACAGGCGCGGCAACCGCAAGCCATTGTAACCGTTCCGCCCCAGGGGCGTGCCTCCGACGCGATCGTGGAGCAGATCCAGCAGCGGATCCTGTCCGGAGAGCTTGCCCATAACACGCCGCTGCCCTCTGAACGCGACCTGATGGAGCAGTTCTCCGCCAGCCGGACGGTGATCCGGGAGGCGGTTGCGATGCTGGCCAGCCGCGGGTTCCTGGAGGCCCGGCCGCGCTATCGGCCGATAATCCGCAAACCCGGCTTCGACACCGCGCTCAATTCGGTCGGATCCATCGTGGAACTCATGCTGGAGCAGTCGGATGGTGTTGCCTCGCTGTTCCAGAGCAGGGTCTTTGTCGAGCGCGGGTTGGTGCGCGACGCCGCAACCTCGGCCGGCCGGGACGATATCGCCGCGCTCAAGGATGCGCTAGCGGCCAACAAGGCGGCCATTCCCGATTCGGAGCGCTTTTTCAACACCGATACCAGCTTTCACGGCGTTCTCTACCAGATCCCGAGCAACCCGATCTTTCCGACCCTGCACGCCGCCTATGCGTCCTGGCTCTCGCCACATTGGAGCCAGATGGCGCGCTCGGCGGAACGCAACGAGGCCAATTATGCCGGCCATCTGGCGATCTACACCGCGATCCTCGAACGGGATCCCGATGCTGCGGAAGAGGCGCTGGTCTCGCATCTGAATGAGGCCTGGAAATCGGTGCGGACCTCGTTCGGCGTGGCGCTGTAGCCGGCAAACCCGAGGAGCGGCCTCACAGGGCACGGTCGTTGGATCGTGACGCCGTGAGGACGTTCGCGGATCGTCGGGCGGGCGGCGCTGCATCCGAGAAACGCTGAGAGTTGTCCGGGCAGGTCCGAAGACTCGCCGGGCGAAGGGCTCGGCGTGCATGATCCCTCGCCCGTCGGGATGCGCAGGCCCCGGCACGGCGGCCCTTAGCCCTGAAACAATCCCCAACTGCGCACATGGCCAAGGTCTCCGGGCGGCCCGTATCCGTCCTGCGTCATGTCCCGGAAACCTGTCGGCAATGGCATCGTGAGGGGCGCTCAGGGGGGCGTCAAAATGAGAACCCGGTCGCGCGTGCCGTCAGGTTCGTTCCGATAGCACAGAGGGCACGTTCTGCATCCGAAGCTTTCCGACGCGACCATGCATCCTCGCTTCGAAACGCGCGCCAGCTTTCCGCGTTGGCCTCAAGAACGGTTAAGGTTGACGCAGAAGGTCTTGAGGGAGGGGCGACGCGGGGAGGGGCAGGACAGGCTCCGCTCGAAACGGCTCCCTGGCCCCAAAAGCAAAACGCCGTCGCGATCTCCGCGACGGCGTTTCCCGGTTTTCGGTCCAGACCGGCCTCAGCCGATCTCGGCCAGCCGTTCCAGCGCTTCTTTCAGGCGGTCCTGTTCGGAGGTGCGGGTGGCGAGGTTCTCGCGCACTTCCTCGACAACCTCTTCCGGCGCGGATTCGACGAATTTCGGGTTGTTCAGCCGCTTGGCCATGCCGCCGATCTCCTTGTCGAGCTTGGCGATGGATTTCTCCAGCCGCGCCTTCTCCTCGGCAACATCGATGATATCGGCCACGGGCAGCCCGAAGGTCGCGCCGGGGACCGGCACCGTGATGCAACCCTTGGGCATGGCATCGAAGCCCTGAAGTGAGTCGATCCGGGCGATGCGTTTGATCAGCGTCTCGTTGTTCTCCCAGGCCGCCTGCGCGGCTGCATCGAGGCCGGTATGGACCATCGGCACCTTGAGGCCGGCCGGAACGCGGACCTGCGCGCGCGCCGAGCGCACGCCGTCGATCAGGGTGATGACCCAGTTCATCTCCGCGTCAGCCGCCGGGTCGACAAGCGCTTCGGCGCTGTATTCCGGCCAGTCGGCATGGGCGAGCAGCCCCTTGTGGCCGAGAACCTGCCAGAGCTCCTCGGTGATGAAGGGCATGATCGGGTGCAGCATGGTGAAGGCCTGCTCCAGCACCCACCGCATGGTCGAGCGGGTCTCGGCGGCGAGCGCCGCGTCTTCGCCCTGCAGCAGAGGCTTGGCGAACTCGACATACCAGTCGCAGACCCGGCCCCAGGTGAAGGCATAGAGCGCGCCCGCGGCGTCGTTGAAGAGATAGGCGTCGAGCGCCTTGTCGACCTCTTCGCGGACCTTGGCCGTCTCGCCGATGATCCATCGGTTGACGGTGGCCGACGGCTTGGAGGCAGGGTCGATCGGCGTCACGGAGGCTTCGAACACGCCGTTCATCTCGGCGAAGCGAGCGGCGTTCCAGATCTTGGTGCCGAAATTCCGGTAGCCGGCGATCCTTGCCATGTCGAGCTTCAGCACGCCGCCGAGGCTTGCCATGGCGGCATTGGTGAAGCGCAGCGCGTCGGCGCCGTATTCGTCGATGATCTCCAGCGGGTCGACGACATTGCCGGTCGATTTGGACATCTTCTTGCCCTTGGCGTCGCGGACGAGGCCGTGGAGATAGACCGTGTGGAAGGGGATGTCGTCGACGACCGCGAGCTGCATCATCATCATCCGGGCAACCCAGAAGAAGAGAATGTCCTGCCCGGTGACCAGCACGTCGGTGGGGAAGTATTTCTCCAGCTCGTCGGTCTTTTCCGGCCAGCCCAGCGTGCCGATCGGCCAGAGGCCGGAGGAGAACCAGGTGTCGAGCACGTCGGGGTCGCGGTAATACGGGATCGCGGAAGGCTCTTGGGGTGAGCGGATGCGGCCCTCGGTGCGGGTGCGACCGACGGCGGCGCGGATCATCTGCGCGGCTTCCGCCGGTTCGGTGACCAGTTTGAAATCGCTATGGCCGTAATATTCGGTCATCTGGGCGATGACCTCCTCCTGCGTTGCGGCACAGAAGGGCTTCCACTCGGCTTCCGGCTCGTCGCCATGATCGAACAAGGCGGGCGCGTACCAGACCGGGACCTGGTGGCCCCACCAGAGCTGGCGCGAGATACACCAGGGCTCGATGTTTTCCAGCCAGTGGTAATAGGTCTTCTCGCCCGACTCAGGCATGATCTTGACGTCGCCATTGCGGACCGCGTCCAGCGCCGGGCCGACGATCTTCTCGGCATCGACGAACCACTGATCCGTCAGCATCGGCTCGATGACGACCTTGGAGCGGTCGCCAAAAGGCTGCATGATCTTCTTGTTCTCGACCAGCGGGGCGTATTCCTCGATGCTCTCGGGATCTTCCGGATCGGCTTCCTTGACGCGATGCATCACCGCCAGACCTTCTTCGGTGATCTGGGCGACGACCTTCTTGCGGGCATCGAAGCGGTCGAGGCCGCGCAGATCGTCCGGGACGAGGTTGAGCGTGTCGACCTCGGAGCCGGTGAAATCATCGCCCTCGGCGATCTCCATGGCGCGGGCGGCGGCGTCCGCATAGGGCGCGCCGTCGTCGCGCATGTGGCCGCGCGTGTCCATCAGGCGGTACATCGGGATGCCGCCGCGCTTGGCGACGCCATAGTCGTTAAAGTCATGCGCGCCGGTGATCTTGACCGCGCCGGAGCCGAAATCGGGATCCGGGTACTCGTCGGTGATGATCGGGATCAGGCGGCGATGCTCCTTCGGGCCGACCGGGATTTCGCAGAGTTTTCCAACGATTGGCGCGTAACGTTCATCTGATGGGTGAACAGCAACCGCGCCGTCGCCGAGCATGGTTTCGGGACGTGTCGTGGCGATGGAGATATAGTCGCGCTCCTCTTCGAGCGTGATAGTTCCGTCCTCGTCCTTCTCGATATAGGTATAGGTGGCGCCACCCGCGAGCGGGTATTTGAAATGCCACATATGGCCGTCGACCTCGATATTCTCGACTTCGAGGTCCGAGATGGCTGTCTCGAATTGCGGGTCCCAGTTGACCAGCCGCTTGCCGCGATAGATCAGGCCCTTGTCATACATGTCGACGAAGACCTTGATGACGGCTTCGTGGAAATCGGGGGAGTTTTCATGTCCGGTGCGCGGATCGTTCGGGGCGCCGGCCATGGTGAAGGCATTGCGCGACCAGTCGCAGGACGCGCCGAGACGCTTGAGCTGTTCGATGATGGTGCCGCCGGACTGACCCTTCCATTCCCAGACCTTGTCGAGGAAAGCGTCCCGGCCGAGATCGCGGCGGGAGGGCTGCTGGGTCTCGGCAAGCTGGCGCTCGACGACCATCTGCGTGGCGATGCCGGCATGGTCCTGCCCGGGCTGCCAGAGCGTGTCGAAGCCGCGCATGCGGTGCCAGCGGATCAGGATGTCCTGCAGCGTGTTGTTGAAGGCATGGCCCATATGCAGCACGCCCGTCACGTTGGGCGGCGGGATCATGATGGAGAAGGTTTCCTCCCGGCTGGCATTTGCGCCGGCCTTGAAGGCGCCGGCCTGTTCCCAGGCAGCGGAGATGCGGGATTCGGCCTCTTGGGCGTCGAATGTCTTTTCCATCGGCATGATATCAGTCCTCGAACGGGTCGAAGGCCGGTTTAGCTCCTGCGCGCGGGAAGGGGAAGAGCGGGAAGGGCTATTAGACTGTGCGCCTCGCGGCGCGTTCCTCTTGCGCGCTGCGCGCAGCGGGGCCGGAGTGCTGCTCGACGCGGATCATTCCGGGGCCGGGTAGCCGGTCATTTCGAGATAGCCGCGGCCTTGGTGGCTGCCGGTAACGCGGACGGGGCCTTCCCAATAGGGGAAGGTGAGCGGCATCCAGCTTTTCGGGTTGATCGCGTCGAGCTGGACGGAGAGGTCCTGTGCGGGCAGGTCGATCTGCCAGCCAGTGGGCGGCTCTGCGTCGGTGGCCGGGGTCATGGTGAGGGCGCCGTCTCTGTAGGGCGTGGGCGTGCCGTCGGGGGCGATCCAGGTGGCGGAGGTGAAGGCGGCGCTTTCCCGGTCGCGCAGGCGGAAGCCCATGAGCTTGGCGCCTGAGTCGAGGTGGAGCGAGATCCAGTCCCAGCCATCCTGGGTCTCGGAGAGCGGTTGGGAGGAGTATTCGCGGTCGAGCCAGCCCTGGCCCGTGACCTCGACCGGGCCTGAGGGCAGGGAGAGGGTGCCGGTGATGTCATAGAAGGGTTGGGAATAGTAGTGGCTGGCCTGGCCTTCGCGGGATTTGACCGAATAGCCGTCGATGCCTTGCGGGACGAGGGGCCCATTGGCGGTGAGCGCAAGATCATAGGCGAAACCGTCGCCATTGGCGGTCAGGGAGAGGGCGTCGAGCTGGTCGCCCGTCATGGCGGTGGAGGCCATGCGCCAGTCGTCAATCCAGGCCTCGAAGGGCTGGGCGGTTGCGCCGGCCAGGCCTGTGCCGCCGCGGGCGAGGCGTTCGGCGGCGTAATGCTCGGTTGGCGTGGAGAGGCCGGCATTGCCGAGCCAGATCTGCGGCGAGGCCCAGCCTTCGGCCTCGAAGGGGGCGAGGGCGGAGCGGAAGAGCGTCCACTGGATGCCGTAATCGGTGCCGGCCGCGTCGGTCAGGTTGGCGGTCAGATACCACCATTCGATGCGGTACTCCGGGTGGGGGCCGTGGTCATCTGGGAAGGAGAGGCGGGTGTCGGGCGAGGGAATGGCGAAGCCCTCGGCCCGGGTGCCGAGCCCGGCATAGCCCTGCGCGCAGGCGGGGCCGGCGGCGAGGGCGGCGAGGAGCGCGAGGCATCTAGCGTTCATCGGCGAAGACCTTGAGGAAATGCGAGGGTTCGGTGCGTGCGAGGCGGCGGACCGGGAGGAAGGCCGCGATGAGGGCGGCAAGGAGGGCGAGCCCGAAAAGCAGGAGCCATTGTCGCGGGAAGAGGAACATCGGCAGGCGCCAGCCGAAGGCCTCGACATTGACCACGGCGAGCAGGCACCAGGCCAGCGCCAGCCCGACGGGGAGGGCCACGGTGAAGGTCAGCGCGGCCAGCGCCAGCGAGCGCAGGATTTCCAGCCGGGCGAGGCGGCGGCGTGTCATCCCGAGCGCCCAGAGCGGGGCAAGCTGGGGCAGGCGCATGGTGGAGAGGGTCAGCAGGGCTGTCAGGATGGCGAATCCGGCGACCGAGAGGGTCAGCACGTTGAGCGCGGCGGTGACGGTGAAGGTTCGGTCGAAGATCTGCAGCGAGGTGGCCTTGAGCGTCTCGTTGTTGATCAGGTTGGCGCGGGGAAGGCCGAAATCGTCATGAAGTGCTGCTGTCAGGCCGGGGATATCGTCGGTCAACAGCCCGTGACGCAGGCGCGGCACCTCGGGATGGTGCTGGAGCATCAGCGGCAGCGACACCAAGGCCTGGCCGTTGGGGTTGCCGTAATCGGAATAGGTGCCGGCCAGCGGCAACACCCAGCCCGGCCCGAGCGTGACCGGGTCGCCGGGGGCAAACCCGTTGCGCCGGGCGAGCTGTTCGTTGACCAGCACGCCCTCGTTGGCAAAGAACTGGTCCCAGGCGTCGGGGGCGGCGTCGATCAGGGGCCAGTGGCTGCGATAGACCGGGTTGTCGCTGATGCCGTAAAGCTCGCCGGGGGCGTCGTGCAGCGGCAGGTCCACCTTCCAGATCGGCAGGAAGTCGGCGCGGCCCTTCAGCCAGTCGCGCAGGCGCGCGGCCTCGGACTCGGAGGGGGCTGTCACGTAGAGCTGTGAGACGAGGCGCTGGTCGAGCCAGCCAGTGAATGTCAGCCGGAAGGAAGAGACCATGGTCGAGACGCCGATATTGGTCGCCAGCGCCAGCAGGAGCGCCATCAGGGCGAGCGAGAGGCCGGGAAGTTGCTGGCGGGTATCGGCCCAGAACCATTGCGCGGCGGCGCGGCGGGCGCGGGCGGCCCCGAGCGAAAGCGCGGCGGAGAGCAGCAGCGGCAGCAGGAGCGCGGCGCCGAGCAGCAGCCCGCCGAGCAGGGCGAAACCGGCAAGCAGCCCGTCGGCCAGCAGCGGCGCGGCCACACCGGCCAGCAGCAGCGCGGCGCCGGCCGCCGCCTGCCGCCGCAGGGCGCGGGCGGAGACGGTGGTCCAGGCGCGCGGCTGGGCGGAGGCCAGCAGCGGCATCCGCCGGATCTTGTCGAGCCCATGCGCGGCGGCCACGAGCGCGCCGGCCAGCGCGATGCCGAGGCCGGAGAGCGCCCAGACGGGATCGAAGGCCAGCGTGCCGGGCAGCGAGGCGCCATAGAGGCCGCGCAGGGTTGCGGCAACATCGGGCAGCAGCGCCCCGGCGATCAGGTAGCCGAGCGCGATGCCGAGCGCGCCTGCGAGCAGCGCCAGCAACAGCAGCTCGGCCAGCAGCAGCGACAGCAGCGTGCCAAGCGGCAGGCCGAGGGCGCGCAGGGTGCGGAAGATCGGGCGGCGCTGTTCGAAGGCCAGCCCGATCGTGCCGTGGACGATAAAGAGGCCGACGGCAAAGCTCAGGAGCCCGAAAGCGGTCAGGTTGAGATGGAAACTGTCGGTGAGGCGGGAGAGATCGCCCTGATCCTGCGGCGCGGTTCGGCGCAGGGCGGGGGCAATCTCGCCGGGGGTCCCCTCCGGGGCGCCGGGGAGCAGCAGCAGCCGGTCGAGATCGCCGCCGGCTTCCAGCATCCGGTCCGCGACGGCGATGTCGGTGACGAGCTGGCCCGGGGGCAGGGCGGGATCGGCAATGAGGCGCGGCAGGTCGGGCGCACCGTCCAGTGCGGCGATTGTCTCGGGGGCGGCAAAGCCGAGGCCGGGCGGCAGGAAGAGATCGGCCGGGGTCAGGTCCGAGTCGGGGCCGAGCCCGGCGGGCAGGTTCTCGACCGGGGCTGAGATCGGCTCGATGCCGAGCACGTGCAGGCGCTCGCCCGCGACGAGCAACCGGCCTTCGAGGATTGGCGCGACCGGCCAGCCGGCGCGGCGCAGCGCGGCGAAGGTGGCAAGCGGGATGCGCCCGGCGGGATCGCCGAGCGTCTCGTAGGCGCCGAGGCCAAGCGTGCCGGCGGCGGCGTCATAGGAGCGGCGCGCCTCGGCATTGATCGCCTGCACGGCGGACCAGAGTGCTGTCGCCAGCGCCAGACCGGCGAGCAGCGTGAAGAGCTGGAGCGGCTGCCGGCGCCAATGCGACAGCAGCGCGCTGAGGGCGGCGCGCCTCATGCGAGCCGGCCCTGGGAGAGGTGGACCCGTCGGGAGAGCCGGGCGGCGATCCGGGTCGAATGGGTGACCATGAGCAGGCCCGCGCCGGTTTCCGCGACCAGTTCGAGGATCATGTCGAGCACGGCGTCGGCGGTTGTCTCGTCGAGATTGCCGGTGGGCTCGTCGGCGAGCAGGAGGTCGGGACGGGGCGCGAGCGCACGCCCGATGGCAACGCGCTGCTGCTGCCCGCCGGAGAGCTGTTCGGGGAAGCGATCGAGCAGCGGCGCGAGGCCGAGCCGCTCGGCAAGTGTGGCGCACCAGTCGGGATCGTGCCGGCCTGCGAGGCGGGCCTGGAAGGCGAGATTGGCGCCGAGGTCGAGCGAGGGGATCAGGTTGAACTGCTGGAAGACCAACCCGATCCGTTCGCGGCGGATTGCGGCGCGGCCGGCATCGTCCAGCGCGGTGACCTCGGTCTGGCCGAGATGGATCGTGCCGCTGTCGGGGGCGTCGAGCGCGGCGAGAAGGTGCAGCAGGGTCGACTTGCCGGAACCGGACTCGCCCGTCAGCGCCAGCGTTTCGCCGGGCTGGAGCGCCAGCGAGACACCGGAGAGCACCGGCAGGGGGCCGTCGCCGGTCCTGTAGGTCTTTCGAAGGTCACGGGCTTGGATCAGCATGGCGCGGGGCTCCCGGTTCAGTGGAGCAAGACCTAGCCCGCGCATGGCCCGAGGGAAAGGGCAGGGCGCAGTTCGGTGCGCCCTGCGCTGCGCATGGCGGTCCGGATGCGCCTTGTGCCGCGCCGGCGCCGAGCTGCTGCCGCCGCGGCGGCCCGAGTGTGGAGCTTCGAGGGGCGTTCGCGGCGGGGGATGAAGCCGCGCTGACGGGTTGGGACGCTGGACTAAAGGTTGCCGTCCCGGAAGGGCCCGGCATGCACCCGCGCGCTCCGGATGGCGGATCTCGGCGCGGCGGCGGCCCTGGCTGCAGGCTTATGTGGTCAAGCCGCGCTCCGCGCCCCGAAGCTCCGAAAGCGCAACTGGGCGCGCTCGTCGTCCCGGCGCCTGTCCGGCTGCCTTTGTCCGGGCAAGAAATTGAGTTCAATTTCCCTGGAAATTGGCCTAGGGCGCTTTCTCATGAAACAAGGTGCCATCGCTTTCCTGCCGCTCGCCCTTGGCGTCGCCCTTTATGGCTTCGCTTTCGGCATCCTCGCTGCCCATGTCGGGTTCCCCTTCTGGGGGGTGGCGATGATGAGCGCCTCGATCCATGCCGGCTCCTCGCAGATTGTTGCCGTGGAGCAGTTTGCCGGCGGTGCGGCCTTGCTCGGGGCAGCGCTGGCCGGTGCCCTGCTCAACCTGCGCTATATCGGCATCGTCGCCTCCTTGACCGAGATCCTGCGCCAGTCGCCGCTGCCGGTCCGCCTGCTGGCAATCCATGTCACGGGCGACGAGAACTGGGCGCTGACAATGTCGGAAAACGCCCGGGATCCGAAGATCGGCGCCGCCTTCCTGATCGGGTCCGGCCTGGTCTCCATCGTCACATGGATCTGCAGCACCGCGCTTGGCGCGCTGGTCGGCAGCGCCTTGCCGGATCTTGAACGTTTTGGGCTCGGCTTTGCCTTCACCGCCGCCTTCATCGCCATGGCGCGCGGCATGTTTCGCGGCCGCCGCGACGTGCTGCCCTGGCTCGGCAGCTTCGCCCTGACGGCGCTGCTCGTCATTGCCGGCATGGCAAAGGCCTATGCCATCGTCTTCGGCGCGACGATCGGCGTGGTCCTGTCGGCGCTGCAACGCACTCTCCGGACCTGACCCATGAGCTATTCCCACTGGATGCTGATCGCGCTCCTCGCGCTTGCCGCGGCAACGATCCGGATCGTTGGCCTGCTCGCAGGGTCGGCGATTCGGCGCTCCCGATACGCGCCGATCCTCGACGACCTTCCCGGCGCCATCATCGTATCGCTCGTCGCGGCCTCGCTGGCGGACCAGCCCGGTCCCGGCTGGCTCGCGGCCGCCATCGCCCTGGCCACGGCCTGGTTCACGCGCAACGTGATCGCCACGATGGTTGTCGGCGTGGCCAGCTTCGCGGCCTTGACGAACCTGCCGGTCTGACCTGAGGGCGCGCGGGATGCGGCGGGCAGGGGCCTCAGGCCGATTGCTCGAACAGCCCGGCGGCGGCGTCGAAGAAGCTGTCGCGGATCTCGGACGGCTCCATCATGAGCTCATGTTCGGCCCCTGGGATCTCTTCCAGACGGCTGCCAGACCACCCCGCCATCACCTGCCGGATCGCGTCCATTTCCACGATCCGCTCATTGCTGCCGACCCAGGTCATGCAGGGCAGCGGAGGGGCGGCCATGCCGCGCAGCTTGCCCATCTCGCGAAAGGCCGCGTTGAGCCATGTCATCGACGGGCCGCCGAGGGCGAGCTCGGGATGGGCGATCAGCTGCCGGCGCATCCAGTCGAACATGGAGGGGTCCGTGGTCAGCGTGTTGTCGTCGAACGGAGCGTCGAGCACGTAGGTGACGGGCTTGGTCGACGGCGCGTAATTATGTCCGAAGCCGGTGGAATGGCTTAAGGCGGCCAGCAGCCGCGCAACCGGGCGGAACACGGTGGGCAGGGCGATCCCCCACATCGGGCCGGTGAAGGCGACCGCCCTGACAGGCAGGCCGTCATGCAGCGCCCGCAACCCGATTCCGCCGCCCATGGAATGGGCGATCAGGTAAAAGGGGCGGGGCAGGGCGCGCTCTTCGGCGATCGCAAGAAGCGCCGCGACATCAAGCTGATATTCGGAGAAGTCCAGGACATGGCCGGTTGCGGAGTCGTCCAGCGGGCGGTCGGACAGGCCCTGTCCGCGCCAGTCGAGGCTCAGGCAGCCAAAGCCGCGGGCCTGCAATGCCGCCGCCGCGGGGCCGTATTTCTCGACATATTCCGTCCTGCCGCTGAAGAGCAGCACCGTGCCCTTTGCCGCATCGGGCGCCGGCGCAAGCTCGGCAAGGCGCAGGCGGACGCCATCCGCCGCATTGCGCCAAAAGGCCGAGGCGCCCGGGGGCGCATCGGCAATGTCATCGAAGAAGGGAGCATGGTCCATTCCGGGCTCCATGTCGGGCGCCTCTCAGGAGAGAACGCTGGCCAGCTGCATGGCGATTCCCATATCGCCGTCGACGGTGAGCTGGCCGGACATGAAGGCGGCGGTCGGGTTCAGCTCGCCACCGAGGATCTGTTCGAAGATCGCCGGATCGGCCGAGAGGGTCACGTCGGCGTCTTCATCGCCCGCGCGCACGCCGGCGCCGTCGATCATGATGCTGCCTTCCTCTCCAAGCACGAATTTCGCCGAGCCCGGCAGCTCGCCGTCAAGACGCTCGCTGAGCGCGGCAACTGCCTTCTCGATAAGATCACTCATGGTATTCCTCCGCAGGTTGTGATGGCCGGCCAGTTGGCTTTTCCGACGATCTCGTTAGACTTCGCCCCGTTATGGGTATCAAGACATCTTCTCTCAACAGGTTCGTAACGGCATTTCTCGCCGCGACGGCTTTCGCGCTTCCCGCAACCGGGCAGGAAAACGAGCTGGACCGCCTGATGGGCGAGCTGGCAAAGCCCGAACAGCCCGGTTGGCGCCAGATAGAGGATAGCATCCTGAGGGAGTGGTCCAAGTCGGGATCTCCTGCAATGGATCTTCTTCTCAGGCGTGGTACGGAGTCGCTCGAATCGGGAGACCTGCGCGCGGCGGTCGAACATCTGACCGCGCTGACCGACCACGCGCCGGATTTCGCCGAAGGCTGGAACGCGCGCGCCACCGTCTTCTACCAGATGGGCGAATACGGGCTGTCGCTGGAGGATATCCGTCGCACGCTGCTGCTCAACCCGGAGCATTTCGGCGCGATGACGGGGCTGGCGGTGATCTTCGAGGAGCTTGGCTACGAGCAGGAGGCGCTGGAGGCCTGGCGCGCGGTCGAGGCTATACATCCGCACCGCCCTGAATTACACGAAGCGATAGGACGGCTGGCAAAAGAGGTCGAGGGCGAGCATCTCTAGTCGCCCCTGGCCGGAAAAGGGGGTGTGATATGCGGAATTCGGAACCCCGGAGCCATTTCAACGGCAGAGTGATGCGAGCAGGGGCGCGCCCCTCCCCGGCGGTTCGTCCGGGCCCGGCAATCGAGGCATACGCATCCTGAAACCAGATCTGATCTTCCCGCAAATCTCATAAAAAGACCCCGAAAAATGCGACAGACCACCGTCACAGCGGTGCTGGGCCCCACCAACACAGGCAAGACCCATTACGCCATCGAGCGCATGCTGGCCCATCGCAGCGGCGTTTTCGGCCTGCCGCTGAGGTTGCTGGCGCGCGAGGTCTATGATCGCATCGTCAGTCTGCGCGGCCCCTCGGTCGTCGCCCTCCTGACCGGCGAGGAACGGATCGTGCCGGAGCGGGCGCAGTACTGGATCTGCACCGTCGAGGCGATGCCGACCGATCTCGGCGCCGATTTCCTGGGCGTGGACGAGATCCAGCTTTGTGCCGACCCCGAGCGCGGCCATGTCTTCACCGACCGCCTTCTGCATGCGCGCGGGCTGCACGAGACCATGTTCCTCGGCTCCGATTCGATGCGCGGCACGATCGCCGCCCTTGTCCCGAAGACACATTTCCTGCGACGCGAGCGCTTCTCCGAGCTGACCTATGCCGGCAGCAAGAAGATCTCCCGCATGCCGCCGCGTTCGGCCATCGTCGGGTTCTCGGTGGAGAATGTTTATGCCATCGCCGAGCTGCTGCGCCGGCAGAAGGGCGGGGCGGCCGTGGTGATGGGCGCTCTCAGCCCCCGGACGCGCAACGCGCAGGTCGAGCTCTACCAGTCGGGCGAGGTCGATTACCTCGTCGCCACCGACGCGATCGGCATGGGGCTCAATCTCGACATCACCCATGTCGCGCTCTCGGGCCTGCGCAAGTTCGACGGCCGCCGGATGCGCGAGCTGCAGCCGAACGAGCTGGGCCAGATCGCCGGCCGGGCCGGGCGCTACAAGACCCATGGCACCTTTGGCGTCACCGGCGAGGCGCCGCCGCTGGACGAAGAGGTGGCCGAGGCGATCATGAACCATCGCTTCGCGCCGATCCGGAAGCTGCAATGGCGGAACTCGGATCTCGAATTCGGCAATGTTGACCGGCTGATCGCCTCGCTGGAGCGGCGGACCGATGACGAGCTGCTGACCCGTACCCGCGATTCCGACGACTTGCTGGCCCTGCGAAGCCTCGCCGCCGAAGACGAGGTGCTCACGCGGCTGCGCAATCCGCGCGCGGTTCGCCTGCTCTGGGATGTCTGCCGAATCCCCGATTTCCGCGGCATCAGCCATGCCGAACATGCGAGCCTGCTGACCCGCATTTTCGGCTTCCTGCAGGAGACCGGCCGGGTTCCCGACGACTGGATGGCGCGGCAGGTCAAACGCATCGACCGAAGTGACGGCGATATCGACGCATTGTCCAAGAGATTGGCATATATCCGCACATGGACCTATATCGCGCAACGTTCTGGCTGGTTGGATGACGAAATGCATTGGCGCGGCGAAACGCGCGCTGTAGAAGACCGCCTGTCGGATGCGCTTCACGGCGCGTTGACGCAAAGATTTGTTGACCGGCGCACGAGTGTCTTGCTGCGCCGGTTGAAGCAGAAGGAGAGCCTTGTGGCCGAGGTGAACGACAAGGGCGAAGTGACGGTTGCGGAACAATTCGTGGGCCGTCTGGAGGGGTTCCGCTTCTCCCAGGATGCATCGCAAACGCCGGAAGAGGCGAAGATGCTGCACCAGGCGGCGATGACCGCCCTGCGCCCGGAATTCCATCTGCGCGCGGACCGCTTCTACAACGCCCCCGATACCGAGATCGATTTCACGGAACAGGGCGGGATGATGTGGGGCGAGCATGCTGTCGGCAAGCTCGTAAAGGGCGGCGACGCGTTCAAGCCGACCGTGCAGGCTTTCGTCGAGGAAGATGCCGGCCATGACGTGATCGAGAAGGTCACGCGCCGTCTGCAGCATTTCATCGACCGCAAGGTCGCGCTGCTCTTCGAGCCGCTGCTCGGCATGAGCAAGGACGAGGCGCTTGCCGGTCTGCCGCGCGGCTTCGCCTTCCAGATGCTTGAAGGCTTCGGCGTGCTGCCCCGCGATGGCATCGCCGCCGAGGTCAAGGCGCTCGACCAGGACGCGCGCGGCCAGCTGCGCAAGCATGGCGTGCGCTTCGGTCAGTACACCGTCTTCATGCCGTTGCTCCTGAAGCCCGCGCCGACCCGACTGCGGCTGGTGCTCTGGTCGCTCTGGAACGATCTCGACATCTTCCCGGAAGCGCCGCCGCCGGGGCTCGTGACCGTGCCTGTCCCCGAGGGGACACCGCAGGAACATGCAGCCATGTCCGGCTACCGGATCGCCGGGTCGCGCGCGATTCGCATCGACATGCTGGAGCGTCTGGCCGACCAGCTGCGCAACAAGGACAGCCGCGGCGGTTTCGAAGCCACGGCGGACATGCTGTCGATCACCGGAATGACGCTTGAGCAGTTCGCCGAGTTGCTCCAGGGTCTGGGGTATCGTGCCGAGAAGGGCGAACGGGCAAAGGTCAAGGCCCCGGCGCCGGAGCCGGAGGCGGCAGCAGCCGCCGACGCGCCCGAGGCGGTCGCCGAGGGCGCCGCCCCCGTCGTCGCGGAGGATGCGCCAGCAGCAGACGAGACGGCAAGCCCGATGGCGACAGAGGCACCGGCCGAGGCGGAAACCGGGACGGAGACCGAGGCGGAGACCGAGGCGGAGACATCTGCCCCGGAGGCCGCAGAATCCGAAACTCCTGCGCCGGAGACCGCCGAAGACGCCGCCGATGACGAGGTTCCGGCCGAGGCGATAGCCGAGGCCCCCCCCGTCGCCGAAGAGGGCGCGCCAGCGCCCGAGGAGGCGGCAACCCCGGACGAGGCCGCGGAGTCCGAACCTGCTCCCGAGCCTGCCGCCGAAGCTGAAATTGAATCCTTCTACACCTTCACCTGGGCTCCCCGCCGTCAGGGCGGCGGTCGCCCGCGCCGTGACCAGCAGCATGGCCGGGGCGGCAAGCAGGGCGAGGGCGAGCGTGGCGAGCGCCAGGGCGGCAAGCCGCGCGGCAAGGGCGGCAAGCCGGGCAAGCGCTCCGAGGGCAAGGGCGGTGGCGGACGCGACCGTGACAACAAGGGCGGCAAGGGAGGCAAGCCGCAAGGCACCAAGACCTACCAGGCCCGCCCGCCCCGCAAGGAAAAGCCGATCGATCCCGACAACCCCTTCGCAGCCGCGTTGATGGGGCTGACAGAGAAGAAGTGATCCGGGGACGGACCAGATGAGCGACGGCGAGGGCGCGGATCCGAAGGGGCTGCGCATCGACAAGTGGTTGTGGCATGCGCGTTTCTTCAAGACGCGCAGCCTCGCCGCGAAGCAGGTCTCGGAAGGCAAGATCCGGGTCAATTCGACGAAGATCTCCAAGCCTGCAAGGAGCGTCGGACCGGGCGACGTGCTGACATTTCCGCAAGGCCACACGATCCGCGTCGTGCGCGTCGTGGCGCTGGGGGCTCGACGCGGCCCGGCCCCGGAGGCGAGAGCGCTCTACGAGGATCTCTCGCCCCCCGAGGAACAGCCCAAACAGGCGCCTCTGGCCCGCGGCGGCGCGCGGCCGACAAAAAAAGAACGCCGCAGACTCATCAATTCCCGCCGCGAGCCGCTTGATTAGCCCGGCCCGCTCGGCTAACTCACATCGAAACGCCAATCCGGAGGTCCCCATGACCTATGTCGTCATCGAGAATTGCATTGCCTGCAAATACACCGACTGTGTCGAGGTCTGCCCCGTGGATTGTTTCTACGAGGGTGAGAACACGCTGGTGATCCATCCCGACGAATGCATCGATTGCGGTGTCTGCGAGCCCGAATGCCCCGCGGATGCGATCCGGCCCGATACCGAGCCGGACATGGAGAAATGGGTCGAGTTCAACCGCAAATATGCCGAGCTCTGGCCGGTCATCGTCTCCAAGAAGGACCCGATGCCGACGGCCGAGGAGATGGATGGCAAGTCGGGCAAGATGGAGTTCTTCTCGGAAGCGCCCGGCGAGGGCGGCTGAGGCGATTCGCGCGGCAAGCGGGCTGCGCGACGGCGAACAATGCGCGAGCTGTTGCCGATCTTCCCTTGGAAACAAGGGAGTTGGAGACATGCCGCGCTGCGGCGCTTTGAAAATGGCAGAACTTATGCTATATATTGTCGGTGATGAATATTGACGACTGACTCCCGCCTGCTGGGGCTACTCACCAGTGAGGTGGATCTCATGAGCCCTGACCCGAAACTTCTCCGGAAAATCGCTTTTCCGGCGGAGTTTTCTTTCGCTCAGAGGGTGTCGAAACCGAGGGGATGACATGACCAGAAGCAAGAAACTCGAGTTCCGCCCGAATGATTTCGTGGTGTACCCGGCCCATGGGGTCGGCAAGATCGTCTCGATCGAAGAGCAGGAAGTTGCCGGTCTTTCGCTGGAACTTTTCGTGATCTCCTTCGAGAAGGACAAGATGACCCTGCGGGTGCCGACCAACAAGGCCACGGCCGTGGGGATGCGCTCGCTCTCTTCGCCGGATGTCGTCTCCAAGGCGATGACGACCCTGAAGGGCAAGGCCAAGGTCAAGCGGGCCATGTGGTCGCGCCGGGCGCAGGAATATGAACAGAAGATCAATTCCGGCGACCTGATCGCCATTGCCGAGGTTGTCCGCGACCTGCATCGCACCGACGACCAGCGTGAGCAGAGCTATTCCGAACGCCAGCTCTACGAAGCGGCGCTGGAACGGCTGACCCGCGAGATCGCTGCCGTGTCCGGTCTCGGCGAGACCGATGCGCAAAAGCAGGTGGACGAAGTTCTGACGCGCCGCGCCGCGGCCTGATCCGGAGACTTGTGAAAATTAGAGAGGGGCCGTGTCGCAAGACGCGGCCCTTTCTCTGTTGGGTCTTGGCAGACGTGGCCGCTCGGACAGGGCAATCCTTCGCAGGGGGTCAAAACGCGAGCCTGGCGCGACGGGCAAGCGCTGGCAGGCCGGGCTTCACCCCTGTTCCGCGGCCGTCATCCGCCCATCCCCGATGTCTCCTTCTGGTCCCAGGCGCCTGAACATCCGTTCCTTGCAGCCACAGACCAGGCCGACGCCACCAGCGTTTTCCTTTGCCTGCGGCCGCACCGTTCTGCGAGGCTGGACGCAGCCGCCTGGGAGCGGTAATTGCAGAAAGGATTGGACCAATGCGGTATCGTCGCCTCGGCCAGAGTGGCCTTTTCGTTTCCGAACTCTGCCTCGGCACCATGACCTTCGGGGGCACCGACGACATGTGGGGCCAAATCGGCCAGCTCCGGCAGGAAGAGGCCGACGCGCTGCTGCGCACGGCCCTCGATGCCGGGATCAACTTCATCGACACCGCCAATGTCTATGCGGGGGGCCGCAGCGAGCAGATCCTGGGACAATCGCTGCGCAACCTCGCAATCCCGCGCGAGGATGTGGTGATCGCCACCAAGGTTCACGGGCAGATGGGGCAGGGGCCGAATGCGCGCGGCCTCTCGCGCGGTCATATCCTCGATCAGGTCAAGGCCAGCCTGCAGCGGATGCAGCTCGACCATATCGACCTCTACCAGCTCCATGGGGTCGACCCGGCAACCCCCGTCACCGAGACGCTGGAAGCGCTCGATTCCCTGGTCCGTCAGGGACTGGTCCGCTATGTCGGCCTCTCCAACTGGGCGGCCTGGCAGATCGTCAAGGCGGTCGGGATCGCCGAGGCCCGCAAGCTCGCGCCGATTGTCTCGCTCCAGGCCTATTACACCCTGGCCGGACGGGATCTCGAACGCGAGTTGGTGCCGATGATGCTGGAAGAGGGGCTGGGTCTGATGGTCTGGAGCCCGCTGGCCGGCGGCTTCCTGTCGGGGAAATTCGACCGCGATGGCAAGACCGCCGAAGGCCGCCGGGTCGCCTTCGACTTCCCGCCCATCGACAAGGAGCGCGCCTATGACGCGGTCGATCTCATGCGCAAGATCGCTACGGAGAAGGGCTGTTCCGTGCCCCAGGTCGCGATTGCCTGGCTGCTGCATCAGAAGGTGGTGACCAGCGTCATCCTCGGGGCGAAGCGGGTCGACCAACTCGAGGACAATCTCGGCGCGGCGGAGGTTGTTCTGTCCGGCGAGGAGCTTGCCGCGCTGGACACGGCGACGGCGCTGCCGGCGGAATATCCCGGTTGGATGATCGGGATGCAGAGCGAAGGGCGCGCCCGGCAACTGGAGGAGCAACATCGCTGACGCCGCGCCGCCGGCTTACGCCATCACGGCGCTCGCAAGGAGGAGGATGGCGATCTCGCAGACCTGCTGGGTCGCCCCGAGAATGTCCCCTGTCTGCCCGCCGATCTTGGTGTGGGCAATGGCGGCGCAGCCCAGGGCGGCGATCCCGGCAACAAGCGCCAACCCGATACCGGTCCAGCCGGTCAGGGCGAGGCTCAGGGCCATTGCCAGTACCACGCCGATCGCGACTGTCCCGGCCGAGGGGCGTCCGATGGCGCGGGACAACCCGCCCTCGCGCGCATTTGGCAGGCCAGCCATGAGCCAGATAATGGCGGCCCGGCTGAGCAGTGCGCTCGCGACGAGCGCGGGCAGCAGTGCCGCGCCGAGTGCCGTCAGCGCGCTCCAGCGCAGGCCGAGCGAGAGGATCATCGCCAGCACGCCATAGCTGCCGATCCGGCTGTCTTTCATGATCTCCAGCCGGCGGTCCTTTTCCCAGCCGCCCCAGAGCCCGTCTGCGGCATCGGCCAGCCCGTCCTCATGCATCGCCCCGGTCATGATGACCTGGCCGGCCAGCACCAGCCCCGCGGCGATCATCGGCGAGAGGCCGAGCGCCAGCGCCGCCCAGCCGATTCCGCCCGCGATCACGGCCACCAGCGCGCCGGCCAACGGATAGGCCCAGGCCGCCTTCGCACCCCTCTGGGCGGCGAAATCGGCATCCACCGGCACCGGCAGCCGGGTCAGCAGGGCACAGGCCAGGGCCAGGTCGCGCGGGGTCATAAAATGTCGCTGCTCGGCCATCGTCTATTCTCTCCGCAGGCTCTTGTCCTCCACGCTCTAAGGGCGCAAAAGCCGGGAAACAAGACAGAGGTGAAAGATGACTCGGAAAGCACCCTTTACCGATTTGGATGGAATTCGCGCCGCGCTGGCCGATCTTCCACAACCGGATGCGGCGGCAACTGCCGGGGCGAATGAGCGCAACGGGATGCTGACCAAGCCGCCGGCAGCGCTCGGCCGGCTGGAGGAGCTCGCGATCTGGTATGCGGGCTGGCGCGGGGATGCCCGGCCGCAGCTGGACACGCCTCAGTCTATTGTTTTTGCAGGAAATCATGGCATCGCCGCCAAGGGCGTCTCGGCCTTCCCGCCGGAGGTCACGGTGCAGATGGTGGCCAATTTCCGCGCCGGCGGGGCGGCGATCAACCGGCTTTCCGAGGCCTTTGGCGCCGAGATGGCGGTGGTCGAGCTGGAGCTTGATCGTCCGACCGGCGATTTTTCCGAGACCGCAGCCATGAGCGAGGCCGATCTGGTCGCGGCCATGGCCGCCGGCTGGGAAGCGGTCAACCCGGAGGCCGGGCTGCTGGTCACCGGCGAGATGGGCATCGGCAACACGACCTCCGCGGCGGCCATTGCCGCCGGCCTGCATGGTGGCGGCGCCGAGACCTGGGTCGGGCGCGGCTCGGGCGTGGATGACGAAGGTCTGGCGCGCAAGCGGGATGTGGTCGATGCCGGCCTTGCACTTCATGCGGAGGCGCTTGGCGATCCGCTGGAAGTGTTGCGCCGTCTTGGCGGTCGCGAGATCGCGGCGATGGCGGGCGCTATCCTGGCCGCGCGGCATCACCGGATTCCGGTCATCCTCGACGGGTTCATCTGCACCGCCGCCGCGTCTGTTCTCGAATCGGTCACGCCGGGCGCGCTGGACCACACGGTCGCCGGCCATGTCTCGGCGGAAGGCGCGCATTCGATGATGCTCGAAAAGATCGGCAAGGCGCCGCTCTTGAGCCTTGGGCTGCGGCTGGGCGAGGGCTCCGGTGCGGCGCTGGCAATCGGCGTGCTCAAGGGCGCGATTGCCTGCCATTCCGGCATGGCCACTTTCGGCGAGGCCGGCGTCTCGGGCGGATAAGTCCCGCCGGGCCGGCGACTGTCGGGAGTCGGCCCGGTTGGTTTGCGGACGAAGCGGATGTTCGCTGCGAACGCAAGGAGCACAACGCGAGCCGTGCCAGCGCCTGCCCGTGGGATGGCGCTGCGACGCGTGTGGTCAGCACTTTATCCCAGCCAAATCCTTAAAGGATCAGAGCGATGTGCGCGGTTGGCAAAGCGCCAGCCCGCCCGGACGGGCAGGCGCTGGCACGGCGGCCTTCGGCCTTGATTCCTTGCCTACCAGCTCTCCACTGCAACGGCCGCAAACGGCTCAAAAGGGGGCCGTCTATTCCACCGTCGGGCGCGGTGGGGTATCCGGCTGGTCGCGGTTCTCAAGCTCCTGCACCTCCAGCGCTGTCACCAGCGCCGTCTCCAGCACCTTGTTCAGCTCCCGGGCGCGCTCGAGATAGGCCGGGTTGTCCTTCAGCGAACGGTTCGGATCCCAGAGCGGGGCCAGCTCGCGCAGGGTCATCCGGTCATGCTTGTAGAAGGCCTTCTCCATCTCGTTGGCCTCGAAGGCCGAGAAATCCATGTTCTCGAGCACGTAACGCCCGGCGCGGAGCGAGCTGTCGAACATCTCACGCACAATGTCATCGGCGCCGGCCTGGTAGAGCTGGTAGACATGCACCCGGTCCTCGGCGCGGGCAACGATATGCAGGTCCGGGCGCTGTGAGCGCGCATAGCGCACCAGCCGTGTGGTGGCATGCGGATCGTCCAGCGCCGCGACCAGCACCCGCGCCTCCTTCAGACCCGCCGCATGCAGCAGTACCGGCCGCGTCGGGTCGCCGTAGAACGCTTTGAACCCGAAATGGCGCATCAGCTCGATGGCGCCGAGGTCATGGTCGAGAACGGTACATTTCAGCCCCGCCATCTCCACCATCCGGTTCACAACCTGCCCGAACCGGCCGATCCCGGCGATGATCACCGGCGCCTGCTCGTCGATATCGTCATGTTTGCGATGCACATCCGTCGCCTCGGAATGGTCACCCAGCCGGTGCGCGATGGCGTCATAGAGAATGAAAAGGAGCGGCGTCAGCAGCATCGACAGCGCGATCACCAGCAGCAGGATCTGGCTCAGTCGCTCCGGCAGCACGTTCTCCTGCAGCGAGAAGGAGACCAGCACGAAGCCGAACTCGCCGGCCTGGGCGAGGCCCAGCGTGAAGAGCCACTTGTCCCGTTTGTGCAGCCCGAAGATATTGGCCAGCAGCAGCAGCACCAGCCCCTTGGTCAGCACCAGCAGCGCCGTCAGCCCTATCACCGTGCCGATATTGCTCGACATTACGGCAAAATCGATCCCGGCGCCCACCGACATGAAGAAGACGCCGAGCAGAAGCCCCTTGAACGGCTCGATATTGGCCTCCAGCTCGTGCCGGAACTCCGACGTGGCCAGGACGACCCCGCCAAGGAAGGCGCCGAGCGCCGGGGAGAGGCCGATCAGCACCATCAGATAGGCGATGGAGAAGACGACGAGCAGGGCGGTGGCGGTATGGATCTCGCGCAGCTTCGCCATGTGGACAAAGCGGAAGAGCAGCGGCGAGAGGTATATGCCGGCCAGCACCACCGCGACGATCACCGAGATGATGACGACGGTGGCCTGCCAGCCCGGCAGCCCCTCGATCAGCGAGAAGCCGTGATGCGCGGCATCGGCATGGGCGGTATCGCCCGGGCGCAGGATGGTGCCGCTCGGGTCCAGAACCGGCGTCCTCGGCATCGCCAGCAGCGGCATCAGCGCCAGCATCGGAATCACGGCGATATCCTGGGTCAGCAGCACCGAGAAGGTCGCCTTGCCGCCGCCGGTCTTCATCAGGCCCTTCTCCGACAGGGTCTGCAGCACGATGGCGGTCGAGGAAAGCGCCAGGATCAGGCCGATGGCCAGCGACATCTCCAGCGTCTCGCCCATCAGCCAGGCCAGCGCGGTCATCGCCGCCGTGGTCAGCCCGATCTGCAAGCCGCCCATGCCGATCAGTTTGTCGCGCATATGCCAGAGCGTCCGCGGCTCCAGTTCCAGCCCGATCAGGAACAGCATCATCACCACGCCGAACTCGGAATAGTGGCGCAGCGTCTCCGCCTCCATCCCGGCCAGGTGCAGCAGCGGGCCAATCATGATCCCGGCCAGCAGGTATCCGAGCACGGAGCCGAGCCCGAGCCGCGCGGCAATCGGAACGCCGATCACGGCGGCGCCGAGAAGGATCGTCGCGTCGTCGAAAAAGCCTTCCATGCCTCAATCCCCTGTTGCGGACCGCCCCGGTCGGGGGGGACCGCCAAAATTCCTCAAATCCTGGAGCCGGGCGCAGTCACCTGCGCCGGACCCCGTCCGAGCCCTGCCACAGTTTGCCCCGTCCGACAATTCGCCGGAGGCCGGGAAATCGCTGGAGTTCGTCTCGCCGCCGCCGCGTCAGCCTTTCGGCATTTTCAATGTCACGGTGCGTCCGCTCTTCTGGTAGCGCAGGTCGCTCTGTCCGATCGCGGCAACGCGGCCGCCATCGATACGGTCGCCGACCTTCACCTTGACATATTTGCCCGAGGGCAGGCGGACCAGAGCCCGGCGTTGGTTGGATGTGCCATAGACCCCGATCAGGGAGACCCGGCTCAGCCGCAGCGCGTTCTTTTCCGTCGCCTGGCGGGCAACGGCGGCCGGGGTGGTGGTGCTCGGGCGGACCCTCTCGCTGCGCGGAACGGCCGGTCCGCGCGCCGCGGCCGCCTTCGCTTCGGCTTCGGCTTCGGCTTCCTTGGCGGCGCGGGCGGCGGCCTCCTGTTGCTGCTTCGCCTCGGCCGCCTTGGTGGCGGCCAGCGCGGCGGCCTGTTTCTGCGCCGTCTTCTCGGCTTCGGCGGCATTGCGCGCGGCAGAGGCCTCCGCACGCGCCCTTGCAAGCGCTGCGGTCTCCGCCTCTTCCCGGAGCTTCTGTTCGGCCTCGGCCTGTAGCTGCGCTTCGCGTGCGGCCCGCTGGCGGGCGCGGTCGGCGATCTGGGCGATATTGGCCGGGCGCAGCCGGGGTTCCGGGGATCTTGCGATGGCGCGTGCCGTTGCCGTGGCGAGATCGGCATCCAGGGCGCTGCGGTCTGCAACCGTCTCGTCGTTCTGGCCTTCGGGCGTCTCGGCATCGGCCATCTGGGCGGCGTCGGTCAAGGCGCTGGCGGTTTCCTGCACCGAGGCGGGGCGCGTGGCGGGGCGCAGCAGCCCGAGCTCGTTACGGGTCCGCCCGCCAAGCGATGCCCGCTCATTGTCTTCGATCAGCCCTTGCGGACGCAGGCGCGGGCGCTTGCCCCGCAGCTGCTCATCCACCGCGGTAGCCGATTCCGGCTTCGGGTCGCTCTCGGCAGGCGCGGTGGCCTGTGGGGCCAGGTCCTCGGGCCGGCGTGGCGGCACGATATCCGGGCGGCCGAGACGGATCTCGACGCCGCCGGGCGGGAGATTGGCCGAATCTGCCCCGGTGGCTTCGGGCGCGTCCTGCGGGACCGGGATCACCGGGATCGCGGCAACCGGGGGCAGCGTGTCCGGGCGCAGGTCCAGGCGCGGCAGCGAGAAGGCGTCATGATTGCTGATCTTGGGGTCGATGGAGGCAATGTAGAAATCCTCCAGCCCGTCCCGCGCCGGCGTATAGCCGCGTTCCGGCGCCCGCTGCCAGATACCGCTGACGGCATAGGCGGCGCGGGCAGAGATCGCGTCGAGCGGGGCAGGCGGTGCTGTGCTCGCCACGCCGTCCGCCGGTTCCGCGACCTGCGGCGCGCCATCCGCTTCCAGCCGCGCGGCCGGGGCGCCGGTTGCCGCATCGCCGGCGCCATCGGCGGTCGAGAGCGTCGCGAGCTGCATCTCCGCGCCGTAATCCGTGGCGGAGCGTCCGGTTTCAGCCGTTTCATCCGGCACCAGCGTGGCGGTGTCGACCGTCGGCGCCTTGGTGCCAAGCGCGCCGGCCAGGGCATCGGCCGCTTCGGGCGCGCTGCTCTCTGGCGGCGTGTCGACCGCTGCCACGGCTTTCTGCGGCGCGTCGGGTGCGGCGGGATCGGGCGCCGTTTCCGCCGCCGGGGCGATCGCGATGGTCTCTTCGGGCAGCTGCGACGTGACGACATTCGGGGCGCGCGGGGGCTCGATGATGAGGCCCTCGGGCGGGGTCAACCCGGCAATGCCGGTGTCTTCCGGCGCGTTGCCGACAAAGGCCCAGAGCGTGACAAGGCCAATCGCCGCGACCCCGGCGACGGCGGCAATCAGCCCGGCGCTGATCGAGCCGCCGGGTTGTTTCTGCGACTTGCGGGCGCCGAAGACGGTCAGCGCATCGGCTTCGCTCAACGCCTGCTGGCGCTCCGGCGCAAAGAGCCCGGCCGCCTCACGTCGCAATCCGGCCGGCGCACTTGTCGTCGAAGGCGGCGGCGCGTCTGTCGGGTCCGGGGCGGCGAAGATGGCGGCATCTGCGGCGGAGAGCGCGGAACTCAGGGCGGTGCCGGCCGGCGCCTCGGCGGCGTCGGCAGCGGTTGCCGCAGTTGCGGCCAGCGGCGGCTCCTTGCGCTTGCGGGCTCCCTTGCGCCCGTTCCCGGCCGGTTTGTCGGCCCCGGTCGATTCTTCGCGCCGCATGCTGGCGGGAGCAGGGGCCTCGGGGGGCGGCGCATCTGCGAGATTCGCGTCCGCGGCATCGGCATCCCGCGGGATCTCCGGATCGGTCTCGGGTCGGATCGAGGCGAAGGCGAACAGGGCGTGATCTGCGTCTTCCTCCTCGGGCACATGCGGCAACTGCCGAGACGCGTCTGAGACGCCGGACGCCTCCAGCCCGTCTTCCGGATTTGCGTTTGCGACCTCTTCCGGATCCTCCTGTTCGAGATCCGCACGCCGGAAGATCACCGGCGCGTGCGGCGGCTGCGGAACAGCCTGTGCCTCGGCCTCGTCCGGATCGGGCTCGTCCGACGCAACCAGTTCCGGCGGTGTCTCGGGCAGCGGCGCGTCCAGATCGGCGCGGCGGAAGGCCACCGGTTCCGACAGGGTCTCCTCCGCATCTGCCTCGGTAGATGTTTCCGGCTGGTCAGGCAGGACGTGATCCGTTGTCTCTTCGGCGGCATCGGCGCTGTCGGCGGCGGGCGCTTCGGCTGGGTCGAGCCCGTCCAAGATGTCTTCCGCGCTCCCTTCCTCGGGCGCCGTGCCGGATTCGGAAAGCTCCGACAGGGTTGCTTCCGGGGCGGCCGTGTCGGGCGCCTGCTCCGCCTCGGCCGGTGCGATCTCTTCCGGCATCGGCGCGGGAGCGGGCATGTCCTGCGCCGCGCTCTCGACGGTTTCCGACGCAGTCGGCGCCGGGATTTCCGGGGCGGCTTGCGGCGGCGCCGGGAGGATCGGGCGGCTCATCCGCTCCAGCACCTCGCCGGGCGCCAGCAACCGGGGGGCCGCGTCGGTCGGGCCGAAGAAGGGCGCGCCGGGGAAGATGCCGGGCTCGGGCGAGGCGGTGAAGCAGATCGGGCCGAAGCCGTGCAAGGCGGCGAATCCCTCCGCCTCTTCCAGCGTTTCGCGGGCGACGGCGGCGATGCGGATCTCGTCCCCGCGCGTGCGCCAGTCGAAGACCAGTTCTTCCAGCATGTAAGGCGTGGCGCCGTCGAGACAGCGGGCGGCGCGTGCGGCGTTCTCCCGCGCGTCGCGCCCGGTTTCCGCGTCGGTGTAGAGGATCTGCGAGTTGGGCAGGACAAGGGCGCATCGCAACGGCGCCCCGTCGTTCAGCGTCAGCGCGCGGGCGCGCAGATCGGCCAGCGCCTCGCCGAGGTCCGGCGCTTCCACCGAGACCGCGCCAAGGCTGTGCCAGCTGCTGCCCGTCCGGTGCAGCAGCGAAATTCCGTCCTGGTCGAGTAGAAGGGCAAAGCTCGGGGTCATCGCGCCTGATAATGAAGGGTGTCTGTGCGTCGGCGCAAGCCGCCGGATCACTGGTGCATTTTTATAGCAGGAAATCGCCAAAAGAAACAGGTTGGTGCCAAGCTTTGACGTTTCGCCTGCGTCGAAGGACGGAATGTGGATCAAGGAAAGGATACCCTCATGAAATCGATTCTCGGGATCGGGCTGGCGCTGGCACTGGCAGGGACAGCCGGGATGGCGGCGGCACAGCAGGCAGACGATGCGCCGGGCCGGCTGGTCGTTATCGGCGAAGGACGGGTGTCCGCCCCGCCGGACATGGCCGTCATCACGCTGGGCGCCGTGTCCGAGAGCCCGCGCGCCGAGGAGGCGATGCAGCAGATGAGCGCCCGGATGGAGGCGATCCTGGCGCGCCTGGACGCGGCGGGTCTCGCGGCGCGGGACGTTCAGACCAGCGGCCTGTCGCTGCAGCCGCGCTGGTCGGATTACGATCCCAAGCGCGACGAAGAGCGGAGCATCACGCGTTTCGTGGCGTCCAGCCAGGTGACGGCGCGGGTGCGGGACCTTGCGGGGCTGGGCGAGCTCCTCGACGGTTTGGTGTCCGATGGTGCAAATGAATTCAGGGGCTTGGAGTTCGATCTTCAAGAGCCTGGGACGCAGGTCGATGCCGCGAGACGGGCGGCTGTCGCGGATGCGTTGCACAAGGCGGAGCTCTATGCGGAGGCCGCGAACCTGACGCTGGGACCGATCCTGTCGATCACCGAGGCCGGCGCGGCGCCCGCGCCGATGATGCGGGCCGAGATGGCCGCCTTTGCCGCCGGAAACGGCATGCCCGTCGCGGCCGGGGAGGTCGCGCGCCAGGCATCGGTGACCGTGACCTGGGCGCTCGGCCCCGCGTCGGACGGCGCGGATTAACCCGTACCGCTCTTTCCCGATTGCCGCCCAATCCCCGCCATCTTGCGCTGTCAGGAGGGTGGGGACGGATGAATTACGGGAAAGAGGCTGGACATGGATGGACGGCTCCTGCTTCTCACCGGGGCGGCTCTCATTGGCGGCTCCTGGTTGATCGGGACGATGAATGCGGGCGGCGACCCGGGGCCTGACCCGGTGGTCGCGGCCCATTCCGGGCTGGCGGCCGAGCTGGCGGCAACCGGTCGGGATCTCTCGGATCCGGCGGCCTTTCTTGTGCCGCTCGGTGACGGGGATGCGATTGCCGGGCCCGTGGCCGCGACCGAACATGGCGCGCCGGTCTTCATCGAAAACATCGTGGCGGGCTATGCGCGCCCCGGCCCGGCGGATCTGCCCGGCCGGGTTCGCGAGATCGCGGCAACGGGGGGCTGCGCGCCGTCGCAGCCCGCGCCCGGCAGTCGGATTGCACATGTTGCGGCGGGCCTGCCAGCCGCCGAGGTGTCCTTCCACGGCTGGCGCGAAGAGGACCTGGCGCAAGCGGCTTCGGGACGGATGGACGGGGCGACCGAAGAGTCGGGCGGCGTGCTCGACTTCCTCGCGGAGCTTGCCGGCACTGGCGGTCCGGAGCCGGAACCGGCCGCGCCCTGGCGCTACCGGTTGATGGATATCGCCGTCTCCGAGGCCGCTGCGCCCGTGCACCTGGTGCTGGAGGCCGGGCAGGCGCGGGTTCTCTGGAACATCCATGCAGGCACCGGGACCCGGATCTCCGGCGTGACCTTGCTGGGCGGAACCCTGCCGGCCATTGCCAACCTGCCGGGTGACGTGCCGGTCGAGGTCGTCGATGCGACGGCGCTGTCCCAGTGCGGGCTGGCGCCGGCCTATATGCCCCGTGCCGATGATCCGGTCTTCGACCAGGTTGCCTCCGGGCGCCTCTCGGCCGGCGCCGCGCGCAGCCAGCTTGAGGCGCGCGCAGAGGCTGCGGCGGCCTGGGATGCCTGGTTTGCCGGGCGCTTCGGGGCCGGCGCGGCGGAGCTGCGGATCGGCCAGGCGCAGGGCGGCCAATTGGCGCTTGTCGGCCCGCTTCCGGCCCAGCCGCTGCTGCGCGTGCCCTATCGCGGGCTGGCCGGGGCGCAGGTCGCCCTGTCGGCCGGAGCCGGGACGCTGGCCGTGCCGCCCGAGACCGCGGATGACGAGATGGGCCGAATCGTCGAAGAACTGGCCCGCGCGGCGAAACCCGCGGACGGGGTCGAACAGATCGCACAGGTGGCCGAATGATGCAGCACTTCCTGAAATATGTTGCCCGGCGCGTGGCGCTTGTCCTGACCTGCCTTGGCATTGGCCTCTTTGGCTGGCCCGGAGATGTCGGGGCGCAGAACTTCGTCAAGGTCGGCGCCGAGGATGGATCCGGTGCGCGGCGCGTGCGGGTTGGTGAGGCGCCGCTGGAAAAGGTTGCGCCGATTTCCGGGGCCGTTGCGGCGGAAGAGCCCGACGGAGCGGCGTCAGGCGGCGCAGCAGCCACCGATCCGGCCTTTGCACCGATCCTGGCGGCGATCCGGTCGCTGCGCGTTCCGGCGCGCGAAAGCGCCGAGGCGGATGCGCTGCGGGCTGAGTTCGCGGCGCCCGCCCGGGAGCGGACGCCTTATGACGCCGCCCATGCGGCGCGGCAGGCCGTGCGCTGAGGCACGGCCGCAGGGTCAGGCGGTGGCCTTGGCCAGCGCCTGGTCGAGATCGGCGATCAGGTCGTCGGCATCCTCGATCCCGATGGAAACACGCACCATGTTCGGCGCCGCCCCGGCGGCTTCCTGCTGCTCGGGCGAGAGTTGGCGGTGGGTGGTCGAGGCGGAGTGGATGATCAGCGAACGCGTATCGCCGAGATTCGCCACATGGCTGAACAGCTCCAGGCTGTCGACCAGCTTGACGCAGGAATCGTAGCCGCCCTTGACCGCGAAGGTGAAGAGCGCGCCGGCGCCTTTCGGGCAGACGGTCGCGACGCGTCCGTTATAGGGCGAAGAGGCGAGGCCGGTATAGGTCACGGCGTCGATGCGCGGGTCGTTTTCCAGCCAGGCGGCGATCTTGCCGGCATTCTCCACATGTCTCTCCATGCGCAGGCTGAGCGTCTCGATGCCCATCAGCGTGTAATGCGCCGCCTGCGGGTTCATCGTCATGCCGAGATCGCGCAGCCCGATGGCGATGGAGTGGAAGGTGTAGGCCATCGGCCCGAGCGCCTCGTGGAAGACCAGCCCGTGATAGGCCGGCTCCGGCTGGCTCAGCGAGGGGAACTTGTCGGAGGCCGACCAGTCGAACTTGCCAGAATCCACCACGCAGCCGCCGGTGACCGTCCCGTTTCCGGTCAGGTACTTGGTGGTCGAGTGGACAACCAGCGTCGCGCCGAGCGCGATCGGGTTGCACAGGTAGGGCGTGGCCGTGGTGTTGTCGACGATGAGCGGCAGGCCGGCCTCGTCGGCGATGGCGGCCATGGCGGGAAGGTCGGTGATATAGCCGCCCGGATTGGCGATGCTCTCGCAGAAGATGGCGCGGGTGTTGTCGTCGATGGCGGCCTTGACGGCGGCTTCGTCATCCATGTCGACGAATTTCGCTTCCCAACCAAAGCGTTTGATCGTCTGGGAGAATTGCGTGATCGTGCCGCCATAGAGACGGGTGGAGACGACAACATTGCGCCCCGGTGCCATCAGCGGGAAGAGCGCCATGATCTGGGCGGCGTGGCCGGAGGAACAGCAGACCGCGCCCGCGCCGCCTTCCAGCGTGGCGATGCGCTCGGCGAGGACGGAGACCGTCGGGTTGGTCAGCCGCGAGTAGATATAGCCGACTTCCTGCAGGTTGAAGAGGGCCGCGGCATGGTCCGCATCGCGGAACACATAGGCGGTCGTCTGGTAGATCGGGGTCTGGCGGGCGCCGGTGGCCGGGTCCGGATGGGCGCCGGCATGGATCTGCAGCGTTTCGAAGCCGAGTTGACGGTCTGTCATGGGGTCCTCCCTGTAGGGTCGCGCGTTGTCGTGGCGCGGAGCCTATGGGAAGGGCGCGCGGGCGGCAATGGCTTGTGGGCGCGGCCGGAGCGAGGCGAGTCGGAAAGGCGTCCGGCGGGACGGATGGCTGTGGGCAGCCCTGAGCGATTTCGAATTCGGGCTTGCGGCTTTGGCAGGGCTTGGCCCCTCCTGGGGGTGAAGTAACGCTTCAGCTTTGACCTGCAATTATTTGAATTTAAATAATTATGCAAATGTTTCGCCTGAAATTTTGGCGTTCGGGCAGATTTCGATCACCCCTGGGGCCGTCGAACAGAGGCTCTTGCGGACCGGGAAAAGCTGCGGCAGGCTTGGTCTGTTCCGCCGGGCCAGTCGCCCGGCGCTTTCGTTTCCGGGAGCCGTTTGACGGCGCTGCCGGAACACCGCGGCGCCCGAGATGCCGCGAGGCTGATGCCCGGACAGAGCGCCGGGCGCGCGGCCGGACCCCTTGGCCCGACTGCCCGTTGCAACCACCGGGGAAGATCATGTCCGTCCAGAGGATCGAGAATTACGAGACCGGAATCCGTGCCTGCTGCATGGCGGAGACGCCGCTGCTGACAGCGGCCGAGCGGATCGCCGGGCTCGATGTGAACGCGCTTGCGGTGCTGGATCGCACCGGCGCTGTGACCGGTATCCTGACCGATCACGATATCATCCGTCAGCTCGTGCGGAGCGAGGGGCGGCTCGAGGATGTGAGCGTCGGCGCCTGCATGAGCGCGCCGGCCATCACCTGCGAGGTCGACACATCGCTCCGGGAGGCGCTCAAGCTGATGGGGCGGAACCGGATCCGGCATCTCGTCGTCACCCGCGGCGACGCTTTCGTGCGGATCTTCGCGCTTAAGGATTTGCTGGAGAAGATCCACCAGGACGATGCGCTTGAAGCGGAGATCCTGCGCGAGCTGGCGATGGGCCGCTCCGTGCCCGGGGCCTGACCGGACCCCGGCATGGATATTCGACCAATCGCAAATGCCGTTGGCTGGCTGGCTGCCGTGATGGGGCTGTTGATGCTGCTCTGCGGTGGGCTCGATGCCGTCACCGGCGGACAGCCGGCCAGTGTTTTCGTCGCCGATGGTGTGGCGGTGTTGGCGCTGTCGCTCTGCGTGGTTCTGGCAACGCGTGGCGCGGGGATGCGTTTCCTCGATCGCCGGCAGGCCTTCCTTCTGACCACGCTGGTCTGGAGCGTGTTGCCTGCGGTCGGCGCGGTGCCCTTCGTGCTCGGCGCGCCGCATGCCGCCCCCGTGGACGCCTATTTCGAGGCCATGTCCGGCATGACCACGACCGGCTCGACCGTGTTTCACGACCTGGAGGCGATGCCGGCCGGGGTGCTGCTCTGGCGCGGCATCCTGCAATGGCTGGGTGGGCTGGGGATCGTCATCGTGGCGATGATCTTCCTGCCGGCGATGCGGGTCGGCGGCATGCAGTTCTTCCTGACCGAGGGCTTTGACACGCTGGGCAAGATCCTGCCGCGCGCGCTCGACATCGCCAAGTCCCTGCTCGGGATCTACCTGTTGCTGACGCTGGCCTGTGGTCTGGCCTATTCCGGCTTCGGCATGGGGCCGCTCGACGCGCTGGTGCATGCGATGACCACGATCTCGACCGGCGGCTTCTCCACTTCGGACGCCTCCTTCGCGCGTTTCACCGGGCCGCTGGAATATGTCTCGGCGCTCTTCATGGTGCTGTCGAGCCTGCCGCTGGTCCGGTTCGTGCAGATGCTCGGGGGGCATCCGGGCGCGCTGTTCCGCGATGTCCAGGTCCGGGCCTATCTGCGCTGGCTGTTGCTGGCCAGCGGCGCCGTGGTGGCCTGGCGGCTCTATCTCGGGCAGGGGGACGCGCTCGATATCCTGCGCGAGACGCTGTTCAACATCGTCACGCTCTTTTCCGGGACCGGCTATGCCAGCGAGGATATCACCCGCTGGGGCAGTTTTGCGCTCTGCGTCGTGATCATTGTCGGGCTGATCGGCGGTTGCACCGGCTCGACCGCCTGTTCGGTCAAGATCTTCCGCTGGCTGATCGTCTGGGAGAGCCTCAAGCACCATATCCGCCGGATGTATTCGCCGGATCTCGTTGATATCCCGCGGCTGGCGGGGCGGCGCCTGGAGCGGGACGTGATCGATTCCGTCATCGCTTTCTTCACGCTCTTCCTGCTGACGCTGGGCGGGGCCTCGGTGGCGATTGCGATGACCGGGCTGAGTTTCCAGACATCGGTCACGGCGGCCTGGACATCGGTCGCCAATATCGGCCCCGCCTTTGGCGATGCCGTTGGTGCGTCCGGCTCGATGGAGGCATTTCCGGCCACCGCCAAGTGGATCATGATCGTCGCCATGCTGGCCGGGCGGCTGGAGATCCTGTCCTTCTATGTCCTGTTGACGCGGCGCTTCTGGACCGGGTGAGGTCAGCCAACAGAGCTCTTGCCCGGCCTGGCAGGTCTTTAAAGCCCTGGTGACCCTATAGACAGAGAAGCGCTGATGGGGAGATTGGGGGCGCTGCCCCCAAACCCCCGGGATATTTGTCGAAAAAGGAAGGTCAAAGTGGCAAAGACTTCCTTTTTCTTGAAATATCCCCGCCGGAGGCACGATCCAAAGGATCGTTTGCGCCCGCGGAGCGGGCGCCTCAGCGCGTCAGTACCATCCGGCCATTGCCGAAGCTGACCTCTGAGAAACGGTTGAGATAGGACATGCCGAGCAGGGAACCCGCCATTTCGCCGCCATTGACCAGTGCCGGCACGCGCCGGTCGGTGATGCCGCCAAGCTCCACCTCTTCGAGCCGGACCTGCGCCGTGCGCACGGTTCCGTTGGCGGTGTTGGCCATGCCGAGAAAGGGCAACCCGTCGAGTTCGATGCCGGCGCGGGCGGCGTCGGCTTGGGTCAGGACGATGTCGGAGGCGCCGGTATCGACGACGAATTGCACGGGTGTGTCATTGACGGTGAGCACCATGTGGTAATGCCCGTCGCGGGCCAGCGGCACCTCGATACGCGCGCCCTCGGAGATTACGCTCTGCTGCGGCAGGACAGTGCCGCGGATATCGTCCCAGAGCCCGTAGGAGACCAGCACGCCGAGAAAAATGAGGACCCAGAGCGCGCCATGGCGCAGGGAACGGCCAATATCCCGTCGCATCGAAACCAGCAGGTAGCTGCCGATCAGCAGGCCAAGCAACGTGAGATAGATCAGAGATGCGGTCTGGTCGCCCGTCATGGATGTTTCCTTGCCATTCCCGTTCCGTCCAACATGTAGGGAGTGCGGAGGCGGGCTGCCAGTCCGCGATGCGCCTCAGCCCGGCAACATGCCCGCGCCGCGCAAGCCGTCCAGCACGAATTGCACCGCAAGCGCGGCCAGCAGCATGCCCAGCAGCCGGGTGGCGACGACCGTGCCCGTGCGCCCGAGTGCCCGCTCCAGAAGGCCGGCGCTGCGGAACATGATCGCAACGACCGTCAGCACCAGGGCCATGGCCACGAAGACACCGGAGGCCTGCAATGGGCCATCCGTCTGGCCGACCAGCAGGATCATCGTCGTGATCGCGCCGGGGCCGGCCAGCAGCGGGATGGCGAGCGGGAAGACGGACGGGTCGGGGCGCTCTTCCTCCTCGGCGGTATTGTCGCGCCGCTTGGTGCGGCGTTCGAAGAGCATGTCCAGCGCGGTCAGGAAGAGCAGTACACCACCGGCGATCCGGAAGGCGGGCATCGAGATGCCGATGAAATTCAGCACCGCTTCGCCAAGCAGGCCGAACAGCATCAGCAATCCGAAGGCCAGCAGCACCGCGCGCCGCCCGACCGAGCGGCGCTCCGCAGTGTCGCTGCCATGGGTCAGCGCAAGGAAAACCGGCGCCAGGCCGATCGGGTCGATGATGACGAAAAGCGCCACGAAGGCGCTGATGTAGAAGGTCATGTCCATGGGGTTGATCTGAGCCGATTCGGAGCCCGGGTCAAACAGGAGCGGGGGATTGGATGCTGAAGCGGCAGGGGCGGATGCGGGGCCGCGCAGGAATCGGCACGGCTCCCGCCCTGTTCCGAGGGTCTGCCGCGGCGATCAGGGGCAGCTTTGTCCGCCGGTACTCCGGGCTGGGCGCTACTGCGCCCTCAGAAATAGATCGCGCGGAACGTTGCCAACGTATCGCCGGCAGCGTCGAGCAGCTCCATGCTTTCGCCGGAGATGTCAAAACCGGCCGCCGCGCCCAGTGTCTCGACAAGCTCGCGCTCGAAGCGGTCATAGGGGGGCAGACAGGCCATCATCGTCATCGGCCCGGGCTTGATGTCGAGGTCCGAACCGGTCAGCGCGTAGCCGCCATTGATCTGATTGCAGCCGACCGTGGCATTGTAGGTCCCGTCTGTTCGCAGGATGAGATGCGCTTCCCGGCCCTTTTCGGGGACCGGCGCGGTCTCGCCCTTGAGCGTCAGCAGCTTCCAATAGGTGTTCACCATCGAGGAATCCGGTTTTTCCGCCCCTGTCTCCGCTGCGCCAGACACCATCTTCAGCACCATCTCCGCGCTGTCGCCGGCACCGCGGGTCAAGACCGGGTAGGCCTGATCCGTGGTCATCAGCAAGTCGCCGCCCCGGTGCATCGTGGCGCGCAGGGAATAGCTATGGGCGGGGTCGATCGTCGCGGGATCGTAGTCGAAGGCGAATTCATAGGGCGGGTTCCCCGGCGCCGCGATCTCCTGGCTGGCGATGAGGTCCGACGCGACGTCGGCGCGCGATACATCCCGGACCTCGATGGTCAGGACCGCGTCCGGCGGCATGGCAATGCGTTGCAGGTAGGTGACCGTTCCGGAAAGCGTCTCGGCCGAGACGAGGGCGGGCGATACAAGGCCCGACAGGGCGACGGCTAGGGCAGCAAGGTGTTTCTGACGCATGTCTTTCTCCAATGGCTGAACGGGCCGACGCAATGGGGATACGGCTACCGCCGTGATTATAGCGGCGCCGTTGCGACGAAACGATATCGGAGTGCCAGATGGGAGCCGAATCAGGCCCGTTCAAGCTCCAGCAGCGTGCGAAGGCCGGAATTGTCATCAACAAGGTCGGCCAGTGTCACCTTGTCCAACGCGCCGTAAAAGGCTTCCAGCGCAACGGAAAGCTCGCCGCGCAGCCGGCAGGAGGCGGTGAGCGGGCAGTGGTTGTCCGAGCCGGCAAAGCATTCCGCGAAAGGCACATTCGCCTCGAAGACCCGGAAGACCTGTCCGACGGAAAGCGCGTTGGGGGCGACCTTGAGGCGGATGCCGCCATTGCGCCCGCGGGCGGTTTCGATGAAGCCGGTCTGGCCGAGCATGTTGATCACCACCCCGAGATGGTTCTCGGAAGAGTTGCAGGCTTCGGCGATTTCGGCCTTGCGCACGGTGCGGTCTGTGTTGATCGCGCAGAACATGAGCGCGCGCATGGCGAGGTTGGTGCGTACGGTCAGACGCATGGGATTTCACATCCTTTCGAATGTCTGGCGTTCCAGGCTGGACTGGCCTGCGATTGGATTGATTCAGATCACAAACCGGCCCCGGTATCCAGTTTAAATGCATTGAGAATGTATCTATGGGGAGAACATGCCTGAGAATCCTCCAGATTTCCCGAAATCGCGCCTCTCGCGCTGCGTTGCGCCGGTCTCCGGCCGGCTGAACCGGGCAGGGGCGCTTGGCGTTTTCGCCGGGTTGCTCTGGCTGCCGCAGGCGGGGCTCGTGGCATGGCTCTTCGCCGGTTTGCTGGACGGGACGGCCGGTTCGCAGAGGGCGGCGCTGGCGGCGGCGGGGTTCGCGGCGCTTGGAGCGCTTCGGGCCGCGATGCTGGCGCTGTCCGATCGCTGGCTGGCGGAGGCCGCGCAATCGGTGCTGACCGGGGAGCGCCGGCACCTGCTGGAGCGCGAGGGGCGGCGCTCGCCGATGGCGCCGGGGCCGGGCTCGGCCGAACTGGCCGCGCTGGCGGGCGAGAAACTGGCGGCGCTGGAGCCGTATATCCTGCGCTACAGGCCGGCTTTCCTGCGCGCACGAGCGCTGCCGCTGGCGATTCTCGCGGTGGCTTTCTGGAAATCCTGGGTCGTGGCGGCGATCCTGCTCATTGCCGGGCCGCTGATCCCGGTCTTCATGGCGCTGGTTGGCATGGCGGCGCAGGAGGCCTCGGAGCGGCAGATGCGAGAGGTCGGCACGCTGAACGGCATGTTGCTGGAACGGCTGCAGGCGCTGGTCGATATCCGGCTGCTCGATGCTGGCGCGCGCGTCGCGGCGGATTTCGAAACCCGCGCCGAGAGCTTGCGCGAACGCACGATGGCGGTGCTGCGGGTGGCCTTCCTGTCTTCGACCGTGCTGGAGCTTTTCTCGGCGCTCGGCGTGGCGCTGGTCGCGGTCTATGTCGGCTTTGCGTTGCTGGGCACGCTCGGCTTCGGCGCCTGGGCGACGCCGCTCACGGCCGGGGAGGGCGTGTTCCTGCTGCTGCTGGCGCCGGAATTCTTCCAGCCGCTGCGCGATCTCGCGGCGGCCTGGCATGACCGGGCGGCGGCGATGGCGGTGGCCGGAGAGCTGGCCGCGGCCGAGGCCGAAGCGCCGGTGACCATCCTGGGGCAGGGGGCGGCCGTTGCCGCCGTGAAGCCCGCGCCGGGCGCCCCCGCGATCTCGCTGCGCAATGTGCAGGTGGCGCTGGGAGAGCAAACCCGGCTCGACTTTCCCGACTTCGACATCTTCGCGGGCGAGAGCTGCGCGCTGACCGGTCCGAGCGGGCAGGGCAAGTCGACCCTGCTGGCAGCATTGGCCGGGCTGGTCCCGGCGCAGGGCCGGATCGAGGTGGCAGGCGGCGTACTCGACGATGCGCGGGCCGATGGCTGGCGCATGGCTGTTGGCTGGGTGCCGCAGCAGCCGCATTTTTCCGCCGGGTCGCTGCGTGCGAACCTGCGGCTTGCCGCGCCGGAAGCCGGGGAGGCCGAGATTGCCCGGGCGCTGCGCCTGGCCCGGGCCGAGGATATCGTCGCCCGCTTGCCACGCGGGTTGGCGACGCGGGTGGGCGAGACCGGGGCGGGGCTCTCGGGGGGCGAGGCGCGGCGGCTGATGGTGGCCCGCGCAGCCCTCGGACAAGCGCGCGTGGTATTGGCCGACGAGCCGACCGCCAACCTGGACGCAGAGACCGCCCGTGCGGTGACCGACGGGTTGCTGGCACTTGCGGCGGCGGGCGCGACGCTGGTCGTGGCCACGCATGACCCGGCGCTCGTCGCGCGGATGGGCCGCGAGATTCCGCTGGGTGGCGCCGCATGAGACCGCTGGCCCGCATCTTCGCCCTGATCTGGCGCACCGAACGCTGGTCGCTGCTGCGCGGGATCGCGCTTTCCATTGTCGTTCTGCTGATGGGGGTGTCGCTGCTCGGGCTCTCAGGCTGGTTTATTATTGCTGCGGGCGCGGCGGGGCTGGCCGGAGCCGGCGCTATCTTCAATGTCTTCGGTCCCTCCGCCGGGGTGCGCTTCCTGGCACTTGGACGGACCGCGGCGCGCTATGGCGAGCGGCTGCTGACCCATGACGCCACGCTCAAGGCGCTGGCGGCGCTGCGCGTGCGGCTGCTCACCGGGTTCGCCGCCGCGCCTTTCCCGGTGATGCAGCGCTTCCGGGGCGCGCAGGTGCTCAACCGGCTGACCTCGGATATCGACGCGCTGGACGGGGTCGCGTTGCGGCTTGTCATCCCGCTTCTCGCCGGCGGCGCAACGCTGGCGCTGGCCTGGGGGATGCTTGCGCTGCTGGTCGATCCGCGTGTCGCGGCCTGGTCCGTCCTGTCGCTGACAGTCGGCGCGGCGCTGGCGCTGGCCTGGTCCGCGCGGCGCTCGGCGCGCCCCTCGCGCCGCGCCGAAGCCGCCGCCCAGGCCTTCCGAACCCGTGCCATCGACCACCTGCGCGGCCGCGCCATGCTGGCCTTTGCCGGACAGCTCGAAAGCTCCGCCACCCATGTCCTGCAGGCCGATGCCCGTGGCCGCGCCAGCCGCCTGGCCCTTGCCCGGATCGAACGCCGCAGCGGCGCTATGATCTCGGTTGCGGCGACGCTGTCGGCGGCCGGGGCGCTCTATCTCGGGGCCGAACTGACCCGTGCCGGCGCGATGTCTCCTGCGCTCGCCGCGCTCGGTTTCTTTGCCACGCTGGCGCTTGCCGAGGCGGTCGGCCCGCTGCGTCGGGCCATGGGAGAGCTTGGCGGGATGCGGGATGCGGCGCGGCGGGTGACGCATTGGTTGCCGCAAGACCGGGCAGAGCCTCGCGGGCGTGGCGCGCCACTGGCGGGCGCGGCGCTCCGTGTCATCGACCTGTCCATCGCCAACGGTCCCGACAGCCCGGGTCTGACCAAAGGGCTGACCTTCACGCTTGCCCCGGGCGAGATCGTCGCCGTCACCGGTGCGAGCGGCGCCGGCAAGACGACGCTTCTCAACACGATTGCCGGCCTGCTGCCGCCTCGGGCGGGCGAGATCCGTCTCTCCGAACGGCCCCTTGCGGATTGGTCCGAGCCAGGCCTGCGCGCCCATCTCGGCTACCTGCCGCAGCGCGCGGCGCTGATCGGCGGCACAATCGCCGAGAACCTTCGCCTCGCGGCGCCCGACGCTTCGCCGGACAGGCTCGAAACGGTTCTGGAGGCTGTTGCCCTCGGCCCGGTCATCGAGGCGATGGGCGGGCTGGAGGCGCGGCTGGGCGAAGGGGGCAGGGGGCTCTCCGGCGGCGAGTCGCGCCGCCTTGCGCTGGCCCGCACGCTGCTGCGGCGCCCCGCGCTGCTGTTGCTCGACGAGCCGACCGAGGGGCTGGACCGCGCCACCGCGCGCAGCGTTCTTGCGGGGCTGCGCGCCTATTGCCCCGAGGCGACCATCCTGCTCGCCGCGCATCGCGCCGTCGAGCGGGACTGGGCGGCGCGGGAGCTGCCGCTGGACGGGAGCGCCGGTTGCGGGACGTAACGAAACAAATAGAAATATTCTAATTCCGTCTGCTTGTTGATCTGTGTCAAAGTGAGGCGGCCAGACCCCGTGCAAAAGACCCATTAAAGCGGTATCGAAAATATACCTTCACCGCTTGAATCCTGCACGGAGGCAATTAATGGAACTCGATCTTGTGGAGTTGTCGCGACTGCAATTCGCGATGACGGCCATGTATCACTTCCTCTTCGTCCCGCTCACGCTCGGTCTTTCGATCGTGGTTGCGATCATGGAGAGCGTCTATGTGATGACAAATCGCCCGATCTGGCGGCAAATGACGAAATTCTGGGGAACGCTCTTCGGGATCAATTTCGTCCTCGGCGTCGCCACGGGCATCACGATGGAATTCCAGTTCGGCATGAACTGGTCCTATTACAGCCACTACGTTGGCGATATCTTCGGTGCACCTTTGGCCATCGAGGGGCTTATGGCCTTCTTCATGGAAGCCACATTCGTGGGCCTGTTCTTCTTCGGCTGGGACAAGCTGAGCGAGGTCCAGCATGTCACCGTGACCTGGCTCGTCGCCATCGGCTCGAACTTCTCCGCGCTCTGGATCCTGATCGCCAATGGCTGGATGCAGCATCCCGTCGGCGCCGAGTTCAACCCGGTCTCGATGCGCATGGAAATGACCTCCTTCTTCGACGTGGTCTTCAACGAGACCGCGCAGGCCAAGTTCGTGCACACCGTGTCTGCCGGCTACGTGACGGCGGCGGTCTTCGTGCTCGGCGTCTCGGCCTGGTACATGCTCAATGACCGCCACGTGGCGCTCGCCCGCCGGTCCATCGCGGTGGCCTGCTCCTTCGGCCTCGCCTCGGCGCTCTCCGTCGTCGTGCTGGGCGACGAATCCGGTTACGCCGCGACCCACAGCCAGAAGATGAAACTCGCCGCCATCGAAGGCATGTGGCACACCGAGCCCGCGCCGGCCTCCTTCACCGCCGTGGGGTTCCCGGACATGAAAGCGCGCGAGACGCATTACGCGCTGCATATCCCCTGGATGATGGGGCTGATCGGCACGCGCTCGCTGACGCAGGAGATCCCTGGCATTGCCGAACTGGTCGAGAATGCCGAAGCCCGCATCAAGTCCGGTCTTATCGCCTATGACGCACTGGAGCAGATCCGCGCGGCCAGGGGCGAGATGACGCCGGAGTTGAAGGAACAGTTCGAGGCGCATTCCGCCGATCTCGGCTTTGCCTTCCTGCTCAAGCGCTATGTCGACGATCCGCGCGAGGCGACCGAGCACCAGATCGCGTTGGCTTCCAACGACACCGTTCCGACCGTCTGGCCGCTCTTCTGGGCCTTCCGGCTGATGGTCGGGCTCGGCTTCGCATTCATCGCGCTGATGGCTTATTTCTTCTACCGGGCCAACTGGAAGGGCATGACCTTCCCGCGGCCGGCGCTGCGGCTTGCGGTCTGGATCATCCCCGCGCCGTGGATTGCCGCCGAGCTTGGCTGGTTCGTCGCCGAGTTTGGCCGCCAGCCCTGGACGGTGGACGGGGTGCTGCCGACGGCGATGTCGGTCTCGCATCTCTCGATTGCGGATCTGCTGATCACGCTGGTCGGCTTCGTCGCCTTCTACTCGGTGCTCTTCGTCATCGAGATGGGGTTGATGGTCAAGTATATCCGCAAGGGGCCCTATCTGGACGTCCCCGAGACGGAGCAATGGACTGCCCGCCACGAGCACCGTCTGCGCACGCATGACGGCAAGGTGCCCGGTGTGCACACGCCTGCGGAGTAAAGAGACATGATCCTTCACGAACTTCTTTCCTTTGAAATCCTGCGGGTGATCTGGTGGCTGCTGCTCGGCGTGCTGCTGATCGGCTTCGCCCTCACCGACGGGTTCGACCTCGGCGTCGGCGCGCTCCTGCCCTTCGTCGCCCGAACCGACCTTGAACGCCGGCAGGCGATCAACACGGTCGGCCCGGTCTGGGAAGGCAACCAGGTCTGGTTCATCCTCGGGGGCGGGGCGATCTTCGCCGCCTGGCCGCCGCTCTACGCGGTCAGCTTCTCGGGCTTCTACCTTGCGATGTTCACCGTGCTGGCGGCGCTGATCCTGCGCCCCGTCGGCTTCAAATACCGCTCCAAGCGGCCCTCGGCGCGCTGGCGCAACGGATGGGACTGGGCGCTCTTCGTAGGCGGCGCGGTGCCGGCGCTGATCTTCGGCGTCGCGGTCGGCAATATCCTTGTCGGCGTGCCGTTCCACCTCTCTCCCGAGCTGCTCTCGATCTATGACGGGCCGTTCTATGCCAAGTTCTTCGGGCTGCTGAACCCGTTCTCGCTGCTGGCGGGGCTGGTCTCGCTCCTCATGCTGCTCCAGCACGGCGCGGCCTGGCTGGCGCTGAAGGCGGATGGCATGGTCGAGACCCGCGCCCGTCAGATGGGCCCGCTCTTCGGTTCCCTTGCGGCCGCGGGCTATGCGGCGGCCGGGCTCTGGCTGGCCTTCGGCATCGAGGGCTTCGCCTTTGCAGAGGCGCCGGTGACGGACGGGCCGTCCAACCCGCTGCTCTCGGAAATCGTGCGGACCGAGAGCTGGCTGCTCGCCTATGCCGCCCGGCCATGGATCGCCATCGCGCCGCTGCTCGGCTTCGGCGGCATCCTGATGGCAGCGCGAACGCTGAACGGGCATTCGGACGTCGCGCCGCTGCTCTGGTCCAAGCTGGGCATCTTCGGGGTGATCTCGAGTGTGGGCCTGACCATGTTCCCGTTCATTCTGCCCTCCTCGGTCGACGCGAACTCGTCGCTGACCGTCTGGGACAGCTCTTCCTCGCATCTGACCCTCTTCGTGATGCTGGTCAGTTCGGTGATCTTCGTGCCGCTGATCCTGGCCTACACGTCCTGGGTCTATTGGGTGCTCTGGGGCAAGGTCACCCAGGAGGAGATCGCCGACAATTCCGAATCCGTCTATTAGAGAGGTAACTCCCATGTGGTATTTCGCCTGGCTCCTTGGCCTCCCGCTCGCCGCGCTTCTCGCCGTTCTCAACGCCATGTGGCTTGAGATGCAGGAGGACCGGGCACTGGCCGACGAGAGCTGATCACCCATCGCTCCACGTGTTCCCTTTCCTGGAGCGGCACTGCCGGGGCATTGCGCCCCGGCTTTTTTGTGGGCGGAGAGCAAAATACCCGGGGCAGGGCGGGTCGGAAGGGGGGGCGTGCCGCCGAGAAAGCTCGAGCGGCGGTGGCGCCGCTGCGCGGCGTGGACCCCTGGCAAAGTTGCGCAGACAGGTTGGGGGAGGTTTGAGCGACCGCCCCTGGCGGGGCTCTTGCTTCCTCTCATCGAGGCGGCGGCGTGGCTCGGCTGTGAGGGCAACGCCCTCTTTCCTGATCGGCGGCATGTTTCCTGAGTAGCTCCGCAAAAAGCTGCTCTATAATATGATTCTTGGATGCGCTTTTGATATGGATCAATGCATGCGAATGTATGCAATGCTTCTTCGGTGGAGAGAGATTGCCTATGCAGGCAAGAAAAGTTTGGGGGGCGGAGCGTTTCTCATGCCCGTTTACGGAGGAAAAGAATTGGAAATGAAGACGAGTCGCAGACAGTTCTTCGGGTTGGCCGTCGGTGCGGCCGCGCTGACGGGATTGCAGGTCGCACCGGCCCGCGCCGCCAAGGTCAAGACCAGGGCGAAGATCGTGATCCTTGGCGCGGGGGCCGCGGGAACGGCGATGGCCAACCGGCTGGACGAGCGTCTCGACGGCGCCGAGATCACGCTGATCGATGGGCGCAAGCAGCATTGGTACCAGCCGGGCTTCACACTGATCGCTGCCGGTCTCAAACCGGCCGACTACTCGGTCACGCAGACGCCGGACTGGCTGCCGCGCTCCGCCAGGCTGGTCCCCGAATATGCCGCAGAGATCGATCCGGTCGGCAAGAAGGTGATAACTGCTGGCGGCGCCTCGGTCGAATACGACTACCTGATCGTCGCGCTTGGCCTCAAGCTGGACTGGGACGCCATCGAGGGCTTCTCGCTCGACATGGTCGGCAAGGATGGCATCGGTGCGGTCTATGCCGGCCCCGAATACGCCGCGAAGACCTGGGCCGCGATGGACACGTTCACCGACGAGGGCGGCGAAGGGCTGTTCTATCGTCCCGCGACGGAGATGAAATGCGCCGGCGCACCGCTGAAATACACCTTCATCACCGATGACTATGCCCGCAAGAAAGACACGCGCGACAAAATGAACATCACCTATGCGGCGCATTCCAAGAGCTTCTTCGGCGTGCCGATCGTCAACGAGAAGGTGCGGATGCTCTTTGAGGACCGCGGCTTCGAGACGACCTTCGACCATGTGCTGAAGGCCATCGACCCCGGCAAGAAACTCGCCACTTTCTCGACGCCCGAGGGTGACACCGAACTGCCCTACGACTTCACCAATGTCATCCCGCCGCAGGTCGCCCCCGACGTGATCCGCAATTCCGACCTGCCCTGGCACGAGGGCAAATGGGCCGCGCAGGGCTGGCTCGAGGTCGACAAGTACAACCTCCAGCATGTCCGCTACCCGGAGATCTTCTCGGTCGGCGACATTTCCGGCGTGCCGAAGGGCAAGACGGCGGCGAGCGTGAAATGGCAGGTGCCGGTGGTCGAGGACCATCTCGTCGCCGCCATCGAGGGCAAGGAGGGCACCAAGCTGTATAACGGCTATACCTCCTGTCCGCTGATCACCCGGATCGGCCGCGCGATGCTGATCGAGTTCGACTACAACAACAATCTCGTGCCCTCCTTCCCGGGCATCGTCGCGCCGCTGGAAGAGCTGTGGATTTCCTGGCTGATGAAGGAAGTCGCGCTGAAAGCCACCTATAACGCCATGCTGCGCGGCAAGGCCTGAGGAGAGAGACATGCAGGACCTGACATTCGAAACCCTCATCGCCGTCTTCGAAGAGATCTTCGGCTTCTGGCTGTTCTGGGCCATGGTGGCCGTCGCGGTGATCGTAACGCTGCTCTATATCTACGTGCTGATCCGCGACCGGGCCGTGAGCTGGAGCAAGTTCCTCTGGGCGCAGCTCTCGATGCCCTTTGGCGCCATCGCGGCGGTGCTCTTCGTGCAGACGATGACCAACTCGAGCTTCGCCGATATCGGCGGGCCGATCGACGTCTTCGTGCTGCTCGGGGTGGCCGTGGCCGGCGCGATCGGGCTGGCGATCCTCGTCTACACGCTGGAATCGCTGGTCTGGCCGAAGACGGAAGAGGATCTGGACGAGTACTGATCCTCAGGGCGGATACGACGGTGGGACGGCGCGGCTATATGGTCGCGCCATCCCCAATTCAGCTTGCGGGCAGCATGGGATTGACCAAGCTTTTCCACATGGCGCGCGCGCGATCATTGGAGCACCTGAGCAATGAGTGAAATCGAAACGGTAGCCGAGCCGACGCTCGCGCATTTCCCCGTCACGTTCTTTGCCACCATCATGGGACTTGCCGGGCTGACCCTTGCCACCCACGCCGCCGAGCACGCCTGGGGCCTGCCAGCCATCCTCTCAACCCTTGTCCTGCTCGGCACGATTGTCGCCTTCGCGGCGCTCTGCTGGTTCTTCGCGCTGAAATGGACCCGCCACCGGGGCCATTTCCTCGGCGAATGGGAGCACCCGGTCAAGAAGGCCTTCTTCCCGGCCATCTCGATCTCGCTGTTGCTGATCGCCGCAGCGCTGGCGCCGTCGCTGCCCTGGCTGGCGCGCCTTGTCTGGATCGTCGGCGCCAGCCTCCAGCTCGGGCTGACGCTGGCCGTGATCTCCGGCTGGATCGGCCATAAACCCTTCCTGCCCCTGCATATCTCCCCGGCCTGGTTCATCCCGGCGGTCGGCAATGTCGTCGCCCCGCTCGGCGGCGTCGGGCTCGGTTTTGTCGAGCTGTCCTGGTTCTTCTTCTCTGTCGGCCTGGTCTTCTGGATCGTGCTGCTCGTGCTGGTGATGAACCGGCTGATCTTCCACGATCCGCTGCCCAGCAAGCTGCTGCCGACGCTGGCGATCCTCGTCGCGCCGCCCGCCGTGGGTTTCATTGCCTGGGTCAATCTCAATGGCGGCCAGATTGATGCACCCGCCCGCATCCTGCTCAATGTGGCCTATATCTTTGCTGCCCTTGTCGCCGTGCAGGCGCCCAAATTCGGGTCGAGCCCCTTCGCGCTCTCCTGGTGGGCGCTGAGCTTTCCCACGGCCGCGATGACCTCTGCCACTTTCCGCTTCGCGGCGCTGACCGGGTCAGGGTTCCACGCGGTCCTGGCGGCGCTGTTCTATATCCTGTTGCTGGTGATCATGGTGGCGCTGATCGCGCGAACGGTCAAAGCCATCCGGGCCGGTGAGATTTGCATCCCGGAATAAGGGGCGCGTTTCTTACCCTTGGTGAGAGGTGGCTTCACAATGTTGCAATAATCCGGGTGGTATTGGAAACAATCTGTCTCCAGAGAGAATTCCCCTGTCTTTTGTTAACACTTTCTGCTCTCATTGCAGGACCAACGACCCACCGGCCGGCGCGTTGTCCGGCCGCTTAAATGTGAGCCAGAACAGATGAGTGAGTACCAGACACCACCACCCAAGACTGCAGCTGAATCCCCGCCCGAGGCCAAGACACGGCGCGATCCCGCGCGTGAACAGCAAAAGCCGACGCCGGAACTGGGCCGTCGCCCACGCTATTCCTTTACTGATTTCGCAAGTATCTGACCGGGCTATTTTGATCGGCACCTTGCTCGTGCTGCCCGGACAGGTAGGTTTGCCACCATGGCAGACCCCGTCTCATCGATACGTAATCTTGGCCCGGCCATGGAGGCCGCCTGTACGCGTGCCGGCATCCGTTCGGCGGATGAACTGCGTGCGCTTGGCGCCGACGAGACCTATCGCCGGCTGCTCGAGATCGGCACACGGCCGCATTTCATCGGCTATTACGTGATCGAAATGGGGCTGCAGGGGCGACCCTGGAATGATTGCAAGGGCAAGGAGAAGGAGGCGCTGCGCCGCCGTTTCGATGCCATTGTCGCGCGCAGTCGCGAGACCGGCATGGGCGAGGTCGAACGTATCCTGGATAAGATCGGCACGGGTATGCGGCGCTAGCGGCGTCCTGCCTGCGGGGACACATGTCGGCGGGCATTGCCCGCTCCATCCGAAACCGGATCAAGATCTGCGACCGGCCCCCATGCCGCCCTTCTCCTCATTCGATCCTTGGAGCGTCCCACCGCGCCTCCCGCGCCTCTATGGCCGCCACGCGCGCCTTCGTCTTCGGATGGCTCATCAGCCATGCGGGGGTGCCCGCGCCGAGACCGCCCGTCAGCTGTTCGAGCTTGGAAAACAGGCTCTTCTGCGGCGCTGTCCCGATCCCGGACTTGACCAGCAGCGCGGAGGCATAGGCATCCGCCTCGAACTCGTCCTGCCGGCTCAGTCGCGCGACGAGCAGCGAGGTCAGCGCCCCGGCGATCAGCGCGCCCAGGCCCGGCAGGAACCGGTTGAGCATGGTTGCGAGCGCCATGCGGACCGCATTCTGGCCGGAGAAATCGATCATCCGGCGCCGTGAATGACCGAGCGCGACATGGCCGAGCTCATGGGCGATGACGGAGGCTATTTCCTCTCCCGACACTTCGCCGGCGCGATAGCGGTCATAAAAGCCGCGGGTGATGAAGATGCGCCCGTCCGGCGCGGCCAGCCCGTTGATCGGTGCAACCTCGTAGATGAAGACGCGGATCCGGTCGAGATCCAGCGCCTCGGCCATCCGGTCCGTCAGCCGCCGCAAGCCGGGATCGGCCAGCTCGGTCGAGCGCGTATCCAGCTCCTTCGCGGTTTTCCAGGCGGAGAAACGATACATGATCAACCCGTAGGCAATCATCAGCAGGATGGGGGTGAGCTTCAACATAGTTGAAAATATGGGCCGGCGCGGCCGCCACGGCAAGGCCGCAAGGGATTATTGCGCGGGGGCCGTGGGTCGCGTGGCCAGGGCGACGGCCGCGAGAATCGCCGTGGCCCCGACCGCGCCGTACCAGCTGGGCAGGTCGCCGAAGAGCAGGATGTCGAAGCCGATCGCCCAGAGCAGGCCGGTATATTCCAGCGGGGCAAGGCGCGAGACCGGCGCCCGGGCCACCGCTTCGGCAGAGAGCACATGGGCAAGCCCGCCGAGCAGGCCGGCCAGGAGCAGCCAGCCCAGCGTCGCCGCGTCATGGGGCTGCCAGCCGAAAGGGGCGCTGGCCAGCCCCGCGGCGCTGCCTGTGAGCGCAAAGTAGAAGGCGATGGTGGAGGGGCGTTCGGTGCGGGTCATGCTGCGGATATGCACCCGGACAAAGGCCATGGTCAGTGCGAATCCCAGGCCGGCCGCAACGCCGATCATAGCGCCCTGTCCGGGGAGGGCCAGCGCCCCGCCCGCCATGAAGAGCACCCCCGCGAAGCCTGTGAGCGCCGCCAGAACCACCCGCCGCGTAAGCTGCTCCCCCGCCATCAGCGCCGCCATGGGCAGGGTCAGGACCGGCGTCAGATAGGCGAGCGCCTGGGCCGTCGCCACGCTCAGATAGGCCAGGGAGAGGAAGGACAGTGCCATGGAGAGCACGCCGAACAGGCTGCGCGTGAGATGCAGTCTCGGGTGGCGCGTCGCCAGGGCGGCCGGAAACTCGCGGCGCAGCGCCATATATCCCAGGATCGGCACCAGCGCCGCCGCCGAGCGCCAGAACAGGATCTGTCCGATCGGCAGGTCGGAGGCAAGCAGCCGGACGATGGCCGACATGGCGGTGATCAGGAAGACCGCGGCAAGGAAGAGCGCAGTGGCGGAGGGGCGAAACATCGGATGACCCGGCAAGGAGAGGGTGGGTTCGCGATAACGGTCGCGGCCTGGTCTCGCAACCAAGCGCTGGACGCCGAATTGCGGCGAGACGGCTTCAGCCCAGCTCGCGCATGCCCCGGTCGATCCCCTCCAGCGTCATCGGCACCATGCGTTCCTCGAATATCTGGCGGATCATGCCGATGGATTGGGTGTAGCCCCAGAGCCGTTCGGGCGTCGGGTTGATCCAGAGATGGTCCGGCCATTGTGCCCGCGCGCGGCGCAGCCAGGTCTCGCCGGTCTCCGCGTTCCAGTGCTCGTTGGCCCCGCCGGGATGCAGCACCTCGTAGGGGCTCATCGCGGCATCGCCGACAAAGATGCATTTGTAATCAGGACCATAGGTGTTGAGCACCTCCCAGGTCGGGGTCTGCGCGTCCCAGCGGCGGCGATTGTCGCGCCAGACGCCTTCATAGAGGCAATTGTGGAAGTAATAGTATTCGAGATGCTTGAACTCGGCCCGCGCGGCCGAGAACAGCTCTTCCACCACCTTGATGAACGGGTCCATCGAGCCGCCGACATCGAGGAACATCACCACCTTGACCGCGTTATGCCGCTCGGGCCGCATCTTGACGTCGAGATAGCCGTGATCGGCAGTGGCGCGGATCGTCTCGTCGAGATCCAGCTCGTCATGGGCGCCATGCCGCGCCCATTGCCGGAGCCGCTTCAGCGCCACCTTGATATTGCGCGTGCCCAGCTCGACGCTGTCATCGAGATTGCGGAATTCGCGCTTGTCCCAGACCTTGACCGCGCGCCTGTGCCGGCTCTCCTTCTGGCCGATGCGCACGCCTTCCGGGTTATAGCCATGGGCGCCGAAGGGCGAGGTGCCGGCGGTGCCGATCCACTTGTTGCCGCCCTGATGGCGGCCCTCCTGCTCCTTGAGCCGTTCCTTGAGCGTCTCCATCAGCTTGTCGAAGCCGCCAAGCGCCTCGATCTCGGCCATTTCCTCGGGGCTGAGATGTTTCTCGGCCTGTTTGCGCAGCCAGTCCTCCGGCAGGTCCAGCGCTTCCATCACCTGTTCGGCGGTGATCGCTTCCACGCCATCGAAGGAGGCGGCGAAGGCGCGGTCGAAGCGGTCGAGATGGCGTTCGTCCTTCACCATGGCGGAGCGGGCGAGATAGTAAAACCCGTCGAGATCATAGGTCACGAGCCCGGCCGACATCCCCTCCAGGAAGGCGAGATATTCGCGCAGAGAAACGGGGACGCCGCCCTCGCGCAGGGTCTGGAAGAAGGGAAGGAACATCGTGCCTCTCGGTTTGGTCTTGCACGCCACAGTCGGGCGAGAGGGCGCGAGGGTCAAGTTCCGGCAAGGTCGAATACGGCGCAAGGGGGGAGGGGGAGACGCTGCCCCGTTTGCGGGCGGTCGCAAAGGGGCGATTGCGGGCACGGAAACAGGGCGAAGCCGCCGTTGCGGCGGGCTGGCGCTTAGTTACAAGCGCGCTATTTCCTGATCCATTTCGGGTTTGGCCGGGATAAAGTGCAGACCACTGAGGGTGCAGTGCCACCCCACGGGCAGGCGCTGGCACGGTTACCGAAAGTCGTTCTTTGCATTCGCAGCGAAGACTCGCTCCGTCGGCGGCCGCCCAAACCTAGAGGAGCCGCTCCAGGACAATGGTCACAAACAGCCCCGCAAGCGCGAATGCGATGCCGTAGCCCGCCGCGTATTGTGCGATATCCGCCGGTTTGCCGCCCCGTTTCTTGGCCAGCAGCCCGCCCCAGATCGCGCCGGCCAGCGCGGCCAGAATGACAATCATCGTTCTTCTCCCCTTGCCTCGACAGCCGCTTACAAGCCGGCCCGGACGGGGGCAAGGGCCGCGATCTCGCTTGCGCGTTCGCGCACCAGACTGTCAGAGCCAAAACCGTAGCGGGCCCAGCCAAGCGCTTCGTTGCGCTGCGCGGCTGCCTCGGAGCTGCGTCCGAGCAATTCCAGCGCCTCGGCCCGCATCATCAGCAGGGTCGACAGAAGGGCCGCATTCTCTGCCTGTCGGACCGCCGCAAGGTTGCTTTCGACCAGCCTCAGCGTCGCGTTGGCCTCGCCGGCACTCAGGGAAAAAGCGCCGAGCTGCATGGCGACATGGGCGGCCTGGACCTGCGTGTCGGGGAGCGAATGGTAGATATTGGAGGCTTCGACAAAGGCGGAGAGGGCTTGGTCCGGGGCGGTGTTGAGCGCCAGCCGGCCATAGGCATAGAGCGAGAAGGCCATGCGGGTGTCGTTCCAGCCGGCCGCGCCGGCAAGATCGACCGCGCGTCGCGCCTGGGCGCGGCGGAAACCGGGCGTGCCGCGCGGACCGAGCGCATTTTCGATCGCCTCGACCCAGATATGCGGTGTCGGTTGTGCGGGCGGCGGGCCGGCGCGTTCGCCGCGCGGATTGAGCCGGGCGAGGATGCCGGGCAGGGCGGCCGCGACCTGTTCCCGTCCCATCCCGTTGGCCAGGGCCCGGTCATAGGTCACGCGCAGCATGAGCATGTCGAACCCGGTCAGAACGGTGTGGAAATTGTCGTCGTTGAAGACGGAATCCGGCAGCCGATACAGGTCGTTGAGAGGTCCGAGCGCCTGGGCGATCTCCTCGTGCAGGCAATCGCGCGCCTCCTGTGGCGAGACATCGCCGGGCAGGAAGACAGAGGCCACCTCGCGCTCGTAGAGCGTTGTCCAGTCGACCTTGCCCGAGCGGCGCGCCTTGCGGAACTCCTCCCAACCGCGCACGCGCGGGACGACGAAACAGGCCGCCTGCGGCACCGCGCGTTGCAGTTCCTTGCGCGGCAGCACCTCGACCACGATGGAGGCCGCTTCGCCGGTCCGGGCCAGCCGGACGGGCAGCCCGGCCTCGCGCTTCAGCCGCGCGATCAGCCGGTCGAGGTCGCGCCGGACGCTTTGCGAGGCCTCTCCCCGCAGCTCCAGCGTGATCTCGCCGTCGAACCGGGTCAGGCGCGGGATCTCGCGGCCGCTTTCCAGCTCGAAGGTCAGTTCGAGGAAGTCGCCGGCAAGCTGACGGTTGGTCCGGACGCTGGGCGACGACGAGACTGTGGAGAAGCTTCGCATGGCCGGCAACGGGGCGGCATTGCTCACCTGTCGGGCGGCAATGTCGGCCGAGGGTCCGGGGGCACAGGCCGCCAACGCAAGGGTCAGCGCCGCGAACGGGATCGCGCGCAGCCTCACGCCTGGCCCTCGCCGGAGACGAGATCGACCGCGTCGATTGTCTCCCGGCAAGGGGAGTCCCCTTCATATTCGGGATAGCGGGGCAGATGCCCGCAGATTTCCGCTTCGTCCCCAGCCTCTTCGGGACGAACCGTCGCCACTGCTCTCTCGGACATGTATTTTTCCGTCCTTGTTATGGGGCGAGGCTATCGCGGGGGTGATTCGGCGTGAACTCTTTTGATCCGCCGGCGCGGTAACAATCCGGGGAGCGTTGCAACGCTGCCTCTGTTGCGCCGGCTTGACTTCCGCCATGTGCTGGCGCAGGTCGGCCCGGTCAAGGAGGATCGCCAATGCCGCGCAAGGACAGGATCGACATGTTCGGTGCGCTGGCGCTGATCGGCTTTTCGGCCTTCCTGGGCTTCAACCAGGTCATCATCAAGGTCGTGAACGAGGGGTTGCAGCCCGTCTTCTGGGCCGGGCTGCGCTCGGCCGGCGCGGTGCCCTGCATCTGGCTGCTGATGCGGCTGGCGGGCAAGCGCCTGGACCTGCGGCGAGAGATCTGGCCGGCCGGGCTGCTGATCGGCCTGGCCTTCACTGCAGAGTTCCTTTTCCTTTTCAAGGCGCTGGACCTGACGACGGTGAGCCGCTCCTCGGTCATCTTCTATTCGATGCCGGTCTGGTTCGCGATTGCTGCGCATTTCGTGTTGCCCGGCGAGCGGCTGAACCGGAACAAGGTGGCGGGCCTGCTGGTCGCCTTCGCCGGCGTCGCATGGGCAATCCTCAACCGGGGTAGCGGGGGCGGGGAGGCATCGCTGGCCGGCGATCTCTACGCCCTTGGCGCGGCCTTTGCCTGGGCCGGGATCGCGCTCTGTGCGCGTGGCACAAAGCTTGCCGGGGTCGATGCGCAGAGCCAGCTCTTCTGGCAGGTTGCCGTCTCGGCGCCGCTCCTGCTTGTGCTCTCGCCGCTCTTTGGCGAGCTGCTTCGCGAGCCGCAGCCGATCCATTGGTGGGGACTCGCGGTGCAGACCGTGCTCGTCGTCTCGATCGGGTTCTCGATCTGGCTCTGGCTGCTTTCGGTCTATCCCCCGGCCTCCGTTGCCGCTTTCAGCTTCCTGACTCCGATATTCGGGGTCTCGATGGGCTGGCTGATCCTCGGCGAAGAGTTGGCGCCCGGCCTGCTCGGTGCGCTGGCGCTTGTCACGCTGGGGCTGGTGCTGATCAACCGTCAGGTGCCGCAGAAGGTGCGCTGAACCCGCTCTTCCTCCAGCGGCGGTCGGGCGAGGTCGGCCAGCTCTTCCGGAAGGTCGTCAAAAGGCCGGGCCAGCGCGCCGATGAGCCGCGTCGCCACGGACAGATCCCCTTGCATCGCCGCCGCGATCGCCTGTTCGACCCGGTGATTGCGCGGGATCACCGCCGGGTTCGCCTGTTTCAGCCGTGCGGCCAGCGCCTCGGGCTCCGGTTCCCGCGCAAGACGCGCGCGCCAACCTTCTTCCCAATGATCGAAGGCCAGTGGATCGGTGAATTCGTCCCGTGCCCGGCCCGTCACAAGCGCGCGGAACGTGTTGGTGAAATCCGCGCCTTCTTCGGCCATCCGTTCCAGCAGCCCCGCCGCCAGCGCCGCGTCGCCATCTTCGCGGCGCTGCAACCCGATCTTGCGGCCGAACACCTCGGCCCATTGCGCGCGCACCAACTCCGGATAGCGCTCGACCGCCGCCTGTGCCGCCTCCAGCGCCGCGTCCTGCGGTTCGCCCATCAGCGGCAGGAGCGCCGAGGCAAGCTGCGCGAGGTTCCAGGCGAGGATCTCCGGCTGGCGCATATAGGCGTAGCGGCCGCCCCGATCGATGGAGGAATAGACGGTGGCCGGGTGGAAGCTGTCCATGAAGGCGCAGGGGCCGAAATCGATGGTTTCGCCGGAGATCGCGGTGTTGTCGGTGTTCATCACGCCGTGGATGAAGCCCACGCCCAGCCATTGCGCCACCAGCCTGGCCTGGCCTTCGATCACGGCGTCAAGGAAGCCCATCGGGCCGTCGGCCTGCGGAAAGTGGCGCGCGATAGCGTAGTCGAGCAGCGCCTGGAGCGCCTCGGTATCGCCTCGCGCGGCGAAGAACTGGAAGGTTCCGACCCGGATATGGCTGGACGCAACCCGCGTCAGCACGCCGCCCGGCAGCATCGCCTCGCGCCGGACATGCTCGCCCGTGGCCACCGCCGCCAGCGCCCGCGTGGTCGGGATGCCGAGCGCATGCATCGCCTCTGAGACGATGAACTCCCGGATCACCGCCCCAAGCGGCGCCCGTCCGTCGCTGCCGGGGCGCGAGAAAGCTGTCTGCCCGGATCCCTTGAGCTGGAGATCCCGCCGGGTTCCGGTGTCATCGATCACCTCGCCCAGAAGGATTGCCCGGCCATCGCCCAGCACCGGCGAGAATCCTCCGAACTGATGCCCGGCATAGGCCTGCGCCAGCGGCTCGGCGCCCTCTGGCACGGCATTGCCCGCAAGCATCTCGACACCATCGGGAGATTGCAGCGCGTCCCCGGCCAGTCCCAGCTCCTCGGCCAGACCGAGATTGAGCAGCAAGAGCTCCGGCGCGCGCACCGGAACGGGCGCCTGCCGCATGAAGAACCGGCCCGGAAGGCGCGCATAGCTGTTGTCGAAGGCGATTTTCAGATCCATCCCACATGTCTAGGGTCTCGCAGCCCCGATCACCAGCCTGCCGCGGTAAAGGAACCGAGAGCCGGGATGTGATCGGGCCCCGACAAGGGGGCAGCTGGTGCTACTCCCTCTGACGCATTCCGCCGACCCGGCGCATGCGCTCATTGTCCTCCGGAAGACCGGTCCCGTCTCGCGCGGCTGACCGCATTGTCCGGTCGTTCAGGACGAAAACGACTCGCTTCCCACCAATGTGACGCTGCGGCAAAGGAAACCCGGCTATGCAATCTGCTCGCTGGCGCGAGAGGTGAAGAAGTGAAATCAAGCAGCCATTGCAGTGGCCCGCAACCGGCTTACTCTGTCGGGTGAGTCCAGCGGCGACATCGCCCGCCCCGGGCCGACAGGCAAGCAGGCGGTCCCATTGTAGAGAAATCGAGGTCCGATATGGGTTTGACATGCTTTGATGTGATGGTGGCACCGGAGGTGCAGCACACGATCCATCCGGAGGAGAGCGTCGCCAAGGCCTTCAACATCATCAAGCAGAGCCGCGCGCGCTTCCTGCCGGTGGTTGATCACGCGGGCAAATATGTCGGTGTCTTCACTGCGCCGACCCTGCTCAAGCTGATCCTGCCCAAGGCGGCGCTGATCGGCCTTGAGCACACGCGCGTGCCGCTCAACTATCTCGGCTTCATGCGCCTGACGGAAGAGGATTTCGCCGCCCGGCTCGACCAGCTCAAGAACGAGAAGGTCGGGGACAATCTCTCCAACCCGGAGAATATACCCGTTACCGCGCCGGAAACGCCGGTGATGGAAGGCATTTTCCTCATCCACCAATACAAGCGGCACGTGATTCTCGTCGATCCCGACACCAACCGGTTCGTGGGCACGATGAGCGCCAACTCGCTGCTCGAACACGTGCTGGCCCAACCCGAAGATATGGAAGACGAAAACAGTGAGTGAGCAAACAGCAGCCCATGGGGCAGGGCATGGGGCGGGCTTCTCGCTCCCCGACATGCTCGGGATCGACCCGCTCTGGATGGCCACCGGCATCCTCATCCTCGTCTACGCCGCGCTGATCACCGAGAAGGTGAACCGCGCGGTGCTGGCCATGCTCGGCGCCTCGTTGATGGTCCTGTTCGGGATCATCAACCAGGCGCAGGCCGTGGCCGGTGTCGACGCCAACACGCTGGCGCTGCTGATCGGCATGATGATCATCGTTGCCATCACCTCGCGCTCGGGCCTGTTCCAATATGTGGCGATCAAGGCGGCCAAGGCGGTCAAGGCGGACCCGACCGGCATCCTGATCATGTTGACGCTGATCACCGCGATCTTCTCGGCGCTGCTGGACAACGTGACCACCGTGCTGCTGATCGCGCCGATCACCCTGCTGATCACCGAAGCGCTGGAGACCAAGGTCTTTCCGTTCTTCGTTGCCGAGATCCTGGCCTCGAATGTCGGCGGCACGGCAACGCTGATCGGTGACCCGCCCAACATCATTATCGGCTCCGCCGCCGGGCTGAGCTTCAACGATTTCGTCATGAACCTCGCGCCGATCGCCGCAATCTGTCTCGTCGTGCTGACCGGGATCATCTACCTGATGAACCGCAAGGCGCTGAAACAGATCCCGAAATCGGCCAGCGACCGGATCATGAAATTCGATGCTGGCGGCGCCATCCAGGACCGCAAGCTCATGTTCAAGTCGCTGGGCGTGCTGGCGCTGGTGCTGATGGGTTTCACCCTCGGCCATGGCTATGGAATCCAGCCGGGCACCTCGGCACTGGCCGGCGCGGCGCTGCTGATGCTGCTGGCCTATGGCCACCAGCCGGCGGACCAGCAGTCGGACACGTTCCACCATGTCTTCGGCGAAGTGGAATGGGTCACGATCTTCTTCTTCGGCGGGCTCTTCGTCATCGTTGCCGGGGTCGAACATGTCGGCCTGCTGGAGATCTTCGCACAGGCCGTGCTCGACTTCACCGAAGGGGACATGATGTGGACTGCCTTCCTGATCTTCTGGGCCTCGGGTATCCTGTCGGCGATCCTCGACAATATCCCCTTCGTGGCGACCATGATCCCGCTGATCGAGTCGACGGAGGCGACATTCGGGGCGGGGAATATCGAGCCGCTCTGGTGGTCGCTGGCGCTCGGCGCCTGTCTCGGCGGCAACGGAACGCTGCTCGGCGCTTCGGCGAACCTGACCGTCGCCGCCTTTGCCGAGAAGGCGCATCAGCCGATCGGTTTCATCGCCTTCGCGCGGGTCGCATTTCCGATCATGATCCTGACGCTGATGATCGCCAACGTCTATCTCTGGCTGAGATATTTCTGAACCTGGGGGCAGACGCGCCCTGAACCGATAGCGGGCATTGGGGCAGAGTGCTGGCGGGCACGGAATCAAGGCCGAAGGCCACCGTGCCGGCGCCTGCCCGTCCCGGCGGGCTGGCGCTTTCTCACCCGCGTGCAACGCTCAGGTCTTATTCGGATTTGGTGGGATAAAACGCGGACTTCGGCTGTCGCTGCGCCATCCCACGGGCAGGCGCTGGCACGACTGGAGGTGCTTTTCTGTGCCAACGGAGCCAAGGGCCGCGCCTTCGGCAATGAGGCGCTCTCCAAGATGCGGGCGTCGGTTGAGACGGTGCGTCGCGCCATCCCCGATTGCTCGTCTGCCCCGGCAGTGCTTCTCTGCGCGCAATCGCAAGGAGCCCGCCATGATCCGATTCTCCGCCGAGGAATTCGACGCTGCCGCCGAGATGGTGCACCGTCTCGTTCCGCCGACCCCGCAGCGCCACTGGCCGCTGCTCTCCCGCCGGATCGGTGTCGAGACATGGGTGAAACATGAGAACCACGCCCCGACCGGTGCGTTCAAGGTCCGCGGCGGTATCACCTTCATCGACTGGCTCCGGCGCAGCCAGCCGGAGGTGCCCGGGATCTGCACGGCAACGCGCGGCAATCACGGCCAGAGCCAGGCGCTGGCGGCGCGGGCGGCCGGGTTGCGGCCGCTGGTCTTTGTGCCCGAGGGGAATTCGGTGGAGAAGAACGCCGCGATGGAGGCCTATGGCGCCGAGCTTGTCGTCCATGGCAGCGATTTCGATACGGCGCGCGAAGAGGCGGTGCGCGTCGCGGCGGAGGAAGGGCTGGCCATCGTCCCGCCCTTCCATCCCGAACTGGTGCGCGGGGTCGGCACCTATGGCTGGGAGATGTTCAACGCGCTCGGGGATCTCGACACGGTCTATGTGCCGATCGGCTGTGGCTCGGGCATCTGCGGCACGATCCTGGCGCGCGACGCGCTTGGGCTGGCGACCGAAATCGTCGGCGTGGTCTCGACACGGGCCGCCTGTGCCAAGCTCACGGTCGAGGCCGGACGGCCGGTGGAGACCGACAGCGCCGCGACCTTTGCCGACGGGATGGCGGTGCGTATCCCGGTTCCGGAGGCGGTCGAGATCTATGGGCGCGGTGCGGCGCGGATTGTCGCCGTGAGCGATGACGAGGTCGCCGCCGCCATGCGCCTTTATTTCGAATGCACCCACAACGTCGCCGAAGGGGCGGGGGCGGCGGCGCTTGCGGCGCTCTGCCAGGAACGCGGCGCGATGGCGGGGCGCAAGGTCGGTGTCGTTCTCTCGGGCGGCAATGTCGACACGGATGTCTTCCGGACCGTGCTCGCGGGCGCAACCCCGACCGTCTGAGCCCGCTGCGGGCGGGCTTCCCCTCGGCACTCGACGCCTTCGGCATCTCGTCCCTTTGGGGGGTGGCGCGCCTTCGGCGCGTGTGGCGGTTTCAGGGCAGGGGAGCGCCCCTCCGGCGGCCGCGTGACATTGACAGCACGGCCCGGCGGGACTAGTGCGGCCACTCACGTCGAACCCGTCCAAACCGCCTTTTCGCGCTGGAGCCACGCCATGACCGCCGACACCATTTCCTCCGAACCGCGCCTGACTTCGCTGTCCCATGGCGGCGGATGCGGTTGCAAGATCGCCCCCGCGGTGCTCTCCGAGATCCTGCGGCAGACGAGCCCGATGGCGTTGCCCGAGGCGTTGCTGGTGGGGACGGAAAATGCGGATGACGCGGCTGTCTTCCGGCTCAATGACGAGCAGGCGCTGGTCGCCACAACCGATTTCTTCATGCCGATCGTCGACGACCCGCATGATTTCGGCCGCATCGCCGCGACCAATGCGATCAGCGATGTCTATGCGATGGGGGCGCGGCCGATCATGGCGTTGGCGCTTGTCGGGATGCCGATCGACGTGCTCTCCAAGGAGACGATCGGTCGTATCCTCGAAGGCGGTCAGACGGCGGCGCGGGCGGCGGGTATCCCGGTCGTTGGCGGCCATTCCATCGACTCGGTCGAGGCGATTTACGGGCTGGTTGCGCTGGGGCTGGTCCATCCCGACCTGATCAAGAAGAACGCCTCGGCCCGGACGGGCGACCTGCTGGTGCAGGGCAAGCCGCTCGGGGCAGGGGTCTATTCGGCGGCGTTGAAGAAGGGCGCCCTGAGCGAGGCGGGATATGCGCGCATGATCGCGATGACGACCCAGCTCAACACGCCCGGACCGGAGCTTGCCGAGCTGACCGGGGTGCATGCGATGACGGATGTCACCGGCTTCGGGCTCGGCGGTCATATGCTGGAGATGATGCGTGGGGCCGGCTGCGAGGCGCAGCTTGACTGGTCGGCCGTGCCCTTCATGGACGAGGTCCGCTCGCTGGCGGAGGATGGCTTTGTCACCGGCGCTTCGGGCCGGAACTGGGCCAGCTACGGCGCGGAAGTGGCTCTGCCGGCCGGCTTCTCGGAGGTCGATCGCGCCTTGCTGACCGATCCGCAGACATCGGGTGGCCTGCTGGTCTCCTGCGCCCCGGATGCGCTGGCCTCGGTGCAGGCAGTGTTCGCGCAGCACGGGTTCGAACAGGCCTCCATTGTGGGCGAAGTTGGCGCGCAGACGGATGATCCCCGGATCGTGGTGGCCTGACGCGGGCCACAAGGCGACAGGGGCTGCCGAGAGATCCGGTTGCAGGTCCGGGCGCGGGGCCGATTGGCGAGATGGGGGCGAGTGCTGAAGGGCAAGGGACCCGGCGCCGCTGCCCTGCGGATGCCCGGGTCTTTCGAAGCCTGACTGTCCCAAGGCTCCCCTTTCGGGTTGGAGCATTGACACCCCGCACTGCGGGGCTGACCGTCTTCGAACATCGCTCAAACACGGCGCGGAGTTTGCACGCCGCTTCGCCACCTCACGGGCAGGCGGTGACATGGGCTACGGTGCGGGAAAATTGGCCACCCACAGGGCGGTTCTCCGGCCGCAACAACGACCTGTGCGGCGCGCAATCAGCCCCGCTCCCCACGGCTGCACTGCCGGGACGTATCGCCGCTCTGGACCCCCGCCTGCGATTGCGCTAAGCCCGCGCTCAAGATGCTGATATGGTCGATCATCATTCGAATTACCGGCCCGGCGCTCTGAGAGATCGAGCCGCCGGGACAAGGCGTATGGGCTGCCCGCGCCGACCGAACCATCCGAACAGACGTATATCCAGAGGACGCAACCCATGTGCGCCGACACGCCCGAACCCAATACGCCCGACTACAAGCCCACCCTCAACCTGCCGCGCACGGAGTTCCCGATGCGCGCGGGCCTGCCCAAGCGCGAGCCCGCCTGGCTTGACCGCTGGGCCGAGATTGGCATCTACGAAAAGCTGCGCGAGAAGGCCGCCGCGATCCCGCGCACGCCCTTCACCCTGCATGACGGCCCTCCCTATGCGAATGGCAATCTCCATATCGGCCACGCGCTCAACAAGATCCTCAAAGACATGGTCGTCCGCTCGCAGCAGATGATGGGCAAGGATGCCCGCTACATCCCGGGCTGGGACTGCCACGGCCTTCCCATTGAGTGGAAGATCGAGGAGCAGTATCGCCAGAAGGGCAAGAACAAGGACGAGGTGCCGGTTGTCGAGCTGCGCCGCGAATGTCGGGCCTTTGCCGAGAAATGGGTCGATATCCAGCGCGACGAGTTCAAGCGGCTCGGCGTGACCGGCAACTGGGACGATCCCTACCTGACCATGAACTACCATGCCGAGGCGGTCATCGCCGGCGAGTTCATGAAATTCCTGATGAATGGCACGCTCTATCAGGGCTCGAAGCCCGTCATGTGGTCCGTGGTCGAGAAGACCGCGCTGGCCGAGGCGGAGGTCGAATATCACGACCACCAGAGCCACACGATCTGGGTCAAGTTCCCGGTCATCCGCGCGCTGGACCAGAACGGAGCCCGCCAGCCGCAGCGCGGCGTGAACGTGATCATCTGGACCACCACGCCCTGGACCATCCCCTCCAACCGCGCCGTGGCTTTCAACCCCGAGCTCTCCTACGGGCTCTACAAGGTCACCGAAGCGCCCGAGGAGAACTGGGCCAAGGTGGGCGACGAGTACCTGCTGGCCGACAATCTCGCCGAGGAGGTGATGAAATCCGCGCGCGTCGACGCCTTCGAGCGCACCGAGGATATCAGCGCCAAGCAGCTTGACCTGATGGTCTGTGCGCACCCGTTCCGGGGCATCGAGGGCGGGATGGGCGAGTGGGATTACGATGTCCCGATGTTGCCCGGCGACCACGTCACCGACGAGGCCGGCACGGGCTTTGTCCATACCGCACCGTCGCACGGCGCGGATGACTTCATCCTCGGCGTCAAGCACGGGTTGAAAATGACTCATAACGTGCTGGAAGATGGCACCTTCCGCCCCGAGCTGCCGCTGTTCGGCGGCGCTGTGATCTTTGATCACAAGGGCAAGGAGAAGGACGCCAACAAGCGGGTGATCGACGCCATGGCCGGTGTCGGCGCGCTGATCGCGCGTGGCCGGATCAAGCACAGCTACCCGCATTCCTGGCGCTCCAAGGCGCCGCTGATCTTCCGCAATACGCCGCAATGGTTCGCCTCCATCGACCGCGAGGTCGGCGACGGGCAGGACGCGCTCGGCAAGACGATCCGGAGCCGCGCGCTCAACGCCATCGACACGGTGAAATGGACACCCGAGACCGGGCGTAACCGGATCCATTCGATGATGGAGAACCGCCCGGATTGGGTGCTCTCGCGCCAGCGCGCCTGGGGCGTGCCGCTGACCTGCTTCGTCAAGAAGGGCGCGCTGCCCGATGATCTTGACTTCCTGCTGCGCGATGACGCCGTGAATGCCCGCATCGTCGAGGCTTTCGAGGCCGAAGGCGCTGATGTCTGGTATATGGACGGCGCCAAGGAACGTTTCCTCGGCTCCGATTACGCTGCCGATGATTACGAGCAGATCTTCGACGTGCTGGACGTATGGTTCGATAGCGGCTCGACCCATGCCTTCGTACTGCGCGACCGGGAGGACGGCTCCGAGGACGGCATCGCCGATCTCTATCTCGAAGGCACCGACCAGCATCGTGGCTGGTTCCACTCCTCGCTGCTGCAAAGCTGTGGCACCAATGGCCGCGCGCCTTATCGTGGCGTGCTGACCCATGGCTTCACGCTGGACGAGAAGGGCAACAAGATGTCCAAGTCGCTCGGCAACACCATCGCGCCCGAACAGGTCATCAAGCAATATGGCGCCGATATCCTGCGCCTCTGGGTCTCGCAATCGGACTACACGGCCGATCTGCGCATCGGCCCGGAGATCCTGAAGAACGTCGCCGACAGCTACCGCCGGCTGCGCAACACGATGCGCTTCCTGCTTGGCTCGCTGGGCGATTTCGACAAGATCGAGCCGGTGGCCGTGGAAGAGATGCCGCCGCTGGAGAGCTGGGTGCTGCACCGGCTCTACGAGCTCGACCAGGAGGTTCGCAAGGGCTACGAGGCCTATGACTTCCAGGGCGTGTTCCAGAAGGTCTTCACCTTCGCCACGGTCGATCTCTCGGCCTTCTTCTTCGATATCCGCAAGGACGCGCTCTATTGCGACGCCGATGACAGCCTGCACCGCCGCTCGGCGTTGACCGTGCTGGACATCCTGTTCCAGCGCCTGACCACCTGGCTCGCGCCGGTTCTGGTCTTCACGATGGAAGAGGTCTGGCTGGAGCGGTATCCGGGCGCTGAAAGCTCGGTGCATCTGCAGGATATCCCGGAGACGCCGGCCGAGTGGAACAAGCCGGAGCTAGACACGCTTGTCGAGCGGGTGCGCAATGTCCGCCGTGTCGTGACCGCCGCGCTGGAAGTACAGCGGCGCGACAAGGTGATCGGCTCCTCCCTGGAAGCTGCGCCGGAAGTGTTCGTCGAGGATGTCGCCTTGGTGACACTGCTGCGGACGGTGAATTTCGCCGATATCTGCATCTCCAGCCAGATCACCCTGACCGAGGGCGTCGCGCCCGAGGGGGCGTTCACGCTGGAGGAATCCCCGGGCGTTGGTGTGGTCTTCAAGCGGGCCGAGGGCGAGAAATGCCAGCGCTGCTGGAAGATCCTGCCCGATGTCGGCACGCACGAGCATGACGGCACTTGCCAGCGTTGCGATGCGGCGCTTGGCTGAGGCTCACCAAGGCCAAAAAACGAAGAACGCTGCGAAACCATTCGCGGCGTTCTTTTTCAGTTGGCATTAGGTTCGACAAAGCTACCGTCGACGGCCCCGCAAGGGTCGCCATGCCAGCGCCTGCCCGTGGGGTGGCGCTGAAACGAGTGTGGTCTGCGCTTTATCCCTGCCAAATCCGCAAAAGATCGATCCGTTGAGCGCCGGAAACAAAGCGCCAGCCCGTCGGGACGGGCAGGCGCAGGCATGGCGGCTTCGCCTTGCTTCCATGCCAGTCAGCGCTCCGTTCGCCAGCTTCGAGCGATCTCACCCCGCCAAAGCCTTGGCAAGTCGCGGCAAACGCGCCTTTTTCAGCAGCTTGCGCAGGTCATGGGGAACGCTGTCCATCTCCTCGGCCTGTGCAAGAACCTTCGCGCCGACCCGTTGCAGCGCCTCGGGATGCTCCAGCCAGAGCGCATGCAGGAACCCGTCCGGATCCTGCCGCGCCACGCCTTCCTCGGCGAGGATATTGCGCGGGAAATCCTTGATGTTCAGCGTCACGACGAGATCGGCGGAGCCGGCAATGGCGGCGGCGAGGACGTGGATGTCGTTCTCGTCGGGCAGCCAGAGCCGGGCGAGATCGCCGTCGCGCGGCTGGATGGAGGCTTTTGGCCAATGGGCGCGCAGAAGCGCGATCTCGCCGCGCGCCTGCATCTCGTCCAGTTCCCCGCGCCGCGCGGCCGCCCGCGCCCATTCCTCCAGCAGACGCTCGGACCAGAGCGGCGTGAACAGCCCCTCTGAGGCCGCGCCCAGCAGGACTTCCCGCATCACCGTCGGATAGAGCACGCAGGCGTCGAGCAGCGCCCGCGTCACGGCGCCAGCCGGAAGACCAGCGCCTTGAGATAGCCGCTCTCGGCCAACTGCGGCAGCATCGGGTGGTCCGGGCCGGCAAAGCCGGTGTGCAGAAGCTGTCCGCGCCGGCCGCCGCGACCGATGCCGCGCGCCGAGGCGTTGCGGAACTTGGTCAGATCCGCCGCGTGAGAGCAGGAACAGAGCACGAGATAGCCGCCCGGAGCCACCAGCGGCGCCGCAAGCCGCGCCACGCGCTCATAGGCGCGCAGCCCCGCTTCCAGCGACTGGCGCGAGGGAGCGAAGGCGGGCGGATCGCAGATGATGAGGTCGAATTGCGCGCCCTCGGCGGCCAGCGCTTCCATCGTTGCAAAGGCGTCGCCCTTGCGTGTGGTCAGGCGGTCATCGGTGCCGGCGGCGCGTGCCCCGGCCTCGGCCAGTTCCAGCGCGGCGGCGGAGCCGTCGACACAGGTCGCGGAGATCGCCCCGGCGGCCAGCGCGGCAAGGCCGAACCCGCCAACATGCGAAAACATATCGAGCACCCGCGCGCCTTCGGCGAAACGCGCCGCGAAGGCGTGGTTCGGGCGCTGGTCATAGAACAGGCCGGTCTTCTGGCCGCCCAGCAGGTCCGCCATATAGGTCGCGCCGTTCATCGGCACCGGGATCGGCCCATCGACCGCGCCCCTGAGAACACTCATCTCCTCCGGCAGACCTTCATGTGTCCGCGCGCGGCCCGAGCCGTTCTTGACGATGGTGCTGCAGCCAGTCACCTCGACCAGCGCCTCGGCCAGCGCATCCGTCAGCCGGTCCGCCCAGGCGGCGTTGGGCTGGATCACGGCGGCGTCGCCGAACCGGTCGATCACGACACCGGGCAGCCCGTCGGCTTCGGCATGGACAAGGCGGTAATAGGGGGCATCGAAGAGCCGGGCCCGAAGCTCCTGTGCCCGCGCGATGCGGGCGGCGAGCCAGGCACGGTCGATCACGGCCTCGGGGTCGCGGTCGAGCATGCGGCAGATGATACGGGACTCTGGCGTGACTGCGACAACGCCCATCGGGCGGCGCTCGGAATCCTCCAGGCGCGCAATCGTGCCCGGCGCGAGCGCCTTGGTGCGCCGGTCGGTGACCAGTTCGTCGGAATAGACCCAAGGGAAGCCGTGGCGCAGGGCGCGGGCATCGGCTTTCGGCTTGAGGCGGACAGTCGGAAGGGGGGCGGCGGTTTCATTCATCCGCCCGACCTAGCGCCTGGAAGGCGCGAGGGGAAGGGCGAAGCGGCTCAGACGGCCTGTTCGCCGCCGCGACGGAAGGAGCGCATCACGAAACGGCCCGTTGCCACGACCATGCGGGCAAAGGCGGCTGCGCGCTGACGGGAGGCTTCGGCCTGGATTTCGTGCAGGTTCAGTTCTGTATCGTTCATCTTTCGTCCCGCTCGTTTGTGCTTTCGTTTGCTCCCTGTGGGCGAGATAAGTCAGGAAGGGCCGGGCGACCAGCCATGTTAGCGGAAACTCCGGGTTGCAGGATTCACATGGCAGCCCTTCTGCCTCAATTGACGCCGCCTGCGGAGCAACTGCATAAAAGCAGGGCCCGAATTGACCCGTTAGCGTTAACTTGCTAGGCCGATCCCAGCAATCAAGGAGCGAGTCCCATGAGCCTCAACCCCAATGTCGCAAAGGTGACAGACCGAATCATCGCACGCAGCCGCGACAGCCGGGGAGAGTATCTGGACCGGATGCGGGCAATGGCGGCGGCAGGTCCGGCGCGGGCGCATCTGACTTGCGGCAACCAGGCCCATGCCTATGCGGCGATGGGAGAGGACAAGGGCGCATTGGCCGAGGGGCGCGCGCCTAATATCGGGATCGTCACGGCCTATAACGACATGCTCTCGGCGCATCAGCCCTTCGAGACTTACCCGGCGCAGATCCGTGAGGTCGCGCGGGCGGCGGGCGCGACGGCGCAGGTGGCTGGCGGCGTGCCGGCGATGTGCGACGGGGTCACGCAAGGCCAGGCAGGCATGGAACTCAGCCTCTTCTCGCGCGACGTGATCGCGATGGCGGCCAGCGTGGCGCTGAGCCATAATTGTTTCGATACTTCGCTCTATCTTGGTGTTTGCGACAAGATTGTTCCCGGTCTGGTGATGGCGGCGGCGAGTTTCGGCCATCTGCCGGCGGTTTTCCTGCCGGCCGGGCCGATGCCGAGCGGCATCCCGAATGACGAGAAGGCGAAGGTGCGCCAGCAATTCGCGCAAGGGGAAGTTGGCCGCGACAAGCTGATGGAGGTCGAGATGGCCTCCTATCACACTGCCGGGACCTGCACCTTCTATGGCACCGCCAATACCAACCAGATGCTGATGGAGTTCATGGGGCTGCACCTGCCCGGCGCGAGCTTCGTGACCCCGAACACGCCGCTGCGTGCGGCGCTGACGGAGGCTGGCGTGAAACGCGCGCTGGAGATCACCGCGCTCGGCAACGCCTTCACGCCTGCGGGCGAGATCCTCGACGAGCGGGCCTTCGTCAATGGCATGGTCGGGCTGATGGCGACGGGCGGATCGACCAATCTCGTGCTGCATCTGCCGGCAATGGCCAAGGCAGCGGGGATCCAGCTTGCGCTGGAAGATTTCGCCGATCTCTCCGAGGTCGTGCCGCTGCTCGCGAAGGTCTATCCGAACGGGCTTGCGGATGTGAACCATTTCCACGCCGCAGGCGGGCTTGGCTTCATGATCGGCCAGCTGCTCGAAGCGGGCCTGCTGCACCCGGACACGCGGACCGTGGCGGGCGAGGGGCTCGGGCTCTATACCCGCGAGCCGAAGCTGATCGACGACACGCTGGTCTGGCAAGAGGGGGCAGGCGAGAGCCTCAACGAAAAGATCCTGCGTCCGGCCGCCACGCCGTTCCAGCCGACCGGCGGGCTGAAGCAGCTCAGGGGCTCGCTGGGCCAAGGCGTTATGAAGGTTTCGGCGGTGGCGCCGGAGCGTCAGGTGATCGAGGCCAAGGCGCGGATCTTCCACGACCAGGGCTCGGTCAAGGCGGCCTTCCGGGCCGGCGAATTCACCGAGGATACCGTTGTCGTGGTTCGTTTCCAGGGGCCGGGCGCGAACGGGATGCCGGAGCTGCACGCGTTGACGCCGGTGCTCGCGGTGCTGCAGGAGCGCGGGCTGAAGGTGGCGATGGTGACCGATGGCCGGATGTCGGGCGCCTCGGGCAAGGTCCCGGCGGCGATCCATGTCAGCCCGGAAGCGGCTGCCGGCGGCCCGCTTGCGCGGCTGCGCGATGGCGACCTCCTCCGCGTGGATGCCGTCGCTGGCACGCTCGACGTGCTGGAAGCGGATTTCGAGACGCGCGCGCCCGTCGAAGCCGATCTCTCTGCCAATGCCCAAGGTATCGGACGCGAGCTGTTCGCCAGTTTCCGCGCCAATGTTGGCCCCTCGACCGAGGGCGCCTGCGCGGTTCTCTGACCGCCTGCGGCAAAGGAAAGCCTTGACCCTCGCGCGCCGGCGCATTCTTTGTGCTCGCGCCGTGCTCGCGACATTTCCCGGCCTCTCCCCGGCCGGACACCGAAAGGACATTCGATGACCCCTCAGGAAGCCTCTGTCAAATCCGCTGAAATCTGCCGCCTGGCGCCGGTTGTGCCGGTGCTGGTGATCGACGATGCCAGCAAGGCCCGGCCGCTGGCCGAAGCGCTGGTCGCGGGCGGTCTGCCGGCGCTGGAAATCACCCTGCGCACCCCGGCCGCTCTGGACGCGATCCGCGAGATGGCCAAGGTCGAGGGCGGCGTGGTCGGCGCGGGCACGTTGCTGACGCCTGCAGATGTTGCCGCCGCCAAGGACGCGGGCGCGAAATTCGGCGTCTCCCCCGGCGCGACGGACCGCCTGCTGGATGCGTGCGAAGAGGCGGACCTGCCGCTGCTGCCGGGTGCCGCCACCGCGTCGGAAGCGATGCGCCTGCTGGAGCGCGGCTACACGGTGCAGAAATTCTTCCCCGCCGAGGCCGCCGGTGGCGCGCCGGCGCTGAAGGGGATCGGCGCGCCCCTGCCGCAGATCAAGTTCTGCCCGACGGGCGGCGTCTCGCCCTCCAACGCGGCGACTTATCTGGCGCTGTCCAACACGCTCTGCGTCGGCGGCTCCTGGGTTGCGCCGAAGGACCTCGTCGAGGCCGGCGACTGGGACGCGATCACGGCGCTTGCCGCCGAGGCCGCGAAGCTCGGCGCCTGAGCCAGACGGACGAAATGAAACAAAACGGGCGCGCGGGCTTTCCTGCGCGCCCGTTTTGCTGTGATCTGTCGCAAGGCTGCAAGATTGGCCCCGCATAAGACGCCGCGAACAAGCCGGATCTACCGAGAATGACCGATGCCCTGCCCAAGACCACGGAAGGCCGCCCCGGCGAGGTTTTCGCCGCCTTCCTCAAGCTCGGCCTGACCTCCTTTGGCGGACCGATCGCGCATCTGGGCTATTTCCGCGATGAGTTCGTGACCCGGCGCGGCTGGCTCTCGGATGGGGCCTATGCCGATCTCGTGGCGCTCTGCCAGTTCCTGCCGGGCCCGGCGTCAAGCCAGGTCGGCTTTGCCATCGGCCTGATGCGGGCCGGTCCTTGGGGCGCTGCGGCGGCCTTTGCGGCTTTCACGCTGCCATCAGCCTTGCTGCTCATCGCTTTCGCCGCCGGCGCGGCGGCGCTGGACGGACCGGTGGGGCAGGGGGCAATCTCCGGCTTGAAGCTCGTTGCCGTCGCCATCGTGGCACAAGCGGTGCTCGGCATGGCCCGGAGCCTCTGTCCGGATCGCGAACGCGCCGGTATCGCCGTGCTGGCGGTCGCGCTGCTGGCAGCCCTGCCGGGGCCCGTGGCGATGGTCGGCGCAATCCTCGCGGGCGGGCTGGCCGGTCTCGCGCTCGGGCGCGGCGCCGCCTCGGATCTCGACGCGAGCCTGCCGGTTCCGATCACGCCGCGCGCGGGGGGGGCCTGCCTCGCCATGTTCCTCGCGCTTTTCGCCGCGCTACCGCTGCTGGCCGGGTTGGGTCCGGTCGCTGCGCTGTTCGACAGTTTCTACCGCGCCGGCGCGCTGGTCTTCGGGGGCGGGCATGTCGTGCTGCCCCTGCTGGAGGCGGAAATGGTTCAGGGCGGGCGGGTCGGGGCCGATGCCTTTCTTGCCGGCTACGGCGCGGCGCAGGCGGTCCCGGGGCCGCTCTTCACCTTCGCCGCCTATCTCGGCGCCGTCGCCAGCGGGCTGGGCGGTGCGGTGATTGCGCTGCTGGCAGTCTTCCTGCCCGGCTTCCTTCTCTTGCTGGGCGCGCTACCTTTCTGGGACAGGTTCCGTCGCCAGCCGCGCGCGCAATCGGCGATGCAAGGCGCCAATGCCGCCGTTGTCGGCATCCTCGGCGCGACGCTCTATGACCCGGTCTTCACCGCCGGGGTGCAGGACATGGCCGGGTTCGCGCTGGCGCTGGCCTGTTTCGTCCTGCTTGTGAGCTGGAAACTGCCCTCCTGGAGCGTGGTGCTTGTCGGTGCGATTGGCGGCATCTGTCTGACGCTGGTCTGAGGGACACTCTGTCGGCGCGCGGCAATTGCTGCTTGCGGGGCCCTTGGCAAACGCCATTGGGCCGCGCCGTGAAGGAAGAAGTCTCCGGACTGGGCGCGGCGGCAGATTTGCGTCGATGATACCGAACCGCCCCTTGCTCGAAGATTTCTTTCGTCCCGTCGCGGCAGGCGCGGTTGCCGTCACTCTGCGCCGAACGCTACCAACCGCGGGACAAGGCGCGCCGGTAGAGGCTCGCCCGTTGCCGCAACGGGCCTTCCTCCAGCTGGCCATCCGCGACCCGATGCGGTGCTGCCGCCGCGCGGGTCAGGCTGGCCTCTGCGCGCCAGGCCGCCCGCAGGGCCGGCAAGGCGGTTTTCGGAAGCCCCACCTGTCGCGCGGCGGACAAGCGTTCCAGCCCGCGCCGGGCCAGCGCGGCGACAGCCTCCGGACGACCGTCGTGAAGCGGGTGCCGACCACGCGCCTCCAGGGCGGGAACCGCCCGCAACAGAGCCGCGAGCCCTCCGGACCAGCCGATATCGCGCACGGTCCTTTCCGTCTCCGCCGGCGCTCCGAGTGCCTGCGCGGTGGCCCACATCAGCCCCGCGGCGCTCGCGTCCAGATAGGCGTCAAAGGCGTCGAGACTCTCGAAGGGTGCGCGATAGATATCCCATCTCCGGGCCTGAACCAGCGCCTGCAGGGGCGCCACGTCCAGACCGTTCTCCCGCACCAGCCCGGCCAGTGGCGTCGCCACTTCATGGGCCCGAATGGCCGCCCCGTCGGCGATCTCGCCGAGCAGGTCGGTCCACCATTGCAGCCGCATCTCGCAGATCATCGGCTCCTGGCTTGCCCAGGGCGCGCGCGTGACTTCGACATTGAAGGCATAGAGCGGAAACAGCACCTCCCGCGCCGCGACAGGGGCCGTCATGGCAGCGCGAAACCGATCCGGATCCCCGCGCTCGACCAGTGCTGCGCAATCGGCAATGCTCATGCGGACTCCGCCACGACCAGCAGATAGGCCACCCGATCTGTCGCCGCGCGCCAATTGGCGATCTCCACCTCGCCCTCGACAAGCGCGGCCTCGACTGCGTCCGACACACCCTCCGCGCGCAGCTCGGCAATCCGCGCCTTCATTGGCGTGTAATAGGCCTCCCAGGGCGCTCCGACGATCTCGCGCGTGCCGAGGATCCGGTATCCCGCCGCCGCAACGCGCGCTTCGATCCCGGCCAGTTCCGTGATCTGCGGATAGTCCTCCCAGAAATCCCGAACCGCCTGCGGCTCGTCCGGGCCCAGCAGGACCGGCTCGGAAAAGGCAATCTTCCCGGCCTGTGTCAGCGCCGGCCGCCAGGCCGTCAGTCCCTCGGTCACGCCAAGGAAATAGAGCGCCCCGGCACACCAGATCAGGTCATAGGGACCGGTCAGCTCCGCCATCGACCCCGCCCAGGCCTTCACCCGTGGCCCGAACCGCGCCACCCGCGCCGCCGCGGCTTCCGCGAATTGGGGATGCAGGTCCAGCGCGTCGATCCAGGCCTCGGGCAGCAACTCGGCCAGGGTTTCCGTGTCCGCGCCCGGGCCGCAGCCCGCGTCGCAGACCCTTGCACGCCCATGGGTTCCGGCAAGGTTCACCGCCCAAGCCACGTCCTCCGGCGTGCCCGGCCCCTCCCGGGGCAGGTCCTTGTGCAAGGTGAAGAACGCGCTGAAATCCATTGTAATCCCTCCACTTTACTTCGTTTCGGCGGGTGCTCCGTCGCGCAGCAGCTTCCACTGGATCGCCTCCAGCAGAGCTTCGAAGGAGGCATCGACTATGTTGGGCGACACACCCACCGTCGACCAGCGCCGCCCATCGGCATCCTCGCTGTCGATAATAACCCGGGTGACCGCCTCGGTGCCACCATTGGTGATCCGCACCTTGAAATCGACCAGCTTCATATCGGCAATGAAGGGCTGGAGCGGCCCGAGATCCTTGGCCAGCGCCCGACTGAGCGCGTTCACGGGGCCACGATCCGAGCCGTCCGGATCGAGCGATTCCGACACCGAGAGCCGCTTCTCGCCATCGATGAAGAGCACGACAACAGCCTCGGAGAGCGTGATCGTCTCCCCCAACCGGTTCTTGCGCCGCTCCACCGTGACCCGGTAGCGGTCGATCTTGAAATAGCTCGGCAAGAGGCCCAGTTCGCGCCGCGCCAGCAGCTCGAAACTCGCCTGCGCGGTGTCATAGGTATAGCCCGCCGCCTCGCGCGCCTTGACGAGATCAAGAATCCGCGCCAGCGCCGGATCGCCCTTCTCGACGCTCAGCCCGGCATCCGAGAGCCGCTTGCGCAGGTTCGACTGCCCGGCCTGGTTGGACATCGGGATGATCCGCTCATTGCCGACCACCGACGGGTCGACATGCTCATAGGTGGACGGATCCTTGAGCATGGCGCTCGCATGCAGCCCGGCCTTGTGTGCGAAGGCCGAGGCGCCGACATAAGCCGCACTGCGCTGCGGCACCCGGTTCAGGATGTCGTCCATCAACCGGCTCGCCCGCGTCAGGCTCTCCAGCCCGTCCGGAGTGACCCCGGTCTCCAGCGTGCTCGCATAGGGCTCCTTGAGCAGCAGGGTGGGGATCAGCGAGACGAGGTTGGCATTGCCGCAGCGCTCGCCGAGGCCGTTCAGAGTGCCCTGGACCTGCCGCGCGCCCGCCTCGACGGCGGCCAGCGTGCCGGCGACGGCGTTTTCGGTGTCGTTATGGGTGTGGATGCCGAGCTTGTCCCCGGGAATGCCGCTTGCGATCACCGCCCGGGTGATCTCGCCGATCTCGCTCGGCAGCGTGCCGCCATTGGTGTCGCACAGCACGACCCAACGCGCGCCGGCCTCCAGCGCGGCATGCAGGCTCGCCAGCGCGTATTCGGGATTGGCCTTGTAGCCGTCGAAGAAATGCTCCGCGTCGAACATCGCCTCACGCCCGAGCCCGACGAGATAGGAGATCGAGTCGGCGATCGCCGCGATATTCTCCTCCAGCTCGACGCCCAACGCCTTGGTCACGTGGAAATCATAACTCTTGCCGACAAGACAGACCGCCGGTGTATTGGCATTCACCACGCCCGCAAGCACCTCGTCATTGGCCGCCGAACGGCCAACCCGCTTGGTCATGCCAAAGGCAAGGAAGGTCGCGTTCTTCAGCTCCGGCGCGGCTTCGAAGAAGTCGCTGTCGGTCGGGTTGGCGCCGGGCCAGCCGCCTTCGACATAGTCGATTCCGAGCTCGTCCAGCATCCGCGCAATCTGGTGCTTGTCCTCAAGGCTGAACTGTACCCCCTGCGTCTGTTGTCCATCCCGCAGGGTCGTATCGAACAGGTAGAGCCGTTCCTTGCTCATGCCGCACCCCTTCCTTTCTGAAATTCGTCATTGTCCCAAGCCACACACCGAACGGAGGGCAGTGCCCGAACCGCGGGGTGGGCGAGAAGCGCCCGCCCCGGGGGGGCGGTTCGGGCGCTGCCCGGGACGCAAGCGCCCCGGGCGGTGGTTTTGCGGGCGGTCACAGGAGATCTTCCAGCTTCTGGAGATCGACGGACTCACCAAACTCCCAAGCCGTGCCTTCTTTTCCGTCTTTTAAGATGATCCCAGCTGCGGACAATCCATCGCGAATTCGGTCGGCTTCTGTGAAATCCCTCTCCGCCTTCGCTTTAGTGCGGGCCTCGACGAGATCGTCAATTCTGCTGGCGATCTCCGCGTTTACGCCTACCTGCAGTCCGCCAGAATCAACGAAGCGTGGCGCCACCCAATCGCCCATCTCGTCGAGCAACAGCCCCATGAGCTGCGCCGACGCCTTTAGCCCGGCGAGATCGCCCGCACCGGCCAGCTTGTGCAGCGCGGCAATCGCGCCCGATGTGTTCAGGTCGTCACTGAGCGCCGCGATCACCTCGGGCGCGGGGCTCGTGGAGGGCTCAATGCCCGAGACGAGCCCCCTCCACTTGCGCAACGTCGCCTGCGCGGCCCGCGCCTTCTCCGCCGTCCAGTCCATCGGCTTGCCGTAATGCGTCTGCAGGTAGACAAACCGGATCACCTCGCCCGGAATTCCCTGTCCCAGCACGTCATGCACGGTGAAGAAATTCCCCAGCGACTTGGACATTTTCTTGCCCTCGACCTGCAGCATCTCGTTATGCATCCAGATCCGGGCAAAGTCGCTGCCCGGATGGGCGCAACGGCTCTGCGCGATCTCGTTCTCATGATGCGGGAACATCAGGTCATTGCCGCCGCCATGGATGTCGAAGTTCTCGCCCAGAAGCGCGAGCGACATGGCCGAGCATTCGATATGCCAGCCGGGCCGGCCGCGCCCCCAAGGGCTGTCCCAGCCGGGCAGATCCTCGGAGGACGGTTTCCAGAGCACGAAATCCATCGGGTTGCGCTTGTAGGGCGCGACTTCGACCCGCGCACCGGCGATCATGTCGTCGATGGAACGGCCCGAGAGCTTGCCATAGTCATCGTATTTCTCGACCGCGAAGAGCACATGCCCGTCGGCGGCATAAGCGTACCCGTCCGCGATCAACCCCTCGATCATGGCGATCATCTCGGCGATATAGGCGGTTGCGCGTGGCTCGTGGTTCGGCACCATCACGCCAAGCGCACCCATATCCTCGTGATACCAGCGGATGGTCTCCTCGGTGATCTCCGAAATCGGACGGCCGCTCTCCTGGGACCGCTTGTTGATCTTGTCGTCGACGTCGGTGAAATTCCGCACATAGGTCACGTGATCGGCGCCGTAGGTATGACGCAACAGCCGGTAGAGCACGTCGAAGACGATCACGGGGCGGGCATTGCCCATATGCGCCCGGTCATAGACGGTCGGCCCGCAGACATACATCCGCACATTGTCGGGGTCGATCGGCTGCAGCACTTGCTTGCTGCGGGTCCTTGTATTCCAGAGCCTTATCTCGGCCATGATCACTCCTCGCGTTGCGCGCGCGGCGGGTCTAGCAACTTCGATCTGGAAAGGGAATGAAGGAACCGGCCCGCCTGACGATGTCAGCAGGTAATGCAGATGCAGATAATGATGCTGCGACGGTTCATGGCGCTGTCTTAGCGCGGGGGGGCGTTGGAGCCAAGCTTTATTCCGTGCCGGCCTCAGAAGCGGTCGAAAAGTCGGAGTTGAACCAGTATAAGCCTTTGGAGCGGTGCGCCGGTGGGCACGGCTTCCATGTCGGACAGTGACATGCGCCGGCAAAGGCCTTTCCTTCCGAAGAGAGTCTTGTCCCGTCCCTCGCCGGAGGGCAAACTCTTGCTATGAACAGAGAAGCCATCAACAAATTCTGTGCGACACTACCGGGCGCCGAGCTGTCTGCCCCGTTCGGACCGGGCCACGATATCTGGAAGATCGGCGGCAAGATCTTTGCCGCCATCGGCGCCGAAGGGCGGGGCGTCTCCGTCAAATGCGCCGATATCGATACCGCGGAAATGCTTCGCGAGACCGGGACGTTCGAAAAGGCGCCCTATTTCCACCGTTCCTGGGTGCTCATGCCATTCGGCACGACCGCGCCGGACGAAACAGAGCACCGGATCACGGTGTCCTATGACCTGATCCGCGCCAGCCTGACGAAGAAGCTCCAGGCCAGTTTTCCTCCGCGCAGCTAGACCCGGCCGGGGGGGCGCTCCCGCCGGAAAACGGCCCGCGCGCAAGGCGCGCGCCTCGTTTTCGGTTGGGGGTGGCCCGCCTTCGGCGGGTCCGGGGACGGCGCCTTGTCTAAAGGTCTGCCCGAGGATCGAGCAGCCGGTGCATCACTGTCGCCTTCGTCACCTGCCCGACCAATGCGCCACCGCGCTGCACGCCGATGGCGATCCCCTCATCCAACAGGATCCGCATCACGTCCTCTACCGGAACGTCGGCCCCGATCAGCCGCTCCGGCGCGATACCCGATACCTGTTCCATCACATCCGAGGCCCGCAACACCCCCAGCGGGTTCATATGCGCCACGAAATCGGCCACATAGTCATCGGCCGGCTCGGAAAAGATTTCCTGCGGGGTGCCGCATTGCACGATCCGCCCGCCTTCCAGGATAGCTATCCGGTTGCCGATCTTGAACGCCTCGTCGAGGTCATGGCTCACGAAGATGATCGTCCGGTGCAGCCGTTCCTGCAGTTCCAGCAACTCGTCCTGCAGCTTTGCCCGAATGAGCGGGTCCAGCGCCGAGAACGGCTCGTCCATCAGCAGGATCGGTGCGTCCGTAACGAAAGCCCGCGCAAGACCAACCCGCTGCTGCATTCCGCCCGAGAGCTCGCTCACCTTACGATCCGCCCAGTCGGAGAGCGAAACCAGCTCCAGCTGGGCCTCGACCTTGGCATCGCGCGCCTTGCGATCCATCCCGCCAAGCTCCAGCCCCAGCCCGACATTCTCCCGCACCGTTCGCCAGGGCAGCAGCCCGAACTGCTGGAACACCATCGCAACGCGAGACAGCCGCATCCGACGCAGCACCGCCTTGTCCGCATGCGAAATGTCGACCATCTCCTCGCCGTCAGAGACATGCACCGCCCCGCGCACAACCGGGTTCAGCCCGTTGACGGCGCGCAGCAGGGTCGATTTGCCGGAGCCCGAAAGCCCCATCAACACGAGAATTTCGCCGCGTTCCACCTCCAGCGAGCAATCATGCACGCCAAGAATCTGGCGCGTTGCCTCCTGGATCTCGGCCCGGCTCTGGCCCGCATCCATCAAGGGCAGGGCCCGCTCCGGCTGGTTGCCAAAGACAATCGAAACCTTGTCGAAACGAACAGCCACACTCATTTCTTCGTCCCCACATGCAGGATCCGGTCCAGCATGATCGCCACGACGACGATCACGAAACCCGATTCAAAGCCAAGCGCCGTGTTCACCTGGTTGAGCGCCCGCACAACAGGCACGCCCAGCCCGTCCGCGCCCACAAGCGCTGCGATCACAACCATCGACAGCGACAACATGATCGTCTGGTTCAACCCCGCCATGATCTGCGGAAAGGCGAAAGGCAGCTCGACCTTGGACAGCACCTGAAAGGGCGTCGCCCCGAAGGCCCGCGCTGCCTCCAGCAAGTCCTTGGGCGTGGTCGAGACGCCGAGATAAGTCAGCCGGATCGGGGCAGGGACCACGAAAACTACAGTCGCAATCAGCCCGGGAACCATCCCGATGCCAAAAAACACGATCGCCGGAATGAGATAAACGAAGGTCGGCAGCGTCTGCATCAGGTCCAGCACCGGCCGCATCCCGGCATAAAGCCGCGGTCGATGCGCCGCGGCAATCCCGATCGGAACCCCGATCGCCATGCAGACAACACAAGCCGACAAGACAAGCGTCAGGCTCTCGGTCGTTTCCTCCCAATAGCCCTGGTTGATGATGAAAAGAAAACCGAGCCCGACAAAGGCACAGACCTTCCAGCTTCGCTGCAGCAACCAGCTCAGCGCGACAAAGGCCAGCACGACGAGCAAGGGATGCGGCGTTTGCAAGACAAGCAGGATTCCGTCGATCAGCCCCTCCAGCAGCTCCGAAAGCCCGTCAAAAAACCACTCGCCATGATCCTGCAACCAGTCGAACACGGCCTCCGCCGCCGATCCCACCGGGATCTTGTTCTCCGTCAACCACTCCATCGGGCCTCCAGACGAGGCGCCTCGAAGACGCCCCGCACAGTTCCTTTTTCCACAAATGTCCCGGGGGTCCGGGGGCAGCGCCCCCGGCGCCCTCAAGACGCGTCACGTCACGGGCCGGAGTCTCACATCTCCAGGGCAGCCTTCACGGCCGCGGCTGCATCGCCGCCATCCTTGGCAGTCACACCGTCCAGCCAGCCCATCCAGGCGTCGGGATTGGCACCCAGCCAGGCCGAGGCGGCCTTCACCGGATCCGCGCCATCGTCAAGAATGGCGCCCATGATCTTGTTCTCCATCTCCAGCGAGAAGACGAGATTGCCCAGCAGCTTGCCCACATTCGGACATTCGCCCACATAGCCGGCCCGCGTGTTGGTATAGACCGAGGCACCGCCGAGATTGGGCCCGAAGAAATCGTCGCCACCGGTCAGGTAGCCCATGTCGAAATTGGCATTCATCGGATGCGGCTCCCAGCCGAGAAAGACGATCGGGTCATCTTTCTTGGTCGCTCGGGCCACCTGCGCCAGCATGCCCTGCTCGGAGCTCTCCTTGACCTTGAAGTCCTTGAGACCGAACGCATCCCCGTCGATCATCGACTGGATCAGCCGGTTGCCGTCATTGCCCGGCTCGATGCCGTAGATCTCGCCATCCAGCTCATCCGCGAACTTCGCGATATCGGCGAAATCGGCAATCCCGAGATCCATCGCCACCTTGTTCACCGCCAGGGTGTATTTCGCGCCGGAAAGGTTCTCGCGCACCGTTTCCACGGTTCCGGCATCGCGATAGGGGGCAATATCGGCCTCCATCGTGGGCATCCAGTTGCCGAGGAACACGTCGATATCGCCCTCCGCCATCGAGGTATAGGTCACCGGCACGGAGAGCACCTTGATATCGGTTTCATAGCCGAGCGCTTCCAGCACGAAGGTGGTCGCAGCGGTGGTGGCGGTGATGTCGGTCCAGCCGACATCGGAGAAGGTGACCTCGTCGCAAGCAGCCATGGCAGCTCCGGACGTTCCCAGCATAAGGGCAGCGGTCAATGCAAAACGCTTCATCTCAAGTGTTTCCCTGTTGGTTCGGTTTTTTGTTGATTGACGAGTCAATTAAGAACAACCTACTCTCTCTTGGCAACCTGAAACTTCGAAGGACGCCGCAAGTTATGCCAAGATTGGGCATGGAGCCTATTCGGCGGGCAGCTCTGGTCAAGGCAACAATTGCCGAGATCGGCCGGCTTGGCTCGCTTGACGTCACTGTGAGCCAGATCGCAAGGCGGGCAGGGGTCTCGGCGGCGCTGGCGCATCATTATTTCGGCGACAAGGAAACGCTTCTTCTGGCCGCGATGCGCCATACCCTGAGCGCCTATGGCGCGGAGGTGCGGGCCGGGCTGGCCGCCGCCAATGGAAACCGAGAGCGGCTGGAAGCCATTGTCGGCGCGGGGTTCTCCGAGATGAACTTCTGCCGCGACACGATCGCCACATGGCTCAATTTCTACGTTCTCGCGCAGCGCTCCGAAGAGGCGATGCGGCTCTTGCGTGTCTATAGGCACCGGTTGCGGTCGAATCTCCTGCATGAACTGACCCCGCTGCTTGGCGAGAAACCCAAGGCCGAAGCCGGCGCCGAAGGCGTCGCGGCGATGATCGACGGGATCTACCTGCATGAAGCCCTGCACGAAGCGCCGCCGAATCCCGGGGCCGCCTGCGCCCAGGTCCTCGGCTATCTGGACCTTCTGATCGGAGACGCCGCATGAGCGCACCCAATATCCTGATCCTCATGGTGGACCAGCTCAACGGGACGCTTTTCCCCGATGGTCCGGCGGACTGGCTGCACGCCCCCAATCTCAAGCGCCTCGTCGCGCGCTCGACGCGCTTTGCCACGAGCTACGCCGCCTCGCCGCTCTGCGCACCGTCCCGGGCGAGTTACATGACCGGCGCGATGCCCTCGCGCACCGGTGTCTATGACAATGCCGCCGAGCTTGCCGCCGACATCCCGACCTATGCCCATCACCTGCGCCGCGCCGGCTACCAGACCTGCCTCTCGGGCAAGATGCATTTCGCCGGCCCGGACCAGCTCCACGGTTTCGAGGAGCGCCTGACCACCGATATCTACCCCGCCGATTTCGGCTGGACCCCGGATTACCGCAAGCCCGGCGAACGGATCGACTGGTGGTATCACAATATGGGCTCGGTCACGGGGGCAGGGGTCGCCGAGACGTCCAACCAGATGGAATATGACGACGAGGTCGCCTATCACGCCACCCGCAAGATCCGCGATCTTGCGCGCGCCAAGGACGACCGTCCCTGGTGCCTGACCGTCAGCTTCACCCATCCGCATGATCCTTACGTCGCGCGGCGCAAATACTGGGATCTCTACGAAGATTGCGCGCACCTGATGCCCGAGATCCCGACGCTCGACTACGATGCGCAGGACCCGCATTCGCAGCGCATCCTCGACGCCAATGACTGGCGCAACTACGAGATCACCGACGAGGACATCCGCCGCTCCCGACGCGCCTATTTCGCAAATATCTCCTATCTCGACGACAAGATCGGCGAGATCCTGGACACGCTGGAAAACACCCGGCAAGAGGCGACAATTCTCTTCCTCTCCGACCATGGCGACATGCTTGGCGAGCGCGGGCTCTGGTTCAAGATGTCCTTCTTCGAGGGCTCCTCGCGGGTGCCGCTGATGATTTCCTCGCCCGACATGGAGCCCGGCCGCATCGAAGCGCCGGTCTCGACCATCGATATCTGTCCCACGCTCTGCGAACTGGCCGGGATCGACATGAACGAGGTTCAGCCCTGGAGCGATGGCGAAAGTCTCGTGAAGCTGGGGCAGGGGGCGGAGCGCGAGGCTCCGGTCGCGATGGAATATGCCGCCGAGGCGTCCTACGCGCCGCTTGTCTCGTTGCGGCGCGGAAGCCTCAAATACAACCGCTGCGCGCTCGACCCCGAACAGCTCTTCGATCTCGACACCGATCCCCACGAGCTGACCAATCTCGTCACCGACCCCGCCTATGCCGGCCCACTCTCCGCCTTGCGGGCGGAGGCCGATGCCCGCTGGGATCTCGACCGTTTCGACGCCGAGGTACGCCAGAGCCAGGCCCGCCGCTGGGTCGTCTACGACGCCCTGCGAAACGGGGCCTATTGCCCCTGGGATTACCAGCCTTTGCAGAAAGCGTCCGAACGCTTCATGCGCAATCACATGGACCTCAACACCGTCGAGGAAACCGCGCGTTTCCCGCGCGGCGAGTGAGCCTGCTTTAAACGGAGCCCCCTGATGCCCATCGACCCCAAACCAACGGCAAGCCATTATATCAATGGCGAATATGTCGAAGACACGGCCGGCACGCCGATCGACGTGATCTATGCCGCAACCGGCGAGAAGATCGCCCAGGTCCATTCGGCAACGCCCGAAATCATCGACCGCGCCCTGAATGCGGCGCGCGATGCGCAGGCCGCCTGGGCCGCGCTGACCGGCACGGAACGCGGCCGCGTCCTGCGCCGCGCCGCCGATATCATGCGCGCGCGCAATCGCGAGCTGTCCGAGCTGGAGACCTATGACACCGGCAAGCCGTTGCAGGAAACACTTTATGTCGACGCCACCTCTGCCGCCGATGCGCTGGAGTATTTCGGCGGTCTCGCGGGCGCGCTGACCGGCGAATACATCCCGCAGCCGGGCGGCGATTTCGTCTACACAATGCGCAAACCGCTCGGCGTCTGCGTCGGGCTCGGCGCCTGGAACTACCCCACGCAGATCTCCTGCTGGAAGGGCGCTCCCGCACTCGCCTGCGGCAACACGATGGTCTTCAAGCCTTCGGAAACCACGCCGCTCTGCGCCCTCAAGGTCGCCGAGATCCTGACCGAGGCCGGCGCGCCTCCGGGGGTCTATAATGTGGTGCAGGGGCTGGGCGATGTCGGCGCGGCGCTGACGACCGATCCGCGCGTTGCCAAGGTCTCGCTGACCGGCTCCGTGCCTACCGGCAAGAAGGTCTATTCTGCCGCCGCCGCGCAGATGAAACATGTCACGATGGAGCTTGGCGGCAAGTCGCCGCTGATAATCTTCGACGATGCCGATCTCGAAAACGCCGTCTCCGGCGCCATCCTCGGCAATTTCTATTCCACGGGCCAGGTCTGTTCCAACGGCACCCGCGTTTTCGTCCATAAGGCTATCAAGGCGGCCTTCCTCAAGCGCATGGCCGAACGGCTCGACGGCGCGGTGATCGGCGACCCGATGGATGAGGCGACCAGCTTTGGCCCGATGGTCTCGGCGGCGCAGCGCGAGATCGTGCTGGGCTATATCGAGAAGGGCAAGGAAGAGGGCGCGACCCTCGCCTATGGTGGCGCGGTGATCGAGGGGCCGGGCAACTATATCCAGCCGACCATCTTCGCCGACGTGACCGATGACATGACCATCGCCCGCGAGGAGATCTTCGGCCCGGTCATGGCCGTGCTCGACTTCGAGGAGGAGGACGAGGTCATCGCCCGCGCCAATGACACGGAGTTCGGCCTTTCGGGAGGTGTCTTCACCCAGGACCTCACCCGCGCCCACCGCGTCATTGCCGCCGTCGATGCCGGCACCTGTTATATCAACACCTATAATCTTGCCCCGGTCGAAGCCCCCTTTGGCGGCATGAAAGGCTCCGGCGTCGGGCGGGAGAATTCCAAGGAAGCCATCAACAGCTATTCCGAAGTGAAAGCGGTCTACGTGGCGATGAACGACGTCGAGGCGCCCTTCTGATGCAGGCAGAGTATATCGTTGTCGGCGCAGGCAGCGCCGGTTGTGCCATCGCCTATCGGCTCGCGGAAGCGGGTCGGAAGGTGCTGGTCATCGAGCATGGCATCCCCGATTGGGGACCTTTCATCCAGATGCCGGCCGCGCTGAGCTACCCGATGAATATGGGGCTCTATGACTGGGGCTTCCAGACCGAACCCGAGCCGGGCCTTGGCGGGCGGCGGCTGGCCACACCTCGCGGCAAGGTCGTCGGCGGCTCCTCCTCGGTCAATGGCATGGTCTATGTGCGCGGCCATGCCGGCGATTTCGACCATTGGGCGGAAGAGGGCGCCGAGGGCTGGGGCTTCAGCGACGTGCTGCCCTATTTCAAGCGCATGGAGCACTGGCATGATGGCGGGCATGGCGGCGACCCGGCCTGGCGCGGCAGCGATGGCCCGCTCCATGTGATCCGCGGTCCGCGCGACAACCCGCTCCATGCCGCCTTTGTCGAGGCGGGACGCCAAGCCGGGTACGAGCTCACCGACGATTATAATGGCGAGAAGCAGGAAGGCTTCGGCGCCATGGAGCAAAATGTTTGGAAGGGTCGGCGCTGGTCGACCTCCAACGCCTATCTCAGGCCGGCTTTGAAGGGTGGCAATTGCAAGTTGGTCCGGGCACTGGCGCGCAAGGTAGTCATCGAGGAGGGGCGTGCGGTTGGCGTCGAGGTCGAGCGCGGCGGCAAGATCGAGGTGATCCGGGCCGATCGCGAGGTCATCATCGCTGCCAGCTCCATCAACTCGCCCAAACTGCTGATGCATTCGGGCATTGGTCCGGCTGCGCATCTGGCGGAGCATGGCATCGAGGTCGTGGCGGATCGGCCCGGGGTCGGCCAGAACCTGCAGGACCATCTCGAGGTCTATCTGCAGATGGCCTCGCTGCAGCCGATCACGCTCTACAAGCACTGGAATCTCGTGAGCAAGGCGCTGATCGGGGCGCAATGGCTCTTCACCGGCAAGGGGCTTGGCGCGTCCAACCAGTTCGAAAGCGCTGCCTTCATCCGCTCCCGCGCTGGCATCGATTACCCCGACATCCAGTATCATTTCCTGCCGATTGCCGTGCGTTATGACGGCAAGGCGGCCGCGGAGGGGCATGGCTTCCAGGCCCATGTCGGCCCGATGCGCTCGCCTTCGCGCGGCGAGGTCACGCTGCGCTCGGGCGATCCGAAGGAGGCGCCGCGGATCTTCTTCAACTACATGTCGCAAGAGCAGGATTGGGAAGAGTTTCGCACTTGCATCCGGCTTACGCGCGAGATCTTCGCGCAGGACGCCTTCAAGCCTTTCGTCAAGCATGAGATCCAACCCGGCTCCGACCTGCAGAGTGACGACGAGATCGACGGCTTTATCCGCGACCACGCCGAGAGCGCCTATCATCCCTGCGGCACCTGCCGGATGGGCCGGGTCGACGACCCGAGATCGGTGGTTGATTCGGAGTGCCGGGTCATCGGGGTGGAGGGACTGCGACTGGCCGACAGCTCGATCTTCCCGCGAATCCCCAATGGCAATCTCAACGCGCCATCGATCATGGTCGGCGAGAAAGCGGCCGACCATATCCTTGGCCGCACCCCGCTTGCGCCTGAAAATATTGAGCCCTGGCGCCATCCGGGCTGGCAATCCGCGCAGCGTTGAGCGGGCCCGAGCCGGCCCCCGACAGAACGCCCCGCCCGTCAAGGCGGGGCGTTCGCTGTTTTGCGTCCTGCGCAACACAGCCATGAGGACACAAGATCTAGTAGAACTTCACGCAAAGCGCCGGATGCGGCCGAACATGTGGGTGGCGCACGGGGCATTAACATTCGTTACCTAAGGTATCGCGTGATATCCACAGCCTAACCCTATATTTTGCAGGGCTTTCCGCAGTGCAGCACCAATTGTGGGGCGAAAACGGCATTAACATGTTGAATCAGCCGCGTCTGAGTCCAACCCGGCGGTCAAGTAAAAGATTTGCAATTCGTTTAAATTTTTCCCGTTGACCTGTAGGGGCGGGCACGCCAATTTGTGCGAGCGAAACGACAAGACCACAACATATAGTGGCGGCGGGTCGCAGGGGACTGACACACCGACACGAAAGGGCCAAGCGCCCGATCTTCCATGCCCGGCGAGGGGCGTGTGTCTCTTCTGCGCTCTGAAAAACGGTTCGCATGGCCGCGAGAGGGCAGGGGAACAGCCCGTGCGCGCCATCCACTCTGAAAGCCGCCTGGCAGGGGCGGACGACAAGAACACGCACGGGGCTTGACCTATGAAGATCGATCGCAAGTTTACCAAGGCCGGAGAAGATGCCTACGCCGGGCTGGCCTTCACCACGACGAAATCAGAGATCCGCAATCCTGACGGCACCACCGTCTTCGCGCTGGACGGCATCAAGGTGCCGGCCGAGTGGAGCCAGGTCGCCTCGGACGTGATCGCACAGAAGTATTTCCGCAAGGCCGGCGTTGCCGCCAAGCTGCGCAAGGTCAAGGAAAAGGGCGTTCCGGAGTTTCTCTGGCGCTCGGTTCCGGACGAGAAGGCTCTGGAGGCGCTGCCCGAGAACGAGCGTTTCACCGGCGAGATCTCGGCCTGCCAGGTCTTCGACCGCATGGCCGGCGCCTGGACCTACTGGGGCTGGAAGGGCGGCTACTTCACCGCCGAATCCGATGCGCGCGCCTATTTCGACGAGATGCGCCACATGCTGGCCACGCAGCGGGCCGCGCCGAACAGCCCGCAATGGTTCAACACCGGCCTGCACTGGGCCTACGGCATCGACGGACCCAGCCAGGGGCACCACTATGTCGACTACAAGACCGGCAAGCTGACCAAGTCCAACTCTGCCTATGAGCATCCGCAGCCCCATGCCTGCTTCATCCAGTCCGTCTCCGACGACCTGGTGAATGAGGGTGGCATCATGGATCTCTGGGTCCGCGAGGCGCGCCTGTTCAAGTACGGCTCCGGCACCGGCACCAACTTCTCTTCGCTGCGCGCCGAAGGCGAGTCGCTCTCGGGCGGCGGCAAGTCCTCCGGTCTCATGGGCTTCCTGAAGATCGGCGACCGCGCCGCAGGCGCCATCAAGTCCGGCGGCACCACGCGGCGCGCCGCCAAGATGGTGATCTGCGACGCCGATCACCCCGATATCGAGGAGTTCATCAACTGGAAGGTCAAGGAGGAGCAGAAGGTTGCCTCCATCGTGGCCGGTTCCAAGATGCATGAAGCCAAGCTCAACGAGATCTTCGACGCCATCGGCCAGTGGGATGGCGACGAAGCCGACGCCACCGACCCCAAGAAGAACCCCTCGCTGAAAAAGGCGATCCGGTCGGCCAAGCAGGTTGCGATCCCCGAGACCTATGTCAATCGCGTGCTGCAATATGCCCGCCAGGGCTATGCCAGCATCGAGTTCCCGACCTATGACACCGATTGGGACAGCGAAGCCTACAGCTCCGTCTCCGGTCAGAACTCCAACAACTCCGTCCGCGTCACCGACGCCTTCCTGAAGGCCGTGCAGGACGATGCCGACTGGGAATTGCTGCGCCGCATCGACGGCTCGGTCGCCAAGACCATCAAGGCGCGCGATCTCTGGGAACAGATCGGCCACGCCGCCTGGGCCTGTGCCGATCCCGGCATCCAGTTCCATGACACCGTCAATGCCTGGCATACCTGCCCGGAAGATGGCGCCATCCGCGGCTCCAACCCCTGCTCCGAGTACATGTTCCTCGACGACACGGCCTGTAACCTGGCCTCGATGAACCTGCTGACCTTCCTCAAGGACGGCGTGTTCCAGGCCGAGGATTACATGCATGCGACCAGCCTCTGGACGCTGACGCTGGAAATCTCGGTGACCATGGCGCAGTTCCCGTCCAAGGAAATCGCCCAGCTCTCCTATGACTTCCGCACGCTCGGCCTCGGCTATGCCAATATCGGCGGGCTGCTGATGAACATGGGCTACAGCTATGACAGCGACGAGGGCCGGGCCCTCTGTGGCGCGCTCTCCGCGATCATGACCGGCGTGGCCTACACGACCTCGGCCGAGATCGCCGGCGAGCTTGGCCCCTTCTCGGGCTATGAGCGCAACGCCAAGCACATGCTGCGCGTCATCCGCAACCACCGCAACGCCGCCCATGGCAGCGCGGAAGGCTATGAGCAGCTCGCCGTGAAGCCGGTCCCGCTCGACCACGCCTCCAACCCGGACAAGAGCCTGAACGAGCTGGCCCGCAGCACCTGGGACGAGGCGCTGCGCCTCGGCGAGATCAACGGCTTCCGCAACGCGCAGGTTTCCGTCATCGCGCCGACCGGCACGATCGGTCTCGTGATGGATTGCGACACGACTGGCATCGAGCCCGATTTCGCGCTGGTGAAGTTCAAGAAGCTGGCCGGTGGCGGCTACTTCAAGATCATCAACCGCTCGGTCCCGGCCGCGCTCGAAAAGCTCGGCTACAGCACCGCGCAGATTGGCGAGATCGTCTCCTACGCGGTCGGCCATGCCTCGCTCGGCAACGCCCCGGGCATCAACCATACGACGCTTGCCGGCAACGGCTTCTCGCAGGTCGAGATCGACAAGATCGAGAAGGAACTGGCCGCGGCCTTCGATATCCGCTTCGTCTTCAACCAGTGGACGCTGGGTGCGGAATTCTGCACCGATGTGCTGGGCATCCCGGCCGAGAAGCTGAACGATCCCTCCTATGACATGCTGACCGATCTCGGCTTCACCAAGGCCCAGATCGACGCGGCCAACGACCATGTCTGCGGAACGATGACGCTGGAAGGCGCGCCGCATCTGAAGGAAGAGCATTACGCGATCTTCGATTGCGCCAATGCCTGCGGCAAGAAGGGCAAGCGCTTCCTCTCCGTCGACAGCCATATCAAGATGATGGCCGCCGCACAGAGCTTCATCTCGGGCGCGATCTCCAAGACGATCAACATGCCCAATGACGCCACCATCGAGGATTGCCAGAAAGCCTATGAGCTGTCCTGGTCGCTCGGCACCAAGGCCAACGCGCTCTATCGCGACGGCTCCAAGCTGAGCCAGCCGCTGGCCTCCGCCCTTGTCGAGGATGACGAGGAAGCGCAGGAGATCCTGGAAACCGGCGCGCCGCAGGAGAAGGCACAGGTTCTGGCCGAGAAGATCATCGAGAAGGTGATCGTGAAGGAGATCGTCCGGTCGCATCGCGAAAAGATGCCGGAGCGCCGCAAGGGCTACACCCAGAAGGCCAATGTCGGCGGCCACAAGGTCTACCTGCGCACGGGCGAATACCAGGACGGCCAGCTCGGTGAGATTTTCATCGACATGCACAAGGAAGGCGCGGGCTTCCGGGCGATGATGAACAACTTCGCCATCGCGGTCTCTGTTGGCCTGCAATATGGCGTGCCGCTGGAGGAATTCGTCGACGCCTTCACCTTCACCAAGTTCGAGCCGGCCGGCATCGTGCAGGGCAACGACTCGATCAAGAACGCGACGTCGATCCTCGACTACATCTTCCGCGAACTCGCGGTCTCCTATCTCGACCGCACCGACCTCGCGCATGTGAAGCCCTCGGGCCACACATTCGACGATCTCGGCAAGGGCGATTACAACGAAGGCGTCAACAACATCACCGAACTCTCGGAATCTGCTGCCAGCAAGTCCCTCCAGGTCCTCAAGCAGATTTCCTCCACCGGCTACCTGCGCAAACGGCTACCCCAAGAGCTGGTTGTACTTCAGGGCGGTGTTGAGAGCATGGTCGGTGGCACCGCACTCGATGGTGCCACCGACCCGCTCGCCACGCTTCAGACGCTGGTGCCGGAGGTTCAGGCCGTCGCAGAGACCTCGGTCGGCGCCATCACGACGATGGATAACCGCGTCAAGGCCCGCATGCAGGGCTATGAGGGCGAGGCATGCGGCGAGTGCGGAAACTACACGCTGGTGCGCAACGGCACCTGCATGAAATGCAACACCTGCGGGTCGACGAGCGGGTGTAGCTAAGAGCAATACCACGCCGGCCTGTTCCCCAGGCTGGTGCGGGTTCGGGGGCGGGTGCGCTCGCCCCGAGGGCGGATCAGGCCGCAGGCAGAAAACCGGGCGGTACAAAAAACCGAGCCTGATAAGCCAAACTTACGGGGCGCCTCCGGGCGCCCCTTTTTCTTTTGCGGGGGCGAATTGCTCTTGCGGGGCCGGGGGCTGCGCGGCCGGATGGCGAATGGACGCGAAACGGACGCTGCCCCCATCTCGGCGCCTTCTGAAAGCCCCTCGGTTCAGGCCGGCGGATCAGGACGCTCTTCCGTTCGGCGGTCATGCAGTCCGGAGACGATGGACCCGACCATGACCGCGATATAAAGCACGCCGACCACCGCCTCGAACCCGGCCGCCATCCGCGCGATGTCCGAGACCGGCAAGACGTCGCCATAGCCCAGCGTGGTCAGGGTCACGAGGCTGTAATAGAGCATCGAGGCCCAGATATCGCTCTGTTCGGGCACCGAGAAGGACCCCGGCCACCAGCGTTCGATCTGGACGTAGAGCATCGCCCAGGCCATCGCCAGCAACAGGTAGCCGAAGATTGCGCCGAGCAATGTGTCCATGTCGCTTTGCCCGCGCCGCATCATGTTGCGGAATGTGAGCGTCAGCGCGCCGAACACCAGGATCACCGAGAGCCAGGCAACCAGTCTGCCGACCTCGTATTCGAGAACGGCGACAACGCTGGCCGCAAACCAGGTGACGGCCAGCACAAAGCCGACCTGCTGGACCCGGCGGGTCTCGGCGCTCATGAAGATTGCCCCGAGCACCGAGGTTTCGAACAATGCAAGGCTGGCCAGTTCGGCAATACGCGAGGTTCCGATCAGGGGCTCAAGCAGGATAGCGCAGACAAGCAGCAGCAGCAGCGTGCCCCATCGCAGCTCCGACATCCGGTCACCCATCGGGAAATCCCCTCCCATCCTGTTCGGTCCCTGACGGTGAGGCTACGGGATGGGCGAAGGCAGCGCGAGAAGAAAAACCCCTCGTGATCAGGGCTTACATGGAGAAGCTGATGCCGCAGCCGCAGGAGGAGCTGGCATTGGGGTTTTCAACCGTGAACCGCGCGCCGATCAGTTCGTCCGAGAAATCGATTGTGGCGTTCTCGAGGAAGGGCAGGGAGACGGAATCGACCACCACTTTTTGCCCCAGCCCTTCGAGGACAAGGTCATCTGCGCCGGGTTCGTCCAGCGTGATCTCGTATTGAAAGCCCGAGCATCCGCCACCTTCGACGGCAACGCGCAGCGCTTTCGGGGCCGCTTCGATCTCGGCCAGGCGCTCGAAGGCGCGCTCTGTTACTCTCGGGGGCAGGGTCAATGCCATGAAATGCCTCTTATGTCCCGTCGCCATTCGCGTCTATCCCGGATATATGGCGCTTGGACCGGCTCAACAAGGATTCCCATGACCCTCGCCCGTTATGCCTGCGATCCCGCCGCCAGCCGTGGCCGGCTGCATGAAGAAGCCATGAGCACCTTTCGCTCTCCTTTTCAAAGAGATCGCGACCGTATTATCCATTCCTCGGCCTTCCGCAGGCTCAAACACAAGACCCAGGTCTTCGTCGAGCATGAGGGCGATTATTTCCGCACCCGCCTGACCCATTCCATCGAGGTGGCGCAGGTGGCGCGGACCATTTCTGGCTCGCTGGGGTTGAACCAGGAGCTGACCGAGGCTGTCGCGCTCGCCCATGATCTCGGCCACCCACCCTTCGGCCACACGGGCGAGGACGCGTTGCAGGCGCTGATGGCGCCGCATGGCGGTTTCGATCACAACGCCCAGGCCATCCGCATCGTGACGGCGCTGGAGCGGCACTATGCCGGTTTCGACGGGCTGAACCTGACCTGGGAGACGCTGGAAGGGATCGCAAAGCATAACGGCCCGGTACTGGGGCCGCTGCCTTACGGGCTCGAGGAGTACAACCGGATCCACGATCTTGAGCTGGGAACCCATGCCAGCGCCGAGGCGCAGGTCGCAGCCCTGGCTGATGACATCGCCTATAACAACCACGACCTGATGGACGGGTTGCGGGCCGGGCTCTTCACCGACCCGGAGGTCCAGACCCTGCCGATTGTCGGGCCGGCCTATGCGGAGGTCGATGCGACCTGGCCGGGGCTTGACCACAAGCGTCGGCGGCACGAGGCTCTGCGGCGGGTCTTCGGGGTGATGGTGACGGATGTGATCGACACATCACGGCGGCTGTTGGCGGAGTCCGGGGCACGTGACGCGCAGGCTCTGCGCGATCTCGGCCACTCGGTGGTGTGTTTCTCGGAGCCTGTCTGGCAGGAGATCGAGGCAATCCGGGCCTTCCTCTTCTCGCGCATGTATCGCGCGCCGAGCGTGATGGAGGAGCGGGCGCGGGTGACCCGGATCGTGGAGGAGCTCTTTCCCTTCTTCATGGGCAATCCCGGGCGGATGCCGGCGGCCTGGCAAGAGGACGTGGCGCGGGCGGAGGGCGCGACGGCGCTGGCGCGGGTCGTGGCGGATTACGTGGCCGGGATGACGGATCGTTTCGCCCTGCAGGAACATGCGCGGCTGATTGTCGGCCACGGCTGATCCGGCCGGCTGCCAGATTGCGCGCCTTCGGCGCATTCCTCTTGAGCCCTTCGGGCGGTCTTTGGCTTCGGAACTGTCCCCGCAGGATCGACCTGCCGCGGGCGCCGGGTCCCATTGACGCGGCCCGCCCCCGTGATACACCCCGCGGCAATGCCAGCGGAGCCTGAAGAATGAACATCTATGCCGATATCCGTGCCCTGGTCACGCAAGAGCTCGACGCGCTTGCCACCGAGGGTCTGCTGCCCGAAGGGCTGAGCTTCGACAATGTTGCCGTCGAGCCGCCGCGCGACCCGCTGCATGGCGATATGGCGACCAACGCCGCCATGGTGCTGGCCAAGCCGGCGAAGAAGAAACCCCGCGACATCGCCGAAGCGCTGGCCGAAAGGCTGGCGGCCGACCCGCGGATTGTCACCGCCGATGTCGCTGGCCCCGGTTTCCTGAACCTGCGGCTCGCGCCCTCCGTCTGGGCCGATGTGGTCCGCGCCGTGCTCGCTGAGGGCGATGATTTCGGTCGCTCGCAGATGGGGCAGGGCAAGCGGATCAATGTCGAATATGTCTCCGCCAACCCGACCGGACCGCTGCATGTCGGCCATACCCGCGGCGCGGTCTTCGGCGATGCGCTGGCCTCCCTGCTGGCCTTCGCGGGCCATGAGGTGACGCGGGAATACTACATCAACGATGGCGGCGGGCAGGTCGATACGCTCGCGCGTTCGGTCTATCTGCGCTACCTGGAAGCGCATGGGCAGGAGGTCGCCTTCCCGGATGGCACCTATCCCGGCGACTACCTGATCGCCACGGGGCAGGCGCTCAAGGAGAAGGTGGGCGATGCCTATGTCGATCAGCCCGAGAGCGTCTGGCTGCAGGAGGTCCGCAATTTCGCCACCGAGGCGATGATGGCGCTGATCCGCGAGGATCTCGCGGCGCTCGGCGTGAAGATGGACAAGTTCTACTCCGAGAAATCGCTCTATGGCACAGGGCGGATCGAGGCGGCGCTGAAGGCGCTGGAGGACAAGGGCCTGATCTATGAAGGCGTGCTGGAGCCGCCCAAGGGCAAGAAGCCCGAGGATTGGGAGCCGCGCGAGCAGACGCTCTTCAAGTCCACCGAACATGGCGATGACGTGGATCGCCCGGTGAAGAAATCCGACGGGTCCTGGACCTATTTCGCCCCCGATATCGCCTATCACTTCGACAAGGTGGAACGCGGCTTCGATGCGTTGATCGACGTGTTCGGCGCCGATCACGGCGGCTACGTGAAGCGGATGAAGGCGGCGGTCTCGGCGCTGTCCGACGGCAAGGTGCCGCTCGACATCAAGCTCACCCAGCTGGTGAAGCTCTACAAGAATGGCGAGCCCTTCAAGATGTCGAAGCGGGCGGGGACCTTCGTCACCCTGCGCGACGTGGTCGACCAGGTCGGGCCGGACGTGACGCGCTTCGTCATGCTCACCCGCAAGAACGACGCGCCGCTCGATTTCGACTTCGACAAGGTGCTCGAACAGAGCAAGGACAACCCGGTTTTCTACGTCCAATATGCCCATGCGCGGATCAAGTCGGTGCTGCGCAAGGCGCAAGCCGCGGGGATCGCCATTGACGACGCAACGCTCGGCGCGGCGGATCTCTCTGGCATGACCAATGCCGCGGAGATCACGCTGGCGGCAAAGGTTGCCGAATGGCCACGCCTGCTGGAGATCGCGGCGCGGACCAATGAGCCGCATAGAATTGCCTTTTATCTCTATGAGTTGGCGGGCGATCTTCATGCGCTTTGGAACCGCGGAAACGACGAACCGGAGCTGCGGTTCCTGCAGGAGGACAATCCTGCCACGAGCCAGGCGAAAATCGCGCTGGCCCGCGCTGTCTCCGTTGTTATTTCCACCGGTCTTGGTATCTTGGGCGTGACCCCGATGGAAGAAATGCGCTGATTTAACAGCGTCGCGGGGCATTGGCAGGCAAGCCCCGCGACGCGTCTGACGACGTTCCGCGGGAAGAGTAACGAGGCGGAGCATGATGGACCGGGGACAAACCCAGCGGTCCGGGGCCATGGACGTGGCTCAGGGACAGGCATATCCAGAATTCGAACTTCACGGCATTCCCGGTGAGGAAGAAGCCTATCGCGCCGGCGGCGCGGGCGGGTTTCGTATTGCGGCACATGCGCTTGGCGCAGTGCTGTCCCTCGCGGTGATCGGCTTTGGGGGCTATTGGGGCTACAAGCAGATCATGCGCGACGTGAACGGCATACCCGTTGTGCGCGCGCTGGATGGTCCGGTGCGGATCGCGCCGGAGAACCCGGGCGGGCAGGTGGCAGACCATGCCGGGCTGGCGGTCAATGACGTTCAGGCCGTTGGCACGGCCTCCGAACCCGAGGCGCGGCTCGTGCTGGCGCCGCCGCCGGTCGACCTGACGGATGAAGACCTGCCAGTGGCGCAGCTGGAGGCCCCGGAAGGAACGGTTCTCGGCAATGCCGCCGAGGCCGCCGATGCCGAGCTGCTGCCGCAGGATGTGACACCGGAAACTGCCGCGCTGACCCAGGAGCTTCCCGAGGACGATCCTGTTGCCCGCGCCCTGGCGCTGGCGGAAGCGAGCACCGCGGGCCAGCGGCCGCTCGGCGAGACCGAGATCACCAGTCCCGCCGCGACCGAGGCGGGCACCGAGACCGCGAGCGCTTCGACCAGCCTGCTCGAGGAGGCCGCGCAAGAAGCCGTCGAGACAGAGGCGGCCGAGCAGGCCGTTGTGACCGGTCCTGGCATCAAGATCTCACCGCGACCGACCCCCCGCCCGAGTCGTCGCACCACAACGACCGCCACCACCGCCAACGCCACCGCCTCTGCGGTCGAGGCCGCCCTTGCCGAAGCCATGGGGACGACCGTGACCCTGCGTCCGGCGGTGATGGAAGCCTCTGCCGTGCCGGCCGGCACCCGCATGGTCCAGCTCGGCGCATTCGATTCCGCCGCCGAGGCGCAAACGGGCTGGGAGCGGATCTCGGGCCGTTTCGATGGGCTGATGGCCGACAAGACCCAGGTCGTGGTCGAAGCCAAGGCCGGCGGGCGCAGCTTCTGGCGCCTGCGGGCGATGGGCTTCGAAGACCTGTCCGACGCCCGGCGTTTCTGCGCCGCGCTTGTCGCCGAGCGGGCCGACTGCATTCCGGTTATCTCCAAGTGAGCGCGCTTTCGGCGGCGATCCTCGGCTGTTGGGGGACGGCGCTCCTGCCTGCGGAGCGTGCCTTCTTCGCCGAGGCGCAGCCCCTGGGCTTAATCCTGTTCGGGCGAAATATAGAGACACCAGAACAGGTTACGCGCCTATGTTCAGACCTGCGGGACGCCGTCGGGCGCAACGCACCGATCCTGATCGACCAGGAAGGCGGTCGCGTGCAGCGACTTCGCCCGCCGCATTGGCGCCAGTGGCATCCACCGCTCGACCAGATGGCCCGCGCGAATGACCTGGAGGCGGCCGCACGGGCGAGCTTCCTGCGCTATCGCCTGATCGCGCATGAGTTGCTGGCGCTCGGCATCGATGTCGATTGTGTCCCCACTGCCGATATTGCCCGGCCCGAGACCCATCCTTTCCTGCGCAATCGCTGCTTTGGCGAGGACGCTGCCAGCGTCATCACCGGCGCCCGCGCCGCGGCAGAGGGGCTGATGGCGGGCGGCGTGCTGCCGGTGATGAAACATATCCCCGGCCATGGCCGCTCCCAAGCGGACAGCCACAAGGACCTGCCCGTTGTCGAGGCCGCCGCCGACGCCCTGCGCGAGATCGATTTTGCGCCTTTCAAGGCGCTTGCGGATCTTCCGATGGGCATGACCGGGCACCTGAAATACCTCGCCTTCGACAGCGGGCATCCGGCCACGCAATCGCCGGTCATGGTGTCGCTGATCCGCGAGGAGATCGGCTTTGACGGTTTGCTGATGACCGATGACCTCTCGATGGAGGCGCTGGACGGCACGGTTGGCGAGCGCGCGGCGGCGTCGATCGCGGCGGGCTGCGATGTCGCGCTGCACTGCAATGGAGAACTGGACGAGATGCGCGCTGTCGTGGCGGCGTCCGGGGCGCTGGAGGCGCGTGCGCTGGCGCGGGCGAACTCGGCGCTGGACCGCCGCCAGCCGCCGCAAGAGATTGACATTCCGGCCGTTGAGGCCGAACTTCACGACCTTCTGGACGGGGAAGTCTATGGCTGAGGACATGGTATCGGCGGTAAAGGACGAAGCGGTGGCCGAAAGGCTCGCCGCCGAGGCGCTTATCATCGATGTCGATGGCTATGAGGGCCCGCTGGACTTGCTGCTGACGTTGGCGCGGACGCAGAAGGTGGACCTGCTCAAGATCTCGGTGCTGAAACTCGCCGAGCAATATCTCTCCTTCGTGGAGAAGGCGAAGACGCTGCGCATCGAGCTGGCCGCCGATTACCTCGTCATGGCCGCCTGGCTGGCCTTCCTCAAGTCGCGCTTGCTGCTGCCGCCCGAACCGGGCGCTGACGGGCCTTCGGGGGACGAGCTGGCCGCGCATCTGGCCTACCAGCTCGAACGCCTGCAAGCGATGCGGGATGCTGCCGCCAAGCTCATGGCACGGGACCAGAAGGGCAAGGATTTCTTCGTGCGCGGCGAGATCGAGGTGGTCGAGCGCACCCGCAGCGTGACCTGGACCGCGACCTTGCTTGACCTGATGCAAGCCTATGCCCGCATCCGCACCAAGGACGATTTCCGCCCCTTCGTGATGGACCGCGCGAACCTGTTCACCATGGAAGAGGCGCTGGAACGGCTCAAGCCGCTGGTCGGCTATGCCGGCGAGTGGACGGATTTGATGTCCTACCTGCCCGAAGGGTGGGAGTTGGACCCGGCGCGGCGCCGCACGGCCACGGCGGCGACCTTTGCCGCCTCGCTGGAACTGGTGAAGGCCGGCCGGATCTCGATCCGCCAGACCGAGACTTTCGCCCCGATCCAGATACGTGCATCCGAGGGCCGCGATGTCTGATCCGGAAGAGGGGCTGGCACAGCCTGAGGAAAGCCTCTTCGAGGCGCCGCCAGAGGGAGAACAGGAGCGGATGGTCGAGGCCATCCTCTTTGCGTCCGCGGAGCCGGTCACCGTGGCCGAGCTAAATGCCCGCATGCCGCATGGTGCGGATGCGATCACGGCGCTTGAACGGCTGCGCAAGCGCTACGAGGGCCGGGGGGTGAATGTCACCCGCATCGGCGACCGCTGGGCAATCCGAACCGCCCCCGATCTCGGCTTCCTGATGCAGAAGGAGACGGTAGAGACCCGCAAGCTCTCCCGTGCCGCCATCGAAACGCTGGCGATCATCGCCTATCACCAGCCGGTAACCCGCGCGGAAATCGAGGAAATCCGCGGCGTTTCCGTCTCCCGCGGCACGATCGACCAGCTCCTCGAGATGGAGTGGATCCGCTTCGGCCGCCGCCGGATGACCCCCGGCCGCCCGGTGACCTTCGTGGTCACACCCGCCTTCCTTGACCATTTCGGGCTCGAAAGCGCCCGCGACCTGCCGGGGCTGCGCGACCTGCGCGCCGCCGGCCTGCTCGACAATCGTCCGCCGCCGGGCTTCGGGCTCGACGAGCGCGAAGATGACGAGGAAGACCAGCCCGACATGTTCGAGGATGAGGAAGATAGCGGCCCCGTCTGAGCCCGTCTGACCTCGCCGCCACACTCAACCGGAAATTGCGCCACGGGGCTTGCCGCTATGAATCCTGCGAGGCTAGGCTTGTCTGGAAAACAAAGCCTGGCCGGGCCTCGAGGCGCGGCCGAAAATAAAAGAGGGCAGTCATGAAACGGGTATTTCAGGCAACATTTGGTGCATCGATCGCGCTGGCCTGTACGGCAGCGGCCCAGGTCGCCGTTGAAGAGCTTACGATAGGGGACACCGAGGGGCCGGATGCTGTCACCGAGAGCAAATACGGTGTGTTCAGCCACGGGTACTATCGTCTCGGCTTCGGCTCGACGGATGGCGACGACTTTACCGCCTTCCAGCTTGACGGCGCCGCCGCGAAATACCGTCTCGGCAATGAAAGCGATATCTATGGCGAGGTATCGCTTGGCTACCGGGGGGAGATCGGCAGCGGCTCCGATTTCGTCGCCGAGTTCATGTACCAGGGCGGCGGGGATTCCAACGCCCTGACGACCGGGGCCGATTATGATTCCTGGGAGGACATTGCCCAGGCCTATCTCGGCATCGAACGGCTCGGCTCGGGCGCGCTCGCCGAGAGCTTCCTCTGGGCCGGACGCCGCTTCTATCGGCGCCGCGATATCCACATGAACGATTTCTACTACGAGAACTTCTCCGGCGACGGCATCGGCCTGGAGAATGTCGATCTCGGCGCGACCCACGTGACAGCGGCCTATTTCTACTATGACCGCGACGATGACGACATGGATTACCAATCCGGAACGCTGGATCTGCGCTTCCACGATATCGCGCTTGGCGGCAGCTGGAAAGGCGAGCTGGGGCTCGGCTGGACCGATGGGCAGGGCGACGATCACACTGGCGATGACGGCTATTCGGTTCGCGTCCATGCAGAGAATACCGACCTCGCCTGGGGCGAGTGGAAAAACGCGCTGATGTACGGGCAGGGCGCCGGAATCGATTTCGACTCGAAAGGCAATACGGAGGCCGACAGCGGCGACAGCCGTATTCGCCTCGTGACGCAGGCGGTCTATCAGTCCAGCGACGAACTCGAAACTCAGGCCACCGCGATCTGGCAACAGACCGAGATCGACGGCGAAACCGAGACCTGGTTCTCCACCGGTATCCGGCCGAGCTACAACATCACCAAGAACTGGGGCGTTGCCTTCGAGTTGGGCTACGACCAGGTCCGAACCGAGGGTGAGGACACGGCGTCGCTGACCAAGGCAACGCTGGCGCCCTTCTACAGCTTCGGCAAGACGGGGTATTTCGCGCGTCCGCAGCTTCGGGCTTTCGCAACCTGGGCGAACTGGAGCGACGAGGGCGCGATTACCAACCAGGAGGCCTTCGGAAGCGCGACCGACGGGATGAGCTTTGGCCTGCAGCTGGAACAGTGGTGGTAGGCGCGGCTCACCAAGGAGTTGCGCGGCAGCCAGATGTTGGTTGACGCGGAAAGCTGGGCTCAAGGATTGGGGGCGCTGCCCCCAATCCCCCGGGATATTTAGGGAAAAAGGAAGATGTGAAAGCGATTTCCGCTTCCCTTTTCGATGGTTTCCGCCGCAGCAATCGCTGTCGAGAGGCGTTTTGTCTGGGAAGCGGACGCTTTGGCGCTGACGAAATCTCCGCAGGATCGTTGTTCGGGACGCGCTGCTAGTCCGCCGTGCGGAAATGCTTCGACAGTTTGAGGCCCTGGCCTTGATAGTTCGAGGCTATTCCCTCGCCATAGAGCGCACCCGGCCGCTCCGCCATCCGCTCATAGACCAGCCGCCCTACAACCTGCCCGTGTTCCAGTGCGAAAGGTGCTTCGTGACAGCGTACCTCCAGCACCCCCCGCGCGCCGCCGCCGCCGGCTGCGGCATGGCCGAAGCCGGGATCGAAAAATCCTGCATAATGGACGCGGAACTCGCCAACCATGGCGAGATAGGGCGCCATCTCGGCCGCGTAGTCGGGGGGGATATGCACGGCCTCACGGCTGACCAGGATGTAGAAGGCGCCGGGATCGAGGATGATCCGACCGTCTTCCGTTTCGACCTTTTCCCAGAAATCCCGCGGTGCGTAATGGCCGATCCGGTCGAGATCGATCACACCGGCATGCGGCTTGGCACGCCACCCGACAAGCCGCCCCGCATCCGGTTGCAGATCGACCGAGAAGCCGAGCCCTTCGGAGATTGTCGCCGGTCCGGAGACCAGCCCGACCTCGTCATGCAGGGCGCGCAGCGCGGTGTCGTCCAACGTGACCTTGCCGCTGCGAAAGCGGATCTGGTTCAGGCGCATGCCCGGGCGGACGAGGACCGAAAAGCTGCGCGGACAGATCTCGGCATAGAGCGGGCCGTTATAGCCCGATCCGATCCGGTCGAATTCGACTCCGCCATCGGTGATGACACGGGTCAGCAGGTCCAGACGCCCGGTCGAGGATTTCGCGTTGGCAACGGCGTTGATCGCGGTGGGCAGTGCGAGTCGCTCCTGCAGGGGCACGACATAGACACAGTTCTTCTCCAGGACCGCGCCTTCGCTGAGATCGATTCGGTGCATCTCGAATTCGGCCAGCCGCTCGCGGACCGACCGTCCGGCCCCGGCAAGAAACGAAGCGCGGACACGATAGGCCTCGGAGCCAAGCCGCAGATCGAGACTCGCAGGCTGGACCTGGCCGGTGGCGAAGGGTTGGTCGGCGGCAATGGCCCCTTCGGCGATCAGGGCCGTGATGGCCTGGCTTGGCAATACACCGTTCATGAGACCCTCCCTCGCATTGGCGCCACGCAGGCGGCGGACAGCAAAACGCCCGCTCCCCGAAGGTCGCGGGCGGTTTTGTGTATGGTCGGGCTAGCAGGACTCGAACCTGCGACCTTCCGTCCCCCAGACGGACGCGCTACCAGGCTGCGCCATAGCCCGACGTTCGGGTTTGATACCTTATTTCCCAGCGAGGGCAAGAGGCAATCGCAAGGGAATTTTTCCATCACCTCGCCGCGTCCATCCGCTCGCGCAGGGCAATCAGCTGCGCATGGATCGGCGCAAGCTGGGCGGGCGAAACCTGCATCGGCTGGAGACGTTCCAGCGCTTCGGTGAGCGATATGGCAGCGGGCGGGAGCGGCGCTATGATCGGGCCGGCGGGCGGCGCTGCCGGAGACCCGGCGCCGTGCGTGAGCGCGGATTCGGTCTCGGGGACGGGCAGGGTGGCGGGAGGCTCCTGGTTGGTGGCGACCATGCGGCGCGAGAAGAGCGGCATCTGGGGAGCTTCAGGCTCTGGTGCCGGCTCTGGGGGCGTCACTGGCGCAGGCTCTTCCGCCACAGTCTCCAGTTCGGCGACGGTGGTGTCCTCCAGCGCTTCGGGGATGGGCGATACGGCGATCTCTGGCGGCGTCTCTGCTTCGACGGCCTGTTCTGCGCGGGCCGCAGCCGCCGATTCTGTTGGCTCGATGTCGGAAACGGCCTCTATCTCGTCCTGAGGGGGCTCGGCGACCAATTCGTCCGGTTCCGCAGGGGGCGGGGCGCTCTCCGCCGTCTCCGGGTGCAAGGCGTCCGCCCGGACTGGCGTGGCGTCCGGTTCGACAGGCGCCTCGGTGTGGGCTTCGATCCTGTCGATGGGCGCGCTTTCGACCGGCGCCTCCGGCGTCGCGACCTCACCCGGAAGGGCTTGCGTTGGCGCTTCTTCTGCGACTGCCGCGACGGTCTCCATCTCTTCAGGGGCCTCGGGCGCTGCCGATATCTCCTCGGGGGGATCGACCGGCTTCGACATCGCCGACACCGCACGCACGCCCTGGTCGCGCAGGATCTTCTGCACGCCCTTGATGGTCATTCCCTCGTCGTGCAGCAATTTCTGGATGCCGCCGAGCAATTCCATGTCGGCGGGCCGGTAATAGCGCCGTCCGCCGGCGCGTTTGATCGGCTTGACCTGCGTGAACTTGCTCTCCCAGAAGCGCAGAACATGGGTGTTCACACCAAGCCAATCCGCCACCTCGCTTATGGTGCGGAACGCGTCGGGGGATTTTCCGTTCATGTTTGGAGGGCCTTACTTGCGGTTGCCGGCGGCGACCCGCTCCTTCATCAGATGCGAGGGCCGGAAGGTCAGAACGCGGCGCGGGGAGATCGGAACCTCCTGGCCGGTCTTCGGATTGCGGCCGACACGGGCGGCCTTTTCGCGCACGGAGAAGGTGCCGAAGGAGGAGATCTTCACTTGCTCTCCCTTCACCAGCGCGTCGGAGACATGCTGCAGGACGCTCTCCACAAGCGCTGCCGATTCATTGCGGGACAGTCCCACTTCGCGGAACACTGCCTCGCTGAGATCCATACGGGTCAAGGTCTTGTCGCTCATACGTCGTCCATCCCTGTTTTTTGGCGAGCGTAGGCGAGCGATGTATTTCAGTCAATATCAACGACTTGGGTGCCGAGGTGAATCTTGTGCAAGGGCGACGAAATGACTTGGTCAAATCCGGATCTGGCGGCGGAAATGCTGCGCTTCAGGTCCGGTCAGGTGTTGCTAGGCGCAGGAATTGTATGGATAAATCCCGGCATGCGCGCATCGCAGATGCGCGCCACGCCCGACCGCCGCCAAGCATCGCAGATGCGGGTGCGGCGGGTGGGAAATCCGCCCCTACCAGCGGATAACCACCGATCCCCAGGCCAGACCGCCGCCAATTGCCTCGGTCACGACCAGCTGTCCGGGCTGTATCTTGCCCTCCCGCTTGCCCACCGAGAGGGCGAGGGGAATCGAAGCTGCCGAGGTGTTGCCGTGATCCTGCACGGTCTGGATCACCCGCTCCATAGGCACTTTCAGCCGGTTCGCGGTGCCCTTGATGATACGGATATTGGCCTGGTGCGGCACGATCCAGTCGACATCCTCATGCGACAGCCCGACCTGCGCCATCGAGCGTCTGGCGGTGTCGGCCAGTTTCTCGACGGCGTGGCGGAAGACCTCCTTGCCATGCATCTTCAGAACACCGGTCGTCCCGGTGGAGACGCCGCCATCGACATAAAGGATATCGCAGTATTTTCCGTCCGAGTTCAGGTCGGTCGCCAGGATGCCGCGATCCTCGACCGTGCCATCGCCTTCCTGCGCTTCCAGGATCAGCGCGCCCGCGCCGTCGCCGAAGAGCACGCAGGTGCCGCGATCCGTCATGTCGAGGATGCGCGAGAAGGTCTCGGCCCCGATCACCATCACGCGTTTCGCCTGTCCGGACAGGATCAGCGCATTGGCGTTCGACAGCGCGAAGACGAAACCGGCGCAGACCGCCTGCATGTCATAGGCAAAGCCACGCGTCATGCCGAGCTTGTGTTGCACCATGGTGGCCGCGGACGGAAAGGTCAGGTCGGCCGTCGAGGTGGCGAGCACGATGGCATCGATCTCGTCGGCCTCCATCCCCGCATCTGCCAGCGCCGCGCGCCCGGCTGCTGCCGCGAGATCGGAGGTCGTTTCGCCCTCCGCCGCGAAGTGACGCCGCTCGATGCCGGAGCGTGACCGGATCCATTCATCCGATGTCTCCAGCATGGATTCGAACTCGCTGTTTTCGACGATCCGCTCGGGGAGATAGTGGCCCACGCCACGCACGACAGCTCTTATCTGCATTCCGGCCTGCTTGTTGCTTTTCCGCGCTCCCGTTGGGTCAACCGGAACGTTGCGTCACGACATATCCTGTCGCGGCGCCGAGGTCGAGGCCACACGGGCTGCGAGTCGGTCGGAAAAGCCGGCTTGCGCCAGCTGAAAGGCCAGTTTGATTGCCGCAGAGACGCCTGTTGCGTCCGCGGAGCCGTGGGATTTGACCACCGTGCCGTTCAGTCCGAGAAACACGCCGCCATTCACGCGTCGCGGATCTGTCCGTTTGGACAGGCGCCGCAGCGATGTCAGCGCGAGAATCGCGGCGACTCGGCTCAGGATCGTGTGCTTGAAGGCCTGCGAGAGCAGGTCGCGGATCAGCGAGGCCGTGCCCTCGGCGGTCTTGAGGGCGACATTGCCGGTGAAACCGTCGGTCACGATGACGTCTGCATTGCCCTTCGGGATGTCGCCGCCCTCCACGAAGCCGACAAAGTCGAAATCGGAATGCGGTGCAGCCTCGGTGATCAGCGCATGGGCGGATTTCAACTCGGACCGGCCCTTGTGCTCCTCGGTGCCGACATTGAGCAGCCCGACTCGCGGGCGGCGGATGTCGAGCCCGTTGCGGGCATAGGAGGAGCCCATCAGCGCATATTGCAGCAGGTCGCTGTCATCGGCGCGGATGTCGGCGCCGACATCAAGCATAACCGTGTAGCCGGTCTCGGAACGCGACGGCCAGAGGCAGGCGATGGCAGGGCGGTTCACCCCGGGCAGCTTGCGCAGCCGGACCATGGAGAGCGCCATCAGCGCGCCGGTATTGCCACAGGAAACGGCAACGGTTGCCTCGTGATGGCGCACGGAATCGATCGCCGACCACATGGAGGTGTCCTTGCCCCGTCGCATGACGGTGGAGGGCTTGGTGTCCATGGTGACGATCTCGCGCGCATCGTGGATCACGCAGCGATCCACCAGGTGGCGCTTGGCCACCAGCGGCTCGAGTTCCTCGCGTTTTCCGTGCAGGATGAAGCCGATATCCGGATTCTTCCTTGCGGAAATGGCACAGCCGGCCACGATTGCAGCCGGCCCGTGGTCGCCGCCCATGGCGTCGACCGAAATCACGATTTTTCCCGCGAGCTCCGGCGGAGTCGCATCCGGCAGGTTGTCCTGCGCGTCAATGCTCATAGCCTTGCGCCCCCGGCTGCCGGAACTTGGCCGTTCAGGCAGCGTCTTCGTCGAGATCAACTTCCTCGACCATGGCGACGATTTCACGATCGTCGTAATGGCCACAGGCGGGGCAGACGTGATGCGGGCGCTTCAGCTCGCCGCAATTGGAGCATTCGTTCGGATTTGCCCCGGAGAGCGAATCGTGGGAGCGGCGCTGGCCACGGCGCGAGCGGGTGATCTTGTTCTGAGGGACAGCCATGTCGCAACCTCGGGTTAGGGCCGGCCGGCGCCCTGCGGGCATCATCCGGCGGCAAGTGTTTCATTCGTCGGCGCGTCATACGCCGGCTTTGGTGCCCTTGCAAGGGTGTGTGGAAGATGCGCGAACATACGCAGGTCGCGGCAGATTGCAAGTGCGAAGGCGCGCTTCGTCCTGTTTTGCGCCGGGTTCGACGGCAGGATCGGTTTCAAGCGCAGGTTTTGTGGATTGCCCGGCGCGCCTCGGAAGGGGGGGCGGGCAGCGATGACGCCTTCCGTGTGGTGGGACATTGGCCGGCATTCCGTAGGCCCTGACGCCTCGGCGAAAAGTGGTCGCGATCAGAAAGGACGCGGCCATATTTAGTATGAAGAGGGCGGCATTAGTCAGTATATGGCCAAACTTCCTTCCCGTCAGCGACGAAGGATACAGGAATCTACATGCATGCGTGCCGGTGCGAGTTTGCCAAAATCCTGAAACTCGGGTGAATCCATCAACTTGCGGAAGACTTGTGCGTCTTCACAGGCGATATACGGTCAGTGTCGCGAACGGTCTGAGCAGGTCCTCACCCCAAATAAGAGTGGTTGAGCTTTTTTGCGATATCGCAGTCAGTTGATGAAAAAAATCGGATGACGGCTTCGTACTCGGAAGCCACCGTCCATCCCGACTGCAGCAGTTGTCAACAAGGGCGTATTTTGTTGAAAAACTCTCCTTGTTAGGTGCCCTAATCGCTGATTCAATTCTCCCAGTGAAGCGGGGGGTGTTGGC
>CANMIP010000024.1 GCA_947497945.1 uncultured Tropicimonas sp. | reverse complement strand
AAAGCTTGGCGTGGCCCAGAAGAACCTGGATTACTCGCACATCGGTCCCTGCCTCCAGCAGATGGGTGGCGAAGCTGCGGCGGACAAAGGCTCGCTTTTGGCTGACGTGAACGCCCTGTTCAACTGACGCGGCGAGATCGGATTGAGCTTTGGCTTTCCAGGGAAAAGCCAGCCTTCGGGCCGCGCCTCGCACCAGTAATCCCGCAGCAAACCAAGCAAACCGGGTGATAACATCACCTTGCGATCCTTGCCGCCTTTGCCCTCTTCGACATGGATGAGCATCCGGTCGCTGTCGATGTCGCCGATCTTGAGGGCGCACACCTCCGCTGCCCGCAGCCCGGTGCCATAGCTGACACTCAGACCCGGCCCCGGCGCCGCCATCAGGATGTCCGAGACCTCCTCGACACTGAGCACCACCGGCAGCTTCCGCGGCTCGGTGCGGAACTGCATGTACCGCGTTTGGCGGGACATTGATCCCCCGGATCAATTTCTGTTCCGCCTGCACTCACCTCCCGCCCGCAGGTCATGCCGAAGAAGAACCGCAGCGCTACGATCCGGGCGTTGAACGTCGTCGGCGTGACGCCCGTGTCCGCCATATGCAATTGATACGCCCGCAACTCCTCTGGCGTGGCCGTGTCCGGTGAATGCCCGAGGAACGCGGCGAAGTCCTTGATCGCCCGGATATGAGCTTTCTGATACTTCTCGCCCATCCCGCGGATGCGCATGTCCTCGATCATCCGCTGCCGTAGCGGCATGGTTCTCTCCTCCTTCATCGGAACCTCCTGTCTGTCGATTGAGAAGGCCCTAATCGTCAAGCAGACAGGCCAATTCCCAGATACGCAGCGGTCAGGTCAGTGCCAAACGACAGCCACACACGCCATTGCCGCGCGAGCGGCTTCGTCCTTGGGCCGGTCGCATTGGCCTGATTCCATGCTGTAGATGCGAGGTTTCGTCTCCGGCCAACGTCTCCTTTGCGCAGGAAACATGCGGTCGAGTTGACACTCGAAGCAAATGATGGCGGGTCAAATCTGGTCTGCGCCTTTCCACAGCTATTCAACGAGTCAGCACTGGCGGGAGATTTGATGTGGCCCTGGGACTGAAGGATTCCGGCTCATCGTGGTTTCTAGGGAGCGACGTTGAAAACGCCCCTTTGCTCCGAAAGGCAGTTGTCACGATCTGTTCCGACCAGCAGACTGTCACGGACGATGGCCCTCAGGAACAACGGTTCAGGAGTCGATAGATGACGGAAATGGACCTCGACGTTGTGATCATCGGCGCAGGAATCTCGGGTATCGACGCTGCGTATCATCTTCGGAAGCGCCATCCGGACCGGCGCTTCGCTATCCTTGAACAGAAAGAGAGCTTCGGCGGGACGTGGCATACCCACCGCTACCCAGGCGCGCGCTCCGACAGCGACCTCTACACCTTTGGCTTCGGCTGGAAGCCCTGGACCGGTACGCCTATCGCCACAGCCGATGAGATCAGTGCCTATCTCGGCGAGGCCTTGTCTGAGAACGACTTGCACCGGCATATCCGCTATCGCAGCCGTGTCGTTGCCGCTGATTGGAAGGGGGACCACTGGCGACTGTTGGTCGAGGGTCCCGAGAACGAACGGTCGCCGATCACCTGCCGTTTTCTCTGGATGTGTCAGGGCTACTACAATCACGATGCGGGGTATGTGCCGGAGTTCGCAGGCATCGAGAGCTTTGCGGGCCGAGTCGTCCATCCTCAAACGTGGCCTTCGGACCTTGATTATTCTGGCAAAAAGGTGATCGTCATCGGCTCCGGCGCGACAGCCGCCACCATCGTGCCCGCGATGGCCGGGAGCGCGGCGCATGTCACGATGCTTCAGCGCTCGCCAACCTATTTCTATCCACGGCCAAAAGTTTCGCCTGTGGAAAAGATGCTGGCACCGCTGGCGCTGCCGCCGGAATGGACGCATGAAATCATGCGCCGGCGTTTCCTGCTGGAGAGCGGAGAGACTGCACGGCGCGCACGCGAAGAGCCGGACGCCCTGCGCGCCGACTTGCTTGCCGGCGCGAGGGCCTATCTGGGCGAAGCGTTCCCGATCGATCCGCATTTCAGCCCCCGTTACCCGCCGTGGCGGCAGAGGATCGCGGTTGTGCCCGACGGCGACCTGTTTTCGGCCATTGCGCGCGGCGAAGCCTCGGTCGTAACAGACGAAATCGAACGGTTCACTCCGAATGGTATACGCTTGGCCTCGGGCGCCGAACTGGGGGCGGACATCGTGATCACGGCGACCGGTTTTCGCATGTCCATGATGGGCGACATCCCCTTTACAGTAGACGGTACCCCGGTTGACTGGTCCGAAACCTGGGCGCATCGCGGGATCATGTATTCCGGCGTGCCGAATCTTTCCTGGGTCTTCGGCTACCTTCGGTCGTCCTGGACACTCCGCGCCGACTTGATCTCTGAATTTGTCTGCCGTCTGCTCGAGCGCATGGACGGAAGCGGCGACGTCGTGGTCACCCCGAAACTTCGCAGCTGCGATGCCGATATGCCTGCGCTCCCCTTCATTGACCCCGAGAACTTCAACGCTGGATACATTCAGCGCAGCGCAGATATTTTGCCCAAGCAGGGCGACCGGACGCCTTGGACCTTCAGCCAGGACTACTACCGAGAGCGAGACGAGATCCCTTGCGCTGATCTTGAAGATGGCACGCTCATTTATGGTTCAAGCACAGCCTCTTCCGGTGCGGCGTGACGTTCCGCTGCATCTGCCGGGTCCAAGACCTGCTTCGGTGTGGCGTCATTCTCGGTTTCCCATGTCACAGAACCATGGCTTCGTCCTCTGTGGTAGCCAAGGTCCAGCTTCCGCCTTTCGTCCCCTGAACTGCGGTTCCAAGTGGGTGGATTTCGCACTTGCGGCCATAGTTTGACAGGTCGGCCTATCGACCGTTTCCGAACGGTTAGCGTCCGAGTGGCGATTTAAACAGCTGAAATTGTTTAGTTAAGTTAATTTCGAGATCAACTGCTTCCAGGCCGCAGATCAGTCTCTGCCCGCTGCGCCGCCGCAACGCCGCTCCGAGCCCTTTTTGTTGAATGCTGCAGCGCTCACGAACGGTCGGCATGGTGAAGCGCGAAGGCTTCACCATTTTACACACTGCTATTCTCCGGTTGCCGCAGCCGAGAATTTCTCCAACGCGCCCATCATCGCCAAAACGGCCGGGTGATCTGCGGCAAGACCATGGGACGGTGCTACAGCCGTTGGGTCATCATAGGTTGCCCAGGTTTGGCCATTGGCGTCTTCAAAGAACAGGATCCGCAGCGGCAGATTTAGAGCCATGGTCTGACCTGTTTGCAATGCGCTCGCTCCGATTTTGGGGCTGCCGAAGATCACGACCGTTGTGGGACGCAGGTCTTTGCCGACCGAGGCGTTGCCAGCAGCAAAATCGATCGTGTTGAATACCCGCGCGCCGGCGGTTTCAACGGCGTCTGTCAACCGTTCCACCGAAGTTGCAACGTTGGCGTTGCTTGCCACGTTGATGCGTTCTGCCATGGCGGTCTCCGCGAATGTCGCTGCAACAATTGCTGTTGTGAGAAGCGTTTTCATGTTTGTCTCCTGAATGTTCAATGCCCCGCGCCACGAGGACCAGGTAACGTCTAGGCTTTCTGATCCGTGGGTTCTGGAGGATTATTGGAGGAATGCGCCCTGAGCCGAAAAAATGCACAAATCTGGAGTTTTGGTGCTTTTACGCTCGATGAAGCGTCCTTTGAGCTCACGCATTCCGACGTCCCGGTTGGGATTGAGCCGCAAAGCCTGCGCGTTTTGATCTTCCTTATCCGTCACAGGGACCACGTTGTGACCAAAGACGATCTGGTTGAGGCGATCTGGCAAGGACGAGCGATCAGTGACTGGGCAATTTCCGGAGCGATCAAGGCAGTTCGGACTGCGCTTGGCGACACCGACCGTGACAACCGTATCATCAAGACGATCCACGGGCGCGGATTTCGCCTTGTTGCCGACGTTGTTTCCAGAACCCCGGAAACGGTATCCGGGCCGAGACCGGCCTCCCAGGCTGCGCGGAAGGAGAGGTAGTCGGCGCGCCGGCATTCCGCACAGGGTCGGTGTCCAGCGGCGAGCGCGACGGCCTCGTCGAGAAAGAACAGCGCCGTATAATGGCCCGGCTTCAACAGCTTGCGGTGGCGGCCTTTGAAGGCGAGCCGGCAGCAGACCCAGTTCCGATGCCGCCAGCGGGCAGGGCCGAGTTGGCCGGTTGCGTCATGCAGGATGCCGCGATTTCCCATGAAGAGGCCGCGGGCGGGGTGCGGTACAGATTTCACCTGTTGCGAGGACTCGGTTCTGTCGGGCCATGCGGTTTCCCTCTCATGGCGTGTATGGGCGGCAGGTCGTGACGCTTGAGGAAGGGGCTGGGGCCGTCCGTACCTCCTTGCAAGCTGATAAAGCCCTACGAACACCAAGTGTTTCGCGCCAACGAAATGATCTCGGGCATGCTCCGGACCAGGCACGACTTGCAGGATTCCCAGGACCCGATGGCGGAGACGCGGGCGGCGATCGTCGGCGTGTCGTTTCCGGCGTGGGAGGCGGGCTTTCATGCCGCGCGCGTCGACGGGGATATCGAACCGGTTTGATGGCGCTTCAAACGAAAGGCCCCGGCGTGAACCGGGGCCAATCAGAAGTCTGGTCAGTCGGGTGTACCTTACGACGTCTTGCGGCGGCGCATTGCGACCAGACCGCCAAGACTGCCGAGCAGCAGGAGACCCGCTGCGGGGACGGGAACGGCTGACACTGGAGTCGTAGCCCAGGTGCCACCGCCGCCGCCGCAGCAGTCGGCCGTCACCGTCAGGTCAAAGGTGTGCGCGCCAGCCGCCAGCAGCAGATCTACGGATGCCGCAAAGTTTCCGCCGACGCCGCCGGGATTCGTGATGCTATCCCACGCCACGCTGGCGCCATCGACCAAGAGCGCGAAGGCATCGCCGATAAGGCAGCAATCAACAACACTGAACGTGACCGTCGATGCTTTGGCAACAGTAAGAGACAGCGTATCGTGGCCGTCAAAAGTAGTGCTCGCGCCCAGGCCACCAGACCAAGAGAAGCCGCCGGTATCACCGGCTGGATTGACGACAGTGGCCGAAGCCGTGGTGGTAAAGGCTGCCATGAAAACGGCTGCCAAAACGAAGATGAATTGTCTCATTTGTTTCTCCAAAACTGCAATGTACCTCGGGAGCGTGAAGTATTTGAGGCAGTTTGACAATCTTCCAAACACATGAACGCTACAATCTTTGCACTAAGGTGGTTCGATTGGACTTTTGGGGGAAACAATCCCTGATTTTGTTTAAATTTGTTGACGCAATCAAACCTTTCGCGTCTCAGGCGGCATTGGTCAACTGTCCTGCCGTCTGACCGCATGGTCAGCCTGACGAGGTGAATCGCGCACCAAGGTCATCCCTGCGTCGGAGCTACGGTTTCCCAGAGCGCCGGACAGATCTGAGCTGCAGCTTTCGTTCTGTTTGGCCAATGCCGCAATCAAGCGCAGGACGGTGGCGCTCGCAATCGGCGTTCTGCGGCGCGAATGGCACTGACCATCAAGCCTGGGAACGCACCCTCCGCCAATTGGAAGGTGACGGGGCGGGCGTAACGCGGGCCCCAATCTTGATCAGCTTGAGTTGGAGGCTGGTGAGCGACCAACCGACCATCGCGTCGGTCAGTTCGGCACGGCGCAGAAGCCGTGCCAGCGCCACCCCGTTCCAGCGAGCCGGCGCTGGCCCATCTCACGTTGCATTCGCAGCGAAAGGACGCTCGGTCCATTGGCATGCCCCCGGCGTCAAAACCGAGCATCCCGGCAGATCCGCGTTTCTGAGCGCCGCGCGTCCGCGCCAATTGCGCAACCCCGCGCCCGCCGCTATACGGCGCCCATGTTGGACACCGCCACGAACCGCCCCGCGCTCCCGCCCGAGATTGCCCGCCGCCGGACCTTCGCGATCATTTCGCACCCGGACGCCGGCAAGACCACGCTGACGGAGAAATTCCTCCTCTACGGGGGCGCCATCCAGATGGCCGGACAGGTGCGCGCCAAGGGCGAGGCGCGGCGGACGCGGTCGGATTTCATGCAGATGGAGAAGGATCGCGGGATTTCGGTCTCGGCCTCGGCCATGTCCTTCGATTTCGGCAAGTTCCGCTTCAATCTCGTCGACACGCCGGGCCACTCGGATTTCTCCGAGGATACCTACCGGACGCTTACGGCGGTGGACGCGGCGGTGATGGTGATCGACGGCGCCAAGGGCGTGGAGAGCCAGACGCAGAAGCTCTTCGAGGTCTGCCGGTTGCGCGACCTGCCGATCCTGACCTTCTGCAACAAGATGGACCGCGAGAGCCGCGACACGTTCGAGATCATCGACGAGATCCAGGAGAACCTGGCCATCGACGTGACCCCGGCGGCCTGGCCGATCGGCAAGGGCGCGGATTTCATCGGCTGCTATGACATCCTGCGCGACCGGCTGGAGCTGATGGACCGCGCCGACCGCAACAAGGTCGCCGAGAGCATCCATATCGAGGGGCTGGACGATCCGAAACTGGCCGAACATGTGCCAGCCGAGCTGCTGGAGAGTTTCCTCGAAGAGCTGGAAATGGCCAAGGAGCTGCTGCCGGAACTTGACCCGCAGGCGGTGCTGGAAGGGCACATGACGCCGATCTGGTTCGGCTCCGCAATCAATTCCTTCGGGGTGCAGGAGCTGATGGACGGGATCGGTGCGTTTGGCCCCGAACCTCAGGTGCAGAAGGCCTCCCCGCGCGAGATCGCGCCGGAAGAGACGAAGGTTTCGGGCTTCGTTTTCAAGGTGCAGGCGAATATGGACCCCAAGCACCGTGACCGCGTTGCCTTCCTGCGCATGGCATCGGGCCATTTCAAGCGTGGCATGAAGCTCACCCATGTCCGTACGAAGAAGCCGATGGCGATCTCCAACCCGGTGCTCTTCCTCGCCTCCGACCGCGAACTGGCCGAAGAGGCCTGGGCCGGCGATATCATCGGCATTCCGAACCATGGCCAGCTCCGCATCGGCGACACGCTGACCGAGGGCGAAGCGCTGAAAGTGACCGGCATCCCGAGCTTCGCGCCGGAACTGCTCCAGACCTGCCGCGCCGGCGATCCGATGAAGGCCAAGCATCTCGAAAAGGCACTGATGCAATTCGCCGAAGAAGGCGCTGCCAAGGTCTTCAAGCCGATCATCAGCTCCGGTTTCATTGTCGGCGTGGTCGGGCAGCTCCAGTTCGAGGTGCTGGCCAGCCGGATCGAGCTGGAATACGGGCTGCCCGTGCGGTTCGAGCCGACGCAGTTCACCTCCGCACGCTGGCTGACCGGCCCGAAGGACAAGGTCGAGCGCTTTGCCGATTCCAACAAGGGCCACATGGCCAAAGACAATGACGGTGACCTTGTCTATCTCACCCGACTGCAATGGGACATCGACCGCGTCGAGCGCGATTTCCCGGATCTGAAGCTGAGCGCGACCAAGGAAATGATGATCTGACACGGCTTTGCGGAGCGCCCGGCCTCCGGTTGGCTCGACAGGGGCAGGGGACAGCCCTAGGTTGAAGCTCGTGGATTGGTCGCAGGAAAGGACAGCCCGATGAAGACAGCACAGCTCCTTGCACTTGGCATTGCAAGCGTGATCGCGCTCGCGGGATGCGAACCGACGACCCCGGCTGCGCCGGGCACGAATGCCGGCACGGAGCAACTCCGCTTGTCCATGACGCCTCGGCTGCGATCTGCCGGTGTGCCCGATAGCTGCATTGCGCAGCTTCCGACATCGACCCTTGCCGAGGTCAAGGGCATCACCACCAACAGTGCCCGCAGCAGCAAGGGCTGGATCCAACAGCGTCAGCGGATCCGGACCGCGGCCGAGAAGGTTTGCGGCCCGGTCTGACTCGCCTGAGAGACACACAGGGGCGCTGCGTCCGGAGGGATGTCCCGCCTCAGCGCTGATCGGGTGTGCCGGTCTTGCCGATCAAGGTGCGCACGGCGCGCCAGTAGCCCGGCAGCTTGGGCGGTTCGGCAAGCTCGGCGGCGATGATTTCCGGCGACATTCCCATCCGCTCGGCCGCGAAGCTGCGTCCCCAGTCGAGGAACCGCGCGCTGTCATCCGGCCGCAGCCGGCAGGCGCTGCCGACAAGGCCGACGAGATTGTCCATCGGATCATACCACTCGTCCTGGATCCCCTCGATGCGTTTGCGCATGAAGGGCGCTACCGCGCGCAGCCAGCGATTGGACGAAAAACTGGCCAGCGCCTGACCCATCTCCGCGTGGGAATAGTCGATCAGCGGCGGGAAGCTGTCAAAGAAGACACCGACCCCGTCGATGATGGCGAGGTTGCGGATCGAGGGGTGAAACCCGACACGCTCCTCGCGGCCCGCGGCATAAGCCCAGAACCGCGCGATCACCTCGCCGGCAGCCTGCATCGCCGACATCGCTTCCGGCAGCGGCGTGCCGACCATTCGGGCACGCATCATCGTCTCCGCCGGCAGGGCTTCCTGCACGATCACCGGAATCTCCCGGCCTCCGACCGGGACCAGCAGGATCCGCGTTTCGGGAACCTGCACGCCACTGTCGCGCAGAAAGGCGATATAGGCGTCATGGGCGCGGACGAGCCGTTCGAGATCCGCCCCGGCCGCTGTCCGGTAAACCTTGATCACCGTGTCGGCGAAGATCCCCGACGGCGGACGGTAAGGCTCGCAGAAGAAGCCGAGCCGCGAGACTTTCTTGCCACGCTCCGTCTCGCCCGAGCCGATCATCTCAGCCAGTGTATCGGTCCAGAGCCTGCGCTCTTCGGTCGGTTGCGGGGTCGGGGGCATCGGGAAGCCTTTCGCGAGTTTGCTCCGCAGACACCTAGTGGCTCGCGTGCCGTGCCTTCAAGTCCAAAACCCGGCCCGCCCGGATTTCCCGTGGCCGGACCCCTGCGGCGCGCGCGCCGGTCCGGGATTCCGGGGAGGTCGTAGGGCGGGTTTCTGAGATTGCGGAAAACGCATGACGGATCTGCGATTCTGGCGCTGGTTTAGCGCTAACATGAGGCCCATATAGGGTATGCAAACGAAACGAAAACCAGACAGAAACAGGAGATAACATCTTGAAACTAATCGCTTCCCTCCGCCGGACTGCCGAGAAGCGGGCTGCCTATGCACGGACGTTGCGCGAACTGCGCGCGATGCCGCTGGAAACCGCCCTCGACAACGATCTCGACATCGCGAATGCGGCCGGCATCGCCCGCAAGGCCGTCTACGGCGTCTGATGTCGGGCCCGCCTGATGGCGGCGCCGACGGGGCGCCCAAGACACAATTCGAACCGACCTGAAAGGCAGCCAGACATGGCTGCCTTTTGCTTTGTCAGCCCACTGGCGTGGGCGGCGGCCAGGATCCCTTGCATTCAGGCGGGATGTATATACACAAGATATACAGTTGATAGGCGCAGGATGTCATGACCGGGAAAAAGAAGAAGGACGCGCAACTGTTGATCCGGATCACGGCCGAGGAACGGGACCGCTTCATCCGCCTGTGCGAGGAGATGGATACGAGTGCTGCGCGCGAGGTCCGGGGGTTCATCCGCCAGTTTATCGAGACCAATTATTCCGCTGAGGAGGAGAGCAGATGAAGACCGTATTGATCGCCAATCGCAAGGGTGGTTGCGGCAAGACGACAACGGCGATCACCCTGGCGGCGGCGCTGGCCGATGGCGGCTGGAAGGTGGCGCTGGCCGATGCGGACCTGCAGAAATCGACGACGCGCTGGCTCAAGCGGCGCCCCAAGGACGTCAATCCGATTACCCATCTGGACTGGACCTCGCATAAATCCCTCGGCGAGACCCCGAAGGGGATCGACTGGGTTATCATCGACGCCCCCGGCGCGCTTTATGATGCGGATTCGCAGAAGCTCGTGGCCGAGGCCAAGGCGGTGATCTGCCCGGTCATGCCCTCCTTCTTCGACGCGGATTCGACCAAGCGTTTCCTCAGGGATCTCCAGGAGATCAAGCGCATCCGCAAGGGCAAGGTGCGGATCGAGCTGGTGGCCAACCGGGTGAAGACGCGCGGCAAGGCAACCGAGCGGCTGGACATGTTCTTCGAGAAGGTCGGGCAGGCGCCGGCGGCGCGGATCACCGAGCGGACCGCCTATGGGGATCTGGCCGAGCAGGGCATGACGATCTTCGACCGTCCGCAGGCGGTCTACCGGCCGATGCGCGAACAGTGGACGCCGGTGATCAAGGCGCTGGTCTGATCCCGATCCCGGAAGCGGGCGGCAGCTTCGGCCCGGCTAGGCGGCTCGGCCGGTGCGGGTCTTTCCGGGCGGGTTAGCCAAACGGGTTGCGGTCCTTGAAGAGCTTCTCGCGCGCGGCGCGCGCGGATTTGCGGTCGGCCTCGGTGCCGAAATGCGGCCGGTGGTCGAGATCGGGCAGCTCCCTGGCGATCTCTTCCGGCAGCGAGTGCAGGGTCGCGGCATTGACCTCCAGGCTCTCGACCGGGATGCATTCGGCATAGATCACCTCGTGGTGATCGAAGACCAGCGTGTAGAAATCCGAATAGCCCCCGGGGCGCAGGAAGATGCGTTCATTGTCGACGAGATAGCCGGCCTTCACCAGCATCTCCGCGGTCTCCGTCAGCCGGTCCACGCCGCGCTGGTAGATGAAGAGGCGCTGCTGTTGCGACAGCACGAGGTCGCCGGCATTGCCCAGCGTGTCGCGCGGGATGATGACGGGCGCATAGGGGCCCACGGCGCGGATCGTGCGATGGAAAACATGGCGCAGCGCTTGCGGGCCGTGGTCGCGGGTCAGGACGCGATCACCGGGTTTGAGATCCTCGACAGCGATCTGGCGGCCATCGGCCAGCGTGACATGGGTGCCGCGGCCGAAGGCGAGCGAGGTGATGTCGGCGAGCCGAACCGGGCCCGGCGCGGCATCGATGCCGATCAGCGTGTGGCCGCGGCCGGGCTCCATCGGCTCCATCGGCACGGCGGCATAGTCAGTGCCGTCCTCGGTGGTCAGTTCGAGCAGCAGAAGGTCGACCTTCTGGCCTTCCGGCGCGAGGAAGGTCAGCCGGGCGGCAAGGTGCAGCGCGGCGCCGGGCTGGCCGATCTCGGTATCGTCGGCAAGCTTCTGGCCGTCCGCGTCGCCCGAGAGCACCCGGCCGCCGCGGCTGGTCCGGTCGTTGACGCCGAGCTGCAGCGCCTGCGCCGATTGCGCCAGCCGGTAGACATCGCCCGCGCACAGCTCCTCGACGCCGAGCAACGGGTCGCCGAGATTGGCGCCGGAAATCACGGAGAAGGCCGCGCCGGGCAGCGCGTGGCAATGGTAGTCGGCCTGTAGAACGGTGTCGGTCATGGAGCCTTCGGGCGGGAGGATGCTCTGATCCTCTCCGATAGCGCCCCTTCGGGGGGCGGGTCAATTGCCTTGGGGTTGCGGGGGAGCGGATGGCGGTGCAGTCTGCCGCGCAATGGCCCGGAAAGGGCGCGGCGGATGGAAGGAAATCACATGGATCTGGGAATTTCGGGCAAACGGGCGCTTGTGACGGCCTCGTCCAAGGGGCTGGGGCGCGGCTGTGCGGAGGCGCTCGCGGCAGCGGGCTGCGACCTGGTGCTGAATGCGCGCGGGGCAGAGGCGCTGGAGGCGACGGCGGAGGCGATCCGTGCGGCGCATGGCGTTTCGGTCGAGGCCGTGGCGGCGGATGTGACCGATGAGGCCGGTCGCGAAAAGGTCCTGGAGGTTGCCGGGCAAGTCGATATCCTCGTCACCAATGCCGGCGGGCCGCCGCCGGGCATGTGGTCCGACTGGGACCGCGAGGATTTCATCGGTGCGCTGGACGCCAATATGCTGACTCCGATCGCGCTGATGAAGGCGCAGCTTCCCGGCATGATGGCGCGCGGCTGGGGCCGCGTGGTCAACATCACCTCCGTTTCGGTCAAGGCGCCGGTGGCGGTGCTGGGCCTGTCCAATGCGGCACGGGCGGGGTTGACGGGCTATGTGGCCGGAACTGCGCGGCAGGTGGCGTCGAGCGGGGTGACGATCAACAACCTCCTGCCGGGCATCCATGCGACGGACCGGATGGTGAGCCTGGATGCCGGGGCCGCCGCGCAGGCCGGGACCACGGTCGATGAGGCAAGGGCGGCGCGGCTGGCGACGATCCCGGCCGGGAAATACGGCACGGCTGAGGATTTCGGGGCCACCTGCGCCTTCCTCTGCAGCCAGCAGGCGCAATACATCGTCGGACAGAATGTCCTGCTCGATGGCGGCGCAACCAACCTGTCGATGTGAGCAACGCGGGGTTCAGCCTCAAGGACCAGCTTTTCAATCGCGAGAAGATGGTCCTGCTGGCCGGCTGGATGGAGGCGGCGGCGCCCGGTTTCGACGGGCAGGGTCTCGTCGAACAGGCCGTCGCGCGCTTTCCCGAGCTGGAACTGAAACAGCGGATCGACTGGATTGCGGACTGCCTGCAGGCGCGGCTGCCTGCGGCGTTTCCCGCCGCTGCGGCGGTGATCGCGCGCGCGCTGCCGGAGCCGCTCGACCCGACCCTCAGCGACGATGATTTCGGCGATTTCATCCTCGCGCCCTTTGGCGTGGTGGTGGAGCGGCTGGGCCTGGAACAGCCCGGACCGGCGCTGGAGCTGCTGGAGGCGCTGACGCAGCGATTCACGATGGAGATGTCGATCCGGGCCTTCCTGAACCGCTGGCCGGAGGAGGTGCTGGACCGGATGGCGCTCTGGGCAGAACATCCCAACTACCATGTCCGGCGGCTGGTCAGCGAGGGAACACGGCCGAAGCTGCCCTGGGCGCGGGCGATCTCGCTGCCGCCGGAGCGGGCGTTGCCGCTTCTCGACCGGCTCCACGCCGATCCAACGCGCTATGTGACACGCTCGGTTGCCAACCATCTCAACGATATTGCCAAGCGCGACCCGGAAACCGTGCTTGCGCGGCTGGAGGCCTGGCGCGATGCCGGGCGGCAGGCGCCGAAGGAAATGGCCTGGATGGCGCGTCACGCGTCGCGGACCCTGCTCAAGGCGGGCGACGGGCGGGCGCTGGCGCTGCTGGGCTACAGGGCGGAGGCGCCGGTCACGCTGGAGGGACTGGACCTGTCGCCGGACCCGCTCGCGATCGGGGATGAGCTCGAGCTGACGGTGGCGCTGAAGGCGGCGGAACCGGTGCCGGTTCTGGTCAATTACGTGGTGGAATTCGAGAAAGCCGGCGGGCGGCGGGGCGAGAAGGTGTTCCGGCTGAAGGATACCGTGCTGCCGGCGGGACAGACCGTCACGCTGCGCAAGAAACACCGTTTCAAGGGCGATGCGACCACCTTCACCCTCTATCCGGGGCGCCATGAACTGCGCATTCATGTGAACGGGCGCTGCCTTGGCGCGGCGGTGTTCGAGCTGGTCCTGCCCGAGGCGCAGGGCGGCGCGCGGCGATGATCGTGGATCGGTTCACGACACCGCGGCTTTCGGTCCATGGCTGGCGCCGGACCCTGGAGGACGCCCCGCTGCGCGCGGCGCTCGAGCGGGCGCTGGCCGGCATCCTGACCGACCCCGTGTTGGCGCATCTTCCGCCGTCGCTGCAGCTGCACGAGGCCGGGGGCGGGATCGCGGGCTGGATCGATGCGAGGGCTGCGGAGAGCGAGGTGCTGCTGGTCGAGCGCCGAGAAGGCGGCGCGCTTGTCGGGCTGGTTCTGCTGGCGCAGGGCGAAGAGATACAGGCGCGGCGCAGCTTGCATATCGGTTACCTGCTCGCCGAATCTGCCTGGGGGCAGGGGCTGGCATCGGAACTTGTGTCCGGGCTTGTCGCGGCGGTGGAGGGGGCAGGGCGCTTGCGGCTGCTCGGTGGTGTCGACAGGGACAACCCCGCCTCCGCCCGGGTCCTGCAGAAGGCGGGCTTCGAGATTGACCCGACCCTCTCGACCGCCGAGCTGGACATGTTCGTGCTGGAGCGCGGCTGAAACGGCGCGGGTTGCAGATCCTTGCGGGGGAGGTGGCTGGATCGGAACCGGTCGAAAACCGTTTCCTTTTCGCGGCGCGACGGTCGGGATAATCTATGAAAAGCGCATGAATACAGAATTTTGAAGCCAGTTTCGGGTCGGGAAGCGGGTCCGGCTCCGATGCGCCCCGGCTGTGCGGTTTGGTAGAAAAAACAAAAAAACTGCGAAATGGCGACGGAAGCCCCGAGCCGGCCCGTAGGAGTAGCATAACGGCGAGAACAGTCGCCCAAAGCACTCACAGAACAGGAAACGAAACATGACCCGGATTACACTCCTGACCACCGCAATCGTCACTGGCCTTCTCGTCACCACCGGCGCGAACGCCCGTGGTTTTGGCGGCGCCCAGATGGGCCCGATGATGGATCCGCCGAGCTTTGCCGAGCTTGATGCCGATGGCGATGGCAAGGTGACCACCGAAGAGCTGAAGGCCTTTGCCGACGCGGCCGCGACCAAGCGCTTCCAGGATGCCGACACCGATGGCGACGGCAAGCTGAGCAGCGACGAGATGACCGCCGCCGCCGAGGCCGCGAAGCTCGACCGCCAGGCCCGGCGCCAGGAAGCCATGATCTCCCGGTTCGACACCGACAAGGACGGGTTTGTCTCCGAAGAGGAGATGAAGGCGGCCATGGGCGAGCGTGTCGGCAAGCGCGGCACCGATACCGAGCGCGGCGAGCGCATGATCCAGCGCTTCGATGTCGACAATGACGGCGCGCTGAGCGCAGAGGAATTCGCCAAGATGCAGGAAATGGCCCAGGACGGCATGCGTGAAGGCCGGTTCGGCGGCAAGGGCGACCGTGGCGGCAAGAGCGGTCGTGGCGACCGCGGCGATCGCGGCTTCGTTCCTTTCTGGCGCAACTGATCGCGCCGGTGAGACCGGCTCCGCGCGGCGAGGCGTCGCGCGGGGCTTTTCCCCGGGGCCATTGCGTCCGGGGGGAGATCAAGGCTAGGCCACGGAAACCATGACCATGCCACTCGACGCCGACTCCGAGCTGACGGACGAAGCCCTCCTGGCGCTCTTTGCGGGCGGCAACCGGGCGGCGGCGCGCGTGCTGACGCTGCGCCTGACGCCGCGGGTTTTGTCGCTGGCCGGGCGGATGCTCGGGGACCGCTCCGAGGCCGAGGACGTGGCGCAGGAGGCGATGCTGCGGCTCTGGAAGATCGCGCCAGACTGGCGGGCCGGCGAGGCGCAGGTCTCGACATGGCTCTACAGGGTGGCGTCGAACCTGTGCACCGACCGGCTGCGGCGGCGACGCGGGGTGGGTCTGGACGACGCTTTCGGTGAAGGCGTGGAGCCCGAGGACGAGCAGCCCGGCGCCGAGGCACGTCTGCAGGAAGCGGACCGGATGGCGGCGTTGAAATCCGCGCTGGCGGAATTGCCGGAGCGGCAGCGGACGGCGGTGGTGCTGCGCCACCTGGAGGGGTTGTCCAATCCCGAGATTGCCGCTGTGATGGAAATCGGCGTCGAGGCGGTCGAAAGTCTGACCGCCCGGGGCAAGAGAGCGCTGGCCAGCCTGCTGAAGGGCCGCCGCGCAGAACTGGGGTTGAGCGATGACGGCTGAATTCGACAAGCATAGCGAGCGCGAGCTGGATGCGCTGCTGGAGTCCCTGCGGGAAGACACCGCGCAGGACGCTTCGCCGGACCTGCTGGCACGGGTCCTGGCCGATGCCTATGAGGCGCAGGACGGGATGGCGGCGGCGATGCCGGAAGAGCCGGTTGTGGCCGTGCCCGCGCCGCGATCACGCGGTCTGCTGCGCAGCCTTCTGGATGCGATCGGCGGCTGGCCGGCGGTTGCGGGGCTGGCCACGGCGACCGTGGCCGGGGTCTGGATCGGCTACAACCCTCCAACGGCCTTCGACGACCTGACCCTGTCCGTGCTGGACAGCAATTACGGATACGAGATGAATATCGGCGACTCGCTGCCGGCCTTCGACGACCTGCAGGCGGATGGATAGGAGCCGCAAGAGATGAGCGAACACGTCCCAACGCCCGAAGCTCCCGCCAAGCCGCGCCGCCGGCTTGGCCTCCGGATTCTGCTCTTCGCATCGCTGGCCCTGAACATGGTGATCCTCGGCATTGTCGGCGGGGCGATCCTGAATGTCTCGCGCGGGGAAGAGCATCCGCGCATGATCGCCCGGGATCTCGGCCTGGCGCCCTACCTGATGGCAATGGATCCCGACCAGCGCAAGCAGCTGGAAAAGGCCTCCGGCAGCTTCAAGCCGAAGCTGCGCGAAGGCCGCAAGGAGTGGCGCGACGCCTATGTCCAGACGCTCGACGCGATCCGGGCGGAGCCGTTTGACGCAAATGCGCTGCGCGCGGCGATGGCCTGGCAATCCGAGCTTGCGACCCGGAGCCGCGATGTCGGGCTCGAGGTGATGATCCAGCAGTTGGAAGGCATGTCTGCGGCCGAACGTGCGGCATTTGCCGATCGGCTCAAGAGCCGGTCCCGCAACCTGCAGGGAAACATGGGCCGGGAGGGCGACCGCTCCAACCGCGGCCCGATGCAGCAGGGCGGCCCGCCCCAGCAGCGCAACCAGCAGCATAACTGACGCGGCGCCGACGCGCCGACAGCCGGAATCGCCTCTATTCCGCGTCTGCCGAGCGGGCGCCCCAACGCCGATGCGCGCACTCGTCAGCGCCTCCCCGTGAGGCGCCTTGTTGCATTTCAGCGGCCGACTAAACGCAATCCGCAGCGGCCGGGAGCCGGCGTTTTCACAGCGGCAGCAGGACGCCGGCCGCTCTAAGTGCCCGGGCCCTGTGCGGCGCCGCTCTGCGCGCTCAGGCAATGTCTGCATGGATCGTCAACCGACCGGGCGGTCCGGGGCTTTTCAACCCGGCGCCCCCATGCTAGGGCGCAACGGAATTCATTATCGCCCAGGGAGACCTCCAATGGCCACCGAACGTACGCTCTCCATCATCAAGCCCGACGCCACCAAGCGGAACCTGACCGGCATCATCAACTCCAAGTTCGAGGCCGCCGGCCTGCGCATCGTTGCTCAGAAGCGCATCCAGATGACCAAGGCCCAGGCCGGCGTCTTCTACGCGGTGCACAAGGAGCGCCCCTTCTTCGACGAACTGACCACGTTCATGACCTCCGAGCCGGTCGTCGTGCAGGTGCTCGAAGGCGAGGACGCGATCTTGAAGAACCGCGAAGTCATGGGGGCGACCAACCCCGCCGAAGCCGCTGACGGCACCATCCGCAAGGAATTTGCCCTGTCGCTGGGGGAAAACTCGGTCCACGGCTCCGACGCGCCGGAAACCGCTGCCGTCGAGATCGCCTATTTCTTCTCCGGCCTCGAACTGGTCGGCTGATCGTCCTGAAGGACGACACGGATCGGCCGCTCCGAAAGGAGCGGCCTTTTTCATGTCCGATGGGCGGTTTCAGCCAGCCGCGCCGAAAATCGCCAGTTTCTGGGCCGCGATGGCACGGCCCTGGATCGGCTGGCGGTACTCATGGCGCAGGACATCCGCGAACTCGGCTTTCGGACGCGAGAAGCCGGCGGCGGCGAGCTTGTCCGCAACATGGTCCAGCGTATGGGCGTAGCGCCCCGAGCTGCGGCGCTGGTAACCGGTGGCCGGGCCCTCCTCCGTTGCATCCTCGATGGTGAAGACGAACCAGCCGCCGGGACGCAGGACGCCGGCGATATTCCGGAAAACGTCCGAGATATCCTCGAAATAGACCAGGACGTCGCCGGAGACGACAAGGTCGAACGGACCCTCGGGCAGGGTGGGGGCGGTGTTGAGATCGGTGCGGGTCAACAGGTCGTAGACGCCCTTGTGCTTGCACAGCTCCAGCATCTGTATCGAGACATCGCAGCCATGGACATGGCGCGCGCAGGGGCGCAGCAGCGGCGCGCAGAGTCCGGTTCCGCAGCCGGCATCGAGGACCGAGAGCCCGGCCCCGGGGCCAATCCCGATCCGTTCGAGCATCTGGCTGATCATCTGCGGGCCATTGTTCCCGATCGATTTCAGGTTCCTGTCATAGGTGTTGGCAAAGCCATCGAAGAGCTGGGCCGCCATCTCGCGCTGGTTCTGCTGCGGTCCATCGCCGAAAATCTCTTCGAGCGCCGTCTCGAAGGCGCTGTCATCGAAGAGAGGACGGGCCGTCTCCAGCACCGCGCGCGCCTGCTCCCGATGGCCGAAATGCGTCAGCGCCAGCACAAGCGTCAGGACCGCGCGGGGCTTCTGGTCGCCCGTGCAGCGGGCCACGAACCGGGTCCAGATCTCCAGCAGCCGCCGGATCTCGCCGTTCGGGAGCAATTGCTGTAGCAGCAGCGCCTCGGCCTTGCCATTGGTGTCCGCCGCCTCATGCGCGCGCATCAGCAGCGTTTCGGCGGTTTCATCGGCGCCGAGGGACTGGGCGATGTCGCCGAGATTGGCGAGCGTTGCCGCGCCGATCTCGGTCTCCAGAGAATCCGTCTCGATCCGCTCCATGATCTGCCTGCGAAGCCGGTCCGCCGGGCCGTCCTCGCCCAGCTCATCCAGCAGGATCACCAACCGAACCGAATCTTCGAGCCCCGCCGACATCCCCGCCGCGCGCCGCGCCAGTTTCGAGGCGCGCGTGTAATCGGCCGCGTCAAAGGCCGCGATCGCCATATCGGTGATGCCGCTGACTTCCTCGGCCGTCGCTTGCTTGTGAACCATGAACGCCCCCTTCTATCCCGCTCCAACAAGAGCCGGAGAGAGAAGGGCTGTCCATGAAAACTTCGTCGACCGGCGCAGATCAGGCCAGCGCGGCCGCCTTGGCGGTGATCCTGCGATGTCCGGCCTCGCCGTGCCAGAAGCCGTTCGAGGGCGGGGCAACGAAGCTCAGCGCGTCGAAACGGGCCTGCGCGGTCTCCATGTCGCCGCGGCCGTCGCGGATATCGTCGAAGATCCGGGCCACCTCGATCATGTCGGTATCCTGCGGCATCAGCCGCAGATCGGTCACGCCCATCGCCGCCATCGCCGGCACTTCCGCGAAGAGGTTCACATAGGAATGCGACATCGTCTGGATGCCGTTCACCCGCAGGAAGCTCTGTCCGTCGCGCGTGTTCAGCTCCATCCCGTCGGAATGCTCCTCGCAGACGAACTGGCAATTGTCCTTGGTCCGCCCATAGGCGCGGGCATGGTAGCAGCGCGCGGACGTGGCCAGGCAGGCGCGGCCAAAGACCTGCACCTCGAGCCCGATGCCGAGCTTCGCCGCCGTCTTCGCCAACACCTCGACGGAGCTGCCCGGCAACTCGGTCGGTACGGTCACATGGGTGGCGCCTTTCGACACCATCCAGGCGATGGTTTCCTCGCCATAGGCGTTCATGTAGGGGCCGACGCGATGCGGCTTGCCTTCGGGCAGGTGGAAGAGCCCAGCGGCGTTGTTGACCTCGATTTCGAGCATACCCTGCTCGGCCATGTCCGCGCAGGACTTGCGTTCGCGCTTGAGCATCACCTCGGCGAGACCGGAATGCACGACGCGTTTGCCGCCGCGGGTCAGCCGCTCGGCGACCTCCTCGATATGCTGGTCGAAGAAGGGCTGGCGCTTGGAGCAGACATTCTCGCCGAGATAGACAGTGTCCACCGGCGCCTCGTCGGCGATGCGGGCATAGAAGTCGCGCTTGGTGTCGGCATCCCAGAAATACTGGATGGGGCCGAGGGTCAGACGTGGTTTCATCTCTGTCACCGCCATTTCTTGGTCTTGAAGGCGCCTTCGGTCTGTTTCTGCCCCTCGGTGAGGGCGACCAGGTCGGCCAGTTTCGGGTCGCGCCCGGCGCGGACATCGTCCACCGCCGCGCGGAAGGCGGAGACCACCTTGCGGACATAGGCGCGGCTGCGCTGGCGGCCCTCGATCTTGAAGGCGGTCACGCCGGCCTCCATCAGGTCCGGCAGCAGCTTGGAGAGGTTGAGCGAGATCGGCTCTTCGAAGGCGTAGTAGCCGTCCGGCTGGACCTCGTTGCAGTAGCGCCCCTTGCAGATCGTCGGGTAGCCGGCGCTTTCGTCCGGCCCGAACCGGTCGATCGTGTAGCCGCCGAGCTGGGAGGACATGTTGCCCGCGCTGTCCTTGACATATTCGACCAGATGGGCGGGCGAACAGACGCCGTCCATATTGGTCGAGAGCCCGGTGGCATAGTTCGTGAGCGAGCAGCGGCCCTCGACCATCAGGCCGTGATTGCCGAAGATGAAGGTCTCGATCTCGGCGGAGATCTCGGCCTTGATCTCGTGGATCTCCGGGATGGTCAGGATGCGCGGCAGCACCACGCGCTTCACGCCGAATTCGCGCACATAGTAATTGATCGCGTCCGGGCTGGCGGCGGCGGCCTGGACCGAGAGATGCAGCCGCCGGTCGGGATGCTTCTCGGAGATGTAGCGGGCCACGCCCATATCGGCGACGATATAGGCGTCGACATCAAGCTCGGCGCCGAGATCGGCGGCTTCGCGCCAGAGCTCGAACTTGCCCGCGGGCGGGTAGGAGTTCAGCGCCAGCAAAACATTCGCGCCGCGCTCATGGGCGTAGTCCACCGCGCCGGCCAGTTCCTTGGGGGTGAAGTTCAGCCCCGGGAAGTTGCGCGCATTGGTGGCGTTCTGAAAACCGCAATAGATCGAATCCGCGCCGGCATCGACGGCCGTGCGCAGGGAGGCCGGGGTCCCGGCGGGGCAGACGAGTTCGCCGACGACATCACCTGTAATCATCACCAAGCTCCTTCGGAATCGGGCCCTTCGGCCATTTTGTTGAGCCGCGCCAGCGCCATCTTGCCCGGTGGGCCGAACATCTCGGCCACGTCCTCGGCAATGGAGCCTTCGACATCGTCCATCGCATTGCGCAAGGTGACGATGGCTTCGGTGTCGCCGGAGATCACCAGCTCGCGGGAGAAGAAGATCGCGTCGCCATCCTCCTCGGCATCGATCATGCGCAGCAGGGTGCGGAAATCGCCGGCAATCGCGGCTTGATGCTTCGGCAGGCGCTCGCGGCGCACCGCGCGCAGGATCAGCGCGGGCGGGTAGGGGCGCAGGTGCAGCGCGAAGGGGAAATCCGTGACATCGATGATGAAGTCGGTGCGCTGGTGCTTGCCGAGCCGTTCGAACAGCTCGGGATGCTTGGCGGCTACGCGGCGCACGATCCGGTAGAAGACCGGCTGCAGCGGCAGCAGCGGCACGGGCAGATCCGAAGGCGGCGGCAGGCGACGCGCGAGAGGGGCGGGCAGGATGTTCAGCATGGGCGGCAACCATTCGTGTTGGGGCCGATCTGTCGACCGCGCCGCGTCTTGCGCCGGGGGCGCAGGGGAAGACGCGGCATCAGACTGGAATCGGGCATGTCAGGTCTCGCTCAGGCGGGGCCGGCGGACGGGCCGGGAAACCGCGATGCCACGGGTCTACGCGCCCACATATTGGGCGACAACCGGCAAGATGTCGGTGCAATCCAGCTTGAACGAGCTTGCAAGGCTTTCCGGCCAGACCGGGGCGCGGGCGCCCTGGTCGCTCAGGCAGTCAGAAGGCGGTTTTGTCGCTTTTTGTCAAGGTGATGCGAGAAATATCGGCAGGCGCGGCTCCGGTGTCAACAGCTGGGTCTGCGCGTGGAGCGGCGCTGCGCCGCACGTGGTGTGCGTGGGGCTGTTCAGGATCCGAATCTGATGGGGTCTTTGCGGGCGGCCGCCTTCCCGGCGGTGCGGGGGCTGTCCGCCTGTCTCCGGCGCCCGCGCGAGGAGATCAGGGATGTGTTCCCAGCATGGGGCTCATTCGGCGCTCTGCACGCGGGAAAGCCCGGTCCATCGCGGAAACGCAAAAAGACCACGCCGCTAGGAATAATGCGGGCGTGGCCTTTTGGTCGTGAGTGGTTCGTTTCGGTGTAGCGGTGACTCAGCCGTTCCAACTGCGGACGACGCCACAATCCATGTGGACGAAATTCGATCCGCGATAGGTGCCAACCCCACCGCCGGAGCAGGCTTTCGCGGCCTTGGCCATCTGGTAGATCGAGCGCGACCGCAATTGCAGGTCTGCCGCCTGGCCTTGCATGTGCAGGGAATTCTTGGCGACACCGCGCGAGCGCGAGCGCAGCATGGCGTTGGTTGCCGGAGAACGATAGCCCGACAGCAACGTGTAGGGCTCGGTCGTCCCCATCAGGTTGTGTGACGCGGCCATGATATCGATGGTCCGGAAGTCGATCTTCTTCACTTCATTGCGACGCCAGTCGCGCATGAAGGCATGGACCTCGCTCATGGCGTCCTTGATGTATTCGCCTTCGATCCAGTAGATCGTGTCCATGGTTTCGCCGGTGCGGCCATTATACATCTTCAGCCGCCGGATATCACCGGCGCCCCGAAGGAAACCTGCCGCATTGGAGAAGGTTGGTGCTGCCGTAACAACAGTGGCTGCGAACGCCGTCAGGACGCCGCGCCGCGAAATGCCCCTAGGGGCCGACTGTTCTGTCATCGGTCCTTGCCTGTCCCGTTTCTCTTCTCGCTCCGCTGTGTCGCGGATTTATCCACACCTCATCCCCAGGTGTGCGATTTTGATGCCACAAAGTGATTCTCCATCCAAGTGCGCATTTTGCGCGCGGTGGCCCAAGCCCTAAAAATGAGCAGAAATTCGCTGAAAATTGCCTAACGAAGGCGGTGTTCTGCCTTGTTTGGGCACTGCGGCTGAGTCGCCACAGGTAAAATTACGTATTGACGGTGACTCGATGTCACAGAGTTCGGCCGATGATCCGCCCGTAAGCCGATCTGCGTGGACAGTCGGGACTGCTCCGTGGAATCGTTTTTCGGACCTCGCGATGTGTTTTCCAAGGATTTAGATATGAGTGTTTCGATGACCCGGCGGCTGTTTCCGTCCCTCGCGCTCGCGGTGGCCGCGACGCTTCTTCTTGGGACGGTTGCCCCGCTGCAGGCGCAGGTCACCGCATTCAAGCAAGCCGTCGCGGAGGCATCTTACGGCAACGAGGCGGTGGGGGCGTTCTACCGGACGCGCGACTACAAGCCGATCTTCACCGGCAAGAAGGATGCACGCCGCCGGGCCGCCTTGCTCAAGGCGATGGAGTCGGCCGAGATCCACGGCCTGCCGGCGGGCCGCTATGATCCCGCCGAGCTGAAGGCCGCCTTCAAGGGCGCGAAATCGGCGCGCGACCTGGGACGGGTCGAAGTTCAGGCAGCGAAGATGTTCGTGCAATTCGCGCAGGACCTGCAATCGGGCGCCATGAGCCCGCGCAAGATCGACAGCGGCATCGTCCGCGACCTGCCGCGTCGCGACCAGGTCAAGCAACTCCAGGCCTTCTCGGACTCCTCGCCCAATGGCTACATGAAATCGCTGGCGCCGAAGACGGCGCAATATACCGCGCTGCTGGCCGAGAAGATGAAGCTCGAACAGGTGCTGGGGCAGGGCGGCTGGGGCGCGAAAGTGCCCGGCGGGTCGCTCAAGCCGGGACAGTCCGGACAGGCGGTCGTCGCGCTGCGCAACCGGCTCATCGCCATGGGCTACATGAAACGCACGGCGTCGCAGAGCTATGACGCCAGCTTGCAGAAAGCCGTGCAGCAGTTCCAGCTTGCCCACGGTCTCACCCCCGATGGCGCGGCGGGCGAGGCGACGATCAAGGCGATCAACGTGCCCGCTCGGACGCGATTGTCCTCCGTGCTCGTCGCCATGGAGCGCGAGCGCTGGACCAATATCCCCAAGGGCAAGCGGCATATCCTGGTCAACATCCCGGAATTCACAGCCCGCATCATCGACAATGGCAAGGAGAGCTTCTCCACGCGCGTCGTTGTCGGCAAGAATGTCGCCAATCAGGAGACGCCGGAATTCTCGGATGTGATGGAATACATCGTCATCAATCCGACCTGGAACGTGCCGCGCTCGATCGCGACGAAGGAATACCTGCCGCAGCTGAAGCGCAATCCGAACGCGGTCAGCCATCTCAAGCTGGTGGATTCCCGCGGCCGGACGATCAGCCGCTCCGCTGTGAATTTCTCCAAATACACCGCGGCGACCTTCCCCTTCGCGCTCAAGCAGCCGCCCTCGCAGCGCAACGCACTCGGGATCGTGAAGTTCATGTTCCCGAACAAGTACAATATCTACCTGCATGACACGCCGTCCAAGAACCTGTTCCAGCGCGACCGCCGGGCGTTCTCCCATGGCTGCGTGCGGGTGGGCGATCCCAAGGATCTCGCCTATGCGATCCTGGCGCGGCAGACGAACGACCCTGAAGGCTATTTCCAGTCAAAACTGAACACGGGCGTGGAGTCGCGGGTGAACCTCGACGAGCCGATCCCCGTCCATATCCAGTATCGCACCGCCTTCGCCAAGGCGAAGGGGCAGATGAACTATCGTGAAGACATCTATGGCCGCGATGCGAAGATCTGGGCGGCGATGCAGAAGGCCGGGGTGCGGCTGCGGGCGGCCGGAAGCTGATCCCTTCGGTACCAACTCCTGGAGACGAACCGCCGGGGCCGTGACGGGCATCGGCGGTTTCATTTTGGAAGGTTGCGGACGGAGCGGGGGGCTCTCTGCGATTTCAATGAAACGCAACCGGAGCCATGCCAGCGCCGGACCGTGGGCTGGTGCTACGCCATCCGGGGTCTGCACTTTATCCCGGCCAGATCCGAAGAAGTTCAAGCCGTTGTGCGCGGTTTACAAAGCGCCAGACCGCCGGGACGGTCCGGCGCTGGCATGGCGGCTTCGCCTCGATTCCATGCCAATAGGAACTCAGTTCCCATGCCTGCTGCAGGCTCTTTTCACACTTTCATCGTCTCACGCCCCGGAGGAACAACCTCGTATCCCGGCTCCTCGGGCTCGTCATCGACCATTTCGGCTGGAAATCCCGGGGCGCGAATGTCGAGCCCGGTCGCCTCCTCCAGCCGCTTGACGATATTGGGCGAAAGCTCCCGCCCGCCAAACCGGGCTTCGCCATCCTGGAAGATCCGGTTGAGCAGGGGCGAGACCTCCAGCGGCACGCCGTTCGCCTCCGCGATGGACTGGAACAGGCCGATATCCTTGTTCACGAGATCCATGGTGAAGGAAATGTCGCGCGAGCCGTTCAGGATCACCTGGCTCTCGGTCTCGTGCACGAAAGAGTTGCCCGAGGAGATGCGGATCGCCTCATAGGTGGTGGCCAGGTCCAGCCCCGCCGCCTTCGAGACAACAAGCGCCTCGCAGAGCGTTACCAGGTTGGCCGTGGCGAGGTAATTCGTCATCACCTTGAGCACCGAGGCGGTGCCGATCTCGCCCGTATGCAGAACCCGCCGCCCGAGCGTTGTCAGCACCGGCAGGATGCGTTCGAAGGTGTCCCGGTCGCAGCCCGCGAAGATCGAGATATTGCCGGTATCCGCGCGGTGACAGCCGCCCGAAACCGGGCATTCCACCGCCGCCGCCCCCGTCGCGCGAACCTTCCCGGCGATGCGCGCCACCTCGGAGGCATCCGTCGTCGACATCTCGGCCCAGATCTTGCCCGGCCCGAGCGCCTCCAGCAGCCCGTCCGGCCCTTCGACAACCGCCGAACAGGCCGCCGGCGAGGGCAGGCAGGTGATCAGAAGCTCGCAATCCTGGGCCATCTGCGCCGGGCTCTCGCCCGCCTTCGCGCCACGCTCCAGGAAGGGCGCCATCGCCTCCGGGTCAAGATCGCGCACGGTCAGGTCATGCCCGTTGCGCAGGAGACTGCCCGCCAGCTTGCCGCCGACATTGCCCAGTCCGATGAAGCCGATCTGCATGGCATTTCCCTTTCCGTCGCCGCACCGGGCCAGACTGCGTGGCGCCAAACCGGGGAAACCGTCTGTTCGCGACAAATCCCTGTCGCCTTCGGTATGCAAGGGAATGCCGAGAAATCCTTTTACAGGTTCAAATCCAGCCGCTTATCTGGCACCATGACAGCTTCCTCGATCTCCGGTCTCCCCGATCATCCGCGCCGCTACGAGCTGGCGGGCGAAATGCATGCGCGCCCCTTTCCGGCCTTTGCCGCCCCGGGGCATGTCTTCTTCCTTGCGCTCAAGGCGCCGAAGAACGCCGCCGCCCGCGACCGCGCCGCCGACCGCGCGCATCTGATCGCGCTGCTGGACCGCTTCGGCGCGTCGCATCCGAAGCCGGGGGCGACCCATTGGTTCGGCGAGCTGGGCCGGCACAAGCTGAAATGGGAATGCCATACCGAGTTCGTCACCTACACGCTGTTTATCGACGGGCTGGAGCCGCGCGCCTTCGATCCTGCGGAATACGAGCTTCTGCCCGCCGACTGGCTGGCCGAGGCGCCCGGCGCGCGGATGAGCTCGGCGCTGATCCGGATCGAGACCCGTGACGACGACGAATCCGCGGTGGCGGAGCGGCTCTCGGCCTGGTTCGTGTCCGAGAGCGTTGCCGCGGCGCGGGTCCTTGACGATGTTGCGATCCTCGCGGGCGATTTCCGCATCGATACCGCGGGGCATATGCGCTTTGCGATGTTCGTCCGGCCGGGGCTCGGCATGCGGCGCATCGGGCGCATCGTTCAGAGGCTCACCGAGATCGAGATCTACAAGACGATGGCGCTGCTGGGCATGCAGCGCGCCCGCCAGCTCGACCGCAAGATGGGCGAGATCGACGCCCGGCTATCCGGCCTGATGGTCGACCTGACCGCCGAGACCGCCCCGGCCGAGGAGACGCTGGACCGGCTGCTGGGGATCTCGGCCGAGCTTGAGGGGTTGCTGGCGGCCGCGGAGTTCCGCTTCGGCGCCACGGGCGCCTATGAAGCGATCGTGCATGACCGGATTTCCGTCCTGCGCGAGGCGCGGTTCGAGGGGCGCCAGACCTTCTCCGAATTCATGATGCGCCGTTTCGACCCGGCCATGCGCACCGTGCGCGCCACCGAAGCGCGCCTGCGCGGCATGGCGCAGCGCGCGGCACGGGCCGGCGACCTGCTGCGCACCCGCGTCGATGTCGTCCGGCAGGCCCAGAACCAGAGGCTGCTGGAAAGCATGGACCGGCGCGCGGATCTCGCATTGCGGCTGCAGGAAACGGTCGAGGGGCTGTCGGTTGTCGCCATCAGCTACTACGCGCTGAACCTGGCCAATTACGCGGTCTATCCGCTGCTGGAACCGCTTGGCCTGTCGAAGGGCGTGGCGACGGCGATCCTGCTGCCAGTGGTTGTTTTGGCTGTCTTTTTCATGATTCGAAGGATCCGCAGGGGCATGCACTGAAAAGCTTCCGCTGGGTCGTGCGGATTCCGGGGCGTGCATCATTGAAACTGCTTCGGAATGATCTTACCACACATGATATGAAGATAGATGTTTCAGAGACTCCGCAAATGGAGGATGAGGGTCCGGCTGCATATTCCGGACTCTATTTGCAGGTCGCTGCGCGTTTCGCACAGCGGCTGAACGATGCAGGGCTTGAGGCGATGCCGGTGCCGCCGCCCTATCTTTGCGTCCTGATTGTTCTCGAGCGCCATCCCGGTATCCGACAGGGAAGCTGTGCCGAATTGCTCGGCCATGATGCGACGACATTCGGGCGGTATATCGATCGGCTCGTGCGCGAAGGCTACATTCGCAGGGACGTGCCGAAGCAGGATCGACGCGCGGTCTGCCTCGCGCTGACCGCCGAGGGCGAGGCGGCGATGGCGGCCTGCCATCCCGCCCTGGCTGCGCTGGACGCGGATGCGCGCGCGCGGATGGGGGACGCGGACTGGGAGAAGCTGTCAGAGCTTCTCGAACGCTTCCTCGCCGTCTATGATCATCCCTTGCCGCAGCTTCGCAGAGACGGAATGATGGCAGTCTGAACAGCGCAGGAGAGGCCAGGACATGCCCGTCAAGAACCGTTTCGCGGAGCTACAAGCGGAGATCACCGCCTGGCGGCGCGATTTCCACGCCCATCCCGAGCTGCTTTACGAGACCCACCGCACGGCCGCGCGCGTGGCCGAGCTGCTGGAGCAGTTCGGCTGCGACGAGATCGTGACCGGGCTCGGACGAACCGGTGTTGTCGGTGTGATCCGGGGCCGGAGCGATAGCGCGGGCCGGGTGGTCGGGCTGCGGGCGGATATGGACGCGCTGCCCATCGAGGAGGAGACGGGGCTGGACTATGCCTCGAAGACCCCCGGCGTGATGCATGCCTGTGGCCATGACGGGCACACGGCGATGCTGCTCGGGGCGGCGAAATACCTTTGCGAGACCCGGAATTTCGATGGCTCGGCCGTGGTTGTGTTCCAGCCTGCCGAAGAGGGCGGCGGCGGCGCGAAGGCGATGTGCGAGGACGGGCTGATGGAGCGCTTCGGCATCCAGGAAGTCTATGGCATGCATAACTGGCCCGGCATGGAGGTTGGCAGTTTCCACATCCGACCGGGGCCGTTCTTTGCCTCGGCCGACCATTTCCGCATCGAGCTGGAGGGCCGGGGAGGCCATGCCGCCAAACCGCATGAGACGATCGACACCACGCTGATGGCGTCGCATCTCGTGGTGGCGCTGCAATCGATCGCGTCGCGCAACGCCAACCCGGTCGAACAGCTCGTCGTTTCGGTGACCAGCTTCGAGACCTCTTCCAACGCCTATAACGTCATCCCGCAGAAGGTGGTGCTGAAGGGCACGGCGCGCACGCTGAAGCCGGAACTGCGCGACATGGCGGAGGCGCGGATCATCGAGATCTCCCAAGGGGTTGCGGCGACCTTTGGCGGCACGGCGCGGCCGAAATATCTGCGCAACTATCCGGTCATGGTCAATTCCGGGCGGGAGACGGATTTCGCCGCCGGAATCGCCCGCACCGTCTCGGGAGAGTGTGGCGAGGCGCCGCTGATCATGGGCGGCGAGGATTTCGCCTTCATGCTGGAGGAGCGGCCGGGCGCCTACATCCTCGTCGGCAATGGCGACACCGCCGCCGTACACCACGCGGAATACAATTTCGACGATGATGTGATCCCGTCCGGCTGTTCCTGGTTCGCAGAGATCGTCGAACAGCGCATGCCCGTGGCCTGAGCCGCGCCACCCCCGGACGGAGCGCTGCCAGCCCGGCTCAGGCGTCGAGTTTATCGCGCTGCCGTTCCGCCTCGACCTCGTAGGGAATGCCGTCCGGCGTCTTCGGCTGTTCGGCAGACATGTCCGGCGGGTAGACAAGCCCGGCGGAGATGACCAGCTTGGCAGCATCTTCGACCGACATGTCGAGATAGATGATATCGGCCTCCGGCACGAAGAGCAGGAAACCCGAGGTCGGGTTCGGCGTTGTCGGCAGGAAGACCGAGATCACCCGGTTGTCGCGCGGCACACGGCGCGAAACCTCGCCCTTGGCATGGGTCGACACGAAGGCAACCGCCCAGAGCCCCTCGCGCGGATACTGGATCAGGCAGGCCTTGTCGAAATTGGTCTCGGTCTGGGCGAAGACGGTCTCGGCGATCTGTTTCAGCGCGTTGTAGATCGTCCGCACGATCGGCATGCGGTCGATCAGCCCCTCGGCCCAGTCGATCAGCGACCGTCCGATCAGGCCCTTGGCGATCCAGCCGATCAAGACCGTGAAAACAAGGAAGAAAACGACGCCGATGCCGCGAATGTTGACCCGCGTGTCCTCGCCGAGAAGATCCTTGAACAGCGTCTCCGGCTTGTAGGGATCGGGCACGAAGGGCAGGACGAAGGAATCGACCCAGCCGACAACGGTCCAGATCAGCCAAACCGTCAACCCGACCGGCGCGATCACGACGAGACCGGTCAGGAAGGAGTTGCGCAGGTTGGACAGGAGCCGGCGGCGCGGAACGGGATGCGGCGGTTGCTGCGGTGGAGTGCTGTCGCGATTTGACATGATCTGGCGTGGTTTCCTCCCCGCGAGAAGCTATGCAGCGGGCCGTCGCTGCGCAAGGCCGGGGGGTGATTTCAAGCGGCCAATTCTAGCGGGACGCCACGATTTCGCGTGAGATTTCAGCGGCCAGACGCGCATTGTTCAGAACGAGCGCAATATTGGCCTCAAGCGAGCGTCCCTCGGTCAGCTCGAAGATACGCTGGAGCAGGAAAGGCGTGACGGCCTTTGCCGCAATGCCGGCATCGTCGGCTTCCTGCTGCGCCTGCGCGATCACGGGGGCAAGGGTTTCCGCCGGGATCTCGGCCTCGGGGGGAATCGGATTGGCGACAAGCTGGCCGCCGGGCAGGCCAAGCGCTGCGCGCATCGCCTGGGCGGCCGCGATCTCGGCGGCGCTGTCCATGCGCAAAGGTGCCGGAATGTCGGAGCCGCGCGACCAGAAGGACGGCAGCATGTCCTGCCCATATCCGATGACAGGAACGCCAAGGGTTTCAAGCACTTCAAAGGTCTTGTTCAGATCGAGGATCGCCTTGGCCCCGGCACAGACCACGGTAACGGCGGTCTGGGCCAGCTCCTGGAGATCGGCCGAGATGTCGAAGCTGTCCTCGGCGCCTTTGTGCACGCCGCCGATACCACCGGTGGCAAAGACCTCGATCCCGGCGAGGCGGGCGGCGATCATCGTCGCGGCCACGGTCGTGGCGCCATTGCCTCCGCGCGCCATGCAGACGGCGAGATCGGCGCGGCTGACCTTGGCGACATCCTTCGCCTGGGCGAGCGCTTCCAGTTCCGCCGGTTCCAGCCCGATATGCAGCGTGCCGTCCAGCACGGCGATGGTCGCGGGGGTTGCCCCGGCGCGCCGGACCGTCTCCTCGACCCGGCGCGCGGTTTCGAGATTCTGCGGATAGGGCATGCCATGGGTGATGATGGTGCTCTCCAGCGCGACAATGGCGCTGCCGGCCGCGCGGGCCTCGGAAATTTCCGAAGAGAAAACAAGGGGAAGCGTCAAGAACCTGTCTCCGAGATATAGGCGGCCGTGATACCGAGCGCGGCCTCCAGCGCAAAGTTTCCGGCCTGGCCACGGGCCTCTGCGGCGATATGGGCGGCCATGAACGTGTCGCCCGCGCCAGTCACGCGATTGACGGTGACCTGGGGCGGGGTGGCGGTCCGGATGCCGTCCGGTCCGGCCTCGGCCATCGGCGCGCCGCCATCGGTGACAAGCACGCGCCGCGCCCCCATTTCGCACAGCCCCACGGCGCCGGCCTGGGCGGTGGGGAATTTCTTGTCGCAGATCAGCCCGGCCTCGATCCGGTTGACATAGATCGTGGCCTTCGGGTGCGTCAGCAGAGGCACCAGCCGGTTTGCCTTGCCGGGAGAGGCTGGTGCGATGCGAAGATCTGCCTGCGAAAACAACGGGTTGTCGGCTATTCTTGAGAGCAGGCTTTCGGTCAGGTTGCCATCCAGCGCGATAACGCCGGCAAAGGGAGCATCGATGGAGCCGAGCCGCCCATCGGCGAGCGGTTCGAGAATGCTGTCGCCCGCGCGTTCCAGCGAATGGGCATCGGCAATCGCGGCAACGAGCCCGTTTTCGGCCTCGATGGCCATGTATTGATCGGTCGGCAAGCTGTCGGACCAGGTGACGAACTCGGTCGCCATTCCCATTCTCTCCGCAGCCTTCGCCAGGTCGTGGCCTTCGCCATCTTCGCCGAGCACCGTCATCAGCGCGGGCCGAAGCCCCTCGCGCACCAGCGCCATGGCGATATTCATCGCGACCCCGCCGGGCAAGCGCGTGATCCGCCCCGGCACGTCATGGCCAACGGCCATCGAGCGCGGGGTGCGCCCGATCACGTCCCAGAGCACCGAACCGATGCAGAGGATGTCCACAGTCTTTTCCATGCTCGCACATGACCCGGCGTTCCGCGGGAGTGCAAGTCCATCCGTTGCTTTTCTTCTGTTTGGGACGAAAGGCCAAGGCGCTCGAGGCGGCGAACCGGGGCAGTCCGGCGCCGCGCGGGGAGGCGCGCCGGGCCGGATGTCGATTTTCTGGCTTCGGATCCGGCGTTCCATTGGCAAGAGGGGCAGGGACGGGGCGTGACGCCGGCCGGTGCGAGAGCCGCCGGGGGATCAGTTCGGTCAGAATACCGAAAATTCGCCCATTTACCCTTTTTCGGGCTCCGGCCGTGCGGCCCGGCCGGTGTCGGAGGCCGGAAGCGATTCGCCGTGCGGGTAGCGTTTCACCTTCCCGGCATAGGCCGCCTCCCAGTTGTCGTAACCGCCCATCATCGATTGCTGGTCCCGGATCATCTGGACGAACTCCGCGCGTTGCCCGGTATTCTTCAACCCTGCGAAGAGCCGTTTCTGGGCTTGTGTCATTGAGCAACCGCTACAATGTCCGCGCCTGCTGTAGCGACAGATGTCTATACAGGGGGAAACTGGCAGGGCAGGCGGGCGGGGCATGGGCAACCTCGTGAAACGAAAGGATCGCGCGACCCGATCGTCGTCGTTCCGGGTTGCCTGCCCGTGATGCCACTATTTGGTGAGGATCAACTTACCGGCCCTCGTGATCCGCAGCGTGTAAACCTTTTCGTCCAGGACAATATGGGCCAAGCCGTCCGCCCCGGTCATGATCCGTGCGTCATAGGCGGGGCGGGGTTCGGCGGCTGTCTCGGGCAGTCCGATCTCGGTCATCAGGCTCATCTGTCTTCCTCGGTCCAATCCAGAAGGGTGTCGATCTGCAGGAACCGCCCCGGCGTGAACAGCGCGCAGGCGAGGACGCAGAGGCCGAGAAGGCGCATCGGTCCGGTGCTGGCATGGCGTTCGGCAAGGGGCATCAAGGGTCTCTCCAGTGTTACCGGATAAAACCTAGCAAAATAGTCAGAAACGTCAATCCTGAATTTTTTAGTCGGATACTAGCTCTGTTGCTGCTGCTGGCTCTGCGTGATCTCGCTGACCTGGATATCGACGCCCAGCGTCTCGCCCTCGGCGCCGAAATGCAGGCCGGAGATCGGTGCGGCCTCGGCATAGTCGAGTCCGGTGGCGACCCGCACATAGCGCTCGTCGGGGCAGAGTTCGTTGGGCACGTCGAAGCCGACCCAGCCGAGCCCGGAGACATGGACCTCCGCCCAGGCATGGCTTGCCTGCTGGTGCTCGGTATCCTCCATGAAGAGATAGCCGGAGACATAGCGCGCCGGGTAGCCGAGCTGCCGTGCGGCGGCGATGAAGACATGGGCGTGGTCCTGGCAGACGCCGCTGCCGGCTTCCAGCGCGGCCTCGGCGCTGGTTTCGACCCCGGTCCGGCCCTTCTCGTATTTCACCGCCGCCAGAACGCGTTCGGACAGCGCGTGACAGCGCGCGATCGGGTCTTCAACTTCGGCGCTCAGCCCTTTGACAAGGCTCCGAATTCCGGCGCCTTGCCGGGTCAGTTCCGTCTGCCGCTTGAAGAGCCAGAGCGGCGCGAAACCGCCTTGCTGGCCGGAGACACCGGCGGTGTCCCGGGTCTCGACCTCGCCCGAAGCTTCGACCACGATCTCATGGCCGTCGCCCGAATAGGAGAGCAGCACGACCCGGTTGGCATTCTGGTCCTCGAAGCTCAGCTCCTTGTGGCCGCCGGTGACCTCGATCTTCCAGTCGAGCACCTTCTGGCCGGGCCGGTCCTTGGCCGTCAGCCGGAGTTGCTGGAGCGCATAGGGCACGGGCTCGGAATAGCTGTATGTGGTCCGGTGAAGGATCTTCAGGCGCATGGCTTACCCGTAAAAACGATAATCGGTTTCAATCGTGGCGGAGAGCTCGGAGACATCGGCAAGCAGCTCCAGGATGAACTCGTGCAGCCCGTCCTCGAAGATCTTCTCGATCTCCGCCTCTTCAAGCTTCACCAGCATTTCCTCGACCTTCTCCTGGCTTGGCCCATGCGCCTCGTATTCCAGCGCCAGATAGCGCAGGTTCGACGCCACCTTCCCGATACAGAAGGTGAGGCTGCGCGGCATCCGATGATCGAGGATAAGAAAATCGGCGATCCCCATGGCGGAGATATCCGGCCCGTTCAGCCAGCGATAGGAGGAACGGGCGCCGACGGAACGCAGGATGTTCTCCCATTGCACGTTGTCCAGCGCCGAGCCGATATGGCTGATCGAGGGCAGCAGGACGTAGTATTTCACGTCGAGAATGCGCGCCGTGGCATCCGCGCGTTCGAGGAAGGTGCCGATGCGGCAGAAATTGAAAATCTCGTTGCGCAGCATCGTGCCGTGGGTGGCGCCGCGCACCAGCGCGTTCTGCTGTCGGATCAGCGCCAGCACCTCGGGCAGGTCGCGGTCCTGCACCTTGTGTCCGAGCGCGCCTTTCAGCGTCATCCAGCAATCATTGACCGCCTCCCAGACCTCGCGCGACAGCGCCGTCCGGACGAGCCGGGCGTTCATCCGCGCATTCTCCACGCAAGAGAGAACCGAGGAGGGGTTGGACTTGTCGCGCAGCAGGAAGTCGATCACGGAATGCTGCTCGAAGGCCGCGTGACGCTCCAGATAGGCCGCACGGGTGCCCGAGGCGTCGAGCACGGCGGCCCATTCGTCCGAGGCGGTTGCGGGGCGGGTCAGCGCGTTTCGAAAGCCAGTTTCGATCAGGCGGGACGTGGTCTCACAGCGTTCCAGGTAGCGGAACATCCAGGTGAGGCCGCCGGCGGTCTTTCCGAGCATGTTATTCCTCCAGCACCCAGGTGTCCTTGGTGCCACCGCCCTGCGACGAGTTCACCACCAGCGAGCCGGCCTTGAGCGCCACCCGCGTCAGCCCGCCGGGGGTCAGGTCGATCCCCTTGGGCGAGACCAGCACGAAGGGGCGCAGGTCGACATGGCGCGGCGCGAGGCCGGACTTGGCCAGGATCGGCACGGTCGAAAGCGCCAGCGTCGGCTGGGCGATGTAATTGCTCGGCTTGGCCGTCAGCTTCTCGCGGAACTCCGCGATCTCCTTCTTGCTGGCGGCCGGGCCGACCAGCATCCCGTAGCCGCCCGAGCCATGGACTTCCTTGACCACCAGCTCGGCGAGATTGTCGAGCACATAGGCCAGGCTATCGGCTTCCGAACAGCGATAGGTCGGCACGTTCTGCAGGATCGCCTTCTCGCCGGTATAGAACTCGACGATATCGGGCATGTAGGAATAGATCGCCTTGTCATCGGCGATACCGGTGCCCGGCGCGTTGGCGATGGTGATGCCGCCCGAACGGTAGACATCCATGATGCCGGGAATGCCGAGCACGCTGTCGGGGCGGAAGTTCAGCGGGTCGAGGAAATCGTCATCGACCCGGCGATAGAGCACGTCGATCGCCTTGTAGCCCCGGGTCGTGCGCATGGCGATGCGCCCGTCGACCACCCTCAGGTCCGAGCCTTCGACAAGCTCCGCGCCCATATTGTCGGCCAGGAAGGAATGCTCGAAATAGGCGGAGTTGTGGATGCCCGGCGTGAGCACGGCCACGACCGGTTTGCCCTGGCATTTGGGCGGCGAGCAGGCGGAGAGCGAACGGGAGAGGCGCGTCGGGTAGTCCTGCACCGGGCGGACGCGGATCTTGCTGAAAAGCTCGGGGAACATCTGCAGCATCGTCTCGCGGTTCTCCAGCATGTAGGAGACGCCGGAGGGCGTGCGGGCATTGTCCTCGAGCACGTAGAACTCATCTTCGCCGGTGCGCACCAGATCAGTGCCGACGATATGAGTGTAGACCCCGCCCGGCGGCTGCACGCCGATCATCTGCGGCAGGAAGGCGTCATTCTGCGCGATCAGTTCGACCGGCACGCGGCCGGCGCGGATGATCTCCTGCCGGTGATAGATATCGTGCAGGAAGGCGTTGATCGCGCGGACGCGTTGGTCGATGCCGCGTTCGAGCCGGGACCATTCGCGCGCCGAGAGGACGCGCGGGACAATGTCAAAAGGGATCAGGCGCTCGTCGGCATCCGCTTCCCCGTAGACATTGAAGGTGATGCCGGTTCGGCGGAAAAAGGTCTCGGCATCCGAGGATTTCTTGCGCAGCCGCGCCAGATCCTCGCCCTGAAACCATGCGTGATAGTCGCCATAGGGCGGGCGGGGGCTGTCCCCGTGCCCGTGCAACTCATCGAAGAAACTGGTCTTTTCGCTCATGCCTTCACCTTTGCAAGCACATCTGGCTGGCACAACAGGTTGCGAGCGGCTGAGGGACAAAAACGCGCGGAAAATGCCTCTTGAGCGGGCATCGGGCGGAATCGACTGCGGGTTTCGCAGGCTCGCTGCCCAAGGATCAGGCAGTTTGGGGAGGAATCTCCAGCCAGATCGTCACCGGACCGTCATTGAGCAGCGCGACTTTCATGTCGGCGCCGAAGCGTCCGGTCTCGACCTTTGGCCCGAGGCTGGCCAGATGGGCGGCGAAATGCTCGTAGAGCCGGTTGCCGTCTTCGGGGGCCGCGGCCTCGGAGAAACCGGGGCGATTGCCGCGCGACGTGTCGGCGGCCAGCGTGAACTGGCTGACCACAAGCGCCTCGCCGCCGATGTCGAGCAGCGAGCGGTTCATCTTGCCGGCTTCGTCCTCGAAGATGCGCAGCTTGGAGAGCTTGGCGGCGAGCTTCTCGGCTTCCGCTTCGCTGTCGCCCCCCATCGCGCAGACCAGCGCCAGAACGCCCGTGCCGATCTCGCCGATCACCGCACCATCGACCGTGACCGAGGCGCTGGTGACCCGCTGGATCAGCGCTCTCACAGGCCGAGCTCGGCGGCGGTCGGCGGGTTGGCACCGGCGCGCGAGACGGTGACGGCGGCGGCGCGGTTGCCCAGCGTAAGCGCTTGCGTGATCTCCGCGTCGCTCAGCGAAGCCACCGCAGATTTGGCGAGCTTGCCGGCACGGTCCAGCCCGGCGAGGAAGCCGGCATTGAACGTGTCACCGGCGCCGACAGTGTCGATCACCTCGACCATTTCCGTGCCGATGGAGATCTCGCGACCCTCCATGTAAGCGGTCACGCCATCCTTGCCCTTGGTCACGCAGACGATCTTCAGCCCGCGGGCGAGCATCTGCCGGGCGAGATCCCCGATCTCGCCTTTGCCGGCGATCCATTCGAGGTCCTCGTCCGAGACCTTCACGATATCGGCCACGCCCAGCATGTTGTCGAGCCGGGCGCGATAGGTCGGCTCGTCCTTGATGAAGCCGGGGCGGATATTGGGATCCATCATCACCAGCTTGCCAGCGGCCTCGCGCAGGGCGAGCGCCTCATAGGTGGCGCCGCAGGGCTCGACGGGCAGGGAGATGCCGCCGAAGAAGAGCGCATCGATGCCGTCCAGAGCGGCCGGCGCGGGCAGGTCGCCCTCGGCCAGCAGCCGTCCGGCGGTGTTCTCGTCATAGAAGGCGTATTTGGCATGGCCATCGGTCAGCTCGACAAAGGCCAGCGTGGTCGGCCGGTCGGAGCGGCTGCACAGGCTGGCATCGACATTGGAAGCGGCCAGCGATTCCTCAAGTTTCGTTCCGAAAAGATCGGTGGACAGACCGGTGAAGAACTTGACCGGCCGGTCGAGCCGCCCAAGCGCAATGGCGGTGTTGAAGACCGAACCGCCCGCGACCGGGGCGAAGGAGGGTTCGTTTGCCGTGGACAGGCGCGGCAGCATGTCGATCAGGGCTTCGCCGGCACAGAGGATCATTCAGGTCTCTCCTTCGAATTTGGGGCTGCGGGCTAATTAGGGCGGGATTGCGCTTAGGTCCATCGCTTCTCGTGTCGCGGGTGAAGTTTGTCGCCGTGCCTAACGCCGCGAAAAGCTCCGCGTGTTGAACGATTGAGGATGTCCGTATTCGGGTGAAGACCGCGAAACCGGATCGGGTTGGCCCGCCGCCTTGCCTCGCTGAAAGCCGAACTTGGTGCCGAGTTTCACACACACGAGCGCGGGGCAAACGGAAAGGGGGGCCTGCCGCCGAGCGGAGCTCGAGCGGCGGTGGCGCCGCTTCGCGGCGGGGCGCTGGTAACCCGCGGATGAGTGCCAGACGGGCGTTGGACATGGGCACCGAGCGCCGTGACACACGGGGAATTCCGTCGCCATCGCCGCGTCGAGACTCGCCATGCGCAGGCCGTCTGACCGTCCCCGGCAATCGATTTTCCTGCGGCCCTATAGTCCGGATTTCAGGCGTCGTGTGAAACGGATGGTCGGGCGCGCGCGGACGGCTTTCAGCCATCTGAATGGTCGCGCCGTGCCCGGGGGGGCACGGCGGCGTCATCGCGCCCGCGCGCTTCTTCTTCATTTTGCACACGCAGCATGTATGCTGCGGCCGAGACAGGAAGAGGAAGAGGGAGAGGGAAATGTCACTCAAGGGGAAAACGGCCGTCATCACGGGGTCGAATTCGGGAATCGGGCTCGGCATCGCCTCGGAGATGGCGCGGGCCGGGGCGGATGTCGTGCTCAACTCGTTCACGGACAGCGCGGAAGATCACGCGCTGGCGGAAGCGATTGCGGCCGAGACCGGCGTCACGGCGCGCTATATCAAGGCCGATATGTCGAAGGGCGCGGAATGCCGGGCGTTGATCGAACAGGCCGGGGCCTGCGATATCCTGATCAACAATGCCGGTATCCAGTTCGTGGCGCCGATAGACGAGTTCCCGGTCGAGAAATGGGATGCGATCATCGCCATTAACATGAACTCGGCCTTTCACTGTACGGCCGCCGCACTGCCGATGATGCGCGCCGCCGGCTGGGGGCGGGTGATCAATATCGCCTCCGCCCATGGCCTGACCGCCTCGCCCTACAAGGCGGCCTATGTTGCGGCCAAGCACGGGGTTGTCGGGATGACCAAATCGGTGGCGCTGGAGACGGCGCAGGAGCCGATCACGGTGAATGCGATCTGCCCGGGCTATGTGCTGACGCCGCTGGTCGAGGCGCAGATCCCGAACACGATGAAGGAATACGGGATGGAGCGCGAGGAGGTGATCCGCGAGGTCATGCTCGCGCGGCAGCCGTCGAAGGAATTTGCCACCGTGGAGCAGCTTGGCGGGACCTGTGTCTTCCTCAGCTCGCCGGCGGCCGACCAGATCACCGGGACGACGATCAGCGTCGACGGCGGTTGGACGGCGTTGTGAGCTGTTCGGGGGCGGGGGGCTCCGCCCCCCGGTCGCGCCCTTGCAGGGCGCTCCTCCCCCCGGGATGTGGCACCGAGACGGGAAGGGACGGAGGATGATACGGATCAACCTGGCCTTGCAGGGCGGCGGCGCGCATGGCGCTTTCACCTGGGGCGTGCTCGACCGGCTACTGGAGGACAAGGAGATCGAGATCGCCGGGATCTCCGGCACCTCGGCCGGGGCGCTGAACGGGGCGGCGCTGAAGGCGGGGCTGGTTGCCGATGGAAGCGGGCAGGACCGGGCGGCGGCACGGGCCAATCTCGACTGGCTCTGGCACCAGGTCGCTGGCGTGCAGGATCTCCGCCTTGCGCATTGGTTCGCGCCATTTGCGCCGCCGACCGGGCTCTATGCCGCCGTGCTGGAGAACTCGCCGCTCTTTACGCTCTCCGATATGGCGAGCCGGGTTGCCAGCCCCTACGCCTATGGGCCGTTCTATGCGAACCCGCTGGAGAGGATCGTCGAGCGATTTGCCTATGACAGGGTCTGCGCCGAGACCGGGCCGGCGCTGTTCATTTCGGCAACGAATGTGCGCTCCGGCAAGATCCGGGTTTTCGAAGGCGCGGAGATCTCGACGGAGACGATCCTGGCCTCCGGTTGCCTGCCGACGATCTTCCAGGCCGTTGAGGTCTTCGACGAGAAGAGCGGCCAGGTCGAGGCCTTCTGGGATGGCGGCTATACCGGCAACCCGGCGCTTTTCCCGCTCTTCCGGCCGGAGCTTCCGGCAGATGTGGTGGTGGTCAATATCAACCCGCTCTTCCGGCCGGATGTGCCGCACTCGGGCGGTGACATCCAGAACAGGATCAACGAGATCAGCTTCAACTCCTCGCTGCTGCGGGAGCTTCGGGCAATCCATTTCGTGCATGAGCTGATCGCGGAGAAGCGAGTCGAGGGGATGCGCGATGTGCTGGTGCACATGATCGCCGATGACGATTTCATGCGCGATCTGTCCGTGGCCACGAAGATCGTGCCGTCGCCGGTGATCCTTGCGCGGCTGAAAGAGGCTGGGCGGGCGGCGGCGGACGGGTTCCTGGCGGCGCATAAGCGGGACCTGAACAGGCGGGGGAGCGTCGATCTGGAGGCGATGTTCGGTTAGCGGACCGCCTGCCTTTTGCCTGAAGATTCGCTGCGCGGGATCGGGAGGTCGCGAAGAGCCGGTTGCGGCATGTGGAACGGAGCGCCCTTGGGCGGAATCAAGGCCGAAGGCCGCTGTGCCAACGCCATCCTACGGGCAGGCGCCGGTATCGCTCTCGATGCTCTTCTGCGCAAGGCAGCGAACAGCTCCCAGGACCGTTCGCCCTCACGACGGGGGGACTGGCAGTTCAGGACAGCCTGGGACGCGGCGCAAGATGCCGGCTGAAGCAGGAGATTTGCCCTGCTTCAGTCAAGTCGCCTTCCCGGCATCGTTCTACTCCGCTGCCTTGAGCGGGGAGCCATCCGAGGGCGCGTCCGGGCTGGGAAGCTCTGGAGAGCGTGTGTCGGCCAGCACGGGCGGAGCGCTCTCGACGAGTTCACCGTCCAGCGCTTCGGGCGCGTCCACCCAGATCAGTTCCGGGCTGCGGGCGCGTCGGGCCGCGCGGGTCAGGGCCACATCGCGGGCGGTTCGGCTGCCGCGGCTCATCGCCCCGAGCGTGCGCAGGCTACGATAGGCGCCTTCCCAGAACCATACCCGCAGAGCCAGCATGGCCGGCGTCACCACCAGCGTCAGCACCGTCGCCGTGCCGAGACCGAAGACCACTGCCGTGGCGAGCTGTTTCCACCAGAGCGCGGTCGGGCTGTCCAGCGTGTAGCCGCCATTGAAGAAGTCGAGGCTGATGCCCAGCATCATCGGCGTCAGACCGGCGATGGTGGTAGATGTGGTCAGCAAGACCGGCCGCAGGCGCTGCTCGGCGGTGCGGATGATCGCCTCGATCCGCGGCATGTAGCCGGAGAACTCCATATAGGTGTCGATCAGCACGATGTTGTTGTTCACCACGATCCCCGCCAAAGCGACGATGCCGGTGCCGGTCATGATGATGGAGAAGGTCTGGTCCATCACCAGCATACCGATCAGCACGCCCGAGGTGGAAAGGACCACGGCCAGCAACACCAGAACCGAATTGTAGAGCGAGTTGAACTGCGTCAGCAGGATGATGAACATCAGCCCCAGGGCGGCGCCGAAGGCCTTGCCGAGGAACTCCTGGCTCTCTTGCTGCTCTTCCTCGTCGCCGGTCCATTGCCAGCCGACATCATTGCCGAAGGGTGCCTCCGTCTCGATCCACTCGGTCAGGAAGCCGATCCGTTCCGAGGCGGTCAGCGGCACCTTGGTGAGACCCTCTTCGCGGATGCGGTCCGCCTGGCCGGCCTCGGCCGCCTCGGCGGTGATCACGCGGATGGTCGCGCCATCAGCGTCCACCAGCTTCACAAGCCCCGGCGTCAGGTCGGCCTTGACGTCGTAATACCGCGCCTGGTCGACCCGGTCGATCCGCGAAAGTTTGGGCACGGGCTGGCGGGTGACGAAATTCGACAGCGGCACCAGGCCGTCCACGGTCCGCACCTTCAGGCTGTCCAGCGTCGAGAGCAGCCGGTCCTTCTCGGGCAGGCGCACGCGGATATCGATCTCCTCGTCGGAGCTGTCCACACGCATCGTGTCGAGCAGGATGCCGCGGGTGACGAGCTGCACCATCGCGCCGACGGTCGCCACGTCGGCGCCGTAGCGGCCGGCCTTCTCCACGTCCACGTCGATCTGCCAATCGATGCCGGGCAGGGGCAGCGTGTCCTCGATATCGAAGAGGCCGGGGGTCTGTTCGAACTTGTCCCGGGCCGCAAGCGCGGCTGCCTTGAGGGGCTCCCAATCATCGCTGGTCAGCCGCAGATGCACGGGCTTGCCCGAGCCGGGCCCCATGGCGAGGTCCAGCACCTCGACATAGATGCCGGGGATCTGCTCCATCTTGGCCCGCAGCCGGTCCAGCACGAGATTGCCATCCAGCTCCGGCAGGTGATTGCGGTCCTCCCAGCGGATCATCTCGATCTGGATCTGGCCGATCGTGTCGCGCGGGCTCTGGGCGCCGCCGGTATTGGCGTTCAGCCCACCCTCGCCAGCAAAGGCGAAGACGGAATCCACGCCCGGCTCGGCCAGCGCGATCTGCTCGACCTGGTCGACCAGCGCGTCCTTCTCCTCGATGGAGAGGTTGCCGCGGGCGCGGACATAGACGATCGCCTGTTCCGGCTCGCTTTCCACGAAGAATTCGGTGCCGTTGTTGTTCTCACCGAAATAGCCAAAGACGGCGACGATGAAGAAGCCGACCGCGCCGATGGTCACCAGCGGCATGATCGGGTTGCCAACCAGGAACTTGATGAAATGCCCGAAACCCGTGCGCTGGTAGCCGCCCTTGATCTTCTTGCGCCGCCAGTGCGGCCGGGCCGCATCGGCGGTGATCGAGGTGGCAACGGCGCCGAAGAAGAGGATCGCGACACCGGCCAGGCGACCGGCCATCGCGGGCGTGTCGGGGGGCATCACGTAGCTCGGATTGAGCACCTGCATCGCGCCGACGAAGAGCAGGAACATCGAGGGCAGGACCAGTGCTGCGCGCAGGATCCACGGCAAGCGGCGCAGAATGTCCGCGAGATGGTGGAAGGAGCGGGCAAGCCGTCCGGTGATGCCGCCGATCACCGGCAGGAAGACCAGCGCGACCAGCAGCGAGGCCGAGAGCACGAAGATCAGCGTGATCGGCAGCATCTTCATGAATTCGCCCGAGACCCCCGGCCAGAACAGCATCGGCAGGAAGGCACAGAGTGTGGTCGCGGTCGAGCTGACGATGGGCCAGAACATCCGCTTGGCGGCCTCGACATAGGCATGCATCGGGCCGGTCCCGGACTGGATGCGCTTGTCGGCATATTCGACGACCACGATGGCGCCGTCGACCAGCATGCCGACCGCGAGGATCAGGCCGAACATGACCATGTTGGAAATCGTGACTTCCATCGCGGCGAGGAAGCCGAAACAGAGCAGGAAGGAGGTCGGAATGGCGAAGCCGACCAGCAGCGAGGGGCGCGGACCGAGGGCGGCAAGCACCACGATCATCACCAGCAGGATGGCGGTCAGCACCGAGCCTTCGAGCTGGCGCACCATGGAATCGACCTGCACGGACTGGTCGTTCGAGGTGCCGACGACGATGGCGTCCTTCAGCTCCTCGGGCCATTTCTCGCGCTCGGCGGCGACGGTTTCGCGGACGAGCGCCGCGGTGTCGATCACCGGGTAGCCCTTGCGCTTGACCACCTGCAGCGCGACCGTCTTCTCGCCATTGAAGCGGGCGGTGCCGTTGCGGTCCTCGAAGGTCAGGGAGATCGTTGCCAGATCGCCCAGCGTGACCACGGAATCGCCATTCACCTTGACCGGGATGCCGTAGATATCGCCCGTCGTCTCGAAGGAGGAGGGGATCTTGACCGCGAAGGCGCCGCCCTCGGTCTCGATCTCGCCCGCCGCGATCAGCTGGTTGTTGTTGACCACCGCGCCGATCAACTCGCCGGCGGTGACGTTATAGGCCTCCAGCTTGAGCGGATCGATGATCACCTCGACCATCTCGTCGCGATGGCCCGTCAACGCGGCTTCCAGAACCGGCTCCAGACCTTCAAGCCTGTCCTGCAAGTCCTTGGCAAGGCGCAGCAAGGTGCGCTCCGGCAGCGGGCCGGTCAGGTTGACGATGATGATCGGAAACTCGGAAAAGTTGAACTCCTCGACGGTGTAATTCTCCGCGCCCTCGGGGAAATTCGCCTCCGCTTTGTTCATCGCGGCGCGGACATCGGCGAGCGTCGCCGTCTTGTCCCAGCCGAAATCGAACTCCATCACCAGGTTGGCATAGCCCTCGACGGCGGTGCCGGACATCCGGTCCAGCCCGTCGAGATCGGCCATCTCGGTTTCCATCGGCTTGACCAGCAGCTTCTCGGCATCGGCGGCCGAGATGCCGGGGAAGGGGACGGAAATGAAGACGGCCGGAATCTCGATATCCGGCTCGCCTTCCTTGGGCAGGTTGAAATAGGTCTGCGCGCCGGCGACAAGCGCCAGCAGGATGATGCCCACGGCCATGCGCGTGTGCTGCGAGGCCCAGTCTACGATGCCTCTCATGGCCACTCCTCCCAGCGGCGTCTCACTGGCTCGCCCCTTCTTCGCGCCATGTCAGCTTCAGCGGAACGCCATCGGTCACATATTCCTGCCCGACCACGATCACGTCGACCTCCTCGGGAAGCCCGGCGACAAAGACGCCCTCGGGCGTGTCGCGCAGGAACAGCACCGGCAGGAAGGCGGCTTCCGGCCCGGTCTCGCCCATGGCCGCGTGCCGGATCCCGAGCAGGCCGTGATCGTCCAGCGTCAGGGCGGAGGCGGGCAAGAGATGTGCTGGCTCGCCGGCGGCGGCAATGCCGATATCGGCCGTCTGGCCGTCGCGGATCAGCAGCCCCGGATTGGGCACCTCGATCTCGACCCGGAAGGTGCGGGTCAGCGGGTCGGCGGAGCGGGACAGGAAGGTGACGGCGCCCGAAAGCTCGGTTCCGGAGACCAGCCTTGCGCCGGCGGGCGCGCCCAGCTCGACCTTTTCGACCTGTGTCTCGGGAACGAAGCCGACGAGCTTCATCGGGTTGAGCTGGATCACCGTGGCGCAGGGCGCGCCGGCGGAGAGCAGCGTGCCAAGCTCGGCAGTGTCGGTTTCCAGAAGCCCGGCAAAAGGCGCTTCAATGGTGATCCGCTCCATCTCCTTCTCGGCCAGCGCCACGGCGGCAGCGGCGGCCTCGACAATGGAGGTCGCGGCTTCGAGCCCGGAGCGGGCTGATTCCACATTGGCCTCCGCGGTGGAGACGCTGGCCCGGGTCGAGGCGACGCGGGATTCAGAGGCGTATCCGCCTTCGATCAGCTTGGTCGCGGCGCGGTTGTTGATATCCGCCTCGACGCGCAATGCCTCGGCCTCGGTGACCCGCGCCCGCGCGACAGGCAGCCCGGCTCGCGCCGAGGCAAGCCGCGCCCGCGCTTCCGTCACCTGGGCGGTGCGGGTGCCCGCATCGATTTCGCACAGCACTTGCCCGGCCTCGACCATAGCACCCTTGCGCAAGGGCTCGGAGGTAATGGCGCCGGATGTTTCGGCCTTGACGGTGACCTGCCGGACGGCCTCGGTGCGGCCGCGCAGCACCACGGCGCTGTCGATCACCTGCGCGCGGGAAGACATGACAACGACGGAGACGCGCTTGATCGCGTCTTCGTCCGGGGCCGTTTCGGTCGTCTCGGTATTTTTCGAGACGGACGCCACCTCGGCTTCGCCGGCGGGGTCGATTCCGGCGAAACGGAAGACCGCGTCGCGTTCCATGATCAACATGTACACGATCCCGGCCACGATTGCCGCGATCACGAACGAGAACCACTTCATAAAAACCACCTATTCGCTTCTTCTGCGTGCCCGCGCGCCTGTGCGAGTCTTCCGAAGTCAGATGGAACCAACGCGGTTCGAAAACAAGAGCGATCTGGCCCAAAAAGCAGGAAATGCGATATAGGAAGGGCTTCTTTTTGCTGCCTGGCCGTTTCCGGAGCGGACTGCCCGGGACACTGGCGGTCCATGCGCAGCTGCGCAAGAAAAGCGCCGACATATGGCAATGGCCATGGTCCGGGTCGGGGGGGCAGGCAGGGGGCGACCTGTTCCGGGAGGGACGGACGTGATATGGTCCGCACCTCGCTTTTACGCTTCGGTCGCACCCGGCGCACGGCTTTGAAACGGGGGCCGTCCATCGCCCCGTTCCGCGTGCCAGGGCCCTTCTTGCGGCGGGTGCATTCCGGCTTGCGGCCCATTCGCCGGTTGCATTTTACGGCGCTAACGGCGCATAGGAGAGCCAAACCGGGTGGGCGCCGCGGCTCGCCATTCCTAAAGGAGGTTTCTTCGATGACTGTCCTGATCGCCGGTGCCGGTGTCGCCGGCCTTTCCCTTGGTCTCTCGCTTCACCAGGTGGGCGTTCCCTTCCGTATCATCGAGGCAATTGCCGAGCTGCGCCCGCTGGGCTTCGGCATCAACCTGCAGCCGCATGCCGTACGGGAACTCTATGATCTCGGCCTGAAGGAGAAGCTCGAGACGATCGGCATCCTCACCGAGCGAACCAGCTATTTCAACAACCAGGGCCAGGAGGTCTGGTCGGAGCCGCGCGGGCTGGAAGCCGGCTACAAGTTCCCGCAGATCTCGATCCACCGTGGCGCGTTGCAGATGATGCTGCACGAGACCCTGCTGGAGCGCTGCGGTCCCAAGGCGATCCTCGCCGGAGCCAAGGTCTCCGAATGGTTCGAGACGCCGCGCGGGCTGGAGGTCGTGCTGACCGACCGGCAATATGGCTACGAGCTGGACCGCCTGCGCGGATCGCTCCTCGTCGCCTCCGACGGCGCGCGTTCCTCGATCCGCGAGAAGGTCTTTCCCGATGTCGGGACCGCGAAGCCGCGCACTTCGATGATGTGGCGCGGGGTGGCGCGTGCGCCGATTTTCCTAGGCGGCCGCACGATGACGATTTCCGGCACGAAGGGCATGAAGTTCGTCGCCTATCCTATTGGCCAGAGAGGAAAAACCCAGAGTTTCGTGCACTGGATCGCGGAAATGCCGAAATCGCCGGAGCGCGATTACGAGACCCAGGACTGGTCGCGCAAGGGGTCGATCGACGACGTTCTGCCGAGCTTCGAGGACTGGCGTTTCGACTGGCTCGACATCCCGGCGCTGATCGGTGGCACCACCGATGTCTGGGAATGGCCGATGGTCGACCGCGACCCGATGCCGGCCTGGAATGAAGGCCGCATAGCGCTGCTGGGCGATAGCGCCCACCCAATGTACCCGATTGGCTCCAACGGCGCCTCGCAGGGCATCCTCGATGCACGCGTCATGGCCCGGTCGATGCGTGATCACGGCGAGACCTCGCTGGCGCTGCAGGATTACGACGACGAGCGTCGTGAGCCCGTCAACGCGATCATCCAGGCCAATCGCGGCCAGGGGCCGGATGCGGTGCTCGACGCGGTGGCCGAGCTTGCGCCGGACGGGTTCGACGATATCGATGCCGTGATGCCGGTCGAGGCGCGCCGCGTCTTCTCCGACACCTACAAAGAGGCGACCGGGCTGACGGTCGAAGCGATCAATGCCCAGTCCTCCATCATCGGCGCGAGCGATGCGCGTCCCTACCAGGGCAAACTCGGGGACTGACGTGATACAGAAGGCGGCCGGCCGTTTCGGCCGCTTCGTCGAGGCCGGCGCACGGGCGCTGGCCTGGCTTGGCGGCGCACTTCTCCTGGCCTTGTCGGTGATGACAGTCCTGTCCATTCTTGGACGGGCCCTGGATGGGTTTGGTCTCTCGGCCTTGCGCGGCGATTACGAGATGGTCGCCAATGGCTGCGCAATCGCGGTGTTCTTCTTCCTGCCCTGGTGCCAACTCAAACGCGGCCATGTCACGGTCGACATCCTGACCGACCGCTTTCCGCCGCGTGTGCAGGCGCTGTTCGGGCTGATGGGGGACCTGCTGATCACCCTCGCTTCCATGGTTATCCTGCGCCAGCTCTGGTTCGGTTTTGGCGAGAAATTTCCTTATGGTTCCGACGGGTTGCGGGCCGTTCTTGGCATGGGTTACAAGCCGTTCTACCCCGAGACGACTTATGAATTGCAGATCCCGGTCTGGATCCTCTACGCCACGGCGCTGCTCGGCGCGGCGATGATGGTTCTGGTCGGGCTCTACACCGTGTCGCGGGCGCTCCGCTGGGTGCGGGACGGTCAGGAGGGGACGCCATGACCGGACTGTCGCTGGCACTTACGGCCTTCGGGCTCATGCTGCTGGGCGTCTTCCTGCGCGTGCCCATCGCGCTGGCGATGGGGCTGACCGGTTTCTTCGGCACATGGTATGTGATCGGCTCGCCGGCCGGCCCGATGGCGCAGATGAAGACGCTGGCCTACGAGACCTTCTCCAACCAGGGTCTCGCGATCATCCCGCTCTTCCTGCTGATGGGGCAGGTGGCGACGCGCACCGGCATGTCGGCGGCGCTGTTCCGGGCGGCCTCCGACTGGCTCGGCCACAAGCGCGGCGGGGTTGCAATGGCCGCTGTCGGCGCCTGTGCGGGGTTCGGCGCCATCTGCGGCTCCTCGCTGGCCACGGCGTCGACCATGGGGCAGGTGGCCCTGCCGGAAATGCGCAAGCGCGGCTATTCGGATGCGCTCTCCACCGGTGTGCTTGCCGCAGGCGGCACGCTGGGCATCCTCATCCCGCCTTCGATCATCCTCGTTCTCTACGCCATCCTCGCCGAGCAGAATATCGTCAAGATGTTCATGGCCGCCCTGGTCCCGGGCCTGCTGGCCGCGCTTGGCTACATGGTAACGGTCGCGCTCTATGTCCGCCTCTATCCGGAGGCCGGTCCGGTGGGCCCGCGCAAACCATGGTCCGAGCGCTGGTCGACACTCGCCGCAACATGGCCCGTCTTCGCGATTTTCGGCCTGACCATCGGCGGGATCATCGGCGACTGGAACTGGGCGAAACCGGGCAGCCAGGCGCTCTTCACCCCCAATGAAGCCGCCGCCTTCGGCGCCGTCGCAACGACACTCTACGGGTTCTTCGGTGGAAAACTGAACCTTTCCGGCCTGTTGGAGAGCTTTCTTGAGACCGCCAAGGCGACGGCGATGATCTTTTTCATCCTGCTCGGCGCGGAGGTCTTCAAGGGGTTCCTTGCGCTGACCCGCGCCCCGGACCAGCTTGCCGGCTGGGTGCTGGAACAGGGGATGGCGCCGATGCTGGTGCTGACGGCGATGCTGCTCTGTTATCTTGTCTTCGGCTGCGTGATGGAGAGCCTCAGCATGATCCTGTTGACGGTGCCGATCTTCCTGCCGGTGATCGAGGCGCTGGATTTCGGCATGAGCGCGGAGCAGACTGCGATCTGGTTCGGAATCCTGGCGCTGATCGTGGTGGAGGTCGGGCTCATCACGCCGCCTGTGGGGATGAATCTGTTCATTCTCAACGGGGTCGCGCCCGATATCCGCATCGGGCGCACCTATACCGGCGTTGCGCCCTTCATTCTTTCCGATCTCGTCCGGGTTGCCCTTCTCGTCGCCTTTCCGCCGATCACGCTCTGGCTGGTTTCAATGATCGGTTAACCGTTTTCTGCTCAAAGGCGACTTGTGGAGCCGTCGCGCAGGCGGTAGATCAGACTTCGGTGGCCCGAGTGGCGGAATGGTAGACGCAGGGGATTCAAAATCCCCCGCCGCAAGGCGTGCCGGTTCGAGTCCGGCCTCGGGTACCAACTTGCTATTGCAAAGAAAACCGGCCCTGTTCTGCGGGGCCGGTTTCTTCTTGCCCTCCGGCGTTCCCACAGCCGACTCCCACGTCACTCTTTGAAACGCCGCATCTGCGCTGTGCGAGACATCGCGTTCTGGTTCGCTTCCTTTCGATACTTCGCGACCGTTTCGAGGCTTTGGCCCGTTACAGCCTGAATTTCTGCATCCGATCAACCGGCTTCGGCGAGTTCAACGCAGGCGCGCTTCCGAAGGCCGTGGAGACTATAGTGTCTTGCGTCATCGTCGTGCTTTTCTGCGATCTCTGCCAAGGTGTCGCGCCACGCACGAAATGACTTTTCTACGGCGTCATAGGAGCGCGGCGCTTTCTCCGACTTTGCAAGCACATGCCTGGGGCCTTCTTCAAGGCTCTCGACCAACGTTCTCAGACGGGCAGGGCAATAGATGGCGGCAGCCGTTTTTTTCTTGACGGCGATTAGTTGTGCGCGAATTGGCATCCAGAAGCTCCGGTCTTAGGAGTTCAGGAAGTCGGTTCATCCTGATTGAGCCGGAAAGGAGCCGAACTCGAATACTCTCGGGCAACCGAAGAATTGCGTTTAAGATATTGTTATATTGAAGCTTTTTTACATCTCTCCAAGAGGTGGTTTGGGGACTCGGACCATGGCTTTCGTCTCCTCATCTCGTGCGTGGCGGCGGTGCATCCGCAGGGATTGTTCACCGCGATTCAGAAGAGAAGATTGGCCGTGTCGGGGTGAAGCGAAGAAAAAAGTTGGGGGTGTCCGCATACCGTGTTGGTCGGCTATGCGGACAATCCGGCCTTGCATATGAAGGTCGGCGCTTCCCGTTTCAGCGCTTGGCAGACCCGCCCCGCGCCAAATGCATCCCACCTCGCTTGGCATGCGTAGAGATCACCTGACCCATTGTCTGCCCCAATTCATCGACAATGGTCATCGGTGCCGCCCGCACCATCGGTTCCAGGAATTGCTCGTCGATCTGGCGCTGGACAGGTCAACCAGCCCTTCCCATACCCATGCGAGGAATCCTGCAGGAAATCACTTCGAAAGAAATGACTCGACGGATTAAACATCATATGTTTTGATTAGTCATATGAGCAGTGTCTTGTGACGAATGGAGGTTCGGCACCTTGGCGCTGTCCATGGGAGGATATCGGAAGATTTTTTGATGGTCGGTCAGCCGGCGTGTCGGACGTTTTCGTCCGGCCGGAAGGGCTGCGCCACAACCATCGCCACAAAGGTCTCCGGCCTTGACCGCATCAATCTGGAGGAGCCACGATGCATTCGATCAAGACACTGAAAACCCTGGCGGCAAGCGCCGCGACCCTTGCCCTGTCGACCGGTTTTGCTTCGACGGCGATGGCCGAGGATCTGGTGGCGATGCTGCTGCCCGAGAACGTGAACGCACGCTGGGAAAGCCAGGACGCGTATTTCTTTGTGGAAGCCATGAAGGAACTGGCCCCCGACGCAAAAGTCGAGGTTTTCAACGCCAATAACGATACCGCCACCCAGCAGCGTCAGGCCGAGCAGGCCCTGACCAAGGGCGCGAAAGTTCTCGTCGTGATCCCGATTGACGGCGAAGCCGCCGCGATTATTGCGGACAACGCCGAAGAAGCCGGCGTCCCCGCCATTGCGTATGACCGTATGATGCAATCGGCCAATACCGATTTCTGGGTTCAGGCCGACATGTTTGCCACCGGCGCCAGCCAGGCACAACACGTCGTCGACAACACCGCCAAGGGCGACACGCTCGTGCTGCTCAAGGGCTCGCCAACCGACCCGAATGCCGGTGTGATCGCTGCTGGTCAGATGTCCGTGCTGCAGCCGCTCTTCGACTCCGGCGAGCGCGTTCTTGGTTACGAGAACTGGACCCAGGGCTGGGACCCGGCAATTGCACGCCGCTCGATGGACCAGGCGCTGACCAAGCTCAACAACAATGTGCAGGGCGTCGTGTCCTCCAATGACGGCAATGCCGGTGCCGCAATCGCGTCGCTGGAAGAGCAGGGCATGAACGGCAAGGTTCCGGTCACAGGTCTCGACTGCACAGTGCAGGCGCTCCAGCTCATCCTCCTCGGCCAACAGAGCCAGTCGGTCTGGCGCCCGTTCGGTGAAATGGCCCACGTGACCGCCCAGGTGACGGCCGCGCTGTTGAAAGGCGAAGATCCCTCGTCGCTGACCCAGGGCACCGTCGAGAACTCCGCCGGCGCACAGATCCCGTTCGTTCCGGTTGCCCACTACGTGGCCGTCGGTGAAGAAGGCGTCGCCTACGTGATCGAAAACGACCTTTCCGTCTCCAAGGAAGCCGTTTGTCAGGGTGAAGCCGCAGAAACGCCGTTCTGCAAGAACTGAGGCTTCGATGTCGGATCGAGCAGAAACCACGGTGGGGCGCGTAGCCCCACCGACCGCGCCGCACCTCGTTTGCCGGGGTGTGAAGAAGCGGTTCGGCGGGGTCGAGGCCCTGCGTGGCGTAGACTTCGAAGTGCGCCGAGGTGAGGTCATGGCGCTGGTGGGAGACAATGGTGCCGGGAAGTCGACCCTGATGAAGGTCATCGCCGGGGCCTATTCCGGCGATGAGGGTGAATTCTTTCTCGACGACCAACCGGTCACGATCGACACCCCCTATGACGCCGCCGATCACGGTATCCAGATCGTCTACCAGGATCTGGCGCTGTGCGAGAATCTCGACGTGGCCGCCAACATGTATCTTGGTTCCGAGCCGGTTCACGATGGGTGGGGATTCCTTCCCCGCATCCTGCGTCCGCTTGATGACCTGCTCATGGAGAAAAAGGCGCTCGCTGCGATCGACCGGCTGAAGGTTCGCACGTTGCAATCGGTACGCGGCAAGGTCGGCGGTCTCTCGGGCGGTCAACGTCAGGCGATTGCCATTGCCCGTGCCGTCGGAGCGGATTCGACCGTTGTGCTTCTGGACGAGCCCACCGCCGCGCTTGGTGTGGCGCAGACCGAGCAAGTGCTGCAGGCGGTCAAGAACCTGCGCGATGCCGGCCATGCGATTGTCTATATCTCCCACAACATGGCGGATGTTTTCGAAATATCCGACCGGATCACCGTGCTGCGCCACGGCGGGAACGTGGCCGTCTACGAGACGGCTCAAACCAACACTGACGAGATCGTCGTGGCGATGACTCGCGGGATCGACAAGGGTGCTCCAAATGCAGCCTGACCAGGCAATCAAGACAGAGGCGATGCAGATCAAGAAAGCATCGACCATTAGCTGGGGCCAGCGCTTCGTCATGATGCGCGAGAGCCGCTTTGGCGCGTTCGGACCGGTGCTGCTGGCACTGGTCTGTATCTGGGCTTATTTCGGCATCACCGAGCCGGTGTTCCTCAGCCCGCGCAACTTCTACAACCTGTTCATGCAATCGGCCGTGGTGGGCACGATCGCCGTCGGCATCACCGTTGTGCTCCTGCTGGGCGATATCGACCTGTCGGCAGCCGCAACATCCGGTGTTTGCGCCGCTCTGATGGCAGTTCTGGTGACCAATGTCGGTATGTGGGGGCCGTTGGCGTGCCTGATCGCCATTGTGCTGGGCATCGTCATGGGCACAACGCAGGGCATGCTGATCGCCTATATCGGCATTCCGTCTTTCGTTGTGACGCTTGCGGGCAATCTCGGCTTCCAGGGGCTTATGCTCAAGATCCTCGGCATCCACGGTGCGATCAACATGCGCGACCCGTTCGTGCGTGGCATCACCACCGTGGCGCTTCCGCCTGCGCTTGGATGGGCACTCGCCGTGGTCTTTGTGGCGGTCTTTGCCTGGTTCTCGTTACGCCGACAGGCGCGCCGCCGCGCCATCGGGCTGGAACTCGACACGCCGACAGCACTCTATGGGTCGATTGCCTTCTTCGCCGTCCTTGCCCTGGCGGCTGTCTGGACGCTCAATTCCTATCGCGGTGTGCCGCTGCTGGTCGTGCTGCTGATCGGCATGACGGCCCTGCTGGGATGGGTCACAACCTCGACGCCCTTCGGAAGAATGCTGTTCGCCGTAGGTGGCAACCAGGAATCGGCGCGCCGCGTTGGAATCTCGGTGCAACGCACCCGCGTCGCGGCCTTCGGGATTGTCGGTCTGATGGCGGCCATTGGCGGCATCGTGGGCGCCTCCCGCTATGCCTCCGTCTCGTTCAACGCCTTTGCCGGCGGGCCGCTGCTGCTGGAAGCCATCGGCGCAGCGGTTATCGGTGGCACGTCGCTCTTTGGCGGACGCGGCTCGGTGTGGAACGCGCTCCTTGGCGCGTTGGTGATCGGATCGCTGGGCAACGGGCTGGACCTGTCGGGCGCATCCGCCGCCGACAAGCTCATGTTCTCCGGCGCAATCCTGCTTCTGGCCGTGGCCATCGACGCGCTGTCTCGCGGCGGAGGGAATGGCGGCAGGTAGCCTGTTCCAGTCCTGACTATTTCGGTTGCCGGCGGTGCCGGCAACCGCTCGGACCAAGGAGGTTTCATCATGGCAGACCATGCTGCCTCACTGTGGAGTGCCGATGAGCGTGCGCTGATCGACGCCCTGCTGAACCAGCTTATTCCATCCAGTGATGACGGTTCGATTCCTGCCGCTGGATCCATCGGTGTCGCAGCGTTCGTCGTCCGTGCTCTCGACGAGGATCCGACCCTGCAGGCGCCCTTCGCCAGGGGGCTGGCCCGAGCGGCCGAGATTGGTGCCGGGTCCGCCGATGCCGTGGTCCGGATCGAAACCGAACAGCCCGAATTCTTCAAGCTGCTGCAAAGGCTTGCCTATATGGGCTATTACAGCCGCCCCGACATCCGCGCGCTGCTGGGTTTGTCGGCCAAGCCGGTGCATCCCGATGGCTATGACGTTCCAATCGAGCCCGAAGACCTGATGGCAGATCTTACCGCGCCTGTCCGCTCACGCGGCCAATGCTATCGCGACGCCTGAGGCGGGAGGAAACACAATGAAAAACCAACCCGTTGATGTGCTGATTATCGGCGCAGGCGCCTCTGGGGCGGCCATCGCCTGGTCGCTGGTGGAGACGCGGATGCATATCCTGTGCCTGGAGCAGGGCGACTGGATCTTCGACAAGGATTTTCCGTCGCGTCGGGACGACTATGAACTCGCCCGATACGGCAAGTTCTCCTGTGATCCAAACGTGCGTGGATTGCGCGAAGACTATCCGATCAATGCCGATGACAGCCCGATCATGCCGGTGAACTATAACGCTGTCGGCGGCTCGACGATCAACTATCTTGGCCACTGGCCGCGGATGAAGCCGTCGGATTTCCGAACGCGGAGCCTCGACGGTGTCGCCGAGGACTGGCCGGTGGATTACGCCACGCTGGAGCCGTTCTTCGAGGAGAACGACCGGATCATGGGCGTCTCCGGTCTGGCGGGGAACCCGGCCTATCCGGCCTACACCCCGCCAAATCCGCCGATCCCGATCGGAAAGCTCGGCCAGACATTGGCGAAAGGGTTCAACGAGCTCGGCTGGCACTGGTGGCCTTCCGATGTGGCGATCCTGTCTCGCGACAATGACGGGCGCAGCAAATGCGTCAACGCCGGTACCTGCGATCTTGGCTGCGCCGCCGGCGCGAAGGCGAGCACGGATATCACCTACTGGCCGATGCTTGAGCGGGCCGGGGTGGAACTTCGGACCGGCGCCCGCGTGCGCGAGATCATCGTTGGCGATGACGGCTTCGCCAAGGGGGTGCGCTATCATGACCGCGACGGCAATGTGCACGAACAGCTTGCCGAAATGGTTGTGGTCGCATGCAACGGTGTTGGAACGCCACGGCTGCTGCTGAACTCGGTCTCGAAGCTCTTTCCGGACGGGCTGGCCAATTCGAGCGGCATGGTCGGCAAGAACCTGATGTTTCATCCGTTGTCCGGCGTCACCGGGCGTTTTGATGAACCGATGGATGGCTTCAAGGGGCCGGTTGCCTGCTCGATCCTGAGCCAGGAGTTCTACGAGACCGATCCGAACCGCGATTTCGTTCGCGGATACGGTCTGCATGCCGGGCGGTCGCACCCGCCCGCAACCTATGCGCTTGGTGGCTACGGCGTTGACGACCCGATCCCCTGGGGGGCGGAGCATCGCAAGCGGATGGATGATGTCTTCCCCTACATCGCGGGGCTGACCATCGTCACCGAGGATCTGCCCGAAGAACATAACTGTGTCACGCTCGACCCGGATCTGACCGATAGCGACGGCATCCCGGCACCGAAGATCACCTACAAGATCGGTGAAAACACGCTCAAGATGTTCGCCCATGGTGAAGCGCGCGCGGCCGAAGCTTTGCTGGCCGCTGGCGCAAGGGAGATCGTTGCCGATGGCGGTGGGCGCGACGGCAAGGTCTGGCGCCGGGCAGGCTGGCACCAGATGGGAACCGCGCGGATGGGCAACGATCCGGCGACCTCGGTGGTAAATGGCTGGGGACGCTGTCATGACGTGAAGAACCTCTTCATTGTCGACGCGTCGATCTTTGTCACAGCCGGCGCAGTGAACCCGACCTCCACAATTCAGGCTCTCGCTCTCTATATCGGCGACAGCATCAAGAAGAACATCGCGACCCTGTTCGACTGAACGGACCGCCCGACCTCAAAAGGAAACCAAATGAAGATTGTCTCGGTCCGCAGCCACGTTTTGCAATGCGATATGCCCGAGGTGCTTGGGTATTCGCAGCAGTATTACAGCAAGCGCTCCGCCCATCTGGTGGAGATTGTGACCGATGAGGGGCTGGTCGGTTGGGGCGAGTGTTTTGGCCCTGGCAATATCGCTCTGGCAAACAAGGGCATCGTCGAAGGCGTCATCGCGCCGATGATCCTCGGCATGGACCCGCTGGATCGCGACGTGATCTGGCACAAGGTCTACAACCTGATGCGCGACCACGGCCAGAAGGGCATGCCGATGCAGTCGCTTTCGGGTGTCGACATCGCGCTGTGGGATCTCGCGGGCAAGATCGCCGGATTGCCGGTTCACAAGCTGATCGGCGGGGCGCATCGGACAAGCGTGACGGCATATGGCTATGGCATGATGCTGCGCCCCGAGAGCACGGCCGATATGGCGGCGCGGTTCGTCGACGAGGCGGCGGCGATCAAGGACATGGGCTTTGTCGCGACCAAGATGAAGATCGGGCAGGGACCCAAGGACGACGTGATCCTGGCGGAGGCGGTTCGCCGCGGTGTGGGCGACGACTTCCCGTTCATGGCGGATGCAAACCACGCTTACATGACGGCCGATGCGTTCTATGTCGGGCGCGCGCTGGAGGAGCTTGGCGCCTATTGGTTCGAGGAGCCGGTGGCGCCGGAAGACCTTGATGGCTATCGCGAATTGCGGGCTGGGCTGAAGGTGAACATCTCGGGCGGCGAAGCGGAATTCAACCGCTGGGGCTGGCGGCAGATCCTCGAGAACCGTGGGCTGGATATCGCCCAGCCGGAGGTCTGCGCGCTTGGCGGGATCACCGAGTACCTGCGGGTGCTGGCGCTGGCGCATGCGCATTTCACACCGGTGGCAAATCACGTCTGGGGCTCGGCGATTTCGGTGGCGACGAACCTGCAGCTTCTGGCGGCGATGCCGCCGATGCCGGGCGGGCTGTTCCCCTGGGAGCCGATGCTGGAATTCGACACGACCGAGAACCGTTTCCGTGACGAGCTTCTGAAGGAGCCGCTGGACATCCAGGGCCAGGTCGCCCGCACGGGCCGGGTCGCGATCCCGCAAGGCCCCGGTATCGGTGTCGAACCGGATCCGGATGTGATCGCGAAATACGAAGTCTGACGGCAAGCGCCCGAAGAGACCTGGATGCGGCCTGTCACGCTTGAACAGGCCGTGCCAGACGTTTCACCGCAGCGCGATGCCCGCATCATAGGCTTCTACCATTTTCTGCGCGCGGGCGCGGACATCGTCGGCGGAGAAACCCGGGCTATAGAGGCTGGTTCCAATTCCAAACCCGGTGATCCCGGCCTTCAGCCACTCTGCGAAATTCTCCGGGCCAGCACCGCCGACAGCATAGGTTTCCGTGTCAGCGGGCAGGACGGCTCGAAGCGCGCCGAGCCCGGCTGGGCCGATCAGGGACGCCGGGAAGAGCTTCAACCCATCCGCACCGGCCCGCAGCGCCGCGAAACACTCGCTCGGGGTGAAGACCCCGGGATAGGACTTCATGCCACCGGCTTTTGCGGCGGAGATCACGGCCGGATTGCAATCTGGTGAAACGATCATCCGGCCTCCGGAGTCGGCAACCGCGTGAACGTCCTCTTCGGACAGCACCGTTCCCGCCCCCACAAGCGCGTCACTGCCAACGGCACCGGCCAATCGGGCGATGCTGTCCAACGGATCGGGCGAGTTCAGCGGCACTTCCATTCGGGTGATGCCGGAGTCAAGCAGCGCCCGACCGATGGCGACCACCTCGTTCGGGGTTACGCCACGCAGGATGGCAATCAGGGGGCGGTCCATGAACAGGTCTCCTTGAGAGAAGCAAAGGCGGCCGTCAGGCCGGAAAGCGTCATTGCGTCTGCATCAACGGCTTGGGCTGGGCGCCCCGCAAACGAGAGTGCAGTTCGGTAAAGGTCCGACAGGGCCTGGGTCCCGAGCAGTGCGGTCGAACGCCCGTCCAACATAGAACGCAGACCGGCGATTTCGGCGCCTATCAGCAAGCCAGAGAGCCGCGCCCGCGCGGCCGCCGGTGGCGCGCCATGCAACAAGTCGGCCGCGCGGATGGAAAACAGGCTGTCGAGCAGGGCAGGGGCCTCGCCATGGGCCGTCGCTGTCGCCTTGCGTACCGCCCGATCAAACTCCGTACCGTCCCAACCCGCGCCCGAGACCGAATGCCGAAGCACCGAGGATTTGCTCAGAAGGGCAAAGACCTCACCCGTCATGCAGGTTCGAAACGAGCGGATCTTTCCGCCGGCAATTTCAACCCATTTCGTATGGGTTCCCGGCAAACACAGGATGCCTTCGAAGCCTGGTTCCAACCTGAGAAACCCGAGGATCTGCGTCTCCTCTCCGCGCATGACATCGGCTGGGTTGTCCTGTTTGACGCCGGGCAGGATACGCACATCAAGGCGCGGGTCCGATGTCGGGGCAACTGCGCAGGCGGAGGGTTCCGGTGTGAGGCACGGGAGCGACATGTAGGGCGCCTCATGCCAGCCCTGCCGGGCTCCGACCATCCCGCAGCAGATGACTGGCGTCACCGTATCTTTCGGGAGCAGGTCGCCGACAAGCGCCAGGAGGGCTGGTTCGAACTCCGCGCGCTCAAGGGTTCCCATGCCGTTTTCGGACGATCTGTGGTGGAACGGCTCCCCCGCCGCTCCCATGGCCCAGATCCTTAGATTGGAGGTTCCCCAATCTGCGGCGATCCAATGGGCTGTTTCCATGTTGCTTATCCTCTGGCTTGCCGCTGGCTATGCCTTCAAGGCTCCGGGTGGCAAACGGCCGTCTGGGTCGGAAATTCGCGGCGTCCGCAGAAAAAACCAATCCAGGTTCGATATAGGGCGCTGAAGGCACCCTTGTCAGATCGCGGGCCCGGCTCTCCCGATCAATCTCCCTACGTCTCTTTCATGTAGTCCCGGAGCCGTTGCCAGGCATCCTCAAGGTGTTCTTCCATGCTCGCTTCGGCGGAGTCTCCATCTCGCGCAAGAACGGCATCCGTGATCGCCCGGTGAAACGGGATCGACGCCGCATTGTCGCGCGGATCCTTGTTGGTCAGGCGGATCGAGTTGAGCAGGGCGGTGAAGATCACCCCTTCCATCGCCCGCAGGAAGTCGTTGCCAGCAGCCCGCAGGAGCGCCCGGTGGAAGCGGGCATCCGCGATGATGTAATCCTCGATGGAGCCCTTTTCCTGCTCCATGCTGTCTTGCGACGCGGCGATCTCTGCATGGGCTTCTTCGCTGCCCAGTTCGGCGGCCCATCGTGCAGCCTTGGGTTCGATCACCCTCCGGATGTCCATCAACTGCCGCAGCAGATCCGGGTTTGGGGGAGCCGCCTGGTGCCAGGCGAGAACGTCATCATCCAGCAGACCCCAGTTGTTCCTGTTGCGAACCCGGGTCCCGATGCCGCGACGGACTTCGAGCAACCCCTTGCCAACCAGGACCTTCACCGCGTCGCGAATGACGGAACGGCTGACACGGTAACGGTCAGCCAGAGCGGCCTCGTCTTCCAGCAGGTCACCGGGACGGTAATGCCCTGAAACGATCTTGCGGCCGAGTTCTCGAGACACCTGCGCCGAAAGGCTGTGGGTCAAGCCGGAGGTCTGTTTCAGGTCGTAGTAGAGGAGCTCATTCATGATATTTATATCAACATACGATGTTTGGAGAGTCTATCTCGTTCTTGCGGTGAAGCGGCTTGGAACACGCGGGCGCATTGCTTCATACGGCGGAAAGCTTAACGCATTGAGCAACCGATAAAGTGGCATCCCTGCACAATCAAGTAGGGCAGAGCCAATCGCGTCCTGGTGATTCTGCCGGTTTTGGGCCGTTGTGGGGCCGATGCCGGCAAGGTCATGGATGTCGATTGGGCGTTCCGCCAGAGAAGCGTCATTTGTCTTATTGTTTCATACCATTAATCTGAATGCCAGACGCGATCACCGTCGTGTTCTCCGGCTGCAGGGCGCGGGAGGCGATAAAACTCTGGACCCGTCAAACATCATATGTTTACATATGTCGCATGAATTGAGCTGTCGATGGTCCGATGGCCGAACGGGACCGACTCAACCGCGCGATATGCGGTTGAACCCCGCTTGAGACCCCGGATCCGTACCAGCTCACTGCTATCGAGAGAGGGAGATTACGTCCGACTCGCAGCGCCATGACAAGCTGTCCGACCGGACCACCAGGCGAAAGCCATTCGATTCAATGTCAGTCCGCAGAAAACGCTCGGAGCTTTCCGGGCGTGTGGATGCGTATTGCCAAGTCCAGGCATCAAGGGAGGATTCCGATGCTGTCCAAACTCACAAAAACCGTTTCTCTTATGGCTGTCGCCGCGACCTTCGGCATTGCCGCGCCGGTTGCCGCCGGTGAAGACCGCATGGCGCTCTACGAGCCCTTCGGCGAGATTCCGGTGCCCAGCAAGGAATACCGGATCGGCGTGATCCTGAAGACCTTCAACAACGACTATTTCATCGACCTGAAGAACGGGTTCCAGGACGCCGCCGACAAGTATGGCGTGAAGGTCGAGTTCTTCGCCGCGCCCGGCGAGACGGATCTGCTGATCCAGAAACAGCTGATGGAAGACATGCTGGTGCGCCAGTTCGACCTGATCGCTGTGAACCCGTCCTCGACATCGAACCTGCTGGAGCCCGCCGCGCGTGCGACCAAGATGGGCATTCCGCTGATCAACGTGAACGACGCCTATATCTCCAAGGAAGATCAGGAAAAGCACAATATCGACATCATCTCCTTCATCTCGACAGACTGGGCCGAGCAGATGCGCCACCACGTGCGCTACTGTGCGGAGAAGCTGGGCGATGAAGGCGGCCAGATCGCCCATATCATGGGCTTCCCGGGGTCGACCGCGGCCACGCAACGCCTTGAAGGCTACGAGACCGAGTTGGCCAAGTTCCCGCAACTTGAAAGCGTCGCCGTGCTGCCCGCCGACTGGGACCGCAAGAAGGCGATGGACGTGGCTGCCGACATGATCCAGGCCAATCCCGACATCAAGTGCCTCTCCGCCTCCAACGACAACATGGCTCTCGGTGCGATCCAGGCGCTGAAGAACGCTGGCAAGCTGGGCGACATGATCGTCATGGGCTGCGACGGTATTCCGGACGCGGTTGCCGCGATCCAGAATGACGAACTGACCGCCTCCGTGGCCTTCATGCAGTATGAAAACGGCTACAACACGATCGAAGCCGCGATCCTCCATCTTGAAGGCATGGGCGACAAGATCCCCGAGACGCTCTTTGCCAACCAGGAGATCTGGGACAAGTCGAACATCGACGACAAGATCGCCAATTACGGCCGGTACTATTCCGGCATGGCCAAGCTGACCAACTGATCCGTCAGCTTGATTGCCCCGGGGTGCGTGTGTTCTCCAGCGTGCCCCGGGTCATCCGTCTTGAGAGGTGTTCCCGATGACAGACGCACGACTAATCGGCGGCGCAGGCCGCGAAAGCTCCGGGCTGATCACCATGCTTCCCGCTGCCATCGAGAGCATGTTTCGGCTTTCCTGGCGTGCCTTGCGCGAGAGCTGGGGCCTGATCCTCGCACTGGCGATCCTGGTGTTGATCTTCAGCCAGGCTTCTCCTTACTTCCTGAATACACTCGTCCTTGAGCGCATTCTCACAAACGCTTCCTTCACGCTCATCATGGCAACCGGCATGACGCTGGTGATTGCCACGGGCGGCATCGACGTGTCGATCGGCGCCACGCTGGCGCTGTCCTCGATGGTGGCGGCGACGTTGATGAACCTCGGGACGCCCGTCCTTCCGGCCGCGCTGGCCGGGCTCTTGCTGGGGGCCGGGATCGGCGCCTTCAATGGCTCGATCATCTCCTATCTCAAGCTGCAACCCTTCATCGCCACGCTGGCAATGCTGAGCCTTGCCCGCGGGATGACTCTGATCATTTCCGGCGGCTCGCCCGCATTCGACCTTCCCGAAGCCTTCACCTCTGCCTTCAAGGACGAGATGGTCATGGTCATCGGGCTTGGCGGGCTGCTGTTGACCATGGTGGTGATGCACCGCACGCGGCTGGGCATCCAGATCCGCGGCATCGGCGGCAACGAGAACACCTGTTACATTTGCGGCGTGCGGGTGAATGCGCTGCGCATCGGCGTCTATGCCTTCCAGGGCATCATGGCGGTGCTTGCCGGATACACGCTGACGGCCTCCTTCGATGCCGCCGAGCCCACCGCGGGCCTGTCCACCGAGTGGCTGGAAGCGCTGGCCGCGCCGATCATCGGTGGCAACACCATGGCCGGGGGCCGCGCGCGCCTGTTTGGCACGCTGATGGGCTGCCTGATCCTCGCCACCATGCGCTCGGGGTTGAACATCTCCGGTGTTCCGACTGCCTGGCAGCAGGTTGCCATCGGCGGCATCATCGTTGGCGCCGTCACCCTCGACGTGTTGACCAACCGCAAGAAGGTGTCGTGATGAAAAACATCCTGACAGCCAGCAAGATCTGCAAGCAATACGCCGGAACGCGCGCCCTCAACGAGGTGGATTTCGAGATTGGCGAGGGGGAGATCCTCGGGTTGATCGGCGAGAACGGCGCCGGCAAGTCGACCCTGATGCGCATCCTGTGCGGGATCGAGCAGCCAACCTCGGGCGATATCGTGATGCACGGCAAGCCGGTCGAATTCTCCGGGCCGCAGGCCGCACAGGCCGAAGGGATCGCAATGATCCCGCAGGAGGTGTTGCTGGTCGACGAGTTGACCGTGGTCGAGAACATCTTCCTCGGCCATGAGGAAAGCGGCGCTTTCGGCCTGTCCAAACGCCAGATGCTGGCCGATACGCGGGCAATCCTGGCCGAGCTGGACAGCCAGCAGGTCGATCCGGAACACCTGACCGGCAACCTTCCCAAGGGCTCCCAGCAGATGGTGGCCATTGCCCGGCGGGTGATGCAGGGGGGCGATGTGTTCGTCATGGACGAGCCCACGGCCTCCCTCACCGGCGAAGAGACGCAATCCCTGTTCAAGCTTCTGAAAAAGCTGAAGGGCGAAGGCAAGGCGAGCGTCTTCATCTCTCACCGTCTGGAAGAGATGCTGGAGATCTGCGATCGCATCGTCGTGCTGCGCGACGGGGAACATGTCGGCAACTTCATCAACGACGACACGCTGACCAAGGACAAGCTGGTGGCCGCCATGGTCGGCAGTGCCGTTGCCAACGAATTTGCGCGGACGGTGTCCCATATCGGGGAGCTGATGCTGGAGACCGACAAGGTTGTCATCAGCACGTTCCAGGGTCGCAAGACGCATCCGATTTCCATTCAGGCGCATGCCGGCGAGGTTGTCGGCATTACGGGGTTGGCCGGGGTTGGCAAGACGGAGCTTGCCCATGTCCTCTCCGGGCTCAGGCCCGTGGTGGAGGGCGAGCTGCGTCTGAGAGGTCGTCCGATCACCTTGCGCTCCCCCGTGGACGCTCTGAAAAACAAGATCGGACTGGTCTCGGAAGACCGCCGGGCCGAAGGGCTGGTGCTGGAACTGACCGCATTGGCCAACATGACGCTGACCAGCCTCAAGAAACTCTCGCGGTTGGGGCGGATCGAGAAGGATCGGGAGCGCCAGCTTGGCCTCCTCATGAAAGACAAGCTGAACATGCGGACCGAGTATCTCGGTCGCGACGCGAACCATCTTTCAGGCGGCAACCAGCAGAAGGTGGTGATTATCCGCCAGCTCTGTTCCGAGGCCGAGGTGCTGCTGCTGGACGAGCCGACAAAGGGCATCGATATCGGGGCCAAGGCCGAGGTCTATCGGCTGATCGGTGACCTGGTTGCCGAGCAAAAGGCGGCGATCCTGTTTTCGTCCGAGCCGCAGGAAGTGCTGGGTGTATGCGACAAGCTCTACGTCCTGACTTCCCATGGGTTCCTTGGCCCCTATGCCAAGGGCGCGCTTGATTATGCCGGCCTGATGGCGCTGGAATTCGGCACGGCCACGTCCGACACTCCGATGGAGGCAGCAGAATGAACTCGCAGAACAAGGCATTTGGCTTCATTCAGGATCACCACCTGCAGCTTCTTCCGGTCATTCTGCTCGTGGCTGTCGCCATGACGATCCTGTCCGAGTCCTTCATGACCTCGCAGAACATGATCAACCTGGCGAACCGGGTTTCGATCAACCTGATCATCGCGTCGGGCATGACGCTCCTGATCACGTCCGAGGGGATCGACCTGTCGGTCGGTTCCACGGTCGGGCTCTCGGCCGTGGGCGCTGCGATCTACTTCCAGAACGGCTGGGACGCGAGTTTCGGCCCCTACGGCGCGATTGTCTTCGGCGTCGCCGTGGGCGCGGCAATCGGCCTGGTGAACGGGATCCTCGTGGCGCTGATCGGCCTTCCGGCCTTCATCGCGACACTTGGAACCATGCTCGCGGTGCGCGGGCTTGTCTTCATCACGTCCAGTGGACGCACGATCATGGGTTTCGATCCGCGTTTCATCGAGGTCTTCTCGGGCTTTACCTTCGGCATCCCGCGCGCTGTGATCGTGGCGGGGCTGACGGCGCTGGTTGCGGCCTATGTGCTGAACAAGACAACCACGGGCCGGCTCCTGCAGGGGTTGGGCGGCAATGAACGCTGCCTCTACACTGCCGGCATCCGGGTGAAGCGATTGAAACTCGGCTCCTACGTGATGATGGGCATGCTGGCCGGGCTGGCTGGCCTGACCCTTGCGGCCTCGATGTCAGCCGCCGAACCCTTCGCGGGCAGCTGGTACGAGCTTGATGCGATTGCCGTCGTTGTCATGGGTGGCACCGCCCTGACAGGCGGTCGCGGGACGGTGATGGGCACCGTTCTGGGGGCAATTCTGCTCGGGCTGGTGGCGAATTCGATCATCCTTCTGGGCATTTCGGCCTATTATCAAACCTTCGTGGTTGGGCTGATGATCCTGGTGGCCATCGTGATGGGAAGTCCGGTCCTCACCGGGGCTCGGGCAAACTGAGAACAGGGGTGGTCGACAGGCTCGACCACCTTATCGAACGCAAGTCGCAGCGCCGCCTGTATGGGTGTGTCGTCAGCTCCACGAACGGGAGAAACAGAATGAACCTGACCAAGAAAATGTACATCGGCGGCAAGCTCGTGGACGGAACAGGTCCGCGCGACATCGACAACCCGGCAACCGAGCAAATCATCGGGCAGGTCGCCTGGGCGTCGTCGGTCGAGGCCGAGGCCGCGCTTCAAGCCGCCAAGGCTGCGCTGCCGGTCTGGTCGAAGACCCCCATCGCCGAACGCGCCGCCTGGATGGAGAAACTGCGCGATGAGGTGATCGCCAATGAGGGGCATCTGCTGGACTGTATCCAGCAGGAGATGGGCAAGAGCCTGAAGAACGCGCGGGAAGACACGCAGATGCTGATCGATGCGCTGCATTTCTTCGCCGAGGAGATCCAGCGCATCCGCCCGGAGACGCTGCCGGACCTGCAGGGCACGCATGAGCACAAGCTGGTGCATGAGCCCGTGGGTGTGGTCGTCGCCTTCCTTGCGTGGAACTTCCCGCTGCTGAACCTCGCCTACAAGATTGGCCCGGCGATGGCCGCTGGCTGCCCGATCATCATCAAACCCTCGTCGCAGACACCACTATCGGCCTATGCGGTCGGTGAATTGTGCGAGAAGATCGGCCTGCCGGCTGGCGTGGTCAACGTCATCTGCGGCCCCGGCGCCGAGATCGGCGACCACCTCTCAGCCTCGACAATTCCGGCAATGCTGACACTGATCGGCTCCACCAATACCGGCAAGCACATCATGAAGGTCGGTGCCAGCTCGATCAAACGCTACTCGATGGAGCTCGGCGGGAACGCCCCTGCGCTGGTCTTTGCCGATGCCGATCTGGATCTGGCGGCGGACATTGTCTGCGGCGTCAAATTTGCCAATGCAGGGCAGATCTGTGTGACGCCCAACCGGGTGTTCGTGGAGAGCCCGGTTGCGCATGAATTCACCGCCAAGGTGGTCGCGCGGGCCAAGGCAGTGAAGGTCGGCTTCGACCCGTCCGCCGATATCGACATGGGACCGATGGTGGACCAGCGGCAATGGGAAAGCGTGGATGCGTTGGTCCAGGATGCGGTCGCCAAGGGAGCGACGGTTCTGGCTGGCGGTGGCAAGCCCGAAGGGATCGAAGTCGGCAGCTTCTACGCTCCGACGGTTCTCGGCGGTGTTACGCCCCAGATGCGGATCTATCACGAAGAGATTTTCGGGCCTGTTGTGAGCCTGATGGAGTTCCAGAGCGAAGAGGCCGTGCTCGAAGCCGCCAACGATACCGACGCCGGGCTGGCCTCGTATGTCTTTACCAAGGACGCCGCCAAGGCCGACCGCTGCGCCGATCAACTGCACTTCGGCGAGGTGCAGATCAACGGCGTCAAATACCAGATCGACCTGCCCCATATCGGCATTGGTCAGTCCGGGATCGGCTGCGACTGCTCGCATCTGTCGTTGCACGAGTATCTCGTGCCTCGACGTATCACGCGCGCATTGGGTTGAAGGCGTGAGCGATACCTGAACGGTGCTCTTGTTGCGTGAAGGGCGGGGGGCTCGGCCCCTCTCCTCCATCAGCTTGAGCTCATGATCTTTCATCCTGCGGATGTCGCGCTTTCGGGGAAGCCGTCGTCTGGCCCGCCGATTGGTCTTCTCCAGGTGGCTTTCTGGTTCGGTGAGGATGGCTCACAGAACCAGGTCTACGTCCCGATCTGAGCCTGAAGATGTGCCCAGAACGCTAATTCGGTGCCATTGTTGTCGCTGCGCCTTCAGATCTTGCCCCGTGGGTCACCTTGCGCGCGCATGCCAAACCGGAACAACGTTTCAACTGCAACAAGCGCGCTGGACGTCTGCCCTTGCCATACGTGCCAGCGAAGGTTCTGCACCAGATTTTCGACTTCAGAAGCTTCGATCACCTCACCTCACGAAATCACGGAATGGAGCCTCTTCTTTGAAGACGCAACGTTTCGCAAAGTAGAACAGACATCGCATCACTAACACACCCGATATTCCGTTTGATATGACGCCGGATGTTGGAGTTCAGATGCCGCCAGCGAAGTGACAGAGCACATCAGCGGCGTTGACCGTCTGCTTCGGAGGAGCGGTCTTCCGACATAGATCGGTGGCATTTGGGCACCGAGTGGCAAATCGGCATCCGGCAGCAGATGCCGAGCCATCGCTGATCGCCACAGGTGTGCGCTTGCCGCGTCTGGCCCGGGGGTCGGGGATCGGGACCGCTTCCAACAGCGCGCGCGTATAGGGGTGTTTGGGGTTCCTGAAGAGCTCTTGGGTCGTGGACAACTCCACGATCTGGCCAAGATACATCACCGCGATGCGATCGCAGACATGTTCAACCACGGCAAGATCATGCGCGATAAACACATAGGTCAGGTCGAACTGTTCTTGCAGATCCTGCAACAGGTTCAAGGTCTGGGCCTGAATCGAGACATCAAGGGCAGAAACGGCTTCGTCGGCAATAATGAGCTCGGGATTGGTCGCCAGTGCACGTGCAATCCCGAGCCGCTGTCTCTGGCCGCCGGAAAAGGCATTGGGAAAGCGTAACAGGAACTCCTTTCGAAGGCCCACCTGCTCCAGCAGAACCGACACACGGTCCGCCAACTCCTGCCCGCTCAACCCTTCGGCCTTGCGCAGGCTCTGACCGATCAGTTCGATGACGCGCAAGCGCGGGTTCAGCGAGGATTGCGGGTCCTGGAAGACCATTCGGATGTCTTGCCAGATGCCGCGCAGAGCTTTCTTGTCGCCACCGACCAGTTCGACCGGCGACTTGCCCTTGCCGTGGAACCGGATTGAGCCGTTTGTCGGCTCCAGGATTTGCATGATGCAACGTCCGAGCGTTGTCTTGCCGCTGCCGGATTCACCCACCACGCCAAAGGTCTCGCCCCGGTTCACCTCGAAGGAGATGTTGTCGACGGCGCGCACGACATCGGTGGATTTCCCAAAGAAGCCGCCGCCGATCGGAAAGTGCATGTCGAGGTCCTGCACCTGAAGAATGGGATCAGTCATGCTTGGTCCCCTCCATGTGCAGGAAGCAGGCGACGTCGGATTTGCCGACCGGAAGCATCGGCGGTTCCGTCTTGTCGCAGACCCCCGGCATGAAACTGTCGCAGCGGGTCCGGAAGGTGCACCCCGAAGGCCGCGCAAGCGGATGGGGAACCATTCCCCGGATCGCCGGCAGGCGGTCACGGCGCGTCATGCCCATTCGCGGCACCGATTCCAGAAGCGCCCGGGTATAGGGATGCTGGGGGGTCTCGAAGATCGAATAGACATCGCCCTTTTCGACCACCTTTCCCATATACATGACGGCCACGTCTTCGGCGACTTCGGCCACAACCCCAAGGTCATGGGTGATCAGCATGACGCCCATCTGGAATTCGTCTTTCAACTCGGCAATCAGGTCGAGGATCTGCGCCTGAGTCGTCACATCCAGCGCCGTCGTCGGTTCATCCGCAATCAATAGCCGTGGTTGACAGGAGAGCGCCATGGCGATCATCGCGCGCTGGCGCATGCCGCCTGAAAGCTCGAACGGATAGGCCTCGAACCGTTCGGCCGGTTTCGGAATGCCGACCTTGTCGAGCATCTCGATCGCGGTTTCCTTGGCGGCCGCCTTCGACATGGGACGGTGCAACAGGATCGTCTCGGTGATCTGCTTGCCGATCTTCTGGATCGGCCCGAGGGAGGACATCGGTTCCTGGAAGATCATTGCAATATCCTGGCCCCGGATCGCGCGGAGCTCCTTCGAGCCATTCCGCGCCTTTGCCAGATCGATCGTTCTCCCATCGGCATTGCGATAGGTGATCGACCCGCCGACGATCCGGCCCGGCGCATCGACGATCCGAAGGATGGAGCGAGCCATGATCGATTTTCCGCAGCCGCTTTCACCAAGGACACACAGCGTCCGATTGGCAAAGACGTCCAGATCCACGCCTTCCACCGCCTTCACGACGCCATCATCCGTGAAGAAATGCGTTTGCAGGTCGCGGATCTCGACAAGGGGATCAGTGTGCATTGGGATCTGAGGCATCACGCAGTCCGTCTCCCAGGAAATTGAGTGAAAGTACGGCGAAGACAATCATCGTGCCCGGGGCGATCAACAACCATGGCGCCTGGATGATCGTCCGGATGTTCTGTGCCTCCTTCAGAAGCGTGCCCCACGAAACGATGGGCGGTTGAAGGCCAATTCCGAGGAAGCTCAGCGACGTTTCCGCAAGGATCATCAACGGCACAGCCAGTGTCAGAGAGGCAATGATATGGCTGGAGAACGAGGGCACCATGTGCTTCCAGATCACTTCCCAATCCGTCAGGCCATCGAGGCGTGCTGCGACGATGAAGTCTTCATTGCGCAGGCTCAGGAACTTGCCCCTGACTTCGCGCGCAAGCCCCGTCCATCCGATCATCGACACGATAAGCGTGACGACGAAATACGTTCGCAACGGTGGCCAGCCAAGCGGGATGGCCGCGGCAAGTCCCATCCATAACGGGATCGTCGGGATTGACCGAATGAACTCGATCAGACGCTGGATCACGTTGTCGACCCAGCCGCCGTAATACCCGGAGATTCCGCCAAGCGAGACGCCGATGAAGAGCGACACCACGACACCGACCAGGCCGATGGACATGGACACGCGCGTGCCCATGACGATGCGGCTGTAGATGTCGCGCCCGAGCCGGTCGGCACCCCAGAAATAGACCCGGTCCCGCGCGTTCTTCGGGCCGAAGAGATGCCTGTCCATCGGAAACAGGCCGAGAAGCTTGTACTCATAGCCTTTGACGAAGAAGCCGAGCGGTATGATCTTGTCAGGATCGACGACAAAGGTACGCCGGCGCTCGGCGCGGTTCAGTTCCAGTTTCAACCCCTTGGCATGCAGCTGGAACTCCGAACTGCCATCCTCCTGCGCGACAAAGAGCGAGATGCCCATGGGGGGAGCGAAGGGCGCACGGCGGTTGGTTTCGTTGATCTCTGTCGTCGTCAGGAACTCGCCAAACAGCGCCATCAGGTAGATCAACCCAACCACCCAAAGGCTGACATAGGCAATCCGGTGACGCTTGAACTTGCGCCACATCAGCGCCTTGGGGCCCAGAAGCTCGGGCATCAGGACGTCTGCTTCGCCGGTTTGTACGGCGGGATTTGCATTCACATCGGTCATTGGTAGCGGATCCTCGGGTCGATCCAGGCCAGCAGCAGATCAGAGACGAGCGTGCCAAGGACAGTCAGAAGGCTGACGATCAGGATGAGAGAGCCTGCGAGATACATGTCCTGAACCAGCAGCGCGCGCAGCAGCATCGGCCCGGTCGTCGGCAAGTTCATCACGACGGCAACGATGATCTCGCCCGAAACCAGCGTTGGCAGGATCCAGCCGATGGTCGAGATGAACGGGTTCAAGGCGACCCGGACGGGGTATTTCATCAGCAGTTGAAACTCGGACATGCCCTTGGCCCGGGCGGTCACAACGTATGGACGATACAGCTCGTCGAGCAAATTGGCGCGCATGATGCGGATCAGCGCCGCTGCCCCCGAGGTGCCGACAACGACGATGGGCATCCAGATGTGTTTCAGCAGATCGACGAACTTGTCCCAGGTCCATGGCGCGTCGATATATTCCGGGCTGACCAGTCCGCCCACGCTCTGGCCGAAATACTTGAACGCGACGTACATCATCACCAGCGCCAGCAGGAAGTTCGGCACGGCCAACCCGATGAAGCCGAAAAACGTCGCCGCATAGTCGCCAAACGAGTATTTGCGGACCGCCGAATAGATGCCGATCGGCAGCGCGGTAATCCAGATGAAGAGCAGCGTCAGCAGCGAGATGCCGAAGGTCCAGCCAAGGCGATCCCAGATCAGGTCGTTCACAGGCAGGTTCTTTTCGAAGGACAGGCCAAAGTCGCCGTGAAACAGAATACCGGTGATCCACTTGTAGTATTGCACATACATCGGCTGCCCCAGCCCGTATTGATCGCGAAGGGCTTCGAGCGTGCCGGTATCAAGCCCGCCGCTGTCACTGAGTTCCGCGGCCAGCGTGTCGAGATAGTCGCCGGGCGGAAGCTGGATGATGAGGAAGGTCACGATCGAGACCAGAAAGACCGTGGGGATCATGTAGAGGATGCGGCGATAGATGTAGCCAAGCATCGTCGTTCCTTCTCTTGTCTGAGTCGCGGATATCGTCAGCTTGGCGATAATCCCTTGATAGGGGCCATGGCAAAACCGGGTGATTGACGCCGGCCCGGGAGATAAGGGAGGACTTCCCGGGCCGGCGACAGGCTGGCTTACGGCAAGGACTTGCCGCCTTCGTAGTACATCTGGCTCACATAGGGAGCAGGGTACCAAAGCTGGCCTGAGATCGGCAGCGGATCGGGATGGTTGCGAATATTGTTGCGCGCCACGCCGAAGGCCGGATCGCTCTGCACAAGACCAATCGTCAGAAGCTGCGCCTTGGCCAGTTCAAGCAGCTTCTCCATCTCGGACTTGCGTGATTCCGCGTTGGGGGCAGCCTTGACCATGTTGTACTGATCGAACAGCGCCTTGATCTCGGCCGGCGGTTCGATGCCCGTGCTCGGATCGACACCCCACTTGGCCCATTCCGGAGCCCAGTAAACAGCCGTCCCGAATGGCAAGTAGCACTCGGGCGACGTGTAGGCGTCGGACTGACCCCCCGCACAGTTCCAGATATAGGCATCATGCTCGGCACTGGCCGCGATCTCTTGCAGGCGCGCCCGGTCGCTGACGCGGATCTGGAAGTCGAGACCGACATCGGCCGCATAGCCGGCAACAAGCTCGAGCACATCGGGGAACTGCGCGCCAAAGACATCCGCCGTCAGGAAGACCAGCTGGAACCGATCTCCATTGACATCAAGCCGGAAGCCGTCGCCGTCCTTTTCCGGTAGCACCTTGTCCAGGTACTCGTTGGCAAGGTCCGGATTGTACTCGGTGAACTGGAGCGCCATTTCTTCGTTGTAGAGCGGCGACACGGGCTGCGGCGCCGTCTGTGCGGCACGACCGGAGCCGAAATAGATCAGGTCGATGATTTCCTGCCGGTTCACGGCGTGGCTGACGCCGATGCGGAAGTCGATATTGTTCACAACCGCATTCTTGGTTTCGTCGGGGTTGTTCAGGTTCAGCATCAGGATCGCGCCGTTGGACGGCAGATCGTTGGTGTCGAAGAAACTGTACTTCCCGCGTTCCATGTTGTCGGTCAGCACCGCGCGATTGGCCGGCCGGCCAAGGTGGCGGTTCATGTAGTCGATCTCGCCGTTGAAGGCCTTCAGCAGGATCGTCTCGGGATCTTCAACCTGATCGTAGGTGATGCGGTCGAAATAGGGCAGTTGATTGCCCTCGCCGTCGACCTTCCAGAAATAGGGGTTCCGCTCGGCCACGACGCGGTCGGACGAGCCATATGCCGTCTTCAGCTTCCATGGGTGCAGCGTCGGACGGTCGATATTCTGCCAGAAGGACGGCGTGTGCATCGGGCCGGACTTGAGGTTGAACAGCGAGATCCAGTCGGCCGCCGCCGGTTCTGCGTCGATCAGAGCCTGGATGCCATCCGGGTTATGGTCGGCGTGAAACTGCGACAGGTAGTGCTTTGGATAGTTCACCGGGTAGTAGCCAAACCCATAGGCCATGTTCGGAATGAACAACCCGTTGGGGGTGGCGAACTTGAACTCGACCGTAAGGTCATCGATCTTCGTGACCTCGACCGCGCCTTCGGGCCCGACATAGATCGGGTGCTTCGACGGCGTCAGGCGCTCGTCAGAAAAGACTTCGTACCAGAACATGACATCGTCGGCGGTGAACGGGGCGCCGTCCGACCACTTCATGCCGTCGCGCAGCTTGAAGGTGAACGTGGTTGCGTCCTCAGACACTTCGAAGCTCTCGGCGATATTCGGCTTGATCTCGGTCCAGTCCGCGGTCCACCGCACAAGGTTCTCGTGACCAATTGTGCGGACCATGTTGTGCTGGTCGCCGCCACCCAGGATCGCACGGCGCATCGTGCCGCCATATTCCCCGATCGAGCCGAGCGTTTCGAAGACCAGTGGATTGGATGGCAGGCGTTCTTCAACCGGTGGCAGAGCACCGGAACTGACGGCGTCATCGAAGAATGGCGCCTGATTGTAATCGGCAGCGAGCACAGGCAACGCCCCCATGGCCGCCAGCCCAAGCGCCGCTGCGCTTGAGACCAGGTACCTCTTGCTGTTGTCAATAAAACCCATTGTCTCCTCCTCCTTGTCGGGTTCCTTCCGGTTCCCGTCACCAGTTGGTGACGGACCCATCCGGCTTGCTTAGATGCGGACATTCGACGTGTTCGTGTACGGAAGCGCGGATTGCTTCTTCGTTCACCTCGACGCCCAAACCGGGGCCGTCGGGCACGACATAGACGGCACCGTCGAGCGTGACTTGTTTCGGGAAGAGTGTCTCGTCGTGGAACCCGAGGCTTTCGACGCTCGACTGACGAGATTCCAGCCAACTGAAATTCGGAACCGCGGCCGACATATGCACGCTGGCAGCGGTACAGACCGGGCCAAGCGGATTGTGCGGCATCAGGTCAATGTAGTGGCGCTCGCTCCAACCCGCGACCTTCATGGCCTCGGTGAAGCCGCCGATGTTGCAGATGTCGAGACGCATGTACTGGGTCAGGCCCTTGTCGAGATAGGGCCCCGCTTGCCATTTCGACGCAAACTCTTCGCCCACGGCGAAGGGGATGTTCGTCATGCCGCGCAGCATTTCGTAGGCCTCGGGCGTCTCGCAACGGATCGGTTCTTCCAGAAAATCGAGCGTGCCTGCCGGAAGCATGTTGCAGAAACTCGCGATTTCGGCCGGCGAAAACCGGTGGTGCAGGTCGATGCCGATACTCAGGTCCCGACCGAAGGACTCGCGCATTGCGATCAGGACATCAACGGTCTGTCCGAGCGCACGGCGCGGATTGAAAACACTGTTGTCGTCAAACCCCGAAGGATAGATCCGGACGCATTCCCAACCTTCATCGACGAGCGTCTGCGTGTCCGCCAGAGCCTGGTCGACGTCTGACGTCATGAAACTGGCAAAAGCCGGCACGACATCGCGCTGTTTCCCGCCCAGAAGCTGATGCACAGGAACGCCCAGACGTTTGCCGAGCAGATCGTAGAGCGCAATGTCCAGGGCGGACATCGCTGCCGTCAGGACCCGGCCACCTTCAAAGTACTGGCTGCGATAGGTTTCTTGCCAGATGCGTCCGATCTGACGGGAATCCTTGCCGACCAGGAAGCTCGCGAAGTTGTCGATCACTGCCACGACCGCGGTTTCTCGCGACGACAGGCCGGATTCGCCCCACCCGACGAGGCCGTCCCTCGTTTCAACCCGCACCAGAAGCTGGTTGCGAATGCCGACACGGGCCAGGATCGCCTCGATGGACGCGATTTCGGCGTCGCGCCCTGCAGCTGGAAGCCGCTCGGCAGTTTCGGATGCCATTCCCGTTGACGGTGTTGCTTCCACGGCGGCGGACCTCCCAAGTCGAATCTCGCTCAACCAACCCTAACACGACATTTCAAAAATCGTACATTATTATTTTGGGATCACGTTTGATATGGAGTTTTTCAGCTGATGTCCGTATGGTTGTCATGTACTTTCAAGCAGCAGGAACACGGGAATGCCGCACGCCAGAAACATGGTTTTGTTCGTCACGGACCAGTGGCGTTGGGACACCTTGAACGATCCGTCGCATCCGGCGATCCTGCCGAACCTTCAGGGCTTCAGGGAAGAATCCACCAGCTTTCCGAATGCCTTCACCACAGTCCCGCTCTGCACACCCGCCCGGGGAACCCTGTTCACCGGCAAGCTGCCGCATCAGAACGGCACCATCGACAACGTTCAGGGAACATCCTTCTATCCGCATGGAAAGCTGCACCCGGCTCAGACCACCTATCTGGAAAGGTTGGCGGCCGGCGGCTATGACGTTGCTTTCGTGGGTAAATGGCACCTTGGCGACGGAACGATCCTGGACCGCGGCATCGAGGATGTTTCTCTCAGCGATGGCGGGGACTTGCCAATCATGACGACCGCGGATGTGACTTTCGCCGAACCCCGAAAATCGCCCTATTACGGGACGATCACGGACGGGGTTCCGCTGGACGAGCAACGGGTCGATGTTGCGATCGAAAAGCTTGAGGAGCTTGCAAGCGCGGGTCGACCATTCTGTCTGGTCGTTTGTCTGCACGGGCCTCATTTCCCGCATCATGTCCCGAAGGAATTTGTCGAACTCTACGACGATCTGCCATCCGACTTCATGCCGGCCAACTGGTGCCCGCAATTCTCGGAAGAGGGCAAGCCTTTGGCGCAGTCCGCCTCTTACTGGCCATGCCAGGACACGTCGCACATGACGCAGGATGACTGGCGTCGCACGGCACAGCATTACTGGGGATTCTGTTCCTATATCGACGCGCTCTTTGGTCGGTTGCGCCGCGCGATTTCCGAGAACGACCTCGACGAAAGCACGGCCATTGCATTCACGGCTGACCACGGCGAGATGCTTGGCGCGCATGGTTGGTTCGACAAGGGTCCGTTCTTCTATGAGGAGGTTATGCGCATTCCAATGATGATTCGTGCGCCAGGGCGTGATCAGGGCATCTCGAAGGACGCGTTCGTATCGTTCCGCGACCTCTTTCCCACGATGATGGAACGGACCGGCGGCACTGCGCTTCTGGACAACGAAGAGCTTCAACGCAGCTATTGGCAGTCCACAGCGGACCATGCCTGCTACGTCTACGACGCCTATCAGGGGCGTCAGTTCCGGTTTCGTGGCATCCGGGACGCGCGGTACAAATACGCGTGGAGCCCGCATGACATCGAAGAGCTGTACGATCTGGAAGACGATCCCGGCGAGCGCAGGAACCTCGCCGGCGATCCGCGCCTTGGCGAGGTCCAGGCGGATCTCAAGTCACGATTGTTCGACTGGATGAACGCCGAAGGCGACTGGCTGGCCGGGCCCGGACACCATCCTCCCGTTGGCAGCTACATCGACGGACGGGATCGAAACGAGCAGCACCAGCATGTTCCTAAGAAAGGGTAGGGTGGGCCTGCCTGCCGCTAGGGCCCGGTTTCAGGCGCCTTTACGTCTGCTGGCGCGGGTCTGCTCGATCCTCAACTGATCGACCAGGTGCTGGCCGGCGCACTGGATATGTTGTCCAAGAACCCGTATCGCATCGTCGACATCCTGCCGCCGAATGGCGTCGATCAAGGCGCGGTGCTCGTGCAGGATCGCATCCTGTCGCCCGAGCGCGATCGGAATGCGTGTGCTGATCGAGCCCATGATCTCGCGATGTTGCTTCCACACACCGAAGGCGACCCGGTTGTAGTGCCGCTCATACATGGTTTCATGGAAGGCGCGGTCAAGCAGGGTGTGCCGGTCCCGATCTGTGAAATTCACCTCTTCGATCTCGTCCTGAATACGGTCCAGCTCAGCGACATCCTCGGCGCTGGCCGTTTGCACATAGAGACGCAACAGGTAGGGCTCCAACTGGTAACCCACCTCCGCGACATCCCGGACGAATTCCATATCAATCGGCCGAACGCGCGCGCCCTGGTTGGGCGCAAACAGGACAAGCCCCTCGCCGCGAAGTTGTTGTAACGCCTCGCGAACCGGGTTTGTCGATGTCTTGTGCGCCTTGGCCAGATCCGAGATCTTCAACCGCGCATTTGCCTCAAGAGCGCCAGACAGGATGTCATGTCGGATACGCTCGTAGATCGAACTGGAGGACGTCGACGTCTTGGTGTCGTCAGCGGAAAGCGCAAGGGGACCATAGTCACTCATGCATAAATCGTCCTCGTTTCAAGTGTTGGGGTCAAGAGGCGCAGGTCCCATTCGCACGCAATACTTGCATTTTGGTACATTATAAATAGCGAAATCCAAGGGGAAGCTCGATTGCGCGCAGGGACGCCGCCCAGTTCGGTCTCGCCGTCAATCTGCGCCTTCACATCAAGCGTGACCGTGGCGGAAGCGATCCCGGTCAAGGCAAGGGGAACTGTGTCTCTGGACCAATTGTTCTTCACGCTCTGGAAAATCATACATTATAAGTTGCTATTGTACATAATCTGATCTGGCGACATAGTCGATCTGGCGCGACTCTTCTGCATTCCTGTCCAAAAGGTGTGACCAATGGTTCGAAAGCCCAACTTCATCCTGATCACAACCGACCAGCAACGGGGGGATTGTATCGGCCCTGAAGGGCGCGGAGTGCTGACCCCGAATATCGATCGCATCGCCAATAACGGGGTTCGGTTTTCCAAGTGCATCACGCCCCACCCAATGTGCCAGGCCGCCCGCGCGTCAATTCTGACCGGCAAACTGCCGTATAGCCACGGCGTGCGTGACAACGGCCGCGATCTTGACGAGGCTCTTGGCGAAAGCGGTCTGGGCGGAACGTTTTCGCGCGCGGGCTATGCCACGCACTTCATCGGCAAGGCACATCTTTCCAGCCAGCAGACATTCGAACCGACAGGCCGGCCGGAATGCTACAAGAGCGCGAAGGATTTCGGGCCCGACTGGCGCGGCGACTATTTCGGGTTCGAAGACGTTCAAATGATGCTCCGTCCGCACCATCACACGCAATGGTATGCGCCGCCGGAGGCTTTGAACTACGAGTACTGGCTGGATCAGGATGGTCGCGGTAAGGACCGTTGGGACAGGGCGAAGGACCGGCTGGAGCCCGACACATCTCACTTCCAGGCCTGGCGCTCCGGTCTGGACAATGAATGGCATTCCTCCCCCTGGATCGGTGATCGGGCTGTCGAGATGATAGAAAACAAGGGGGACAAGCCGTTGATGGCCTGGGTCTCGTTCCCCGATCCTCACCCGCCCTTTCTTGCCCCGCGCCCCTGGTGTGACATGTACAAGGACGCAGATATCACCATCGCTTCGCATTTCGAGCTGGATCTGGAGCGGCGCCCCTGGTGGCACAAGGCTTTCGTCGAGGACCGCGCCAAGCCGATCAAGCAAGGCGCTGAGCACAACGCGGGCGGCGTGGATTGGGGACAAAGGGGCGAGTTGAACGAGACGTCGCTCCGGGACATCACCGAGATCTATTTCGGGATGATCTCGGCCGTGGACCACCAGGTTGGCCGCATTCTCGACGCGTTGAACGCGAAGGGCGAGCTTGGGAATACCTACATCATTTTCGCCAGCGATCACGGCGAATGGCTTGGAGACCACGGTTTGCTCCTGAAGGGCCCGATGCTGTATGACGGTCTTCTGCGGGTTCCCTGCCTGGTTCAGGGACCGGGCGTTCCCAAGGGATCAGTGCTCGACGACCCGGTTGGCACGATCGATATCCTCGCGACGGCCACGGATCTCTGCAGCATCGACACCGCACCAAACCATGGTCGAACGCTTCGGCACCTTTGGGATGGATCGGAGACACGAGATTTTGCGCTGTCAGAATATGAAGTCGATGCCATTCGAAGTGCGGTCGACATGGACCTGACAACTGTCCGAAGCAGACGGTTCCGTATGTCCGTCGATCTCAAGACCGACACTGGTGAGTTGTACGACATGCAGGAAGACCCGGGCGAGATGGACAATCTGTTTGATGATCCCTCGCGTGCAGCGATCCGTCGAGAGCTCTACGACATGATCCGATCCCGCCCTGACGACATTATCCCAGTGTCGCCCCGGATAGGTTGGCACTAATTCTCTGATCCCACGGTTTGTTGGCATGATCCATTCGTTGGATTGAAAGGACGCGCCATCTCGCTGACCGGGGCCTTCGCATGCCTCCAGTGTTCTACTCGGCGCCGTTCCTCAAGGCTCAGTTGCGCGGAGACGACTCCCGTAGAAAAGTCTCCTTGTTAGATAACCCTTCGGTTTCTTGTAGGATATCCTGACAAACAACCCGAAGTTTGTGGAAGATGTCATGCAGAAGCACGAAACGGTTGTTTTTCCAGAGGAAACTTATGTTTGGATCGTGAGCCTGGACGGAACTCTGATGGCGTTCGAGGCTGCCCGAAAGTGCAACATGGACGTAAACGGTTGATGTGAACACAAAGGGTCTTGCGGCGATTTTCGCTTTTTCTGCTTCTGAAGTCCGTATCTGGATGTTTCGATCAGAGGGCGCCATCCAAGACCCTTCCAAGGGGGCGATTTCCGACGGTACGCTGCTCGCCCCCATTGGGCCACTTTGGAGAGAAGCGATGGCCAAAAGAGCGGCTCGTTTGTTCTAGAGCTTGATCTTCTCGATGCATCCAACCTTTGGCGGTTCTCCGTGAGGGGGCGGCAGGGTCTTCGGCACAACCTCGATGGCGACAATGGCTCCGGCGATGTCGTCGTTCAGGTCGCAAATGGGTATGAGTTGCCCGTCTGATCTGAACAGCTTGCGGATGTCCCAAAAGCCGATCGTGGCGAGCCCCGCGATCGCGCGCTCTGACGATGTCGGCATTGTCTGCAACCTGATTCCGTCGCTCCGAAATCACGGGGGAAGCTTCAGGGATTCTCGGCATCCGGGCAGCCTGAGCGTCTGCCGGTTCAACGCTTTATCTGGCCTCGATGGCGGCTTTGGCTGCGTTCTCGGACACGAGACAGGCGTCGATCAATGCGAGCTGTCGCTGATTGAGGGTATGTTCTGATTTTATTCCCTCTTTGTCCTGCGAACGGACCGACATAACAGGAATCCTCCGTGGTTGTGCCGTCAAACGGGTTGCTGTTGCCTACACCCCGTTCCTGAATCGTTACTTCGTAATTGTTCTTTTTGTCGGTCGGCATCTGTGTTGGAAGCCGCACCCAAGATGAGTTCGTTTGCGGCTTCACCACCGTCCATCTCGCTGATCTTGGTGTCAGGTTTCGCGGTTGTGCATTCACCCCGCCTATTGGGGGCTACGGACATTTCCCAGGCCTGGGCGACTGCCGCGCGTTGCCATGCCGTTTTGGTCTCCTTGCCGAATTTCATTGATTTCGGCCTTAAAGCAGATCCTCTCACCTCGCGTGCAATAGAGCCGCATTTGCGGACTCGCGATGCGCCGTTGTCCAGACAGATTGGACCTGTCGCGGAATTGTGCCGCTCCTTTGAATACGTATCGCGTCGCAAAGGAGAACAGACATGGCGACCTGGGGCTGAACCGGCAAGGACTCCTGCTGCCGACTTCGGGTGCTGATGTTCGGCGCCGGGGCGACGAGACCGATCTTCGAAGCAATCGGTTGCACGTCGACAAGTCCTTCTTCTGAAGAGAGGAGGGAGAGGCATCTTCTACCCAAAAGCGCAACCCACTGGAGGTAAGTTGTTAATCCGAATTTTTCCAGCGCAAGAATGTCCCGTTCATCCAACTTTTCAATCCTGTTTCAACCAAGAATGACACGCTGTCTTTTGTCTTCAGACATCCTCGGATTTCGCGGTGCCTCTTGTGTAACGGGAGGTTGGGCGCCCTGCTGTCGACCTCCGATTGTTTTAGAATCAGAAAAAGTGTGCTAAATATTCTGCTATTGGTGCAAAATTGTATCTAATGCACGTTCCCTCAGAATAGCTGAATTTTGTTTTGTGAAGCACACATGACCGCGTTTGATATTACGTTACGTCAACCACTTGGAGCCGCGCTTGGTTCGTTTGGCCTCCCGCATTGGGCGCTCGGGCAGGATGTCCGTGCGCAGGATGTCTTCTTCCGCAGGAGAGCCGTGCGATTTGCCGACGATGTGCGCCTCGGACGTCCTTTGCCGGCGGCCCGCCGCCGGATTGACGGCGATCCCACGTCGGAGGCGGTTGCAACAACGGACGCGGAGCACGCGATGGCGCTCGACCGGCAGGTCAGGATCGGCAGCCCCGACCCGGGGGCCGCGCGTCAGGCGGTTGCCGCGCTCGCGGCAGCGGGGCTTGCGATGGAGGTGCGCCAGGTTCGTGGCCAGGTGTTCGAACGTCCGCCCTCCGGCGATCCTGCCGCGCGGGTCAGCGGTCGTCCGGGGAGCTGGGCGCTGGAAGCGGTGGAGGCGGACAGCGCACTCGCGCTTATGCCGGGCGACCCGGCCGTCAAGGTGGCCGTGCTCGACAGCGGTATCTCCCGCGGCCACGCCGAGTTTGGCGGCAAGGTGCAGGGCGGGTATGATTTCGTGACGCTGGGCTCGGACGATTGGGCCGGTCCCGGCATGGGCGAGCTGATCGGAGACACGACGGGTCGCGACCCGGACTGGAACGATGATGGCGGCCATGGCAGCCATGTTGCCGGCACGATCGGCGCGCGCGGGCTCAAGATGCCGGTGGGGGCGGCGGGGCATTGCCGCCTGATGGCCTACCGCGTCCTCGGAACGGCCCTCGAAAACGGCACCAGGGTCGGTGTGGGAACGCCGGGCGACATCGACGCCGCCCTGAAGGAAGCAACGGATCGCGGCGCCAGCGTGATCAACCTCTCGCTCGGGCTTGGCGCCGAGGGCGGCCTTGCCCCGCATGCACGGATGATCCGCTACGCCAGGCTGCGCAACGTGGTGACGGTCGCCGCTTCGGGCAATCACGGCTCCGACAGGCCGGTCTTTCCCGGGGCGTTGCCGGGCGTGATCACTGTCGGGGCGATCGATCCGTTCGGTCGGGTGACCGCGTTTTCGGGCTGGGGACCGCATCTGGACGTGACGGCGCCGGGCGCGTCGATCTACTCCGCCGATCTCGACAATGGCTATCGCTACCGTGACGGCACCTCGCACGCGGCGCCCTTCGTGAGCGCGACGGCGGCCCTGATCATCTCGCTCGGACGGGCGCGGGGCGTGGTGTTCAAGGAAAGCACGGTGCGCCGGCTGATCCGCGAAAGCGCGCGGATCGAAGGCCGACAGGCCGATCCGCGTGGCGGGACCGGCGTGCTGAACATGGCGCGCGCGCTGAACGCCGCCGACCGGTTGATCGATACGCACAGACGCAAGGCGAAGACCACTGCGCCACCCTGGCCATTCGGTTTCGAGCCTCAAGACCACGCTGCATGACGAGAGCGCCAAGGCGCGGGTGAAAGGAAGGACACATGGCCTACAGACCCTCTTTCATAAGAAAGCTGATGGCGGTGCAACAACGGCAAAGGGAACTCGATTCCATCGAAGCCGCGCTGCTGTCGGATGTGGCACAGGTGAAGAAGGATCTTTCCGATGACGCCTTCGGCACGCCGGTCCGCATCCATGTCTACATCTTGGAGGACATGTCGGACGCGCAGATACGGCGCAAACTCATGGCCGCGGCGCGCAAGGGCGTCCGCTCCGAAAAGGGGAACGGGTTCCTTGTCCACTCGCCCGATATCGCCTCCAGCATCGCCTTCTCACTGATGCAGAACAAAAGCCCGGCCGATCTGGGGAACGAGACCGAGGCAGCGCTGGCGCGCCGCGCGGCGACCATCTTCAAGGGGCAACGCGAAAACCTCTTCAAGGACATCATCGCCGATACGCTCGAGGCGCGCGGGATCAAGGCCGCCAGCAGCACGATAGACCAGGTTTTCGATGCGCTTGACGCGACGGGCAAGCATCCGGGGCAGCCGGACTTTGCCGATAACGTGGTCGAGGCCCTTGGAAGCGCCAACCACTATGTCACCTCGGCCTTGACCGCGCCCGTGCGGACCGCCGGCCTGACTGCGATGATCTCGGCCGTCGCCGCGCTCAAACCGGCGCGCCAGGCAGAGATCGCGGCCGAGCTGAATGTCGCTGGCATAAACAATCCGCTGGCGATCCAGAACAGCGCCATTGCCGCGACCCTTCCCACGACCACCTATCACCGGTTCCTGACCATCGCCAAGAATGCCATCTCGTCGAATGGCGGGGCGTCGATGCTGGCAAGCTACGGCTTTGACGAACTGGCCGGGGCCGCGGTCTATTCGGTGCTGGCGGGCGAGGCCAAGCCCGCGGAGGTCGCCCCCGAAACCCTGCGCGCCGGGGTCGAGGAATTCTTCCGGCAGAACGAGGCAAATCTCTACAAGGACCGCATCGCCCAGGTCTTTTCCGAGCGCTATATCGAGGCGGATGAAGCGCGGGTCCAGGCCGCCTACATGCTGCTGACGGAGCGGCACGTGCCGCTCAACGATCCCGATTTCGCCGAGAAGCTCATCGAAAGCCTGCCGGAACTGCGGGTCTACGAAAACTATGAGCCGCTCTTCTCCACCTTGCGTGACAATGGCCTCTCGACCCCGGTCGACGATTTCGGAGGCCCGCTTGCGCCGGGGCTGAAACGCTCCGCGATCTCGCTGCTCCACGGCCTGAATGTCGATCCCAATGCACCCGACAATGACTGGGCCCGGGCGGCGCTGTCGATTGCCGGGGCGGGCGGCGGTTTCGGTGGCGGAGATGGCGGCGGCGGCGGGTCGACCTTCGGCGGCATCATCGGCGGGCTGGCCTCTCCGCCGGGGCTGCCGCCGGTGAAGATGCGCCGCTTCGAGGACGAGTTCACCGCCGGAATCGATGCCGACCGCATTCGCACCATGGCGCGCGCCTATTACATCTATCAGTTCGACCGGCTGGGCATCATCGACATGGTCGAGGAACTGGTGGCCCGCCAGCGCAGCTTTGCCTACGATCTCGGCAATTCGCCGGCCAATGCGCTCATGTCGCATTACCGGCAGGTCTATCGGATCGTCTATCCGGCGGCCGAGGATCGGCGACGGACCTTCTCGATGGTGTTCGAGGAAGGCGCCCGGGGCGAAGCCAGCCGCAACTTGCTGGGAGCGCTCGGCGAATCCGCGATCGACCTGCAGCGCGTCAACAATGCCGGCGCCTATTTCTCGGAAGACCAGAATCGCGGCTATTCCTATGCGCGCTTCCGCTTCGTGCGGGCCGGGATGAACCTGCAGCGCTTCCTGTCGGATGTGGGCGGATACCACATGCCGGACCTGGTCGGGCGCTGCTGGCACCAGGTGCATTTCTGCTTCTCGATCCTGGAGCGGCCGGAGGTCCAGCAATATTGGGGCGGACGGTTCAATTCCGGGCTGTGGGCGGTGGTTGAGGGGCTTCTCAACGAGGCCATCGGCGACGACCGCGAAGACCGCCGCCGCGTCTACGGCACCCAACTCACGGACCGCGCGCGCACCCTTGCCGTCTTCGGCCATGACCTGTTCGACTGGCTGGCCGACAACGCGTCGACGCTGCAGACCGCGCCGGATGCCGAACTCGATCGCGGGCTGGAGATCCTGCAGAGCTGGCTCGCCGCCTTCCGTCGCCCGGATTCCATCGGCGACTGGATCGATGACGACGCTTTCTACGACGGGAACGAGGAGGGGCCATCGGATGTCGGCGACGATTACGCCGCCGAGGCCGAGGCGGATGCCTTGCAAGATGCCGACATGCTCTGAGCGCGAAAGGACCAAGCCATGATGACCGAGGCCTCTACAGGCGCTGCCGATCAACAGATCGTGGACAGGGTGCGTGCCGATCTGAAGCAATACCTGTCTGAAAACACGACCTTCCTGTCGCTGACCCGCGACAAGCAGGTGGACATGTATCGCGAGATGCTCAGTCGCGGCGTCGAGCGTGCCCGCAAGCGGGTGCGCGGCCAGAGCGTGCCGTCGCGGGCGTTTGAGGCCGGCGACGATCTCGACCCGACGGGCATCCGGGACGTGCCGGGGCTGGCGGCCGAGTTCATGAACGAGATCGATTTCGTCGGATTCGTGCGCGATCTGATCACCGGGACCTACGATTCCATCGTCCAGTCCACGATCCAGCAATCCCAGAGCATGGTCGACATGTTCAAGGAGCTCAGCAAGCCCCTGGGGGCGATCGCACGGGACGATATCTCGTCGCTCGACGCCCAGGCCGAAATGGCGAGTTCCGATCCCCTGCGTTTCACGATGGGGCCGGATGGCGGCCTGAAGGATTCGAATTCCGGCATGGAAGTCGATACCTCGAATGACGAGATCCAGAAGCTGATGTTCGAGGCCCGCCTCAAGCTCGCCAAGGAGCGTCGCCTGCAACTGCGCGAGGTGATGCTGCAGATCAACAACCGGCTGGTTGTCGAGGAAGGGGTGATCCGCGCCGGGCTCGTCTTCAACGTGCGCTCCACGGAAGTTGGCCAGGCCAAGGAGAAATCCACCGATATCGAGCAGAAGGGCGGCCATGGCGGCGGCAGCTTCTTTGGCCTGTTCGGCGGCGGCGGTTCGAAAAAATCGACCAAGATCACCGTGTCCTCGCGCGAACTTGTGACCAATACCGAGTTGAATGCGCAGATCAGCGGTTTCGTCGAGGTCAAGTTCAAGAGCGACTATTTCAAGCTCGACAATTTCGCCGATCTCTTCGGCGACGAGAGCACCAAGGCCCTGATCGCCGAGAAGCAGGGGATGCAGCAGAACGGAGCGGCTCAGCCCGCCTGAGACGCCGCCCAGGGAGTGTAAGCCATGCAGACGCATCAGGACGGCATGAAACCCGCAAAGCCGCGGCCCTACATGCCCCATCACGGTCCCGGAGACGATCCGTTCGGCGGGCTTGCGGAGGCTCTGCCGCCGGCGGCCAGGGCGTCCGGGCTGTCCTCGACCGTGGCCCAGAAGATCACGGCATTTGCCGCCGAGACGGGCAATGGCGCCTGGCCGAACCTGCCGCGCGCCGATGTCGCGAACCGCCTGGCGATGTTGCAAAAGACGCCGGACAATATCCGCCAGTACAGGCTGAATGCCTGCGGGCCGGCGGCGGCCATGCATCTCTTTGCAACGCGCGATTTTGCCGGGTTCACCGATCTCGTGATCGGGCTCTACAACACGGGCAGCGGCGCCTTCGGCAGCCTCGCCGTCAAGTCCAGCGGGCTCGAGGCGCTCGACCCGATGGCCTTCGCGACCGACCCGTTCCCCAACACGCTGCTGCTCGACTGGATGCTGCTGGCCAGCCTGCGCAAGACCAGCAACGACGATTTCGACGGCACTCCGGAAGAGGCCTGGGACGCCATCACCTGGCCGTCGGAAATGGTGGACTGGCTGAAATCCGGCGTCGGTTTCGCAAGCGTCGAGGACCAGACGACGACGACCTTCATCCTCAACGAGAGTGTCGATCACCTCAAGGCGCTCAAGGTGACGCCGGATATCCAGCCCGTCCTCTTCATAAATGTGAGCCTGTTGCTGGGGAAAATGGGCAAGAAGGGCAAGCTGTCGGCCAAGAAACTGTCGAATTCCTACACGGCCTCGCAGGGTATCTTCGAACAGATCGGCGGCAAGGGGACGAGCATGGTGGCCGATCACTGGGTGCCACTGCTGGAGCCGATCACCGATGCGTCCAGGGAGGTGAAGGTCTGGAGCTGGGGCGGCACGAAGATGCTGCCGCCGGCCGATGACCCGATCTGGGGCGAAGCCTATTTCGGCGCGGTCGTCGCCAAGGCATGACCGGGCGTCCGCATATTGCGCTGCGCCTCAGGCGCGGTCCGGGATCGCGTGATCCCGACGCGGAGATTGAATGCGGGCTCGAGAACCGCTGGGGCGTGGATGTCAGCGTCGACAGCACATTGGAGGGCGAGATGTCGCGAAACGGATACGATTTCGAAGCGGTCCTGGCCGACCTTGGCCCGACCTCGGCAAGCCGGGCAGGGGCGCTGAGTTCGCGCCCGCGCACGCCACGCGGCCCGACCCGGACCCGGACCCGGGCGCCCGAGCCGGAGCTCGCGGCGGGCCTCGCCCTGCTGACCGCGCGGATGCACGAGATCTGCAAGCGCGATCCGGCGATCCCGGGCGCGCCCTCGGCGCGGACGCTGACACGGATCCTGACTCATTGCCTCGACCAGACACCGGGGCGCTCGGGCGCATCGCTCGCAGCGGAACTCAACGGAAAGATCAAGGGCGCCGGAACGGCTCGCGGCAACGCGAAATCGCTGGAAGCCTCGGTCACCCGGGCGGCGGAAGCGTTGCGCCGGCCCGGCAGCACGGCCCGCGCCCAGGCGATCCCGTTCCTTGCGGCGCTGCTGCCGATGCTCAAGGGCCTGTTGCCGCAGCTCATCCCGATGCTTGCGCCGCTGCTGGGGAACCTGCTTGGCGGTCTGACGGGCGCCAAGAGCATGACGGCCGGAGCCGATATCCCGCGCGACCGCCAGATGGGCGGGATCGACATTGCCTATGGGCTCTCCGCAGACGGGCGCTACAGCGAGGCGGCCTCCTTCGATGCGATCATCAAGGTGGTCATGGATCTTGTGCCGCAGCTTGCCCCGGTCTTCGCCAAGATGATCTCGGATGCTGCCCCGGGCGTGACCGGACAGATCGTGCAGGGGCTGGTGCCCCAACAGCAACCGCAGCCGCGGGTGATCCTGCAACCCGTTCCGGTGCCGGCGCCGGCCGCGCCCAACCCTGCCGCGTCGCCGACCGCGCCGGTTCCGGTTCCCGTTGCCGGCGGCGCGCCGCTGGTGGCCCAGGGCATGGATGTCTCCGCGCTGTCCGGGCTGATGGCGGGCGGCGGCGGTGTCGATCCGGCGATGATCGCCGGCCTGCTGAAGAATATCGACCCCAAGCAGATCAGCGGATTGCTGCAGGGCATTGCCGGCAATGCCGGCGGCATCAACCAGTTGCTGGGCGGACCCGGGCACGAGCTCGTGAAATCCGTGGTCGAACGGCTGCCAATCAAGCAGATGTTTGACGGAAAGGCCTGGATTCCCGAGATAAACCACGACCAGTTCATCGCCAGCCTGCCCTGGGAACGGGTGCTGTCGCTGAGCGATGCCGAGGGCGTGGTGGGGCAGCTTTTCGTGCCCGGCCGCAAGGCGATCCGGGCCGACCGGCGGATCAAGATCGCGCTGGCGAAACGGACGATGACCGATCTTGGCGAGGGCAAGACGAGCTGGATCTTTGCCGCCGACCGCCTGGCGCGCATTCCCGTCGCCGTCACCGCGGGGCCGGAGCGTCTCGACTCCCCGTTCCTCGACATTCGGGTTTCCTGTGACGGCACCCCGAAGACAGGGCTCAAGCGCTGCGCCTTCCGCCTGGCGCCGTTGGAGCCCGGGGCCACGGCGCGCAGCACGGTGGAAATCCCCCCCGAGATCCTCATGGCGGCGGCGCGGCTGGACGGCAGGATCTGCGTCTCGGTCCGCCTCGTTCAGAAAACCGGCAAGGGGGCCGAGGCCGGTTTCATCGGCAACGAGCTGCTGCTCTGCGCGCATGTCTCCGCTCCGCAGCGGATCGTGCTGTCGGGAACCGATGCGGCGCGGGAGGCCGGTGGCCTCGCCGTCCTGCCCGGTCTGACGCGCCACATCCCGGCCGCGGCGCGCACGGGCGCGACCCATCTGCGCTACGCGATCACCGTTGCGGCGCCGGGCACGGTTACCGGCCTTGCCCGGCACAGGCCGCTGACGGCATCGCCGGGCGCGGCGGGCGAACATCTCGCCGGCGGGCTGGAGGTCACGCCCTCGGGCCTTGCCGACCTTGCGCGCCGCCTGGCGCCCGAGACGGTGACCGCCGAAGTGATGGCCGATATCGAAGCCGCGCTTGCCGCCGATCCGGCATTGCGCATGCGGCTCGCGGCGGAGGCCGTCGAGCGGCTGCCCGCCGGCAAGTCGGACCTGAAGGTGAAGGTCGCCCTGCGCAGGGCACCGGCCTTCCTCGTCGGGTTCGAAGAGATCGACGAGAACGGCAATCCGGCGCGGCGCGTCGTGCGCCGGATCGGCCTGCCGGTCCCGGCCGGGATCTCGATCCATGACTGATCTGCCGCGGCTTTCAGACACGCTTGGCGCGATGTTGGACGAGGCCGACCCGGACGCGCCGGGCCTGGTGCTGGACGCGATCCGGCTCGGGCTGCCGCTGGAGCTTTCGGCACGGCGCGTCGATGGCAGGCTCGAACTTGCCGGCGCGCCGACCGACCAGCATTACCGGACCAGTTTCATGCCGGTGCTGCACCGTTTGCAGTTGAATGTCCGTTTTCTCGAAACGGATGACGGGCACAGGGAGGTCCCCGACGATTGAACAGCGACCGCTCCTCCTGGGATCTGCGCGAGTTCGTGGAAAGCCTCGCCGACGAGCTGGAGCGGGTGCACCAGGTTGCGCGCGTGAAGGCGATGCAGCGCAAGCGGCTCTACACGGTCGAGGATATGGGGCTGTCGCTCAATGTGTTCGCCGAATACGACGGCGACCGGGTGCGCTTCCGGACAGCGCTGCCGGGCGAGGAGGGGGCCTCGAAGATGGACCTCAAGCTCGGGTCGATCACCGACAAGGTGGTCGCCGAGACGACGACCGACGAAACGCTGACCGCCCGCACGCCGCTCGAAGAGACAGATCGCGCGGCGATCAAGCCCGACGAGGCGCGGCGGCTCAAGCGCTACGGGGTGGATTCGAAGGAGGACGTGACCCGGCTGGCGAAGCGCGGGGTGCGCGTCGACGGGGTGGATTTCGTCGATCTGGCCCGGCGGATGGCGCAGGCCAGCGCGCCGCGCCGCAGGCCGAAGCCGGAGCGGGTCGTGCGGTTTCGCAAGGGCAGGGGCCAGAGCCTTGTGGTCTTTGGCGCGGATCTCGACGAGATAGACCCGGAGACGGTGCGCATCGACGGGCGGGCCGCGCGTGTACAGACAGCGGCGCGTATGCTGACGATCGAAGATGCGCCCGAACACGCCGGGGAGCTGGAATTCAAGACCTTTGGCCGCGAGAGGGTGCGGCTGAAGCTGAACTGAGACGAAGGGAGCCGAGATGAACCGCTACAAATCCGGCCTGTTTGGCGCAGCCCGCGGTCCCGATCCGCTGGAGGCTTTCGACAAGGTCTACGAACGCGAAAAGTCGAGCCGCCTGCTGGGCCGCTATGGCAAGCCGAAGCGCCGTCAGCAGGAAACGGAGCAGAACCCGCAACCGGTGGTGGCCGAACAGAGCGCGCAGCCGGCAGGGCGTGTTGTCCTCAAGGAGCGGCTGATCCGGGATTGGGACGAGGCCCCGGCCACCCCCGTCGCGGACACGAAGAAGACGGCTCCGGCGCCCGAGCCGACCGCCACGCCCGTGCCCGCCCCGAAGCCGCAGGACGAGCTGGCGGCGGCACCGCCTCCGTCGGCGCCGGACACGGATGACGACATGCCGCTGGTCGAAGCCGGCAGCTTCTCGGTCCAGGATGGCGGCACGCTGCCCGGCGACGCCGATCTGGTTGACGACATTGCTCACATAAACGAGCCGCGCCGTCCGCCCGCAGAAGGCACGTTGCGCGATGCCGCCATCGACGACTTCCTGGCGATGATCGACAAGTCCTACCGGCCGGCCCCGCCGTCTTCCGAGACTGGTGGAGAGGTGATCGAAGCCCAGGCCTACACGGCGGATCCGATCGACCTTGTCGCGGATGTCGCCGAGATGAGCGCGGGGGAGGAGCCGCGCGAGATTGCCCCGGACATCACGCCGATCTCGCTGCCCCCGATATCCGCCGACATGGTGGCGCAGGAAAGCTATGCCCGCGGCGCCGATGCGGTCTCGGCGATCGGTCTCGGACTGGCGGTGTTCCAGGAGTTCAAGGCGGAGCTGACGACCGGCAACATCTCTGTCTCTGCGCAACCGTCGCGCTACGTCCACCCCAACACGCCGCCCGACAGCCGGTTTATCGAGGTGGTCAACGATTTCGTCTTCCATTGCTATCACCCGCGGATCATCGTGGACGACGTGAAGTTCAAGTTCCGGATCCGCACGGAGATCGACTTCCACGACATTCGGCACGCCAAGATCAGCTTTGTGGCGTCGGAATCCGATGACCTGATATCCTCGCATTTCAAGGTCGGTTTCACCGCCACGGCGCTGAGCCTGCCGAAGGAAAACATGTGCAAGATCCGCTACGACTTCAGCGGCAGGTGGGATCCGAAGGGCACCGGCGAGTACGATTTCCACGGCATGATCGACGTGTGGGCCGATGGCTCGGTGCATTTCAGCCAGATGGTGACCGAAACCGACAGCCCGACCTTCAGCAGCAAGAAGATCAAGGCCGTTCGGATCGTTTCGACCAGGCGGGTCTCGGAGAAGCCCCTGCCGGGGATGGTGCGCAAGGCGCGCGACCACGTGGTGCGTTTCGAGAAACCCAAGCAGTCGAAGCTCTCGGACGACCAGTCCCGCGCGCTCAAGACCTTTGTCGACGGCATCCCTAAAGACGATCTTTCCCTGCTCCAGCAGGGCCGGGTGCCGGTCGTTGTGGAAGGGTTCGCATCGACCAAGGGGTCGATTTCGGACAACCAGGCGCTCGCGCGCGACCGGCGTGATGCGGTTGTGAGCTTCCTCAAGGATCACCTAGGAACGAATGTCGTCTTCACCGGCAAGTCGCATGGCGAACTGGCCGCCGATGGCCCGGACGACATCGAGTCCGCCGAAGATCGCAAGGCGACGGTCCGAATTTTTACCTTCAAGAACGCGTGACCCCCGCTGTTGCGGCAACGTAGCCCTGAGCAAACTCCCAGACCGGGGTGCCGCGCTGTTTCGGCGTGATTGATCCGATGCGAAGTCGTTCTCGTCGAATTCCCATCCTCGAAAGCTGGCGTCGAAAACTCGGCGCCGGAAGCAAGCGCCAGCGGGTGGGCTCTCCCTGACTCCAATCGGTCGCCGTGGCGTTCACACCGCCACAGGCCGCTCCGGTAGCCACAGCCATGCCATGATCAAGGCTTGGATCCGGAACATCGGGATGCGTGACATGCTGCTCCGTCACCGGTGTCTGACAGGCGGTTCGCTTCCCGGTGCCGGAAGGTCGTGGCGCCGTAACCGGCGGCCAGACGGGAGGCCGGCAAGCGGAGCCATGTCTGCCATCGTCACGAACTGCGACACTGAGGGAAACCCGGCGACCAAGGGCCGGTTGGATCTTGCCGGTTCTTTCGTCGGCCGAAACCCGTCACCGACCGATATTCGATCACATCGAGAGGGTTCGAAAAAGCGTCAGCCTCCACAGGGGGCGAGTTCAGGTCCTGCCTCGAAGGTCGATTTTCCAAGGGCTTGGAATGGATGTGATCGGACGGGCAATCGCAAGGCGGCGGCCTTCCATGCTCGATCCCCGTATCAGCCCTCCGACCGATTTACCCGCGCAGAGGTCCCGGCCGGCGTCTGGGACAATGGAAAGCGTTCGTTAGTGAACCTCGCCTAAGAGGGATGTGGACCGAATTGCCGAGAGAAACCAAATGCCCGATCGCTTTCTCGAAAAAACGCTGAAAGGCCTTGTTGCCATCGCGGCCTCGCTTGCCTTCAGCCCCGCCTTCGCAACGGAGCTGAAAATCGGCGGAACCGGCGTCGCCCTGGGGGGCATGGAGATCCTGGGAGACGCGTTCGAGAAGAAACATCCCGATGTCGAGGTCACCGTTCTGCCGAGCCTCGGGAGCAGCGGCGGGATCCGGGCGCTGATTGCCGGTGCCGTCGATCTTGCGGTCAGCGCACGTGACACCAAGCCGAAAGAGAGCGCCGATGGCGTCTCCGCGACCCTCTACGCAACGACTCCCTTGGCCCTGGTGACCTCCCTGGGCACGCCGGCAAGCGACATTGCCACCGCCGAGCTTGCGGCGATCTATGCCGGAGTGCAAAGCCAGTGGGAAGATGGATCGCAAATCCGTCTGGTCCTGCGGCCGAAGTCGGAAACGGCCACCAGCATCCTCAAGTCGCTTTCCAGCGAGATGGAGAACGCCGTAACTCTTGCCCAAACACGCAAGGGTATGTTCGTGGCGAGCAACGATCAGGACAACGCGGATGCCCTCGAGGACCTCGTCGGCTCGCTTGGCGTGGTTGCATTGGGACAGATCGCGACGGAAGACCGGAGGCTCAAGGTCCTGTTGCTTGACGGGGTTCTGCCCGAGCCCGGGAAGGACAGTTCCCGCAACAGGCTTTCCGAAGTGTCTCTGTATGTCGTTCGCAAGGAAGAGATCTCGTCGATTGCCGAAGAGTTCCTTTCGTTTCTCCTCTCGGCCGAAGGCCAGGACATCTTGAGAACCCGAGACCATGCCACGGTCCAATGGCGCCGCGGCGCAACTCACGCCCGAACTGTCTCCGTCAATGGTGCGCGTCACGACAGTTCTGGCGCTCGCCATCTCGGTTCTGATTTCCGTGGTACCTCCGGTGCTCAACTACGTCTACGGCGCCCGGAACTTGGAAAGCAGCTTGAAGGCCGAGGCCATGATCAATTCCGGACGTGTCTCGCGCCACGCGGTGCGAAATCCGGAAATGTGGATTTATGAAGCCCACCGTCTCGAAGAAATGATCTCGGCATCGAACGAAGCACAAAGCCAGACGATCCTCGACATGTCCGGAACGGTTGTCCTGCAGGTCGGATCTGCGGATCTCGCCTGGCCGGTCCGGACTGTTTCCAGCACAATCCACGACTCGGGAGCGCCCGTCGGGGAGCTCAGGGTTTCGGCGAGCCTGGCCTGGTTGCTTCGGGACTCCCTGCTTGTCTTCCTTGTATCGACCGGACTGGCGGTGGGGACGTTCTTCTCGTTGCGCACGCTCCCGCTCCGGTTCCTCATGGCAGCGGTCAACCGTGCCATGTTCCTGGCCAGCCACGATCCTCTGACAACATTGCCCAACCGGTCGCTTTTCGGCGATTGGCTTCAGAGATCCCTGTCGGATGTCGAAGCAGACAGGCGCGACCCCGATCCCATTGCCCTGCTTTGCCTGGACCTCGATCACTTCAAGGAGGTGAATGACATCCTTGGCCATGAGGCCGGCGACGAGCTGTTGAAACAGGTCGCCGACCGGATGAAGGGATGTCTGCGCAAGGAGGATTTCCTGGCGCGTCTTGGCGGGGACGAGTTCGCCATCGTTCAGCGAAATGCGTCGCAACCGGACGGATCCACTCATCTGTCTGAACGATTGATCGGGCTTCTCGAGGAGCCTTTCGAGCTTTGCGGAACCGATGTCACGATCGGCGTGAGTATCGGGATCGCGATTCATCATCCGCACCAGGTTCCGGATCCCCAGAGCTTGCTGCGCCATTCCGATCTCGCCCTCTATCGCGCGAAGGCCGACGGGCGAGGGCAATTCCGCTTCTTCGAAAAGGAGATGAACGACAAGCTGGCCGCGCGGAAGCAGTTGCAGAACGACCTGCGTGATGCGGTCGAACGAGACCAGCTCGTCCTGTTCTTCCAGCCCCAGATAGACCTGACATCCGGAGAAGTGACCGGAGTCGAAGCCTTGCTCCGCTGGAACCGTCCGGGGAATGGCATGGTCATGCCGGATTCGTTCATCTCGCTTGCCGAAGAAACCGGGCTGATCCTTCCGATCGGAGACTGGGTTCTCATGGAGGCGTGCCGGCAGGTCGCGGAATGGCCCGAACTGTCCGTTGCGGTCAACGTTTCACCGCTTCAGTTCCGACAGGGCAACCTGACGAAAACGGTTGAAGAAGCATTGCACCGCACCGGGCTCGAGCCGAGCAGGTTGGAACTCGAGATCACGGAGAGCGTTCTGCTCAGCCATACCGAGGAAGCGGTTTCGACGATGAAGAGGTTGCAGGGTCTCGGCGTAAGGATCGCCATGGACGATTTCGGAACGGGCTATTCGAGCCTCAGCTACCTGCGTCGTTTTCCGTTCGACAAGATCAAGATCGACCGGTCCTTCGTCGCCGATCTCGAAAACAGCGAAGACGCGAGAAGCATTGTCGAAGCGGTTATCCAGCTCGGATCCTCGATGGGAATGGTGTCCAATGCCGAAGGCGTCGAAACCGTCGAACAAGCCGACCTCCTGCGTGATCAGGGCTGTCAGGAAGTTCAGGGCTATCTGTTCAGCAGGCCCCTGCCGTCCGCGTCAATTGCTGAGATCCTGTCCGACAGCGCCTGGCGGGATGTCAAATCTCAAGTCGGATAGCGGCTCGAGATTGTAGCCATTCGAATCTGCTACGGTAGCTTCCTGACCCGGGGCGGATCGACAGAATGCGTGCCGGTTGGGTACGTTCAGCATAAGATTGTCAGGCAAGAGTGTCGTGGAGCCACAATCAACGTCCCACCCGTTGCTGAGTTCTGGCGTTTCCGAGATCTTCGGGTCGGAGCGGCGCAGCGTTTTAGGACTGGATTCTGCACATTTGTGGTCGTGTTCGTTGAACCTGATCTGCCTCGATGTCATGTGTAAGAGCAGCGATCATTTGGCATGGAAAGCTGATATAGATGAAGGCGATAGTCCAGTATCGGTACGGCGGCCCGGAGGTCCTTCGACTGACCGAACTGGAGGTTCCGGAGCCCGGTCGGGGACAGGTACGGGTGAAGGTCTCGGCCTGCTCGGTGAACCTGTCCGATTGGGAATACCTGGTCGGCGCGCCCTTCTATGCGCGTCTCGTTGGGGGCTTGGTGCGCCCAAGGTCGCCTGTACTGGGGTCCGACATCGTCGGTATCGTCGACAAGCTGGGGGCCGATGTCTCGGGCCTTGAGATCGGCCAGCGTGTCATGGGCGACTTCGTCATGTCACGCGGCGGGTTCGCCGAATTTGCCTGTGTTCCGGCGCGTGAAGTCGTGCCTGTGCCGGATGAGCTCGACGACATAGAGGCCGCCTGTCTGCCGCAGGCTGCCGGAATAGCGGTATCGGGAACGTCGGGCCTCAAGGCCGGCAGCCGGTTTCTGATCAATGGCGCCGGCGGCGGGTCCGGGACGATGGCGTTGCAACTGGCAAAGGCTGCCGGATGCCATGTCACCGCGGTGGACAATTGCGGAAAGACAGATTGGCTCCGTTCCCTGGGCGCAGATGCCGTCATCGACTTTCGCAAGCAGAACTTCACCGAATCCGGCGACAGGTGGGACCACATTCTGGACATGGTCGCCACACGCGGGCCGGGAGAGATTTCCCGGGCGCTCGCTGATCAAGGCGTCTACCAGGCCATGGGTGGCCGCGTGCCTGTCTTGCTTTCGCTGGTGATTGGCGGGCTATTTCGGGCCCGGCGGTACTCGATCGGAATGTTGTTTGTCCCGTCCGGACGAGAGCTGACCGAGCGGGTTGCCCGTATGGCCGTGGTCAAACAGATCAGGCCGCATCTGGACTCGGTGCTTCCCCTGGAGGCGGTACCCGAGGCGCTGGAGCGAACCGGACGCGGAGAGGTGCGCGGGAAAGTCGTCATCAGGCTCCAGCCCACGGCGTTCTCCCGCGCAGCGCCGGAAGATGCCCATCAAACTTCCGGGAACCATTCGTCTGTCGCATCGACATTCGACGTTGCCTGACGCATGGTGACGCAATGGTCCGTGTCTTGCGCCTTGTCTGGATTTGCCTTCTCGCCGCATTCGTTCTCGGAACGGCGGCGCAGACTGGTGCGCCTAGCCTGGCGCATATGGACGACATGACCCATTCCGGGATGGCAAGCGACATGGCGGCATGTCGCGGCTGCGATGACGGGGCGGGCGAGTCTGGTGGGAGCTGTGCGGATGCTTGCGAAGCCCTTCAGACAGGGACCCTTCCCGAGCAGATCTGGATCCCCCCGATGTCGACAGGCCAGTCCGTCCTGTCGACGAAGCGGGAGCAGAAAAGCCGAACCGGCCCTCCGGATCCCTTCCCTCCGCGACGCACCGTCCTGTGATCTCTCCCTCAGCGCGCGTTGAGGGACCCTCCGGCGCATTGGTGCAGCGGAGCTGACCCCGCCGCCGCGCCCGGACCATTCCAATTATCAGACTATTGCCCCCACGCCACAGCCGGGGGCGTTCCCTGAGCCGCATCAACGGCCTCTCAAGGAAAAATCGATGAAATCCCTTGCACATTCCGCCGGCCTGCTTCTGGCCGCCCCCGCTCTCTCAGCCGAACCGATCAACATCTATCGCGATCCGAGCTGCGGCTGCTGCACCTCTTATGCCGAGTATCTTTCCGAGCGCGGCTTCGAGGTGACCATCATAGACGATTCCGAGGTACCCGATCGCGCCCAGACCGCCGGGGTGCCGGAGGACGGCCTGTCCTGTCACCATTCCGAGGTTGCCGGCTACGGCGTGCATGGTCACGTCCCGGCCGAGATCATCGACCGCCTTCGGGCGCAGCGGTCGGATGTGGCCGGTATCATGCTGCCGGGAATGCCGGAAAACTCGCCCGGCATGGCACCGGAGAAATACGGCAAGCTGAAGGTCAATTCCTACGGGCCGCAGGGCGTTGCCCTGTTCTCGAATGAGTGAGGCCGGGAGATGATGCAGAAGAGACCCCTGCTGTTTGCCGCCGTCTTCCTGCTTGCCGGTGTCGGATACCTGGTCACGCGCGACGGGGAGGGCGGGTCGCCCGGCGCCCCGGTCGCCGGGACCGGGGCGGCCATGGTCGCGGTCCGGCTCCCGTCGGGTCTCTCGCCAAAGGCAGAGATCGGGCAACGCGGTTTCGATGCCAGCTGCGCCGAGTGCCACGGGCCGAACGCCGCCGGCCAGGAGGGGGTGGCGCCACCACTCATCCACAAGATCTACGAGCCGAGCCATCACGGGGACATGGCGTTCCTGCTGGCGGCGAAAAACGGCGTTCGGGCGCATCACTGGAGCTTCGGCAACATGCCCCCGGTCGAGGGGCTGACCGATGCCGAAATTGCCTACATCACGCTCTATATCCGCGAATTGCAGCGGGAGAATGGAATCCAATGAGACATCGGAAGATATTTGCGCGTGTGACCGCGACAGTGCTGGTTTCGGCATTCGCGGCGGCCGCGCTGGCGCATGGCGGCGCCACCGGCATCGTGAAGGAGCGCATGGACGGCATGTCGGCCATGGCGAAGGCGATGAAGGCGCTGGCGCCGATGATGAAGGGCGAGGCGGTCTATGACCCGGCAACGGTGGCCGCCGGGGCCGGGACGATTGCCAGCCATGCGGGCCGGGAGATCACCTCGAAATTCCCTCAAGGCTCCGGTGGCATGCCCTCGGAAGCGGCGGAGGAGATCTGGACAGATTGGGAGGCCTTCGTGACACTCGCTCTGGAGCTGGAAACCGCCGCCCTCGCGCTGGAACTGGCGTCCGGGCGGGAGGCTGGTGCGGGGGCGAGCGCCACTACGGCGGAGGCCGGGATCCCGGAGCCGGTCCGGAGCCTTGCCGACATGTCGACACGGCAGCTCTTCGGGCGGGTCGGCAAGACCTGCTCGGGCTGTCACAAGCAATACCGCGTGGAGACGGAGTGAACACATGGCAAGACATTTTGGGAGAGCGGGCATGATCACACGCAGAACCTTTCTCGGGACGGGCGCCAGCCTCGCGGCATTGCCGTTGCTGGCGCGTGGAGCGCCGGCCGGGGCAGGGGAGGCCGAGATTATCGAGGCCCGGCTGGCGCAAGCCCAGATCGCACCGGAGGGCTATCCGCAGACCGAGATCTGGAGCTATGACGGGCTTTTGCCAGGCACCGAGATCCGCGCGTCCCAGGGCAGCCGCCTGACGCGGCGGCTGGTCAACGCGCTGCCGGAGCCGACCTCGCTGCATTGGCACGGGATTCGGATCGACAACGCCATGGATGGGGTGCCCGGTGTGACGCAAGATGCGGTGCCGCCGGGCGAGAGCTTCCTCTATGATTTCGAACTTCCAGATGCCGGAACCTATTGGTATCACTCCCATAACCAGTCTTACGAACAAGTGGCGCGCGGCTTGCACGGCGCGCTGATTGTCGAGGAACCCGACGCGCCGGATGTGGATCGGGACGAGGTGCTCGTTCTGGACGATTTCAGGCTCGACGCGGGGACCGGCCAGATCGCCGGTTTCGGCAATATGCATGATTTCAGCCATGGCGGCCGGTTGGGAAATATCGCGGTGACCAATGGCGTGTTCAACGCCTCGCGCGCGGTGAAGCAGCATGAGCGGCTGCGGTTGCGTCTGATCAACACGGCGACGGCGCGGATCTTCGAGCTGCAATTGCAGGGGCTTGAAGGTTGGGTCGTGGCGCTGGACGGGATGCCGCTGGAGGCGCCGCAGCCGGTGCCCGAGAGGCTGGTCCTCGCCCCGGCGCAGCGGGTTGACCTCATCGTCGATGTGACGGCGCAGGCGGGGGGCGAGGCGCATCTGCTCCGGCGCGACCGGGACGGGGCCTTCAGCCACGTCCTCTTCGAGGTGGCGGGACAGGCAGCTTCCACCCGCCGCGGCATACCTGCGCCGCTGCCGCCCAACCCGGACATGGAGGTGACCGGGCTGGAAGACGCCCTGCAGGGCGAGTTGCACATGGAGGGGGGCGCAATGCGCGGCTTCCAGTCGGCGCAGATGGACGGGCGCGAGGTCGGGTTCCGCGAGGCAGCCCAATCGATGAATTTCTGGTCGATGAACGGGGTGGTCGGCATGCCCGAGGCGCCGCTGCTTGTTGCCGAGCACGGCCAGACCGTCCGGGTGACGCTGAAGAACGACACGATGTTCCCGCATGGGATGCACCTGCACGGCCATCATTTCCGCGAATTGCATACGGATGGATCGCTGGGGCCGCTGCGCGACACGCTGCTGGTCTATGGCGACGAGAGCCGCGAGATCGCCTTTGTCGCGCATAATCCGGGCGAGTGGGTCTTCCATTGCCACATGCTTTCGCACGCCGCGGCCGGAATGATGACCCGCATCACGGTGCGTGGATGAGGGTGGGTGCGCTGCTGAAAGGCGCCGGCATTCTTGCGGTCGGCACCCTGATTGCGGGCGGCGCGACATGGTTTATTGCCGGGGGATCGGCGCATTCCTCCGGCCCGCAAGGCCCGGTCGATCTCGCCGCCGGCGCCGCGCTGTACCAGGAGCATTGCGCCGCCTGCCACGGCGCACAGCTGGAGGGGCAGCCGGATTGGAGATCGCCCGGCGAGGATGGCCTGCTGCCCGCGCCGCCGCATGATGAGACCGGGCACACCTGGCATCATGGCGACAGGCTGCTCTTCACCTATACCGCGCTTGGCGGGGCGGAAACGCTTGCCCGGCAGGGGATGGACTTCGAAAGCGGCATGCCGGGTTTCGCGGGCATCCTCTCCGATGCGGAGATCTGGGACATCCTTGGTTTCATCAAGTCGACCTGGCCCGAGCGGGTGCGCGAAATCCAGTCCGCCCGCAGCAACGCGGAGCGCCAGCAACAGGCAAACTGACAGTGCGCTGTCCCACCCGTCAGACGCGGACGTGATCACAGCTGCGATGCGGCTGGATTGGTGCCCCGGCATTCAGTAACACTGGTCCAGGACCGCGCCTGCGGCCCCGGTGGAATTGGATCGGGAGGAAGACAGATGGACTATCGCAAACTCGGAAACAGCGGCACCGTCGTATCGCATCTCGCCCTGGGGGCGATGACCTTTGGCGACGAGGCGGAGGAAGCGGTCTCGCGCAAGCTCATGAGCGACTATGTTGCCGCGGGCGGGAATTTCATCGACACCGCGGATGTCTACTCGCATGGCCTCTCCGAAGAGATCGTCGGCCGCTGGCTTGCCGATCACCCGGCGGATGCCGACAAGGTCATCCTGACCACGAAGGCGCGGTTCCCGATGGGGGACGGGCCGAACGATCACGGCCTGTCGCGCAGCCATTTGCGCAAGGCGCTGGAGGCGTCGCTGACGCGGCTCGGGGTCGAGTATATCGATCTCTACCAGATGCATGCCTGGGACGCGCTGTCGCCGATCGAGGAGACCTTGCGGTTTCTCGATGACGCGGTCAGCGCGGGCAAGATCGGCCATTACGGCTTTTCCAACTTCCTCGGATGGCAGCTGACCAAGGCCGTGCATGTCGCGAAAGCCGCAAGGTTCTGCCCGCCCGTCACCCTACAGCCACAATACAACCTGCTGGTGCGCGATATCGAGTTCGAGATCGTTCCGGCGGCGCAGGATGCCGGGATCGGCCTGTTGCCCTGGTCGCCGCTGGGCGGCGGCTGGCTCAGCGGCAAGTATCGGCGCGACGAGATGCCGAGCGGCGCCAGCCGGTTGGGTGAGACGCCCGACCGCGGCATGGAGGCCTATGCGCCACGCAACGCGCAGGAGCGCACATGGGCGGTGATCGAGGCTGTCGGGCAGGTGGCCGAGCGCTGCGGCGGTTCGATGGCGCAGGTGGCGCTGGCCTGGGTGGCGCAGAGGCCGGCGGTCACGTCAGTGCTGCTGGGCGCGCGAAACCAGGCGCAGCTTGCCGACAACCTTGCCGCGGCCGATCTGCAGCTCAGCGCGGAAGATCTTGACCTGTTAAATACGGTCAGCGCACCGCAGCACAACGTCTATCCCTATGGCGTCCAGGCCGACCAGCAGCGGCACCGGGAGATCTCCGGCGGCCGCTAGGGACGCGGTTCAGTCCGGCCCGGTCCTCCCGGCGACGGTCTCCAGAAGCAGCGAGTCGTCCTCGCTGCCATGGCGCGGCGTGGCTTGCGCGTACCAGCCATGGGCGCTTGCGCCGACGGGCATGCCGATGCCGGCGGCCTCCGCCATGCCGAGGCAATAGCGGGCGTCCTTCTCGCGCAGTCCGATGGCAAGCGCGAAGCTGTCGGCCGGGCGGCCCTCCAGCATCGGGCGGGACATGCGGATCGTGTGCGGGCTGGCGATGGGCCCGGTGCGGATCGCCTCGACCATTGCGTCGACATCGATCCCGTATTGCCCGGCCAGAACCGCGGCCTCGGCCATGGCCGAGATATGCACCGCGCCCAGCAGGTTGTTGATAAGCTTGTAGGCCGTGCCGGTGCCGACGGGGCCAAAATGCAGGATCGATTTCGAGATCGCTTCCAGCAGGGGCCGGGCGCGCTCGAGATCCTCGGGAGCCGCCCCGAGCAGCAGCACGAGCTCGCCCTTGCGCGCCCCGGCAGGCGGGCCGTTCACCGGGCAATCGAGATAGGTCAGGCTCCGGGCCCGAGCCGTTTCCGCAAGACGGGCGGATTGGGCATGCGAGATGGTCGAGCATTCGATCAGCAACGCGTCCGCCGGCATGGCGCCGGTCGCGCCATCTTCGGCCAGCCAGCAGCGCGTGGAGGCGTCATCATCGGCGACCATCGCGAAAACGGCCCCGGCGCCCTGCGCCGCTTCCGCCGGTGTCGCGGCTTCGCTTGCGCCAAGCGCCAGCAGCTCGTCGGCCCGCCCGGACGTCCGGTTCCAGACCGTGACCTCATGGCCCGCCTCCAGAAGACAGGCCGCCATGCCGCGCCCCATCTTGCCAAGTCCCAGGAATCCGATCTTCATGCGTCTGTCTCTCCTCTGTGCCGGCCCGGTCATGGCCTTTGTTTCACGCGGTGTCCCAGGCCGGGCACCACGGCCCGTCGACCAGCCGGAGGCCTTTGTCGAGACCGTGGATCCGGTCGATTTCAGCCGGTGTCAGGGTCAGGTCCCGCGCCGCGAAATTCTCTTCGATCCGTTGCCGGCTGCCGGAGGAGGGGATGACGATGAACCCCTCCGCCATCAGGAAGGCAAGCGCGACCTGCGCCGCCGTGGCGCCATAGGGCCGCGCAATCTCCTTCAGCGCGGCGCTGTCGTTCACGCAGCCGCGGCCGAGCGGCGAATAGGCCGTCAGCGGGATCCCCCTGTCACGGCAATAGGCGACGATGGGACGGTTCTGCATCAGCGGGTGGATCTCGACCTGGTTGGTGGCGATGGGCCGGTCGCCGAGCAGCTCCAGCGCGCGGTCCATGTAGCGTTTGGTGAAATTCGACACCCCGATCCGCGCCGTCAGCCCGGCATCGAAGACCTCGGCAAGTTGCGCCATGTAATCCTCGATCTCGTATTGGTCCTTGATCGAGGGATAATGGAGCAGCAGGAGATCGACCTTCTCGACCCGGAGCTTGTCCAGCGAGGTCCGGACATGGCCCATGATCTGTCCCGGCCCGAAGCTCTCCGGGGAGACCTTGGTGGTCAGGAAGATCTCGTCCCTTGCGACTCCGCTTTCGGCAATCGCCGCGCCGACGAATTCCTCGTTCCTGTAGCCCTCGGCCGTGTCGATATGGCGATAGCCGATCTCGAGCGCGGTTCGGACCAGGTCGCGCGCCTCCTGGCCATCGCGGTTCCAGGTGCCGAAGCCGATCTGCGGGATATCTCCGATCCTCTTCATCCGTCCGCGTCCTCCGCTGTCTCCGAGCCGGGGGAGAGGTCCCCGGAGGGCGTATCGACAACATAGTCGCGCCAGTCATGCTTTTCCTCGAAGCCAAGCATGGTCCGGATCTTCAGGTTGGAGAACAGCGCCTCGTCCTCGTGCAGCTCCTGGCGGATCGGCACATCGGGATAGAACCGTGCGATGATCTCGCTGTTGGGAATGTTCACCGAGTTGGTATCGTTGCCGGCGTTGAAGATCTGGAAGCCGAGCCCGTCGGCGTCGAGGCAGAGATCGACGATCTGGCCAAGGTCGCGCGCGTCGATATAGCAGAAGATGTTGCGGCGCCGGCAGCCCGGATCGGCGAAGAAACCGGGGAAGCGGTCATATTCATGCGGCTCCATCACATTGCCGATCCTGAGTCCGTAGATGTCGAAGCCGGAGCGGCGCTGGAAGGCGCGGGCGGTCTTCTCGTTGACGACCTTGGAGAGCCCGTAGCTGTCCATCGGGTTGGTGTCATGCTCCTCGTCGACCGGCAGGTAGTCCGGCAGCGCTTCGCCATCGGCAAAGCAGACGCCATAGGTCGTCTCGGACGAGGCGAAGACGATCTTGCGGATGCCCAGCTTCACCGCCGCCTCAATGACATTGTAGGTGCCGATCGTGTTGACCCGGAAAGTCTCGTGATCGGGGTTGATGAGGATGCGGGGCACGGCCGCGAAATGCACCACGGCGTCGAAGGCCGGCACGCCGGTGCCCGGCTCCAGTTCGTCGAAATTGGCGTAGCTGGTCATGGTGTTGAACATCGCGCCGCTATCGGTGATGTCGGCGATCAGGTTGTCGATGCCGGGCTCATCAAGGGGCTTGAGATCCACATTGACCACACGGTGCCCCTTGTCCCTCAGATATCGGCAGACATGGCGCCCGGCCTTGCCGGAGCCTCCGGTGAAAAGGATGCGCATGGTTATCCTCCTTTCGAATGAGTTGAGCGGGGCGCTGGTCCGGTGCGGCGACGGGATGTCATGTCCGGAACAGTCTGTAGATTGCGGGGATTACGAGGACTGTGAGGAGTGTTGAGCTGAGCAGTCCGAAGAG
>CANMIP010000023.1 GCA_947497945.1 uncultured Tropicimonas sp. | reverse complement strand
GGAAACCATCATCAAGATGGAACCAAGGCCGGTCATGCACTAACAATCAAACCGGACCAGTCAGATCAGGCTCCTCATTACGCCGCCCGCAGAAGGCTCATCCCACCGCTACCGTGGACGACTTTCTCACCGCCCTTCTCACGCCATTAGTTCCCCCACGAAGTGCTGGAACTCGTCGGAATTCGGCTCCGATTTGTCGCAGGCGAAGCCTGTGGAAGAGAGCCGGCATTGTTGGTCCATTAACCAGTTCCGAAGCACAGCCAAAACATGAGATTCTTCGTGTCTTGCATCGCCGTCGACATCCGTGAACCTGAATAAGGTGGCGGATGGGTTCGTGCAGAGAGTGCCTAGGAGGCTCTACGCTTGGTATGCCACCCTGAAGCAAATCTATATGAGGTTCCCGACGACTGAACCGCCCCGGGTTTACCGGAGAGTAAAACTCTCAAAAGGTGAGCCCCGTGACAGAGAAGAGAGTTTCCCCGAGTTACACGGCTGAGTTCCGCGCGCGCGGCTACACCGTCCACCGCCGGATGGCCGGGTCATCGAGGAATACCTTCAAGTCGGGCAGCGCATCCTCGGAGAGCACTTTGAATGGCGCGCGGCATGGTCCGCAATCTACGCCAAGATGCTGCAGGGACAGCTTGGTTCCTGGCATCACACCGAGGCGGAACAGCACTTCCACATAATTCCGCGACATCGTTTGAAGGTCTTGGGCAGTTGCGACATCTCCGGCCTTCATCGCGTCGTCCAGGGCCACGTAGAGTTTTCCAAGGACATTGTAGGTCGAGCCGATGCCGCCGTCAGCGCCCGCTACGGCGCCGGTGATAAACGTCTCGTCGGAGCCGAAGTAGATCACCTTGTCCGGATGGCGACCGCGCAGTTGCGACAAGATAAGAAGATTCATGCTGGAGAACTTGATGCCGGCGACACCCGAAAGCGTCAGGATCGCCGAGAGTTCGTCGGCCGTGGATTCGCGACCGACCCTTCCGGGAATCTCGTAGACGATCAGTGGCAATCCAGTCGATGCGGCCAATGCCTTGTAGTAGTGGAAGATCTCTTCGCGGGTGAACCTGTAGGAATGCGGCGGCAGCGCCGACAACGCGTCATATCCGAGGCGCTCGGCATTCTTTGCAAGTCGGATTGAATCCCGCAGGGACGGCTGGCCGACATGCGCAATGAGCTTCGCCCCCGCCCCTGTCGCCGCATCCATGACAATCCCCTGCTGCTCGGCGAGTTCATCCGTCGACATCAACCCGGATTCGGCCGTGCTGCCTCCAACATACAGACCGGCAAGTCCTTGCCGAAGGTTGTAGGCGACAATGTTTCTCTGGCGGCCTTCGTCCAAATCTTCCTGATCGGAGAACCCGGTCAGCAGAGCCGCGTACATTCCCTTTAGAGCCGTTTGCATTTGAGTTTCCTCAGGTTTTTTCGGGGTGGGATGACCCTCAAGAGGCCGGTACCCTTGGCAATTGCCCGGCATTGATAGTCCAGATTGTGCCGCTGGTAAAGTATGGTTTGACAATAAATGCGTTTGGCTTTACCAAAGTGGCCAATCGCTGGATCGGAGGACGCCAGGTGATTCACAGCAACGCAGATACGGCCGCGAACAAGGCGAAGGGCGCCGCGATGGAAATCGCCGCCTCGCTTGAAGCGCGCATACAATCCGGAGAGGTCGCCCCGGGCACCCCGTTGCCGACGGAACGCGCCTTGTGCGAGGAATTTGCGACCTCACGGCCAACGGTCCGCGAGGCGATGCTGCTCTTGCAGGGACGTGGCTATGTGAGCCTTGAAGCTGGCCGCCGTCCACGCGCCTCCAAGCCGACACTTGACGGAATCCTGACCTCTGCGGCCAACCACATCTCCAATCTGCTGGGGGACGCAGAAAGCGGCGCGCATCTGGAACAGATGCGGCAGTTCATTGAGGCCGCCGCAGCGCGGATCGCGGCGGGAAACGCGACGAGTATCCAGCTGCACCAGATCAAGGCGGCCCTGGAGAAGAGCCAGGCGTCAATCGACACCGACGACTTCCCTCAAAGTGACATCGCGTTTCATCGAGCCATCGTCGCGGTTGTCGGCAACCCGATTATCCTGAGGCTGCACGACATGTTTGTGAGCACAATGCTGGCGAACCGGCCGAGCGGCTCGCCGCTCCGGACGACCGACCGCATTTCCCACGACGAACATGTCGGGATCTACGAGGCGATCGTCGCCGGGGACGCGATGAAGGCGGCTGAACTGACCGATCAACACCTGATGCGATCCTATCGAGTGAGACTGGCGGGAGTTGGCAAGGAGTAACCCGGGCCACGCCCTGGCTTTTGGCCGGCAACGCCCTTCACGACGCAAGATCCAATCAAAAACAGCGAGGAGAAAAGTGATGCTGAGCAAGATTGTCGGAGGAGTTGTTGCGAGCCTGATGCTGGCCAGTGTGGCCAATGCAGAGAAGGTTCTGACCTTCGGGACGCAGGAAAACGAAGCGTCGCCCATGTACCAGGGCATGCTGGCCATGAACGAGGCGCTCAAGGAAGTGTCCGGCGGCGAGATGTCGTTGAAGATGTTCCCGTCCTCGACGCTCGGCGATTTCAAGGCGATGGTTGCGCAGGCGCAGGCCGGTGAACTTGACCTCGTGATGACCGGCTACCCGGACATGAGCTACATCATCCCCGAGCTGAAACTGATCGGCGCCCCCTATGTCGTGTCCGATTTCGACCACCTGAAAGAGCTGATCGCTGGCGAGTTCGGCCAGAAGATGGACGCAGCCTTTACCGAGCAGGGCGTGAAGGTTCTGGATGTCTGGTATCTCGGCACCCGTCACACAACCTCCAACCGGCCGATCAACTCGCTGGAGGACATGAAGGGCCTGCGCCTGCGTACGCCGAACGTGCCATTCCTGATCGCCTATGCGGAAAATACCGGCGCCTCGCCCGCTCCGGTCGCCTTCGCCGAGGTCTATCTCGCGCTCCAGACCAACCAGGTCGACGCCGAAGAGAACCCGCTGCCAACCATCGAGGCCATGAAGTTCTACGAGGTGCAGGACCACATCGCGTTGACCGGCCATTTCGTAGCTTCGTCGGCAATCCAGGTCGGCACTCAGACCTGGGACAACCTGTCGGACGAGGAGAAGGGCTGGCTTCAAGAGGCCATCTTGAAGGGGGGCGAAGTTGCCACCGGGATCGTCGTCGAGAAGGAAGACAGCCTGATCGCCGACTTTGAAGCCAAGGGCCTGACGATCACCCGCCCGGATACCGGCCCGTTCCGCGATGCCATGCAGCCCTACTACGACGAGCTTGAAGCCGAGTTCGGCGAAGGCAGCATCACCGCGCTGTTCAAGAAGTAAAAGAAATTGGGCGTGTCGGGAGACCGGCGCGCCCTTTGACACGAAATACGCGGCGGGGCGAAGGCAAATGGACCAGAACCGGAAATACAGTCTTGAGGGATATGCCGCGACGATCCTGTTTCTCGGGCTGATATTCGTGGTGCTCCTTCAGGTGTTCGGGCGCACGGGCTTGTTCGTGGCCCCGGTATGGACCGAGGAACTGGCCCGCTGGATCTGGGTCTGGCTGGCCTTTATCGCCACCGGAGAAGCCGAGCGGCGCAATGTCCAACTGCGCATGGGCATCCTGGTCGAGGCGCTGCTGGGCAAATCGCGTTTCGTCCTCTTCACCCTGATCGACATCATCTACCTGGCCGTGACCTGCCACCTGCTCTGGATTGGCTACAAGACGGTGCTGCGCACATGGAACAACGAGTCCGTCACGCTGCCGTTTTCTGACGCCGTTCTGTATGCGTCCTACCCGGTCGCCGCGCTCTTCATCATCTGGCGCGTGGCCAATCGAATCCGTTGGCAAGTTCTGAACAAGCGCCCCCATGTCTTTGGCGCCGAGGAAACCCGATGACCCTCATCACTGTCTGCGCCGTCTGGTTGTTCATGGTCTTTGGAGGCGTGCCCATCGGCATCGCGATGATCCTGGTGTCGGTCGGCTACTTCTATCACACCGGCATGGGCATGTCCTTTGCCGTGCAACGCATGGTCGACGGGCTCAACAGCTTTCCCATGCTTGCCGTGCCGCTCTTCCTGCTCGCGGCAGCCATCCTTAATTCGGCAGGCATCACGAACCATCTGTTCGGCTTCGCCCGTGCCCTCGTCGGCCGGTTCACCGGCGGTCTCGGCCATGTGAATGTCCTGGCCTCGCTGTTCTTTTCCGGCATGTCCGGCTCTGCGGTGGCAGATGCCGGCGGTCTTGGAAAGATGGAGATCAAGGCGATGCGCGATGCCGGCTATGACGACGAGTTTTCGGGCTCCGTCACTGCCGCCTCGTCGATGATCGGCCCGCTGGTGCCACCGTCGATCACCATGGTCCTTTACGGCGTGATCTCCAACACATCGATCGGCGCGCTGTTCCTGGGCGGCGTTGTGCCCGGCTTCCTTTGCGCCGGCGCGTTGATGGTGATGGTCTACGTGCTTGCAAAGAAACGTGATTATCCCAAGGACCCGGTCCGGTCCGGCGGCGAAGTCGGCCGGCTGTTCCTGAAATCCTTCCCGGCGCTTATGACACCGATGGTCATCGTGGGCGGCATCTTCAGCGGCCTGTTCTCCCCCACCGAAGCTGCGGCCGTGACCGTTCTCTATGCTGTCATCATCGACCTGCTTTTCTACCGCGAGTTGACGTTCCGGCGCTTGTTCGATGCGATCTACGAGACCGCCGTAACATCGGCCACGATCGGCACGATCATCGCCGGAGTCTCGGTGCTCGGCTTCGTTCTCGCACGGGAACAGGCGCCGCAGCAGATCGCCAGCTTCTTCCTGGCCTTCGTGGACAGTCCTTTCAGTTTCCTGATTGCGGTCAACCTGATGATCTTCGTTCTTGGCGCGTTCATCGAGTCTCTGGCGATCCTGCTGATTGTTGTCCCGATCCTGATCCCGCTGGCGCTTGGTTTCGGTATCGACCCGGTTCACTTCGGCATCATCGTTGTCCTGAACCTGATGATCTCGACGCTGACACCGCCAATGGGCATGGCGCTCTTCGTCGTGGCCCAGGTGGGGAATATCGAATACCACAAGCTCGCCCGGGCGATCCTTCCCTGGTTGATCCCGCCGCTGATCGTTCTGGCGCTGGTCTGTGTGTTCCCGATCCTCGCCACCGGCCTTCCCAACCTGATGCGGTAAGCAATGAGCCTCCTGGAAACCCTGAAGAACGGCTTTGTCGCGTCCTGCCAACCGGTGACGGATGGCCCAATGGACCGGACGGATATGATCGTCGCCATGGCCCGTGCCGCCGTGAATGGCGGTGCAAGCGGCATTCGGATCGAGGGTGTCGATAACCTGCGGGCGGTGCGTGCCGCAGTGTCGGTGCCAATCATCGGCATCGTCAAACGCGACTTTCCGGACACGCCTGTGCGCATCACCCCCTCGGTTGCCGATGCCGTCGGTCTGGTTCAGGCGGGCGCGGACATCATTGCCTATGACGGCACGTCGCGGCCTGCCATCGACCCCCGCGCCGAGATCGTGCGAGCCATCACCAATGGTGGAGCGTTGGCCATGGCGGATTGCTCGACCGAAAGCGATGCCCGCACCGCCCTGATCGATGGCGCGGCAATCATCGGCACCACGCTCTCCGGCTATACCGACGCGACGGCGACCGGATCGACCGAGCCGGATCTGGCGTTGGTCGAGACCTTTGCGACGCTTGGTGCGTTTGTCATGGCAGAGGGTCGGTACAATTCGCCTGACCTCGCCCGCCAGGCAATCGCCGCGGGTGCCGATTGCGTGACGGTCGGGAGCGCCATTACCCGCGTCGAACACATCGCCGAATGGTTCAAAGCGGCCGTGCGAAACGGCGCGCGATGACCCGCGCTTTCGATCGAGCGGAGCTCAACGGCATCGCCCTCGACCTCGGCGGAACAAAGCTGGCAGCGGCACGGGTGGTGGAGGGAAACATCACCGCTCGCGCGATCCGTCCGACCCAAGGCCACGCCACGGCCCAGGCACAGATCGAGCATATGCTCCGGATGGCCGAAGAGCTTGGTCTGTCCGACAGTGATGATGTCGGCATGGCCGTCACCGGTCGGGTGGATGCGGACGGGATCTGGCATGCGGTGAACGTGGAAACGCTCACCGAAATCGCTGAGGCAGACCTCAACACCCTTGGAACCATGGCCTTCAAGCGCCCGGTTTCGGTGATCAATGACGCTCTCGCGGCCGCGATTGCCGAGTACCGCTTTGGCGCTGGCCGGCATAGCCGGGCCATGGCCTATGTCACGGTCTCGACCGGGGTTGGCGGTGGCCTCGTGCTCGATGGGGCTCCGGTAACGTCGCAGAACGGTCTGGCCGGTCACGTCGGGTTCAGCACCTCACGACTGGCGACCGGACAATGCGGCAGTGGCCGTATAGGTACGGTGGAAAGCATCGCAGCGGGTCGGGCCATCGCCGCAGAGGCTATTCGGCGTCGCCAACCGGTCGAAAGTGCCAAGGACGTGTTCGATCACTGGCAGAAAGGCGCGCCATGGGCGGACGAGATCATCGATACCTCGGCTGCCGCGATCGCGGAGCTATGCGGGAATCTCTCCGCGATGCTCGGCATCGACCGTGTCGTCCTCGGTGGCAGCATCGGTCTGGCCAACCGGTACGCAACGCGCGTGAGGGAGCATATCGCCCGGGAACCCGCGCTCTTCCGGCCAGACCTGACGACGGCGAGCCTTGGCCAGGATGGCGTTCTGCTTGGCGCCTTGTCTTGAACGCCTCTGTTGAGGCCCACAGGTACGGTCCCTGGGTCTGACCCCTGTTCGCTTGATTGGGGCTGGACACTGGAATGCGACGGTCATGGCAACGCCCTGCAACGGGTAGAAGCCACACCACGATTGCTCATGGCTCCTATTCTGTATGACTTCCGGTATGTCTCGCCACGAACCTTCTTTACCGCGACATTCCTTTGTCCAGTTCCGGGTGATCCGAGCTTTGCGGCTGAAAGGTATTCGCGATGACGGTCGTAGCCCCGAGCGAGCCTTTTCTCCGGGTTGAAGTCGAAAAAAATCCAACCACTGGTCCTGCCGGAATCAACGTCGCAAACATAGATATCCGCAGATCGCGAAACGGCAACCGTGGGAGCATCAACGCCCGGTTCCAGGACGAGTTGAAAAACGGCGAGGGGGCTACGCGCTGAGAGAGCAGCAGATCCCGATCGAGCAATGGCGGACGATGACTCCGCCAGAGCGCACAGCTCACCCCGCTACCGACCACCCGCACCAATGGCGTTCATGCGCAAGATGCAGCGGCCAACCATGCATTGACATTCAACCGGCAAGGCCGGGTGGCGGAGCACAACCGAGCCCGGAATTACAGCGGTCCAGGGGGCGGCCGGTCACGCCATCGGGAACTCCGCCTCGATCCGGGCGAGCGTTCCGGCATCGGTGACGGGAAAGCGTTTCACATAGCGGGTCTTGAAGCCAACACGACCGCGACGCTTGCCGAAATTCTCACCGTGATTGACCACATAGAGCACGGCCTCCTGCTCGAGCGTGGTCAAAGGCCGTCCGGCGAGGGCGGCGAGATAGGGGAACATGCGATGTTCGTGGCTTGTGATCGCGGCGAGATATTCGCCATCCTGCCGGTCGCGCGTGAAATCGAAGCGGAAAGCGGCGCTGGAGCCGCACATCTTCCAGAACGCCTTTCGGCCCGGGGCGACCGGGCTTTGCGGGGCGCAGAGGCCGACCTCGCGGCTTTGCGCATCCATAACCCATCCGCGCGTAACGAGGTAACCGCCGAGGGCCTTGCGACGGACCATCTCGTCGACGGCCCCGGGGGCAAGCATGTCATCGGCGTCAAAGGGCATGGCATAGCCGGAGACCGCGCCGAGATCGGGCAGGGCGCGGCAGAGCTGGTCGAGCTTGGCCCATTTGTCGTTCCCCTCGAAAGGCTTGGTGAAGGGGAGGAAACGAACCTGCTCGTCGAATGCGATGCTCTCCGGGCGGTCCTGGCCGCAGATGAGCGCCTGCCAGCGCGTCGATCCCTGGCGGCGCCAGCTGGCCACGGTATCGGCCAACCGCGCCTCCACATCGCACCAACTGCCGACGTGGTGGCGCCCGACGAGCGGGGTCAGGAAAACCACGACCGGATCCTGCACAGGCCCGGGCCGTGCATGTGCGCGCCGTTCCAGCGCGGCCTCCTCGGACCACTGGGTTGCCAGTTTCTCGTAGGTCCAGCGCGGACCAAGCGTTGCCGCCGCGAGCCGGTTCAGAAGCCGTCGCGGTTTCGGTGTTGCGGGAACTTGTGCCATGTCGAGACTACCCCCTGGAAGGCAGGTATCGCGCTAGTTCGTGGTAAAGGTCAACGCGCTCATCGTCGCTGAGGAACGCGCCGATCTCGACCTCCCGATTGCCGCCCCTGAGGGTGACGTAATTGGCCACCGGGCCGCCTTTTTCATGGAGCTTCACCTCGACCCAATGCGGGTTGGCTTCCCAGTCACGGGTGGCTGAATGGCGGGAATGGCGTTCGAGCCGCACACGATCCTCCCAGATGCGCAGCTCCTCGAGGATCTCGCCGTCGCGATAGCTCTTCTGGATCGCCCAGAAGAGCAGTGCCAGCGTCCCCATGAGGAAGGGCAGAAGGCCCCAGAGCACGGGCGAGCCGAGGGCGGGGTAGAGCGGCAGGAGAAGGAGCAGGAAGGTGCCGGCGATAAAGGTGGCAAATCCGCGCTTGGGCAGCGAGCGGTGCGGCCAGAGGTGCAGTTCCCGCTCTGGCGCGCCCGGGATGTCGGGGCGGGGAGCGATCCATTCATAGGGCAAGGGCAGGGCCTGATTCTCGATGTGACGCAGGGCCAAAGAAAAGGGCCCCGGTGTTTCCACCGGGGCCCTCCGATCCGATCCGTCGGGATCAATGGGCCGGGCTCAGTGAGCGCCGCCCTTGTCCCACTCCTCCTGCTTGGGGAGCGTCTCGAACGTGTGCTCCGGCGGCGGGCAGGGCAGCGTCCATTCGAGCGTGTCGGCATGCTCGTTCCAGTAATTCGCCTCGGTGATCTTCTCGCCTTTCCGCAGCGTCGCATAGACGATGTAGAAGAAGAGCAGGAAGGAGGCGAAGCTGAGCAGCGCACCGAGAGACGACAGGTAGTTCCAGGTGGCGAAGGCCTCCGGATAGTCGATATAGCGGCGCGGCATGCCCTGGCGGCCAAGGAAGTGTTGCGGGAAGAAGGTCAGGTTCACTCCGATGAAGAACAGCCAGAAATGCACCTTGCCGAGAAACTCGGGATATTGGCGCCCCGACATCTTGCCGATGTAGAAATAGACCCCGGCGAAGATGGTGAAGGCCGCGCCCATCGACATCGTGTAGTGGAAATGGGCCACCACGTAATAGGTGTCATGATAGGCCCGGTCGACGCCTGCCTGGCTGAGCACCACGCCGGTCACGCCGCCGATGGTGAACAGAAGCAGGAAGCCGATGGCAAAGAGCATGGGCGTCTTGAACTCCAGCGACCCGCCCCACATCGTGGCGATCCAACTGAAGATCTTGATGCCGGTGGGCACAGCGATCACCATTGTGGCGAGCATGAAGTACTTCTGCTGCGAGAGCGACATTCCGACCGTGTACATGTGATGCGCCCAGACGACGAAGCCCAGAGCACCGATGGCGACCATGGCATAGACCATCGGCAGGTAGCCGAAGATGGGCTTGCGCGAGAAGGTCGCGATCACATGCGAAGCGATGCCGAAGCCCGGCACGATCACGATGTAAACCTCGGGATGGCCGAAGAACCACAGGATGTGCTGGTAGAGAATCGGGTCGCCGCCGCCGGCAGGGTCGAAGAAGGTCGTGCCGAAATTGCGGTCCGTCAGCAGCATGGTGATGGCACCGGCCAGAACGGGCAGCGACAGAAGGATCAGCCAGGCGGTGACAAAGATCGACCAGGCGAAGAGCGGCACCTTGTGCAGCGTCATGCCCGGGGCGCGCATGTTCAGGAAGGTGGTGATCATGTTGATCGCGCCAAGGATCGAGGAAGCGCCCGAGACGTGGACGGCGAAGATCGCCAAGTCCATCGAGAAGCCACCCTCTTTCACCGACAACGGCGGATAAAGCACCCAGCCGACGCCGGAGCCGAGCTGTCCGTTGCCGCCCGGCGAGAGCACCGAGCTGACGGCAAGGCAGCAGCCTGCGAAGTAGAGCCAGAAACTCAGGTTGTTCAACCGCGGGAACGCCATGTCCGGCGCGCCGATCTGCAACGGCATGAAATAGTTACCGAAACCGCCAAAGAGCGCCGGGATGACGACGAAGAACATCATCAGGATCCCGTGGGCTGTGATCAGCACGTTCCAGATATGGCCGTTGGGCGTACAGCCCTCGGTCGAGCTGGCGAAGAGGCGGAAGCCCTCCATGCACATATGCTGCACGCCCGGCGTCATCAGCTCGATGCGCATCAGCACAGTGAAGAAGACGGCAATGAAGCCGACCGCGGCCGAGACGATCAGGTAGAGAATCCCGATGTCTTTATGGTTGGTGGACATGAACCAGCGGGTGAAAAATCCCCGTTCGTCCTCATGGTCATGCCCATGAATGGCAGCATCGGCCATGCATTTCCTCCGGTAGTTGTCCTGTTTGATGAGGCATACCTTTCCCAACGGCATGCCTGCGCGTCCTCGGGCCACCCTAGGGGCATAGGATGGGGGCGGCAACATTCAAGTTGCGCGATACGAAACATTATTGCGGATGCGGGATTTGGCCTGCGGGAGAGACGCAGGCGTCCATTTTCGACCGGGCAGGGGGACGCTCCCGGTCTCCAGGCCGTTGGTGCGCTGGTCGCGATCATGCGTCGAGGCGCCTTGTCATGTTGCGATGCGGCGCCAGGGACCGGCGAAAATCCGTGCCGGGCGCCCTGCAAGCCGTTTGTCGCGCCGCGCCCTCCGGACCGGTTTGCACGTCCGAAACCCCAACGAGCGTTGAGTTGCGGCCGGGTTTCACACGCCGCCGAGCCGATACGACGGGCCTGAAATTGGGGGAGGTGGGTGCTGAAGGGCACGGAAACACGCCGAAGGTGCCGCGCCTGCGCCGGACCGTCCCGGCGGTCTGGCGCCTCACCCACCATGCGCAACGCGGCGATCGTCCTTCAGTCTCGACCGGGAGAGTGCGGCCCTTGCGGCGTCAGCCCATGGTCTGGCACAGGCACGGCCACCGTCGCACATCTTTGTCACCATGGTGGAGGGCAGCGATGTCCGTCAGCCCGCAGCCACTCTGGAAGCCGTTGATTCGGTTCTTAATCCTCGTCCTGGCGCGCCAGCCAGGACTGCCAGAGATCCGGGCGGCGCTCCTGCGTCAGCGCCTTGGACTGTTCGCGCCGCCACTCGGCGATTTTCGCGTGATGCCCTGAGAGCAGTACCTCCGGCACCGCACGACCGCGCCACGCATTCGGTCGGGTGAATTGCGGATGCTCCAGCAGCCCGTCCGAGAAGCTCTCCTCCTCGGTTGAAGCCTGGTTTCCCAGTACCCCGGGCAGCAACCGCACGGTCGCGTCGATCATCGCCTGCGCCGCGATCTCGCCGCCGGTCAGCACGAAATCGCCCAGCGACACCTCTTCGATCTCGTAGGCATCGAGCACACGCTGGTCCACGCCCTCGAACCGCCCGCAGAGCAGGGTCAGTCCCTCGGCGGCGGCCCAGCTTCGCGCCATCGCCTGATCGAAGCGCTTCCCGCGCGGCGACAGGTAGACCAGCGGCCAGCGTTTCCGGTCGCGCGGCGTGTCGCGCAAGCCCTCGTCAAGCGCCTTCGAAACCACGTCGGGGCGCAGCACCATGCCGGCGCCGCCGCCCGTCGGCGTGTCATCGACATTGCGGTGACGCCCCTGGCCGAAGGCGCGCAGGTCGATGGTCTCCAGCGACCAGAGCCCTTCCTGCAGGGCCTTCCCGGTCAGGCTCTCGCCCAGAACACCCGGAAACGCGCCGGGGAAAAGTGTCACGATCCGCGCTTTCCAGGCTTTCGCCAGCGTCGGGCCTTCGCCCATCAGGTCGCGCGGCACGAGGCTGGCGCGGATGGAGAGCCGGCCGTGGGATTTCGGACCTTCACTCATGGTCATCTTCCTGTCTGATATCTTCGATCCGCTGCGCCAGAGCGACCAGTTCCTCGGCCAGTTCGGGTTGCTCGCCCTCGATCTGCTCGGAAATGTCCAGGATGCGCTGCAACTCGGGCAGTTCCGCCTCGATCGACGGGTCGTCCAGCAGCAGATCGTTGGCCGCCGGCAGGTAATGCGCCAGCGTGATCACATCTGCCGCCTCAACGATCAGCTCGAAGACGGCGGCCATCCGTCTGGCACCTCGGTCGGCGCGGAGGAGTTGTGTGTCGCTGGCCAGCAACAAGGATGCCTGGCGGTCCCGTCGTGCGCCTGTGCGCGCGGCGCGCGCGAGCAGGGCGTCGAACAGGATATGCGGGCGCAGTTCCGTTTCGAGCGGCGCCAGGATGCGGCGGATGTCATCCGCGGCCGCGGCCTCGGCGGGCAACGCGTCGAGCGCTCCGAAGGCAAGTGCCAGCGCCGTCGCCTCCGCCTCGGTCGGGTGAAACAGGGGCAAATCTGGCGGCTCTTCGAGGAATTCTTCGGCTTCCTCGGCAAATTCATTGAGCTTTTTCAGCGCGGTCTCGGCAATGGCCTCGATCTCGGCCTCCTTCTTTGGCACCCAGAGGATGCGGCCGAGCGCGATTCCGCCAAGCCCGAGCACGAGCCAGCCAGCCAGGGGGGCTGTGGCTTCGATGTCGAGCAGCGCCCGCAGCAGGTGCCCCAGGCCGAGGCAGAGCGATGCGAGCGCGAAATGGATCATGAAGGTGGGCAGGATCATGGCCGGTCCGTCGCGAAACGGCTCGGATTTCATCACCATGACCCAGAGAAAGAACAGCCCCGCGAAGGCGAGTGCGGCGACATAGGGCGCGCCGGTCAGGCCCGCGCCGACCGGGGCGGCGTAGAACAGCGCCCCGGCAATCGCGAGGCCCGTGAATTTCATTCGAACAGTCCCTCGGGCGGGTCGGCCACGATGCGGCCCGAGGCAATATCCACCGTGGGGACCGCCTCGCGCGTGAAGGGGACAAGCACGGTCGTCTTCAGCCCCGGCCCGTGGATCTCCAGCATGTCGCCGGCGCCGAATTCCTGCACCGCGCGCACCTTGCCCAGCAGCGTGCCGCCGGTATCGCGCACCTCCAGCCCGATCAGGTCGGCATGGTAGAACTCGTCCTCCGGCAGGTCCGGCATCCTCGCCCGCTCGGCCATCAGGCGGACACCCTTGAGCGCATCCGCCTGTTCCTTCGTCGATATCCCGGTGAGGCGCACGGCGAGGCCGTTCGTCACCGGGCGGGTGATCTGCACCGCGAAGACACGGCTGCCATCTTCGCTGTAAAGATCCCCGTAGGAAGCGATATCCTCCGGGATGGCGCAGAAGCTCTTCAGCCGCACTTCCCCCTTGACGCCGAACGCGCCGGCGATGGCGCCGACACAGACCCGATCATCCATCTTCCATCACTCCCAGGCAAAGCCCACGGGCACCGATCCGACCGCCATGGTCGCGGCAACGCTCTTCGAGAACGAGGCGATGCGCCTCGATCCCGCACCAGAGCCCCGCCCCGAAGAGCGAGGCCCAGAGGATGAGCCGGATCATACCCGATCACCTGCCGCCGATTACTCGGCAGCGGCCTCTTCTTCGGCCGGAGCTTCGGCTTCGGCAGCGGCGGCTTCAGCAGCTTCGGCGGCCTTGGCGGCCTTCTCTTCGGCGCGCTCAACGGCTTTCTTGCCCGGCTTCGCCTTGTTGGGGTTGTTGCGCTCGGCCTTCTCGCGGACACCGGCAGCTTCGAGCATGCGCACGATGCGGTCGGTCGGCTGGGCGCCCTGGTCGAGCCAGTACTGGACGCGCTCCATGTTCATCTTGACGCGGTCTTCGCTGTCCTTGGGCAGGAGCGGGTTGTAGGTGCCCAGCTTCTCGATGAAGCGGCCATCGCGCGGCATGCGGCTGTCGGCGGCGACGATCGAGTAATAGGGGCGCTTCTTGGAGCCGCCACGGGCGAGACGGATTTTCATGGCCATTGTTTGTTCTCCTTGTAATGGCGTTGATTGGGCCGGTTAAGCGGCCGTCATTCCTGGTGTTTCTTGTGGTGTCGGATGACTTCCTGAATGATGAAGTTCAGGAAAGCCTTGGCAAAATCGGGGTCCAGGTCGGCCCGTTTCGCCAGATCTTCGAGCCGTTCGATCTGCGCGGCTTCGCGCGTGGGATCGGACGGGGGAAGGTCGTGTTCGGCCTTGAGCCGCCCCACGGCCTGCGTGTGGGCAAAGCGCTCGGCCAGCGTGTAGACAAGGATCGCATCGAGCCGGTCGATGCTGTCGCGGTGCCCTTTGAGCAGGTCCGCGGCTTTTGCAACGGCATCAGTCAATTGCGTATCCTTTCGGCTTGAAGAGCGGGTCGTAATAGGAGCGGATCTCCAGGTCGATCCCGTCCTTGAGCTGGCCGTCGCGCAGCCGCTCCGGGGTCGGGTGGCGATAGACGACATCATGGCCATCGACCGACGCCGCTTCCTTGTCCTTCACCGCCCCCAGCCGTTCGGCCAGGCGGATGGAGTCCAGATCCTTGGGGTCGAGATAGGAGACGGCGGTCTCCCAGCCCTCCTGCTCGTAGAAATACTTCCGCGCCAGATGCGAGGCTTCCAGAGCATAGCCGTGGCCATGCGCCTCCGGCCAGATGAACCAGGCGATCTCGCGCTCGGGCCATTTCGGCGGGAACCAGCCGCCGGCCATGCCCAGCGTTTCGTCGGTCTCGCGCAGGTGGATCATCCACATGCCGAAGCCACGGATCTCCCAATGGCCGATCTCGGCGGCGTAGAGCATCCAGATCTCGTAGGCGTTCAGCGGACCGCCCATGAAACGCGACCGGTAAGACGAGAAGGTGGAGCGGAAATTGGGGTAGTCCCCGGGCTCGGGGCCGCGCAGGACGAGGCGCTCACTTGTGAGCACCGGAATATCTCTATGACCCATCAGGCGCCTCCCTTCGCGTGACGATAGACATGTATTTCGTGCGGATCGTCGCCTGGGGGCACGGGGGCCGCGGGGTCGATCACGGCGCCCAGCCGTCCGGCGACGGCGGCCGAGCGATGGTTCTCCGGGGCGATATAGGAGACAGCGGTCTCCCAGCCGAGCCCGTCGAAGACCCAGGTCAGGATCTCGTTCATGGCCTCGGTCACATAGCCCTTGCCCTCGTCATCCGCGCGCCAGATGCACCAGCCAAGCTCGGGCTCCGGCCAGTGCATGGGCATCCACGGACCGCAATGGCCGATGGCGACGCCATCCGACTTGCGTTCGATGATGAAGGTGCCGAAACCGCGCAGCAGCCACATGCCGGTGGCATGGCCGAAGGTGCGCGACAGCATCATGGCGTCGGTGAACGGCCCGCCGATGAACTCCGCGCGCTGGGAGCTGAGGAAGTCGGCGAAATCGTCGAAATCCTCGATCCGGGGCGTGCGCAGGATCAGGCGTTCGGTCTCCAGCCGGGGCAGGGTGATCGTGCTCATGCGGCGATCTCCCCGGGCGAGAGATGGCGCCAGATATGGAGCAGTCCGTAGAGCGGATGCAGGTGGTCGCCGTCACGGGTAGCCCCCATGCGCTCGGCCAGCGCGATGGAGCGGGCATTGTCCGGTGCAGTCAGGCTGACAAGCGTGGTCCAGCCGAGCGTTTCATAAGCATAGGCGCGCGATGCCAGGGCAGCCTCCAGCGCAATGCCGCGCCCTTCGGCCTGCTCGAATACGGTCCAGGCGATCTCCGGCTCCGGCCAGTCATCGGGGTGGTAGAGCCCGACGATGCCGAGCGCGTCATCCGTCGTCCGGTCCGCCACGATCCAGCGCCCGAAGCCGCGGATCTGCCAATGCCCGCCGATGGCGAGGAAGCCGCGGAAGGAGCTTGCCCGATCCGACGGCCCGCCAACGGCTGTCGAGCGCTCGGAGGCGTAGAAATCCGCATAGGAGTCGAAATCCCGCAGCTCGGGTGCACGCAGCCGCAGCCGTTCGGTTTCGACCGTGGGGATGGCGAAATGCGTCATGCATAGGCCTCCGGCGAGCCGTCGCCATCGGGCGCGGGGTGACGGAAGACGAGGCTGTGCTCGAAGGGGCGCGGGGCGATGTCGTCGCGCGTCGCACCGAGGCGCTCGGCCACGGCGATATAGAGGTCATTGTCCGGCGCGCAATAGCTCACCAGCGTCTCCATACCGGCGCTTTCATAGGCGAACTGGCGCAGAGCTTCGGCCGCCTCGGTGGCGTAACCCTGACCCTGGTTGCCATCATAGAGGAACCAGTTCAGCTCCGGCTCCGGCAGGTGCAGCCCGGACGTGATGGCGACCTGGCCGACCGTGCGGCCTCGCCGCTCGATCATCAGCCCGCCATAGCCGAAGAGCGACCATTGGGCGATGTCATTGGTGAACCAGGCCCAGGCCGTCTCGCGCGAGATCGGCCCGTGCAGCTGGCGCACGCGATCCGAGGCGCGATAGGCGGCATAGGGCTCGAAATCCTCGATCCGCGGCGGGCGCAGCGTCAGGCGCGGGGTGCGCAGGGTCGGCGCGGCCGGTTTGCGCGGACGCGCGATCTTGCGGCGCACGGGGGCGTGGACACCGGCGCCGGCGAGTTCTTCGGGCGAGGGATGGCGCCAGGCGTCATGCCCGTCCAGCGCGGCCGGGGCATGGACATTCGGGTCGATCCGGGCCCCGAGCGCGCGGGCCATGCGTACGGCATGGACATTCTCGGAATGGATATAGGTGACAGCCGTGGTCCAGCCGAGCGCGCCATAGGCGTGCTCGCGCGCCGCGCTCACGGCCTCAAACCCGAAGCCGTTTCCGACGGCGTCGCGGGTCCAGAGCTGGCCGGTCAGCTCCGGCTCGGGATAACTGTCGGGCCAGTGCGGGCCAACGAGGCCGAGCGCGCCGGGCTGGTCGGTCCGTTCGACGACGAAGCGGCCATAGCCGGCCTTCTCCCAATGGCCGAGGATACGCTGGAAGCGCTGCCGCGCGCCGGGGGCCTGCATGACCGGGCCATGCGTGGCGCGCCAATCGGAGGCGTAATAGGCAATATAGGCAGCGGCGTCTTCGGCTGTTGGGCGGCGCAGCGTGAGCCTGTCCGAGGTGAGGCGTTCGATCATGCGTCTGCTCCCGGATTGGGGTGCCGATAGACGAGATCCTGCGGGTCAGGGCGCGCGGCCGCATCGTCCCGCACCGCGCCGAGCCGTTCTGCCAGCGCGATGGAGCGGGTGTTGGGCGGGTCGATATAGCTGACCAGCGTCTTCAGCCCGCGCCGGCCGAAAGCCCAGTCGCGCGCAGCCCGCGCGGCTTCAAAGGCGTAACCCTCGCGCAAATGCGCAGTGTAGAGCATCCAGCCGATCTCGATCTCGGGGTAGAAATCCGGCTTGTTGACGGCAACCTGCCCGAGAACGGCGCCGTCGGCGCGTCGCTCGATGGTCCAGCCGCCGAGCCCCATCAGCGGCCAGGAACCGCTATCGGCTGCGAACCAGAGCCAGGCCGTCTTCTGCGAGGTCGGCCCGCCCATGTAGACGGAACGCTCGGAAGCGAGCATGGCCGCAAAGGGCGCGAAATCCTCGGGGCGTTGGGCGCGGAGTGTGAGGCGCTCGGTCAGGAGCAGGGGCGCTTCAGTCATGACAGCGCTCCGTTCGTGCAGTTGTAGCCCGACCCTCCCCCCGGGAGGGCGCATTCTTCCGGTTGCGCACCGAAAGGACGTTTTGCCGAGCCCCGCCGGGGCGCGACGCCTGAATGGTGCGTGCGCCCACCCAGGGTCGGGCGCTGCCCTCCGCTGTGCAGATCGAACCGGTTCATGCCGCGCGCCTCCAGCCCGGCACGCGGACCGGATGGCAGAAGCTCAGCGCCTCTGTCTCGGCGAACGGGTCGGCAATCGCCCCCGTTGCCCGCAGCAGCGTAGCCGCGTGGCGGTCGTCCAAAGCCACATGACTCACGATCTCGTTCCAGCCGATCACCGTCGCACAGAACCGGCGCGCGCAGCGCAGCGCTTCGGGCGCCAGCGTGTCGGCATCGGCGGTGTCGAAGAAGAGAAAGCCCAGCTCCGGCTGATCCCAGCCCGTCGCCTTCCAAGGACCCGCCAGCCCGACCGGCGCGTCGCAACCTTTCGGCACGACCGCAAACAGACCCAGACCACAAAGATCCCAGTGGCAGACGATCGCAACCGCCTGCTCCAGCGCCCGCGCCCCCGACAGAGGCGCGCTCGAAACATGCGCCTCGCCCGCCTTCAGCCGTGCGAAGACCGCGCCGATATCCGACCGGGTCGGACGACGCAGGAACAGGCGCTCTGTTTCGAGGACGGGGGTGCGCATGGGATTACTTCTTCTTGCCGAAGCCGGAGAGGCCGGGGGGCAGGCCCATGCCGCCGCCCAGCCCGGGCATGCCGCCCATGCCGCCGGGCATCTTGCCAAGCGCCTTGGCTGCTTTTGCCATATCGGCCTCGGAGACGCCTTCGAGCTGCTTGGCCATATCCGCCTCGCCGCCCTTGCCTCCGAACAGGCCGCCCATGGCTTGTTTGAGCAGGCCCTTCTTGCCCATCTTCTTCATCATGTCGGCCATCTGCCGGTGCTGTTTCAGCAGCTTGTTCAGCTCGCTGACCTCCAGACCCGCACCGCGCGCAATCCGCTTCTTGCGGCTGGCCTGCAGGATCTGCGGCGCGGCGCGCTCCTTCTTGGTCATCGAATGGATCAGCGCGATCTGGCGGCGCAGGATGCTGTCGTCGAAGCCGGCCTCGGCGACCTGGTTCTTCATCTTGGCCATGCCGGGCATCATGCCCATCACGCCTTCCACGCCGCCCATCTTGAGCATCTGCTCGAGCTGGGAGCGCAGGTCGTTCATGTTGAACTGGCCCTTCTGGAAGCGCTTCATCATGCGCTCGGCCTGTTCGATCTCCAGCGTTTCCTGCGCCTTCTCGACGAGGGAGACGATGTCGCCCATGCCGAGGATCCGGCCGGCGATCCGCTCGGGGTGGAACTCCTCCAGCGCGTCCATCTTCTCGCCCAAGCCGACGAACTTGATCGGCTGGCCGGTCACGTAGCGCATCGACAGCGCCGCACCGCCGCGCCCGTCGCCATCCATCCGTGTCAGCACGACGCCCGAGATGCCGATCCGCTCGTCGAAATTCTCTGCCGTGTGCACGGCGTCCTGACCGGTGAGGCCGTCCACCACCAGCAACGTCTCGCGCGGGGTGGTCACGTCGCGCACCGCCTCGACCTCGGCCATCAGCTGGTCGTCGATGGAGAGCCGGCCGGCGGTGTCGAGCATGTAGACATCGTAGCCGCCCAGCGTCGCCTGCTGCTTGGCGCGCTTGGCGATCTCGACCGGGTTCTGGCCCTTGATGATCGGCAGCGTGTCGACGCCGACCTGGTTGCCGAGGATCTGCAGCTGTTCCATGGCGGCCGGGCGGTTGACGTCCAGCGAAGCCATCAGCACGCGCTTGCCGTTCTTCTCGGTCAGGCGCTTGGCGAGCTTGGCGGTGGTCGTTGTCTTGCCCGAGCCCTGCAGGCCGACCATCAGGATCGGCGCGGGCGGGTTGTCGACCTTCAGCTCGCCGGGATCTTCATTATCTCCGGAGAGGAAATGGACCAGCTCGTCATGGACGATCTTGACCACCTGCTGGCCCGGCGTGACCGATTTGGTGACCGACTGGCCGGTGGCCTTGCCCTGGATCGACTTGATGAACTGCCGTGCGACGGGCAGCGAGACGTCGGCCTCTAGCAGCGCCACGCGGACCTCGCGCAGCGCGGTCTTGACGTCATCCTCGGAAAGCGCGCCCTGCTTGGTCAGCCGGTCGAAGACTCCACCGAGGCGTTCTGACAGATTTTCAAACATGCCTCGGCCCTCCTTCGGCCATTTCACTGCACGTGGCTTCCATGTAGGCAGCCGGTTCCCAAACGACAAACGCACCAGTGGGCGCAACGCGCTGACTGGTGGCGATCCCCCACAAGAGAGGGACCGGAAGTACGCACTTCCGGGTATCGGGCGCTGCTTAGGCCGATCGCTGCGCGGAGTCAAGAATGGCTTGCGCCGTTTGCGGAAGCTGGAAACGCGCGCTCAAGGGCGTGAAAGGCGGGCGCGGCCGGGCCAGTAGCAACCGCGCCTCACCCTGGGCAGGCGCCGGCACGGCGTTCGACCGATATTGCCTCGACGGCAGCGGTCGGCCGCCGCGTCCGCTCAGTCCCGCGGCAGCAATCCCACCGGTTCGGACCGCTCGCGCACGAAATCCGCCGCTGGCCCGGTCCGGTCCGCCGGATTGGTCACCTTGAACTCGAAGACCCGCTCCCCCTCCCGCTCGGAGGTGGTCATGATCAGCGCATGGCAGACAAGCCGCCCGCGATCATGGATCTCGACCAACCCGCGAAGCCCGGCGGCGGCCTCTGCATCGACCGCGAAGCCGCCCTCCCAATAGCGCAGGATCGCATGGTCGCGCCCTTCTGCGATGACCCGCATGTGTGTCCGCTTGCGCGCCTGCGCCTTGCGTGCGCGCGCCATCTCTTCGCGGACTTCCTGGGGCAGAAACTCGGACATGCAGGCCTCCCATTGCGCTCCATCCATTGAGAGAGCCATCCGCGCCGGAGTCAACGCCGACGTCGCGGCGACCGCGAAAAACGCGACAGTTCAACCACATGCCTCTCTGTGCGGAAAACCGGGATCGCCCTTGCGCCAGTACGGCTTTTCCGACCGTCGCGATCGGTTACATCAGTGTCAGGACACAAGGAGACGAACAGGATGGGCTTGCTGATCGACGGCAAATGGAAGGACAGCTGGTACGAGACCGGCAAGACCGGCGGCGAATTCCGTCGCACGGAAGCGGTTTTTCGCAACTGGGTCACCAGAGACGGACGGCCCGGCCCCTCCGGCGAGGGCGGCTTCGCGGCAGACTCCGGGCGCTACCATCTTTATGTCTCGCTGGCCTGCCCCTGGGCGCATCGCACGCTGATCTATCGCCGCCTGAAAGGGCTGGAGACCCATGTCTCCGTGTCCGTCGTTCACCCGGACATGTTGTCGGATGGCTGGACCTTCGCGCGGGATTTCTCCGGCGCCACGGGCGACGGGCTCTTCGATTATCCCTTCCTGCGCGACATCTATACCCGCGACACGCCCGATTTCACCGGCCGGGTGACCGTCCCGATCCTCTGGGACAAGCATGCTGGCAGGATAGTGTCCAATGAAAGCTCCGAGATCATCCGCATGTTCGGCAGCGCATTCGACGAAGTGACCGGCAACCGGCTTGACCTGCGCCCGGACGCGCTCGCCTCGGAGATCGACGTGGTCAATGACCGGCTCTATCCCGGGCTGAACAATGGCGTCTACCGCGCCGGGTTCGCCACCACACAGGAGGCCTATGCGGCCGCCGTTGCCGAGGTGTTCGACACGTTGGACTGGATGGAAGACCGGCTCGCGCACCAGCGCTACCTCGCTGGCGATCAGGTGACAGAGGCGGACTGGCGGGCGTTCACTACGCTGATTCGCTTCGATCCCGTCTATCACGGCCATTTCAAATGCGCCCGAAACCGTGTCGCGGACATGCCCGCCCTCTTTGCCTACACGCGCGAGCTTTACCAGTGGCCCGGTGTCGCCGAGACGGTGAATTTCGACCAGATCCGCCGCCACTACTATTACAGCCACGACATGATCAACCCGACCCGGATCGTGCCGGTTGCCCCAGAGATCGACTGGCTTGCGCCGCATGGCCGCGAAACGGCCACGAACGGCGGTGTCGCGCGGACTCAGAGGGCAGCGGTGGCGTGATACTCGACCATGACCGCCAGGTCTTCAGGCGGGGTCGCGACAGGCAGGTAGGCGCAGGCATTGGAGGCAAGATTGAAGATCGAGCCATCGGAGAAGAAGCTCTTGCGGGTGACAAAGACCACCCGCGCCTTCGGTCGCCGGTAGGAGGCGAAATCGGCGACGGCAAGCGCACTTCCCTCTTCGATCTCGACATCGAGCACGATGGCCTGGATGTCCTGCGCCCGCAGGACGTCCGCAGCCGCAGCCTGTCCGCTCACAAGCGTGACCACGCATCCCTGACGCTCAAGATGATCTTTCCAGAGCCGGCCGAGCTCGCGGCTGCCCTGAACAATCAGAATATGCATGCTGCCTCCGCGCCAACCCCGTGCCGGCACATTGATCCTTCCTGCGTGTTAATAATTAACGGCGCCTTAACGCACCCTTCGGACCTGTTCACATCTTCCCTTCGCTCTTCAAACGCGACAGAAGCGGCGCAGGGCTAGCATGGGAAGACGGCATGACGACAGGTTCGGGCGAAGCACGGGGCGGGGCAACCCGGGACCATGGCGGCGGACTTGACGCGGCGCGCGCGCATTGGGGTGGGGAACGCGGCGACTGGCTGGACCTGTCGACGGGGATCAACCCCGTTCCCTATCCGCGCCCCGCGCTGTCGGACTCGGCCTGGACGGCCCTGCCGGATGTGGGCGCGCAGGCCCGGCTCGAAAGCGCGGCACGGCGTTTCTGGTCGGTGCCGGACGGGTTGGAGATCCTCGCCACCCCCGGCGCCTCGGCGCCGATCGCCCGGATGCCGGCCCTGCTGGACAGCGCCGCCACGGCACGTGTTCATATCCCGCAGCCAACCTATAACGAACATGCCGCGGCTTTCCGTGCCGCCGGCTGGCAGGTGACGACCGAGGCGGAGGAGGCAGTCGCGGCGACCGTCCTGGTGCATCCGAACAATCCGGACGGACGGCTCTGGCAGGCTGGCGAGCTTCCCTCGGAGGGGTTTCTCGTCCTCGATGAGAGCTTCTGTGACATCGCGCCGGAGGCCAGCCTGATCCGGCAGGTCGCGCTTCGCGAACAGACGATCCTGCTCAAGAGTTTCGGCAAGTTCTGGGGGATGGCCGGGCTGCGGCTCGGCTTTGCCATCGGCGCGCCGGCAATCATTGCTCCCTTGCGTGATACGGTCGGCCCCTGGGCAGTTTCCGGACCGGCCCTCGAGATCGGCGCCGCGGCGCTCGAAGACCGGGCCTGGGCCGAGGCCACCCGGGCGCGGCTGTCGCGCGACTCGGCCAGGCTCGATGCGTTGATCACGGATGCAGGCGGCGAACTCGAGGGCGGCACATCTCTGTTCCGCCTCTACCGGGTCGATAGCGCGTCGGAGATGCAGGCACGCCTGGCCCGTGGCCGCGTCTGGTCGCGCATATTCCCCTATTCCGAGCACTGGCTGCGCCTTGGCCTGCCGGGAAATGAACCCGACTGGCAACAGCTTGGGGCGGCCCTGGCATGACCGGCGCGCCCTGGGTCCTGTTGCTGGCGCTTCTGCTCGACGCGGCGCTTGGCGAGCCGGCCTGGCTCTGGGCGCGGCTGCCGCATCCGGCCGTGCTCATGGGGCGGCTTATCGGCTGGGCGGATGATCGGTTCAACCGTGGCGCCAACCGGCGCCTGGCCGGGGTGGCGGTGCTGAGTGGGTTGGTGCTCGGCGCGGGCGCGCTGGGCTGGCTGCTTGAGGTGCTGTTGCCGTGGCGCGTGGCCGATATCCTCGTGGTTGCGATTCTCGTGGCCCATAAATCCCTGGTCCAGCATGTGGCGGCGGTCGCCACCGGGCTGCGCCAGAGCCTCGAGGCCGGGCGGCAGGCCGTCGCGATGATCGTCGGACGGGACACCGCCGGAATGGACGAGCCGGCGGTGTCCCGCGCCGGGATCGAGAGCGCGGCGGAGAATCTCTCCGACGGCGTGACCGCGCCGGTCTTCTGGTACCTGCTCGGCGGGCTGCCCGGAATCCTGATCTACAAGGTGACCAATACCGCCGACAGCATGATCGGATACCGCACAGAGCGTCACGAGGCATTCGGCTGGGCCTCGGCGCGGTTCGACGACCTGCTCAACTGGATTCCGGCACGGCTGACGGCGCTGCTGATCCTGCTCACCCATGGCAGGCTGGCCGAATGGGGCGCGGTTTCGACCGAGGCGCGCCTGCACCGTTCGCCCAATGCTGGCTGGCCCGAGGCGGCAATGGCGCGCTGCCTGGATGTCGCGCTGTCCGGGCCGCGCAGCTATGAAGGCGAAATGTGCGACTTTCCCTTCGTGCACCCGGAAGGCGACAGGGCGCCGGGGCCGGACGCGATCGACCGGGCAACCGGCGCACTTTGGCGAAGCTGGGCTGGGATCTGCGCTCCAGTTGCGCTTCTGGCCGTTTTGGGCTGAAGCACCCCGCTTTCGGCCCGCCCCGAGGCGCGGGCCTCCCCGCCATCGGCAGCTTTCAGCCGTCCGTCCTTCGGTAGGCGCGCTGACCCGGTGAGGGCACGGGGCGTGGGTCCCGCCGATGAGACTGCACCCTTCCGCAGGCCGCCTGCCCCTTGATCGCGGCCTTCGCATCCGTGATCCGACGATTTCGGCAAGCTGCCAATCCCGGCCTCGCCTCGGTTTTCACGGTCGGCGGCGCGGGAAATCCCCGAACTGGACGAACACCGGTGGTAAGGGCTTGCGCCGCCCCGCGCGCTGTCTATAACGCAGTCAATTTGCCGCCAGCCGCCCGGAGTAGAGCCATGCCCAAACGTACCGATATCTCGTCCATCATGATCATCGGAGCGGGCCCAATTGTCATCGGACAGGCCTGCGAGTTCGACTATTCCGGCGCCCAGGCCTGCAAGGCCCTGCGCGAGGAAGGCTACCGGGTCATTCTGGTCAACTCGAACCCGGCCACGATCATGACCGACCCGGACATGGCCGACGCCACCTATATCGAGCCCATCACCCCCGAGATCGTCGCCAAGATCATCGAGAAGGAGCGCCCCGACGCGCTGCTGCCGACGATGGGCGGGCAGACCGGCCTCAACACCTCGCTGGCGCTCGCCGATATGGGTGTGCTGCACAAATACGGTGTCGAGCTGATCGGCGCCAACCGCGCCGCCATCGAGATGGCCGAGGACCGCAAGCTCTTCCGCGAGGCGATGGACCGGATCGGGCTGGAAAACCCCAAGGCCGTCATCGCCAACACGATGGAGGAATGCCTCGACGCGCTGGAGCATGTCGGCCTGCCGGCGATCATCCGCCCCGCCTTCACCCTCGGTGGCACCGGTGGCGGCGTCGCCTATAACCGCGACGATTACGAGTATTTCTGCAAGACCGGGCTCGACGCCTCGCCCGTCAACCAGATCCTGATCGACCAGAGCCTGCTCGGCTGGAAGGAATTCGAGATGGAGGTCGTCCGCGACCGCGCGGACAATGCCATCATCGTCTGCGCCATCGAGAATGTGGACCCGATGGGCGTGCATACCGGCGACTCGATTACCGTCGCCCCCGCGCTGACACTGACCGACAAGGAATACCAGATCATGCGCAACGGCTCGATTGCCGTTCTGCGCGAAATCGGTGTCGAGACCGGCGGCTCCAACGTGCAATGGGCGATCAACCCCGAGGATGGCCGGATGGTCGTCATCGAGATGAACCCGCGCGTCTCCCGCTCCTCGGCACTGGCCTCCAAGGCCACCGGCTTCCCGATTGCCAAGATCGCCGCCAAGCTGGCCGTCGGCTACACGCTGGACGAGTTGGACAACGACATCACCAAGGTCACGCCGGCGAGCTTCGAGCCGACCATCGATTATGTCGTCACCAAGATCCCGCGCTTCGCCTTTGAGAAATTTCCCGGCTCCAAGCCGGAGCTGACCACGGCGATGAAGTCCGTGGGCGAGGCGATGGCCATCGGCCGGACGATCCACGAGTCGCTGCAGAAGGCGCTTGCCTCGATGGAGACCGGGCTGACCGGTTTCGACGAGGTGGAGATCGACGGGCTGCCGGGGTCCGAGAACATGATCCTCGCCGAAAGCGACGAGGAGGTGATCCCGCATATCCTCAAAGGCAAGACCGAGACGGACCAGATGTCCATCGACAAGGCCGTCACCCGTGCGCTGGCCCAGCAGACACCGGACCGGCTTCGGGTCATTGCCCATGCCATGCGCTTTGGTTTCTCCAACGAAGAGATCCAGGAGATCACGGCGTTTGACCCGTGGTTCCTCGCCCGGATCCGCGAGATCATCGGCGCCGAGGCCCGGATCCGCAAGGACGGCATCCCGCATAACGACAAGGACCTGCGGGCGCTGAAGATGATGGGCTTCTCCGATGCCCGGCTCGCCAAGCTCACGGGGCGCGACGAATCCAATATCCGCCGCGCCCGCCAGAATCTCGGCGTCGTGGCGCAGTTCAAGCGCATCGACACCTGTGCGGCCGAATTCGAGGCACAGACGCCCTACATGTATTCGACCTATGAAGCCCCGGCGATGGGCGACGTGGAATGCGAGGCGCGGCCTTCGGACAAGAAGAAGGTCGTCATCCTTGGCGGCGGTCCGAACCGGATCGGCCAGGGCATCGAGTTCGACTATTGCTGCTGTCATGCCTGTTTCGCGCTGACCGAGGCGGGCTACGAGACCATCATGATCAATTGCAACCCGGAGACGGTTTCGACGGATTATGACACCTCGGACCGGCTCTATTTCGAACCGCTGACCTTCGAGCACGTGATGGAGATCCTTCGCGTCGAACTGGAAAATGGTACGCTACATGGCGTGATCGTGCAGTTCGGTGGCCAGACGCCGCTCAAGCTCGCCAATGCCCTCGAAGAGGCCGGCATCCCGATCCTCGGCACCACGCCGGACGCGATCGACCTCGCCGAAGACCGCGAACGTTTCCAGGCGCTGGTCAACGATCTCGGCCTGAAGCAACCCAATAACGGCATTGCTTCCACCGGTGCCGAGGCCGTCCGCATCGCCGACGAGATCGGCTTCCCGCTGGTCATCCGCCCCTCCTATGTTCTGGGCGGCCGCGCGATGGAGATCGTCCGCGATCACCCGCAGCTAGAGCGCTACATCTCCGAGGCCGTGGTGGTGTCCGGCGACAGCCCGGTGCTGCTGGACAGCTACCTCTCGGGCGCCATCGAGATCGATGTCGACGCGCTTTGCGACGGCAAACAGGTCCATGTCGCGGGGATCATGCAGCATATCGAGGAAGCGGGCGTCCATTCCGGCGATAGCGCCTGTTCGCTGCCGCCCTATTCGCTCTCCGCCGAGATGATTGCCGAGCTGAAGAGCCAGACCAAGGCGCTGGCGCTTGGTCTCAACGTGGTCGGTCTGATGAACGTGCAATTCGCGATCAAGGGCGACACGGTCTATCTCATCGAGGTCAACCCGCGCGCCTCGCGCACGGTGCCTTTCGTCGCCAAGGCGGTGGGCTCGCCCATCGCATCCATCGCCGCCCGGTTGATGGCCGGTGAGACGCTGGACACGTTCGATCTGGTCGACCCGCAGATCGACACCTACGCGGTCAAGGAAGCCGTCCTGCCCTTCGCCCGCTTCCCCGGCGTGGACACGATCCTCGGCCCGGAAATGCGCTCCACCGGCGAAGTCATGGGCTCCGACGCCAGCTTCCCGCGCGCCTTCCTCAAGGCACAGATCGGCGCTGGCGCGGACCTGCCGACCGAGGGCTGCGTCTTCATGTCGATCAAGCCCGACGACAAGAGCGACCAGCTTCTGGAAACCGGTCGCACGCTGCATGAGCTCGGCTTCGAGATCATCGCAACCCGCGGCACGGCGAAATACCTCGAAAGCGAAGGCATCCCGGCCAAGACCGTCAACAAGGTCTATGAGGGCCGCCCGAATATCGTCGACATCATGAAGGACAAGAAGGTCCACCTGGTGATGAACACGACCGAAGGCGCGCAGGCGGTCGAGGACTCGCGCTCCATGCGGGCCGTGGCCCTGATGGACCGCATCCCCTATTTCACCACGCTCGCCGCCGCCCATGCCGCCGCCCTGGCGATGAAGGCGCGGGAAGAAGGCGAGATCGGGGTGCGAGCGCTGCAAGAGGTCTGATCCCGCATCGTCGGCCGACAGGCCACGCGTATAGACGCACAAAAAAGGGGACGCCTGTCGATGACAGGCGTCCCCAATTTGTCTGGTCATCCGCTCAGTGGACGACGGCATCCTCCGGCGGATGCCGGTTGGTCGAACCGATATGGTCGCCGACGATCAGCCCCTCGGCGCCGGCCGTCACCTCAACAACCGAGCCATCCAGGAGGTCACCCGCGAGGATCAGTTCCGCAAGCTCGTCCTGCAACGCCTTCTGAATCACCCGCTTGAGCGGACGCGCCCCGAAAACCGGGTCATAGCCCTCGTCAGCCAGCCATTTCTTCGCCGCATCGTCGAGCGTGAGCGTGATACCCCGTCGCGCCAGGCGGCCGTCGAGCTGGCCGAGCTGGATATCGACGATGCCATCCATGTCGCCCCGGCTGAGACGATCGAAGATGATGATCTCGTCGAGCCGGTTGAGGAATTCCGGCCGGAAATGCGCCTTCACGGCATCCATCACGTCGCGCCGCGCATCGGAGGCATCCGCGCCTTCCGGCAGCTGGCTCAACGCCTGCGCGCCGAGATTGGAGGTCAGCACGATCAGCGTCTGCTTGAAATCGACCGTGCGACCCTGCCCATCGGTGAGTTGCCCGTCATCGAGCACCTGCAAGAGCACGTTGAACACGTCCGGATGCGCCTTCTCGACCTCGTCGAACAGCACGACCTGGTAGGGCCGACGCCGCACGGCTTCGGTCAGCACGCCGCCCTCGTCATAGCCGACATAGCCCGGAGGCGCGCCGATCAACCGGGCCACGGAGTGTTTCTCCATGAACTCCGACATATCGATGCGGACCATCGCGCTGTCATCGTCGAAGAGGAACTCCGCCAGCGCCTTGGTCAGCTCGGTCTTGCCGACCCCGGTCGGGCCGAGGAACAGGAACGACCCAAGCGGCCGCGTCTCCTCGTTCAGCCCGGCGCGTGCCCGCCGCACGGCGTTGGACACCGCCGACATCGCCTCGCGCTGGCCGATCACCCGGCGCCCAAGCTCGTCTTCCATGCGCAAGAGCTTCTCGCGCTCGCCTTCGAGCATCTTGGTTGTCGGAATGCCGGTCCAGCGCTCGACCACCTCGGCGATCTGCTCCGGCCGCACGGCCTCTTCGACCATCAGGTCGCTCTCGGCGCCCTCCGCCTCGCCGAGCTGTTTCTCGAGCTGCGGGATGATGCCGTAGGAAAGTTCCCCGGCCTTGGCCAGGTTGCCTTCGCGCTTGGCGATGTCGAGCTCGGCCCGCGCAGTGTCGAGCTGTTCCTTCAGCTCGCGCGCGCCTTCCAGCTTGTCACGTTCGGACTGCCACTGCGCCGTCATCTCGGCAGAGCGCTGCTGGAGGTTCGAAAGCTCTTCCTCCAACTTGTCCAGCCGGCTGACCGACGCCGCATCATCTTCCTTTTTCAGAGCTTCCGCCTCGATCTGCTTTTGCAGGATCTCGCGGTCCAGCGCGTCCAGGGCTTCGGGCTTGCTGTCCACCTGCATCCGCAGGCGGCTCGCGGCCTCGTCCATCAGGTCGATCGCCTTGTCCGGCAGGAACCGGTCGGTGATGTAGCGATGAGAGAGCGTGGATGCCGCCACCAGCGCGGAATCAGAAATCCGGACGCCGTGGTGCAGTTCGTATTTCTCCTTGATGCCGCGCAGGATCGAGATCGTGTCCTCCACCGTCGGCTCCGCGATCACCACCGGCTGGAAGCGACGGGCCAGGGCCGCGTCCTTCTCCACATGCTTGCGGTACTCGTCGAGCGTCGTGGCGCCGACGCAATGCAGCTCCCCCCGCGCAAGCGCCGGCTTGAGCAGGTTGGAGGCGTCCATCGCGCCATCGGCCTTGCCGGCCCCGACCAACGTGTGCATCTCGTCGATGAAGAGGATGATCTCGCCGGCAGCCGAGGTGACTTCCGAGAGCACGGCCTTCAACCGTTCTTCGAACTCGCCACGATATTTCGCGCCCGCGATCAGCGAGCCCATGTCGAGCGCCATCAGCTTCTTGTTGCGCAGGCTCTCCGGCACGTCGCCATTGACGATGCGCAGCGCGAGCCCCTCGGCGATCGCGGTCTTGCCGACGCCCGGTTCACCGATAAGCACCGGGTTGTTCTTGGTCCGACGCGAGAGCACCTGCATCGAGCGACGAATCTCCTCGTCGCGGCCGATGATCGGATCGATCTTGCCCTCACGGGCGGCCTCGGTCAGATCGCGCGCGTATTTCTTCAGCGCGTCATAGCCCTCTTCTGCGCTGGCACTGTCGGCCGTGCGCCCCTTGCGGACATCGTTGATCGCCGCGTTGAGCCCCTGCGCGGTTACGGCCCCGGCCTCCAGCGCCTCCTTGGCGCCCGAGCGCACGACTGCAAGCGCGGTCAGGATCCGCTCCACCGGCACGAAACTGTCGCCGGCCTTGGTGGCGATCTTCTCGGCCTCGTCGAGCACGCGTGAGAGCTTCTGGTCGAGATAGACCTGCGCCCCGTCGCCCGACACCTTTGGCTGCTTCGCAAGAGCGGCGTCGAGCGCCTCGACAACCCGTTCCGGCGCGCCGCCGGCGCGTTTGATCAGGTTGGAGGCAAGCCCCTCCTCGTCATCCATGAAAGCCTTCAGCAGGTGTTCGGGCACCAACCGCTGGTGCTCCTCGCGCATGGCAATTGTCTGGGCGGCCTGAAGGAAGCCGCGCGAGCGTTCCGTGAACTTCTCCATGTTCATCTGTAAGTCTCCTTGTCAAAGCGCCTGCAGGAAAGACGCCGCCCGAAATCGGCACGGCGAAGGCGCAGGCCTCTGCTCCGATATGGGGCGCAAGGGCGGGTGGCTCAACCCTCCATGTGTCATTTTTCCCACAGGCTGACTTGACCAATCCGGGAGAGGGACCGATGCTTGCGCCGAAGCGCCTGGAGGAGGCCGCAATGTCCCGTTTCGACAGCATTCGTCGTCAGAGCCGCTGGCGCGATATCCTCGAAGGCCAGCCACAGCATCTGTTGATGACAGCGCTGATGCTCTGCGGGGCGGCATACCTGCTGCAGGGGAGCGAAGGGCAGGGCCGGTTTCTGGGCTTGAGCGGTGTGGGCTGGGCCTGGCTTTCGATCTGGCTGGCGGTGTTGCACCAGGTCGTCGTCGCATTTGGCTTCCGTCTGCAATTGCATCGCGCAGTGTTCACCCGTGCTTTCGGGGCACGGGATTTCGCGGTCTGGCGTGCGATCTTCCTGCCGCTCCTGATCGCGCGACCGATCACGGTGCTGATCACGGCTATCGTGGACGCTGGCAGCCTGGAGACCTGGCGCGTGGCGCAGATCCTGCTGGGCGGAGTGCTCATGGTGCCGGCGATCTACACGTTGCATTCGGTCGTGACCCATTTCACCGTCACGCGTGCAACGGGCGGCGACCATTTCCGAGAGAGTTACCTCACCATGCCCATGGTCCGGGAAGGCGCGTTCCGTTGGTCCGGCAACTCTATGTATTCCTTTGCGTTTCTTGGACTTTGGGGAATTGCGCTTCTGGCGGGCTCCCGCGGTGCGCTGATCGTGGCCTTTTTCCAGCACGCCTATATCTGGGTGCATATGTACACGGTCGAAGCGCCGGATATGCGCTGGCTCTACGGGCCGAAACCGACGACCTCGGCGGCTCCCGATGATACTCCGGGCGATCAGGAAGCCTTGGGTCGGAGCGCTGAGTGACGCGGGTTCAAGGCGTGCGGTTCGCCAAGGCCGCGCCGGCTCCCGGTCCGGGTGCTGCCTTGGCTTCTGTTTGGCTGCGATGGGCTGTCGCGTTCCCTAGTCGGTCGTTTCCGGAACCGGCGCTGCAGCCTGCGACGCGCCCCGTTCACTGCGGACCTTCCCGCGCACGCCCCGGCTGGCGGCGATCTTCTTCTCGCCGGTGAAGGCCTCGTGGTTCTTCTCAGTCTGGCTGCGATCGTAGAGATAGTTAACCATCATGCCGCTGGACTGCGCCATGCCGTTCTCGGAAATATCCGCGCCGGCATGGACGTCATGCACGATCGCGCCATTGCCGAGATGGAACCGCGCCACCGGGTCGCGCGGGAAGCCGTCCGGGCGGCGCGCCTCCAGCAGGTAGCGCGCGGCAAGCGCCTCCGCTTCCGTCTCGCTCGCCTCGCCGTCCAGCAGCCGCGCGGCTTTCGGGTCTCCCTCCAGCGTCTCGAGCCAACGGTTCAGGCCCGGCATCGGCGAAAGCGTGACGAAGGTGTTCAGTCCGGGCAGTTCCTGGCTCAGTTCGGTGACCACCTGCTTGATCAGGAAATTGCCGAAGGAAATCCCCCTCAGCCCCTTCTGGCAGTTGGAAATCGAGTAGAATACGGCCGTGTTGGCCTCCTCGGCGGCCAGTGCCTCGCGCTCGTCGGCGAGCAGCCCCTGGATCGAGCCGGGCACGCCCTTGGTCAACGCCACCTCGACGAAGATCAGCGGCTCGTCCGGCATGGCCGGGTGGAAGAAGGCGAAGCAGCGGCGATCGGCGGGGTGCAGCCGGCGGCGCAGGTCGTCCCAGTCATGGATCTCGTGCACCGCCTCATAGGCGACAACCTTCTCCAGCAGCGTCGCGGAAGTGTTCCAGTCGATCTGCTGGATCGTCAGGAAGCCGCGGTTGAACCAGCTCCGCAGCAGGTGGACGAGGTCCATGTCGGTACGCTTCAGTTCCGGGTGGTCGCGGAGCATGTCCAGCAGGTCGAGGCGTGCCGCGACCAGCGCGGCGGTCGCCTCAGGCACCTCGTGGAGGCGGCGGAAGAGCTCTTGCCGACGCGGCTCCGCTGCGCGGACGAGGGCGGAGAAATTCTCCGTCGACGGATCTTCGGAATAGGCCTGGGCCAGTCCCGCGACCTTGGCCGCGTCGACATCAAGCTCCTCGTTGAGGAAGGTGAAAAAAGCGAATTTCTCTTCGGTCGTCATCTGTTGATAGCGGCCAAAGATGCTGGCAGCGAGACGAAGCCCTGCGACTTCGCCTGCGCTGGAGAGAAGCGCTCGGCAGAGATCCTCGATGGAGCGCCGGTCGCCGCCGAGTGGCCAGCGGCTGAGACCATAGAGGTTGGAGACCAGGTCCCCGAGAAAGCTTGTACGTGCCATGAGCCGACTCCGTTGTGTCTGCTTGTCTTTCGGGGCGACCTTAGACCTTCGACCGGGCCGGCACAGCCCCCCATGCCCCCCTGTTTCACGCCATTGTGTAACCGCGCCTCAGAGAGGCAGCGGGCGCTGTTCGGTGATCGCTTCCATGGCGAAATAGGAAGTCACGGAATCCAGCTCGACCTTCGAGATCAGCCGTTGATAGACGGCGTCATAGCTGTCCATCGATTCCGTGACGACCTTGAGCAGGTAGTCGTAATCGCCGCCGATCCGGAAGAAATCGACCACTTCCGGGATGGTCTGGACATGGCGCCGGAAGTCATCAAGCCAGTCTGCGGAATGGTGCCGTGTGCGCAGCATGACGAAGACGACGAGGCCGAGGCCAAGCGCCTTGCGGTCGATCCGCGCCGAACTGCCCTGGAGAATGCCGGCGCTGTCGAGGGCGCGCAGCCGGCGCCAGCAGGCATTCTGAGAGATCCCGACCCGCTCGGCGAGGTCGCGCTGAGACTGCGAGGCGTCGCGTTGCAGCTCGCGCAACAGCGATCGGTCAATCTGATCGATAATTTGCTTCTTCATGGATCATATGATCGAATAATTTGTCAAATTGTCAATGAGAAGGCAATGAAATCTCTCAAAAGGAAAGTCAAACTGTTCTCAAAGGAGATGCCAATGCCGCTCGAAAGCTTCAAGACCAGCCTGCAGACCGAGGACGTGCTCGCAACGCTGCGCGCCGGCCTGATCGGCGAGGGGACAGAGATTCCCGGGCTCGATGGACCGGTCCGGCTCGTCTATGCCGATTATGTCGCTTCCGGGCGGGCCTTGCGGCAGATCGAGGATTTCGTGGCCGAGCAGGTGCTGCCCTATTACGCCAATTCTCATACCGAGGCCTCCTGGTGCGGCAGCTACATGACCCGGCTGCGCGCGGCGGCGCGGGCGGAGATCGCGCGACTGACCGGGGCAGGGGAAGACTGCGCGGTGATCTTTGCCGGCTCGGGCGCGACAGCGGGGCTCAACCGACTGGTGACCTTGCTGGGAGTTGAGAAGGCCGAGGCGCCGGTGGTTTTCATCGGACCCTATGAGCACCATTCCAACATCCTGCCCTGGCGCGAGAGCAAGGCCCAGGTGGTCGAAATCCCGGAGGGGGAGGGAGGTGGCCCCGATCTCGCGGCGCTTGAGGCAGCGCTTGAGGCGCATGAGGGCGCGGACCTGAAGATCGGGAGTTTTTCGGCGGCCTCGAACGTGACCGGGATCGTGACGGACGATATCGCCGTGACCCGGCTGCTCAAGCGGCACGGAGCGCTGTCGGTCTGGGACTATGCCGGCGGCGGGCCCTATCTGGAGATGGATATGGGCGCGGGCGGGACAGCGAAGGATGCGATCGTTGTTTCGCCGCACAAGTTCCCGGGGGGGCCGGGCGCCTCGGGCGTGCTGGTGCTGCGCAAATCTGCGGTAGCACGGGCACGTCCGAGCTGGCCCGGCGGCGGAACGGTCTCCTTCGTCTCGCCCTGGTCGCATAGCTACACGGAGGATCTCGCGGCGCGGGAAGAGGCCGGGACGCCCAATATCATCGGCGATATCCGCGCGGCCCTGGTGTTTCTCGTCAAGGAGGCCGTCGGTCAGGAGCGGTTGGACCGGCGGGAAGACGACCTGAATTCGATGGCCAAGGCGGCCTGGCTCGACCATCCGCAGCTGACCCTGCTGGGCTGCGAAAAGGCGCGACGCCTGCCGATCTTCTCTTTCCTGGTGCGTGACAGCGCTGGGCAGCCGGTGCACCAGCAGCTCTTCACCCGGATGCTTTCCGATCTCTACGGTATCCAGACCCGGGGCGGCTGCGCCTGTGCCGGGCCTTACGCGCATCGGCTGCTGGGGATCGACCGGGCGGCCTCGGAACAGCTGCACCGTGAACTGAAAGCCGGGCACGAACTGGAGAAGCCGGGCTGGATCCGGCTCAATTTTTCGGCCCTGATGGATGACGTGACGGCGCGTTACATCATCGCTTCGGTGCTTGACCTGTTGGCACGTCTGGACGACGTCGTGCCACGCTATCGGTGTGATCCCTCGACCGCGCGATTCAAGGCGGTTGCCTGAGGGCGCATCGCGTTTCACCACTCACGAAGCACTGGCCGGCCCGGAAACGGGCCGGCCGCCGTGTTTTCTCGTCCTGCGGGTTTTGCCGGATCGGGCGGCTTGACGATTGACGCGACGGGGTTCAGCTGTTCCAAGGCGCGCGAACCGCCAGAATGCCTTGGACCACAGGAAGACCACGCCATGACTGCCAAACCCCGCATCGTTCTCTCCAGCGACCATTCCGCTATCGAGCTTCGTCAGGCCATCGCGGCCCATATCACGGAGCGGGGCTGGGAAGCCGTCGATATCGGGCCGATGACGCCGGAGAGTACGCATTACCCTGAACACGGCAAGGCGGCGGCGCAGCGCGTCGTCTCTGGCGATTGCCAGCTCGGCATCATCCTCTGCGGCACTGGCCAGGGCATCATGATGGCGGCGAACAAGGTGCCGGGCATCCGCTGCGGCGTCTGCATGGACACGTTCTCCGCCCGCATGATCCGTCAGCACAACGACGCCAATATCCTGTCGATCGGTGCGCGTGTCGTGGGCGAGGGGCTGGCGCTCGATATCGTCGATGCCTATCTCGATGCCGAATTCGAGGGCGGGCGGCACGCGACCCGCGTGGCGATGATCGAAGACTGACGTGATTTGCCCCGGCGCCGGGAGTGCCGGGGCAAATTGCTTCGTCAGACCTTCACGCGCTCCGATTTCGGATCGTAGAGCGGCTTGAGCGAGGCCTCGGCCGCAACCCGAACGCCGGCAACCTCGATCTCGAAGCTTGAGGCCAGCAGCTCGGCCGGTTTCTCGCCGGGGCAGGGGACGTATCCCATGCCGATGGCGCCGCCCAGCGTATGGCCGTAATTGCCGGAAGTCAGGTGGCCGACCACCTCGCCGTCGCGCAGGATCGGCTCGGCGTGGTAGAGCAGCGGCTCGGGTTCCTTCAGGAGGAACTGCACCATCCGCTTCTCCAGCCCCGCCTCGCGTTTGGCCAGCACCGCGTCGCGGCCGATGAAGTGGGGCTTGTCGCGGGCGACCGCGAAGCCGAGCCCGGCTTCGAGAACGTGGTCCTCGCAGGTGATATCATGGCCGAAATGGCGGAAGCCTTTCTCGATCCGGCAGCTGTCCATCATATGCATGCCGCAGAGCTTCACGCCCAGCCCCTCGCCCGCCTCCATCAGCGTCTCGAAGACATGGCCGGCCATGTCGGCGGAGGCATAGACCTCCCAGCCCAGCTCGCCGACATAGGTGACGCGGTGGACCCGGGCCAGCCCCATGCCGATCTCGATTTCCTGCGCGGTGCCGAAAGGGTTGGTCTCGTTGGAGAAGTCATTCGGCGAGACGGCTTGCAGCAGTTTGCGCGCATTCGGCCCCATCACCGCCATGACGGCCTCGCCTGCGGTCACATCGGTGATGACGACGCGATACGCGCCGACATGGCGGCGCAGCCAGGTTTCGTCGGCGAGGCGCGTTGCGGCGGGGGTGACGACGAGATAGGCGGTCTCGGACAGGCGCGTGATGGTGACATCGGCCTCGATTCCGGCGCGGTTGTTCAGAAGCTGGGTGTAGACGATCTTGCCCACCGGCACGGAGTAATTGCCGCCGCCCACATAGTTGAGGAAGGCCTCCGCATCCGGCCCCTCCACGCGCAGCTTGCCGAAGGAGGACATGTCATAGAGGCCGACATTCTCGCGCACGGCGCGGTGCTCGGCAGCGGAATTCTCGAACCAGTTCTGGCGCTTCCAGCTGTAGCGATATTCCCGTTTCTGCCCTTCATTGGCGAACCAGTTGGCGCGTTCCCAGCCGGCCAACTCGCCGAAGACCGCACCGCGCGCCTTCAGATGCTCATGCAGCGGGGTGCGGCGGACGCCACGGGCCGTCGCCTTCTGGCGGTAGGGGTAGTGGTCGGCATAGAGCAGGCCCAGCGTCTCTTTGGAGCGCTCGAAAAGGTAATGCTTGTTGCCCTGGAAGGGCTGCATGCGGGAGATGTCGACATCGCCGAGATCGAAGGGTTTCTCGCCCGTATCCATCCATTCGGCCAACGCCATACCCGCGCCACCCGCCGACTGGATGCCCACGGAGTTGAACCCGGCCGCGACCCAGACATTGTCCATCTCGGGGCAAAGGCCGAGATGATAGGCGTCATCCGGCGTGAAGCTCTCGGGGCCGTTGAAGAAGGTCTGGATGCCGGCCTCGGCCAGCATCGGCATGCGGTTGATCGCCCATTCGAGGATCGGCTCGAAATGGTCGAAATCGTCCGGGAGCTGGTCGAATTCGAACTCCTCGGGGATGCCCTTCATGCCCCAGGGCTTCGATTCCGGCTCGAAGGCGCCGAGCATGATCGCGCCGGCCTCTTCCTTGTAATAGGCGCATTCGTCGGGGACGCGCAGGACCGGGAGCTGTTCCAGCCCCTTGATTTTGTCCGACACGATGTAGAAATGCTCGCAGGCATGGAGCGGTACATTCGTTCCGGCCATCCGCCCGACCTCGTGCCCCCACATGCCGCCACAATTGACGACGTGGTCGCAGGTGATCGTGCCGGCCTCCACGGCGCTCTCCCAGCTCACGCCGGTCACGCGACGGCCCTCGCGCTGCATGCCCGTGACCTTCACATGCTCGCAGACAACTGCGCCACGGTTCTTTGCGCCGCGCATCATCGACAGCGTGATATTGGAGGGATCGCCTTGCCCATCCTTGGGCAGATAGACCCCGCCGACCACGTCCTCGCAATTCAGGTGCTCGTAGCGGGATTTCACCTCGGAGGTCGAGATCGGCTCGACATCGACGCCGAAGGCGCGGGCCATCGAAGCCTGCCGCAGGATCTCCTCATGGCGCTCCTCGGTTAGCGCGACGGTGATCGAGCCGACGCGACGGAAACCGGTGGAGAGGCCGGTCTCGGCCTCCAACTCGCCGTAGAGCTCCTGCGAGTATTTCGCCAGCCGGGTCATGTTCTGCGTCGCGCGGAGTTGGGCGATGAGACCGGCGGCGTGCCAAGTGGTGCCGGAACAGAACTGCTTGCGGTCGAGCAAAACGACATCTTTCCAGCCCAGCTTGGTCAGGTGATAGGCGACGGACGCGCCGACAATGCCGCCGCCGACAATGACGACGCGGGCATGGGACGGGATTTTCATTTTCGTTCTCCTGTTCGGCCCTCGGGGGCCTCGGATTGTCGTGTTGCCCGCGCGCATCGGGCGGGCCGTGGGATAGGGGGTCAACCGCCGGAGGGCGGGGTGATCCGTTCCAGCGCCCGAAGCGCGAAGCGTTCCCGCAGCCGGGCGTCGAGCGCGTCGTCGATCTGGTGACCATCGCGGCCCAGGATAGCGTCCTTCCTGGCACGGGCGTTGTTGAGCAGCATTGGCTGGCCATTCTCGATCCACTCCTTGGGCGAGGAACGGTCGGCCAGTTCCGGATAGATATATTCGGACTGCATCAGCTGCAGGGTCTGGTCATGGCCGAGATAATGGCCCGGACCGCCCAGGATGACCGATTTCATCACATCGATGGAGAGGAACTCGTCCCGCACGTCGACGCCGCGCACGCAGCGCTGCACCTGCCCCAGCATGTCGTTGCCGAGCACGAGGCTTTCGAGGCAGAAACCCATCAGCGATGCGTGCATGCCGGCGGCCTCGTAGACCATGTTCAGCCCCGACAACCCCGCCATCACGTTGGAAATCGCCTGTTCCCAGCCAGCCTGCATGTCCGGCAGCTTGGAATCCGCGATTCCCGCCGCAGCCCCGCCCGGCAGCCCGTAATGCTGGTGCATCTGTGAGCAGGCAGCCGTGAGCAGCGCCTGTTCCCCCGATCCCCCGGACATCGCCCCTGTGCGCAGGTCCGACACGAAGGGCCAGGTGCCGAAGATCGCCGGATAGCCCGGCGCCATGGCATTGACATAGACAACGCCGGCAAGGCATTCGGCCACGGCCTGCACGACGGCGGTGGCAATCGGGGCCGGCGCGGTGGCCCCGGCCTGCCCGGCGGAGAGCAGCAACACAGGCATGCCGCCACGAATACAGGCCTCCATCACCTCGCAGCTTTCCTCGGCAAAGGTCAGCGGCGGGACGACGAAACAGTTGGAATTGGAGACGAAGGGCCGCTCGCGGAAGGCCGCCTCGCCGCCGGCGATTTCATAGAGCATCTCCAGGCAGGGACCAACATTCGCCGCTTCGGTGAAAGACGTCCCGACATGTTTGGTGGTGCCGGAGCAGGCGGCATAGAGCGTGTGCAGGTCCAGCTCGAGATTGTCGGTGAACTCGCGGCAGACGACGTTGCGCTGGAAGAAATGGACATTGTCCAGTTCCTGCACGAGCCGCGCCGAATTGTAGAGATCCTGCATCTGCGGATCGCGATACACGTAGGTGAAGGGGTCCACCATGTGGACGGCGGCGCCAGCGGTGCCGAAATGCGTGTTCGTCCCTTCGAGCAAGAGGTCATGGGCCGGATCGCGGCCATGAAGGGTTATCCCGCGCGCCGCCTTGCCCAGCATTTCCTCGACAAGGGCTCGCGGGAAGCGGATGCGGCCATCTTCGCCCTGCACCGCCCCCGCGCCGGTCAGGATTTCGACCGCCGAGGGCGGCGCCGAGGCGAAGCCGATCTCTTCGAGCGCGGCCAGCGCGGCCTCGTGAATTCGGATGACATCCGGCTCCGAGAGCGGTTTGTAATGGCCGCCGGGCAGGCCGGGGCGGACCGGGCGCAGCGAGGCGTCCAGTTTCTGGGAACGTGCGGCGGTGCGGGCGGCACGGCCGCCGGACCGGCGGCGGGTTTTGGGGGCATCACTCATTCTGACCTCATCGCGCGCAGGAGGTGGGGAATGTCCGGGCCGATTTCGCGGCCCGGAGGCGTGTCTGGCTCGTGGATCAGGCCCGGATGCGGGCGTTTTCGGGATCCCAGAGCGGCTGGTCCGGCTGGACCACGGCTTTGTGGCGCTTGCCGAAGATCTCGATCTCCAGCTCCGTGCCTGGCTCGGCCAGTTCCGCCTTCACGGTGCCGAAGGCAATGGAGGCGTTGATGCGATAGCCCCAGCCGCCCGAAGTGGTCTCGCCGACCACCTCGTCGCCGTTCCAGACGGTCGACATGTAAGGCGCGTCGCTCGACCCCGCCTCGACAAGCATCTGAACGAAGCGCTTGGACACACCGCGCTGTTTCTCGGACAGGATCGCCGCCTTACCGGGGAAGTCCTGCGGTTTGTCGAGCTTGACGAACCGCTCCAGCCCGCCTTCGAGCAGGGTGTAATCGGTCGAGAGATCGCCCTTCCAGGCGCGGTAGCCCTTCTCCAGACGCAAGCTGTTGAGCGCATACATGCCGAAGGGCTTGGCGCCGCCCGCGAGCACGGCGTCATAGATCGCCGGCATATCGTCGAAGCTGGCATGGACCTCCCAGCCCAGCTCGCCTGCGAAGGAGACGCGGACCAGCATGGCGGGCTTGTCCGCGACCGTGGCCTTCTGGTGGGTCAGCCAGCCCAGCGTGAGATCGGCATCCGAGATCGTGGCAAATAGCTCGCGGGATTTCGGGCCGGTGACGATGAGCGTGGAGAGCGCGTTGGTGCGATCCACGAGGGTCAGACCCTCGGGCAGCGCCTTCTTCAGCACTTCGAAATCATGCCATTGCGCGGCGGCGGCGGTGATGAGGGTGAACTCGTCCTCGCCGTGGCGCAAGATCGACATCTCGGTCAGGATGCGGCCCTTGCTGTCGGGGAAATAGGCCAGAGTCATGCGGCCGACCTTGCAGAGCGCGCCCGCTACCATGCCGCGCAGCCATTCTGCCGCCCCTTCGCCGGAGAGTGCGAAGCGGGAGAAACCCGGCAGGTCCAGCACGCCGACCGCGTCGCGCACGGCCTCGCATTCCTCCTTGATGCGGATTTCCCACGGGCCGGCGCGGTCCCAGGTCTGGGTCGCTTCCTCGGAGGTGTCGTCGCCTTCCTGCGCGAACCAGTTGGCGCGTTCCCAGCCATTATAGGCGCCCATCTGGCCGCCCAGTTCCTTCACCTTGGCATCCACAGGCGAGAGCTTGCGATCGCGCGCGGCGGGCCAGGCGTGATGCGGGAAATGCATCGCGTATTCGTTGCCATAGATCTCCTTGGCCTTGTCGATGCAGTATTGGGTGTCCGTGTAGTCGGTGTAGCGGCGCGGATCGCAGGACCACATGTCCCACTCGGTCATGCCCTCGATGATCCACTCGGCGGCCACCTTGCCGGCGCCGCCGCCCTGCGCGATGCCGAAGGTGAAACTATGCGCCTCGAAGGCGTTGGGCACGCCGGGCATCGGGCCGATCATCGGGTTGCCGTCCGGCGCATAGGGGATCGGGCCGTTGATATTCCGCTGCACGCCCTGGGAGCCGAGGATCGGCACGCGGGCCATCGCGTCCTCGATATGCCACTCGATACGGTCGAAATCGTCCGGGTAGAGCTGGAAGGAGAAATCTTCGGGGAAGGGGTCGTCCGGGGTGATCCAATGCGCCTTGCAGCCCTGCTCATAGGGGCCGAGATTGAGGCTGAACGTGTCCTGGCGCAGGTAATAGGAGCTGTCCACGTCGCGCAGCAGGGGCAGCTTGCCGTTCTCCTGCGTCCAGGCCTTCAGCTCGGGGATCTCCTCGGTGAGGAAATACTGATGCGCCATGACGGCGGCCGGGGTCCGGCGCCCGCCGAAGGGGATGAACCACTCGGAGACCTTCTGGGCGTAGTAACCGGCGGCATTCACGACGATCTCGCAGCGGATATCGCCCTTCTCCGTGTGCACGATCCACTCGCCATTCTCGCGGGAGACGCCCTTGGCGGGGCAGAAACGCTCGATATGGGCACCGAGATCGCGCGCGCCCTTGGCCATGGCCTGGGTGAGCTGCGAGGGGTCGATATCGCCATCGACCGGGTCCCAGAGGCCGCCAGCGAGCTCATGGGTCTCCATGAAAGGATGATATTGCTGCAGCTCCTCGGGGGAGCAGATCTTCATGTCGATCCCCTGGTAGCGGCCCATGCCCGCGACCTTCTCGAATTCCTTCATCCGCGTGTCGGAATGGGCCAGCCGGACGGAGCCGGTGACATTGTAGTTGATCGGGTAACCCACATCCTCGGCCAGCGTGGTGTACATCTCCAGCCCGTAGCGCTGCATGTTCATCACCGACCAGGAGGCGGAGAAGCTGGGGCAGTTGCCGGCCGCGTGCCAGGTCGAGCCGGCGGTCAGCTCGTTCTTCTCCAGCAGGACGCAATCGGTCCAGCCGGCCCTGGCGAGATGATAGAGAGTCGAGACGCCGACGACGCCGCCGCCGATGATGACGACTCTGGCTGTGGAAGGAAGGGACATGCGCGGATCCTCAGTAGACGGGTGGGGAAATCACCCAGATTGCGATTGCGGGTTCCTGGTAGGGGTTTGCCCAGCGGTAACTCTGTTCGCGAATGCGAAAACTGTCGCCGGCGGAGACGGTGAATGGCTCCTCGTTGAGCCAGATGTCGAGCTTGCCGGAGAGGAGATAGGCGACCTCCTGCGTCGGGCGCCCGATCGGGCGCGGGCGCGAGGAGCCGGGTTGGAAGGTCGAGTGGATGACCTCGAAACTGTCGGTCAGGTCCGGCGAGATCAGGGTTTCGACCAGCCCCTTGTCCTGCTCGCCCATGACCCGGCGGGCGGAGGCGCGCACGATCCGGCCCTTCTCCTCCTCCGGGGCCTCGGCATTGCCGAAGAGCAGCGAGAGCGGGACATCGAAGATATCCGCAATCTCGCGCAGGTCGGAAAGGCGGGGCGTCGAGATGTCCCGCTCGACCTGGCTCAGCCAGCCGACAGAGCGGTCCAGACGCGCGGCAAGATCCTCCAGCGTCATCTTGCGGGAGCTGCGCAGGGCACGGAGGTCTCGGCCGAGGGTGTTCGGGCTTGTCATCGGGTGGGGATCGCAGTTCATGAAATTATGCGGAGAAATTTCATGAGAGACGATGAAATTGTCAAAGGAAATTTCATCTCGGGCCTTCGGATCGCGCGAGATTTGTCCGGGATCGCCCTTGTCGGGGCGTCAAACGCACCAACAGGCCAGCTGCGCCGCCGCGCATCCTGGCAATTCCGAGACGTCTGTGGCGGTTGGGCGCCGGTTCAGCCGATCAGGGTGATTCCGACGAGGATGAAAGCGCCAATGAAGACGGTTTCCGCAACGATCTGGGCGATGGCGGCGGGGCCGACACCAAGCACCTCCTTGAGATGGGTTTTCATGCCGACTGCGGCGATAGCGGTGAGCAGCAGCCAGCGCGAGCACTGGGACAGGAAGCTGGCGACCGTCTCCGGGATGAGGTGGAAGGAGTTGATGGTCGCCAGCGCCAGGAAACCGAGGACGAAGCCGGGCAGCAGCGGCGGGCGTTTTCCATCGGTCGGGGTGGCGGCAAAGGCGCGGATGAGGAGCGAGGCGGTCAGGACCACCGGGGCGAGCATGGAGACGCGGATGAGTTTCACCAGCGTGGCCGTGTCGCCGGTGGTTTCCGAGATGGAGAAACCGGCGCCGACGACCTGTGCAACGTCGTGAATCGTTCCGCCGAGGAAGACGCCGCCTTGCCGTTCGTCGAGCCCGAGCGTGTTCACCAGGATCGGGTAGAGGATCATGGCGATGGTGGACAGGACGGTGACGCCGAGCACGGTGAAGATGAGGCGTTCCTCGGAGCGTTCGTCCTTGGGCAGGATGGCGGAGATGGCCATTGCGGCCGAGGCGCCGCAGATGGCGACGGAACCGGCCGTGAGCAACGAAAAGCGCCATTTATGGCCGAAGAGACGGCCGGCGGCCAGACCGAAGAGGATGGTGCAGACGACGCCTGCGATGACGAGGCCGATGAGTTGCGGGCCGAGATCGGCCATGAGGTCGACGGAGATCCGCACACCGAGGAGCGCCACGCCGAGGCGGAGGAGCGATTTGGCGGAGAAGGCGATGCCGGGAGCGTTGACGCCTTCTTCGCCGAGGAAGTTCACGGCGATGCCGAGAAGCAGCGCGAGCAGCATGGCCGGGGTGGCATAGTGCTCGGCGAGGAACTGCGCGGTTATGGCGACAAGCGCGGATACAGTAATGCCCGGAGCGAGATGGCGGGCCTGATCCTGGAGGTGGTCAAGGCGGGAGGTCGCGGTGTCTTGCATCGGGTCTTCTCTGCTGCGTGGGCGGCAACGGCCGGCGGATAGCTTGATCTGGCAAGGGGACGGAAACGCGATAGCGTTCGAGACATTCGTGGCCGTTCTGCGGCCTTCGCCCCGTATTGGAGCTGCTGGCTGTCCTGGAAGATGCTGGCACGCCTGACCGGAGCCTTGACGCGGGGAGGCGGTATTGGGCTTCGGCGCGCTGTGCTGGCGGGCAGGGCGGCAAGGCTGAAGGCCGCGCTGCAAAACCCTGCTCGTCCCGGTGGGTTGGGGCCATGTCGCCCGCGCGCAATCCACTGATCTTATGCGGTTTTAACCGGGATGCTGCGCAGGCCCCAGGTATTGCAGCACCATTCCACGGGCGGGCGCTGGCACAGCTCCCGTCCCGCTTGGCCGCGCGTGCCGCGAATGGCAGCCGCGTCAGAATTGCTGCCATTCGCATTGCTTCCAGCGTCCCTCACGCCCCCTTTTGCGGCTGCATGTCTGCCGGATCGATCCCGGCGACTTCCACCGGTTTCTTCATGGCATCGCGCCGGAAAGGCTCGCCGAGCTCCTGGTTGATCATTGCCTCGATCAATGTGCTCTTGCCCTCGGCCTGGTCCTTCAGCGCCTGTGCCAGGGCATCGGTCAACTCTTCCATCGTCCGCGCCTGCACGCCCTGGAGCCCGCAAGCCTTGGCGATGCCGGCATAGGAAACCCCGTCATTCAGCTCGGTGCCGACAAAATTGTCGTCATACCACAGCGTCGAGTTCCGCTTCTCCGCGCCCCACTGATAGTTGCGGAAGACGATTTGCGTGATCGCGGGCCATTCCTCGCGGCCGATGGCGGTCAGCTCCGTCACGGCGATGCCGAAGGCGCCGTCGCCGGAGAAACCGACAACCGGCGTGTCCGGGCAGGCGATCTTGGCGCCGACAATCGACGGAAGCCCGTAGCCGCAGGGGCCGAACAGCCCCGGCGCGAGGTATTTCCGGCCCTCTTCGAAGGTCGGGTAGGCATTGCCGATGGCGCAGTTATTGCCGATATCGGAGGAGATGATCGCTTCCTTGGGCAACGCTGCCTGGATCGCCCGCCAGGCCATGCGCGGGCTCATCCACTCGGGTTTGGCAGCGCGGGCGCGCTCGTTCCAGCTCGTGCCGGGGTCGTCGTCCTCGTGATCCATCGAGGAGAGCTGCTGTGCCCAGGTCGACTTGGTCGTTGCGATCAGGTTCTTGCGATCCTCGCGGCCTTCGTCTCCGGCCGTGCCCGAGAGCTTTGCGAGCAGCGATTCCGCGACCTTTTTCGAATCCCCGACAATGCCGACCGTCACCGGCTTGGTCAGGCCAATCCGGTCGGGATTGATGTCGACCTGGATGATCTTCGCGCCGGTCGGCCAATAGTCCATGCCGTAGCCCGGCAGGGTCGAGAAGGGGTTGAGGCGGGTGCCGAGCGCGAGCACGACATCGGCTTTCGCGATCAGCTCCATGCCGGCCTTGTTGCCGTTATAGCCAAGCGGGCCGGCGAAGAGCGGGTGCGAGCCGGGGAAGGCGTCATTGTGCTGGTAGCCGCAGCAGACCGGCGCCGTGAGCCGTTCAGCCAGCTCGATCGAGGCCGGGATGGCGCCGCCAAGCACGACCCCTGCGCCATTGAGGATGACCGGGAATTTCGCCTCGGACAGCAGCGCGGCCGCTTCCGCGATCGCGTCTTCGCCACCCGAGGGGCGCTCGAACTCGACGATCGGGGGCAGGGTGATGTCGATCTGTTGCGTGAAGAAATCGCGCGGTACGTTGATCTGGGCCGGCGCCGAGGCACGCTTGGCGTTGAGGATCACGCGGTTCAGGACCTCGGCCATCCGGGACGGGTCGCGCACCTCTTCCTGGTAGGCCACCATGTCCTTGAACAGCGCCATCTGTTCGACTTCCTGGAAACCGCCCTGACCCAGCGTCTTGTTGGCCGCCTGCGGCGTAACCAGCAGCAGCGGGGTGTGATTCCAGTAGGCGGTTTTCACCGCGGTGACGAAATTGGTGATGCCGGGGCCGTTCTGGGCAATCATCATCGACATCTTGCCGCAAGCGCGGGTGTAGCCATCTGCCATCATCCCGCCGGAGCCCTCATGAGCGCAGTCCCAGAAGGAAATGCCGGCCTTGGGGAAGAGGTCGGAAATCGGCATGAAAGCCGAGCCGATAATCCCGAAAGCATGTTCGATCCCATGCATCTGGAGGGTTTTGACGAAAGCCTCCTCGGTCGTCATCTTCATCGGGGAACTCCTGCAGGCAATGGCCCCGGGAACGGGGCGTTTCACCCGAACTTGTAACGACGAAGCGCGCGGGGGCGATAGGGCCAGATGGCTCGCGACGATAGATCCAGAGTGGCGCCAAAACGCCGTGTCAGTGAAGGCTCTTAGCGGTCCAGATCAGGTAGTCCGGCAGGCTTTCCACGATTTCGAGCCCGTCCAGATAGGGCGAGATCCGGTCCAGGTCCGAGGCACTGCACAGCCCGCGCATCGGGCCGGTGCTGGCGGCGGCGGCGAGATGCTCCCGGATCGACCGCGCCCCGCCGGTGATCCGGTGGAACGGACGGCCATTGGCGGCGAGATGCGAGGCGAGTGCCGGAATGATCCGGTCCGGCCCGTCGAACAGGCACAGCACCAACGCTTCTTCGGGGTCAAGCTGGCCGCCGAGGCGGGACAGGGCCTCGGTCTGTTGATGGTTGTTCGCGCTGAGGGAAAGGTCGAGATCGGCAGCTGTCTTGACCGGCCCGCCAGCGGTCACGGCGATCGCCGCGGCGGCGACCATGCCGGGCCAGCCGCGCCGCGCCAGCGTGACGAGGACAGTGGAAAGCGCCACCACGAGGATTGGCAGGAAGATCAGGCTGTAGCGCGGCGTGACATGGCCGCCCGCCAGGAGCAGCGCCAGCGCGTAGAGACCCAGTAGGGCGGGCAGGGGGCGCAATTCGGGCCGGTCGAGCCGCCAGGGCAGCCAGATCAGCGCGGCGATGCCGGCCAGGCGCAACAGCGGCTCGCCGCCGATCAGCAGCCTGTACAGGTCTTGCGCCGAACGGATCTCGGCGGCCTTGTCGGTCGGGGTGAAACGCTGGAGCATCTGCTTGCCGATGAACTCTTCGACCGCCGCGCCGCTATAGGCGAGGCTCTGGAAAAGCGGCCAGGCCAGCGTGCCGACAAGGGCGATCCAGAGGGCGATGCGGAAATGCCGGTTGGCGCTCAGGTCGCGCAAGCGCAGCCGGTCCGGACGGCGGTCCAGCGGCAGGAAGGCGAGGAACAGCCCGGCCATGACCAGTCCGATCGGGGCCTTTTGCAGCGCGCCGAGGACGATGGCGGCGGCCGCGACATACCACCAGCGGGGGCGTTCGAGCGCGAGCAGGGTGGCGGCCAGCGCCAGGGTTGAGAAGAAGACCGCGCCGCTGTCGAGCATGGCCGAGAGCGCGTGCTCCCAATACATGCCGGAACTGGCGAAGAGCAGGACGGCGCCGGGCGCGGCCCAGGCGTTCCAGGGCAGGACGGCGACGGCCAGCAGCGCCACCGCCAGGAGGCATCCCAGCGAGAAGATCAGCGAGGGAAGGCGCAGCGCGACCAGCTCGTTCAGCCCGGTCTCGAGTAGCCCGGCGGTGATCCAGTATTGCAGCGGCGGCTTGCGAAAGCTCTCTTCCTGCATGGAATGGACCACGAGCCAGTCATCATGAGTCGCGAAGGCCGACGAGCGGTCGAGCGTGTGGAACTCGTCATAGAAATGGTAGCCACCGACGGGCAGGAGATGAATCTGCGCGGCCCAGACCAGCACGATCACCAAGGCGGTAACCGCCCAGGGACTCCAGCACCGCGCCGTTGCGCCGTGTTCTGCCCAATTGCCATCCTGATGCGTTATGCTCATGTCTCGACCCTGCCCGTTATCCGGACCTGCGACCTCTTTTGGACAAGGCGAGTATCACGACGCTCCGTGCCGTCAATCGTGGCATGAGTCGTTCGGCAAGGCATCGCCAGCCTGCGCGTTCAGCGGTCAGCTTTCGGCGCGAATTGCCTGCGAAAGCAGCCGGATTCCGTTGGGGATGCGCTCCGAGGCGATGGAAGAATAGGCAAGGCGGAAATGGCGATGATCTTCGGTCGACCCGAAGAAGGCGCCGCCCGGCTCGATCAGGACGCCTTGCTCGCGCAGGCCTTGGGCGAGTCGCTGCGTGTCGACCCCCTCCGGCGCCTTCATCCAGTAGGACGAGCCACCAAATGTCTCTCCGCCGGCAGGGGGCAGGTCATTCTCCCGCAGCGCCTGTTCCATGATCGCGCGCCTTTTGGCGAAGGCCCGGCCCATGCGGGCGATCTGGGCGTCGTAATGGCCCAGCGAGAGGAAATAGGCGACCGTGCGCTGGATATGGCCGGGCGGGTGACGCAGGACGAGTGCCCGCAGGGCGCGGGCCTCGGTGATGAATGGTTCCGGAGCGACGAGATAGCCAAGCCGCAGACCCGGAAACAGGGACTTGGAGAAGGAGCCCGTGTAGATGACCGACCCGCTGCGATCGAGCGACTTGAGCGCCGGAGAGGGGGACCGGCCGAAAGCGATCTCGAATTCGTAATCGTCTTCGACGATCAGGAAGCCCTCGGCCGTGGCCCGTTCCAGAAGCCGCCTGCGGCGCTCCAGCGGCAGGGTGATATTGGTCGGGCAGTGGTGGCTGGGCGTTGTGAAGACCACATCGACCCCGTCCGGCAGGGCATCGGGCGGCAGCCCCTCGGCATCGACATCGATGGCGACGGTGTTGCATCGGGTCTGGTTGAGGATCTCGCGCAGGCCGGGATAGCAGGGGTTTTCATGCGCAGCGGTGCGGCGCTGGGTGAGCAGGATCTGCGCGGTGGTCCAGAGGGCGTTCTGCGCGCCCATGGTAAGCAGGATCTCGGAGGGCTTCGCGGCGATGCCGCGGCGGGGAAGGATGTGGCGCAGAATGTATTCGACGAGCTGCGGGTCGTCGCGCTCGTAGTAATCCGAGGTGAGGGCTTCGAAATCCTTCTGGCCGAGTGCCTGCAGGGCACAGAGGCGCCAGTTCTGGTGGTCGAAGAGGCGCGGATCGGCCTGTCCATAAATGAACGGGTAGCGATAGCTGCGCCAATCGGGCGGACGGGTGAGCGGCGCATAGCCGGAGAAGCGCTGTCCGAGGGCGCGCGACCAGTCGATCTGGCCGGTCTGGGCCGGGGCGGGTGTTGCGAAATCCGGCGGGCGGGGGGCGTTTTCGGAGATGAAGAAGCCCGAGCGACCGCGGGATACGAGGTATTCGTTGGCGACGAGTTCGGTATAGGCGATGGTGACCGTGATGCGGGCGATGCCGAGATGTTCGGCAAGGCGCCGGGTCGACGGCATCTTCTCGCCGGGCCGGAACCGGCCGGCCAGAACCGCTTCGGCAACGCATTGCTGGATCTGCTTTTGCAGCGAGCGCTCGCTCTCTGGGGCAAGGAGGAAGGCTGCGGCCGGGATCGCCATATTCGTTTCCAAGCTCTGTCGGTTGTGGCGAGACTAGCCGGTGTCGGCGCCAAGGGCCACCAGCACGAACGCCCGGGGCGACGGGCGCAACGCGCTGGAAAGCCTGTCGACATATGCGCGGCGCAGCGGGCAACACGGACGCCTGCTCCAAGATGGTCCTTCACTGCACGGAAGGGGCGGCATGGGCCTGCGCACGGGCCATTTCTGATTGTGGCGAAGACGTCCTGGCCGCGCATCCGAAGACCGGAAGGCCACTTTCGAGCAAAGGAAAGGCCTGCCGCGATCCTGCGACAGGCCATCTTATACAGAGCCGCCAGCCGGCCCATGCGTCTTCCGCCGGGAGGGCACAATCCCCGTCGGCTCAGAGGTATTTTACCAGTTCTTCTGACAGCGCAGCGTTCGCGGATCGATGGACGCTCATCCCGGGCGTTTCCATTGCCGCCGGCGCTTCCAGTTCGGAGAAGACCATGCCTTCGGTCTGGGTCGCGCGGATCGCCGGATCGTAGACCACTTCGACATAGCCATCGATGCTGCTGCGCAGATCGTCCAGCATGGAACGGCTGATATAGAGCGGGTCCTGTGCATAGTCGGCCTGGTCGATCCGGGCCTCCTCGGGCCTGTGATCCGCCAGCCAGAGCAGGACCTTGGGCCCCTTGATCTTCTCCAGCAGGCTGCGCATCCGGGCCGTCCAGGCGGCCTTGAGCTCATTCGTCACCATTTCGAACCGCTGCCGGCATTGCGCCCGAAGACTGGTCATCAGGTGCCGCGTGAAGGCGAAATCGGTGAAATCCACCTCTCGATAGACCGTTTGCATCAAGGCGGAGGGACCGACGAAACGATCGTTGCGGCGCGGATGCACCGAGTAGAACCGGTTGCTCAGGTTATGCGCGCCCATGACCTGCAGGACGGTGACCTTCGCCCCTGCCGCGATTTCGAGCAGGGTCCGGTCGTTGTTGTAGACATCGATTCCCGCATTCACACAGCCGAGATTGACGCTGTTCAACCCAAGTGTATCGCCGACCAGATCGGGGAAGGGCGTCTCGATGAAGCGCCCATAGGTCTCCGTTGAGCCGAAAAAGGCAATATATGGCTCATCAAGCCGCTTTTTTGGTCCTCTGAAAAGTAATTTCGATTCGCCGTATCTGCACGGCAGATAGTCCAGGGCTCCATCGCCCGGATGCTCGAAAGCCATCCCACCACCTCAGTTCTCATTCACCCGAAACCGAGATTGGCCGATGCTTATTGCGATTTTCCTAAACCGAAAGGTTGAGACGATTTATAGCAATCCTCACAAGCGGTGTTGGCTGGAACGCTTTGCGGTTGCAGCATAGACTCCGTGCAAATGCAGCATCCACGAGAAGGTGGGACAAAATGGACATCAAAACAGTCGGCATCGTCGGCGCGGGCCAGATGGGAAACGGGATTGCCCATGTTTTCGCGCTCTCCGGTTATGAAGTAAAACTCAACGATATCAGCCAGGAAGCGCTCGACCGGGGCATCGGGGTGATCCGCAAGAACCTGGACCGGCAAGTGTCTCGGGAGAAGATATCGGCAGAGGCCCGCGACGATGCGCTCGCCCGGATCAGCACGACGCTGACGCTTTCGGATATCGGCCCGTCGGACCTCATCATCGAGGCGGCCTCGGAGCGCGAGACAATCAAGGTCGCGATTTTCGAGGACCTTCTGCCGCACCTGAAGCCGGAAACGATCCTGACATCGAACACATCCTCAATCTCGATCACCCGGCTGGCCAGCCGTACAGATCGGCCCGAGCGCTTCATGGGGCTTCACTTCATGAACCCCGTGCCGGTCATGAAGCTGGTCGAGCTGATCCGCGGGATCGCCACGGACGACGCAACCTACCAACAATTGCTGGCCTTGGTCAGCACGCTTGGCAAGACGGCGGCGAGCGCCGAGGACTTCCCGGCCTTCATCGTCAACCGGATCCTGCTGCCGATGATCAACGAGGCTGTCTATACGCTCTACGAAGGCGTCGGAAATGTACGGTCCATCGACACGGCGCTCAAGCTGGGCGCGGCCCATCCGATGGGCCCGCTGGAACTGGCCGATTTCATCGGGCTCGATACCTGCCTGGCGATCATGAACGTGCTCTATGACGGGCTGGCGGACACGAAATACCGTCCTTGCCCGCTGCTCACCAAATATGTCGAGGCCGGTTGGCTGGGACGCAAATCCGGCCGCGGTTTCTACGATTATCGCGGTGAAACGCCGGTCCCGACTCGCTAGGTTCGACGAAAAGACCCCGGCGGGCCTGGCCGGTCGGGGGACTGCACGGATGTGGTGGGGAGAAAGCGGCGATCAGGCCTTCAGGCCGCGAAGCGCCAGGGTCCGTTCGCGCAGCATTGCGACGAAGCCGCGCGGGTTGGAACTCCACTCGTCGATCTCGTTGCGCTCGATGGGCGTTCCGACAATGGGCGCCTGCGGCCTGTTCAGGGCGTGCACGACCTCGTATAGCAGCAGTCCTTGCCGAAGGGTGGCCGAGATCCGGTTCGACATCTGGTACCAGCGCGAGTTGCGACCGGTGAAGAAGATCGGCAGCACCCTTGCCTGGCTGCGCTGGATCATCTTGGCGGTAAAGGGGTTCCATTCGCGCTCGACAACCGGTCCGAACATCGTGTCCGAAGACGCGACGACACCGGAGGGGAACAGAACGATACAGCCGCCATCCTTGAGATGCTCCATCGACTTGCGGCGCATGTCGAGATTCTGCTGCAGCGCATCCGTCTCATGCGGGAAGGGCACCGGCAGCATGAACCGGTCGATTTCACCGACACCGGTCAGCAGCGAGCGCGTCAGGATCTTGTAATCCGTCCGGCGTCGCCCGATCAGCTCGGCCAGGACCATGCCGTCGATCAGCCCGTGCGGGTGGTTTGCAACGATGACGAGCGGCCCGGTTTCGGGGATATTGTCGATCTGGGCCTGCGGTGTCTTCAACGCGATCCCCATCACGTCCAGCGCCTGGGCCCAGAACCCCTGTCCCTCGGGCACGCCCATGGCCTCGAATTTCCGGATCAGTCGCAAGAGGCGCAACTTGCCCGTCAGCGCCTCCATCAGGTGGATCGTGCCGACCTGGAACGGATTCTCGAAGGTATTGGCGTAGGAGAGTCGGCGCTTGTCATAGGGCTGATCGCTGAGGTTTTCGCCACTGCCCTGACCAATAAGGTTCCTGGTGGGGCGCTTCTGCATCAGCAACGGCCTTTGCTGGGTCGAGTCCACCAACTTGCCAGATCCCCCTGCGCTCTGCCTACATTCCCTCGCCGAAACGGTCGGCGACCAATTCTTCCAGCGCCAGCATCAGCTCCTCCGCCTGCGGCCCGCTGGTTTCGACCTCAATAGAGGTTCCCCGGGAGGCTGCCAACATCAAAAGCCCCATGATGCTGTCGCCTGCGGCGTCAAGACCGTCCTTCCTGACTTCCGCCTCGGCCTCGAATTCCTCGACCGTCTCGACGAATTTTGCAGAGGCGCGGGCGTGCAGCCCCTTCTCGTTGATGATCTGGAGAATCTTCAAGCTGGATCTGCTCATTCAATCTGATTTCCCGGCTGCGCCGTCGAAGCTGTTGATATATTTGCGCCCGGCCACCAGGGCATTGCTGACAGCATCGCCGACCGACATCTGGCGCGATTTGGCCAGCTTGATCAGCATCGGCAGGTTGGCTCCGTACAGGATCATGCGGTTTTCCCGGTTGCAGGCGCGGAGCGAAAGATTCGACGGCGATCCGCCGAACATGTCGGTCACAACGACAACGCCGTCGCCGGTATCCACCGAGTTGGTCGCTTCGAGAATTTCTTCCTGCTTGAGAATCCTGTCATGCTCGGGGGCGATGGCGATGGCGCGCATCCCGACCTGTTTGCCGACGACATGTTCAACCGCGGCAAGATACTCGTTGGCCAGACCTCCGTGAGCAACGATCACGATGCCAATCACGTTTGTGTCCCCGTCTGTGTCGCTGATCTGCCAGCGGCAGCTGCGTTTCTTTCAAGTTCCCTGTGCCTAATTGACACCTGCCATCCTGCCTCCGCAAGCGTATTCCCGAGCTTTTCGGCCATGGTCACCGATCGGTGTTGCCCTCCCGTGCAGCCGAAACCGATGGCGAGATAGGACTTGCCCTCCTCGACATAGGCCGGAAGCAACAGCAGCGCGAGATCTCGGACCTTGTCGAAAAAGCTGTCGAAACGCGGATCCTCGGCAACGTACCCGGCGACTTCCTCAGACAGCCCGTTCAGGCTGCGCAGGTTGGCATCCCAGTAGGGATTGCGCAGGAACCGGCAGTCGAAGACCATATCCAGCCCGCGCGGAAGGCCGCGCTTGTAGGAGAAGGAATGGACCGAAAGGGCGAGGCGATTGCCCGTCGGGTTGCCGAACCAGCGGCCAACTTCGGCCCGCAGCTCGTGGACCGTCAACTCGGACGTGTCGATCACCACGTCGGCGCGTTGACGGATCGGGACGAGGAGGTCGAAATCGCGGGCAATTCCGACGGCCGGGCTTTCTGCCGGCGCGAGCGGATGGCGGCGGCGGGTTTCGGAGTAGCGGCGTTGGAGTATCTCGGAGGTGCAGTCGAGATAGAGCAGCTCGACGCCATGCGCGTCCAGCCGGTCCAGCAACTCGAGAAAGGCTCCGGTCGAGAAGTCGCGATTTCGGCTGTCCACGCCGAGCGCCAGGGCCGGTCCCGACGGCGGTCCTTCCAGCAGGCGCGGGACCAGCGAGAGCGGCAGGTTGTCGATGACCTCGTAGCCGAGATCCTCGAGGGCGCGGATCGCCGTACTGCGTCCGGCGCCGGATGGACCGGTGACGAGGAGAATGCGGGGCGCATGGGTGGCGGCCGGCGCGGCAGTCAGGTCGGTCATGGCGTCTCTCGCCTTCCTTGCAGGCAGTGAACTATCGCATGCGCTGCATGCCCGCCGGGAGGGCGGTGCAGCAAGGTGACCTTTTGATCAAGCAGGACGAGGCCGCGCGCCGGTGGAAGCCTGTCGGTCTCGTCGGTTCCGAGGTCGATGGCGAGGGCCACCGGGACATCGGTCCGGCAGGGGAGGCGCAGGAGCCCGACATGGCGGGCTTCCAGCCGGCCGGCGATCCGGGGGTGCGGGCTCGCCAGGAGCCGTGCGCCGTCACGCCGAAGCAGCGTCTGGTCATCGGCGACGAGTACGGCGCCAAGCGAGATCAACTCCAGAGCAAGGCCAGACTTTCCACTTCCAGACGGGCCGAGGATAAGCAAGGCTCGGTTATCAAGGGCAACGGCGGAGGCATGCAGGCGAAGGTCGGTTTCGCTATCCTGGTCTTCGCGCCCCATCCCGCCTTACACCGGCAAACCGACGACGAACCGCGCTCCGAGCGGTTCGGAGGCGATGTCCGCATCTGTGGGACGGATATTCTCGGCCCAGATCACACCGCCATGCGCCTCGACGATCTGTTTCGAGATCGCAAGGCCGAGGCCGGAGTGATTGCCGAACTGTCCGGGCGGGCGCTCGGAGTAGAACCGGTTGAAGATCTTCGACAATGCCTGTTCGGGAATGCCGGGGCCGGTGTCCTCGCAGACAACGAGCACACGGTTCTCGCGCTTGCGCACCCAGACCCGCACCGCATCGCCATCGTCGCAGAAGCTTACGGCATTGCCGATGAGATTGACGAAGACCTGTGCCAGCCGCGCTTCCAGCCCGATGACCTCGATTGGCTGCCGAGGCAGGTCGGTGATGAACTCGACGCCCTTTTTATTGGCCTCTTCACCCAGGTAGTCGGTCAGGTTGCCGAGCATCTTCACGAGGTCGAAACGTTCCTCGTCTTCCTTGACCAGCTCCGAATCCAGCCGCGAGGCATTGGAGATGTCACTGACCAGCCGGTCCAGGCGGCGGACATCATGGTCGATCACGTCGAGCAGCTTCTCGCGCTGGTCTTCGCGCTTGGCCACCCGCATCGTGCCGACCGCGGAACGCAGCGATGCGAGCGGGTTCTTGATCTCATGCGCGACATCGGCCGCGAATTGCTCATTGGCGTCGATCCGGTCGTAGAGCGCGGCGACCATGCCGCGCAGGGCGCCGGAGAGGCGGCCAATCTCGTCCGGGCGACCGGTCAGGTCGGGAATGCGGACCCGGCCCGGGGTCATCTTGCGGGCATTGCGGTCACGCCCGATCTCGGCCGCCGCGGCAAGGTCCGAAAGCGGGTTGGCGATGGTGGAGGCGAGCACGAGACTCAGGCCGATCGAAACGAGAATCGCGATGACGAACATCTGCAGGACCTGTTCGCGCTCCTTGCGCACCAGCCGGTCCACCTCGCCCGGAAGCGAGGACATTGCCACCACCCCGAGGATCTCGTCGCCTGCGCGGATCGGCGAGGCGACGGCGAAGAGCGTTTCCCCGGCCTCGTCCGTGCCGGCAACAACGGCGGGCGTGCCGTCCGCAGCCTGCGCGGCGAGCGAATGCGCGAGTGTCTCGCCATCCGTCCAGGATGTCTCCGCAGGGACCGGGGTCAGAAGGCGCGAGGTGCCCACCCAGATCGCATTGAGGAAATCGGTGATGACGGTCGAGTTTTGCGGCGGCGTCAGGTTGACCCTCGGCGCGGCTTCCTGCGCCACGAGCAGGCCATCCGTGTCATAGACGAAGACCTGCACGCCGCGGGTCAGCGTCAGGTCTTGCAGCGTTGCCTGCGGGTCGATGCCGCCGCCATTGGCAGACAGGTTCGCGGGCGCATCGTCTTGCGCCTGTGCTTCGAAGACATTGGCGATCAGCGAAGCCTCGGTCTTCAGCCCGGCCACGCGTTGCGCGGCGATGGAGTCGCGAAACGGGTTGAGATAGAAGACGCCGCCGACAAGGATCAGCAGGCCGATCAGGTTGAAGGTGATGATCTTGCGTGCCAGTGGGGAACGGTTGAGCGTGAGATACCCACGCCCTTCGCGCTTCTTGCGCATATCCGCATCGCTGGTGTCCGGAACGACCCAATCTTCGCCCAGAACCACGTCGGAATCGAAGTCGCGCCCGGTGTCGCGCACCTTTCCAGTCCCTTCCGCGGCTGCCCGCCTATTCCTCGTTATATCTGTAACCGATGCCATATAGGGTCTCGATGGCGGAGAATTCGGAGTCGACGCTGCGCATCTTCTTACGCAGGCGTTTGATGTGGCTGTCGATCGTACGGTCGTCGACATAGACCTGATCGTCATAGGCCACGTCCATCAGCTGGTCGCGGCTCTTGACGAAGCCGGGCCGCTGCGCGAGCGCCTGCAGCAGCAGGAACTCGGTGACAGTCAGCGAAACGTCCAGACCCTTCCAGCTCACGGAATGGCGCAGCGGATCCATCACAAGCTCGCCGCGCGTCAGAACCTGCGCGGTCTCCGGCTCGCCGGCCTCATCGGCATTGAGCGCTTCTTGCCGGCGCAGCAATGCCCGGATGCGCTCGACCAGAAGCCGCTGCGAGAACGGTTTCTTGACGTAGTCGTCCGCGCCCATGCGCAACCCGAGGACCTCGTCGATCTCGTCATCCTTCGAGGTCAGAAAGATCACCGGCATGGAGGTCTTCTGGCGCAGCCTCTGCAACAGGTCCATGCCGTCCATGCGTGGCATCTTTATATCGAGCACCGCCATATCGGGCAGGCGCCGGTTGAACGCGTCCAGCGCCGACTGCCCGTCATTGTAAGTTTCAACCTCGAAACCTTCGGCTTCCAAGGTCATGGAAACTGAAGTGAGGATGTTTCTGTCGTCGTCCACAAGCGCGATGCGCGACATTGGTGTGACCCCCGTACTGCCCATTTATGTATTTTTACCGCATTTTCCTGTTTCCGAACCGCGGAATCAACTGCGAAAGCGAATCGCACGCCTTTATGGGGGGTACTGAAGCGGCATTTCGGAAAGGAATGACTAATTTGCACCACGTTTGGCCGTCTGCCTTGCGTCGACAGCAAACCGGCATTGCCGAATTGTATGCATTGGTATGTCGTTCCGGCATTCCGGCTATTCACGGCGTGAAACAGCGACATTGTGGCGCTAACAAACGGCTCTGGCGACGGTAGCAAACGGTTTCGGAGGTGTTATATCAAGCGCGCCGGGCCAAGGTGGCCTTGGCTGCCAGGCCCCCCCCTGCGCAAACAGACTGCAATCCGAGGAGGAAAGCATGGAAGCTCCAACCAAGAACGCCCGGCTGGTCAAGTGGGTCGAAAAGATGGCGGCCCTCGCCAAGCCCGACCAGGTCGTGTGGGCTGATGGTTCCCAGGAACAGTATGACGAGCTCTCCCAGCTGATGGTCGACAGCGGCACCTATATCCGCCTGAACCCTGAGCTGCGCCCGAACAGCTACCTCGCCCGCTCCCACCCGTCCGACGTTGGCCGGGTCGAGAACCGGACCTTCATCTGCTCCAATTCCAAAGGCGACGCCGGCCCGACCAACAACTGGTACGACCCGGCCGAGATGCGCGCCATCCTGAACGAGAAGTTCGACGGCTCCATGAAGGGTCGTACGATGTACGTCATCCCCTTCTCCATGGGTCCGATCGGCTCCCCGATCTCCAAGATCGGCATCGAGATCACCGACAGCCCCTATGTTGTCACCAACATGATGCTGATGACCCGCGTTGGTAACGAAGTGCTGGCATCGCTGGGTGAAGATGGCGACTTCATTCCCTGCATGCACTCCGTCGGCGCGCCGCTGGAGCCCGGTCAGGCCGATGTGCCGTGGCCCTGCGAAGCCAATATTGACGACAAGTACATCGTTCACTTCCCCGAGACCTACGAGATCTGGTCCTACGGTTCCGGCTACGGCGGCAACGCCCTGCTCGGCAAGAAGTGCCTGGCCCTGCGTATCGCGTCCGTCATGGCCCGCGACGAAGGCTGGCTCGCCGAGCACATGCTGATCATGGGCCTCGAGTCCCCCGAAGGTGAAAAGACCTACCTCGGCGCGGCCTTCCCGTCGGCCTGTGGCAAGACCAACCTGGCCATGCTGCTGCCGCCGAAGGGCTTCGAAGGCTGGAAAGTCTCGACCGTTGGTGACGACATCGCCTGGATCAAGAAGGGTCCGGATGGTGAACTTCGCGCGATCAACCCGGAATCGGGCTTCTTCGGCGTTGCACCTGGCACCAACTACGCCACCAACCCGATCGCGATGGACACCATCAAGAAGGACGTCATCTACACCAACGTCGCGCTGACCGATGATGGCGACATCTGGTGGGAAGGCATGACGAAAGAGAAGCCGGCTCACCTGATCGACTGGAAAGGCAACGACTGGACTCCCGAAAGCGAGACCCCGGCCGCGCACCCGAACGGTCGCTTCACCGCGCCTGCTGCCAACTGCCCGACCATCGACCCGGCCTGGGAAGATCCGGCAGGTGTCGCGATCGACGGCTTCGTCTTCGGTGGCCGTATGTCCAAGGACATGCCGCTGGTCTACCAGTCCTTCAACTGGTCGCACGGTGTCTACCTCGCCGCTACCATGGGTTCCGAAGCCACCGCTGCTGCGATTGGCGTCTCCGCCATGCGCCGCGACCCGATGGCGATGCTGCCCTTCTGTGGCTACAACATGGCCGACTACTTCAGCCACTGGCTGAACGTTGGTCGTCGCGTGTCCAAGCCGCCTCGGATGTTCCGCGTCAACTGGTTCCGCAAGGACGAAGAAGGCAAGTTCATCTGGCCGGGCTTCGGTGAGAACATGCGCGTGCTGAAGTGGATCGTGGACCGTGTCCATGGTCGCGGAAACGCGGTCGAAAGCCCGATCGGCTGGATGCCGCAGCACGAAGACATCCACTGGGATGGCCTCGATTTCCCGGCAGAGACCTTCTACGAGCTGATGAGTGTCGAGCGCGACGCTGGGACGGCGGAAGCCCACGCCCACGAAGAGCAGTTCGACATGTTCTTCGACCGTCTGCCGAAAGAGTTCATCTTCGAGCGTGAACTGCTTCGCTCGCGCGTGTGGCGCTCCCCGGAGCACTGGGAACTCGCCCACGAGCATTGATTTCGATCCTGGATCGAATGGAGGGGGCGGCTTCGGCCGCCCCTTTTTCTTGCGTGCGGTTCCGGGCCGAGTCGGGTCGTTCCGGCGCCCGGAGCGGACGGCGGTCGGCAAGGGGACGAGGGGCCTCGCGGCGGCGGAAGGCACGGGCTGTGCTGCGCTGCGGCGACGTGTCTCGGCGCTGCAGCATCCGTTAGCGCCCAAAAAGCGACGAAGTGCCCACGCAACAGACTTGCGCAAAACCGCCCCATTTGCGTAACTCTCGCAAAGTTTTGGAGGGAGAGAACTCATGGGATATTCTGACATCTATGACGCCTGGCAGGATGATCCGGAGGCGTTCTGGATGAAGGCGGCTGAGGCGGTGGACTGGTTCCAGCCGCCGACCAAGGCGCTCTTCGACGACAAGGCCCCGATGTACGAGTGGTTCTCGGATGCGCTGGTCAACACCTGCTACAACGCGGTGGATCGCCATGTCGAAGCCGGTCGCGGCGACAATCTCGCGATCATGCATGAGAGCCCGATCACCCACGCCACCAAGGGAATCACCTATACCGAACTGCGCGACCGCGTGGCCTCGCTCGCCGGTGCGCTGAAGATGCGCGGCGTCGAGAAAGGCGACCGCGTCATCATCTACATGCCGATGGTGCCCGAGGCGATCGAGGCGATGCTTGCCTGTGCGCGCATCGGCGCTGTCCATTCGGTCGTTTTCGGCGGTTTTGCGGCCCATGAGCTTGCCGTCCGGATCGACGACGCCAAGCCGACCGCCATCATCGCTGCCTCCTGTGGTCTGGAGCCCGGCCGCGTGGTCCATTACAAGCCGCTGCTCGACGAAGCCATCGAACAGGCCGAGCACAAGCCGGATTTCTGCGTTGTCTTCCAGCGAGAGCAGGAAGTGGCCAAGCTCGTCGAGGGCCGCGATTTCGATTGGCACGCCTTCCAATATGGCGTGAAGCCGGTGGACTGCCTGCCCGTCGAGGGCAACCACCCCGCCTATATCCTCTACACGTCCGGCACCACCGGCCAGCCCAAGGGCGTTGTCCGCTCGACCGCCGGCCATCTCGTGGCGCTGACCTGGTCGATGGAGAACATCTACAATGTCGGACCGGGCGAGCGTTTCTGGGCTGCCTCCGATGTCGGCTGGGTCGTGGGACACTCCTATATCTGTTACGGCCCGCTGCTCGCGGGGGCCGAGACGCTGGTCTTCGAGGGCAAGCCGATCGGCACGCCCCATGCTGGCGTCTTCTGGAAGATCATTCAGAACCACCGCGTGAAGAGCTTCTTCACCGCGCCAACCGCGCTCCGCGCCATCAAGCGTGAGGACCCGAATGGCGAATGGATCAAGCGCTACAAGCTGCATGACCTGCAGGCGCTGTTCCTGGCCGGCGAGCGCGCTGATCCGGACACGGTGAAATGGGCGCAGGAGCATCTCGGCGTGCCGGTGGTCGACCACTGGTGGCAGACCGAGACCGGCTGGGCCATCGCCGCCAACCCGATCGGGATCGAGGAGCTTCCGACCAAGCTCGGCTCACCCTCCGTGCCGATGCCCGGCTACGAGGTGCATATCCTGGACGAGGGCGGCCACGAGGTCGCGGAGCCCGGCACGATGGGCGCCATCGCCATCAAGTTGCCGCTGCCGCCGGGCACGCTGCAGACGCTGTGGAATGCCGAGGAGCGCTACAAGAAGTCCTATCTCGAGCATTTCCCCGGCTACTACGAGACCGGTGATGCGGGCTACAAAGACGCGGACGGCTATCTCTACATCATGTCGCGCACCGACGATGTCATCAACGTCGCCGGGCACCGCCTCTCGACGGGCGCGATGGAAGAGGTGCTGGCCGAGCATCCGGATGTTGCCGAATGCGCCGTGATCGGCGTGGCGGACGCGCTGAAGGGCCAGCTCCCGCTGGGCTTTCTCTGCCTGAACGCGTCGCATGAGCGCTCGCCCGAGGAGGTGATCGCCGAATGTGTCGGCCTCGTGCGGCACGAGATCGGTCCGGTCGCCGCCTTCCGCAATGCAATTGTCGTAGATCGGCTTCCCAAGACGCGCTCTGGCAAGATCCTGCGCGGCACGATGCAGAAGATCGCCGACAGCGAGGCGTTCAAGATGCCGGCGACGATCGACGACCCTGCCATCCTCGATGAGATCACCGAGGCGCTGAAAGGGGCGGGATACGCCAAGTAAGGCCGTCCTCCAGCCCAGGTAATACAGAGCTTCCGTCCGGCCGCGTGCCGGACGGAATGTCTCAACTGGGTCATTAACACTTGTACAAACAATCGGGATCATGCATGTCTTCGGCTCTCGTAGTGTGAGTGGAGTTTGCACGGGTGTCCGAGGCAGGAAGGCGTTCCTCCGGCACGAAATATCGGCAGGTGGAGGCCGCGACCGACCCGAAGGATGGCTTCGGTGGGCTCCACATCTTCATTGCTACCGACAGCGCCAATGATCGTTTCCTTCTCCTGCAACTTCTGAAGCATCTCGGGCTGGATGTCGGGCTGTTTGAGCTGCAGGACGGCGCCTTCCGCATTCCGCCGCTTCGTCGGGGCAACATTGTCCTGTGCGATACCGATGGTGCCGCCGGGCAGCAGGCGCTTCGGGATATGGCCGTCGCGCCGGATCGTCCGGCGCTGATCGCGCTGACATCCGGACCTTCCGAGCTGGACAAACGCCGGCTTCGCCAGGACGGCGCCGATGCGGTCCTCGTCAAACCGGTGATGGATGTCGATGCACTTGCCGCGGTGCTTGGCCGATGGGCAGGCCAAGCCCTGGCGCCCGCTTTGCCGGACGAGGAAAGCGGCGCGGCGGACACGGAGGGCGAAACGCCGGACGACATCCGCGGCGAACTTGCGGCGCTGCGCGAACTGGCCGGGCCGCAACACGCGCAAGAATTGCTCGATCAGCTCGGGCTGGACCTGGATCGGACCTTCGAGCAGCTCCAGGCGGCGGTCCGGCAGGACAATCTCGACGAGATCCGGGCGCAGACACATATCCTGATCGCACTGGCCGGCACGACCGGAGCACACCGCCTCAAGAGGGCGGCGGAGCGCCTGAATGCACAGGCACATGGTGGCGACCTGGCGGCGGTTTCCGCACAGGCGAAGCGCGTGGAGGCCGGGCTTGCTGCGCTTCGCGAGGAGGTTTGCCGGACCATCGGAACAGGACCGGACGAGGGCGCCCCATGACGAAGGTCCTGCTGATCGAAGACATTCCGGCCCTGCGCCTGTTTTATGAGGCCGCGCTGCGCGAGGATGGCCTGCAGGTGACCTCCGTCGGAACCGCGGCCGAGGGGCTGGAGCGCTTTCGCGAGGTTCGCCCGGATGTCCTGGTCCTCGACCTGATGCTGCCGGATCGCGGCGGCATGGACCTGATGCAGGATTGCCTGGACCTGTCGCCGTCGACAAACGTGATCGTGGTCACCGCCAACCGTTCCGTGCCGGTCGCTGTCGAGGCGATGCGGGCAGGCGCCTATGATTTCCTCATCAAGCCCTTTGAAGCGCGCCAGCTCCGGGACGCCGTCCGGAACGCCGTGGCCGAAGGCGCCGACGCCCTCGACCCCTCCGAGACCGGCCCGATGGACCGGTTCTGCGGGTTCATCGGCGGCTCAAGTGCGATGCAGAAGGTCTATGGCCGGGTGCAATCGGCGGCCCGCTCGATGGCCACGGTCTTCATCACCGGCGAGAGCGGCACCGGCAAGGATCTCTGCGCCCGCGCGGTCCATTCCTGCTCGCCGCGCGCCGACGGGCCGTTCCAGCGGTTCAGTTGCTCGGCGATTCCGCCCGAGCGACAGGAATCGGAGCTGTTCGGCCATTTGCGCGGCGCCTTTGTCGGGGCGCTCTCGGACAAGGTCGGCGCCGCCGAAGCGGCCGATGGCGGCACGCTGTTTCTCGACGATATCTCGGCGCTGGCGCCCGCGGTCCAGCCCGCATTGCTGCGGATGCTGCAAAGCGCGACGATCCAGCCGATCGGCGCGGCGGGACCTCGCAAGCTCAACGTGCGCATCGTCTGCGCCGACACCCGTCCTCCGGTTGAAGCGCTCCATACGGGGCTTCTGCGCAAGGATCTCTTCTACCAGTTGCATGTCATCCCGGTTCACCTGCCGCCGCTGCGGGATCGCGCCTGCGACGTGATCCAGATTGCCCGCGCAACGCTGGAGCGGCATGCACGTGCCGAAGGCAAGCAGCTTGCGGGGCTCTCGAACGCGGTCCGGCAGGAGTTCCTGCGGCATGACTGGCCGGGGAACGTCCGCGAGGTTGTCAGCGTCATGCACAACATCGCGGTTCTGCAGGACGGGACAGAGGTCACACCCGAAATGCTGCCGCCGGAATACGGATTCGGAATCGCGCGCCGGGCTTCGGTCAATGGCTCTGACACAGAGACCGTCAACACTCCGGCCCCGTTCGAAGGCATGACATTGGCCGAGATCGAACGGCGGATCATCGAGGCCTGTATCCAGCGCCACGAAGGCTCCGTTCCGCAGGCGGCACGGGAGCTCGATGTTGCGCCCTCGACGCTCTATCGCAAGCGCGTAGGCTGGGCGGGGCGCAGCGACACGTGACGGCGCGGCCGACGCGCGCCGCGGGTGAGCACGAACAGCGCCTCTCGCCTTGGTGAAACTCCGCGTCGCGACCCCGTCGTTCCGCGTGGTGACAGAACGGGGGGATCTCCGCTGACCACGGGCTGCGCGGCGACCGAAATCCTTCTCCGCGACCCGCCAATCGCAACGGCCGCGCCGAGGCCGGCAAGCTTGTGCCGCAGCGCACCGTCTGGTAATGCGCGCCTCCTTGCGCTACCAGAACGCCCACATCATTCCCCGGGGGGCCACCTTGACCGAATCCTATGCCGACGCGATTTCCTCGACCGAAGAAATCATCGAAGACGCCCGCAACGGCCGCATGTTCATCCTTGTCGACCACGAAGATCGCGAGAATGAGGGCGACCTCGTCATCCCCGCCCAGATGGCCACGCCGGACGCGATCAACTTCATGGCCACCCATGGTCGGGGGTTGATCTGCCTGACCCTGACCGGCGCGCGGATCGACGCGCTCGGGCTGCCGCTCATGGCCTCCTACAACTCGTCGCGCCACGAGACCGCCTTCACCGTCTCGATCGAAGCGCGCGAGGGCGTCTCCACCGGCATCTCGGCCGCCGACCGCGCCCGCTCCGTTGCCGTGGCCATCGACAGCGCCTCGACCTCGGCCGATATTGCCACGCCCGGACACGTTTTCCCCCTGCGCGCGCGCGATGGAGGTGTGCTCGTCCGCGCTGGCCATACCGAGGCGGCTGTCGATGTGTCCCGCCTGGCCGGCCTCAACCCGTCCGGCGTGATCTGCGAGGTCATGAAAGATGACGGCACCATGGCCCGGCTGCCCGATCTGATTGCCTTCGCCCAGAAGCACGGGCTGAAGATCGGCACCATCTCGGACCTGATCTCCTATCGCCGCCGGCATGACAATCTTGTCCGCGAGACCGAGACCCGCGACGTCACCTCCGCCTTTGGCGGCGACTGGACCATGCGTGTCTTCACCGACGAGACCGAAGGCACCGAGCATGTCGCCCTCGTCAAGGGCGACATTTCCACGCCCGAGCCCGTCCTGCTGCGCACCCACGCGCTCGACCCGCTGGCCGATCTGCTCGGCATCGGTGTCGACCAGCCGGACACGCTCCGACGCTCGATGCAGATCATCGCCGGGGAAGGGCGCGGCGTCGTCTGCCTGTTCCGCGAGCCGCAGCCCAAGCTGCACCGCGAGGAAGAGGAAGGCCCGCGCACGGTCAAGCATACCGGCCTCGGCGCGCAGATCCTCTCCAAGCTCGGCCTGCATGAGCTTGTGCTGCTGACCAACTCTCCCGCCACCCGCTATGTCGGCCTGGACGCCTATGGGCTGACCATCACCGGCACCCGCCCGATCACGGAGTAACCCATGGCCCAGGCCGAAACCCACTACACCCTGCCGCTGCCCAGCTTCGAAAAGCCGGTCAAGCTGCTCATCGTCGTCGCGCCCTATTACAAGGACATCGCCGACGAGCTGGTTGCCGGCGCCAAGGCCGAGATCGAGAAGGCCGGCGGCAGCTGGGAGCTGGTCGAGGTTCCCGGTGCGCTGGAAGTGCCGACCGCGATCCGCATCGCCTACCGTCAGAGCAATTTCGATGGTTTCGTTGCACTTGGCTGCGTGATCCGGGGCGAGACAACGCATTACGACACGGTCTGCAATGACAGCTCCCGGGCCCTGCAACTGCTCGGGCTGGACGGCGCCTGTATCGGCAATGGCATCCTGACGGTCGAGAACCGTGCGCAGGCGGTGGCGCGCGCTGAAGCGGCCGGCCAGAACAAGGGCGGCGGTGCGGCTGCCGCGGCGCTGCACCTCGTCTCCCTGACCCGGCACTTTGCCGATGACAAGGCGGAGATCGGCTTCAAGCCGTTGCGCTACGAGATCCAGATGGCCGGCGAAACCGACGGGCGCGAAACGGCATGAGCGACAAGAAACAGATGCGTTCCGCAGCGCGGCTTTACGCCGTGCAGGCATTGTTCCAGATGGAGAGCTCGGGTCAGACGACCGAACGGGTCATCCAGGAATTCGAGGATCTGCGCTTTGGCGCCAAATACGAGGATCTTGGCGAGTTCCACGAGGGCGATCGCGAGACCTTCCGCAAGCTGGTCTTCACGGCGGTCAACGAGCAGGCCAGGATCGACCAGATGACCGACCGCGCGCTGGTCGCCAAATGGCCGATCTCGCGGATCGACCCGGTCCTGCGCGGGCTGTTCCGCGCCGCCGGTGCCGAGCTTGTCGAGGGCAAGACACCGCCCAAGGTGGTGATCGTCGAGTTCGTGGACGTGGCGAAAGCCTTCTTCCCCGAAGGTCGCGAGCCGAAATTCGTCAATGCCGTGCTCGACCACATGGCGCGCGAGGCCCATCCCGAGAAGTTCTGACAGGCGTGCGGGGCCGGTTTGCCCCGGCTCGCTGTAAGGGACGCCGCTTGGCGAATGCCGATTCCCGTGTATCTGTGGGGGGCGGAGCATGTTCGGGGGGGAGGAGCAATGGCCAGTGGCCCCGATTGGCCTTCCAGGATCGCCTGCGGCCTTCTGGCTGTCGGGATGCTTTTTCTGGCACAGCCGGGGCGCGCTGATCCGCCCGGACCGGCGCGCTGGGCCACGACCGAGGCCCGGTCCCCTGCGATCCGCCCGCGCCCTCGTCCGGCATGGCTTGGCAAGAAGGGACTGCGCTGTACCGCCGATGGCGCCCATTGCATCTCTCTCGCCCGGTATATCCCCGATACCTGCCGCACGCTCGAGGCAACGGCCGGGGAAGCCGGGCTCGATGCCGGTTTCTTCGCCCGGCTGATCTGGCGCGAGAGCCTCTATGATGCGACCGCCATCAGCCCGGCCGGCGCACAGGGCATCGCGCAGTTCATGCCGGGCACGGCACAGCGGCGCGGACTTGTCGATCCGTTCAATCCCGCCGAGGCGCTCCGCGCGTCCGCGACCTATCTCGCGGAGCTGCGCGACCTCTACGGAAATGTCGGGTTCGCTGCCGCCGCCTATAATGCCGGCGAGACGCGGCTGGAAGATTTCCTCCAACGCGACCGTAGACTGCCGCCGGAGACCCGCGCCTATGTTCCCGCGATCACCGGATATTCGGCAACCGAGTGGCGCGACGCCCCGCCCGAAGCGCCGGAGTTCGCATTGGAGAAGGGCATGTCCTTCCGTGCGGCTTGTGAAGAGCTCGCCCGCAACCGCAGCCTGAAGGCTTTCCGCAATCCGTCGAGCCGGATGCCCTGGGCGGTGATCCTGGCCGCGCATCGCAGCCGCGACATCACCGCCTATCGCCTGCAGCGCGCGCAGGCCAGGAGCGCGGCGCTGCAGGGACAGGAGATCAGCTATATCCGCATGCGCCTGCCGGCACGGCATGGCACGCAATGGACCGCACAGATCGGGGCCGAGAGCCGGAAGGCGGCGGATCGGATCTGCTGGACTTTGCGCAAGAGCGGCGTTGGCTGTGTCGTGCTGAAGAACTGACGGGCGGGGCGTCGGAAAGGGCTCGGGCCAAATCGAGAGAGTTTTTACCCGGGTTATATTGATCTTATTTATGCCCGGGTATAAACCATCCTTCTCTCAACTCTGGTGATTCCATGACAAAGCGTCTTTCCGATCCCTGTACGGCCTTCCTGGGCCATGAAATCCTTCATGCCGGTCCTCGGCTCGAGGTGGCTCTTGCCGTGAAGCATGCGGACAGTGCCAAGGCAAAACAGCCGATCCTTGTGTTCGACGACGCGACCGGCAGGATCGTCGACCTGGATCTTCGCGGCAGCGATGCGGAGATTGCGGAAAGGTTGTCGACGCCACCGCCAAGTCGCCCCGGCCGTTTCCGGCCCCGGGCGGAGGACGCGCCGGGCGGAGGTGACAAACCCAGAGGGCGCGGCCGCCCGAAGCTTGGGGTTGTATCGCGCGAGGTGACATTGCTGCCACGCCATTGGGACTGGCTGTCCACGCAACAGGGCGGTGCGTCCGCAACCTTGCGGCGGCTCGTCGACGAGGCGCGGCGGCAGCCGAACCCTGAAGCGCAACAGCGGGCCGCGCGCGAGGCGGCCTATACCGTCCTGCAAGCGATTGCCGGCGACCTTCCCGGGTACGAGGAAGCGATACGGGCGCTCTTTGCCGGCGACCGGTCACTTTGCGAACACCATATGGCAAGCTGGTCGAACGACATTCGATCCTACGCGCTGCGGCTGGCCTTCGATACGGTCGCGCGCCCCTCTGAGGCGAGTGAAGCGCAAATGTGAGCCTCTCGGGTGCCGCGTGATCCGCTGCGACACCCGCGACGCCGCAGTGCCGGCCTATCCCGACGCCCGCGCCTCTCTTCCGAAAGGCGCGATGCCATCCCGACGTGGCACTTCGAACGGGACGGCAACCGTGCCCTGTTCCGCGCCCAACAGGCGCCATGCGCGCCCGGTGGCCGAAGCGACCCGCGTCGGCAATCGTGCCCAGGGCTGTTGCCCGAGGCCGGGCGCTCCGATAGGTTTCGCGCCATGATAGTCGAACTCGGCCACTTCGCCCTCGTCCTCGCCGCGCTTGTCGCGATTGTTCAGATGATCGTCCCGTTGATCGGGGCTTCCCGGCGCTGGCCGGGCTGGATGGCCGTGGCGGAACCCGCTGCGATCCTGCAATTCCTGCTGGTCTCCTTCTCTTTCGGCGCGTTGACCTATGCCTTCGTGACCTCCGATTTCTCGGTTCGGCTGGTGGTCATGAACTCCAACAAGTTCATGCCGATGCTCTACAAGATCTCCGGGGTCTGGGGGAATCACGAGGGCTCGATGCTGCTCTGGGTGCTGATCCTGGCGCTTTTCGGCGGTTGCGCGGCCTTCTTCGGATCAAACCTGCGTGATACGTTGCGTGCCCGCGTCCTGGCGGTGCAGGCCTCGATCTCGGTCGCCTTCTACGGCTTCATCCTCTTCACCTCGAACCCCTTCCTGCGGGTCGCCACCCCGCCGATGAATGGCGAGGATCTCAACCCGCTGCTGCAGGATCCCGGCCTCGCCTTCCACCCGCCCTTCCTCTATCTCGGCTATGTCGGCCTCTCGATGGCCTTCTCCTTTGCCATTGCGGCGCTTCTCGAAGGCCGTGTCGACGCCGCCTGGGGTCGCTGGGTCCGCCCCTGGACGCTGGCCGCCTGGCTCTTCCTGACCATCGGTATCGGGCTCGGCTCCTGGTGGGCTTATTACGAGCTCGGCTGGGGCGGATTCTGGTTCTGGGATCCGGTCGAAAACGCCTCCTTCATGCCCTGGCTGCTGGCCGCCGCCCTGCTGCATTCGGCCATCGTGGTCGAAAAGCGCGAGGCGCTGAAAAGCTGGACAATCCTGCTTGCCATCATGGCCTTCGGCTTCTCGCTGATCGGCACCTTCCTCGTCCGCTCCGGTGTCATCACCTCGGTGCACGCCTTCGCCAACGACCCAGAGCGCGGCGTCTTCATCCTGATGATCCTTGCCGTCTTCATGGGCGGCGCGCTGACGCTCTATGCCGCCCGCGCCTCGGCGATGGAGGCCAAGGGCGTCTTTGCCATGATCAGCCGCGAAACGGCGCTGGTGACCAACAATATCCTGCTCGCCGTTGCCGCCTTCGTGGTCTTCGTCGGCACGATCTGGCCGCTGGTCGCCGAGATGATGCTGGGCCGCAAGCTCTCCGTCGGCGCGCCTTTCTTCGATGCTGCTTTCACCCCCTTCATGATCGCGCTGACCGCGATCCTGCCCATCGGCGCCATGTTGCCCTGGAAACGCGGCAACCTCACCCGGACGATGCAGCCGCTCTGGGGCGCGCTGGCGCTCGCAATCGCCGGCGGTGCGCTTGTTCTCGTGATGCAGACCGGCATGAGCATGCTGGCGCCGATCGGTTTCACGCTGGCCGCCTGGGTCACGATGGGCGCGCTGATCGACCTGTGGTCGCGCACCGGGCGCGGGGACCTGTCCAGCAAGCTGCGCCGCCTGCGCAGCCTTCCCGGCGCCGACTGGGGCAAGGCCACGGCCCATACCGGGCTTGCGATCACGCTCTTCGGCATTGCCGGGCTGACGGCCTGGGAGTCGGAGGATATCCGCGTCGCGAAACTCGGGGACCGCTTCGAACATGCCGGTTACGAGATCGAGCTGCGCGACGTGCGCGAGATCCCCGGTCCGAACTACGTTTCCACCATGGCCTCGATGGCGGTCTTCCGGAATGGCAAGGAAGTCTCGGTCCTGCACCCCGAAAAGCGCGTCTACCCCGTTGCCCAGATGCCGACCACGGAAGCCGGTATCGACAATGGCTTCTGGCGGGACATCTATCTCGTCATTGGCGATGAGCAATCCGATGGCGGCTGGGCCGTGCGGACCTATATCAAGCCCTTCGCCAACTGGATCTGGGCCGGTTGCATCATCATGGGCTTTGGCGGCGTCTTCTCGCTCACCGATCGCCGTTACCGTGTCGCCGCTGGTGCCCGCAAGCGCCGCGCCGCCGCCGCTGCCGGAGTGCCTGCCGAATGAAACGTCTGATTGCCGCCCTGCTTCTCGTCGCAGCGCCCGTCTTCGCCGTGACGCCAGAGGAGATTCTCGACGACCCGGCCCTTGAGGCGCGCGCCCGCGAAATCTCCAAGGAGCTGCGCTGCCTTGTCTGCCGCAACGAGAATATCGACGAATCCAATGCCGAGCTGGCCGCCGACCTGCGGGTGCTGGTGCGCGAGCGGCTTGTGGAGGGGGACAGCGATGGCGAGGTGATCGACTACGTGGTTGGCCGCTACGGCGAATATGTCCTGCTCAAGCCGACCACGACGGGCGCGAATCTGCTGCTCTGGATCGCCGGCCCCGTCATGCTGCTGATCGCGGGCGGCGTGGGATTCGTCTATATCCGTGGCCGCAGGACGGCCCCCGATGCCGCTTCCGAGGGGCTGAGCACGGAAGAAGAGGCGCGGTTGAAGGATCTCCTGAAGGAGTGACGCCCGGTTTCGCCGCGCCGCCCCTTCCCTGAGCCGCAGCTTCGCCTATTGTCGCGCGCAAGACAGCTCAAGGGAGGCACCGGCGTGCAATACGAAACCATCCGCTATGTGGTCCGCGACGACATCGCCATCGTGACGATGAACCGCGCCGACGTGATGAACGCGCTCAACACCCAGATGCGGGCCGAGCTGGCCGATGCGGTGAAACGCGCCGGGACGGAGGCGCGGGTCATGGTGCTGACCGGTTCGGGCCGGGCCTTCTGCGCCGGCCAGGATCTCGGCGATGGCGCCAATCCGGGCGATATCGACCTCGAACGGCTGCTGCGCGATGAATACACGCCCATGCTGCACGAAATCTACGAGTCCCCGATCCCGACCGTCGCCGCCGTGAATGGCGCGGCCGCTGGCGCAGGGGCCAATCTCGCGCTGGCCTGTGACGTGGTGATCGCCACCGAGAGCGCGACCTTCCTGCAGGCCTTCACCCGGATCGGGCTGATCCCGGATGCCGGCGGCACCTATTGGCTGCCGCGCAAGATGGGCTTCGCCAAGGCGATGGGTGCGACGCTCTTTGCCGAGCCGATGAGCGCGAAGGAGGCCGATGCGCTTGGCATGATCTGGGAGGCCGTGCCGGACGCGGAATTCGCCGATCACTGGTGGCGGCGCGCTCTGCATCTCGCCAAGGGGCCGACAGCGGCCTATGCGCATGTCAAGCGCGCCATCCGCGAGTCGCTGAACCACGACCTGACCACCCAGCTCGAACTGGAGGCGCGTTTGCAGGGCGAGTGCGGCAAGACCCGCGACTTCAAGGAAGGGATCGTGGCGTTCATCGAGAAGCGCCCGGCGCAGTTCGAGGGCCGTTGAACCGGACGGATCTTTAGGGACGGGGCCGGGACGGAGCCCGCGAGAGCGGTTCCCGTTCCCGATCTCTCAGGATCGCGCTGCGCTCAACTCTTCGATCATGTCACGGATGTAGCGGGCATCTTCCGGTCTCGAAAGCGATGGGGCATGTCCGCAATCGTGGAACTCGGTCAGGCGCGGGCGCGGTCCGGAGGCCACCATGCGCGCCGCCGTCGAGGCCGGCAGCAGGTCGGACTCGGCGCCGCGGACGAGATGCGTCGGGATCGTGATGCGCTCATACCTGTCCCAGCTCGTCAACTCCTCTGAGGAGGCGAGGAACTGGATGGTGATGCGGGGGTCGTAATGGGTCGTGAAGGTGCCATTGCTGCGCCGGCGCACCGAACAGCGCGCCATGCGCGACCAGAAGCCGTCGCTGGCCGGGCCGAAGGGCATGTAGGCGGCACGAAACCACTGCTCCGCCTCGCGCAGGGAGCCAAATTCCGGCTGGGTGTCAGCATATGCCAGGATCCGGTCGATTGCCGCCTCGGGAATCTCCGGGCCGATATCGTTGAGGATCATCCAGGACAGGCGATCGGCCAGCGGTCCGGACGCCATCCGCATGGCGATCAGCCCTCCCATGGAGGTGCCGATCCAACCGGTCTGCTCGATCTCGAAATGGTCCAGCAGGTCCGCCGCGATGCCGGAGTAATACTCGATCGAGTATTCGGCTTCCGGGTTGTCGGACCAGCTCGACAGCCCGCGCCCGATCGTGTCCGGGCACAGGACGAAATACGCGTCGGACAGTGCAGAGGCCAGCTCGTCGAAATCCCGACCACTGCGCGCGAGGCCATGCCACATGACAAGCGGCGGGTTGGACGGGTCGCCCCAGAGGGTCACATGGAGTTCGTGATCCATGATCGGAACAAAACAGAACCGGGGCGTGCTCATGTTTTCGCGTCCTTTTCGGAAAGGGTGCCTGCGATCCCCCTGGGGAAGAAATAGACAAGCAGGATGAAGATGATACCGAGCCAGAACAGCCACCTGTCGGGTTCGAGGATGAACGGAAGCAGGGGGATCTCGGACAGGGCCTCGGCCGCGCTGCCCATCAGGTCGCGCAGGTAATACTGTGCGAGCACCAGCAGGACTGCGCCGATCACCGCGCCATACATCGTGCCCATGCCGCCGATCACGACCATCAGCAGGATGTCGATCATGATGGTGAAGCTGAGTGCCGTCTCGGGGCCGGTATATTTGAGCCAGATCGAGTAGACCGAGCCTGCGAGCGAAGCGATCACGGCGGCGACACAGAAGATGAAGGTCCGGTAGGCGACGACGCGATAGCCGATGGCCTCGGCGCGGGCCTCATTCTCGCGGATTGCCTTGAGAACTGTGCCGATGGGCGAGGCGACCAGCCGGATCATGAAGAGGAACAGGACAAGGCTGGTTGCGAAGACGAAGTAATAGGCTGCCAGCTTGCCGTTCAGTTTCACCCCGAAGAGCCGCGCGACCTTGCCCTCCTCGGTCACGGCGAGCTTGGTGGCGGTCTTGAAGATCTCGGGGGTCTTGTAGGTGATGCCGTCCTCGCCGCCAGTGAATTGCGACAGCTGGCTGGCGAGAACCATGGCGACGCTGGCAGCGGCAAGCGTGATCATGGCGAAGAAGATCGCTTTCACCCGGAGGGACAGCAGCCCGATTGCCACGGCCATGACCAGCGAAACCAACGCCCCGGCAAGCGTGCCGAGGATCACCGCGTCCCAGCCCGGCCCCATCTGTTTCAGCGCGATCGCCGCGCCATAGGCGCCGAAGCCGAAGAACATCGTATGGGCGAAGCTGACGATGCCGGTATAACCGATCAGCAGGTCATAACTCGCCACCAGCACGATGAAGACGCAGATCCGGGCGGCAACCTCGAGCGAGCGGATATCCTGAAAGAGGAAGGGGGCGAAGAGAAGCAGCGCCGCGATCAGCAGGACCACGAGCTTCACGAAGCGCTCGCCGCGATTGATTTGCTGGGTCATCTGAGCCTCACTTCACAGCCGGCCGAAGGCCGTTGGGGCGCCAGAGCAGGATCACCATCATCAGGATCATGTTCGATGCCAGCGCCAGTTTCGGCGCCAGGAAGCCGACATAATTGGCCACCAGCCCGACCATGATCGCGCCCAGCAACGTGCCTTCGATGGAACCGAGCCCGCCGATGATGACGACGATGAAGACCACGATCATCATTTCGGCGCCAAGCGCGGGGGTGATCAGTGTCTCGTATCCGGCCCACATGGCGCCGCCGAGGGCTGCCAGCGCCGAGCCGACCATGAAGACGGCGATGAAGAGCCGGTCGATCCGGAAGCCGAGCGCCTCGACCATTTCACGGTTTTCCACCCCGGCGCGGATCAGCAGCCCGATCCGGGTCCGGTTCAGGGTGAATTTCAGCGCGAGATAGACCACGAGGCCGAGCAGGAAGGCGAAGACGCGGTATTTCTCGATTGCCACATCGCCCATCAGGACCGAGCCTTCGAGGAAATTCGGCCGCGGCACGTTGATCGGGGTGCCGCCCCAGATCGCGAGGATCATCTGTTCGGCGACAATCAGCGCACCCATGGTGATCAGGATCTGGCGCAGGTGGTCGTGATAGACCGGCCTGATGATCACGGCCTCGAAGAACCAGCCCGCGGCGAGGCCGAAGGCGATGGCGGCCAGGAAGGCGAGGAAGATCGCCGCCGCATTGAGCGCCACGCTTTCGGAGCCGAGCCAGCCGGCCAGCCAGCCGAGCACGCTCGCGGCGACGAAGGCGCCGAAGCTGACAAAGGCGGAATGGCCGAAATTCAGCACGTCCATCAGCCCGAAGACCAGCGAGAGACCGGAGGCCATCAGGAAGATCATCATTCCCATCGCCAGCCCGGCGACTGTCAGGGTCACCCAGGAGGAGGGGACGCCGATCAGGAAGAAGGCCACGAACGCGACGGCCAGCGGCAGCAGGTTCACCCCTCCGGTACGGTCGATTGCTGTCAGAAGTCTTTCCATGTTTTCCTCACGCGGACAGGCTCAGCAGGCTTTCCTGCAGGTCTGTATTGGCGGTGAAATCGGCCATGCTGCCGGCATGTGCGATCCGTCCGTCGTCGATGACCGCCATGTCGCGGCCAAGCGAGCGTGCGAACTCGAAATTCTGCTCGACCAGCAGGATCGTCGTGTTGGCCGAAATCTCCCGGAAGGCGTCCGCCATGGCGTCGATGATCGAGGGCGCGAGCCCCTTGGTCGGCTCGTCGATCAGGATCAGCTCGCGCGGCTCGATAATCGCGCGGGCGACAGCCAGCATCTGTTTCTGCCCGCCCGAAAGCGACCAGGCCGCCTTGGTCCAGAATGTCTCCAGCGCCGGAAAGAGCCGCCATATCCGCTCCAGCGCCGCCTTGTCGAAGCTGCCATTGGCGGTGGCGAGGATGAGGTTCTCCTCGACGGTCAGCCCGCCGAAAATCCCCATATCTTCCGGCACGAAAGCGATCCCGAGCCGGGCGATGTCGGCCGTGTGCATCTCCGTCAGGTCGGTGCCGCGAAAGCGAACCGATCCGGGGGAAGGTTCCCAGAGCCCCATGATCGAGCGGAGCGTCGTGGTCTTGCCGGCCCCGTTGCGGCCCAGCAGGACGAAGACTCCGCCCTCCGGCACCTCAAGGGAAACATCGTGGAGCACGGCATATTGGCCGATGCTCGTCTGCATGGATTTCAACGACAACAGGCTCATGCGGCCTCCGTCGATTTGCCGAGATAGACATCGCGCACGATCTGGCTCGACATCACTTCCTCGGGCGGCCCGTCGGCCAGCAACTCGCCATTGTGCAGCACGATGATCCGGTCCGCGAGCGCGCGGACAACGTCCATCTTGTGCTCCACCAGCAGAACGGTCTTCGTGTGGTCACGCTTGAGCTCGGCGATCAGGTCGAGCACGTCCGGGGCCTGGTCGAGCGACATCCCAGCGGTCGGCTCGTCGAACATGTAGATATCGGGCTCCATCGCCATCAGCAGCGCCACTTCCAGCTTGCGTTGGTCGCCATGGGGCAGGGCGGCGGCGGGCAGATGGGCGACCGTGTCGAGGCGGGTCGCTTCCAGGTAGCGCTCGGCCCGCGCGGTCAGTTCGGTCAGCGCGTCGACCCGGCGGAACATCTTCCAGCCTTCCCCGGCCCGGGCCTGCACCGCGAGGCGGACATTCTCCAGCACCGAGAGCTGCGGAAAGAGGTTGGTGAGCTGGAAGGCCCGGCCGATGCCGTGATGGGCGCGGGTCGAGGGCGGCATCCGGGTGATGTCGATGCCGTCCTTCAGGACCTTTCCAGAGCTGGGCGTCAACTGGCCCGAGATCAGGTTGAAATAGGTCGTCTTGCCGGCGCCGTTCGGGCCGACGATGACCGTCAACTCGCCGGGACGGAAGGCGCAGGACACGGAATTGACCGCGACGTGACCGCCGAAACGGATCGTGAGATCCTCGGTTACAAGGGATGGATGAGACATCTGGCGCACCTGTTGGCTCTGTCCCGGCCCCGCGTGGGGCCGGGAAGGTCGTATGGATGGATCACTCGGTCCGGCCGAGCGGGATATCCATCTCCTCGGGCTTGATCTCGCGCACCAGCTCCGGGATCGCCCAGTCTACGCCTTCATCGACCCGGATCTTGAAGTGATACATGCTCTGCAGCGCCTGGTGATCTTCCGGGCGGAAGGTCATGGTGCCCTTCGGCGTCTCCCAGCTCATCCCTTCCATCGCTTCGATCAGCGCCTCGGTCTCCCACTCATCGGCCGTTTCCAGCGCCTTCACGACGGCCAGCGCGGCGGCCATGCCACCGGCGGTGAAGAAGTCCGGCGGGCTGTCGAACCGCTCCATATGGGTGGAGACGAGCCAGTCATTCACCTCGTTTTGCGGGCTCTCGTAATAGTAATAGATCGCCCCTTCCATGCCCGGCACCTGCTTGTAGGTCGGCAGGACAGGCAGGATGTGACCGCCCGTCGAGATCTCGATATCGAAGCGCTCCGGCTGCATTGCCTTGATCTTGCCCATAGGGTCGCCGCCACCGGCGATGTAGATCAGGATCACCTTGCGGCCGTCCTTCTCCTTGAGCGCGTTGAAGATGCGCTCGGCCGAGGCGGTGAAATCGGTCGTGCCCTGAGGGATGTATTCCTCGGTGACCAGATTTGCGCCGGTCCCGTCCAGGGCGGCCTTGAAAGCGGTGATGCCGTCCCGTCCGAAGGCATAATCTTCGGCCAGTGTCGCGACATAGAGATTTTCATCCGGCTTCAGCGCCAGCGCCTGGGCCTGCATGTCCATCGAGGAATTGCGCGAGGTCTTGAAGATGTAGCGGTTGCCATCCGGGCCGGTGAGGCTGTCGGCCACCGCCGGCTCCACGATCAGGATCTTCTCGTACTCCTCGGCGATCGGCAGCAGCCCCTTGGTGACGCCGGACGAGGTCGCGCCGACAGCCAACAGCACCTCGTCATCGCCGTAGGCTTCCGCCAGCACGGCGCGGGCCACGTCCGGCTTGAACTGCGTGTCCTTGTGAATGATCTCGATCGGCTGGCCGTTGACCATACCGGTCCCGCCGGTGGCATATTCGATGCCCAGCTCGAACCCGGTCTGGGCCTGTTTGGAGAAGACTTCGAAGCTGTGCCCGGAAATGCCGTGCACCAAAGCGATCTTCACCGAGTCCTGCGCGAAACCCGCGCCCGTCATCGAGAAGCCAAGCGCCACCGCGCCGGCCAGTACTGTCCGTAAGGTCATGTGTGTCTCCCTGTTGCTAATGATGCCCCGCGCATTGCACAGGGCCCTCCCCTTGGATTAGCTTTCCGCCACAAGGGTCTCAGACAGGGTTGGAGCGCGCAATATCGTGGAAACACGTATCGACGATTGCTATCGGGACGGACGCTTTGCCGAGCTTGCCTTCGCCTATGCGCCGGTCGGGCTTGTCGTGACCGAGAACCGGGTCATCCGCGACTGCAATCACGCCTTTGCCGAGATGTTCGGATATGATCGGGACGAGCTGAAAGATCGCGTCTTTTCAATCCTGTACCCGACGGATGAGGAATTCGCCAATGTCCGGAACCGAGGGGTCAAGCAGCTGCGCGAGACCAACACCTACTGGGACGAGCGGATCATGGCCCGCAAGGATGCAAGCCTGTTCTGGTGCCGGGTGCGCGGGCATTCCTTCACGCCGGAGCGGCCGCTGCAACGGGCGGTCTGGAGCTTCGCCGACCTCTCGGAGATCCGTCCCTATCGCGATCTGACGCGCCGGGAGCGGGAGATCGTCTCCTATCTCGCCGATGGTCTCACGAGCAAGGAAATCGCGCTGAAGCTGGAGATTTCCTACCGGACGGTCGAGGTCTACCGCGCCAAGCTTCTGAAGAAATTCGGGGTCGCCAATTCCAATGCCCTGTTCCAGGCCCTCGGCGATATCGATGGCGGGCATGTGGTCCGCAAGGACCTGGAATAGGCGAGGTCAGGGGGCTGTCATCAAGGGCGCGTTACCCCGGCTGAAGGTGATTGCCGCGCGCTCAGCGCAGGGCGCGTTTCGCCGCTCCCGGCGTGACCTTGGCGCGCACCCCACTCGCCCAGTGCCGCCCGAGGCCGAGGCGTTTTTCGACGCGGAGCCGCGTCAGGATCCGGTGCAGGTAGGGACGGTATTCCAGCCGCTTGCGATAGAGCTTGTGGAATGTGCTGGCGGTGAGGGTTCCATGTCCGGCTGCAAGCAGGAGCGGGCGCAGGACGCCCATCTTGTCCAGGTCGCGTTCGGGGGCCGGGCCGAGCCGTCGGCAACGCAGCAGGTTCTCCGCTGGCAGGGCAAAGAGCGATGCATGGGTGGCATCGGCCAGGATCTCGGGGTCGTAGAGAAGGAAGACCTGCTCGGCGGCCTCCGCCATGTCCGGGGCATAGCCGAACCGGCTGGTGAAATCCGTCCGGCGCAGGGCCGGGTAGCGGGTGTCCCATTCGCTGCGGGCCGGTTCGAGCGTTGCCAGGGGACGGACAAGGACGACAGTGGCCCCCGGGGCGGCGACCGAGAAGGCCGCAGCGGCATAGCCGGCCGGGCCGGCGCCGTGAAAGACCACGCGGTCGAACCGGTCGAAAAAGCCTTCGTCGATCAGCCTGTCGAAATAGGCGAAGACAGCCTCGGAGCGGAAGAAGGTGTCGCCTTCGCTGTAGAGGCAGAGCTGCGACCAGCCTTCGCGTCCGGCGACCAGGAGACCCGCCGGGAGGCCCGTGGGGCAATCCCGCATTGTGCCGGCGTCTTCGAAGGTCACGAGCAGGATGTCGTCATCCTCGGTGAAGAGGGCGCCGTGCCGGGCATCCAGAAGTTGGTGGTACCCGTGGATCTTGCCATGTTCGTCAAGCCGGGCGCGCCAGGTGATCGGATCGATTGACTTGGCCGATGCGGCCGGGCTGGACGGGGGGGATGCCAATTGCATCGTCGCCTCCATTTCCGGATATTGTATCTTCGGTTGCCGCTTCCACATCAGGATGCGCCAAGGGTGGGGTCAGGTCGAGAGAAAAAGTGTTCTGCCGGGCGTGATCAGTTCCACTTTCGCAGGAAACAGACAAGGTTTCCGCTCGATTGGCGCGGGAAATAATGCAACCCGCTCTGCATCAGCTGCGGCAGCACGCGGGAGACGGACGTGTAGTCATCCGGGAGCCGCAGGATGGCCGCGCGCAGGCCGGGTTGGACCGTGCCGTCCGGAAAGCTGCCGCCGGTCCGCGTGAGATCGGCCACCAGCAGGGTCGGTTCGAAGGGCGGCAGGACAGTCTCGGAAATCGAGATGCGAAACAGACCGTTCGCCTGCCGGACACGCCGCAGATAGCCCTGCCGGTTGCGGTCCGGTTCGACGATATGCACATGCCGCAGCCCCATCCGTCCGGCCAGGAAGGCAGGGGCAAGTCCGCAGCCGGCGCCGGTCACGATGGCGCGGTCCGCTGTCTTGGAAAGGCTCACGAGCTTGCGCGCCACGCCCTCGTTATGCGCGGCCTCCTCAAGCTCGACCCGGGCCGCATCGGTCAGGAATTGCGGCGTGTCCGGGAAGCGCAGGCCCCGAATGTCGATCCAGTTCTCCGTCGTCATGACGCCTCCCGTCTTCGCCCATGGGATATTGCGATCTGTCAGCCAAGGCAATGCGCCCGAATTGACGGAGATCAATGAAGGCGCATCAAGATGGCTCATATTCGAATTTATAAATGTATCAACTTCGGGGGAAATGATGGTTCTCAACTGGAAGTTGGGAGGAACCCTGCTTGGGCTGGTCTTCTTCCTTGCCGTTCTGCTGGTCAAGCCGATCGGTGTGTCGACCCAATTTGTGATTCTCGACGGCGTGATCTGGAATGCCGGTGACAGCACCGTCGTCTCGCAGGCCGATGACGGCGCTTACACGTCCACCAACGCCTACCTGGCGAAATCCGGCGGGAAATACGCCAAGAGCGTCGCCAACCCGTTGAACTACAGCTTCGTCTTCGTGATCGCGATGATGCTGGGCGGGTTCCTGTCGGCGATGGCCCGGGGTGGGCTGAGCCGCGAGGAGAAGAAGATGCCGGCGCTCTGGCGTGCCAGTTTCGGCCCGTCGATCGGGACGCGCTTTCTGGCGACCTTTGCCGGCGGCTTCATCGTGCTCTATGGCGCGCGGCTGGCGGGGGGCTGCACCTCCGGCCACATGATGTCGGGTATGATGCAGACTTCCCTGTCGGGCTATATCTTCGCAGCCGGTGCCTTCCTTGCAGCGGTACCGACGGCGATGTTCCTTTATCGTCAGGAGGCTTGAGCCATGAGCAGCATTCTTCTCGCCCTGATCATTGGCGCGGCCTTCGGCGCGGTGCTCGATCGGATCGGTGCGTCGAACCCGAATTATATCGGCAAGATGCTGAATCTTACGAATCTTCACCTTATGAAGACGATTCTGCTGGCAATTGGGACCGGATCGGTGTTGATGTTTGCGGGACAGATGGCGGGCCTTGTTGACGTGGGTCACATGTCGGTGAAATCCGCCTATCTTGGTGTCTTTGTTGGTGGTGTGTTGCTCGGGATCGGCTGGGCGCTTGCGGGCTATTGCCCCGGCACCGGACTGGTTGCGGCGGCCACGGGACGTCGGGACGCGCTGGCATTCCTTGCCGGCGGCTTGCTTGGCGCCGCGGCCTATATGGCAACTTACCCCGCTGTGAAAGACACCGGGCTGCTGGATGCAATTGCCGGCGGCAAGGTTACGCTGGGTTCTGTGCCCGGTGCGGAATACGAGGGGGTGACGACGCTCCCCGGCGACATCCTGGGGATCGCCCTGGGGCTGGCATTCATCGTGGTGGCGTTCCTGCTGCCCGAGCGGATCGCCGGAGAGCCGGATCCCGTCGCCGCCGAGTAGCGAGGTCCAGGGAGGGGACACCCGGCCGGAGAGGCGATCTGCGGATCGACTGTCCGGCCGGTACGCTTTCCGGGGCCGCGTCTCGCGAACGGAACATGCCCGCCCTGTCGAGAGCCACACCGAATTCCACCACGCGGTCCGAGTTGCCGCCCTGTTTCAGGGCGCGCGGCACCTTGCCCCGGCCCGGTATCTGCCGGACCGCAGCGCGCAGCGGTGCTCGGCGCTCACCCCGTGATCGACTGCTTTTGGCAGGGCTGTGCATTGGCGATCCTGCCGGTCACAGCCCTGTTCCCGTTCCCCCGTCTGGAGATGATCCGGTCCCGGCCGTGCAAGGACCGATATCCGGCGGGGTGCCGGGGGTACGACTTCCCGCCCGGGAGGTCGTACCCGCAGGTTTCAGCCTTTCCGCTCCGACGTGTCCGCGTAATCCTCAAGCGGCGGGCAGGAGCAGATGAGGTTCCGGTCGCCATAGGCATTGTCGACCCGGCCAACGGGGGGCCAGTACTTGTCGACGCGGAAGCTGCCCGGCGGGAAACAGCCCTGTTCGCGCGGGTATTTGCGCTCCCACTCCGCGACGAGATCCTCGACGGTGTGGGGGGCGAAACGCAGCGGGCTGTCCTCATAGGCGATCTCGCCGGACTCGACCGCCGCGATCTCGGCGCGGATCGAGAGCATGGCGTCGATGAACCGGTCAAGCTCGGCCTTGGTCTCCGATTCCGTCGGCTCCACCATCAGGGTTCCGGCGACGGGCCAGGACATGGTGGGCGCGTGGAAGCCGCTATCCATCAACCGCTTGGCGATGTCGTCGACATTGACGCCAGCTTGCGCGAAGGGGCGGGTATCTAGGATGCATTCATGTGCAACCCGCCCCTGCGCGCCCTTGAAGAGCACGTCATAGGCGCCGGCGAGCCGGGCGGCGATGTAGTTCGCCGAGAGGATCGCGACCTTGGTCGCCTGGGTGATGCCCGCGCCGCCCATGAGCTGCACATAGGCCCAGGAGATCGGCAGGATCGAGGCGGAGCCAAAGGGCGCGGCCGAGACCGGCCCCTCGCTGCCGCCGGTCACCGGATGGCCGGGCAGGAAGGGCTCCAGATGTCCCTTCACGCCGATCGGCCCCATGCCCGGTCCGCCGCCGCCATGCGGGATGCAGAAGGTCTTGTGCAGGTTGAGGTGGCTGACATCGGAGCCGAGATCGCCGGGGCGCGAAAGGCCGACCATGGCGTTGAGATTGGCGCCATCGAGATAGACCTGCCCGCCATGTTCATGCGTGATCGCGCAGACCTCGCGCACCGTGTCTTCGAAGACGCCATGGGTCGAAGGATAAGTGATCATGCAGGCGGCGAGCCGGTCGCCGGCAGCTTCGGCCTTCTCGCGGAAATCCACGAGGTCGATATCGCCATTTTCGGCCGATTTGACGACGACGACCTTCATCCCGGCCATGGTCGCGGAGGCCGGGTTGGTGCCGTGGGCCGAGACCGGGATGAGGCAGATATCGCGCGTCTCGCCGCGGGAGCGGTGATAGGCGGCAATGGTCATCAGCCCGGCATATTCGCCCTGCGCGCCGGAATTGGGCTGCATGGACATGGCGTCATAGCCGGTGATCTCGCAGAGCTTCGCGGAGAGATCCGTCAGCATCTCGGCGTAACCCTCGGCCTGATCGAAGGGAGCGAAGGGGTGCAGTTGGCCGAATTCAGGCCAGGTGATGGGCATCATCTCGACCGCGGCGTTGAGCTTCATCGTGCAGGAGCCCAGCGGGATCATGGCGCGGTCGAGCGCGAGGTCGCGATCGGCAAGCCGGCGCATGTAGCGCATCATCTCCGCTTCGGCGCGGTTGAGATGGAAGATCGGATGGGTGAGATATTCGCTGTGGCGCAGCAGCGGTTCGGGCAGCGCGACGGCGCTCGGCTCGCCAAACTCCTCGGACACGCCAAAGGCGCGCCAGACGGCCTCGATGGTCTCGGGCACGCAGGTCTCGTCAACCGAGATGCCGATCTTCGTCTCGCCGAATTGGCGCAGGTTGAGCCCCTCGGCGCGGGCCGAGCGCAGGATGGCGCCCTGGAGCGGGCCAACCTCGACGGTGACGGTGTCGAAAATGCCCTCCGGTGCGACTTCGAAGCCCGCGTCCCGCAGCCCCTCGGCCAGGCGGACCGCCATGATATGAATGCGCTCCGCGATGGCGCGCAGGCCGCGTGGCCCGTGGAACACGGCGTAGAAACTGGCCATGACGGCAAGCAGCGCCTGCGCGGTGCAGACATTGGAGGTCGCTTTCTCGCGGCGGATATGCTGCTCGCGGGTGGCGAGGCTGAGGCGGTAGGCCATGTTGCCGCGCGAGTCGATGGAGACCCCGACAATGCGGCCGGGCATGGAGCGTTTGTACTTGTCGAGGCAGGACATGTAGGCGGCATGCGGGCCGCCATAGCCCATGGGCACGCCGAACCGCTGCGCCGAGCCGACCGCGATATCGGCCCCCATCGCGCCGGGTTCTTTCAGCAGCAACAGCGCCATCAGGTCGGCGGCGACGATGCCGATGGCCTTCTCGGCATGAAGCGCGTCCATTTCGGGCGTGAAGTCCCGCAGTTGGCCGTCAGTGCCCGGATACTGGAACAGGGCGCCGAAGACGGAGGCGGGATCGAGCGTGTCGACGGGGCCTTCGATGACCTCGATTCCGAGCGGCAGGGCGCGGGTGCGGATGACGGCGATGGTCTGCGGGTGGCAGTTTTCGTCAACGAAGAAGGCCTTCGCCTTCGACTTCGAGACACGCTGCGCCATGACCATCGCCTCGGCGGCGGCGGTGCCCTCGTCGAGCAGCGAGGCATTGGCAATCTCGAGCCCGGTCAGGTCGGAGATCATGGTCTGGTAATTGAGCAGCGCCTCGAGGCGGCCCTGCGCGATTTCGGGCTGGTAGGGGGTGTAGGCCGTGTACCAGGCGGGGTTCTCGAGGATATTGCGCTGGATCGCCGGCGGGGTGACCGTGCCGTAATAACCCTGGCCGATCAGCGATTGCAGCACCGTGTTGCGGCCCGCCACCTCGCGCATCTTCACCAGTAACTCGCCCTCGGGGAGCGGCGCCCAGTCCAGCGGTTTTTCCTGGCGGAAATCGGCGGGGATGGTCTCGTCGATCAGCGCATCGAGGCTGTCGATGCCAATGGCCGCGAGCATGGCCTCCATTTCCTCGGGGGACGGGCCGATATGGCGGCGATTGGCGAAATCATAGGGGTCATAGGCGGTCGGCTTGAACGGCACTTTGTGTCTCCCGGTGGGGCTGCATGTGTCTGCGTCGGGCAGGTGAGGAGGAAGCGCCGTCCCCGCCCGCGAGGAGCAGGGACGGCGCTGCCCGGCGTGAACGCCGGGCGGGGCGCGCGTGACGCCCGCGCACCCGGCGCCGCAGGTCTCAGGCAATCAGGTCCTTGTAGGCCGTCTCGTCCATGTATTCGTCGAGCTGGCTGGCATCGTCGATCTTCACCTTGAAGAACCAGGCTCCGCCCTCGGCATCCTCGTTCACCTTGCCCGGCGTATCGATGATCGCTTCGTTGATCTCGACCACTTCGCCGTCGATCGGGGCGGCGATGTCGGAGGCGGCCTTGACGGATTCGATCACCACGACCTCGTCATCCTTCGAGACCTGCGTGCCGATTTCGGGAAGCTCGATATAGACGATATCGCCGAGCTGTTCCTGGGCGTGGTCGGTGATGCCGACAGTGACGATATCGCCGTCGAGACTCAGCCATTCATGGTCTTCGGTAAATTTGATCATCTGCTGTTTCCTCAGCGCTTGTAATTGGAAGGACGGAAGGGAAGGGGGGTGACCTGGACGGGTTGGCGCTTTCCGCGCAATTCGCCCCAGAGTCGCGTGCCGGGCTCAGACAGGCGTGCGGGAACATAGCCCATGGCGATCGGATGGCCGACAGTGGGGCCGAACGCACCGGATGTGACCACGCCGATGGGGTCCGGACTCTTGTCATTTTCGAACAATTGAACGCCATCTCGCATGGGCGCCCGCCCCTCGGGCTTGAGGCCGACCCGGCGGCGATCCTCGTCTGCGGCCGGTTGAGAAAGCTTCGGCAAGATATTGCGATCACCGGGAAATCCGCCTTCGCGGTCGCCGCCCGCGCGGCGGGCCTTCTGGATTGCCCAGGTCAGGTTAGCCTGCACAGGATCGGTCGTCTTGTCGATGTCATTGCCATAAAGGCACAATCCGGCCTCGAGGCGCAGGCTGTCCCGCGCGCCCAGGCCAATCGCCTCGACCTCTTCCATCGCCAGCAGGGTTCGCGCGAAATCTTCGGCGCGGTCGAACTCGATGGAGATCTCGAACCCGTCCTCGCCGGAATATCCCGAGCGCGAGATCCAGACATTGCCCCAGTCGGAGGGGAACATGTCGCCTTCCATGAAGGCCAGCCGCTCGACCGGGAAGAGCCGCGCCAGGGCCGTCTCGGCCGCAGGCCCCTGCAGCGCGAGCAGGGCGCGGTCGGTGATCTCGACGATGTCCGTGCTGTGCAGCCCGGCCTTCATCAGCGCGATATCGGCGGCTTTGCAGGCGGCGTTGATGACCACGAAGAGATGGCCGTCGCGGCGGGTCACCATGATGTCGTCTTCGATCCCACCGTCTTCATTGGTGAAGAACGCGTAGCGCTGGCGGTTCGGCTTGATCGCGCAGATCGATTGCGGCACCAGCCGCTCAAGGTCCAGCGCCGGGTTGTCACCCTCGAGCAGGACCTGCCCCATATGGCTGACATCGAAGAGGCCAGCTGCCTGGCGGGTGTGAAGATGCTCCTTCATCACCCCGAGCTTGTATTGCACCGGCATCTCGTAGCCGGCAAAGGGCACCATTTTCGCGCCCAGCTCCAAGTGCAGCGCATGCAGCGGCGTCTTCAGCAGGTTTTCCCCCATGGGGCCCTCCGTCATCTGTTCCGGCCGTCAGGGAAACCCGTCCAGCACCGATCGAGACCGCAAAGCGGTCTTCCCGATGCCCCCTCTGTCCTTTCGCCTGAGATCGTTATCCCTTCGGCGGGGGCAAATGCCCCTCTCTCCAGAGTTTTTCACCATGCGGTCCGTGTGCCTGAGAGTTTACCGGGGCGGTTGCTCCTTCGGCACCGGGTTTGGAACCCGGATTCTCCCGACATGATGTGAGGGTGGGATAGCGAATGAAATCGCTCCCGGCAAGCCTTGCCTTCCGACATGTCGCAGGCCAAACCTCGGATCATGCAGGATAGACAGTTCTTCGGCTATGGCTCGCTGGTCAATCGCGCCACCCATGATTTTCCGCAGACGCGCCCGGCGCGGCTCGAGGGCTGGCGCCGGGTCTGGGTGCACACCAACCTGAGGCCGGTCGCCTATCTCTCTGTCGAAAAAGCGGAAAATGAGATCGACGGGCTGGTCGCGCACGTGCCGGGTGCGGATTGGGCGGCGCTGGATGCGCGCGAGCGTGCCTATGATCGCCACCCGATCCGCGCCGTCTTGCACAGCTGCGGTTCCGACGCGGCGGCGCAGGTCTACGCGGTTCCTCAGAGCCATGCCGCGCCGCCCGATGTCACCCATCCGGTGCTGCTGAGCTATATCGATACGGTGGTGCAGGGGTTTCTCGACCTGTTCGGCGAAGCGGGAGCAGAGCGCTTCTTCGCCACGACGGCCGGTTGGCACGCGCCGATTCTGAACGACCGGGCCACGCCCCGATACCCGCGCGCGCAGGCGTCCGACGCGTGGCTGCGCGGCTTTGTCGACGCGCATTTGCGGGCGCTATCGGCGCAGGTGCACGAGGCTTAGCTGGCGTCCCTGCCGGGCGAAGGGCGCTTTCTCGGCGCAGGTTTCACTGCGGCCCATGATCCGCAACGCCAGCACCGCGGCAATGAGCGCGAAGGCGACGCCGCCAAGCGCCTGTCCGATCAGCACGCCCTGCGCGCCCCAGAGCGTGCCGCCCAGCATGACGAAGGGAATGGTGCCGAGCGTGTTGCGGCCCCAGTTGATCCAGGTCGACCAGAGCGGCTTGCCGAGATTGTTGAAGGCGGCATTGCTGACGAAGATCACCCCGTTGAAGAAGAAGAACAGCGCCAGCGGACCGCAGAACAGGTAGATCAGCTCGCGCGCAACGCCCTCGGCTTCGAACAGCGCCGTGATCGGACCGCGCAGGGCGATGAGGATCAGGGTCATGCCAACCACGACCATGGCGGTGAAGAGAATCCCGTCCAGCCAGGCGCGGCGGACGCGCTCCTGGTTTCGGGCGCCGTAATTCTGGCCGATGATGGGGCCGATGGCGCCGGACAGGGCGAAGATCGTGGCGAAGGCGACGGGCGACATGCGGGCGACGATCGCCATGCCGGCCACTGCGGCCTCGCCATATTCCGCCATGGCGCGGGTGACATAGGCCTGTCCGATGGGGGTCGCCATCTGTGTTGCGACGGCGGGGCCCGCGATTGCCAGAAGCGGCACGAGCGCCTGTCGCATATGAGGCAGGGTGGGGCGGCAGAGGCCGCCATGATGGCGGAAGATGGGATAGAGCGCCGCGGTCGCGATTGCGATGCGCGCGCAGAAAGAGGCCATCGCGGCGCCGGTCAGGTCGAGATCGAGCCCGAAGATCAGGATCGGGTCGAGCACGGCATTGACGGCGGCGCCCCAGATCGTTGCCATCATCGAGCGGCGGGCATCGCCATGGGCCCGCAGGATCGCCCCGCCGACCATGCCGACCAGCAGGATCGGCAGGGAGGGGATGATGATCCGCAGGTAATGCACCGACAGATCGAGCGTTTCGCCCTGGGCTCCGACGAGTTCCGCAAGCGGGCGGACATTGAACCAGACCAGTGCGGCAAAGACGCTCCCGAAGAGGACGCCCCAGGCAAGCGCCGTCGAGGCGCGGGCTCGCGCGAGGGTTTCATCGCCCTCGCCGAGGGCGCGTGCGACCAGCGCGCCGGCGGCGATGGCCATGCCGATGCCGACGGAGGAGGTGAAGAAGAGGATCGCGCCGGCATAGCCCACGGCAGCGGCGAGTTCGGCCTTGCCGAGCATCGAGATGAAAACCATGTCGATGAAGTCGACAAGGAACACCGCCATCAGCCCGACCGAAGAGGTCAGGGTCATCACGGAGATGTGGCGGAACAGGTTCCCCTTGAGGAAGACAGCTTCCTGGTTGGACATGGCAACTCCCGACGGCAAAGGGCCGTGCACTGTCCCTTAGCGGCTTCTACGGGTCTTGGCAGCCTTCCCGCGTGCACAGCCCGGGCGCAGGGCTGTGCATTTCTGTCAATTCCCCGCCGGGCAGGCATATTTCCCGAAGACCCAGCCCGTCGGGCCGGTGAAGCTGTCATCCTGAGGGCCGTCGAGGACGATCACTTCGCGCCAGCCGCGGGTCGCATATGGCTCGAGAGTGAGGAGGAAGGTGTTCGGGCCGAGCTTGCGCAGCATGTCGCAACTGCTCGCGCCGCAACTGCGCAATGCGAGGAAATTGTCGCCCTGCGGGTTCAGGCCGCAGGTTACAAGGCGCTCGCCGCTATAGGCGTGGGAGGGCCCGGCAGCGCATAGGAGCATCGCAAAGGCCACGGCCGCACGCGTTTTTGCCACCAGGGGTTTTCGAGTGTTCATTCTGATCGTCCAACTTGGCGCATTCCCCGCCGGAAGTGGAACCGCATCCGTCTCCATGGATCAATCAGACCATTTGTCCGGCCAGCCCGCCCCTCGGCAGGCTGTGCGAAGATGGTCAGCCTGCGGTAGAAGCGCCCGAACACTCCCCCCGCGGGCGAGGCGATACGCCCCGAATTGCCGGGGCGCCGTTCCGTCAGCCGAAGACCCGCCACAGGAAGCGGAAGGGTGGGAAATAGGTCGCGAGGCTGCGATGCATAATTCTGCTCTTGTGGCGACGTTCGCCATTCAACAACTGGTAACCGTGAATCGGATGCATGTCATTTCCTCCTCATGCCGCTTCTCATTTGATCCAGAGATAGCACTCAAACGTCGGTTGATCTACCGAGAATTCAGAAAATTATACTTTTGGTTCAAATCTGTGATCCTTGCGATGAAGCGGTTGCCCGCGCGGTTTCCCGCCAGGCTGACACCCAACTGTCATTTTTTCATGACAGGAACGCGCTTGGAAACGGCGGCGACCTGTTGACTCACTGACGAGACTTCAATACTTCATGAATTATGGAAAAGACAGACGCAACCACGGCCTTTTTTGCCCTTTCCCAGCAAACCCGTCTCGATATCTTCCGCATGCTCGTGCAGGCGGGGGAGCTTGGCCGCACCGCCGGAGAGATCGCCGAAACGCTCGATATCCGTCAGAACACGCTCTCCAACAACCTCGCCGTCCTGCTCAAGGCGGAGCTTGTGACGCGGACCCGCGAAGGGCGCAATATCCGCTACAGCGCCGATACCGGGACAATCCGTGACCTGCTGTCCTTCCTGCTGGAGGGGTGCTGCCAGTCACGGCCCGAAATCTGTCACCCCCTGATCGAACGATCGACCAAACTCACAGAGGCTCCCATGGCACAAGACACCTATAACGTGCTTTTTCTGTGCACCGGCAATTCCGCCCGCTCGCTGATGGCCGAGGCCATCATGAACCGCGAAGGGGGGGGCAGGTTCCGCGCCTTCTCGGCGGGCTCCATCCCCTCCGGGACCGGCCCGCACCCCTATGCGGTCGAGTTGATGGACAATCTCAACCACGACACGAGCCAGGTTCGCACCAAGTCCTGGGGCGAGTTCGCGGCTGAGGACGCCCCCGATCTGGATTTCGTGTTCACGGTCTGTGACAAGGCCGCCGCCGAGCTCTGCCCGGTCTGGCCCGGCCAGCCGATGAGCGCGCATTGGGGCGTGCCGGATCCCGTCGCGGCCCAGGGCAACGAAGCCGAGAAGCGCCTCGCCTTCGCCGAAGCTTACCGGATGATGCGCAACCGGATCTCGATCTTCACCGCCCTGCCGATCGGCACGCTCGACAAGTTCTCGCTGCAAAGGCAGCTCGACACGATTGGCCGCAACGAGGATCTCGGCACGGATCTCTGACCGGGTCCGCTCAATATCTCGCGCGGGTCGGGATCTGCCGGTCCGCGTTTTGTTTCACGACAAAACGTCCGCCCTAGCGCGGCCAGGAAAGAAAACATGACGAAAATCGCGATCAACGGTCTCGGCCGTATGGGCAAGCTGGCAATGCGCTCCTTCTTCGACCAGGGAATCGAGGGCGAGATCGTCCTGCTCAATGACGCCGTGGGGAGCCCCGAGCAGCACGCGCTGCTGCTGGAATTCGACACGGTGCATGGCCGCTGGCTGGCCGACATCTCCCATGACGACAAGAGCGTCACCATTGACGGGCAGCGCATGGCCCTGACCTGCGAAAGGCGCATCAAGGACCTGCCGCTCAAGGAAATGGGCATCGATGTCGTTGTCGACTGTACCGGCGTGTTCAAGACCGGCGCGGCGGTGCAGCCTTATTTCGATGCCGGCGTGAAGAAGGTCGTCGTTTCCGCCCCGGTGAAGGATGGCGGCGCGGTGAATCTCGTCTATGGCGTCAATCACGATCTCTACAAGCCGGAAGAGCACACTCTCGTCACCGCCGCCTCCTGCACCACCAACTGCCTCGCGCCAGTGGTCAAGGTCATCCATGAGGGGTTGGGCATCAAGCACGGCTCGATGACCACGATCCATGACGTGACCAACACCCAGACCATCGTCGACAGGCCTGCCAAGGACATGCGCCGCGCCCGTTCGGCGCTGAACTCGCTGATCCCGACCACCACCGGGTCTGCCACCGCGATCACGCTGATCTATCCGGAGCTGAAAGGCCGGCTCAACGGCCATGCGGTCCGCGTGCCGCTGTTGAATGCCTCGCTGACCGATTGCGTCTTCGAGGTCGAGCGCGAAACAACCGTCGAGGAGGTCAACGCTCTCTTCCAGGCCGCTGCCGAAGGCGAATTGGCGGGCATTCTCGGCTACGAGACCCGCCCGCTGGTCTCCTGCGACTATATCAATGACGAGCGCAGCGCGATCATCGACGCGCTCTCGACGATGGTCGTGAACGGCACGCAGGTGAAGATCTACGCCTGGTATGACAATGAATATGGCTACGCTTTCCGGCTCGCCGACGTGACCCGACTGGTCGTGGACACTCTCTGATGACCGGGCCCGACCGACCCGAAGCGCGCCAAAAGGGCTTGTCGGCCTATATCGCCGTGACCGCTGCCTATTGGGCGTTCATGCTCACGGACGGCGCGTTGCGCATGCTCGTGCTGCTGCATTTCCATACGCTTGGCTTCTCGCCGATCCAGCTTGCCTACCTGTTCCTGCTCTACGAGTTCATGGGGATGGTGACCAACCTGTCGGCGGGCTGGATCGCGGCGCGGTTCGGGCTCACCTCGACGCTCTACGCGGGTCTTGGGGTCCAGATCATCGCACTGCTGGCGCTGGCCGGGCTCGACCCCGAATGGGCGCTCACGGCCTCGGTCCTCTACGTGATGGTGGTGCAGGGGCTTTCGGGCGTGGCCAAGGACCTCGCCAAGATGTCCTCCAAATCCGCCGTCAAGCTGCTGGCGCCCAGCGAGGGGGACGGGCTGTTCCGCTGGGTGGCTTATCTCACCGGCTCGAAGAATGCGGTGAAGGGCGTCGGCTTTCTGCTCGGTACGATCCTGCTCGGAACGGTGGGCTTCACCGGCTCCGTTCTGGCCATGGCCGCCGTGCTGGCGCTGATCCTGGCCGGGATCGTCGCCTTCATGCCGACGGGCCTGCCGCAGGGCAGGAAGGGCGCGAAGTTCACGGAGGTCTTCTCCAGGGACCGCAACGTGAACCTGCTCTCGCTGGCCCGGGTCTTCCTGTTCGGCGCGCGCGATGTGTGGTTCGTCGTCGGCATCCCGATCTATTTCTACGCCGTGCTCTCGGACGGCTCCGAGGCCGGAAATCGCATGGCCTTCTTCCAGATCGGCACCTTCATGGCGCTCTGGATCATCGCATACGGCGCCGTGCAGGCCTGGGCGCCGAAGCTGCTGGGCGCGAAGGACAAGACCAAAGACCAGATCGTCGCGCTCGCGGTGCAATGGGTCGGCCTCCTCGCGCTTGTCCCCGCCAGCCTCGCGCTCTGCGCCCTCGTTGCCGGTGGGCCCGCGCCCTGGCTCACGCTCACGCTGGTCGCCGGGCTGATGGTCTTCGGCTTCGTCTTCGCCATCAACTCCTCGGTCCATTCCTACCTCATCCTGGCCTTCACCCGGGATGAGCGGGTGACCATGGATGTCGGCTTCTATTACATGTCCAATGCGGCTGGCCGCCTGCTCGGCACGCTGCTTTCGGGCCTCTCCTACCAGCTCGGCGGCCTGCCGCTGACGCTCGGCACCGCGGCGCTCATGGCCTTCCTTTCCTGGCTCTCCGCCCGCCGCCTCCAATCGCCGGAACCGGCAAACGCAGCACAAGGATAAGACATGAGCCGTTTCGAACGCTATCTCTCGATCTGGGTCGCCCTCGCCATGGTCGCGGGGCTTGTGCTCGGCAATATCGCCCCCGGCCTGGTCCAGTTCATCGCCAGGGCCGAAATCGCCTCCGTCAACCTCGTCGTCGCGGTGCTCATCTGGGCCATGGTCTATCCGATGATGGTCGGGGTCGATCTCTCCTCCATCCGCGATGTCGCCAAGGCGCCGCGCGGGCTCATCATCACGCTGGTGGTCAACTGGCTGATCAAGCCTTTCTCCATGGCCTTTCTCGCGGTGCTCTTCTTCGAGACCGTCTTCGCGCCATGGATCGCCCCGGAGGATGCTTCGCAATATATCGCGGGCCTGATCCTGCTCGGGGCGGCGCCCTGCACGGCGATGGTCTTCGTCTGGTCCAACCTCACCCGGGGAGACCCGAATTACACGCTGGTGCAGGTGACGGTGAATGACCTCATCATGGTCTTCGCCTTTGCGCCCATCGTCGCCTTCCTGCTTGGCGTCACCGACATCACGGTGCCCTGGGAAACGCTGCTGCTGTCGGTCATTCTCTACATCGTTCTGCCGCTGGCCGCGGGCATGCTCACCCGCGCGCGGCTCGGTTCATCGGAGGCCATCGACGCTTTCAAGGCGCGGGTCTCGCCCTTCTCGGCCATGGCGCTGACCGTGACGGTGGTGATCCTCTTCGCGCTCCAGGCCGAGACCATCGTCTCCCGACCGGCGGTGATTGTCCTGATTGCCGTCCCGATCATCCTGCAGAGCTATGCCATCTTCGCGCTGGCCTATGGCGCGGCCTGGCTCTCAAAAGTGCCGCACCGCATCGCGGCGCCCTGTGCGATGATCGGCACCTCGAACTTCTTCGAGCTTGCCGTGGCCGTGGCGATCAGCCTGTTCGGGCTGGGCTCCGGGGCGGCGCTGGCCACGGTGGTCGGCGTGTTGGTCGAGGTGCCGGTGATGCTGTCGCTGGTGGCCTTCGCGAACCGGACGCGGGCGCGCTTTCCGGGGTAGGGAAGGGCACGGAATCAAGGCCAGAGGCCGCCGTGCCAGCGCCTGCCCGTCCCGGCGGGCTGGCGCTTTGCCATCCGCGCGCAATGTCCTGATCGATTGCGGATCTGGCCGAGATAAAGTGCAGACCTCAGATGTTGCAGCGCCATCCCACGGGCAGGCGCTGGCCCGGCTACCGTTGTGGAATGTGGTATCCTCCCCGGTCTTAGAACGGCAAAGGCACCACCGGGCCGAGGTCCAGCCGGTTGATCCATCCGGCCTGCTCATGGCGCGGGAAGAGATCCCGCACCAGCGGGTCATGCCCCGGGATCATCAGGCCGCGATGCGCCGCCAGGCCCTGAATCGTCTCGAAACCCTTCAGCATCTCCTGCGCATCGGCGACGATGGGAAAGAGCTTCCCCGAAAACGCGTTCTCGTAGTAATGCGCCGCGTCCGAGGCGAGGCAGAGCGCCCCGGCTTCCGTCTCCACCCGCACCGCCTGAAGCCCACGCGAGTGACCGCCGATGCGATGCACCGTCACTCCCGGCGCAACCTGCCCGTGCCTGTCATGGAACACGACCCGCCCGGCATAGACCCGTTTCACCGCCTCGCAGATATGGTCCGCTGTAAACGGATGCCGCATCGCCTCGTGGCACATGCAGGCGCCGGTGGCGAAGGCCATCTCGACCTCCTGGATATGCAGCTGTGCATTGGGGAAAAGATGCAGCCCGCCAGCATGGTCATAATGCAGATGCGTCACGATCAGCGTGTCGATCTCGTCGGGGCGGATGCCCAGCGGCGCCAGTGCCTGAACTGGATCCATGCGGATCGGGCGGTCCCGCCGCGCGCCTTCGGCCGAATCATAGCCGGTATCGACGAGGATCGTCCGGGAGCCGTCCTGCAGGACCCAGATGAAGTAATCCATCGCGTGGGGTTCGCTGGGGTCTGCATCGAAGAGGAAGGAATCGGCACGGGTCCGCGCGTTCCGGTCGGCATATTTCACGGCATGAACCTGCCAGCTCATCTGAGAACCTCCCGATAGGTCGTGACGGACTTGTCCGACAGCATGGGCGCGACGGCCGAGTCGAATGACTTGAAATGTGCCGTGTCCAGATGCGCCTGGAAAGCCCCGCCACTCTCGTAGACCTCGTAGAGGAAGACCTCGTCGGGCCTTTCGGGGTCCGTGCAGATGTCGAAGACATGGCAGCCGGGCTCAAGTTCCAGAGACGTCCTTGCGTTTTCGCGGACCAGCGACAGGAAGGGCTTGAGCTTTCCGGGAACAACTCGAAAACTGACAGCAACGGCAAACATGGTCTGGCATCCTTCTGGCGTTCTTGCGACGAGCTTTCGGTTGCCATAGGCTATGTATGCATTGGGGGATGCGCAAGCTGGGAAACAGGGGAAAGCAGGGATGTCGTTGACTGCCGCCGTTCTGGGGGCCGGATATTTCGCCGGTTTCCACCACGAGGCCTGGGACCGGATGGAGGACGTGACGCTGATCGGTGTCGCCAACCGGACAGTGGACAAGGCGCGCGCGACGGGCTTCCCGGGATTCGCGAGCCTCGAGGAGCTGTTCGACAGCGTTGGCGTGCCGGATATCGTCGACGTGGCGACGGCGCCGCAGACCCATGTCGCAGCCGTGCGCACCGCCTTGGCGGCGGGCTGTCGGACAATCATCTGCCAGAAACCCTTCTGTGACGATATCGAGCAGGCCCGGCAACTGACGGCGGAGGCCGAGGCCCTTGGTGCCAATCTCGTCATCCACGAGAATTTCCGCTGGCAGCCCTGGTATCGGGCACTCAAGGCGGCGATGGACCGGGGCGATATCGGCGCGCTGCACCAGGGCAATTTCCGCATGCGGCCGGGCGACGGGCAGGGGCCGCGGGCCTATCTGGACCGCCAGCCCTATTTCCAGACAATGCCGAGATTCCTTGTTCACGAGACGGCCGTGCATTGGATCGATACGTTCCGCTGGCTTTTCGGGCCGGTCCACGCGGTCTATGCGGATCTTCGGCAGATGAATCCGGCCATTGCAGGTGAGGATGCAGGCTATATTCTGTTCGACCACGGGGAGGGGGTTCGGTCCGTCTTTGACGGCAATCGCCTTCTCGACCACAAGGCTGAGCATCACAGGCTGACCATGGGCGAAGCGCAGATCGAGGGAACCGGGGGCGTGCTGCGGTTGAAGGGCGACGGCTCGGTCTGGCTGCGCAGGTTCAAATCCATGGAAGAGGTCGCGCTGATGGCGCCTTATACGGGGGGACGCTTCGGCGGCGATTGCGTCTTCCGTCTTTGCGAACATGTCGCGCGGTTCCTCCGGGGCGAGGGCGCGCTGGAGAACCCGGCCCGGGACTATCTCAAGGTCCTTGAGATGGAAGAGGCCATTTACAAGTCATCCGAGACAGGGTGCCGACAGGAAGTGAACCCATGAGTGCAGCGCCGAAGCCGAAATCGAACACCGTGAAGGCGCAGGACACGCTGCGGGAAATGATCTTTGCGGGCGATCTCCTGCCTGGATCGACCTACCTGGAGGCGGAGTTGGCGGAGCTGCTGGGCATGTCGCGCACGCCGGTTCGCGAGGCGGCGCTACGGCTGGAGGCGCAGGGGCTTCTGGAAGTGCGCCCGCGCCACGGCGTGCGTATTACGCCGATCGCGCCGTCGGACATGGAGGAGATCTACGAGATCCTGACCGAGCTGGAGGGGCTCTGTGCCGAAAAGGCCGCCGATGCGGGGCATTCGGAAGAGGAGGTCCAGGCGCTCGAAGAGGCGATCCGGCATATGGACGAGGCGCTGGAGGCGGAGAATCGCGAGGCCTGGGCGGCCGCGGACGAGGAGTTCCACTCGGCGCTGATCCGGCTGGGCCATAATAAGCGGGTCGAGGCGATCTGCGCGATGTATAACGACCAGGTGCGGCGCGCGCGCGCGGTCACGCTCTGGCTGCGGCCGCTGCCGACGGAATCGAACGAAGCGCACCGGGCAGTCTGCGAGGCGATCCGGAACTGCGATGCGGAAAGGGCAGGGCAGTTGCACCGCGCGCATCGGCGAGAGGCGCGCAAGCTGCTGACCGAATTGCTGAAACGGCACGGGCTGCGGCACGTCTAGGACGCGGCGCGAACCGCGATTTGCGGCCTGTCGGGATGTGCGCAGAGATTCCGCCGCACCGTCTGGCCCGCCCTGTTCGCGGCCTCATCCAACGCGCGATCCCGTCAATTCGAGGCGCAGAATCGGAACATGCCACGCAGTTTCCTGCGTGGCACGGTGTCCAACACGTTCGGAGCCTCAGAGCGCGCCGGCATTCAGCGTGGTGTAGATCTCGTAGATCGAGGGGCCGATCAGGATGATCAGCAGTGGCGGCACGGTGAACATCATCGTGCCCAGTGTCAGCTTGGTCGGCAGCACGTTGGCTTTTTCCTCGGCCCGCATGACGCGCTTGTCCCGCATCTCGCCGGCATAGACGCGAAGCGCTTCCGCGATCGAGGTACCGAAGCTGGCGGACTGGATCAGAACCGTCACGAAGGAGGCGACATCCGGCACGCCGCAACGTTCGGCCATGTCCTTGAGAACCTGGATCTTGTCCTTGCCGGCCTTCATCTCGTGCGAAACGATTTCGAACTCGTCGGCCAGCGCCGGGAAGCCCGCGCGCAGCTCCGTGCTGACACGGATGATGGATTGCTCCAGCGACTGGCCGGCTTCGACGCAGACCAGCATCATGTCGAGCGAATCCGGGAAACCGTTGGTGATTTCCTGCTGGCGCGTCTGCAGGCGGCGGCTGACCCAGTATTTCGGGATGTAGTAGCCGATTGCCCCGGGAATGATGATCGCCAGGATGAGCTGCTGGGTCGAAACCTCGCCGGTCGTCGAGCTGACGATTGCGTAGAGCACCCCGAGCAGAAGGAAGCCGACGCCGAGGATGAACTGCGCCGCGTGAAAGGTCCGCACGGCGGATTTGGAGCGATAGCCGGCCTGCAGCATGGTCAGCCGGGCGGTCGACATCTCCTCTTCGTCCTGCGGCTCGAGGAAGTTGGCGTATTTGTTCAGCTTGTCGGAGCCGCCGCCATGACGCAGCGCCTTCTTTTTCTTGCCATTGGACTCAAGTGCGGCGGCGCGGTTCTGTGCCTTGAGCTTGTCGAGCGGATCCACCTGCTTGCGCAGGAAGATCGGCAGGGTCAGCACGATGAGAACCGTGCCGAGGACACCCACGGCGTAGAGCGGGCCCAGCTCGCCGAAATTCGCGATCAACCAGTCATTTGCTTGCTGCAGAAATTCCATGAGCTTCCTCAGACCTTGATGTTGACCATGATCTTCATGAAGACCACGTTGACGAAGAGGAACGCTCCCACGGCCAGGCAGGCCGGAATGAAGACGGAGGTTTCTTTCACTTCATCATAATAGTTCGGTTGGATGACATTGATCGCCACCAGCGCGAGGATCGGGAAGACCGACAGGAACATGCCAGACCACTTGGCTTCCGCCGTGATCGCCTTCACCCGGCGGAACAGCTTGAAGCGGGCCCGGATGACCTTGGCCAGACCGTCGAGGATCTCGGCGAGGTTGCCGCCCGATTGCTGCTGGATGGTCACGGCCACGGCGAGGAAGCGCAAATCCTGCATGTCCATCCGCTCGGCGAGGGATTTCAGGCTCTCGGAGACCTCGCGGCCATAGGCGCTCTCGTCGGCGATGACGCCGAACTCGGATCCCAGCGGGTCCGCCACCTCGCGCGCCACGATATTGACCGCGGAGGAGAAGGGGTGCCCGACGCGGAGGCTCCGCACCATCAGTTCGACCGCGTCCGGAAGCTGCTCCTCGATCAGCGCGAGGCGCTTCTTGGCCTTGCCGTTAACCCACATGTAGACCGAGCCGACGCCCATGGCGATTGCGACGACGATGCGAACCGCCAGGCCGGCATCCGTCCCGATCGACAACCCGGCAAAGGCAACCATGCCCAGCACCATCATCACCAGGATGAGCTGCCGCGGAGAGAAGGCGATATTGGCCTTCTGGGCCTTGTCGGCCAGGATCGAATAGAGCGGGATGCCGCGCGCATTCATATGCTGCGTCATCTCCTTGCGGAGCTGTTCGAGCACCTCCTCGCGCGCGCCGCCCTTTTCGAGCAGCTCGAGCCGGCGGTTGACCTTGGAGTTGAGGCTGATCGACTTGCCGAAGGCGGTGAGGTAGATACCCTCGACCAGCACCAGAACGGCGACGAAGATCAAACCATAGATGATTGGTTCGGCGGATATGGTCATGTGGCGCTCTCCGTCAGTCTACAATCGGTTCGTAAATGGCGGCCGGCAGATCGTAGCCCCATTGCTTGAACCGTTCGGAATGGAAGGACCGCACGCCCGTGGCGTTGAAGCGGCCCAGGATCTTGCCGTCCGGCAGCAGGCCGAGGCGCTCGTAGCGGAAGACCTCCTGCATGGAGATGACTTCGCCCTCCATGCCGGTGATTTCGGTGATCGAGACCATGCGGCGCGAACCGTCCTGAAGGCGCGAGGCCTGTACGATGAGGTTCACGGCCGAGGCGATCTGGGCGCGGACGGCCTTCAGCGGCATCTCGATGCCGGCCATCGCGATCATGTTTTCCAGACGGCTGACCGCGTCCCGGGCGGAGTTGGCGTGGATCGTGGTCATCGAGCCGTCATGGCCGGTGTTCATGGCCTGCAGCATGTCGATGACCTCCTCGCCGCGGGTCTCACCCACGATGATCCGGTCCGGACGCATCCGAAGTGCGTTCTTCAGACAGTCGCGCTGGCTGACCTGGCCCTTGCCTTCGACGTTGGCGGGCCGGCTCTCCATACGACCGACATGGGTCTGTTGCAGCTGGAGTTCCGCCGTGTCCTCGATGGTCAGGATGCGTTCGGAATTGTCGATGAAGCTCGACAGCGCGTTGAGTGTCGTCGTCTTACCGGAGCCTGTACCACCGGAGACGATGATATTGAGCCGGCAGGCGACGGCGGCCTGCAGATAGGCGGCCATCTCCTCGGTGAAGGCGCCGAACTTCACCAGGTCGTCAATCGCCAGCTTGTCTTTCTTGAACTTACGAATCGAGACCAGCGAGCCGTCCACCGCGATCGGCGGCACCATGGCGTTGAAACGGGAGCCGTCCGCGAGACGGGCGTCGACATAGGGGTTCGACTCGTCGACGCGGCGGCCCACGGCGGAGACAATCTTGTCGATGATCCGCAGCAGGTGCTTCTCGTCCTTGAAGGTGATCTCAGAGACTTCAAGCTTGCCGGAGCGCTCGACGAAGATCTGCTGCGGGCCGTTGACGAGAATATCGTTGACCGTGTCGTCCTTCAGGAGCGGTTCGAGCGGGCCAAGCCCGGTCACCTCGTCGAACAGCTCCTGGTGGAGGGTCTGACGCTCATCCTTGTTGAGGACGATGGACATCTCCTCGAGAGTCTCGGCAGTGATCGCCGCGATCTCGGCGCGCAGGTCCTGTTCGGTGGCCTGTTCCAGCGCCGCGAGGTTCAGGCTGTCCAGAAGCACCTTGTGCATCTCGACCTTGATCTCGCTCAGGCGTTCCTTGCGCTTCTTCTCCTTGTCCGCCGGAACGGCGCGGGCGGGGGAAGCGGCCGGTTTCACCTGGGCCGGACCGCGTGTCGCACGCTTATCCTCGGGCGCCGCCGACGCGGCGCTCTCGGTCCGCGCGGCGGGCTGAGGCGCCTGGGCGTTTGCCTGTTTCTTGTAGCGTGAGAACATGGTCTGGACCTTTGTCTAATAACCGCGCCGGGTTCAGCCAGCGTCGGCTTCAGCGGCCATCAGCTCGGAGAGCGAGCCGGCCAGCTTGGCGATTTCCTTGCGCAGCGGGTTCTTGGCGGCATTCTGCGACAGCGGAACGCCGTGATCACAAGCCTGCGTGACCTGGCGCTGCCCGTCCGGCAGCAGCAGCTCGATATCGATGTCGAGGCTCTCGGCCATGCGCTTGACGCGCGCCTTGCCTTGCAGGTCGGTGAAACGGGGCGCGCGGTTCAGCGCGAAGCGCAGGCGCTCATAGGGAAGATCCTCGCTCTTGAGCAACCGGATGAAGCGCAGTGCGTTCTGGGCCGACCGCATGTCCAGTTCCATCAGCGCGAAATAGACATGGGCGGCATTGAGAACTGTCTCCGTCCAGGCCACGAGCGTCTTGGGCATGTCGACCAGAACGACATCGAAATTGGAGCGGGCAAAGTCGAGCAGGGCGGTGACATCTTCCGGCCCGACGATGTCGAGCGGCAGCATGTCCTTGGGGGCGGTCAGGACATGGACCTTGTCGCCATAGATCTGGAGCGAGGCGCGGAAACTGTCGCTGTCGGCCGAGGCCGTGTCCGAGATCAGCTCGTAGACGATGTCCGTGCGGGGCAGGTCGAGATAGGTCGAGGTCGTGCCCATCTGGAAATCGAGGTCGAGCAGGCAGACGGTCGGGCCATCCTTCTTCTGTGCGGTGGCCAGTTCCCAGGCGAGATTGACGGCAAAAGTTGTTGCGCCGACTCCGCCCGCCAGGCCGTGAACGGCGAGAATCACCCCGTCCCGGTCGCCCGACGCCTTTTGTGCGTGACCATCCGTGCCCGGCACAGAGGGCGGCGGCGCAACGGGCTCAGGCGCGCGCAGGCGCTCGATCGCCTCGTGCAGCGTGCCCTCCGGCAAGGGGTAGGGAAGGAAACCGTCGGCACCGAAATTGAGCAGCTGGTGCAGGACGACAGGGCCGACATCCTGCGCGATCAGCAGCACCTTGACGCCCTTGTCCTGCGCCAGATGGATCAGGTCGCCAATCATGGCGATCTCGCTCTCATCTTCGCTGTCAATGGCGATTGCTATGAATTCCAACGCGTTGGCATCGGGCTGCGCGAGAAAGGCCGCGGCATCGGCAAAGCTCAGGTCGCCCCAGCTTTCGCCAAGTTCCGCTTCCATGTCCTCGATCAACAGGTCGAAATTCTGCACGTCGCGACTGACCGTGCACGCGGCCACGGGTGCGGGCTCTGGTTGCAATGCAGCGCTGGTGTTCATTCGCAAATCGTCCTTCTCAGATGACGCGGTCGGTTGAAATCTCGGCGCGGCCTTCCTGGCTCTACCGGTCGAACCCGTCTCTCGTGCACACATTTTGCACACACTACTCCTGCGCCCTGTTTGCCCGCAAATCCGGGCAAAAGTTGGGCCGGAATGTCGTCACCGTGCGGAAAGTGGAGCTTGTTCTCGCCTAAATCGCTTTCTGTTTCCAGAGCGAGAATAAACCACGATGCGCTGATTTCCGCTGATACAAGGGCAAAAACCGCTGACGGGGTACGGAAAACCGTTACGAAAACAGGCAATTCGACGAAAAACGGCGCCTCCGGGGAGGCGCCGTTCGCAACAAAGCGATCAGAATTGGAGCTATTTATTGCTGGGCCTCGAGATCCGCGTTCTCGACCGAGCTGGAGGTCTTCTCCGTCGCGCTCGTGATCGTCTCCCCATAGGCGAACATGGCGTATTTGCCGTCCTGGATCCGACCCGGGCAGCCCGAAGAGAGCGGGTTGCCGTATTTCGAGACATTCGCGGGCGTGAGCTTGCGGCAGGTATGGGCGAGCTGGTTGTTCAGCGTCGCATTGCCGAAGTCACCCTGGTCGAGAAAGGCGCCGGCCTCCTCGTTCCAATAGGCGCAGCCGCCCAGCATCAGGCTGGTGGTGAAGGCGGCAAGGGTGAGTGTGTGGGTTTTCATCTGACTCACTCCATCACGTAGCCGTAGGAACCGGTGAAGTCCTGTCGGGCCACTTCGCCCGCGCCGCCGGTTACGGGCCGATTGGTCACGGCGGTGATTCCGCGCATGAAAAGCTGGTTCTCGCTTGGCGGCCGGACCCGGTCCGTGGGCAGCGCCAATGCGTCGCCGCGAGTCGGGGTCACGAGATGTGCCGAGACGATGATGACCAGTTCGGATTGGCCGCGCTCGTAATCGGCCGAGCGGAAGAGGGCGCCCAGCACAGGGATGTCGCCAAGCCAGGGCACCTGGGTGCTCAGGTCCTGAAAATCGTCCTCCAGCAGACCGGCGATGGCAAAGCTCTCGCCGTCGCGCATCTCGACGGTGCTTTCGGTTTTTCGGGTCGCGAAACCGGCGATCGAAAGCCCCGAGTCTGTGTAGCTGATCGACTCGTCGATCGCGCTGACCTCGGCCGAGAGCGACAGGTTGATATTGTCGCCGACAACCCGGGGCGTCATGTTCAGCACGATACCGAAGGGTTTGAATTCGACGGTGATATTCCCCTCGTCATCGGTGATCGGAACCGGATATTCGCCGCCTGCAAGGAAGCTCGCGGCCTGGCCCGACAGCGAGGTCAGGTTCGGTTCGGCCAGCGTGCGCACGAAGCCCTTCGATTCCAGCGCTTCGATCAGGACGGCGAATTCGACATCGCCGGCTCCGAAGCCGAGCTGGAACGCGCCTTCGGTTCCATCGCCGAGCGTGATGCCCGTGTCGCTGTCGCCATCGAAGAGGTTGGAAAGGTTGTTGTCGCTCAGGTAGGTGCCGTTGCCGCCGACGAAGCCGATATCGCCGCCGCCCGCGATGCCGTTCACGGCTGCGGAGAAGCCGAGCGACTTGGAAACCGTCCGGCTCATCTCGGCGAAGCGCACCTTCATCATGACCTGTTGGGTGCCGCCAACCATCAGCAGGTTGGAGACCCGGTCGGGTGCGTAGCGATTGGCCAGGTCCAGGGCGCGGTCGAGCGCCACGGCGCTGGTTACTGTCCCGGAGAGCACGATGCCGTCATTTGCGGGGCGCACTTCGATCTGCTCGCCCGGCAGCACTTCGCGCAGCCGCTCCTTGAGTTCTCCGACATCGGCGGTGACCTGCACCTCGACATTGGTGATGAGTGTGCCATCGGGGGCCAGAAGCGTCAGCGTTGTCCGCCCCGGCGCCTTGCCGAGCACGTAGATCGAGCGCTCGGAGAGCGTCGAGATATCGGCGATTCCCGGATTTGCGATGGATAGTTCGGCGAAAGCGGCGTCGCTCTCAACCACGACGGCGCGGTTCATGGGCACTTTCAGTGCCCGCTGGATCGTGCCGCCCGAGACGCGCAGCGTTTCGGCATGCGCGTATGAAACGAAAGAGGTGCCGGCAATCGCGAGGCCCAGAAGACCCGCCCGCACAAGCGTCTTGACTGTCATGGTGATCCTGCCTCTCGATCACATATGTTCGACGGGTCTTATCGCCCGCATGTTGGGACAGAGTGCCCGCAATTGTGATTTATTGCAAGAATCAAGGCGTTGGCGGGTGACATTTATGTAGTGAACCCGCAACACCATTTCGGGGATGCGGGTTCGATTCTTGATAGCGTCTTGATTTGAAAGGGCTTCGCAGGAGCCGCGCCGGCCGGGATTACTGCGGGCAGGGGATCTCCTGGACGATGACTTCGGCGCCGCGCCGGATCTTCGTCGTGCAAACACGCTTTTCTTCGACCACGACCGGGGCCTGTTCGACGATGCCCAGAAGCGAGCGCTGGTCGACCTGGCTGACCTCGGCGACGGTGTCGTCTTCCGCGCCTACCAGAGACAGCGACAGCTTGCCCGAGGATTGTGCCTGGGTGAGTTTCGCGACCTGCTGTGGGGAGGCTTCGACTGTGACGGTGCGCGCAATGACCGGGGTCGTCCGCGCCGTGTCGGCAATCTGGTCGACGGCGATCAGCTTCATGCTGGTCTCGATCAGCTTCGTGATACTGCCGCGCCCTTCGCCCCCGGCGGAGGAGCCGTTCCAATAGACGTCGACCCGGTCACCCGGTCTGAGGAACCCCGACACGCCGGAGGAGACGTCGACTCGGATCGCGAAGGCGCGCATGCCCTTGCTCAGCCGGGAGGTCAGCCCGGCATCCTCGCCGGGATTCGTCACCTTGTGTACAAGAAGCGGTTCGAACTGCATCATCGACGTGATCACGAACCGATCGGGCACGCCTTCGGGAAAGAGCGTGTCGCCAGCCTGAACCTTGCCTTCGGGAAAAGAGGATGCATCGCGGACGAAGGCGCCGGTCGGCACGCTGTCTTGCTGCCAGCGCATCCACTTGACATCTTCCTTGTTCAGGACCTGGCCATAGGCCTTGTCTTTCTGGACGACGACAACGTCGACCATCGGCGGAGACGCCGCCTGAGCCGCGAGCAGCCTGTCGCGCTCCGCGCTCATATCTTCCATGTAGGACTGGGCCATGAACACGGCGAAGCCCGCCAGGCCGATGCCTGCTATCAGGACCAGGGCGAATACCACTCGCATGAACTGTCCTTTCCTTACATTTATTCCTGCTCGTGCACAAAATGGGCACTGGTAGTTTCTGTTTCCACACTGAAGAAGGAATGCGGCATTAGAAAGGCCGCAGCAAGGTTCGGGAATGACAAAGCTGCGTTATTGATAGCATTGTGCGAGATTGGGAATCTGTGCCCTGGAGCGGGCTAGTCGACTCCGACGGGACGTTCCGAGATTGTCGTGGCGAGGAGCTCGGATTTCGCCTCCATGCCGTCCCCAAGCAGGGTGATCGCCGCGAGTGCAAGAACGATGGCGCCGGCAGAAAGCAGAACCCAGTTGACTGTCGCTTCGCCGGCCTCGTCGCGGACAAAGCCGCAAGCCTCGGTCGTGTGAAACATCCTGTTCCTTCCCGGACCGTTCCGGCCCCACTCGTACATACTGATACCGGCACGACGTTAATTGCCGCCCAGGAAGAGCTTGCCGTCGAAATGTGTCAACTAAGTGTTCCGCTGTCCCGAATTTGGAAATGGAGTGTTTCCTGGGGGCGGGGTGGAAAAGGCGAAGGCCGCGCTCCTTCGAGCGCGGCCAATGCCAGGATCATGTCAAATGGACAGGATCAGAAGCTGGTGGTGATTTCCTGGCTGAGCAGCTGGTTGGAGATGTCGGTGGAGAGATCCTCGACACCACCGGAAACGGCGGCCAGCACAGCGATGCCCAGGCCAACGATGGCGGCGGTCAGCACGACCCAGTCAACGGTCACGGCGCCGTCTTCATCGTTGCGGAAAGATTTGATCAGGTTGAAAAGTTTCATAGTCTGTCTCCAGAAAGTGTGTCTCGGTTTGGGGCCGTTCGGATCTCTTCGGGTCGGCCTCTCAATGACCCGATCCCCGTCCTGGCATGAGCCTATATGGCCCGCGAAAACGGGCAGGAATGGGGCGCGGATCGTACGAATTTCGGAAAAAGTAACGAAATCTTAGAGAATTCGACGCTGTTCGTTTCGATTCCCGAATGGGAGGACTCCCGGGTGTCGAAAGCCGGAAAAGGCGAAGGCCGCGCTCCTTCGAGCGCGGCCAATGCCAGGATCATGTCAAATGGACAGGATCAGAAGCTGGT
>CANMIP010000022.1 GCA_947497945.1 uncultured Tropicimonas sp. | reverse complement strand
GATCGACAGCGGAACAGCCCCGAAGAACCCAAAGGCATGGACATGCCCGTCCATCCAGGCTTCCGCCGTTGCCGCCGTCGCGCGGGGGCAGCCCCAGCCAGTCACGGCCTTCGTTCGGATTGATCGTCTTCGAGGAAATCAGGCTGTTGATGACGGTGGCGCGGGGGGTGAGATCGGCCCGGGTGAGGTCGTCACGGTCGAACCGGATCACCTGTTCCTTGCGCTCGTCGGGCAGGAACAGGCCACGCTGCAAAGCGCCTTCGAGGGCGCGCAGCCACGGCTCAAGGCAATAGACCAGGAACTCTCGGCCCATCTGTTCTGTGTTCGACCAGGTGGCACGGTCCAGTTCGAAAAGCATCGAGGGCGGCACGCGGAAAGCGCGGGCAACTTCGAGGATCTGGAACTTCCGGTTTTCGAGGAACTGAGCGTCAGTGCTGGTGAAAGTGAAGGGCGTGAACTTGGCGCCATCGAACAGGATCGCGGTGCGCCCGCCTGCGTCGTCGCCCTCATGGGGCAGGCGCCACGCCTCGCGGGCCTTCTTGACGCTCTCTTCGCCCATCCCCTTGGGGAAGGTCAGAGCACCGGAGGGGCGAGCCCCACGCCGGAAGAGCCGGGCCGCGTGGCGCTCCATGACGAAGGTAACGCTGATGGCCTCACGGGCGAGGCTGAGAGGCGCACGGCCAAAGGGCGCTTGCAGATGGATGATGTTCGCCGCCGGTTCGGGGCGGTTGTTGATCTTGTTGCTCGGCTCGCCGGTGTTCTGGTCATAATCGACCGAGATCACGCCGGGACGATAGCGGATGATCTCGACGGGGCTTGCCGTTCACCCGATTCACCCAGGCCAACGGTCGTGAGACAGGGTTGAGAAAACCAGTGTGCAACAAAGTGCCGCTGAGCACGCGGCGTTGATTTGGACCCGACCTTCCAAAACCATAGGAGGCCCGCAGCATCTCTGAGGCCTCGAAGAGAGGCCGGACAATTGTCAACACCCGACAACGCGTCAGGCACTGCCTCAAGATCCCTGTTGCGCCTGGGGCGATTACATCTCCTGCAAAACACGGCGTGAGCGCGAGGTTCCCCGTTCCGGCTTCGGTCTGACCGGACCCAAACAGGAACGGGAAGGTGTCCGTGTCGAACCTATGCCGCGAAGCCCTTGTCCTCATCGTGGCGACGTGGCGCGGAAAATGTCGATTTTTCGGTCCGGAAGGCGCTCAGAGATGCGCTGAGATTGCGTGCATCGTCTTGTAGAACGCTGCTTGCAGCTGTGACTTCCTCGGAAACAGAAGCATTGGCCTGCGTGCTGGAATCCAGCGTTGTGACCGCTGTGTTGATTTCGGCAATCCCGGTCGATTGCTGGTCCATCGATTCCGTGACGCTTTCCATCTGCTCGCTGACCCGGTTCACCGCGGCAACGATCTTGTCCAGCGTGGCCTGGGTCTTGCCAACGCTTTGCGAGCCCGTTTCGACCTTTTCTCGCGCGATCGAGATCACCTGTGTAATCTCCGCGACGGCCTCGGTCGATCTCTGCGCGAGCGAGCGAACCTCGGAGGCGACAACGGCAAAGCCCCTTCCTGCCTCGCCGGCACGGGCCGACTCGACTCCGGCATTCAACGCCAGAAGATTGATCTGGAAAGCGATGTCCTCAATGATCCCGGCGATGGAATCCATGCGTTTGGAGGCATCGGTGATTTCCGACAGGGCATTGACGGCATCCCGGCTGATCTGAGCGCCCTGCCTGGCGGCGTCGGCTGCCGCGTTGGCCTCGCTATTTGCCTGCGAAACCGTTGTCGCAACCTGTTTGACGCCGGCGGACATCTCTTCCAGAGCCGCGGAGGTTTCCTCCAGCGAGGCGGCGTTCTGTTCGGTTCGACGCGACATGTCCTGAGCCGCAGCCTGGAGCTCGGCAGACTTGCTGTCGACGCTTGCTCCGCGCTCGGTCAATTCGCCGAGCAATCCGCTCATCGTCTCGATCGTACGGTTCACGTCCGACTTCAGTTGCGAAAAGGCTCCACGGAACTCGCCTGACATGCGCCCGGTCAGGTCACCGGTCGACATGTCGCGCAGGATGCGCGCCGTTTCGGAGACACCCGCCTCGACATTCTCGAGCATGGCGTTGATCGATTGCGCCATCTGGCGGAAGCCTTCATTCGAGGTCGTGAGGGCGATGCGGGGGGTGAAGTCGCCCTCCGCAGCCTGCGTGATGACGGCATCGACGGATTTCCGGAACTTTTCAAGCTCCTCGAACTGGCGACGCTCTTCCTCCGCACGCCGTTTGGCTTGCTCGGCGGCGTCACGGTCGCGCTCGGCCTGTTCGGCCTGAAGCTGACGCTCGCGCTGGTCTGCTTCTTCCTTCTCCTGTTCGAGATGCCGCGCCTCGAGCGCGTTGTCACGGAAGACAACCAGCGCGCGCGCCATTTCGCCCATCTCGTTCTGCTTGTCCTGATCGGTCACCTCGACATCAAGGTTCCCCTCTGCCAGCTCACTCATGGTTTCCACGGAGCCCTTGATCTTGCGCGACAGGGCGCCTCCGATCCGCCAGGAGAGGAGAATCGCGACAAGCACGGAAATCACACCGAGAATCTTCACCGTAAGCGAGACGGTCTTGATCGCGGTTCCGCCTTCCGGACCGAGCGTGTTCTGGCGGCTGACGACGTCCTGCTGGAAGCCGGCAAGAAGCTCCTCGATATGGGGGGCAAGCTTGTCCATCTCCGCATAGGCGACGTTGCGCTGTTCGATTGCCAGCCGCACGCGCTCCGCGGCGGCACGGAATCTGAAGATTTCCATCATCGCCTCGCCGGCGACCGTCTTGGTGTCCGGGTCGCTCAACATCGCGAGCATGGTGTCCTGCTTTGCCATGGCGGTGTCGATATGCTCCAGGGCTTCCTGATAGGCGCTCTGATCGTTGCTCAGCAGGAATTTTTCCATGTAGATTCGCCCGAGCAGCAAATGCTCCTGGATGATCGATGCCGAGAATACTGCTGGTCCGGAATCCATCATGCTGGCATCCATCAGAACTTCCGAGAGCTTCTTGCGTGCCGAAGGACCAATCTGCGAGATGTCTTCCACCAGGGCGTTGCGGCGGTCCTGCAGAAAGGCGGCAGCTTCGAAATTCGATCGATAGCTCTTCAGATCGTCCGAAATCGAGCTGAAGAGCTCGACCAGCTCGGGCCGATCCGCATATTTCTCTACGTTCTCCGCGCTGTGTTCGAGCAGCTCGTCCGTCATCTCGAGGATTTCCGCCTCGATTTCCTTGGAACTGGAGACCCGATACTGGAAGTCGAGGCGCCTCACCTGGGCGAGATCATTGCCGATATCGGTCGCGGCAAGGCTCTGGCGCGCCGCGGCGCGATATTCGTTGAAAATGCCACCGATCTGGTTGGTCAGTACCACCGCGATCACGGCGATGGCGAGCAAGAGGAGGCCGACGCTCCCCATGGCAAAGTTGACTTGCTTGCGAATGCTCCAGTGGCTCCAGTCGAGCCGATGAGTGGACGACGACATTGACGGTTCCGTTCTTTCAAGTTCTTCGTTCGTGCCACTCAGAACATGAAAGTCCTAACGTTCCGGAAATCCGAAAACATCTTCTGACGGAATCTTCCTGCGCCCCCGGTCAGGGAAGCTGGTCCAGAAGGACCTGAAGTTCTGCCGCGTCCGGGTTGGCCGCAATGGCCGCCTGCAGCACCTCGCGCGCGGCTTCGGGGCGGCCGGCCGCGGCTTCGAGCCGTGCGAGCATCGACCAGGCCTGGGTCATTTGCGGGTCGATCCGGACCGCTTCCCGGAAGGAGGCCATGGCACCCTGCAGGTTGCGCGTGGTCAGAGCGATGCCGCCGAGAATGAGCTGTGTCTCAGGGAAATCTGTCGTGACCGCTAGGGTTTGCTGCCACTCTCCCATGGCGCTGGAGAGAGCGCCCCGATGCTGTTCGGACAGGTTCGCGACCGGGGCGGCGAGCATCTCCCGGGCTGCGGCATTGCGCACGACGCGGCGGTCGTCGGTCAGCAGGGGCAGAAGCCGCTCGACCATCATCTCGGGCAGCGCCTGGCGCTGCACCGGGACCGCGTTGGCGCGAACCAGCGGGTCGAGATCCAGGAGCAGCGGGGCCAGCTGGTCAGCATGGACGGGCTCGGCCACGGGCGCGAGCAGTTCCAACGCGGTGGCGCGGACAATGCCGGGCTGGTCCGAGAGCGCAATCTCGATCAGCTCGTCCCGGGCGCCGATATCGCCGCCGCGGATGGCTGCGAAGGCGGTCGCGAAATGCGGGCCACGATAGGCCGAGTCCGGGAAGCGTTTCTCCAGTTCGGCCTGGGCCCAGAACGGGCCCTCGGCCGCATGGCAGTCGGTGCAGGCATTCGGAGCGCCGGTGGCCACGCTCAGGTCGGGCCGGGGGACGCGGAAGGAATGGTCGTGCCGCCCGTCGACGCCCATATAGACCCGCTCGATCATGTGGCAGGAGACGCATTGGGCGCCCTCGCTGCCCTGCTCGTGGAAATGGTGTTCGGGGCTGTCATACTCGGCCAGCCGGAGCGTCGGGAACTCCGGATTGCCGGCCGGCGAGTGGCAGCTCATGCAGATGCCGTTGCCCTCGTTGTAATGGGTTGCGCTGTGGACATCATGGCAATCCGAGCAGGTCACACCCTTCTCGTACATCTTCGATTGCAGGAAGGAGCCGTAGACATAGACCTCGTCGAGGATCTGGCCGTCGGGGTGGTAGAGCGGGGCGCGCAGGGTCGAGAGGCGATAGGCGTCGTGAAGCGGCGTTCCGGGCAGCGGCGAGCCGCCCTCCAGCGGGCCGCGCCGGGAATGGCAGGCGGCGCATTGCTGGATCTCGGTCTCGATATCGGCGCTGGTGAAATCGATGGTCAGGCCGGTCGCGCCCAGACCCTCCGGTGGCCAGGCCTCGCCCGGACCGTCGTTCGCCCAGGCGATATGCGTCGCGCCGGGACCGTGGCAGGCTTCGCAGCCGACGCCGATTTCGGACATGGTCGAGCTGTAACGCCCTTCCTGCGGGTCAAAATTGCGCTGGTAGTCGGTCGCGTGGCACTCGGCGCAGCGGTTGTTCCAGGTCTTGTAGGGTCCGGTCCAGTGGAAGGCGTCGGAGGCGGGCAGGTGCTGTTCGGCATACATGTGGAACCATTCGTTCCGCTCGGTATCCCAGGGGATGTCGAAAGTCTGGAACCGGCCCGGTTCCGTCTCGACGAAATACTGCTGCAGTGGCTCGATGCCGATCACGCCGGCCACCGGCCAGCGGGTCATGGCGCCATCCGGCCCGTCGCTTTCGATGAAGAGCGTCTCGCCTTCCCGGGTGAAGCGCGAGGTGATTCCGCGGTGGCTGAAAGCGGTGTCGTCGAAATCCGCGAGGACGCCCTCGCTGGTCTCGGTCCAGGCGAGGTCGTGATGCGAGCCGGTCCAGTCCTCCCACTCGCCCTCGTGGCACTCCACGCAGGCCTCGCTGCCGACATAGTCGGGGCGGTCAGGCACATCCTCGGCGGCGACCGGCGCGCTGGCCAGAGTAATCGCGAGCAGGACGCCCGCCGGACGGGCAAGGCCGAGGCGGCTTGCGGCCTTTCGAGCGAGGCGCGCCGTTGCGGATCCGGCCATGGGGAATCTCCTGTTGGTTGCGGTCAGGCTAGCCTTGCCGGTGAGGAAGTTGCCAGAGCTGATTGGGGGGACACAGGGCTTTCGTCCGGGCAGGCAGATCCGGCGCCTTGCATCATCCACTGGCAAGCTCGAAGAGCCGCGTCCGATCCAGCAGCCGCAGCCGGCCATAGCCGACCTCGATCGCGCCGGTTTCCGAGAGCTGCCTCAGGCAGCGTTGCACCGTGGGCAGCGAGACAGCCGTATGCTCGGCCAGCTCCTCCTGTGCGAGTTCTATCCAGCCATCCGAGTGACGCGCTTCATCGGCAATATGAAGCAATCTCAAGGCGATACGGCAGTTTGCTCGTGTGACCGACAGGTTCGCCAGCAGGCGCAGGGCGGTCTGCATGTTCTGATGCGTCAGGGCGTAGAAATCGCGCATGATCTCTGGCCGGGCCTGCACCAGCTTGCGCAGATGCGAGCGCGGCAGGAAAAACGCGGTCACCGGGCCGCGGGCCACAACGCCAACCAGCCGGACCTGTTCGGAGAAGAGCGCCAGGTCCCCGATCCAGAAACCGGCTTCGGCGCGATGGGTGGTGATCACCTCGCCATTTTCGCCCGGGATCAGGATCCGGACCACGCCCGAGACAAGCCCGTACAGACCGTTTGGTGGGTCACCCAGACCGTGGAGCGTTTCGCCCGAGTCGAAATCGACGAGCCGGCCGCCATCAAGCAGGTCGGCGCGCAGGTCGGCGCGTCTGCCAGCCAGCCAACCGCGAGCCTCGAGAACAGCGCGCGCTTCATCCCGCGCGTTACGTGAAGAGAGTTGGTTGGGGAAAGCCGTCATTTGATGGGATGGTCCAAGGTCGAGCGTACTAGAAAAGTCTGACGATCGAACCATAGTATCGGATTGTGGGTGTGTCGATGTTGCAAGCTCGGCCTGCTCGCTTCATGGTTGTTTTGTCCGGGCGAGTCCCAAATGGGCGTCCGGGATCTGGTTTTTAATTAGTTGAGGTGGATCAAAGGAATCCACCCGCACAGGGAGACAAGAATGCGTTTTGAATTATCATTGCGAGCCCTGACCGGCGCGTCCCTTCTGGGACTTGCGCTGAGTGGGGTGGGGGCTTGGGCGCAGGATGCCGAGAAGCCCAATATCCTGGTGATCTGGGGCGATGATATCGGCCAGTCCAATATCTCGGCCTACACGATGGGCGTGGTGGGCTATCAGACGCCGAATATCGACCGGGTGGCCGATGAGGGCATGATTTTCACCGACTATTATGCAGAGCAATCCTGTACCGCAGGTCGCTCTTCCTTCATCATGGGCCAGTCCGTGTTCCGCACCGGCCTCAGCAAGGTCGGCATGCCGGGCGCGAAGGAAGGCATGCAGGTCGAGGATCCGACCATTGCCGGCCTGCTCAAGGCCCAGGGCTATGCCACTGGCCAGTTCGGCAAGAACCACCTCGGCGACCGCGACGAGATGCTGCCGACCAATCACGGTTTCGATGAGTTCTTCGGCAATCTCTATCACCTCAATGCCGAGGAAGAGCCCGAGCTGCCGGATTACCCGACCGATCCCGCATTCCGCGAGAAATACGGCCCCCGCGGCGTGGTGAAATCCTCGGCGGACGGTTCCATCGAGGATACCGGCCCGCTGACCAAGAAGCGCATGGAAACGGTTGACGAGGAAACCCTCGCCGCCGCCATCGACTTCATCAAGCGCAAGGAAGCGGAAGACGTTCCGTGGTTCGTCTGGTGGAACGGCACCCGGATGCATTTCCGGACCCATGTGAAGGACGAGAATCGCGGCATCTCCGGTCAGGACGAATATGCCGACGGCATGGTGGAGCATGACGGTCATGTCGGCGAGTTGCTCGACGCGCTCGAAGAGCTTGGCATCGTCGACGATACCTTCGTCATGTACTCGACCGATAACGGTCCGCATATGAACTCCTGGCCCGATGCGGCCATGACGCCCTTCCGTGGTGAGAAGAACACCAACTGGGAAGGCGGCTGGCGCGTTCCGGCGATGGTTCGCTGGCCGGGCATGATCGAGCCGGGCTCGGTCTCCAACGAGATCATGCACCACATGGACTGGCTGCCGACCTTCCTGGCGATGGCCGGTGTTCCGGACATCAAGGAGCAGCTGCTTGAAGGTGGCGTCGAAGCCATCGGCCGGCAGTACAATGTCCATCTCGACGGCTACAACACGCTCGACTACCTGACGGGCAAGGCCGAGGAGACGCCGCGCAACGAGGTCTTCTACTTCTCCGATGACGGCGACCTGACCGCGCTGCGCTACAATGACTGGAAGGCGATCTTCCTGGAGCATCGTTACCCGCAGACGCTGCGCGCCTGGGCCGAGCCCTGGACCGAGCTGCGTATCCCGCTGCTCTTCAACCTGCGCCGCGATCCCTATGAGCGCGCGAACATCACCTCGAACACCTATTACGACTGGTATCTCGATCACGTGTTCCTGCTGCTTCCGGCGGCCGAATATGTCAGCGAGTTCCTGGCCACGTTCGAGCAGTTCCCGCCGCGTCAGAAGCCCGGCAGCTTCACCATTGGTGACGCCAAGGAGAAGATCCTGGGCTCCGTCGGCTCGAAGTGATCGCGTAGCGGACTTGCCCGCGACGGGACCATGAGCCGCAAGCCAAGGGGAGGGGCGTCAGACCGTGACGCCCCCTCCGTGCCTTCCGCGCGCGGAGGATCGCGCGCCTCTCTGCTCTGCCTTTGATGATTTGCCAAAGAGCGTTTTCGGCCCGTAGGGGCGTCCACAAAAGAGGAGAATTTCATGCGACTACAGTTCAGGTATCGGAAAGCGCTGACTGCCAGCCTGACCGCAGGGGCCCTTGCCTTTGGCGCTGGAGCACAGGCGCAGGATGCGGACCGGCCAAATGTCCTCGTTATCTGGGGAGACGATGTCGGGTATTGGAACGTCTCCGCCTATAACCAGGGCATGATGGGCTACGAGACGCCCAATATCGACCGGATCGCCAATGAGGGCATGCTCTTCACCCATGGCTATGGCGAGCAGAGCTGCACCGCCGGACGTGCGTCCTTTGTCACCGGCCAGTCCGGTTTTCGCACGGGGCTGCTGAAGGTCGGTTTGCCCGGTGCCAAGGAGGGGATCTCCGAGAAGGACCCGACCATTGCCGAGTACATGAAGTCCAAGGGCTACATGACCGGGCAATACGGCAAGAACCATCTCGGCGATCTCGACGAGCACTTGCCCACCAATCACGGCTTCGACGAGTTTTTCGGCAATCTCTACCATCTCAATGCCGAGGAAGAGCCGGAGAACGTGGATTATCCGAAGGACCCGGCCTTCCGCGAGAATTTCGGCCCGCGCGGCGTGATCAAGTCCTCCGCCGACGGATCGATCGAGGATACCGGACCGCTGACCCGCAAGCGGATGGAGACGATCGACGAGGAGGTCACTGCAGGCGCGCTCGATTTCATCGACCGCGCGGTCGATCAGGAGAAGCCCTTCTTCCTGTGGTACAACACCACGCGCATGCACATCTTCACCCACCTGAAGGAAGAGAGCCAGGGCGTCACCGGTCTCGGCGTCTATCCCGACGGCATGGTCGAGCATGACAAGATGGTCGGCCAGATGCTCGACAAGCTCGACGAGCTGGGCATCGCCGACAACACGGTGGTGATGTATTCCACCGACAATGGCGCCGAGGTGTTCAGCTGGCCCGATGGCGGCACCACGCCGTTCCGGGGCGAGAAGAACGACAACTGGGAAGGCGGCTTCCGCGTTCCGATGATGATCAAGTGGCCCGGCGTCATCGAGCCCGGACGCAAGTCCAACCAGATCATCTCCCATCTCGACTGGTTCCCGACCTTCATGGGCGCGCTTGGCGATGGTGACATGAAGGAGCGGATGCTGACCGAGGCGCCCTTTGGCGAGGGCAACGAGCCGGTGCATCTCGATGGCTATGACTTCATGCCGTATTTCAAGGGCGAGACCGAGAAAGGTCCGCGCCGCGAGTTCTTCTACTTCTCCGATGGCGGGGACCTGATGAACCTGCGCTTCGACCAGTGGAAAGTGGTCTTTGCCGAACAACGCGCGCATGGCTTCGACGTGTGGCAGGAGCCGCTGGTGCCGCTGCGCCTGCCCAAGGTCATGAACCTCTACAGTGATCCGTTCGAGCGGGCGGACCACGAGGCGATCAACTATCCGCAATGGCGCCTGGAGCGAGCCTATCTCCTTGTCCCGGCGCAGGCCTATGTCGGGCAGTTCCTGTCGACCTTTGCCGACTTCCCGCCGCGCCAGGAGCCGGCGAGCTTCTCGATCGACCAGGTGCTGCGGGGGCTCCAGTCCGCCGGCACGCAATAGCTGCGGTCGCGGCGATACATCGAAGAAAGAGCCGCCCGGCGCGGCGGCTCTTTCCCATTCAGGCGCCAGAGGTCGCGCAAGGAGTCGATATGCAGTTCCAGTTTACAGCCATTGTTGCCCTGTTGATCTCGACGACGACAGCGCTTTCCGATCCACTTCCGAGTTGGAATGCCGGCGAGACCAAGTCCGCCATCATCACCTTTGTCGAAGCCGTCACCGATCCGGCCTCCGAGGATTACGTCACACCGGCTGACCGCATTGCCGTCTTCGACAATGACGGCACGCTCTGGGCCGAGCAGCCGGTCTATTTCCAGCTCTTCTTCGCCGTCGACATGGTGAGCCGGATGGACCCGTCCGCGCTGACCTCCGATGCGCTCAAGGCGGCCGCTGCCGGCGATTTCGAGGCGCTGATGGCCACCGGCAAGGAAGGCCTGCTTGAAGTGCTCGCCGCCGCGCATTCCGGCATGAGCGTGGCCGAGTTCAAGGCCTCTGTCGCGGCCTGGATGGAAGAGGCCCGTCACCCGACCACCGGCAAGCCCTATGACGCGATGATCTACCAGCCGATGCTGGAGCTGCTGGTCTATCTGCGCGACGAGGGCTTCGACACCTATATCGTTTCCGGCGGCGGTATCGACTTCATCCGGGTGCTCGCACCCGATGCCTACGGGATCGATCCCGCGCAGGTCGTCGGCTCCTCGCTGGTCTCCGACTATGTCGTTGGCGAGGCGGGGCCGGTGATCCTGAAACAGCCCGAGCTGTTCTTCAACGACGACAAGGCCGGCAAGCCGGTCGCCATCAACCACCATATCGGCAAGCGCCCGATCTTCGCGGGCGGCAATTCGGATGGCGATTTCGAGATGCTGGAATGGACGACCTCCGGCGAGATGCCCGGTTTCGGCCTCTATGTCCACCATACGGATGCGTCGCGCGAATGGGCCTATGACCGCGAAGGACATATCGGCGTGCTGAATCGTGGCCTGGACGAAGGCACCGGGCGCGGCTGGCATTTCGCCGACATGGCGCGGGACTGGGCCGTGATCTTTCCGCAGACCGAATAGCCTGCCTGCTGCGATGCCGGTCTGAGCCCCTGCCGGGAGGGCCCCGGCAAGGCGTGCTAGGGCGCGCTCGGCGCGTGGCGTGGTCCTGCGGGCGCAAGACAGGGCAGGGGCGGGGCATCTGGCCAGCCCCCAAGGCCGGGGGCTGCGACGCCACTCCGCATGGCATCGGACGGCGGAACCCGACATCTGCGGTGCAAGGAAGAACCGAAAGGACAAGACGCGATGACCGACACGCCGGAGATCCGCCAGGGGGAGGTCGTTCTGGGCTTCGACCCGGAGGACAGCGCCACCGCCGCCATCGCCTTCATCGGCCATATCCGCAGCCCCTGGACCGACCGGCAGAGCTGCCCGCGCAATATCTCGGCGGCGCGCGAGAGCGGGCAGGGGGCGCGGATCGAGCTGGCGCCGGGCTATGCGGCGGGGCTGGCCGGGCTGGAGCCGGGCCGCCACCTGATGGCGATCTACTGGATGGACCGCGCCCGCCGCGATCTCATCGTGCAGAACCCGCGCCATACCGATGCCCCGCGCGGCACCTTCGCGCTGCGCTCGCCGAACCGGCCCAATCCGCTGGCCATGTCGGCCGTCACCATCCGCGCGCTGGACCTGGAAGCGGGCGTGATCGAGATCGACGCCATCGATTGCCTGGACGGAACGCCCCTTGTGGATCTCAAGCCCTGGCTGCCGGGAATCGACATGCCGGCAGGCCAGGTGCCGGGCTGACAGGCGGGGAGATCGGGGATCTTGATTCGGGCGTCGGTGCGGAGGCTTAACCAGTATCCGCACCACAATCGTGTCACATCTCGGGGATTGATGACGGCATGACAACGAGCGGTTAACCGACGTGGTGATTTGTTTTCCATTTGCGGCAAGATCGTGGCGAGCATGTGGCGAAATGGACATTGTTGTCAGTCTGGAAACGCCATGGGGTGTCAAACCTAGCTATTCGGACAGGTCGCAGACCCTCCCTGGCCGTGACGGTCCCGTTTTCCACTGAAAACACTAAAAAAAAGGCTCCAGCGCAGCAGGGCGGGGAAACAGTCCCCCCCCTCGGAACAGCCGTCGATTTTAATGAAATGCAGCATTTTCGAGGCTTTGCTCGGGGGGCACTGCCACATTTCGGACAATTTTCGCTTCCTTGCAAACAAACGGTCGCGGTATAACCAACGAGCCCGACTGGGGGGTGTTGTTTGCAGGCTGCGGGGGCGGCCGCGCACGCGTTATGGCTGCCGCCATGCAACGGAAAAGTGCAGATGCACGAGGTGTGAGGGGGGGCTCGGTTTGACCGAGCGCCACGATGGCTGTCGGCCGTCGACCTTACCCCATGGGCCTCCGTTCTCTTCTTCCGTTCCTCCTCGGTCAGACCAGACGTTGCGACGGCCGCCATTCTGCAGATGTCGCCTGCAATGCGGATGCGAATGGAATGGAGGACGCCGGCATGGCGACCGAAATGAGACTACCGCCTAGAACAACCGGCCCCGCGCCGGAAGCCCGGCGCATGAGCGTTTCGACCGGGTTTGGAAATTTCAAATGTCCCGGGGCCATATTGCGCCTGTCCCGCGGCGAATTCTGATAGGAGGCGGCTATGACCAACGTCGTTCTGGATTTCAATGATCTGGCCACCGGGGCGGTCGTCAGCGATCAATATGCGAACAAGGGCGTCACGATCTCGACGTCGAGCGCCACCAACCCGCCGATGATCTTCGACACGGAAAACCCGACCGGCGGCGATCACGATCTCGCCTCGGACACGGCTGGAAACGTTCTGATCATCTCCGAGGACGGCGATTCCAGCGATCCCGACGACAATGCCTGTGGTGGCACGATCACCTTCGAATTCGACAGCGCGGCCTATGTCCGCTCGCTCAACCTGCTCGATTTCGAGCAGGGCGGCACGATCACCTGCTATGACGAGAGTGGGAACGTTCTCAAGACGATAGACCTTCCGGGCACGGCCGATGGCGGCTCGTTCCTCGTCGATATCGACTGCGAGGGCGTCTATAGGATGGAGGTGAGCAACCCGGTCTCCGGCGCCATCGACGACCTGGCCTATTCCATCGAGCTTCCGGCCGAGCTCGACGGCATCGTCGACGGCACGGACGGGGATGACCTGATCGACATCGCCTATACCGGCGATCCCGAAGGCGACATGATCGACAATGGCGACGCCATCCTGCCCGGTGAGGCCGCGGATGACGACATCGTCTATGCCGGCGCGGGCGATGACACGGTCTATGGCGGCGAAGGCGATGACGAGATCTGGGGCGACCGCGCGCAGGTCGAGAATGACACGGTGACGATCACGCTGGGCGAGGGGACGACCGTCTCCTATCCCAACAAGCTCTTCGTCTACACGATCGACCCCGATACCGGCGACATCACCAACCTGGAAGTGCTCAGCTCGAACACGATCCACGAAGGCGGCAATGTCTACGAATATGAAGTGGAGCCGGGCGATATCGTCGGCGTCGGCATCTACAGCCCCGATGGCACCTTCTTCTCCTCCGGCTATGGCGCCAATGTCGACCTGAACACGGATGGTGTCGCGCATACGGACCTGGTCTCGGTCGATCCCGTTACCGGCGCGGTGACCATCGCCTTCGAAGACATGGAATGCCTGGGCGACGCCGATTTCAACGACGTGATCGTGACGGTGGATCTCGGCAATTCCGGCGCCAGCTTCGACAATGCGCATGTGGATTACAGCTCGGACGCGCCGGAGGCGGATGACAGCGCCGCGGGCAATGACACGCTCTATGGCGGTGCCGGCGACGACACCATCTATGGCCAGGGCGGCAATGACGAGATCGATGCCGGGATCGACAACGACTATGTCGAGGGCGGCGAGGGCGACGACACCATTCGTGGCAACCAGGGCGATGACGAGTTGCAGGGCGGCGAAGGCGCGGACGCTGTGTTCGGCGGCGAGGGCGTGGACAGCGTTTTCGGCGATGCTGGCGGTGACGTCCTGTTCGGTGGCCTGGATGACGATGCCGATACGGTCTATGGCGGCGACGATGCCGACATCATCGGCACGCTGGTCAATGACGTCGTCTATGGCGGCGAAGGCGGCGACGACAACGACATCCTGGTCGCCGGTGGCCTGGCGACGGTCGAATATGATGACACCGACCCGGAAGCGGGCACGGTCACCTATTACGACAGCGACCTGAACGTGACCGGGACCTCGAGCTTCTCGGAAATCGAGAATGTCTATGTGATCGGCGGGGACCAGGACCCCGTGTTGCAGAGCGCGATGGCGACCAATACGACCTCGGTCGATGGCGTGGTCGAGGGCACGGATGGCGCCGATGTCATCGACACCTCCTATACCGGTGACCCCGATGGCGACCTCGTCGATGGCGATGACGCCGTGCTGCCGCTTGTCGACGAGCAGGACGTCATTCTTGCTGGCGATGGCAACGACACGGTCTTCAGCGGGAGCGACACCGATCTCGTCTTTGGCGGCGCCGGCAACGACACCCTCTACGGCGAAGACGGAAATGACGGCCTCGATGGCGGCGTCGGAAACGACACGCTGTATGGTGGCGTGGGGCGCGACATCGTCTTCGGCGGCGCAGGGGACGACACCATCTCGGGCGATGCGAACGTTTCCGGAGATGGCGGCGACCGTCTCTCCGGAGGCGACGACCAGGATACCTTCGTCGATATCGGAGACGAAGACGTGGTGGTTGGCGGCGAGGGCGGTGTCGACAATGACACGCTCGACCTGTCCAGCTACGGCAATCCGCTCACGGTGAACTGGACAAATGGCGATCCGACCACCGAGTCCGGCACGGTGACCTTCTACGAGGCCGATGGCACGACGGTTGCCGGCACCGCGACCTTCTCCGAGATCGAGAATGTCATTCCCTGCTTCACGCCGGGAACGCGCGTTGCCACGCCTTCGGGCGAGAAGCTGGCAGAGGAGATCTGCGTCGGGGACAAGATCATCACCCGCGACAACGGCATCCAGGAGGTCCGCTGGTCCGGTCAGAAAGCGCTCGATTATGGAAAGCTGTCCAAGGTGCCGCATCTGCAGCCGATCCTGATCCCGGCCGGCTCGCTGGGCGACAACCTGCCCGAGCGCGACATGCTGGTCTCGCCGAACCACCGCATGCTGGTCGCCAATGACCGCACCTCGCTCTATTTCGCCGAGCATGAGGTCCTGGTCGCGGCCAAGCACCTGGTCGGCCGGCAGGGGATCCGGCGCCTGCCGCAGCTGCAGACGACCTATATCCACTTCATGTTCGATCACCATGAAGTGGTGCTGGCGGATGGCTCCTGGACGGAGAGCTTCCAGCCGGGCGACTACACGCTGAACGGCATCGACAGCGCGCAGCGGGGCGAGATCCTGGAGATCTTCCCGGAGCTCGGAACGCAGGAAGGCCGCGACGATTATGTTGCCGCGCGCCGGACGCTGAAGAAGCACGAGGCGGTGCTGCTGCGGCAATAACAGGCTCTGGGTGGGGACCCTGGGCCCGGGGGAGCGGCTTCGCTCCCCCTTCTTCTGTCTGGACGTTTTTTGTCTGGACGGTGGAAATCGGCAGGACCCGCACCCGGTTTCGCGCCGGCCAGCGACGTTGGGGCCGCACATCCTGGCGCGGCGCCGATGCCACTCTCCTGCACGGGTCTTTTTCGGCTTTGGCAGGCAAGAAACGCCTTTTTTTCCGATGGTGTCGCACAGTCCCCGGCACGGCTGCCCCTGGCGTTCCTTACGGTTGCGGTCCGGGGCCGGGACTGTCTGCTCCGCCGCCGCCCGGATGCCGGACTGTCCCCTAAAAGACTCACATTCCCAGCGAGTTCCGGGCCGGGTCATTTCTCCCCTGCACAAGCGAATCGCGCCGGTGTTAACCTCAGCCCATAACGGACGGCTCAAAAAGAAAAGCCGCCGAAGGGGCAGAAATGGCAGAACAAAAGCTGGCAGCGATGCCGCCGGCCGAAAGCGTGTCCGCACGACAGGTGTTGCGCGTCTATCGGCCGGGGGACAGGGTGGAGACACCATCTGGAACAAGATCTGTCGCCGGGCTTCGTCCCGGCGACAGGGCGCGGATCGGGAGTGGCGTGCTTTCGGTCCTGTGGATGGCGATGAGCCGCAGCGGGCCGGACAAGCGTGCGACGATCAGGGTCATGCTTGGCGAGGAGGCGAGCCGGCGCGAGGCGCCGAAGGGATTGCCGCTGGCTGGCAGGATATCGTCCCGGACTGGAAAACTGGAAATGGAACGCGGGTTTGCGCCGCAAGACGGGGCGGCAGCACAGCTGCATTGACCTCGAAGCGACGGCGCTTCTCTGGGGGTGGGCGCGCTGCTCGCCGCCCATCCCCGTTTTTTTGCCGAAGCTCGCACTTACCCGCGCATATGGGCGCCATCGGCGTCGAAGAGCGGCGCAGACCGGAGCCTTGCCTTGCGCATCGAGCCGAGGATCTCGATCTCGACATCGAGCCCCTCGACGATCCTGTCCACCGGCAGGAACCCGATGGCGACCGATCTGTCGGCATAATGCGAATACCCGCCCGATGTGCAGAAGCCGACCACGGCGCCATCTAGCCAGATCGGCTCATATCCGACCACATCGGCATCCTCGGCCTCCACGATGAAGCTGCAGAGCCTGCGCGCGGGACCGGTTTCCCGCTCGGCCTCGACCGCCGCCCGGCCAATGAATTCGGCCTCCTTCTTCCAGGCGATGAAGCGGTCCATGCCGGTTTCGGCCGGGCTGTAATCGGGGGAGAACTCGCTCAGCCAGGACCCGAACCCCTTGTCGAGCCGAAGCGACATCATCGCCCGCATTCCGAAGGGGCGCAGGCCGAGATCCGCGCCGGCCTCGGTCAGCACATGCCAGAGGTGACGCTGGCTTTCCGGGGCGACAAAGATCTCGTAGCCGAGATCGCCGGTATAGGAGATGCGCTGGACGATGGCATCGGCCATGCCGATCACAAGGCGCTTCACATCCATGAAGCGGAAGGCAGCGGCGGAGACATCTGCGCGGGTGACGCGGGCGAGCAGCTCGCGCGCCTTCGGCCCGGCGATCTGGAAGCCGGTGCGCCGGTCGGAGACATTGCGCACCCGCACGCCGCTGCCGCTTTCGAGATGCTGCTCGAACCAGCGAAGGTGGTAATCCTGCGCGCCATAGGAGGCGGTGAGCTGGAAATCGCCCTCCGCCAGACAGGAAATGGTGAAATCGCCGATCAGCCGGCCGGAGGGCGCCAGCATCGGTGAGAGCGCGATGCGCCCGGGGACAGGGACGCGCCCGGCCATGATCCGGTCGAGCCAGGCGCGGGCATTGGGGCCGGTGACGCGGAACTTGCCGAAATTCTGCACCTCGTTGATGCCCACACCGTCGCGCACCGCCATGACCTCGGCCCGCGTGGCCTCCCAGGCATTGGAGCGGCGGAAACTCGGCTGTTCGTAGCGGGGCTCGCCGGGCAGCGCGAAGTAATTCACCACTTCCAGCCCGTATTGCTGGCCGAACACCGCGCCGAGCTCGGTGAAGATGTCGTACATCTGCGTCGTCCGGAAGGGACGAGCGGCGGGCAGCTCCTCGTTGGGGAAGCTCACCGAGAAGCGGGTCTGGTAATTCTCGATCACCTTGGGGATCGTGTAGCCCGGCGTGGTCCATTTGCCGAAACGGGCCACATCCAGCGCGAAGCTGTTCTGCTCGGGCTGCCCATGGATCATCCATTGCGCCAGCGTCAGCCCGACCCCGCCGCCCTGGCTGAACCCGGCCATGACAGCCGCCGCGGACCAGTAATTGCGCAGCCCCGGCACCGGGCCGACCAGCGGGTTGCCATCGGGGGCGAAGGTGAAAGGCCCGTGGATGACCGATTTGACGCCGGCCGTTTCCAGCACGGGCACGCGGGCATAGGCAAAGGCGATCGAATCCTCGATCTTCTCGAACTGGTCGTTCAGCAGCTCATGGCCGAAATCCCAGGGCGTGCCGTCCACGGACCAGGCCTCGCAGGGTTTCTCGTAGAAGCCGATGCAGAGCCCGCGCCCTTCCTGGCGCATGTAGCTCTCGCCGCCGGGGTCCATGATATGCGGGAACTCGGTCTCGCGGGCGACGATCTCCGGGATGTCGTCGGTGACGATATATTGATGCGCCATCGGCAGCAGCGGCAGGTAGACGCCCGCCATCGCCGCGATCTCGCGCGCCCAGAGCCCGCCGGCATTGACCACATGTTCGGCATGGATTGTGCCCTTGTCGGTCACCACGTCCCAGCTCCCGTCCGACCGTGGATTGGTCTCGCGCACCATGCAATGAGTCTCGATCTCGGCCCCGGCCATGCGCGCGGCGCGGGCATAGGCATGGGTCGTGCCGGAGGGATCGAGATGGCCATCCAGCGGGTCGTACAGTCCGCCGACAATGCCATCCACATTCACAAGCTCCGCCATCTGCTTGATTTCGCTTGGGGAAAGGATTTCGGTCTCCAGCCCCATATAGCGGTGCTTGGCGCGCTCCGCCTTGAGCATGTCGAAGCGCTCCTGCGTGTCCGCGAGGGTGATGCCGCCCACGTGATGGAGGCCGCAGGACATGCCGGTGATCTGCTCCAGCTCCTTGTAGAGGCGGATCGTATAGCCCTGCAGCGCGGCCATGTTGGTGTCGCCATTGAGGGTGTGAAAGCCGCCGGCGGCATGCCATGTCGACCCGCTGGTGAGCTCGGAGCGCTCGACGAGCAGGACATCGCTCCAACCGAGCTTGGTCAGGTGATACAGCACCGACACGCCGACGACGCCACCGCCGATGACACAGACCTGGGTTGTGGTTTTCATGGAGCCCTCCGCGACTATCTACGGACAGGGTCGCGGCCCGGAGGGGCGCGGGCATGGTCAAAGGCGACAGCCGATGTCGGAAATGCTCCCTGCACACGCGCTGCCGGCCGTGGGACCAGATGCTATCTGCGGTCGCCCGGCACCCGTCAACGAGAACGCGCTGTCCGGACCATCGCTCCGGGGCCAGGGTGAGCTGCCAGGGAGAGGGCGAGGGCAACATTGTGCCGGCTCGTTCCTTGCAGCCTTGGGCCACGCGGGCACGCGCCGTGCCCGCGGGTTCGGCGCGGGTTTACTCGCCCGGACGCGGCATGGTGAAGACGTCCGAGATCTTCGCGAAGTCGCGATAGCCCATGCGAGCCAGCGGTTGGAACGAGGTCGTGTCAAAGAGCCCGTCGCGGATACAATCGTCCCGCATGTGGATGCCGACAACTTCCCCGAACGCCACGAGATTGGCGCGGCCTGCAAGCTCGACAATCTGTGTCAGCCGGCATTCCAGCGTCGCCGGTGCATTGGCGATGCGGGCGCAGTCGATCGTCTCGCAATCGGCACGCTCGATTCCGGCCATTTCCGCCTCGTCGACATCCTTGTCCCAGGGGCCGGAGGTCAGGTTCATCGCCTCGCGCATCGCATATTCGACCACATTCACGGCGAAGACGCCGGTGTCACGGATATTGGCCAGCGTGTCCTTGGTCCCGTCCCGGTCATGCTTCTTGCCGGTGGTCGCGAACATCACTTGCGGTGGCGTGTAGGCCACGGCGTTGAAGAAAGAATAGGGGGCGAGATTTTCCGAGCCGTCCTTGCCACGCGTCGAGATCCAGCCGATCGGGCGTGGCGTGACGATCGCGTTGAACGGGCTCTGGGGCAGGCCGTGGTCTTCCTCGGGGCGGTAGAACATGTCGGGCGTCTCCTTTGGAACCGATTTAGAGCGAATCATGACCGGTTTGAAGCGCCAAGAAGAGTTAATTGATCGGCAGGCTGCAACAGTGAAAGCGAAGGCCAGACCCTGGACGGCGCCGCGGGCCGGCGGCGGCAGCGTAGATGGCGGTGACGCCGCCCGGGCGCCTATGTCGGCTGCTTGCCCTTCTTTTTCACCCGTGCCTGCTCGGCCAGGTCGCGGGCAATGGCAAAGGCGCCCTTGATCTTGTCGGCATTGTTCTTCCAGTCCCGCCGCACGACGATCTTGTTGTCGCGCACCTTGGCCAGCCCGTTCTGGGCCTGCACGAAAGTGACCAGCCCGGCCGGGTTGGGGAATTTGTCGTTGTGGAACTGGATCGTGGCGCCTTTCGGCCCGCCATCGAGCTTGGAAATGCCGGCGCGCTTGCACATCGCCTTGATCCGCACGATCAGCAGGAGCGTGTTGACCTCGCGCGGCAGCTTGCCGAAACGGTCGATCAACTCGGCCGCGAAGCCCTCGAGCTCGACCTTCGTGGTCAGGCCGGAGAGGCGGCGGTAGAGACCGAGCCGCACATCGAGATCGGGCACGTAATCCTCCGGGATCAGCACCGGCACGCCGAGATTTATCTGCGGCGCCCATTGGCCGTCATCATCCGTGAGCCCGTCGAACTCGCCCGCCTTGATCTTGCCGATCGCCTCTTCGAGCATGGTCTGGTACAGTTCGTAGCCCACTTCGCGCATCTGGCCGGACTGTTCTTCGCCGACGAGATTGCCCGCGCCGCGGATGTCGAGATCCTGGCTGGCCAGCGTGAAGCCGGCGCCCAGCGAATCCAGCGAGCCGAGCACGCGCAGCCGTTTCTCGGCGGTATCGGTCAGGCGGGCGCGCGGTTTCGTGGTCAGATAGGCATAGGCGCGGGTCTTGGCGCGGCCCACGCGGCCGCGGATCTGGTAGAGCTGGGCCAGCCCGAACATGTCCGCGCGATGGATGACCATCGTGTTCGCGGTCGGAATGTCGAGCCCGCTCTCGACGATGGTGGTCGCCAGCAGCACGTCGTATTTGCCGTCATAGAAGGCGTTCATCCGGTCATCGAGCTCGCCCGCCGCCATCTGGCCATGCGCGACGACATAGGACACTTCCGGCACCTGGTCGCGCAGGAAGGCCTCGATCTCCGGCAGGTCCGAGATGCGCGGCACGACATAGAAGCTCTGTCCGCCGCGATAATGCTCACGCAGCAGCGCCTCGCGGATGGTCACCGCGTCGAACTCGCTGACATAGGTGCGGATGGCGAGCCGGTCGACGGGCGGCGTGCCGATGATCGACAGGTCCCGGACGCCGGAGAGCGACATCTGCAGCGTGCGCGGGATCGGCGTCGCGGTCAGCGTCAGAACATGGATGTCGGAGCGCATCTCCTTCAGGCGTTCCTTGTGCTGGACGCCGAAATGCTGCTCCTCGTCGATGATCAACAGCCCGAGATTGTGAAATTTTACCGTCTTGGCCAGCAGCGCATGGGTGCCGATGGCGATATCGACAGAGCCGTCGGCGATGCCCTTGCGGGTCTCGTTCGCCTCCTTGGTGCCGACAAAGCGGGAGAGCTGGCGGACCTTGAGCGGAAAGCCCCGGAAGCGTTCCTTGAAGCTCTTGGCATGTTGACGGGCGAGCAGCGTCGTTGGCGCGATCACCGCGACCTGGCGGCCGGACATGGCGGCGATGAAGGCCGCGCGCATGGCCACTTCGGTCTTGCCGAAGCCGACATCGCCGCAGATCAGCCGGTCCATCGGCAGTCCGCGCTCCAGGTCCTCAAGCACATCCTCGATGGCCTTCAGCTGGTCATCCGTCTCCTGGTAGGGGAAGCGGGCCGAGAACTCCTCCCAGACATGGTGCTCCGATTGCAGCACCGGCGCCTTGCGCAACGCCCGCTCGGCGGCGATGCGCATGAGCTTGTCGGCGATCTGGCGAATGCGCTCCTTGAGCCTGGCCTTCTTGGCCTGCCACGCGCCGCCGCCGAGCTTGTCGAGCAGGCCTTCCTCATGGCCGAAGCGGCTCAGAAGCTCGATATTCTCGACCGGCAGGTAGAGCCGCGCCTCTTCGGCATATTCGAGATGGATCATCTCGTGATCCGCCCCAAGCGCGTTGACGATCTCCAGCCCCTTGTAGCGGCCGACCCCGTGATCGACATGGACCACGAGATCGCCGGGGCTGAGCGACTGCGCCTCGGTGAGGAAGTTCTCTGCCCGCCTTTTGCGGCGGGGCCTGCGGATCAGGCGATCGCCCAGAACGTCCTGTTCGGACACGACCGTCAGGCCCTTGCCTTCGAAGCCATGCTCCAGCGCCCAGACCACGAGGTAGAGCCCGCCGACGCCTTCGGGGATGTCGCGGAAATCGCCGATCTCGGTCGCGCCCTGCACACCCTCATCGGACATCAGCCCGGCGAGACGCTCCCGCGCGCCCTCGGAATAGGAGGCGATAACGACCTGGCCGCCTTCACGCTTTGCCTTGATGTGGTCCGCCAAAGCACCGAAAAGGCTTACGGTTTCCTGTTGGCGCTCGGGCGAGAAATTGCGCCCGATCCGCCCGCCGGCGTCGATCACGCCGGGGCCGGTTCCCTGCGGCAGTGCGCTGAACCCGACGCAGCGATGGCCGGAAATCGCGGCCTCGAAGGCCGTCTCGTCGAGATAGAGCGTCTCCGGGGCGGCGGGCTTGTAGACCGAATCCAGCCGCGCCTTGGACTTCATCGCCTCGACGCGATTGTCATAGCTGTCCGCGATCCCGTCCCAACGGGCAATCCGCGCAGGCGCCGTCTGGTCGTCCAGCATCACGGTCGCACCCGGGAGATAGTCGAACAGGGTCTCCAGCTTCTCGTGGAAGAAGGGCAGCCAATGCTCCATCCCGGAATGCTTGCGGCCCGCCGAGACCGCCTCGTAGAGCGGGTCATCGGTGCCGGCGGCGCCGAACTCGATGCGGTAATTCTGTCGGAACCGGGTGATTGCCGCCTCGTCGAGAATGACCTCGGAGACCGGCGCAAGTTCGACGGCCTGGAGCTTCTCCACTGTGCGCTGGTTGGCGGGGTCGAAGCGGCGAGCGCCGTCGAGCTGGTCGCCAAAGAGATCGAGCCGGACCGGGCCGGACTGGCCGGGCGGGAAGATGTCGATAATGCCGCCGCGGATCGCGTAATCGCCCGGCTCCATCACAGTCGGCGCCTGGCTGAAGCCCATCCGGACGAGGAAGTTCTTCAGCGCGGCCTCGTTGATGCGCTCACCGACACGGGCGGCGAAGGCGGCTTCGCGCAGGATCTCGCGGGCCGGCACCTTCTGCGTTGCCGCGTTGAGCGTGGTCAGCAGGATGAACGGCCCCGGCACGCCAGCCGTGAGCGCGGCCAGCGTGGCCATGCGGGCGGCCGAGATGTCCGGATTGGGCGAAACACGGTCATAGGGCAGGCAGTCCCAGCCAGGGAAATCCAGCACCACGGCGTTCGGCGCGAAGAAGGCGAGGGCGGCGCGCATCGCCGCCAGCCGCTTGTCGTCCCGCGCGACATGGACGACTGCCGCGCCCTTCTCCAGCTCGCGTGCCAGCAGCAACGCGTCGAACCCCTCCGGCGCGCCGCCGGCCGTGATATGTGCCTGTGTGCTCATGGCACTTCCCCTATGCCAGTTGCCGGCGGTGTCAACCGCCGGCATCCGTCGCTGACCCCGCCTGCGACAAATCTGATTTTTTCAATCAGGTAATCTTGACCTGCAAATGATTTCCGATAAGAACGCTCAGAAACAGGACAGATGGAGACAGACATGACCTTCCCTTCGCCGACCCGCGCGTCGATTCTTCTCGCAGCCCTCCTCGGCGCAACCGCCCTGACCGCGCAGGCCGAAGGCGAGTTGAACCTTTATTCCTCGCGCCATTATGACACCGATGACCGGCTTTACTCCGATTTCGAGAAGGCCACCGGCGTCACGATCAACCGCATTGAGGGCAATGCCGACGAGTTGATCGCGCGGATGAAGGCCGAAGGGCGCAATTCTCCGGCTGATGTGCTGCTGACGGTGGACACGTCGCGTCTGACGCGGGCCAAGGATGCGGGCGTGCTTCAGAGCATCGACAGCGCGCTGCTTGAAGAGCGTATTCCGGGCAACCTGCAGGATGACGAGAACCAGTGGTTCGGCTTCTCGCAGCGTGGGCGCATCATCTTTTTCGACAAGGCCGACGTGACCGAGCCGCCGATGACCTATGCCGATCTGGCGGACCCGAAATACAAGGGTCAGCTCTGTATCCGCTCCTCCTCAAACGACTACAACCAGACGCTGCTGGCCGCGATCGTGACCCATGAAGGCGAAGAGGCCGCGAAGGCCTGGGCGCAGGGCGTGGTCGACAACATGGCGCGTCCGCCGCAGGGCGGCGACACGGACCAGATCCGCGGCATCGTCTCCGGCGAATGCGAGATTTCGGTCTCCAACACCTATTATTTCGCCCGCGCGATCCGCAAGCCGGTGAAAGGCGTCTCCGATCATCTCGACCAGATCGGCTGGGTCTTCCCCGACCAGGACGGCAATGGCGCGCATATGAACCTGTCGGGCGCCGGCGTTGCCGCGCATGCACCGAACAAGGAGGCCGCGATCAGGTTCCTGGAATATCTCGCCTCCGATCAGGCGCAGGTCTATTTCTCCAGCGGCAATGACGAGTTCCCGGCGGTCGAGGGCGTCGCGCTGGCCGAGTCGGTCGAGAAGCTCGGGGCGTTCAAGGCCGACACGGCCGACCTGTCCGAGATCGCCAAGAATATCGGCACCGCGCAGAAGATCTTCAACGAGGTCGGCTGGAAATAGGGTCCGGCAGCGGTGTTACACTGCAATTGCCAGTGATTTCGCGGTCCCTTTGGGGCCGCGATTTTTTGTTTTGCGGCTAGCGAGTCGGTCTCTGCGCCAGTGGGGGAAAACAACAGGAGCGGTGCCATCGCCGGACCGTGGGCTGGCGCTGCAACAGTTGAACAGCGCGCTTTATCCTGGCCGAATCCGCAAAAGACCAGAGCGTTGCGCGCGGTGGCAAAGCGCCAGCCCGCCGGGACGGGCAGGCGCTGGCACGGCGGCCTTCGGCCTTGTTTCCGTGCCAATCCGTGAACCGCCCCAGTGTCCGATATCGGCTGGTTGTTTCTTCAGCCGCAAGTCGCGCTCACTGCGGATCCGTTGCCCGCAGCAGCATCATGGAGGCAAAGCCGAGCACCACCAGCACCCAGCTTCCGATCATCAGCGGCAGCGGCGTTCCGTCGAAAGCCAGCCCAAGCGGGATTGCCAGGGCCACGGCGCCGATCGTCCCGACGGATCCCGTGACCGAGGCTGTCAGCCCGGCGAGATGTCCCATCGGCTCCATCGCCAGCGCGTTGAGGTTGCCGCCCGTGAGCCCGGTCTGCATGAACATGCCGATGATCCAGACAAGATAGACCCAGAACAACGCCGCATCCGGCAGTGCCGCGCTCCAGAAGAGCAGGGCGGCAAGGCCGGTCAGGCCGATCTGGACGAGCAGCACGGCGGTAATCATGTTGCGCATGCCGACCCTCTCGACCAGCCTTGCATTGAGCAGGCTCGCCGGCGCCGCCGCGACCGCGACAAGGCCGAACCAGAGGTGGAAGTTGTCACCATGTCCGAATGTCTGGTCGAAGATCTGCTGGGTCGAGGAAAGCGTTGCAAAGAAGGCGCCGAAGACCAGCGCCTGGGTCAGCAGCGTGAGCAGGACAACGCGGTGGCTGAGGATCTCGACGAGGCCCTGCCGGAGCGGGGGCAGCCGCAGCGGGCGGCGCTTTTCGGGCGGCAGGGTCTCGGGCTGGCGCAGCTTGAGCCAGAGCGCGGAGATCACCGCGAACAGCAGGAAAGCCAGGAAGACCGCGTGCCATCCGGCAAGCCAGATGATGCCGGCGCCAAGCGTCGGCGCGAGCGCCGGTACGATGGTGAAGACCAGCATGATGAAGGACATCAGTCGCGCCATCTGCCGGCCCGCATGCAGGTCCCGGATGATCGCCATGGCGACGACCCGCGGCCCGGCCGCCCCCAGCCCCTGGATCAGCCGCGCGGCAAACATGGTCTCGATTGTGTCGGCCGCCAGCGCCAGCCCCGCGCCGAGGCAATAGAGCGCCACGCCCCAGAGCACGACCGGCTTGCGCCCGAACGCGTCGGACAGCGGTCCGGTCAGGAGCGTGCCGATCCCCATGCCGAGGACGAAGCTGGTGATGATGAGCTGCGCGCGGTTGGGCGCGTCGGGCGAGATCTCGGCGGCAATCCTTGGGAGCGCGGGCAACATCGCGTCGATGGAGAAGGCGACGCTTGCGAAGAGCATCGCCATCAGGGCGATGAACTCGGTCTGCCGCAACGGGGTGGTCGGCTCGGGAAGCCGCAGGCGCCAGGTCATGACGGTTTCTTTTCTGCCAAGTCGTCCAGGCCCGGATTCCGCGCGGCGGAGGGCCCGGGGAGGATCATCTCGCGGTCCCGATCTGTTCGCTGATCTCGTCGACCAGCTTCAGCCAGAGTTCGGGCTGTTGAGCGCCGGGGACCACGTGCTGGTTGGCGATGACGAAGGTCGGCACACCGGTCACGCCCCTCTCGCGTGCATTGGCGTCGCGGGCGCGGATATCCTCCACATCCGCCTCGCCGGCGAGCAGGCGGCGGATGGCGGCTGCGTCGAGCCCGATGCTGTCGGCGATATCGGCAAGAACGTCGCGGTTGCCGATATCTCGGCCGTCGCTGAAATAGGCTTCGAACAGCGCGTGGACGACCTCCGTCTGCCGTTTCTCCAGCCCGGCCCAATGGATCAGGCGGTGCGCGTCAAGCGTGTTGGGCGTCCGCTGGATCGCGGCGAAATCGATCTGAAGCCCCGCCGCCTCGGCGGCTACGGCGATATTCGAATAGACCGCGATGGCCTTTTCCTTGCCGCCGAACTTGGCTTCGAGATAGGCCCGCCGGTCCATGCCGTCCCTTGGCATGTCCGGGTTGAGCTGGAACGGGTGCCACTCGATGGAAAACGGGTGGTCCGGTCGCTCCCCAAGGGCGGAGAAAAGCAACGTCTTGCCGATGTAACACCATGGGCAGATCGGATCGGAGATAATGTCGAGCTTGATCATGGTTTCCCTCTATCAGGCTGGCCGCCCGCGCCAAGGGGAAATCCGGCATTCCTGCCGGAGCGTTGTCACCGCGGGCTGGTCCACGCGCGCCGCAGGCGCGCGCCACGCCCAACGGGAGGAGTGCATCTCCGATGCTGCGACGACGGGCGGGAGCGCCCCGCACCCGGTATCAGCCCCGTGAGGCGAGGGCGCGGCGGTTGATCTTTCCGTTTCCGGAGCGCGGCAGGCTGTCGACATGCCGGTAGAGGCGGGGGCACTTGTAACTTGCCAGATGTTTGGCGGCGAATGCCACGAGGTCAGCCTCCGGCAATTCGCCGGGCCCGGAATAGAAGGCGCCGATCACGCGCACATCCGCCTTTACCTCGACCTCGGTGCAGGCAATCTCGGTGATTCCCGGATATGCGGACAGGACGGCCTCGATCTCGAGCGGCGAAACCCGAACGCCGCGGGCATTCATCATGTCGTCATCCCGTCCCAGGTAGCGCACCGCCCCGTCCGGTTCCATCCGCGCGACGTCGCCGGTGACGAACCAGGCGCCGCGATACCGGGCCGCCGTTTCTTCGGGGGCGTCGAGATAGCCCAGCATGAGACCCGGATCGCTGCTGTGGATCGCCAGCACGCCGGGCACACCGCGCGCCACAGGGCTGCCGGCCGGGTCGAGCACTGCAAGCCGGCGCCCGTTCTGGGGATAGCCGGAACTGCCCGGCGGCGCCGGCCGGGCGGGGCTGCCGGAGAGGAAGGTCGAGCATTCCGACATGCCGAGCGCCTCATGCACGGCCGCCCCGGTGGTCGCCGTCCAGGCGGTGCGGATCGTTTCCGGCAGTTTCTCCCCCGCGGAGAGTCCGTGGCGCAGCCGGGGCAGGTCCAATGTCGTGTGGTGCTTCAGGATCTGTCGATAAATGCCTGGGGCAGCGGCAAAAAGTGTCGCGTCATGGCGTTTCAAGAGCAACGGGATCTGGGCCGGTTTCGTTCCAGCCGCCGGGATCAGCGCCGTTGCGCCAATGGCCCACGGGTCGAGCAGACCAGTGCCCAGGGTGAAGGTCCAGTTGAACGCGCCGGCATGCAGCATCCGGTCGGTGTCGCGCAGCCCATACCAGCCATCCCACATCATCCGCCGCGCCCAGACGGCGCGATGCGCGTGCATCACGCCGCGCGGCCGGCCCGAGGTCCCCGACGTGTAGACGATATAGGCCAGCCGGTTCGGATCGCCCAGCTCGGCCGGCGCCGGCGGGGTCGATTCCATCTCGCGCAGTCGTTCCGCGGAGAGGACCGGGCAGGGGCAGGGATCGGGCAGGGAGATGCCGGGCGCGGCCACGATCGCCGCCGGTTTCGTCTCCGCGGCGATCCGCGTGATCTCCGGAACGGTCAGTGCCGAGGAAGCCGGGATCGGAACAAGGCCGGCCCGGATCGCGCCAAGAAAGGCGAGCGGGAACTCAACCTCGTTGCCCAGCCGCATCAGGAGCCGGTCGCCCGGTTCCAGCCCCGCCGCGCGCAGGCCGGCGGCGATCCCGGCCACAGCTTGCGCGAGCGCGCCATAGCGCCAGCGCGCCGCGCCGGTTGGCGACACGATCGACAGGGCCAGCTTGTCCGGCTGTGTCTCGGCCCGGGCCAGCACATAGGCCGCCATGTTGAACTCGGCGGGTGGCGGTGGCGGGAGCGTATCCTGATGCAGAGAAACCATGGCTGAGCCCTACGAAAGCCCGCCGTTCCGGGCAAGCCCCGCGTGCGCCTTGTCCTGTCAGGCCTGTCGCGCGCGAGTCGCCCGGGGCGTCAGGACGCCGCGCCCGGGTTCGGTCTTCTGCCCGATAGCGGCCGGGCTCCGCCATTGCACCGCGAACGCGGGATGCCTAGAAACGCAGCATGTCCGATCTTGAAAACCTGCAATCCGACCCGAAATCGCTGATCCGCATCGCACGCGAGAGCGGCGAGACAGTGGAGGGCGAGCCGCTGGACCTTGGCGAGCGCGTGCGCGAGTTGCGCAAGGCGCGCGGCTGGACGTTGGAGCAGGCGGCGGGGCAGGCGGGTCTTGCCCGCTCGACATTGTCGAAGATCGAAAATGGGCAGATGTCGCCGACCTATGAGGCGCTCAAGAAACTTGCCGAAGGGCTTAGCATTTCGGTGCCGCAGCTCTTCACGCCTCCAGTTCAGGTCGAGGCGAATGGGCGGATGGTCGTGACCGTCGCTGGTGAGGGGGCTGCGCATGCGACCACGACCTATGAGCACGAGCTTCTCGCCGAGCGGCTGACCAGCAAGAAGATGCTTCCTTACCGCGCCCGCATCCGTGCCCGCTCCATGGAGGAGTTCGACGGTTGGGTGCGCCATGATGGCGAGGAATTCCTGCTGGTGCTGACAGGTGTTGTCCGGCTGTACACCGAGTTCTATGCGCCGATGGAGATGCGCCGTGGTGACAGCGCCTATTACGATGCCACGATGGGCCATAACGTTGTCTCGGTCAGCCAGGAGGATGCAACGATCCTCTGGGTGACCTCGCTGGCCTGACCGTCACTCCGGTCCGGAGGGCCTATTCCGCTGCGACCAGCTGTGCTTGCAGTGCAAGGCCGCGGGCGCTTGGCAGGAGCCGCATCTCGACCGCTTCCGCGCCTTCTTCGAGCGTCAGGTCATGGGTGTCGGCGATGTATTGCGCCAGCAACCCACGATTGCCGCGAAAACGCGCCAGGGCCGACGGATCGGCATGTGGAAACAGGTCCGACAGGGTTTCGAGTTGGTCATGCCAGTCCCGCAAAAGATCCCCCCAGGTCATCACGCTCCTCCTTGTTATTTACTTCGTCCGGTCGGGTTGTCGCCAGTTCGGGACAGCTTATCCGAATTATGCTGCACTGCGGAATAATCTTGCTTCCGCGAGACCCCTCTTGAAACAAGCTATTGTTGGAACAGGATTGTTTCACTTTCGTAAACGAAAGGTTAACGGAAACTTGTCAGTGGGTTAGCGCAACCGTCACGCCGGTTTCGGCGCGAATCGGGGGAAAGACGAATCATGATTCGCCCGAAACGGACTGCGCCGACCGCGCGTTTCCGATGGCGAGGGAGCATTCCTTTGCAGTGCGCGTGTCGCCCGGATGCCTCGCCGGCGGATCCTTTCGTGGACGGCAGCAAAAAGACGCGGCGCTCCAGGTGGAGGCCGCGCAAGTCGAGGGATGCACGAGGAAATGAGCCGCGACTGGCAGGTCGCGGCGCTTGCGTCAGACGGCCACCGGGCCGCGCGTGAAGAGCGCCCTGGCCTCCGCCATGAGCGCGATGAGGGTTTCCACATGACGTGCCGGCGAATAGGCGGCGTCATGGGAGCGGCGGCTGTATTCAAGTTCCGCCTCCAGGTCCATCAACCGCTTGACGGCGCGTTCGGGAGCGGGAATGTCATCGCCCCGTGTGATGCGCTTGAGGTCGCGTTTGCGGTCATATCCATGCTGCCCGTGACGCGCGGCCCGGATCAGCAGGCCTGGACGGCGCAGGTTGGCGAGGGCTTGAGAAAAATCGGTCATGTCAGGTCTCCGTGAATGTGGCCAAACCGTGGCACAACTTGGGCGCGTGTTGCGATTCTGTGGATAAGACCGCACGGGTTCGTTAGAATTGTTTGCGATTTTTAAACAATTTTGAGTGGAGGTTCTGATATTAACCTGTGAGTAACCAATCCGGCACTAGATGTTGGATGCCCAGCCAAGAAAAGGAACAGGGACGTCAAGGGGGCTTTATGTCGGGATACAAGAAAAATGAACGGACGGGCGAGATGCCCGGATGGGTCCCGCAGGCCGCGATGCACTACCTTCGGCATACCGAGCAGGGGCAGTCGATCCGCGAGGTCGCCCGTGCCGAAGGCTGTCATGCCTCGACGATCCTCCGCCGCATTCGGCGCTTCGAACAGCGGCGGGACGACCCGTTGGTGGACGAGGCGCTGGCGCATCTGGGCCAGGCTCATTTCAGGACCTATGACTGCAATCAAGGACCTGAGGAGACCGCCCCGATGACCGCTCATTTCTCTCCGGTAGATATGCCCAGCCGCAAGATCTGTGACGAGGCGACCGTGAACCGCGAGGCCCGCCGCGTGCTGCGTCGGCTGGCCGAAAGCGGGGCCGTGCTCGCCGTCGCCACCGATATGGAAAAAGCCGCCGTCCTTCGCGAAATGCCGGATGGCAGCACGAACAGAACCGCCGTGGTCGACCGCAACGTCGCCCATGCCTTTGCGCTCAAAGAGTGGATCTCGTGCAAATCTGCCGGCAGGGTGGCCAGTTACGCAATCACCTCGGCCGGCCGCAGCGCCCTGAAGCGGATGCTGAGCGACGATCGCAGTGAGGCGAGCGGTTTTGCCGAGGCGCCGATGCCCTTTGGCGACCAGCATCGCGAATGGGGCCACAAGGTCGTGCTGGACGACGCGGAGCCCTCCAAGCCACGCCGGGTGCGCTACAACATGGCGGAGAGCCCGGTTGTTGCTCTTGCGCGTCGCCGCGAGAAGGACGGAACGCCTTTTCTCGAGCCTGAAATGGTCGTCGCCGCTGAGCGTCTGCGCGAGGATTTCGAACTGGCCCAGATGGGGCCGCGCGTGGCCCAGAACTGGGACCGCTTCCTGACCGGTGGTGCACGCGGCGGGTTCGGATCCAGCGATCCGGTCTCCGGGCCGGAAGGGGCGCGCGACCGGGTGGCCAAGGCCCTGGAAGAACTGGGGCCGGGTCTGGGCGACATGGTGCTGCGCTGTTGCTGCTACCTTGAGGGCCTGGAAGCAACGGAAAAGCGTCTCGGCTGGTCGGCCCGGTCGGGAAAGATCGTGCTGCGCATCGCGCTGCAGCGTCTCTCGCGTCACTATGAAGAAGTTTACGGGCCGGGGCGTGGCATGATCGGCTGAGGCCCCTCGGGATCAAGGCAGAAACGGGCAGTTGGGCGTCCCCTCCGGGGCGCCCTTTTTTGCGTTTGCGGGGCCGGGGGCAAGGACGGCAGGAAAACCCAGGGTTGAGTTCGCCGGGGGCTTGCGCAACGGTAGGACCGGGGGCGGCGCGATGCGAATGCGGGCTCGGGAGCCGCAACCGGGGTCGGCCAGAATCCGGAGGGGCGGGAATGCGGTACAAGGTTTCGGCGGTGCTTGGCGTGATTGCCTGTTTTGCCAGCGCGACGGCGGGTGGTGCTGACGCGCCGAGTTTCGATTGCGGCAAGGTCGCGAGCGAGGCGGAAATGACCGTCTGTTCCTCACCCGCACTTGCCGCCCTGGATCGCGAATTGGCGCGGGTCTACGGGCTCGCGCAGGACGGCGCGGCGGATGCGGAGCGGCGGCAATGGCTCAAGGAGACCCAGCGCGGCTGGATCAAGGGGCGCGACGAATGCTGGAAGTCCGATCTCGGGCTGGCGCCCTGCGTGGCCAATGAATATGCCTTCAGAATCGACGAGATCCGACGTGAATTTGCCGATGCCCGCAGCGGCGAGGGGGCGTCGAGCGGCCCCTTTGCCTATGCGTGCGAGGGGGTGGGCGCGCTGGTCAGCGCGGGTTTCCTGAACACGCCCGATCCGTCGGTCGTCCTGCGCTGGCGCGACAGGGCGGTTGTCCTGCCGCGCGTGCCATCGGCCTCGGGGTCGCGCTACGAGTCGGCGGATTGGGGGGAGGGCACGATTGTCTTCTGGCTCAAGGGGGACGGCGCGACGCTCAGTACCGCCACCGAGGAGACACTGGCCTGCCGCGAGGATCCGACCGGCTAGGCGGTGGCGCCGGAGAGGTTTCGGCCATTCCCGGGCCGTTTCGAAGGCGCTTGCCTGCGGAGCGATGTGCGTTTCCGGCGAGGCGGGGCGTGCGTTTCGGGCAGCCGAGGCGTGGTGACGGCTTGCATGGCAATTTGCCACCAATATATGGAGACTGCGCAGTTGGTCGGAGCCTCGAAGGGCCGGTGGGGAAACGCGGTCTCGAAGGTCAGCTTTTCTGCAGCTGCGAAAAAGGCGGGGCAGGACAGCGTCGAAATCGCCGCCTTGCGTTGCGCGTGGTGGCGAAATTTGATGTTACTGCATAATGCTGCGGTCGATCCGGGCCGGGCAGAGCGAGGAATGAACATGCGCGATCTGAAGATCCCCGGCGAACGCCACCCCGAGAAGGCCCATCGCCCGGACAACGCCCAGCCCAAGAAACCGTCCTGGATCCGGGTGCGCGCGCCTGGCGGCGAAGGCTATAACAAGACCCACAAGATCATGCGGGAGCACGGGCTGCCGACCGTCTGCGAAGAGGCAGGCTGTCCGAATGTCGGCGAGTGCTGGACGCGCGGCCATGCCACGATGATGATCATGGGCGAGATCTGTACCCGCGGTTGCACCTTCTGCAATGTCGCCACCGGGCGGCCGGACGCACTGGATGCTTTCGAGCCGGGTCGCGTCGCCCACGCGGTGCAGAAGCTGGGGCTCAAGCATGTCGTGATCACCTCCGTGGACCGGGACGACCTCGAAGATGGCGGCGCCGAGCATTTCGCCCAGACGATCCGCGCCATCCGCCACCGTTCGCCCGAGAGCACGATCGAGATCCTGACGCCGGATTTTCTCAAATGTGACCCGGAAGTCCTTGAAACCGTTGTGGAAGCGCGCCCGGATGTCTTCAACCACAATCTGGAGACTGTGCCGGGGCTCTATCCGAGCGTCCGCCCCGGCGCGCGCTATTTCCACTCGCTGCGGCTGCTGCAAAGGGTCAAGGAACTGGACCCGTCGATGTTCACCAAGTCGGGAATCATGGTCGGGCTGGGAGAAGACCGGCAAGGCGTATTGCAGGTCATGGACGACATGCGCACCGCCGATATCGATTTCCTGACCATCGGCCAGTATCTCCAGCCGACGCCCAAGCACCACGCCGTGAAGCGGTTCGTCGAGCCCGACGAGTTCAAGTCCTACGAGAAGGCCGCCTATGGCAAGGGCTTCCTGACGGTCTCGGCCACCCCGCTCACACGCTCCAGTTTCCATGCTGGCGAGGACTTCGTCCGGCTTCGCAGCGCGCGGGAAGCGAAGCTCGCCAGGCAGTGACTTGACCTGCATCATGGCGCTTTCCCTAGCGTCAATGCTATCGCCCGGAGCGTAGGCTCGCTCCGGAGGGTGTCATGGCAGCCGCATTGAAACTCACGACCCGCAATCTCACCAAACCGTTCTGGACCGGCTTTCGGGCCCTTAGCAGCACGGGCGCCTCGATCTGCGTCGGTCTCGGAAAGGCCGGCGTCAATGTCGGCCTGCTCAATATCCCGATGCAACATGACAGCACGAAGGAGCGCTTCACGATAAGTTGCCTCGGCGTCGGCGCATCGGTCGGGCTCAGCCCGTTCCCGGTCACGATCGACTTCGCGCCGGAACATCTTCCCTCTTCGGGGATTGGCACGGTCTTCGCCATGATGGGGACCAAGCGTCCCTTTATCTCGTCGATGCTGGATGGCGTGGTGCTCGTCGCGACCGCCGCCCAGTCGGCCGGGGCCGGCTCCTCGGTCAGCGTCGTCGTGTGGCTGCAATCCACCACCGCGTTGATCGATCCGAACCCGGCCGCCGGGCGCTACACCAATATCGTCGCCTTCTGCATCCTTGCGGGCGGGCAATATGGTGCGCCGTCGATCGGCTATTCGAACATGATCATGCGCGCGCGCGTCGTCCGGGCGGGGCGGTCGGTCAGCGGCCTGGGCTAGCAGACAGGGTCAGGGGAGGGGCGCCAGCCCCTTGAGATAGGCGGCGATGGCTTCGAGATCCTCGCGCGGCAATTGCCCCATCCCGGCAACGACAGATTCCATCTCGTGGCTGGCGGTCTCGTTGCGCGGCGAATGCCCGCTTTCGAGATACCAGACGATCTGTGCCCGGTCCCAGTCCAGCCCGGCGGGCGTGATGTTGGGCGCGGTGACCTTGCCCACGCCGACGGGCGCGCCGGCCATCCAGCGGTCGCGGTCGAGCCCGCCATAGGCGTCGCGCGGCGTGTGGCATTCGGCGCAATGACCAAGCGCCTCGACAAGGTAGCGCCCGCGCTCGATCTGGCGACTCGGGGCCGCGCCGACAAAGGAGCTGTCGAAATAGCGCGCCTTCCACAGGCCGATGGCGCTGCGGATCGACCAGGGCAGGGCGAGATCATGCGGCTGGCGCGGGTTCTCGGAGGCCGGCAGCAGGTCGAGATAGGCCTTCAGGTCGGCAATATCCTGCACCTCCATGCGGGCATAGCTCGTATAGGGCATGACCGGGTAGAGATGCCGCCCGTCCGGCGTCACGCCGCGCGTCAGCACCGAGGTCAGCCCGGCGAGGTCGTACTGGCCGATCCCATGCACGGAATCGCTTGAGACATTCGGGCTGAGGAAGATCCCGAAGGGGCTCTCGATGCGGCGGCCGCCGGAGAGGATCGGGCGTTCCTGCGCCTCGGCGCCGCGATCGGCGTGACAGGAGGCGCAGCCAGCGGCGAGGAAAACCTGCCGGCCGGCCTCGGCATCGCCAGCCAGCGCCGGGAGCGCCTCGGACGCCAGCGGTTGCGGCCGCGTCAGCCAGAAAGCGCCGCCGGCCAGTGCTGCCAGCAGGAGAATGAAGATGCTCAGCAGTCGTTTCATGCCGGAGTGTCCTTCCCGGACTCGGTGCCTCGTTTGCGCGCTACACTAGGCAGAAAGCCCGTGATGCGCAAAGGCATGGGGCGCACCAAAGCGTGAGGGCCGTAGCGAAATCGACGCAGCCGGGTTACAGCCGCGGCAGGCCCGGCCGGCGCCCGACCCGCTCTGCTTCCATCCAGTCGGGCAGGAGCCCCGCCTGTTCAAGCCCGTAGAGCGCAAGGCAGGCCGCGACGATGGCCAGCACGAAGGCGGCGCGGCGCGGCGAAGGCGGGTGCTGGATCCAGCGTCTCATACGCAGGAACCAATGCGGACCGAGCATGGCTGCCTCCTGTCAGACCTCGCCCTCGGCGGGTTCGTCGATGAAACGGACCGTGCCGATAAACGGCAGGTTGCGGTTGCGCTGCGCGAAATCGATACCGTATCCGACAACAAATTTGTCGGGGATCTCGAAACCGGTCCAGGTGGCCTTGTATTCGACCTCGCGCCGGGCGGGCTTGTCGAGCAGGCAGATGGTGCGCAGCCGCGCCGGGCTGCGCGCGCCGAGAAAGGCCGCGACCCGGGTCATGGTGTGGCCGGTGTCGATGATGTCCTCGACCACGAGCACGTCGCGCCCTTCAATCTCGCCGCGCAAGTCCTTGAGAATGCGAACTTCCCGGCTGGATTTCATCGCATTTCCATAGGAGGAAGCCTCCAGGAAATCGACCTCCACGGGCAGGTCCAGCTCCCGCACAAGGTCGGCGATGAAGACGAAAGATCCCCGCAAAAGGCCGACGACGACGAGCTTGTCGGTGCCGGCAAACTCGGTCTCGATCTCGCGCGCGAGCTCTTCGATACGGGCGGCGATGGACTTGGCGGAGATCAGCTGATCGATGACATACGGTCGCGAGGACATTGGCTTCCCTTGAATCTGCCGGGCAACTCTACGACATGTGACGCCGATCCGACAATTGAACCCGGGGGCCAATCGCCGCACGATGCATACCTTCTCCGACAACCGCGTCATGCCGTATTCGGCGGAACAGATGTACAATCTTGTCGCCGATATCGAGTCCTATCCGAAATTCCTGCCCTGGACCGCGGCCACGCGGATTCGTGGCCGGCATGAGGAAGGCGATGCGGTAATTGAAATCGCCGACATCATGGTCTCCTTCAAGGTGTTCCGGGAGAAATTCGGCACCAAGGTGACGATGCGGGCGACGGAGCGGACGATCGTCTCGGAATATATCGACGGCCCGTTCAAGTTCCTGATCTCGAAATGGGCGTTCCGGGATGTCGAGGAGGGCTGCGAGGTCGATTACAATATCGATTTCGAGTTCAAGAACCGAATCCTGCAGAAGACAGCCGGGGTGTTCTTCACCGAGGCGCAGCGCCAGATCATGGGCGCCTTCGAGAAGCGCGCAAAGGTGCTTTACGGCTAAGCGCTGTTCCCCGCCGCCGCCGCTTGTCAGGCAGCGCAAGGCGCTGCGCTTTGCAAGCAAGCGCGACGGTCGTCCTGCCAGCGCCGGCCCGTGGGATGACACCGAAACGCTCGAGAGCCGCATTTTTCCGTCGCCGTTTCCTGCAAAGATCAACCCGCCGCAAGCGGGCGGCACAGCGCCTTCGGCGTGAGGCCACACCGCACGCGCCTGGGTCCAATCTCCCCTGTTCGACAAGCGGGCAAGTGCCACGCCCAAAGGAAAACCGGCCGCCCCCATCGGGACGGCCGGTTCACGCTGTTCGTTCAGACGCCGTGCCGGTTCAGAGCAGGGCGCGGACCTTGGCGGCGGTCGCCTCGGCGGTGATGCCGAACTTCTCGAAGAGCTCTTCCGCCGGTGCGGAGGCACCGAAATCGGACATGCCGACGAAATCGGCCTTCTCTTCCTTGCCGCCCGCACCGAGCAGCCAGCGGTCCCAGCCCTGCCGGACACCGGCCTCGAGCCCGACCCGCACGGCGCCGCCCGGCAGGATCTTGGAACGGTATTCCGGATCTGCCTGGGCGAAGAGCTCCATGCAGGGCATGGAGACGACGCGGGTGCCGATGCCTTCGGCCTGCAGCAGCTCCCGCGCGGCCAGGGCGACCTCGACCTCCGAGCCGGTGGCGATCAGGATCGCCTGGCGCTTGCCTTCAGCCTCTGCGAGCACATAAGCGCCCTTGGCCGACTGGTTCTCTGCCTTGTGCTTCTCACGCAGGCAGGGAAGGTTCTGACGCGAAAGCGCCAGCACCGAAGGCGTTTCCTTCTGCGCCAGAGCCAGTTCCCAGGCCTCTGCGGTCTCGACAGCATCCGCCGGGCGGAAGACCATCGTGTTCGGCGTGGCGCGCGAAATGGCGAGATGTTCGACCGGCTGGTGGGTCGGGCCGTCCTCGCCAAGGCCGATGGAATCATGCGTCATGACGTAGATCACCGGCAGGCGCATCAGCGCGGAGAGGCGCATCGAGGGCCGGGCATAGTCGGTGAAGCACATGAAGGTGCCGCTATAGGGGCGCACGCCGCCATGCAGCGCCATGCCGTTCATCGCTGCCGCCATGCCATGCTCGCGGATACCGTAATGGATGAAACGCCCGCGACGGTTGGAGGGGTCGAACACCGTCATATCGGCCGATTTGGTGTTGTTCGAGCCGGTCAGGTCCGCCGAGCCGCCGATCGTCTCCGGCAGCACCTTGTTGATGACGTTGAGCGCCATCTCGGAGGCCTTGCGGGTGGCGACTTTGGGGGCGTCCTCGACGAGGCTCTTTCGGTAGGACTTCATCTGCCGGGTGAGCTTGTCGGGCAGCTCGCCGGACAGCTCGCGGAAGAAGCGTTCGCGACGGCTGTCGGACAGGCTGGCGAGGCGGGTTTCCCAGTCCAGACGTTCCGACTGGCCGCGGGCGCCGATGCCTTCCCAGGCCGTCTTGATGTCCTGCGGCACCTCGAACGCGCCATGGGGCCAGCCATAGGCGGCCTTGGTGTCGGCAACGAGCTGCGGATCGGTCAGCGCGCCGTGGCCCTTGGGCGTGTCCTGCGCAGAGGAGCCGAGCGCGATATGCGTCTTGCAGGCGATCATCGACGGCTTGCGCGAGGTCTTGGCCTTTACAATGGCGGCGTCGATGGCAACGGGGTCGTGGCCGTCGCATTCCAGCACCTGCCAGCCGGCGGCGGTGAAGCGCTTTTTCTGGTCGGTGATGTCGGCGATCTCGACCTTGCCGTCGATGGTGATGCCGTTGTCGTCCCAGAAGAGGATCAGCTTGCCGAGTTTCTGCTTGCCTGCCAGCGCGATGGCTTCATGGCTGATGCCTTCCATCAGGCAGCCGTCGCCGGCGAAGCAATAGGTGTGGTGGTCATAGACCGCCTTGCCCCAGACCGCGCGCAGGTGCTCTTCGGCGATGGCCATGCCGACCGCGTTGGCGATGCCCTGGCCGAGCGGGCCGGTCGTGGTTTCGACGCCGCGCGTATGGCCATATTCGGGATGGCCGGGGGTCAGCGAGCCCATCTGGCGGAAATTGACGATCTGCTCGTGGGTCATGTCCGGCGAACCGGTGAGGTAGAGCAGGGAGTAGAGCAGCATCGAGCCATGGCCGCCGGAGAGCACGAAACGGTCGCGGTCGGGCCATTCGGGGGTCGAGGCGTCGAACTTGAGATGCTTCTCGAAGAGGACGGTGGCGATGTCGGCCATGCCCATCGGCATGCCGGAATGGCCGGAATTCGCCGCGGCGACCGCGTCGAGGGTCAGCGCACGGATGGCGCAGGCTTTCTGCCAATGATCGGGATTGGCCTCTCTGAGGGCTGCAATGTCCAAGACTTGGTCCTTTCGATGTTGCGGCTTTGGGCGGGTTTTGGGGCCCTGACCGTCGAATTCTGGCGTCCAACGCGGTGTATCAGGGGGCGCGCAGGGGTCAAGCGGCCCAAACGTCACAGAGTGATTGTGATATTGAGATTGGTGCGTGCGAGGTTTTCCCTGAAAACATGAAGAAAGACGCGTAAGTGACTGAGCACAATAGGGGGCGCATTTTCTTGGACAGTTGCGTAAACTTGTCTGCAACCGTTGGAAGGGTGATTCGGTCACTCGAAGGCCGGGACAGGCTGTCCGGCGGGGTTTGATTTTGGTGTAGAGCAGTCGAACGAGGAGGGCAGGATGAGCGATATTTCCGAGCTTGAGGGCCGGATCGCCGCCGCCATGGCACGCATCGGGCAAGCCGTCGAGACAATCGGGACCGGGGGCGGTGTTTCCGCCGAGGAACTGGCGCAGGCGCGCGCTGCGGCCGAGATGGCTGGAGCCGAGGCACGGGCGTCGGCGGAGCGGGCGGAGGCTGCCGGAGCCGAGGCGCAGGCGTCGGTCGCGCGGGCCGAGGCCGCCGAGGCGGAGGTGCTGCGGCTGCAGAAGGCGCTGGAGACCGAGACCACGGCGAGCGCACAGCTGCGGGAGCGCGTCGGCTCGCTGAAGTCGATGAAGGAACGCCAGCAAGAGCGGATTGCCGAGCTCGAAGCCGAGCTTGAGGCCCAGGCGGAGCTCCGCGGGGCCGACCGCGCGGAGCTGGATGGTCTGATCGCGGCGCTGGAGCCGCTGGTGCAGGAGCAAGCCGATGCCTGAAGTCAAGATCGAGATCGGCGGCAAGGAGTTTTCCGTCGCCTGCCAGGAAGGCGAAGAGCAATATCTGCGCGATGCGGCGGCGATGCTCGACCGCGAGGCGCGCGGGCTGGTGAGCCAGATCGGGCGAATGCCGGAATCGCGGATGCTGCTGATGGCGGGGCTGATGCTGGCGGACAGGACAGCGGCCTATGAGCAGAAAGCGGCGACGGCAGAGGAGAAGCTGGCCCGCCAGGAGCGGCTGATCGAGGAGATGGAGGCGATGCCCGCGCCCGCGCCCGAGCGGGTCGAGGTGGCGGTGATCCCGCGCGAGGTCAAGGAGACCCTGGCCGAGCTTGCAGCCCAAGCCGAGGCCCTGGCCGCGCAGGCGGAAGAGAAGGCGGCCGGCTGAGCTGGCGGGGAGGGTGCGTCCCTCCCGTCGGCTGTGCATCAAAGATGCACGCCTCCCGTCGGGCGTGGCGCGCGCTGCGCGCGCGTGAAACGGCGGGGAGGTAGGCGCGGAACGGGCGTGGTGCGCCGGTGGTTGCCAGGGATAATCCAGCTGAACGGCGGTTGAGGGCAGGTCCGCCTTCGGGCGCCTTTTTTTCTGGATGAGCGGTTTGCGCAAGGCCTCACGGCATTTATGGCGTCGTCACTGGTCGGTCGATCTGGCCGTTTATGTTCACCAGACGGATTTCGATCGGGTGGAGAGGAGGGCTTTCTGCGGCTTGTTGACCGGTCTGTCTACGATCGGGGCGCGCAAATTCGGACGGGTTCGGGACCGCGTTTCTAGGACTGCGGCCTGCGTCTATCGAGCAGCAGGCGCACCATCGGATACACCCCGACGCCGAGCATGAGGGCGATCATGAGCAGCGCTCTCGGATCGCTCAGCAGCATCGCGAGAGGGCCTGGCCGTTCTGGAACAGGCTCCGGGTGCTGCGGCGCGAAATAGCGGATCGTTTAGGCAGATTTCGTCTCTTCGGACAATCTCGACCAGCCGACAATTCGGATCGCGTCGTTCTCGCCATAGGAGAGCACGCGATCCGTCTCTCCGTCAAAGCCGGGCAGTTCGACACTGCGGACAGCGGTCTCCGGCGCCTCGCGGAACGTGATCCCGTTGCCGTACGGGCTGAGGTCGACAATGATGTCGGCGCCGTCGCCTGGCTCGAAAATGTAGGTGTCGAAGGCGGCATAGCCGGCGAGAACGTCGTTTCCCTCGGCGCCGAAGAACACGTCCTTGAGATGTGTGCCGCCCAGCCTGTTATCGGCGGAGTTTCCGTTTCGGACCAGGCCAATCTGCGAGCTTTGACCGGTGCTTGCCAAGGCGCTGTAATCCTTGGTCATGGCGGGGGAATGGTTTCCGCGACAGCAGGGCAGGCGGCGACAAGAACGGTCAGAAAGATCAGGTTTCGGAACATCAGGCCGTGGGAGCTGTGAATGAATGGGCCGAGCCTGCTGAAACAAGACGGCAGGAAAATGACGCTGCACCCATCGGCCCGGGCTGCCCCTGAGCAGGTGGGCCGAAGTATTTGCGCCACGCGGCCTGCCGATGCGGCGCGACCGCCGGGGCCTTGACAGAAAAAAAGGCGCAGCCCGCGAGCTGCGCCCTTGCGATCGGTCAGCCGTCCCTGTGGATCAGCCGTTCGCTTCGCGGATCTTGTCGGCGGCATCCTTGTCGAAGGTGACGCCGCTTTCCGCGAAGAGCGCGTCCAGCTCGCCCGAGAGGGTCATCTCGGTGATGATATCGCAGCCGCCGACGAACTCGCCCTTCACGTAGAGCTGCGGGATGGTCGGCCAGTCGGAATAATCCTTGATGCCCTGGCGGATCTCTTCATCGGCCAGCACGTTCACATCGGTGAAATCGACCTGCATGTAGTTCAGAACGCCGGCCACACGCTGAGAGAAGCCGCATTGCGGCGCCATCTTCGTGCCCTTCATGTAGAGCACAACATCATTGGCCTTCACTGTGTCGTCGATGCGGGTTTTCGCGTCGCTCATCTTTCGTTTCCTTATTTGGCGCCGGGGGCGCCCTGTTCATTTGGGGCTCGCCGGGCCTCAAGGCCCAGTTCGCCGCCGGTTTCCCTGTCCTGGGGCCGCATCTTCGAAAGCGGACGGCGGATCTTTCGCTTCAGATAGGCTTCGCCGGCCGCCGCGGCAATGACAATTGCGGCCATTGCGCCGAACAGCCAGGGAAGCCAGCTGGTCACGACAGCCCCGCTAGTCCGGCGCCTTGGTGGTCAGCGCCAGCGCATGAAGGTCGGCAGCCGAGCCGTCCATCTTGCCTTTCAGCGCGGCATAGACCGAACGCTGCTGTTGCACGCGATTCTGACCTCGGAAGCTCTCGTCGATCACTTCAGCGGCGAAATGGGCGCCATCGCCGGCCATATCGGTGACGATGATGGTTGCGTCCGGGAAGGCCGCGCGGAGGAGGGTCTCGATTTCCTGGGCCTCGATGGCCATGGGCAAATTCCTGTCTGACATGTCTCGCTTCCGAAACTAGGGCCGGTCGGGCGCGCCCGCAAGGGCGGTTGGCAGAGGTTGGGGGGGAGCGCAGGACGGGACGCGGCACGGTCAGGAGCCAGCTGCATCTCGCCGCGCCCCGCTGCCGGGAGAAAATGGCACATGGCGCGGTGGTGTTGCGTCCCTGGCCGTTGCACCGTTCGCTCCGCTTGATCCGGCGCCGGCGCTCTGGCACCAAGGGGGCATGACAGAAGAGGAAATCCGCGCGACGTTGCGGCAGCGTCTCGAAGCGCTGGACCGTGAGGATGCGGCCGGCGCCGAGGCGCGCGCGGTTGTCGAGCTTGACCAGAGCGCCACCGGGCGGCTGTCGCGGATGGACGCGATGCAGCACCAGGCGATGGCGCAGGCCCAGCTGCGCCGGAGAGCGGGCGAACGGTTGCGGCTGAAAGCGGCGCTGGCGCGGCTGGCAGAGGGCGAATACGGCTACTGTACCGATTGCGGCGAGGAGATCGTTCCGGGGCGCCTGGCGGCGGATCCCGCGATTGCCCGCTGCGCCGATTGCACCCGCGGGATCTGAGCGCTTGCGGGGCGGCAGACGGGAGCGACCTGTTCCCGGGCTGGATCGGGGCGGTCCCCGTCGCCAGCTTCGATGAAATTCAGTCATGTTCTTGCCGGCGATGCGACTCGATGGACGCAAGGCGGGGCATTCGGGGCACGGCCGTGGTTGCTCTTCTGCACAAGAGCAGCGAACGGCCTCCCGGCCGATCCTCACGCCGTGCAAGGACTTGCTGCGCTGCACTGCCCATGCCAATCCATTGCCAAACGAAGTGCAAACGGAGACCGCCATGATCCTTTTCGGCATTCCCACCTGTGACACCTGCCGCAAGGCCCGCAAGGCGCTGGAAGCGGCCGGAAAGACGGTGGAGTTCCGCGATGTCCGGGCCGCGCCGCTCTCGGACGCCGAGCGCGCCGCCTTCCTCGACAGCTTCGGCGAGGCGCTGATCAACAAGCGGTCCACCAGCTGGCGCGAGCTCTCGGAGGAAGCCCGTGCCGCCGCCCCGGATGCCCTGCTGGCGCAACACCCGACGCTGATGAAACGCCCTGTCCTGCAAGAGGGCGCCGAGCGCACGCTTGGCTGGGACAAGGCAACGCAGGCACAGTGGCTCGGCTAGGGGCACGGCTCTGCCAGCAGTGCGTGGCGGTCTTCTGCGCGTCTTCGCCTTGTCATTGCCGGCCCGCGCACATAGGTTCCGCGCAAATCTCGGGGCCGCGAAGGCCCTGACCGACTCGAGGGGTATTCCGAATGTTCGCAACGCCAGCCTATGCCCAGGCCGCCGGCGCCGGTGGCAATCCGATCATGCAGTTCGTGCCGCTGATCCTGATTTTCGTCATCATGTACATGCTGCTGATCCGTCCGCAGCAGAAGAAGATGAAAGAGCACCAGAAAATGGTCACCGAGCTGCGCCGCGGCGACCAGATCGTGACCCAGGGTGGCATCATCGCCAAGGTCTCCAAGGTCAAGGAAGACAATGAGCTGGAGATCGAGATCGCCGAGGGCACCAAGGTACGCATCGTGCGTTCGACCGTCGCCCAGGTGCTCTCCAAGACCGAGCCTGCTTCCGAGGGCTGAGGCCCGTTCCCACAGCTGAAGGGGCGTCGCTGCGATGTTGCAGATACCCACCTGGAAACGCGTCCTTATCTGGGGCGTGACGGTACTGGTCCTTTTCATGGCCGTGCCAAACCTGTTTTACCCGCGCGTTGAGAGCCATAATGACGCTCTCAAGCAGATCGAGGCCGCGGGGGCCACACCGGAGCGCGAGGAGGCCGTCGCCAACTGGCCGTCCTGGATGCCTTCTGGGCTGGTCAATCTCGGGCTCGACCTGCGCGGAGGCGCCTATCTGCTGGCGGATGTGCAGGTGGAAGATGTCTATTCTGAACGGATGAACGGCTACTGGCCGGAGGTTCGCGACGCCCTGCGCGAGGAGCGCGACACGGTCGGCTCCATTCGCCGTGTCGACGGGCCCGATGGCGAGCTTCATGTGAAGATCGCCAATCCGGAGGGGATGCAGAAGGCCATCGAGGTTGTCGGCAACCTGTCGCGGCCCATTCTCAGCCTGACCGGTGTCGGATCCAACGATATCGAGGTTTCGGGCAGCGGCGACACGCTGGTCGTCCAGCTTTCCGAGCACGAGAAGATCGCTACTGATGACCGCACGGTCAAGCAATCGCTGGAGATCGTGCGCCGCCGTGTCGACGAGGCCGGCACGCGCGAACCCTCGATCCAGCGCCAGGGCGAGACCCGGATCATCATCCAGGTGCCCGGCATCGGCTCGGCGCAGGAGCTCAAGGACCTGATCGGACAGACCGCCAAGCTGACCTTCCAGCCGGTCGTTTCCCGCACCTCGGATCCGGAGGCCAATGCCGGCGCGCGCAACACTGTCGTGCCGTCGATGGACGAAGAGGGTACCTATTACATCCTCGAGGAATCGGCCGTCGTCACTGGCGACGAGCTGACCGACGCGCAGCCGAGCTTCGACCAGAACGGCCGCCCGGCGGTCTCGTTCCGGTTCAACCCGACCGGCGCGCGCAAGTTCGGCGACTATACGCGGGACAATATCGGCTCGCCCTTCGCCATCGTGCTCGACAACGAGGTGATCTCGGCGCCGACCATCCAGGACCATATCCCCGGCGGCTCCGGCATCATCACCGGCAATTTCACCATCGAGGAATCGACCAACCTCGCCGTGCTGCTGCGCGCGGGTGCGTTGCCGGCCGAGATGACCTTCCTGCAGGAACGGACCATCGGGCCGGAGCTCGGTGCGGACAGTATCGAAGCGGGACGGATCGCCACGATCGTCGCCTTTGTCGCCGTTCTGGCCTTCATGGGGTTGAGCTACGGTCTCTTCGGGCTGTTTGCCAATATCGCGCTGATCATCAATGTCGGCCTGATCTTCGGCCTGCTCTCGATCATCGGCGCGACGCTGACCCTGCCCGGCATCGCCGGCATCGTGCTGACGGTCGGCATGGCGGTGGATGCCAATGTTCTCGTCTTCGAGCGTATCCGCGAGGAACTGAAGACGGCGCGGGGCCCGTCCCGGGCCATCGAACTTGGCTACGAGAAGGCGCTCTCGGCGATTCTCGACGCCAATGTCACCACCTTCATCACCGCTGCGATCCTCTACGCGCTCGGCTCCGGCCCGGTGCGCGGCTTCGCCATCACCTTGGGCTTGGGCATTCTCACATCCGTCTTCACCGCGATCTTCATCACGCGGCTGCTGATCGTGATGTGGTTCGAACGCCGCCGGCCGAAAACAATCGAGGTCTGAGATGCGTCTGAAACTGGTTCCCCAGGATACCAAGTGGGATTTCTTCAAGCGCTGGCATCTGACCTTCGGCGCCTCGGCGCTGGCGATGCTGGTCTCGATTGTCCTGTTCTTCTCGGTCGGGCTGAATTTCGGCATCGACTTTCTCGGTGGCACGACGATCCGGACCGAGAGCAGCCAGGCGGTCGATGTGGCGTCCTACCGTGGCGCCATCGCGCCGCTCGATCTCGGGGATGTGACGATCACACAGGTCTTCGATGCGAGCTTCGACGAGGACGAGCATGTCGCGCAGATCCGGATCCAGCAGCAGGAAGGCCATGAATCGATCACGCCGGAGATGATCGAGAGCATCAAGACCGCGCTGCAAGCGGTTGATCCTGAAATCGAATTTCCCTCCATCGAATCGGTCGGACCGAAGGTCTCGGGCGAGCTGGTCTGGACGGCGATCGAGGCGGTCATCCTCGCCATCGGCGCGGTGCTCTTCTATATCTGGCTGCGGTTCGAATGGCAGTTCTCGCTCGGCGCCGTGGCGGCACTTGTGCATGACGTGACGCTGACCATCGGTATCTTCTGCCTGCTGCAGATCCGCTTTGACCTGACCATCATCGCGGCGCTGCTGACGATTGTCGGCTATTCGCTCAACGACACCGTGGTCGTCTTCGACCGGGTGCGCGAGAACCTGCGCCGCTACAAGAAGATCGACCTGAAGGAAGTTCTCAACCTGTCGATCAACGAGACGCTGAGCCGGACGGTCATGACCTCGGTCACCACGCTGATCGCGCTGATCTCGCTCTATGTGCTGGGCGGGGACGTGATCCGCGGCTTCGTCTTCGCGATGATCTGGGGCGTGGTGGTCGGCACCTATTCCTCGATCTTCGTCGCAGCGCCGATCCTGCTGCGGCTCGGCGTGAAGCGCGACTGGTCCAAGCCCAGCCAGGGCGGGGGCACGCAATTCGCCAATGTCGATGCCTGAGGCGCTTGCCGAGGCCCTGGGAACCCCGGGCCTCGGCTGGCTCTGCCTCATCATCTTCGTCGCCGGCTGCGTCCGCGGCTTCGCGGGTTTCGGCGGCGCGCTGATCTTCATTCCCCTCGCTTCTGTCCATATCCCGCCGATCTGGTGCATCGTTGCCATGATGCCGGGCGAGTTCTTCGGAACCCTGCCGCTGCTGCCGCGGGCGCTGCGGGAAGGGGACCGGCGCCATGTGCCGATGCTCGCGCTCGGCACGGCGCTCGGATTGCCGCTGGGTGTGTTCGCGCTGCGCAATGCCGACCCGGATCTCTTTCGCTGGACCGTCGCGCTCCTCGCGCTTGGCATGGTGGCCTTGCTGGCATCGGGCTGGCGGCATGCACGGCGTTTCAGCCGTCCCGAGCTTGGCGGGATCGGCGCCGCGAGCGGGTTCCTCGGCGGGTTTTCCGGGATGGCGGGGCCGCCCGTGATCCTGGCCTATGTGTCCGGGCCCTATGCGCCGGAGCGGGTGCGGGCGAACACGCTGCTTTTCTTTTCGCTGCTCGAGGTGATGCTCTTCATCACCTTCGCGGCGCAGGGGGTGCTCGATCTGCAGGCCCTGGCGGTGGGGTTGTTGCTGGTGTTGCCTTACGGGTTGGGCAACCAGCTCGGCGCGCGGATCTTTGACCCGTCGCGTGCGAGGCTGTATCGGTTTGTGGCCTATGGCATCATCACCGGCTCGGCGCTTCTCGCCCTTCCGGTCAACGGGTGAGGACGATCATGGAGTTCAGCGAAGTCAGCTATGAGCAGGGCACGCCTTTCGACAGCTATGGCCCCGGCTTCTTCCGGCTCGGCGGGACGGTCTACGAGGGGAGCCTGGTTGTCTCGCCGGCGGGGTTGAAACCCTGGGGTGGGCCGGAGGACGCGGAGACGATCCTGTCCATGGTGGCGGATGTCGATTTCGTGCTGCTGGGGACGGGCGAGACGATGCAGCCGGTGCCGGCCGGATTGCGCGCGATGCTGGAAGCGGCGGGAATCGGCGTCGAGCCGATGGCGACGGCCACGGCCTGCCGGACCTTCAATGTTCTTCTCGGCGAGGGGCGACGCGTGGGCGCGGCGGTTTTGGCCCTTTGACTCTTGGAGCGGGGGCAAATAGCTCTTTCGGACGGGATCATGGGGAGCGCAGCGCGGGAGTTTTCTTGCCTCCGGCGGGGATATTTATGGAAAGTGGAAATACCTGGACGGCGCGGGGCGGTCGATGGAACTGATCGTTTCGGATCTGGCCGTGGTACGCGGCGGCATGCGGGTGCTGGAGGGGGTGAACTTTCGGGTTTCATCCGGGACGGCGCTGGTGCTGCGCGGGCCGAACGGGATTGGCAAGACCACGCTTTTGCGCACCCTCGCAGGGCTGCAACTGGCCGATGAGGGCGCGGTTGCGCCGGGACCGGAGGCGATGGCCTATGCGTCCCATGCCGACGGCAACAAGGGCACGTTGAGCGTTTCCGAGAATCTTGAGTTCTGGGCCAGCCTGCACGGGGTTGACGATATTTCCGTGGCCTTGCGGGAGTTCAACATGGAGGCGCTGGAGGCGCGGCCGGCGGGCTCGCTCTCGGCTGGGCAGAAACGGCGGCTGGGGCTGGCGCGGATGGCGGTGACGGGGCGGCGGATCTGGCTGTTCGACGAACCGACCGTTTCGCTCGATGTCGACTCGGTGGCGCTATTTGCCGATGCCGTGCGGCGGCATCTGGGGCAGGGGGGGCTTGCGGTGATCGCGACCCATATCGATCTCGGGCTGGAGGGCGAGGTCCTGCAGCTCGGACCCTTCAAGGCGGAAGCGCCTGAGGATCACCATGAAGATTTCCACGAGGCTTTCCTGTGATTGCGCTGTTGAAACGGGATCTTGCGCTGTCGGTGCGCGCGGGCGGGGGCTTCGGGCTGGCGCTTGCCTTCTTCCTCATCGTGGTGACGTTGACGCCCTTCGCGGTCGGGCCGAACTCGGCCACGCTGTCGACCATTGCCGCCGGTATCCTCTGGCTGGGGGCGCTCCTGTCCTGCCTGCTCTCGCTCGACCGGATCCTGGCGCTGGATTACGAGGATGGCGCGCTGGAGCTGCTGGCGACGGCGCCGATCCCGATGGAGGGGGTCGCGACCATCAAGGCGCTGGCGCATTGGCTGACCACCGGGCTGCCGCTGACCCTGGCCGCGCCGGCATTCGGCGTGTTGCTGAACCTGCCGCCGGAGGGATTCCTCTGGTTGACGATCTCGCTGGCGATCGGGACGCCGGCGCTTTCGGTGGTCGGCACGTTCGGGGCGGCGCTCACGGTCGGGTTGAAGCGGGGCGGCTTGCTGCTCTCGCTGATCGTGTTGCCGCTTTATGTGCCGACATTGATTTTCGGTGCCGAGGTTGCGCGGCGGGGGGCGGAAGGCATGGCCTTCGAGACCCCGCTGGCGCTGCTGGCCGGAATCACGCTGGCGACGGTGGCGCTGCTGCCTTTCGCCTCGGCTGCGGCAATCCGCATCAACCTGCGCTGATTATGAGCACCGCGCGGCTGTTGAGCCGCTAACAAGGAAGCAATAGGCTCCCGCCATGTCTGAACGTTTGCCACGACCCACCTCGCTTTGGGAATACGCCAATCCCCGCCGTTTCATGGCCTTTTCCGGCTTCCTGCTGCCTTTCGTGGCGGCCGGGACGGTCGCCGCGCTGGTCATCGGGCTGGTCTGGGGATTCTTCTTCACGCCCGACGATTACCGGCAGGGATCGACGGTGAAGATCATCTATATCCATGTGCCTTCGGCAATGGTGGCGATCAATGCCTGGCTGATGATGCTGGTCGCCTCCCTCATCTGGCTGATCCGGCGGCACCATGTCTCTGCGCTGGCGGCCAAGGCGGCCGCGCCCGTGGGGGCCACGATGACGCTGATCGCGCTGGCCACCGGGGCGATCTGGGGCCAGCCGATGTGGGGGACCTGGTGGGCCTGGGATCCCCGGCTGACCTCCTTCCTGGTGCTGTTTCTCTTCTATCTCGGCTACATGGCGCTCTGGGCGGCAATCGAGAATGACGACACCGCCGCGGAGCTGACCTCCGTCCTGTGCATTGTCGGCTCCGTCTTCGCGGTGCTGTCGCGCTATGCGCTGGTCTTCTGGAACCAGGGTCTGCACCAGGGTGCGTCGCTCTCGCTGGACAAGGAGGAGAATGTCTCGGACGTGTTCTACTGGCCGCTTCTGCTCTGCCTTGCCGGGTTTGTCGGCTTCTTCGTGCTGCTGATCCTTGTGCGGACACGGACGGAAGTGCGGGCTCGACGGATGCGGGCGCTGCAGGCGCGGGAGCGGATGACATGATGCCGGATCTTGGAAAATACGCCGCAGAGGTGCTCTCGGCCTATGCGGTCACGATTGCGTTGATGGTCGGTTTGCTGGTGATTTCGCTGCGGCAATCTGCGAAGACCAAAGCCGCGCTGCGGGCGGTCGAGGAAGCCCGGCAGGCAAGGAAGGCCGGAGGACAAGAGACGAATGGCTGACAAGGCGGGCAAACGCGTTTCCTTCATGATGATCCTGCCGCCGCTGATCTTTCTCGGCGTGGCGGCGCTGTTCTTTTTCGGCATGCAACGCGAGAATCCGGACGCACTGCCGAGCGCACTCAAGGGGCAGGCGGCGCCGGCAATGCAGCTGGAGGCCTTTTCCGACAAGGAGATGCTGACCGATGCGGCGCTGCAGGAAGGCGGCGTCAAGCTGGTGAATTTCTGGGCGAGCTGGTGCGCGCCCTGCCGGGCCGAGCATCCGCAGCTGATGGATCTCGCTGCCGAGGGCGTGGCGATCCACGGCATCAACTACAAGGACCAGGAAGCCAAGGGCATGGCCTTTCTCGCCGGGCTGGGCGATCCCTACAGCCTGGCCGGCTCCGACCGGAGCGGGCGCACCGGGCTGGACTGGGGGGTGTACGGCGTGCCCGAGACCTTCGTGATTGACGGCAGCGGCCGGATCGTCACCCGGTTTGCCGGGCCGATCACCAGTTCTGTGCTGGAAAAGACCATTCGCCCGGCGCTCGCGGAAGCCGCCGCCCAATAGGGGCCGACACGCCCGGCCGCTTTTTCGAACCGTTTCGGAGCTGGGCCACCCGCGCCGCGCCGACGAGTCCGGGTGCCGTCACGGAAGGGGAAGGGATGGCGAAAGCTCGCCAACCGGCGCGACTCCCGACCGGAAACGCTGTTTGCCTGTCGCAACGGCCCTTGGGTTTCAGCCTTGTATCGCCTAGATTTGCGCCATGCCCGTGACCTTGCCCCCAGCCGAAACGGTCGAAGAGCGCACGCCCTGGCGTTTGCGCGTCGTGGTGGCGCTTATCCTCGCGGCTGCGGGCGTGACGCTCTATGTCACCAATCTCTGGCTTTCGGACCGTTTCACCGAGACCACGCGCAATCGCGCCGAGCTTCGCCTGACGCTTTATTCCGGCAATGTCATCAGCGAATTGCAGCGGACATCCGTCGTGCCGCTGTTGCTCGCACAGGACCCGGCGCTGATCGGTGCCCTCAACTCGGCCGATTTTGCCCAGAGCTCGCAGCGCCTCATTTCCTTCAAGGACGAGATCGGCGCTGCCTCGCTCATGCTGCTGGATGCGGATGGGCGGGTTGTTGCGGCGACGGATCGCAGCCTGATCGGGTCGCAGCACCGGGCGAACCCCTATTTCATCGACGCGATCCGCGCCAATGACACGGTCTTCTCGGTGGTCGAGCTGGATACCGGCGCCAAGGAATTCACCTATTCGCGCAAGATCACGTCCGATCGGGAGCCGATCGGGGCGATCGTGGTCGAGGTCGACCTGCGCAAGTTCGAAGACGCCTGGGCGGGCATTGCCGATGCGGTCATGGTGACCGACAGCGAGGGCGAGATCATCCTTGCCACCGAGCCGCGCTGGCGCGGGCGGACGGTCGAGGAGGCGCTGGCGGCACAATCGGCGCCGTCAGCCATCGCGCGCGCCCTGCATGCCACGACCGACTGGTCGCTGACCATGCCGGATGCCTATATCCTCGGCGAGGCGGTGATGCGCTCTGAGGCGCGGATTCCGTTCCAGGGCTGGCGGATCGTCGGCTTCACCACCTATTCCTCGGTACGCGCGAATGTGAACGGCGTGTTGGCGCTGGAGATCATGGGCTTTGCGCTGCTGCTGGCGGCCGCCTTCTATTTCATGTCGCGCAAGGCGCAGTCGCGCTCGCGGCTCTTCCAGCGGGAATCGCAGGAATTGCGGATTCTGAACCAGCGCCTGCAGCGCGAGATCGCGGAGCGGGAACGGGCGGAGAAGAATCTCGAAGTGGCCGAGCAGACGCTGGCGCAGAGCTCGAAGCTGGCGGCGCTCGGCGAGATGTCGGCCTCGGTCAGCCACGAGCTGAACCAGCCGCTGGCCGCGATGAAGACCTATCTCGCCGGTGCGCGGCTCCTGTTGCAGCGGCGCCGGAACGAGGAAGCGCTCAGCTCCTTCCAGCGCATCGACGACCTGATCGGACGCATGGGCGCGATCACGCGACAGCTCAAATCCTATGCCCGCAAGGGCGAAGAGGCCTTCGAGCCGCTCGATGTGCGCGAGGCGGTTTCGGGCGCGCTGTCGATGATGGAGCCGCAGCTCAAGAGCCGGCGCGTGGCGATTTCGCGGACCATGCCGGCCGAGCCGGTGATGGTGCTCGCCGACAGGTTGCGGCTGGAGCAGGTTTTCATCAACCTGTTCCGCAATGCCATCGACGCGACGAAGACGTCGCCCGAGCCGCAGATCGAGCTGATCCTGTCGGCCGGAGCGACGGCGACGCTGAGTGTGCGCGACAATGGGCACGGAATTGCCGATCTCGACTCGCTCTTCGAGCCCTTCTACACCACAAAGCAGCCAGGGGACGGCGTCGGGCTCGGCCTGGCCATCTCCTCCGGCATCGTGGCCGATTTCGGTGGGCGCCTGACGGCGCGCAATGCGCCCGAGGGCGGCGCGGTTTTTGAAGTGCAGCTTCCGATCCTGTCGGAGAACAGGGAGGCGGCGGAATGAGCCAGAGAGCAGGGCTCAAGGAGGGTTCACCATGGCCAAGGCAATGAAGATCGCGATTGTCGATGACGAACAGGACATGCGGCAGTCAATCAGCCAGTGGCTCGCGCTGTCTGGGTTCGACACGGAGAGCTTTGCCACTGCCGAAGAGGCGCTCAAGCGGATCGGGTCGGATTACCCGGGCGTGGTGATTTCCGATGTGCGCATGCCGGGCATGGACGGGATGGCCTTTCTGAAGCGCCTGATGAGCCAGGATTCAGCGCTGCCCGTGATCATCATCACCGGCCATGGCGATGTGCCGATGGCAGTGGAGGCGATGCGCGTAGGTGCGTTCGACTTCCTGGAAAAGCCGTTCAACCCCGACCAGATGACCGAGCTGGCCAAGAAGGCGACGCAGAAGCGGCGGCTGGCGCTAGACGCGCGGGCCTTGCGGCGCGATCTCTCGGGCGGCACCCAGATCATGGACAAGCTGATTGGCGCGAGCCCGGCAATGGAGCGGCTGCGCGAGGATATTCTCGATCTCGGCCAGGCCGATGGTCATGTTCTGATCGATGGCGAGACCGGGACCGGCAAGACGCTGGCGGCGCATGCGCTGCATGCGGTGGGCAGCCGGGCCTCGAAACCCTTCGTGCTGGTGCAATGCGGCGCCTATGCCGAGGAGGAGATGGGCTCCAAGCTCTTTGATGGCGACCCGGATGCCGCGATCTTGCCGCTGGTAGAACAGGCACGGGTCGGCACACTCTGCCTCGAGGATGTCGAGGCGCTGAGCGCAGCGCTGCAGGCGCGGCTCCTGACATTCATCAACGACCAGGGCGCGCCGGCGGAAACCCGGATCGTCGCGGTGTCGAACCTGCAGGAGCAGGGTAAGACGAGCGAGGACGCGCTGCGGCCCGATCTGTTCTACCGGCTGGCGGCAATGCGGATCACGCTGCCGCCGCTGCGCCAGCGGGGCGAAGATATCCTGCAGCTCTTCAATCGTTTCGCGGAGAGCTTTTCCGAGGAATATGGCTGTGAGGCGCCCGAGGTTGGCGCGCAGGAGGCCGCGCAGCTGCTTCAGGCGCCCTGGCCTGGCAATGTGCGCCAGTTGATCAACGTGGCCGAACGCGCCGTGCTGCAATCGCGGCGCGGTTCGGGCACGATCGCCTCGCTGTTGATGGCGGAGAGCGAGACTGTCGAGCCGGTGATGACGACGGAAGGCAAGCCGTTGAAGGAATATGTCGAGGCGTTCGAACGGATGCTGATCGACAACACGATGCGGCGACACAAGGGGTCGATCGTGGCAGTGATGGACGAACTCTGCCTGCCGCGGCGGACCCTAAACGAGAAGATGGCGAAATATGGTCTCCAACGGTCGGACTATCTCTGAAACGGAGGAGGCGCCCGGCGCTTTGCTCTTCGACATGGACGGGTTGTTGCTCGACACCGAGAAGGTGGCGCGCGACAGCTTCGTCGAGGTGGCCGAGGCCTTCGGGCTTGCAGGCGCTGAACGGTTTTTCCTGGAACTGGTAGGGTCGAGCAGCATGCAGACCAGCGCGCGGATTGGCGCGGCGCTGGCGCCAGACGCGGATATGGAGCGTTTCAAGGCAGATTGGAGCGCGGGCTTCGACGCGCGTATCGAGGCGGAAGTGCCGGTCAAGCCCGGAGTCCGCGAAGTGCTGGAAGCGCTCTCGGCGCGCGGATACCCGATGATCGTGGTGACGTCGACACATGGGACCAAAGCGCGGGACCAGCTTGGGCGCGCGGGGCTTTGGCCACATTTCCGTGACCTGGTCGGCGGCAATGATGTGACCGCGCACAAGCCGGACCCGGCGCCCTATGTCCTGGGGGCAGAACGTGCCGGCGTCACGGCGAAATCCTGCTTTGCTTTTGAGGACAGCGACAAGGGCGTCGCGGCAGCGGTCGCGGCCGGCTGTCGTGTCTGGCAGGTGCCGGACCTTCGCCCCGAAGGCCAGGTTTTCCCGCAGTTGGGCCAGCAGCTTGCAACGGATCTGGGGACGGCCGTATCCGCAGCAGGATTGCTCTGAACGCGGACAGAATCGATCCTGCGGATCGTGCCTCCGGCGGGGATATTTCCGGAAAAAGGAAGAAGCCTGGGCTTTCTTGTCTTCCTTTTTCCGAAAATATCCCGGGGGTTTGGGGGCAGCGCCCCCAGGAGCCGTGGCCAGGTCGTAAAGGCAGGCCGGGCAAAGGCGCCATCGTGAGGTCCGGACAGGTTCCATCAACTGTGGTGTCAGCGGCCGGAAACAGGCGCATCTGCGATAGCGCAGCTTTGCGCGAGGAAACGATCGGGCAAGCTCGGTCGCTTTTGCCAGGGCTGCACTTTCCGATTGTATTATCCCCTGACCTGCCGATATGGTCAGTATTACCGGCCTATCCGGACGCATGGAGCGTCCTTGGGCCGATTGCAAATTTCACTGGACCGGGCAGGGCAGGCCGCTTGCCGCTCTTGGTCGGGACAGCGTAACCGGTCGGTTTTGACCAAGGCCCGCGGCATATCCCGGGCGGAACCATGAAATAGGTGCGCCATCCAAATGCGACGGCCGCATCGGAGAACAAGAACCGCGATGGAACGCGCGTTGGATATTGGCAGAGCAGGCAGGGCGCGGGATCGCGCCGCTGCCGCTATTGTGATGCCCGCCGTTCCCGCCCCAGCATATCACCCCGGACCTCCACCAGCGCCTGACCGGACGCTGGCTCCGCCGGGGTGCGAAAGACATCAATGGCAAAGAAGATGCTTATCGACGCCACACATGCGGAAGAGACCCGCGTTGTCGTGGTGGACGGAAACAAGGTTGACGAGTTCGATTTCGAGACCGTCAACAAGCGCCAGCTAGCTGGCAATATCTACCTGGCAAAAGTGACACGTGTGGAGCCCTCGCTCCAGGCGGCGTTTGTCGATTACGGCGGGAACCGGCACGGTTTCCTCGCCTTCTCCGAGATTCATCCGGATTACTACCAGATCCCGGTCGCGGACCGGGAAGCCCTGCTGGCCGAAGAGAAGGAAATGAATCGCGACGAGGAGGAGGATGACGCGGAGGAGACGAAGAAGTCCCGCTCCCGCTCCCGCTCGCGCCGTTCCCGTTCGCGCAAGCGCGATCGCAAGGATGAGACCCAGGAAGCCCAGGATTCCGAGAGCCTGGCTGACGATGCCTCGGAGCCTCGTTCCACGGCGATCGAGGGGATGGATGTCGTCGATTTGGGCGATGAGTCCGTGGATCCGGATGCGCTGGCCAGTCCCGTCGAGGTAATCGAGGACGGCGAAGAGGGGGCCGCCGCGTCGGCCGATGCGGTTGAGGTCGCGGACGAGACGCCGGAAGAGACGGTCGACGCTGCGCCTGCCGACGAGAATGGCGCGGAGACGGATGCGTCCACGGCGCAGGAAATCGCTCCCGAGGGCGAAGGCGCGGATGAGGCGGCTGCAGAAGTGGCGGTTGCCGAGACTGAAGAGGAAAACACCGAAGCCGTCGAGGTCGCCGAAGCGGAGCAATCCACGGAAGCTGCCGCTGAGCAAGAGGCGGAGGGTGTCGAGCTGGAAGCGGAGGTCGCTGACGGTAACGAGACGGAACCGACGGTTCGCCCGATTGCGGCCCGGCTTGAGGACGACCCGGCAGATGTTGTCTCCGCTGAAGCTGTCGAAGGCGACGAGTCGGACGTGGATGCGCCGGAAGCGGAGACGTCAGGCGTGACCGAGGAGGCCTCCGCCGTGCAGGAGCAGTCTGCCGAAACGGAAGAGGGCGTAGCCGAAGCGTCGGAGACCGAGGGCGACAGCGAGGCCGCCGAGAATGAGGCGATTGATGCGGAAGCTGATGCCGAGGCTCCCGAAGCCGAAGCCGAAGCTGGCGATGTGACTGCCGAAGACAGCGCGGCGCAGGAAGCTGCCCCCGAGGCGGCCGTTGAAGATACGCAGGCCGAGGCCGGTGCGGAGGAGACGGGTTCCGACGAGAGCCTCTCGGAGGCCGCCGATGCTGCGGACACGCCTCGGGAAGAGACCGGCTCCGACGACGAAGACGAGGATGAGGATCATCCCGGTCACGACATCGAGTCGGTTGCCGAGGAGGATGTCCAGGAGGAGATCCGTCGCCCGCGCAAGCCGCGCATGCGTCGCTACAAGATCCAGGAAGTCATCAAGGTCCGGCAGATTATGCTGGTCCAGGTGGTCAAGGAAGAGCGGGGCAACAAGGGTGCGGCGCTGACGACCTATCTCTCGCTCGCCGGCCGCTACTGCGTGCTGATGCCGAACACGGCGCGGGGCGGTGGGATCTCGCGCAAGATCACCAATGCCTCCGACCGCAAGAAGCTCAAGGAGATCGCCAGCGAGATCGACGTGCCGGAGGGTGCCGGCCTGATCATCCGCACGGCGGGCGCCAAGCGGACAAAGGCCGAGGTCAAGCGGGATTACGAATATCTCAAGCGGCTCTGGGAGCAGATCCGCGAGCTGACGCTCAAGAGCATCGCGCCGGCGCCGATCTATGAAGAGGGCAACCTCATCAAGCGCTCGATCCGCGACCTCTACAATCGCGAGATCGACGAGGTGATCGTCGCGGGCGACGAGGGCTATCGCGTGGCCAAGGACTTCATGAAGATGATCATGCCGTCCCACGCCAAGAACGTGAAACCCTACGCCGAACCGATGCCGCTTTTCGCGCGTTACCAGGTCGAGAGCTATCTCGCCGGCATGTTCAACCCGGTCGTGCAGCTCAGGTCCGGCGGTTACATCGTTATCGGCGTGACCGAGGCGCTGGTGGCCATCGACGTGAACTCCGGTCGCGCCACGAAAGAAGGCTCGATCGAGGACACCGCGCTCAAGACCAACCTGGAGGCGGCCGAGGAGGTCGCGCGCCAGCTGCGCCTGCGTGACCTTGCCGGCCTGATCGTGATCGATTTCATCGACATGGAAGAGCGCAAGAACAACAACGCGGTCGAGAAACGCTTCAAGGACAAGCTGAAGACCGACCGCGCGCGGATCCAGGTCGGTCGGATTTCGGGCTTCGGCCTGATGGAGATGAGCCGGCAGCGTCTGCGTCCGGGTATGCTGGAAGCGACCACGCAGCCTTGCCCGTCCTGTCACGGCACCGGCCTGCTGCGCTCCGATGACAGCATCGGGTTGCAGATCATTCGCCAACTCGAGGAAGAAGGCGGGCGCCGGCGCTCCAAGGAGGTGCTGGTCAAGGCGCCTGTCGGCATCTGCAACTTCCTGATGAACCAGAAGCGCGAGCATATCGCGCATATCGAAGCGACCTACGGGCTTTCGGTCCGGATCGAGGCTGATCCGAGCCTTGTGCCGCCGGATTTCTCCATCGAGAAGTTCAAGACGGCGACCCGTTGGGTTCCGGAGCCGTCGACGCCGGTGATCTCCATCGACACGTCGGACATGCCCGATTTCGAGGAAGAGGAACCGGTTGTCGAGGAAACACCGGAAGCTGTTGCGTCCGATGAGGATGAGGGCGGATCGAAGAAGAAGCGCCGTCGTCGTCGTCGTCGTCGGGGCGGTGGCTCCGAGGAGGACCAGGGCGATGAGACCCAGTCCGCTGGCGAGGAGTCCGATGAGGCGCAGGCCGAAGGGGACGACGCCGGGTCCGATGAGGCTGAGGAAGCCGGGTCGGACGAGGCCCAGAAACCGGGTCGGTCGCGCCGGCGTCGGTCGCGCCGTCGGTCGAAATCCTCGGAGGAGAAATCCGAAGGCGAGGGCGAAGCGAATGCTGACGAGGCGTCCGGCGGCGCCGCTGCAGCCGAAGCCGAGGCGCCGGCGGTTGCCGAAGGTTCCGAGGCAGAGGAGCAGGCGCCCGTGAGCGAGGCTGTCGAGACCGAGGTCGCTTCGGAAGAGGCGGCGCCTGTCGAGGCGACCGTTTCCGAGGAGGCCCAGGCCGAGGAAGTTCCGACGGAAGACACTCCGGTCGAGACGGCGGAAACGCCTGAAGCCGAGGAATTCGTTCCGGTTGCAGAGCCGGTTGCCGAGGCGACGGAAGAGCTGGAGCCGGCTGCCGAAGAGCCGGTCGAGGCTGCCGAGGTTGAAGAGGCCAAGGTCGCGATGGAGGAAGTTGCGCCCGAGCCCAAGCCGGAAGAACCGCCGAAGCCCAAGCGGCGCGGCTGGTGGTCGGTCGGCCGCTAGCTCCGATGTCCGGGACTTGAAATCCTGATGGCCCGGCCGAATATCGGTCGGGCCATCTTCGTTTTGGGAGAGCATCAATGCGGGCGATTGCGGATACGGAGAAGCTTCTTCGGGACGGGATCATCGACGCCGCGCAGGCGCAGGAGATCGAGCGGCGGGCACGGCGCGAGATGGTGGCGCTCGGCGTCAATTCCATCCTGTGCCTTGGTATCTTCGCGGCGACGGGCGGGTTGATCTTCTGGCTGGCCGATCCTCTGGCGGTGGCGATCTTTGGCCTGTTGGCGCTGGCGGGGGGAATGGCGATCCTGCGGCGCGGCGGCGAGATGTTCGCGATGTTCGGCAATGCGGCGGCCCTGATCGGGGCGGGGATGCTGATCGGTGGCAGCATCGTTGAACTGCTGGAGAACCACGCGGCGATTGCACCAGAGGCCATGCTTTTCGGCGGGGCTGGGCTTTTGCTGGCGAACGGGGCGCTGTTCGTGCGGCCGATGGCGCAAGGGCGGTTCATTCTCGGGGCCATCTTCCTGATGGGCGTGGCTGCGCATCTCTCTGGCGCTGTGCTCCTGCTGCAGGAGCACGAGATGTCCGGCCTGCCGCGGGCGTTGTTCTATCTCTACGCGTCCGGGGTGATCTATGCCGCCGGCTACTTGGTCGATATCCGCCTTGTTACGGCGCTGGCGATCGTGCCCTTTGCCCAGATGCTCGACACGGGGACAGGGTATTTCAACGCGGCCTATGTCTTCTTCTCACCGGAGCCGACCCTGACGATCCTGCAAATGGGGCTGCTGATCGTCATGCTGCTGGTCCTGGCGAGGCGCAGCGGCGCTCGGATGGCGCGACAGGCAATGATCCTGGTGATGCTCGCTTTCGTCGTGGCCAATCTCTGCGCGCTGGTCGGGTCGCTCTGGGGCGATGTGGTGGGCGAGACGATCCTTGGGCCGCATTGGGAGGATTTCTACGGAGAGGGCGGTTTCAACAGCACCGGCTACGAGGCCGCGCGGGACGCCTTCCGAGACCGGGCGTTGCTGATTTCGGAACAGGCTTACTCGATCCTCTGGGCGCTGGCGCTTTCGGCCATGCTTGCCTGGGCGGCGATGGGCAACCGGCGCGGGCTGTTCAACGCAGCGCTGACCTTCGCCGGTATCCATTTCTACACACAGCTTTTCGAGAGCTTCGGCGACGAACCGTTGGCCTGGGTGGTCGGCGGGCTGATCGCGGTTCCTTTGGCCTGGGGAATGTGGCGGCTGGACGGTTGGATCGCGCGCAGGGCAGGGGAAACGGGTTAGAATGTGGGGTATAATAATACCATAATTTTAACATGTTGATTTAATGTGAAAATTCGGGTCAAGCGCCTCTTGACTGGCCTGTGCAAATCCTTAGAACCAGCCCATCCAAAGGTTCAAGGCGCCTCCGGGCGCCCCCGAATGTTCCGAATAAAGAGCAAGAAGATGAAAACCTACACCGCAACTCCGGCGGATATCGAAAAGAAATGGATCATCATCGACGCCGAGGGCGTCGTGCTGGGCCGTCTCGCCTCGATCGTCGCCAACCGCCTGCGTGGCAAGCACAAAGCCACCTTCACCCCGCATATGGACATGGGCGACAATGTCATCGTGATCAACGCCGAGAAGGTGCAGATCACGGGCAACAAGCGCAACAAGCCCAACTACTGGCACACCGGCTACCCGGGCGGCATCAAGTCCCGCACAACCGGCCAGATCCTCGAGGGCAAGTACCCCGAGCGCGTCGTGACCCAGGCCGTCAAGCGCATGCTGCCGGGCAACCGCCTGTCGCGTCAGCAGATGACCAATCTGCGCGTCTATGCCGGCACCGAGCATCCGCATGAGGCCCAGCAGCCTGAAGTGCTCGACGTCAAAGCAATGAACAAGAAAAACACCCGGAGCTGAGGACAATGGTCGAAGAAATCAAATCCCTCGCCGAGCTGAACGAAGTCGCTGAAGGCACTGTTCCGGTCGAAGAAATCGCCATCTCGCGTGATCCTGTTCGCGATGAGCTGGGTCGTTCCTATGCCACCGGCAAGCGTAAGGATGCGGTTGCCCGTGTCTGGATCAAGCCGGGCTCCGGCAAGGTCACCGTGAATGGCCGTGACATCGCGGTCTATTTCGCGCGTCCCGTGCAGCAGCTGATCCTGAACCAGCCGTTCCAGGTTGCCGGCGTCGAAGGTGAATTCGACGTTGTCGCCACCGTCAAGGGTGGTGGTCTGTCCGGTCAGGCCGGTGCGGTCAAGCACGGCATCTCCAAGGCTCTGCAGCTCTACGATCCCGCCCTGCGCGCGTCGCTCAAGGCTGCCGGCTTCCTGACCCGTGACTCTCGCGTTGTCGAGCGGAAGAAGTTCGGCCGCCGCAAGGCACGTCGGAGCTTCCAGTTTTCCAAGCGCTGATTTCGGCACTGGTCTGGAGCGCGATGGGAAGGCCTTTTGGGCGCTCATCGATGCAAATTCGAAACCCTGCGGTTCCGCCGCAGGGTTTTTTGCGCTACTCTATTGCTGTCTGATCCGCCCCAAGGACCAAGATTTGCTGAGCAGGGCGTTTTGCGTAACTCGGGCTGAATGCGACTTTGCCCTTTCCCTGGCAGGGTCATCCATCGCAAACGATGTCCGTCGTTCTGAGGGCTGCGAAGCGGTTCATACGAGCGATACGGATGGAGAATTTGGCGGTCTGTCGGTCGAGGTCCGATGCAATGATACGTTCGAAAATGCCTTGAAGCATCACTTCCTGGCTTCGAGACGGCTTCGGGCGTAGTATCCGCTCCATCGATTCCAGACCGACCTGCCGAAGCGTTGCGACGCGTGGAGTATCACGTTGCGGGCTCTGTCTGCGGTACCATCATCCTTCCATAATCGGTTCCGGCACACTGGAACGATTGCTTCTGCCTTTCGGGCAGTAATCGCGACATGACACCCGCGCGTATCGGAGGCACCGTCCGCAGTCACGGAGCCGGTCTGCTCGTCCTCGGTGATCTCGTCGAGCAGATCCAGCAGAACGAGGCTGTCCACTGCGCGGTTGGTCGTGAACTCCACCGAACGGACATCAGAGGTCGTGATGTCCATGGCCGGATGCACCTTGTGTTCCTCTTCGCGAATGCATGCAGTCGGCTTCCGGGCAAGGGATGACGCCTTCGAATGGTTCCATGTTTTCGAACCTGGCTTTCTCGGTCGCCCAGGAACTTGATCCCCGCACCTTCACCAGCAGTTTCAGCAGTCGATCTACACGGCGACAGAGGGCCTGACATAAAAGGCTCTTTGCCGCCGACAAAGCTTGCTGAAGTCAGGACCGGCCAATCAAGTTCCACCATCTCTAGCAAGCTGTCGACCGTCCCCAGCATTTTGCCGCAATCGGCAGGCCGAACAGCACCTTTACGCCTAGGCAGAACTGGATGGCATTTGTCGGGAAACCGTCCGTCGGACGGTTTCCTGATCCTCCTCATTCAGGGAATGCCTCGGGGCGTCCGCGCTTGCCGCAGCGATCCGCGAACCACGCATGACACGGTCGAACCAAACCATCGGCGCTCCCCGCTTTCGAAGTGACTCCCTCGCCACTGAGCATGAACCAATGGCGCCGTCTCGGAACGATACGTCGACCAGTTCGATGGGCGATTGCGGGGAGAGGAAGGCTTCGGCATGACGTCTACCTAAGGTCAGTACCCATTGATATCCGTTGGGTTGCGTGACTCACGGCTCGAAAACGTGCGGTGAACATGTCTGATCACTTCTCGCTGACGGACGCGCAGATGGCGCGACTTGACGCCTACTTCCCCAAGTCCCATGGCAAGCCGCGTGTTGATGATCGGCGTGTCCTGAGTGGGATTCTTTTCATCAACCGCAACGGCTTCAGGTGGTGAGACGCACCAAAGGACTACGGTCCGCACAAGACGCAGTACAATCGCTGGAAGAGGTGGAGCGACAGGGGGGCGGCTTGCGTGGAATATGGTAGGTCTGGCGGCACAACACGGGGAAAACAAAACCCTGATGATCGATGCCAAATTCCAGAAAGCGCACCGAACGGCGTCCAGTCCTGGTGTCAAAAAGGGGGGCGTGGAAGCCTGATTGGCCGAACCAAGGGTGGCTTGAACACGAAACTGAGCCCCATCTGCGATAGCCAGGGCCGACCGCTCAACCTGTTCGTTACCGCCGGCCAAGTCAGTGATTGCATTGGAGCACGAGCGTTGCTGAGCAGCATGCCCAATGCCCAATGCCCAATGCCCAATGCCCAATGCCCAATGCCCAATGTCGACTGGCTGCTCGGTGACCGTGACTATGACGCCGACTGATTCAGAGAAGCGTTGGAAGACAAAGGGATACGTCCATGTATCCCAGAACGAAAGCAGCGCAAGGTCGCCGTCAAAAACGACAAACGTCGTTACAAACGCCGTAATCGCATCGAGATCATGTTCGGAAGGCACAAGGACTGGCGCCGTGTAGCAACGCGATGTGACCGATGCCCGAAGGTCTTCTTGTCAGCCATCGCACTGGCCGCAACCGTCTTGAAACGTGAATGAGTCCTAACCCTAACCTGCGCCATCCGGAAAGTGACTCCTTCACAGCCTCTGTGCAAAAACGCCAGTTCGATCGAGGAAAAAGAAAGTCCGACAATCATACGATTTGTGAAACGGAAATAACACTCAAGACTTAAAGCGACGGGAGATTTCAACCGATTGAGAAAATCAGAAGAAATGGATTTCTAACTGATCACAATCCATCGGTCGAAAAGATTTCCGAATTTACAATCGGCCAACGACGGCTTCAATGCATTTTTGCAAATCGGTAGGAGAAAATGGTTTTGCAATAAAATTATTCATTCCGAGTTGCTGACCCTTCTCAATTATTGACCTTTCTGCTCTTCCTGTTATCAAAATGAAACCGACCGCCTTAAGCGTTGGATCCTTGCGGAGAGCCTGCAAAAAGCTGAGCCCGTCCATCCCAGGCATATTGTAGTCGGAAATGACAAGATGTGCGGGTTTGGATGCGAGAGCAGCCAAGGCTGATGGTGCGTCAACTGAATGACGAACATTGCGTACCCCGAAACCGTCCAAAGCTTGAAGAATCAATCCCCGGCTTGTGGACATGTCATCCACAACGAAGACGTGAAGCAAATCTCTGAGTGCCAAGCTATATTTCCTTTCCGGTGCGTTCGGTGGCCGTTCGACGATATGTAGTAGTTCCACATGGGGAGAACTCGTCCAAGCAAGACTCGTCCATACGCTCTGAGTGACCTAGGAAGAGATATCCGCCATCTCGAGTGTGCATTTGGAATCTCCTCCACAGAGAGTTTTGCGCCTCTCTATCGAAGTAAATAACTACGTTTCGACAGAAAATGACGTCAAACTGACCCTTGAAAGGCCACTTTCCGAGCAGATTCAGTTCGCGAAACGACACTAGTTCTTTGACTGCGTCGCAAGCCCGAAACGACTCGTTGCTGGTATTTTCATGGCGGGACGGCCGAAAGAAACGCGCTCGTCGCTCGGGGGAAATGGAAGAGATCTGTTTTTCATCGTAGGTTCCGGACTTGGCGACCTGCAGTACGTTCGGGTCGATGTCTGTGGCGAGAATTCGAATGTCCTGGCTGCTGGCGTTTTCGAAGTGTTCCAAGATTACCATTGCAATCGAGTAGGGCTCCTGACCCGAGGAACATCCGGCTGACCAGAGGCGCACCGGTTTTCCAGACTTCAACCTTTTTCTTAGAGTTGGAATTATGTCTCGGGCCAAAGTGTCGAAATGGTGCTGTTCTCGGAAAAAACTGGTTACATTAGTAGTGAGCGTGGAAACAAGGTTTCGCCTTTCCTCTGCGCCTTCGGGGGCCGACACCAGTTTGCAATACGTGCCTCGGTCCGAGATACCAAGTGCACGTAGGCGTTTTGTGATTCTCGCAAAGACCATTGGTGCTTTTTCACGTGGTATTACCAGGCCGGCTTCTTTTTTTGCGATGGTCGCAAGAACCTCGAATTCCCTCATGCTTCGGGGGTCGAGTACCGGCGGTTTCGGCATATTGAAGGTAGGGGCGCTATTCATGCAGCGTCCTGCCTTTGGTCCGGTAGGACGGATTCGAGGTCAAGAATTCTAAGCATACGGCCGTCAACGATGGTTAGAGATTTTACAAAGCCGCGTTCGTGGTCCGACGCAGTGTCGGGCGGTGGTTGCATTTCCGATTCTGGAATTGCCAATATATCGGAGACCGCATCAACGAGAAGTCCGACAGTTTGGTGACGAATGTGGGCGACAATGATGACATTCCGTTCGCTGGCTTCCTCTACCTTGATTGCCAGGCGGCGTGAGAGGTCAATGATTGGAAGAACCGTGCCTCGAAGGTTTATTACGCCACATACGTACTCGGCAGAGTGGGGAAGGGGGGTGGGCCGAGTCCAGCCGCGAATTTCTCGGACCGACATGATGTCGACGGAGTATTCTTGTTCACCGACACGAAAGGAAAGGAGCTCGCGGTCGGTTGATTCACTTTGAAGGTGGGCGTCTTCGTTCATTTTCTTTATCCTGCGAGCTCGAGTTGGGACAAGGTGCTACGAGTTTTGCCGGTGGCATTTTTCATTAGGTCAACGGGGTCAAGAATTAGGGCGACTTGCCCATCTCCCAGAATAGTTGCCGCGGCGATACCCGGGATATGCCCGTAGCTATCTTGGAGGCCCTTTATGACGACTTGGCGCTGTTCCTGAATTGTATCGACAATTATTGCCGATCGTGTTCCATCCTCAAGAGAAATGAGGAGAACGACGCTTCCATTGTAGTCTTCTCGCGGTTCTCGGAAGCCAAGTTCCACGCCGAGATCCATAAGTGGTACGAAACTGTCCCGAATTTGTAGTACCTGGGTGTTCGGTCCCATTGCCCGCATGTCGTCGTGGCGGACCTTGAGCGTTTCCACGATGGAGCCGAGAGGAACGACAAGTGTTTCTTCCGCGGCTTCAACAACCATTCCGTCAAGTACCGCCAAGGTGAGCGGAAGTGATATCGAAAAGCAGGTTCCCTTTCCGGGGGTGGACGTGATGTTGACACGGCCTCCAAGGTCCTGGATTGATTTGCGAACAACATCCATTCCGACGCCGCGTCCCGAAAGGTTGGACACGGTTTTTGCTGTCGAGAATCCAGGTAGAAAGAGCAGGGCATCAATTTCCGCGTCGGTGAGTTGCTGGCCTATTGGAACCAGGCCCTTTTCCTCGGCTATGGTGCGAACTTTTTCGCGATTGATGCCGGCGCCATCGTCGCTGACTTCAATGATTACCCTACCGGATCTATGTGCCGCAGAAAGCGTAATACAGCCTTCCTCCTGCTTGCCGTTGGCAACTCGCTTGGACGTCTCTTCGAGGCCATGGTCGACGGCATTGCGGATCATGTGTGTGAGTGGATCTGCGAGGCGCTCGATTACCGTTCTGTCGACCTCTGTTGTGTCGCCAACCGTTACCAGGCGCACGCGCTTGTCCAGCGAGGCTGAGGATTCCCGTACAATCCGCGCCATCCTCTGGAACATGGATTTGACGGGCTGAGCGCGGATCATCATGACACTGTCCTGGATGTCGCGCGTCAGTTGCATGAACTCTTCAAGACCCTGCGCTACCGGCGAGTTTGCGGGAATGCCTGCCTGGGTAACGCTTTGGGAGAGCATTGCCTGGTTGATGACCAACTCCCCGACAAGATTCACAAGGCGTTCAATTCTTTCGAGATCGACACGTACCGTGGCCTTTGTTGCTGTTGCCTGAACTGGAGGCTTGGCTGGCTTGGGAGGTGTTGGCGCAGGAGTGGAAGCCTTTTCCGATGTGGAGAGTCCTGCGGAGTTATCATCCTCCGTTTTGGAAGCATCGGCTTCGGAGGAAGCAGATGGGGCGTCCGGCAGCCCGAGAGTCAGGCGGGGCGAAATGTCGACGGGAGTGTCGGTCGATTGGGTTCGTTGATCAGGCACCGTCTCATTCTCTGCGTCGTCTATGGGGCTTTCTTCAAGCGGAGGCAGGCCGGGAATGGCGACAAGGCCGGCCGCGGGGGCGGTATTGCTCTCGCTTACCTTCAAGGTGCACAGGCCCTCGACGAATTCGAAGACTTCCTCGATCTCGGATTGGCCGCGGTCCGTCGTCAGACGGATTTTCCAACCAAGGCAGGCGCCCTCCGGATCCAGTTCCGAGAGGTCCGGGATGTTGGAGAGATCACATTCCGTTTCGACGGAACCGATTTCTTTCAAGGCGCTAAGCAGGAAAAGAGGCTCATTTCCGGATTGGAACAATTCCGGCTCCGGCCGGAAAATGATCTCGTAGGTCGGGTCGCTTTCGACGGTGTCCGGAATCCCGATGTCGAGAGAAAGGGTCATCGGCTGAAAGTCGCAGACTTCTTCCTCTTCCTCCTCGGCGCCCGTCAGGGCTTCGAGTTCCCTGAGCGTCGGTTCGACAGCGTCGGGATCGGTAACAATCCCGTCTCGGCAATTGCGCACGATGTCGGAAAGAACGTCCGCGGCCCGCATGAAGAGCAGCAGGGCGTCATGCTCCGGGGCGAGCCGGCCTCCACGCACTTCGTCCAGGACCGTTTCGTAGCGATGGGCAAAACGAACCAGTTCATCCAGGCCGAAGGCTCCGGCCCCGCCCTTGATCGAGTGCACCGCGCGGAAGCAGACATTGACGGTCTCGTCATCGGTCGCGCCGTCATCGATCATCGAGAGGCCGTCCTGCAGCGCTTCGAGAAGTTCCTCGCATTCGATGAAGAAGGAGGCGCGGATTTCCGCCATCGGGTCCGGTGTTGTCATGACGTGGCTCCCGGTCCGGCAACCATGTGCAACGCGCGAACAAGTTTTGCCGGGTCGAAGGGTTTGACGATCCAGCCTGTTGCGCCGGCCGCACGGGCGCGGGACTTCAACTCGGGAGCGCTTTCGGTTGTCAGCACGAGGATGGGTGTGGCGCGGTGCTCATCCTGGCCGCGAACGGCTTCAATGAAGCCGAACCCGTCCAGGCGAGGCATGTTGATATCCGTGATGATCGCATCGGGACGGAGGCCGTCGAGAACTTCGAGCCCATGGACCCCATCCTCTGCAAGGCTGGTCGAAAACCCTGCCTGGCAAAGCGCGAGGTTCAACATGTCTCGAATGGTACGGCTGTCGTCTACAGCGAGAATGCTCAAGCTCATGCTTCAGACCTCCTGCGTCGAAGTGGAGAGAGCCTCCGGAGACAGGCCGCACAGGGCAAGCTGCTCGGTCAACGAGTCGGAGGGGTCGGAAAAGGAAAGTGTCTTGCCGTCAGCCTCCCAGGAGCGGACAGCCGCGAGAAGAACTTGAAGGCCGGGCGTCCCGAGATGGGTGACGTCACTGGCGACAACGCGAATATCCTTCCCCCGAAGGGCGATAATGTCCTCGGCCAGCGGCTTCGCTGCGGGCAGGTCGAGGCGGGCGGGCAGGGCCAGTTCGGCGCTCATGTCCAGCACCGCGAAATCTTGGTCAGGTCCGGCACTGATTTCCCCCTTGATAATTGGCTTCTCCAGAAAGCCCTAAGGGGTGCCGGTTAACATGGCGTTGCCCGCCGTCAGGATTCAGCTCATTTCAAGCAAAGCCTGCAAATGAAGGGCCATTCCGATCAGGGCGGCGTCGTCATCGGAGACGATCGTAACCGAAAACTGTTCCATGAAATCGCCGAAACGGCCCTTGTCGCGCAGCGATTCGACGAATCCCATCTCAACGAGATACGGACCCATCGCCCGCGCAACCCCGCCAATCAGGAAAATGCCACCGAAGGGCAGTTGCGTCAGCGCAAGGTCGCCGGCAACGGCGCCGAGCAGTCGGGCAAAGAGGGCGGCCGCCTGCCGACAGAGCGGGTCGCCCTCGGCCACCGCCGCCATGATCTGCTTGCCCTTGAGAGTGGCTTTCTCCGGCGAACCGGCCTCGGTGCAGGCAAATTCATGCAAGGCGACGAGTCCACGCCCGGACAGCGCATCCTCGACAGCGGCAAAGCCATGGGAGCGCTCGAGGAACCGGGCCAGCCGCACATCGCGGTCGTCGCGCAGGGGCAGGGCGACATGGCCGCTCTCCGAGGGCGGAACGAAACGACCGCCCGGCGTGTCGAAAACCGGAGCGGCGTTGAAGCCGGTGCCGACACCGATCACGAGCTGCGTCGCCTGCAGGCGCGGCGGCGGGCCGGCAATCACCGGGAACAGGGCCTCGGAGGGCAAATGGCCGAGCGCATGGCCCTGCGCTTGCAGGTCGTTGAGCAGCGTCACCGTGCCGGCACCGGTGGCATGGGCCAGGGTCGCGGCATCCAGCGTCCAGTCGAGATTGGTCAGCGTGCCGACCCCTTCGCGCACAGGCCCGGCCATGGCCAGGCAGGCGGCGGCCGGGGTCTGGGTCCCGGTCTCGGCGATATAGCGGTGCAGGACCGGCTCCAGCGCGTCGAACTCGGCATTGGGATAGTGGCGCACGGATCCGTGGATCACCTTGCCACCACGGGCGAGGGCGACGCGGGTATTGGTGCCGCCGATATCGGCGAGAAGGGAAGGGGCTGTCATGATCTTGTCCTCAGCTTGCCAGGGCGGCTTTCAGGGCGTGATAGGAGGCTTTGGGCGTGCGTTCCAGCGTTTCGAAATCGACATGGATCAGGCCGAAGCGTTTCTCGTAGCCGAAGGCCCACTCGAAATTGTCCATCAGCGACCAGACATAATAGCCCTCCAGCGGCACGCCCTCGGCAATCGCCTGCTTGGCGGCGTCGAAATGGCGGGCGAGGTAGTCGATGCGGGGCTGGTCGTCGACCTTGCCGTCGATGACGAGATCGGGGTTCGCCATGCCGTTCTCGGTGACATAAAGCGGCAGGTCGCCGGAGAAATCGGTGTGGCAGCGGCGCAGGAAATGCAGCAGCCCCTCCGGATAGATTTCCCAGCCCATCTGCGTCTTTGGCAGCGGGCCTTCGATGCTCTTCAGCGCCGGCCAGGGGCCAGAATCGGCGGCGATGATCTCGCGCGTGTAATAATTGACCCCAAGCCAGTCGACCGGCGTGCCAATGGTTTCCATGTCCTCCTGCCAGCCTTCGGGGAAATAGCCTCCGAGCGCATCGACGATCCGCTGCGGATATTCCTTCCGGAAGAAGCCCGACATGAAGAAGTTGTTGTAATAGTCGTCGAAAGTCGCGGCGGCCTCGATATCCTCGGGCTTGCCGGAGGCGGGCTGGCTGTAGGTGAAGTTGCAGACCGCGCCGATCTCGCCGATCCCCATAGCGCGCAGCGCCTGCGTCGCCGTCCCATGCGCCAGCAATACGTTGTGCATCGAGCGCGCCGCGCCACGAATGTCGCGCTGTCCCGGCGCGTGATGGCCAAGGAAATGGCTCAGGAAGCTGACGCACCAGAGCTCGTTGATCGTCGCCGTCTTCCAGATCCGGTCGCCGAGACGGCCCATCAGGACCTCAGAGTAATCGGCGAACCACTTGGCGACATCCTTGTTGCGCCAGCCACCGAGATCGGTCAGCGCCGAGGGCATCTCCCAGTGATAGAGCGTGAGCATCGGCTTGATGCCGCGCTCCAGCATACCGTCCACCAGGCGCTCGTAGTAATCGAGACCCTCTTCGTTCACGGCGCCGCGCCCCTCGGGCAGAATCCGCGCCCAGGAGGTCGAGAAGCGATAGGTGTCGAAACCGGCATCGCGGATCAGGTCGAGATCCTCCTCCCAGCGGTGATAGTGATCGCAGGCAACCGAACCGTTCTCGGCGCGCACGACATTGCCGGGGGTGGCCGCGAAATCGTCCCAATGGGTCGGGCCGGCACCGCCGAAACCGTGACCTTCGATCTGGTAGGCAGCCGTGGAGGCGCCGAACTGGAAACCGGCGGGAAAGTCGCTGCGCTTGTACATGGCAGGGGTCCTTCAGACTGTGGGGGCAGGCCCGGACGAGGGGCCGATTGTGAGGGAAGCCTTGAGCTTGGTGTGATGGGGCGGCGTCTGCGGCGCGTCGATCAGCTTCATGAGCGTCTCGGCGCAGATATTGCCGTGCACCCGCACGGGCGAGCGGGTGGCGGTGAAGATCGGCGCGTCCTCGGAGCCATTGGGCAGGTAGCTCAACCCGTCATCATGTGTGACGACCGAGATATCGAGCCCCATCCGCAGCCCCCGCGCCTGAACGGCCCGCTGCACTCCCATCGCCACCAGCAGCGACGAGGTCAGGAAGGCCGTCGGGGGGGCGGGCAGGGCGAGCATCCGGCAGGCGGCGCCATAGCCGTATTGTTCCGTCATGACGGCGCTGTCCATGATCTCGGGATCGGCGGAGAGCCCGCGTTCGGACAGCGCGTCGAGGAAGCCATCCCGCCGCCTATGGGCGAAATCCATCGCCTCCATCCCGTTCAGAAGCGCAATGCGCTCATGGCCGAACTCCAGCAGGTGATCGGTCGCCTCGTGGAAGGCATGGCGGTTGTCCATGTCCATCCAGCAATACTCGTCATCATGGTCGGAGACCCGCCCATGCACCACGAAGGGCATGCCCAGGTCCTTGAGCAGCTGGATGCGGCGGTCGCCGGTCAGCGGCGCCTGCATGATCATCCCGTCCACGCGCCCCTTGGAGAGCATGGAGCGATAGACATTGGTCTGCTCCTCCTCCGAGGCCAGCGACAGCACGATATCATAACCGCGCGTCGCCAGGGTCTCGGCCGCGCCGGCGACGAAATCGGAAAAGACCGGGTTCACGATTTCCTGCTTGGCCGTCATCGGCAGCACGAGCCCGACCGCCATCGCCCGCCCCGTTGCCAGCGAACGCGCCCGGCTGTCGGGGCGATAGCCATGCTGGCGCGCAGCCTCGGCCACGCGTTTGCGGGTCGCTTCGGAGACTTCCGGGTAGCCGTTCAGGGCACGGCTGACTGTTGTCTGGCTCAGCCCGAGGCTGGCCGCCAGGTCCTTGAGGTTCATGGGCGCAAATCCGGTTGGTGAAATCGACGTTACGACTCCAATCCGAAACAGTCAAAGGGCTTTGGGTGGAAAAATTATGCGCTGCGACGATATTTTTCGCACCGAATCGTAAAATTAGGGCGTAACCTGATTTCGTTGACAGATCGGGGAGGAAGGTCTAGTCCAAACCTGTCCAAAGCGCTTTGGAGGTGATTCCATCTGCGCGGGCAAAACCCGTCGCTGGGGGCCGTTCCCGGCGACTCACTCGGGAGGCTATTTTCGATGAAACTGAACCTTATGCTCAGCGTGGCCAGCCTGGCCCTCGTCGCCGGAGCCGCCAGCGCGGAGCTGAAGTTTCCGGTCGGCGAAGGTCCATTCAGCTGGGACAATTACAACGCATGGGCAGAAAACGCGCCTGATCTGAGCGGGCAGACCGTGACCGTGGCCGGTCCCTGGCTGACCCCGGAGGACGGCTATTTCCGTGACGTGCTCGCCTATTTCGAAGAGGCCACCGGCGCCAAGGCCGTCTATACCGGCTCCGACAGCTTCGAACAGCAGATCGTGATCGATGCCGAAGCCGGGTCCGCCCCGAATATCGCTGTCTTCCCGCAGCCCGGCCTGGCCGCCGTGCTCGCCGGCAAGGGCCAGCTCACGCCGCTCTCCGACGAGATGAAACAGTGGGTGATCGACAATTACGCCGCTGGCCAGTCCTGGGTCGACCTGGGCACCATTGGCGGCGAGTTCTACGGCTTCTTCTACAACGTGAACCTCAAGTCGCTGGTCTGGTACTCCCCGGAAAACTTCGAGGATGCCGGCTACGAGGTCCCCGAGACGATGGAAGAGCTCAAGGCGCTGACCGAGCAGATCGTTGCCGATGGCGAGACGCCCTGGTGCATTGGCCTGGGATCTGGCGCTGCGACCGGCTGGCCGGCAACCGACTGGGTCGAGGACATGATGCTGCGCACGCAGCCGCCCGAGGTCTATGACGCCTGGGTCTCCAACGAGATGCCCTTCAACGACGAGCGCGTGATTGCCGCGATCGAGGAATATGGCTGGTTCGCCCGCAATGACGATTTCGTCTCCGGCGGCGCCGGCGCGGTTGCCTCCACCGACTTCCGCGACAGCCCCAAGGGCATGTTCACCTCGCCGCCGCAATGCTACCTGCACCGCCAGGCCTCTTTCGCCACCGCCTTCTTCCCTGAAGACGTGGTGCCGGGGGAAGATGCGGACTTCTTCTACCTGCCGGGCTATGCCGAAAAGGATCTTGGAAATCCGGTCCTCGGCGGTGGCACCGTCCTTGCGATCACCGATCCGACGCCGGGCGCCGAAGCGCTCATGGACTTCCTGACCCTGCCGATCGCGAGCGAGGTGTTCATGAACCAGTCCGGCTTCCTGGCGCCGCATAAGGGCGTCAACCTGGATGCCTACCGGGACGACATCCTGCGCAAGCAGGGCGAGATCCTTCTCAACGCCACCACCTTCCGCTTTGACGGTTCCGACCTGATGCCCGCCGCTGTTGGCGCTGGCACCTTCTGGACCGGCATGGTCGACTATACAGGTGGCAAGGATGCCAAGGCCGTGGCCGACGACATCCAGAAGTCCTGGGACGCGATCAAGTAAGCGTCGCGCAAGCTGTCACGGGCGGCCCGCTTCTCGGGCGGGCCGCCCCCACGCATACCTGGCCGCGATGGCGCGCGGAAGGTTGGGGAGGGGATCCACATGCATCCGGCCTTGCAAGGGCTCATCACAATCATCATCGGTGTCGGCGGCTGCGTCGGATACTTCTTCTTCTCCAATTACCTGCTCGACAAGTTCCTGCTGCCAGCCCGGGCGATGACGGCCGAGCAGACGGCGTTGCGGCGCTCTCTCGGCACGATCTTCCTCTTCGCGGTTCCGGCGCTGCTCGTTCTGGCGCTCTATGTCACCGCGATCGGTGTCGGCAGCATTGCCAGTGCCGGCGGGATGTTCTGGCTGCTGGTCGCGGTCGGGCTGATCTTCGGGCTCTGGCGGCTGAAGGATTTCGTCTTCGCCTCCGGACCGACCACCGCCGGGCACAATATCTCCCACGCAAACATGATCCGGCCCTGGCTCTTCCTGGCCCCGGCCATCCTCGCGCTCGGTCTCTACCTGACCTACCCGGTCTTCGAGACGTTGCGCCTGTCGCTGGTCCAGCGCAATGGCGGTGTGGGCTTCGGCAATTATACTTTCATGTTCGGCGAACAGAAATTCTGGGAAGCCATGCGCAACAACATGCTTTGGCTGATTGTCGTGCCGGCCATGTCCACCGTCTTCGGCCTGCTGGCCGCGCAGCTGACGGACCGCATCTCCTGGGGCAGCATCGCCAAGATGATGATCTTCATGCCGATGGCGATCTCGATGGTCGGCGCCTCGGTGATCTGGAAGCTGATCTACGAATCCCGTCCCGTGGACGTGGAACAGATCGGTATCCTTAACGCTGTCTGGGTCGCGATGGGCGGTGAGCCGCAACAATGGCTGACCCTGCCTGTCTGGAACAACTTCTTCCTCATGATCGTTCTTGTCTGGATCCAGACCGGCTTTGCCATGGTCATCCTCTCGGCGGCGTTGCGCGGTATCCCGGAGGAAACGGTCGAGGCGGCCATTGTCGATGGCGCCAACCCGTTCCAGATCTTCTTCAAGATCAAGGTGCCACAGATCATGCCGACCATCGTCGTGGTCTGGACCACGATCACGCTGGTCGTGCTCAAGGTCTTCGACATCGTCTTCACCATGACCAACGGCCAATGGGGCACGCAGGTGCTGGCAAACTACATGTATGACAAGCTGTTCCGCGCCAATGACTGGGGCACGGGCTCGGCCGCGGCGATGATCATCATGCTGCTGGTCACGCCGATCCTGGTCTGGAACGTGCGCAATGCGCGCAAGGAAATGCGGTAAGGGGACGGACATGGACAATATCGCAGGACATAAATCCAGCCTGACATGGGCGGTCCATCTCTCGGTGGCCTTCCTCGTCATCCTCTGGCTCTTTCCCACGGTCGGCCTCTTCGTCTCCTCCTTCCGGACGGCGGACCAGATTTCCTCCTCCGGCTGGTGGAAAGCGCTCTTCCCGACCGAGCAGAACCTGGTGATCCGGGGCGCTTCGCCCACCGACCAGGCCCAGATCGACGGGCTCTACGTGATCGAGGGCAATATCTTCGACGGCCGCGCCATTGGCGACATCGCGCATTGGGGCACCTCCTCGCGCGAGATCGATGCCTACAAGCCCGGCGATGTGGTCGAGCTGAACAAGGGCGGCACAATCACGCTGGGCGAGGACGGCACCTACCGGATGGAGAACACGGAAGAGTTCTCCGGCTCGCGCGGGCAGCGGATCTTCTTCACCGCCACGACGGCGCCCGAGTTCACCACGGCGAACTACGAGTTCATGCTGTTCGATCCGCAGAACTCCGAAGGCATGTCCAAGGCCTTCTTCTCGACCCTGACCGTGACCATCCCGGCCACGATCATCCCGATCCTGATCGCGGCCTTTGCGGCCTATGCGCTGGCCTGGATGGAGTTCCCGGGGCGTGCGCTGCTCATCGCCTGCGTTGTCGGCCTGCTGGTGGTGCCACTTCAACTTGCGCTGATACCACTATTGAAATTCCACAATAATATCGGAATCGGAAAAGGCTATCTCGGGGTCTGGATGGCGCATACCGGCTTCGGACTGCCGCTCGCGATCTACCTGTTGCGCAACTACATGGTGGGTCTGCCACGGGACATTATCGAGAATGCCAAGGTGGACGGGGCGACGGATTTCCAGATCTTCGTGAAGATCATCCTGCCGCTTTCCTTCCCGGCGCTGGCCTCTTTCGCCATCTTCCAGTTCCTCTGGACCTGGAACGACCTGCTGGTCGCCATGGTGTTCCTGATCGACAGCTCCGGCGAGACCACCGTCATGACCAAGCAGATCGTCGAGATGCTCGGAACCCGCGGAGGCGATTGGGAAATTCTCGCCACGGCGGCCTTCATCTCCATGGCGGTCCCGATCGGGGTCTTCTTCGCAATGCAACGCTACCTGGTGCGCGGCCTGTTGGCCGGCTCCGTGAAGTAGGGCTCTTATATGACTGATATCATAAATAAATCCTCCACCGATCCGGATTGGTGGAGGGGCGCGGTGATCTACCAGATCTATCCGCGCTCCTACCAGGACAGCAATGGCGATGGCATCGGGGATATCCCCGGCATCATCGACCGGCTGCCCTATATCGCCAGGCTCGGCGTGGACTGTATCTGGATCTCGCCTTTCTTCACCTCGCCGATGCTCGATTTCGGCTATGACGTCTCGGATTACCGCGACATCGACCCGATGTTCGGCACGCTGGCCGATTTCGACCGGCTGGTCGCCGAGGCGCATGGCAAGGGCATCAAGGTCATGATCGACCTTGTGCTGTCGCACACATCGACCGAGCATCCCTGGTTCAAGGAAAGCCGGACAAGCCGTTCAAATCCCAAGGCAAACTGGTTTGTCTGGGCCGATCCCAAGCCGGACGGAACGCCACCGAACAACTGGCTTTCCATCTTTGGCGGTTCCGCCTGGGAATGGGACGGGGAGCGGATGCAGTACTACATGCACAACTTCCTGATCGAACAGGCGGATCTGAATTTCCACGAGCCGGAGGTCCAGGAGGCGCTGCTCGACGTGGCGCGCTTCTGGCTGGAGCGTGGCGTCGACGGGTTCCGGCTCGATACGGTCAATTTCTACGTGCATGACAAGTATTTGCGCGACAATCCTTCGCTGGCCCCCGAAGAAATCAACGACAAGACCGCCCCGGCGGTGAACCCCTATAATTTCCAGAACCACCTCTTCGACAAGTCTCGCCCGGAAAACCTTGATTTCCTTCGTAAACTCCGCCGCGTGATGAACGAGTTCGACGCCATCACATCCGTAGGCGAAGTCGGCGAGAGCCAGCGTGGCGCGGAAGTTCAGGCCGAATACACGTCTGGCGGCGACAAACTCCACATGTGCTACGATTTTGCGCTGCTTTCCAACGAGTTGCCGACCGGTTCTCACATCGCCTCCGTGGTCGAGACCTTCGATGCGCTGGCCCCCGATGGCTGGGCCTGCTGGGCCTATTCCAACCATGACGTGGTCCGCCACAAGACCCGCTGGGACCTGACCCAGACCCGGCAGCGCCTCTATGCCGCGCTGCTGATGGCGCTCAAGGGCACGGTCTGTCTCTATCAGGGCGAGGAACTTGGCCTCACCGAGGCCGAGCTTGCCTTCGAGGACCTGCAGGATCCCTATGGCAAACGCTTCTGGCCCAAGTTCAAGGGCCGCGACGGCTGCCGGACCCCGATGGTCTGGGACCGGGAAGCGAAGAATTGCGGCTTCTCGGAGGGCAAGCCCTGGCTGCCGGTCTCGACGGGCCATATGCGCCTGTCGGCCGCAGCCGAGGAACGGGACCCGAACTCGGTCCTGAATTTCTACCGCAAGATCATCGCGCTCCGGAAAGCCCTTCCGGCCTTGCAGAAGGGCGATTTCCAGCCACTCGTTGTCGAGGAGGATCTCCTCGTCTTCATCCGGGTCTACGGGAACCGTCGTGTCTATTGCGCCTTCAACCTCGCCGACGAGGCACGTCGCCTGGATATGCCCGCGGGCAATTGGGCGCATGTCTCCGAGGCACCATTCAACTCGACAATCGCAGCCGGCAGGGCCACCCTGCCGCCGTATCAGGCGGTCTTTGCCACCGCCAGAGACGCCTGAGGAGGGGATCATGGCAGGATTGAATCTCACGAATGTCGCCAAGAGCTATGGCGATGTCGACGTCCTGAAGGACATCAATCTCGATATCGAGGCGGGTGAGCTGATCGTCTTCGTCGGCCCTTCCGGTTGCGGCAAGTCCACGCTGCTGCGGATGATTGCCGGGCTGGAGAAGATCACCGCCGGCGAGCTTCAGATCGACGGGCTTGTGGTCAATGACGTCCCACCCGCGCAGCGCGGCATCGCGATGGTGTTCCAGAGCTATGCGCTCTATCCGCATATGACCGTGCGCGACAACATGGCCTTTGCGCTGAAGCTGGCCAAGCTGAGCAAGCAGGAAATCGACGACGCGGTCAACAAGGCCGCCGACATCCTCCAGCTCACGCCCTATCTCGACCGCCTGCCCAAGGCGCTCTCGGGTGGCCAGCGTCAGCGGGTTGCGATCGGGCGCTGCATCGTGCGCGATCCCAAGGTCTTCCTCTTCGACGAGCCGCTGTCCAACCTGGATGCCGCGCTTCGCGTCGCCACCCGGCTGGAGATCGCGCAGCTCAAGGAGAGCATGCCGGATCGGACGATGATCTATGTCACCCATGACCAGGTCGAGGCGATGACGCTTGCGACCCGCATCGTTGTGCTGGCCAACAAGGGGATCAGCCAGGTCGGCACGCCGCTGGACCTCTACGAGCGGCCGGAAAACGAATTCGTCGCCCAGTTCATCGGCTCGCCCGCCATGAATCTCTTCCCCGGCGAGATCACCGAGACCGGCGAGCAGACCCGGATTGCGCTGGAAGGCGGCCATGGCTCGATCCTGTCGGCCTATCCCTCGACCGAGGCGGACAAGGGCGGCAAGGTCAATGTCGGCATCCGTCCGGAAGACCTGCAACTTACGGATGATGCAGAGAATTCCTTCACCGGCACGGTCAATGTGCAGGAGAATCTCGGCGAGGTGACCTTGCTCTTCTTCAACCCGGACAAGGAAGGTGTGGACCCGGTCATCGCCAAGCTGCCGGGCATCCATCGCGGGCTGAAGGGCGAGACGTTGAACCTGACGGCCAATCCCGGGAAGGTCCATGTCTTCATGGATGGAAAGTCGATGCTCTATCGCTGAGCTTGCCTGTCGCGGCCCGGGCCAACCCGGCTCGCGCCGCGACGGTTAGGCGCCTGTTGCCGGGCGCCGACGAGGGCTAGACCGCAGGGCAGGGGATCCCGGTCCCCATTCCCTCAAACCTGTCGAGTCCGTCCCATGCCCGCACCAAAAAACACGATAAAACAAGCTCTTGCCGAAGACCGTCTGCAGATGGGCTGCTGGCTCAATCTCGGCCACCCCGCCATCGCCGCCATCGCGGCCAGTGCCGGTTTCGACTGGTGTCTCGTCGATGCCGAGCACGGGCCGAACACGCTGGAGATGATCCACGCCCAGCTCAGCGCCATGCAGGGCCACCCGGCGGCCACCGCCGTGCGTGTGCCCTGGGACGAGGGCTGGATGCTCAAGCAGGTGCTCGACCTCGGCGTGCAGACGATCGTCGTGCCGATGGTGGATACGGCAGAACAGGCCGAGCGCATCGTCGCGGCCTGCAAATACCCGCCCGAGGGCATTCGCGGACGCTCCGCTGGGCTTGCACGCTGCTCGAACTGGGGACAGATCACCGATTACGAACAGACCGCCAATGACGAGATCTGCGTCATCGTCCAGGCCGAGACCCGCACCGCGCTGGAGAACCTGGAAGAGATCGCCAATGTGCCCGGCGTCGATTGCGTCTTCGTGGGGCCGGCCGATCTCTCGGCCGATATGGGCTATCGCGACACACCGACCGCTCCAGAGCCGATTGCGGCGATCGAGGGCGCGCTGAAGACGATCCGGGCAGCGGGCAAGCCGGCGGGGATCATCTTCTACGAGGAGGCGATGTATCAGCGCTTCATCGATCTCGGCGTGCGCTTCATGGGCGTCGGCGCCGATGCAGCGATCTGTGCCAACGCGATCCGTGGTCAGGCCGCGGCAATGAAGGCGAAATACGGCTGAGACGCCGAAGACAGCTTCGACACCTCGATGGCGCGGCTCAGAGCCGCGCCAGAAGCTCCATCTTCTTTGTCGAAAACTCTTCCTCGGTCAGCGCGCCCGCATCGCGCAGGGCGGCGAGTTTCTCGATCGTGCCGAGAATGTCGTCGGTGGCGGCCGGAGCCGGTGCAGGTTGAGCCGCAGGGGCAGGTGCCTCCGCGACGGGTTGCACAGGAGCTGGCGCTGGCTGCTGGATCTCGGGCTGGACCGGCTGAGGAATGGGTTGCGGCTCGGGGGCCGGAGCGCCGATGCGCGGCAGGCTGGACAGGGCGAATTGTCCGTACTGGCTGGAGAAGCTCACGCCGCCGAACGGGTCGCCATATCCCGATTGCTGCTGCGAGAAGCCGCCAATCTGGTGATCGAGCGTATCGAGCAGCACGACCGGCGCACCATTGCCCGGATCAAGCGCCACGCGGCAGGCCTGCGGGAAATAGGCATAACGGAACTGGTTCTGCCCGCCCACCGAGCTTGGCTGACCGAGATCCGCCGGCCACCAGGCTGCGCCCGCAATGGTCTGGGGCTGCTTGAAGAAGGGCGCATTGGCCATCCCGTTGGACAGCTCGGCGCAGAGCCCATCCACCGTCGCCTTGAGCCCGTGGTTGAACATGTCGCCGACCATGGTCATGCCGCCCGCCATCCACTGGCCGCCGCCGCCAAGTTCGGGGATGTTGAACTGCGCCATCGTACCGCCGCCATTCGAAACAGCACGCGCCATCTGTTCGACAGCGTCCTGGGACAGGCCATAGCGGGCGGCGATATCGGCGATGAGCTGCCGGCCGGACTCTGTAAGATCAGTCATGTGGCGTTCCTCTCAGGGTTTCTGCCAGTTGCCGCGGCTATGGCAGGTTTGCCGGCCCGTGGCGACAGCGATTCCGCCGATGCCCTGCATTGGGGCAGCCGCCCAAGCCTTGAGCGAAACCGCCCGCCGGGAACGCCGTTTTGGGTCACAGGACGACGATAAAGGCGGTCCAACAGGAGCCTTGCAGCGAGATGCTTCCAATGGAGGTCCAACCGGATCCGGAAATGCTTGCCGAGGGGCGGGAACCCGCGTCGGCGCCGATCGAGCCGACGGTGATGCGTCCACTGTGTCATGATGCGCAGAGAGCCACAAAATCTGGGCCTGCCAACGGGTAATCCGACGATATGGGCTTTCAAACAGCGGAAATCCGTGTATAGGGGATGCGCCAAACGACCCCCCTCAAGGAGAGTGTGATGGAGATTCGTGAGGCACTGACCTTCGATGACGTTCTGCTCGTACCCGCCCGCAGCTCCGTGCTGCCATCGACCGCGGATACGGCCACCTATGTAACCAAGTCGATCCGGATGAATATCCCGCTGCTGAGTTCGGCGATGGATACGGTGACCGAAGCCCAGATGGCGATCACCATGGCCCAGATGGGCGGGATCGGGGTGATCCACCGCAATCTCGACATCGAGGAGCAGGCGCGCCAGATCCGCCGCGTGAAGCGTTTCGAGAGCGGCATTGTCTACAACCCGATTACGCTGACTCCCGATCAGACCCTGGCCGACGCCAAGGCGCTGCAGGCGCGCTACAATATCTCCGGCTTCCCGGTGGTGGACGAGAGCGGCCTCGTGGTCGGTATCGTCACCAATCGCGACATGCGCTTTGCCAATGACGATGCAACGCCGGTCCGCGCGATGATGACCTTCGAAAACCTCGCCATCCTGCATGAACCCGCCGATCACGGCGAGGCCCGTGCGATGATGCGCGAGCGGCGCATCGAGAAGCTGCTGGTGACCGACGCCTCCGGCAAGCTCACCGGCCTGCTGACGCTGCGCGATATCGACCAGGCGGTGCTCAACCCGCAGGCCTGCAAGGATGACCTTGGCCGGCTGCGCGTCGCGGGCGCCTCGACCGTGGGCGATGCCGGCTTTGAACGCAGCCAGGCGATGGTCGATGCCGGCGTCGACATGATCGTGATCGACACCGCGCATGGCCATTCCGAGGGCGTTGCCAAGGCGGTCGAGCGGGCCAAGATGCTTTCCAACGATGTCCAGATCGTCGCCGGCAACGTGGCGACGGGGGAGGCCACGCGGACGCTGATCGGCGCTGGCGCGGATGCGATCAAGGTCGGGATCGGACCGGGCTCGATCTGCACGACGCGGATGGTGGCCGGGGTCGGCGTGCCGCAGCTCACGGCAATCTCCGACTGCGCGGAGGCCGCGGCCGAAAGCGGCACCCCGGTGATCGCGGATGGCGGCATCAAGTTCTCCGGCGACTTCGCCAAGGCCATTGCGGCGGGGGCGTCCTGCGCCATGGTCGGCTCGATGCTGGCCGGCACCGACGAGAGCCCGGGCGAGGTCATCCTCTACCAGGGCCGCAGCTTCAAATCCTATCGCGGCATGGGCTCGCTCGGCGCCATGGCGCGCGGCTCGGCGGATCGCTACTTCCAGAAGGATGCGGCCACCGACAAGCTGGTGCCGGAAGGCATCGAGGGGCAGGTGCCCTACAAAGGGCCGGCCTATTCGGTGATCCACCAACTCGTGGGCGGGTTGCGCGCGGCGATGGGCTACACGGGCATGGCCACCGTGGAAGAGATGCGGCGCGGCTGCCAGTTCGTCAAGATCACCGGGGCCGGGCTCAAGGAGAGTCATGTGCACGATGTGCAAATAACGCGTGAAAGCCCGAATTATCGTTTGGGGTGAGTGCGTTGTGGAGCGTGGCCAATCCACCCTCGCGACGTGCATATCCTTTGTGTGGAGAGAGTCGGTTGCACCGGCCTTCTTCACGCAGGGATGACGGCTTGCGTGGGGATCTCAGTTGTCTGATATCCCGGCTTTTCGACTATCTTCAAAGTCAAAACTGTGGCCGTTCCGGCAATCCGCTACACGCTCAATTAGGCTGTGCCAGTTTTCGGGCTCTTGGCTCGTGAAAAGCCGAATGGACTGCGCGTTTGCTTCGCGGTTTTGGCCGCCGTTGCAGGTGGAAAACGACCTGAAGCTACTGAGTTCCGCGGCTTCAAGCGCGGCGTCGTTCTCGGTCCGGAACCGCTCAAACTTGTTCTGGCGCCCGAAGTTCTTAAGGAAAAACCATGTTCCCGGGGTGTCGTAGACCAGCCAGAACGCGAACATCATGCCGCCGTCGACCTCGTCGACTTCGAGCCGTTCGACCTCTGACAGGTCGATGGCGGTGCGAATGATCCGGTCGCCTTCGCCTTGATCTCGTGCGGCACAGTATCCGATGTTGGTGACCACTTTTTGAAAAACGCAGCCATTCATTTCGTAGGAGATTTGGGTTTTGCCATGTGACGGCAAGACGGTTGCATCCGTAAAATAATCCACAAGAGACGCCTCTTGTGCCGTTGCGGGAGCCACGAGGAGGATTGTAAGGGCTACAACCGGAAAGGATTTCATGTCTTTGGTTCTTCAGGGGCGATGCTGGAAAGGCTCTTGGACGGGGCCGAGGCAGATAGGTTTCATGAAGACGATAGAATGCCTTCGTGGCACAATAAGGGCACCAAGTTGGTACTGTCTACGAGATGGATCGGCCACGCTTTATCAGATTTACTGAAGCAAGCTGAAGCAGCGATGATGTTTCGGTCAGGAAAACAAAGCGTTTGGGGCTCGAGGATATCCAAGTCCACGATGTACAAATCACGCGGGAAAGCCCGAATTACCGTTTGGGGTGAATGGGGTGCGGGGGCGGAACTTCCCACCCCCGTGACGTGCATGTCCTTTCGGGGCGGGGGCGTTTGTACCAACCGTTCGCCACAGGTGAACGGACGTCTTTTCCCGCCCCCCTAAGCACTTGCACGTCTCAAGCCGTGGTGACCAGGTTGCCGTATGAATAAGTGCGGTCGAACCGACCATCTGCCCATTTCCTCGGGAGCGACGAGCGATGACAAGATAATGTTGTCGGTTGAAGGGCTTGTGGGCGATGACTTGCTCATTTCAGAGAAAATGGATGGCGAAAACACGTCCATTCACAGCGGCGGAGCACATGCGCGAAGTCCGGACAGAAGCTTCCATCCTTCAAAGGATTGGATCAAGGCATTCGCAGCCGAGATTTCTTCTCAGCTTGAGGGCTCTGAACCTGTCATCGGTGATGAGAGCCAGCCGTGGGATCTGACCATATCGAGGTTCGAGGCGCTTGGGATCTGCCCTGTGCCAATTCTGTATCGAGGACCGTTTTACGACACCCTCTTTGAGGAATTGGCCGCGTCGTTGGATATGTCTGCGCAGGAAGGGTTTGTCGTTCGTGTCGCGGAGTCCTTTCGAGAGGGCAGCATGCCAGTATGCATGGGCAGATAGTTTGAACGGGTCATGTCCAAAGCGCCACGCACAGGATGAAGGCGGAGCCTGTTCCCAATCGCACGGTGCCGAGGCCCAAGAGATGATGGGGGTGTGACGGTTCATGGCAGATTGGGTTTCACGTTTTTCCCTGAGGAACCGCGTCGCGAAACGCGACATGGCGGGACCAGAGGCGTGGCCCGAGGAAGGTTCGAAGCGCCCTTTCATGACGCTTCGAAGCGGATCAAATCATTCCACCGGCCTCAAGGAATAACCGGACCGCCGGGCCGGTGTCGGCGCAGCGGTTCTGTCGCGCTTTCGCGACTTCGGGCGCGTCTAATGTGCGGATCAGTAATTCCAGAGCGTTCCGTCCTGCAGCCGGGCGACGGGCAGGCTGCCGGGCTCGTAGCTGTAGCGGGCGGCCTCCTCCTCGTTGAAACCCACCCCCAGCCCCGGCGCGTCGCTGACATGGAACAACCCGTTCTCCAGTCGGTGTTCGGAAGGGAAGAGCGCGTCGCATTCCGGCGTGCCGAGGACGAGATATTCCTGGATGCCGAAATTCGGCGCCCAGACGTTCAGGTGCCCCTGCGCGGCCATGCAGAGCGGCGAATGGCTCGGCGCGCCGTGGAAACCGGTGCGGACATTGTGCAGCCCGGCGAGATCGGTGATGCGGCGGGCATGGGTGATGCCGCCGGCGTGGGAGACGGCGACGCGGATGAAATCGATCAGCTCGTTCTCGATCAGCTTGTTGCAATCCCAGATCGAGTTGAACACCTCGCCGATGGCAATCGGCACCGTCGAATGCTGCCGGATCAGGCGCAGCGCGTCCTGGTCATCGGCCGGGGTCGGGTCCTCCAGCCAGTAGAGGCGCACCGGTTCGACCTCCTTGGCGAACTCGGCCGCCTCGCGAGGCAGGAGGCGGTGATGCACGTCATGCAGGATCTTGAGGTCGGGTCCGAAGCGGGCCCGGATCTCGGCCAGCGCGCCGGGCATGTAGCGCATGTAGAGATCGGTGTCCCAGATCTCTTCCTTGGGGATGATGCCGCTGAAATCGGTGATGTAATTGCGGTTCTTGCCCTTGCCCTCGGCCACGCCATAGCTCGCCGAAGGCATTCCGGGGATGCCGCATTGCACGCGCACCGCCTTGTAGCCCTGCTCGACATAGAAGGCGATGGAGTCCATCAGGTCTTCAAGATCGGAGCCGGTGGCATGGGCATAGACCAACGCGCCCTCGCGGCTCTTGCCGCCGAGAAGCTGGTAGAGCGGCATGTTCGCCAGCTTGGCCTTGATGTCCCAGAGCGCGACATCGACCGCGCCGAAGGCCAGCATCGCCAGCGGGCCGCGGCGGAAATAGGCGCCACGATAGAAGAACTGCCAGATATCCTCGCTGTTGCGCGGATCCTTCCCAATCAGGTTGGGGACGATATAGTCGCGCAGATAGGCCGCCGTCAGCGTCTCGCGGCCATTGATCGTGGCGTCGCCAAGCCCGTAGATACCCTGGTCGGTCATGATCTTCAGGGTGACGTAATTCTTGCCGGGGCCACCGACAAACACTTTTGCATCGGTAATCTTCATGGCGCGGATCTCCGTCTCGAAGGGGAAAACCGGCCGTTCTGGGCCGGCCGGTGTCTCTCACGGCATCGGGTCACTGGGCCTGCCCGGCAAGATCCGTCCAGTTGCCGTTTGTCCGGATCAGGTCGATGAGCTGCTGATACTGGCTGCCTTCCCGGAAGGTCGGATAAGCTTCGACTTCCTCTCCCTTGATATCCTTGACAAAGTCTCGGGCGAGATAGTGCCAGCATTTCTCTGTATCCCCCTCCACATCGGGGATGGTGGACGCGATCTCTGCCGGCACGGGCAGGGCGTCCCATTCCTTGCTTTCGCCATAGAGATAGAGCTGGCCGCTGCCGTAATGGCCCTTGAGATAGATCGCACCCTTGGTGCCGTAGAAGACGATATGGTCCTCGTTAAAACGCGGCACCAGCCCGCTATGCTTGAACAGGACCGAGACCGGCTTCTCCGCCAGCGGGCTCCCGACCTGCGCCATCACCGTGTAGGACCATTCGACATTGCTCTCGCCCCATTCCAGCGCCGGATCGTCGAGATCCTCGGGGATGAAGTTGCGCCGGGTCATGAAGTTATGCACGCCCTCGACAATCGGCGCGCGGCCAAGATCGTCGCGCACCTCGCCGAGGATTGACAGCAGCCTGTCGCCGATCACCGAGGAGACGATGGAGAGCGTATGGGTGAAGTTGTTGTTCAGCCGCCCGCCGCCATCTTCCTTGCGATGCGACCAGCCGAAGGGGATGTTCCGCTCAAGGTTGAAATGCGAGATGCATTCGACCTCCGTCGGTTCGCCAATCGCGCCCGTCGCGACGAGTTGTTTCGCGTGCAGCACGCTCGGCGTGTAGCGGAAGCTGGCGGCATAGGCCGTTTTCACACCCTTCGCCTGCGCAAGCTCGTAGAGCTCGACCGCAGTCTCGCCGCTCTCCGTCATCGGCTTGTCGACAAAGATATGGCAGCCCGCTTCCAACGCCTGGCGGATCGACAGGTAATGGGCGCCCCCCGGCGTGGCGATGGAGACGATATCGGGACGGCAGGTCTCCAGCGCCGCCTGCCAGTCGGTGCCGGAATAGGGGATGGAAAGCCGTTCGGCCACCTCGGCGACGACATGCGGCGTGCGCCCGACCATGCCGACCACTTCGACGCCTGCGCCGCGGAAGGCGTCGGCATGGCCTTCACCGGCAAAGCCGGTTCCCGCGATCAGGACTGTCAGCCCGCGCTCCCCCTTGCTGCCGCTTCGGAGGGGGGTGGCATCTTGCGAGGGGGTGGTCGGCATCCAGTGGTATCCTTGTTCTTCGCGGTTCAGTGTGGGGGTGTCCCGGCCCCGGCAGGGGGGGCGGGAGCGGAGCCGGCCTCAACCGGGCTCCGGCATTTCGATGAAGCCATGCATGCGCTCGTCCCGGACCAGCAGGCTGATCTGGTGATCGAGATCGCCGATATGGGACCGCAGCGCGGCTTCGGCGCTTTCCGGGTCGCGTGCGCGGATCGCCTCGGCGATGGCCCGGTGTTCTTCCAGCACGGTCGGCACGCGCAGGATCCGGTTGATCCGCCGGATGTGCCGGGCCCTGTTCACGTCGAACTGGCTGCGCCGCGCCGTCGTCCAGGCGTCGACATAGCCCGCCATCACGAAGAGCTGGCGATGGAAGGCCTCGTCGAGGGCGAAGAAGCCGTCGTAATCCTCGGATGCGAGCGCATCGGTCTGTCTTGCCAGGATGCTATCCAGCTCGGAAAGCCCGGGCGGCTGCGGCGCGCTGGAGGCTGCGTCGCGAACCGCCCCGATCTCGAGTTGCAGCCGGATATAGCAGGCGGTCCGGTAGCGGTTGATCGAGATCTTCGTCACATAAGTGCCGCTTTGCGGAACAATTTTTACAAGCCCAATCTCGTCGAGTCGGATCAGGGCTTCGCGCACCGGGGTCTTGCTGGCCGTCAGGGCGGCCGCGATTTCCTTCTCGGAGAGCCGCTGCCCCGGACGCAGCCGGACAGAGACGATGCGCTCCCGCAAGATGTCGAAGATCTGAAAAGTGATATTTTTTGATGGGTTTAGGTGGGTTCCGGACAGAAGGGTTGTCACCGATCCGGACTCGGAATGATCCCGTGGAATGTGATCGGATTGCGCCCGCATGACGTCTCCCCTGGCACGCTGTCCGGCCGCAACTTGCAGGTCCGGGACTGGTGACATGCCGATTTGCCCGTTTTGATATATCAATTTCCGGGAATGAAAAGAGCAAATTCTTACAACATGTCCGGAGGCCGGGAGGCGCCGGGAAAACGGGATTCGGGGCAGGGGAGCCAAGCTGCCCTGTTCCTTGAAAACAGGGCGTGTTTGCGGGGCATGAAGTGTCTGCAGTGGCGCTGCGCGGCATGGCCCGAGGGCGTGCCCGAGCCCGATCCGGAGCCGGCGCGGGCGTCCGGTTTGTTCCGGACAAGCGGCATTGCCCGAACAGGGCCGGCACCTGTGGGCAGGTCAGCGGGGCCGGGCGGCGGGTTTATTTCCGCCGCATCGCGTCCCGCAAGGCCGCCCCGAGCGCGCCGTCACCGCCGCCCTGATTTTGGGCGGGTTTGCCCTTGGGACCGCCCGGCCCTTTGCCGCCCGGACCCTTGCCGCGTGGTGGCGTGCCCGGCTGTGCCCGGTCCGGGGCGCGTGTGGTGCCGGGTTTGGCATCCTTGCGCATCGACAGCCCGATCCGCTTGCGCGGCACATCGACCTCCATCACCCGGACCCGGACCACGTCGCCGGCCTTGACCACCTCATGCGGGTCTTTCACGAAACGATCCGCGAGCTGCGAGACATGGACCAGCCCGTCCTGATGCACACCGATATCGACGAAGGCACCAAAGGCGGCGACATTGGTCACCGTGCCTTCCAGCGACATGCCGGGCTTGAGATCGGTGATCGCCTCGACCCCGTCGGCAAAGCTCGCTGTCTTGAACTCCGGGCGCGGATCGCGGCCGGGCTTGGCCAGTTCCGCGAGGATGTCGCGCACCGTCGGCAGGCCGAAATCGCCGGTCACAAAATCCTCCGCCCGCAGCGATTTCAGCCGCGCCTCGTCGCCCATCACCGCGCGCAGGTCCCGCCCGCAGGCGGCGACGATATTACGTGCAACATCATAGGCTTCCGGGTGCACCGAGGAAGCGTCCAGCGGCTCCTTGCCATCGCGGATGCGCAGGAAACCCGCGCATTGCTCGAAGGCGCGCGGCCCGAGCCGGGCCACTTTCAGCAGCGCCTTGCGGGAGGCAAAGGCGCCATTCGCGTCGCGATGCGCGACGATGTTCTCCGCCAGAACCGGCCCGAGGCCGGAGACCCGCGCCAGCAGCGGCGCCGAGGCCATGTTGAGATCGACCCCGACCGCGTTCACCGCGTCCTCGACCACGCCGTCCAGCGCGCGGGCCAGCCGGAACTGGTCGACATCATGCTGGTATTGCCCGACGCCGATCGCCTTGGGTTCGATTTTCACCAGCTCGGCCAGTGGGTCCTGCAGGCGCCGGGCGATGGAGACCGCACCGCGCAGGGACACGTCCAGCCCCGGAAACTCCTTCGCGGCCAGCTCGGACGCGGAATAGACCGAGGCACCGGCCTCCGAGACCACGACCTTAGTCGGCTTCGGCGCCGGCAGGTTGCCCAGAAGCTCGGCCACCATCCGTTCGGTCTCGCGGCTCGCCGTGCCGTTGCCGATGGCGATCAGGTCGACCCCATGCGCCCGGATCAGGCGCGCCAGCGTCGCCTGCGATCCGCGCAGGTCGTTCTTCGGCTGGAACGGATAGATCGTCTCCGTGTCCAGCACCTTGCCGGTCGCATCGACCACGGCCACCTTCACGCCGGTCCGGATGCCCGGATCAAGCCCGAGCGTGGCCCGTGGGCCGGCCGGAGCTGCGAGCAGCAGGTCCTTGAGATTGCGCGCGAAAACGCGGATGGCCTCGTCCTGTGCCCGGCTGCGCATCTCGCTCATCAGGTCCAGCAGCAGGCTCAGCGAGAGCTTCGTCCGCCAGGCCCAGCCGGCCGTTTTGCGCAGCCAGATATCGCCGGCGCCCTCGCTCCGGGTTTCCAGCGCAGCACAGACCATCGCCTCGACCTTCGGCAAATCCGTCTCCGGGTCCGGTCCGATTTCCAGCCGCAGGATGCCCTCGTTGGAGCCGCGCAGCATCGCCAAAGCCCGGTGGCTCGGCACATCGGCCCAAAGTTCGCGATGGTCGAAATAGTCGGAGAACTTGGCGCCCTTGGCCTCCTCGCCCTCGTTGACGCGCGAGGTGAGATAGGCGCGCTCCTGCAGGAAGCCGCGCAACCGGCCAAGCAGGTCGGCATTCTCGGCCAGCTCCTCGACGACAATGTCGCGCGCGCCGTTCAGCGCGGTCTTGGTGTCGGGGACCTCCTCGCCGAGATAGCCCTCCGCCAGTGTCTCGGGCTGTGCGGTGCGGTCCGCCCGGATCGCATCGACCAGCCCGTCCAAACCGCGCTCGCGGGCGATCATGGCGCGGGTGCGCCGCTTGGGCTTGTAGGGGAGGTAGAGGTCTTCGAGGGTAGATTTCGTATCCGCCTTGACGATCCTGCCCTCCAGATCGTCGGTGAGCTTGCCCTGTTCGCGGATCGTGTCGAGGATGGTCTTCCGCCGCCCTTCCATCTCGGTGAGATAGGAGAGCCGCTCCGAGAGATCACGCAGTTGGGTGTCGTCCAGCCCGCCCGTCACTTCCTTCCGGTAGCGCGCGATGAAGGGAACGGTCGCCCCTTCACCAAGCAGGCCGACCGCGGCGGTGACCTGTTCGGGGCGTGCCCCGATCTCGGTGGCGATGGTACGGTTGATGCGGGCGGAAATCTCTGGGGTCATCTCTATCCGTCTGTCAGGTCAAGCATGTGCCATGCCCTCCGGGAGCCGGAGGGAAAGAAGCCCGGCGAAACGGCCGGGCATCCTGTCCTTGTCGTCCGATACGCCGCGCCGGCGGATCAGAACGGGATCTCGTCGTCGATATCGCCACCGCCGCCGCCGGAGGGGGCGCCTTGCCCGCCACCGAAGCTGCCGCCCGACTGCCCGGCACCGCCACCGCCATAGCCGCCGCGGTCGTCATACCCGCCGCCGCCACCCTGGCCACCGCCATAGCCGCCGCCTTCGCCGCCACCGCGGCTGTCGAGCAGGGTCAGCTCGCCCTTGTAGGGGCGCAGCACGACCTCGGTCGAATAGCGATCCTGGCCGGACTGGTCCTGCCATTTGCGGGTCTCGAGCTGGCCTTCGATATAGACCTTGGAGCCCTTGCGCAGATATTGCTCGGCAATGCGGGCAAGCGGCTCGGAGAAGATGGCAACCGAGTGCCACTCCGTCTTCTCCCGGCGCTCGCCGGTGTTGCGGTCCTTCCAGTTCTCGGAGGTGGCGATCCGCAGGTTGCAGACCTTGCCTCCATTCTGGAAGGTGCGCACTTCGGGGTCTCGGCCCAGATTGCCCACCAGGATCACCTTGTTCACCGATCCCGCCATGCGGCTCTCCTTGTTCTCACGGGCGCCCTGTTGTGGCGCCGATTCCGGTTGGAGCCAGACGCTACACCAGCTGGCGGCGGGGAAAAACCGCCTATTTCCCTTGGGGGCGCGCTCAATGCTGGCCTAACGGACGATTCTGCCTATACTGCGCGTCAACGAGAAACGGTGCTGGGGCGATTTTATGTGCGGGCTCGACGGGACAAGGCTGGTTGCCGCCATTCTGGCAGTGAGCGTTGCCGCTTCGAGCGCCGGTTGGGCCGAGACCTCGGTGTCCTCCAAGGCACGCACGAAGCTCTTCGCCTCGCAGACCAGGCTTCTCGACCAGCGGGCCTCCAAGCAATACTCCAATTCCGCGCGGCTCCAGCCGCCCTCGGCCAAGGCCGCCGTTGCCGCCTCCGCGGTTCCCTCCTATGGCGGGCGCTACAAGGGGCCCTACCTGAGGGTCGCCAAAGATGCCGCCCGGCGGCATGGCGTTCCGGAGGATCTCTTCCTGCGGCTGGTGCAGCAGGAGAGCAACTGGAAGGTCAAGGCGAAGTCGCACAAGGGGGCGATCGGGCTGGCGCAGCTCATGCCCGCCACGGCGGCAACGCTCGGGGTGGACCCGAATGTGCCGAGCCAGAATCTCGATGGCGGGGCGCGCTATCTCAAGCAGATGTACGAGAAATTCGGCAACTGGCGCCTTGCGCTGGCCGCCTATAATGCCGGCCCCGGTGCGGTCGAGAAATATGGCGGGGTGCCGCCGTATCGCGAGACCAAGAATTACGTCAAGCAGATCTGGGGCAGCTAGCCTGCCCGGCGTCTGACCGCGGGTATCCCAGGCTTCCCGCTGCGAGCTGGCCCGGTCCGTGTGTTCCCGGATCGGGCATGCCGTGCGTCAGGAGCGGCTGTCGGTCCGGGCCGCCATCGCCCAGATCAGGACCAGCCCGCCGCAGAGCAGCACGTTCATATTGGCGAAGCTCAGCCCCAGGAAGGTGAAGGAGATCTCGTCGCACATGACAATCCCGGTGCCGAAATCGGTGCTGAGCAGGTCGGCGCCCGACAGTCCCGACAGGTTGTCCGCGCCGCCGGTACAGTCGGACGGGCCAGCCCAGAGCTTGCGCTCCACACCGCTGTGATACACCGCCAGGAGCATGGCGCCGAAGGCGATCAGCGCGCCGAGCGCCGGAAGGAAGCGCCCCGCGAACAGCATCGCGAGCGGGCCGAGCGCGACCAGCGCCGCATGCGGGTAACGCTGCAGGATGCAGAGGTGGCAGGGTTCGATGCCGAACACGAACTGCCCGATAAATGCGCCGGCCAGCGCCAGCGCGGAGGCGGCCATGGCCAGTCGGATCAGGAATATGCGGCTCATAGGTATTTCACCAGGTAGAAGCTGCCGAAGAGCAGCACGCAGAAGATGATCGTCAGGGTGCCGAGGCGTTTCTCGATGAAGTAGCGGATCGGCTCGCCATATTTCCACAGCAGCGTCGCGACGAGGAAGAAACGGCCGCCGCGCGCGATGACGGAAGTTATCATGAAGGTCCAGAAGGGCAGGCCGGTCCAGCCCGACATGATGGTGATGACCTTGTAGGGGAAAGGGGTCAGCCCGGCGACGAGCACGGCCCAGAAGCCGAAATCGTTAAAGCGCTGGTTGAACTCCTCCATGCTGTCCGCCTTGCCGAGGCTCTCGAGGATCGGTTGTCCGATCTGCTCGAAGGCGAACATGCCGATGGCGTAGCCGAGCATGCCGCCCAGCACCGAGGCCACCATCGCCACGCCGGCAATCAGGAAGGCGCGGTGCGGTGTCGCCAGGATCATCGGGATCATCAGCACATCCGGGGGGATGGGGAAGAAGGAGCTCTCGATGAATGCGACCGCGGCGAGAGCCCAGAGGGCGTATTTCCCTGCGGCAAGAGAAATCGTCCAGTCATAAAGTCGGCGTATCAATGATCTTCATCCCGTGTGGTCTTGCGTGCAAACATCACGCGCGCGCCGTGGGGTCAAGCCGGAGGGGGCGCGAAGAACGGCTGTGTGCGGCGTGCCGGTCTCGCTATCGGGCCGCGCGGCGGCGGCGATATGCGGCGCGGGCCGTTGCGCGAGGCTTGCCCGACCGCCAGTTTCCCCGCGCCAGACCCGGCCCTGCGCGCCGAACAAGGCCGGTGACAGCGCCGCAGCGCCGGTCTGCGTGATCTGCGCGGATCGGGCGAGGCCGCAGCCCGGACCGATCCCGGCCCGGCGGCCGCGTCGGGGCGGCCCCGAGGTCACAACTTCGCGAGCCGGTTTCCACCTGCGCCGGAGATCGCGTCCGGGCGAGCGGTGGTGGTCACGGGCGCGGCCCCGCGCCCTCCCGAGAGCGCGGGGCGGGGGCGTCGAGCGCCCTTGCTTCAGCGATGTCAGATGTCGAGTTCGATCCAGATCGGCACGTGATCCGACGGTTTCGGCCGGTTGCGGATCTCCTTGTCGACCCGGCAGTCGACAAGGTGGTCGGCCGCTTGCGGGGTCAGCAGGAAATGGTCGATGCGGATGCCGTCATTGCGGTCCCAGGCGCCGGCCTGGTAATCCCAGAACGTGTAATGCCCGGCACCACGTGTGCGGGCGCGGAACGCCTCCGTGAAGCCGAGATTGACGATCTCGCGAAAGGCGCGGCGGCTCTCGGGCCGGGCCAGCGCATCTTCCTGCCAGACCTCCGGGCGGGCGGCATCCTCGTCGAGCGGGATGATATTGTAGTCTCCCGCCATCAGCGCGGGTTCCTCCTGCGCCATCAACTGCTCGGCACGCGCCTTCAGCCGCTCCATCCAGGCCTGCTTGTAGTCGTATTTCGGGCCCGGGCAGGGATTGCCATTGGGCAGGTAGAGCCCGCAGAGACGGATCGCCGCCTTGTCACCGACAACCGTTGCCTCGATCCAGCGAGCCTGCTCGTCGGTCTCGTCGCCGGGCAGGCCGCGCGTAACGTCCTCCAGCGACAGTTTCGACAGGATCGCAACGCCGTTGAACCCCTTCTGGCCATGGGTTTCGACATTGTAGCCACGCTCCTCGAAAAGCTCGCGCGGGAAATTCTCATCGACCGACTTGATCTCCTGCAGCAGGGCCACGTCGGGCTGCGCCTCGTCCAGCCAGTCGCAGAGCGCCGGGTGGCGGGCCTTGATGCCGTTGATGTTGAAAGAAGCGATCTTCATGGCGTGTTCCGTTTCGTCGGGGCGTTCCGGGCGGGGGTGCCCGGGCTGTCAGAAAAGCCCGGGCGAAGGGCCGGGTCAACCGGCCGTGCGCAGCGAGACCAGCTCGATATCGAAGATCAGGTCCTGGCCGGCAAGCGGGTGATTGGCGTCGAGAGTGACGTTTTCCTCGTCAACCTCGCGAACGGTGAATTGCAGGATCTGCCCGTCGGGCGTCTGGGCCTGAAGCTGGCCGCCCGGCTGCAGCTCGATATGGGTGGGGATCTCTTCGCGCGGCACTTCCTGCACACGCTCGGGATCGGCCTCGCCATAGGCGTCGGCGCAGGGCACCTCGACGGTCTTCTCGTCACCCACGGCCATTCCGGGCAGGGCGGAGTCCAGGCCGGTGATGATCTGGCCGGAGCCGACGGTGAATTCCAGCGGATCGCGGTCGCGCGAGGAATCGAAGGTCGTGCCGTCCTTCAGGGTGCCGGTGTAATGGATTGTGACGGTATCGCCCGTCTTGACGGTGCTCATGGGAGCTTTCCAATCTGTCTTGATGGGATGGGTTTACCGGGGCGGCCTGTCTGGCCGGTGCCCGGACTCGGATCGCGCCAGCATAGGAGGTGGGCCGGAGATGTAAACGCCCGGCGCCCCGTCGCCAACCGAACGGGGGGAGCCGGGTGGAACCTGCCGGGGAACTGGCGGGCGCCGGGGGGCGGGGCAGGTGCAGAAGCCGCCCGACAAGGCCCGCTTTTCACGCGGTTCGTCACGCCGCCCCGGCTGGCGGGTTTCGGTGCCGAGGCGTGGCGTCACGAAGGGGCGGGGCGACGCTCTCGATGGGACGGCCCCCGCGAGAGGGCCGAAGCCGGTCGCTGTCCCGCGCCCGGTTTCACGCCTTGTCCGGACGATCAGTCGAACGCGCGCCAGGCCTCTATCTCCATCGCGAGGCGGGTATGTATGTCGGCCAGTTCACGCTGGATCTTGCGCCGGCCATCTGGGTTTCCCTCGTTTTTGAGGAGGCTGCGCAAATGCGTCGATTTCTGCTGCAGTACAACGATCACAGGCTTCACATCGGCCTCTTGCAGCAATTTCTCCATCACCCCGGGGCCGCCCGGAGACAGGTCCAGCGGCTTGCCCTCACCCTCCAGATGATCGAACTCGCCCGCAGCGGCCATGCGCTGGAGATACAGGTCCAGAGTCAGGTTGAGCGGGTGATACATGTCCATGCCTTGTGATACCTGATCGAGATAAGGGCTTTCTTAACAATTTCAATTGTCCGGGTTTTGCCGGGGCGCCGAAACAAAGGGATTCAGCTCCCGCCCGAATTGCACTACCGTTCCGCCAAACAGCTGCGGAGGCTCGGGTGCGGCGCAATCAATATCTTCTGCTCGCGATTGCCGTCCTGGCCCTCGCAATGCCTTTCCTGCTGGCCGGGAAGGCATCCGAGGACCTGCTGGCGCTCTGGCTGGCGGCGGTGTCGCTGGCCGACGGGCATCCGGAACTCGTCTATGCCGGCGGGGATGTGCCCTTCACCATGCAGCCGCCGGAGGGCTGGGCCGCGCTTGCCGGCGAGATCGGGCATGAAGGCCAGGTCTATCCCTATCTCTACCCGCCGCTCTGGGCGGCATTGCTGGCGCCCTTCACCGGGGCGATGAGCTTCGGGACGCTGGAAACCGTGGCCAGCCTGATCAACCCGCTCCTGCTGCTGGCCGTGAGCTGGCTGGCCTGGCGCGCCTCGCGCAGCGCCCTGCCATGTGTTGCCTTCCTTCTCGCCGGGCAGGCGCTGTTCTATGCAACATTGGTCGGCGGCATTGCGATCCTGCAGAACCAGCCGCAGATCCTTGTCGCCTTTCTCACCGTCCTTGCCGTCGAGCGCAGCCGGGCGCGGGCCGAAGGGGCGGCCGGGGCCGCGCTGGCCCTCGCGGCGGCGCTCAAGCTCTACCCGGTCCTTTTCGTGCCGATCCTGCTGGCGCGCAGGCAATATCGCGGCGTCGCTGTCTTCCTGCTGGTGGGGGGCGGTCTCGGACTGGGATCGATCGTGCTGGCCGGCTGGCCCCTGCATGCGGAGTTTCTCGGCGGGGTCGCCGCTGTTTCGGCAACAGCGATGGTGATGCCGGCAAGCTTCGGCCTGGAGACGGTGCTGGCAAATCTCGTGCCGGAGGAGATGCTGCGCGTGGTCATGGCGGTGTCGATCCCGGAGGGCCGCGGCGCCGGCTGGCTGGTTCTGGCCAAGCCCGCCGAATGGTTGCTCGCGGGTCGGGTGGCGCTTCTGCTTGTCGTGCTGACGCTGGCCGCGCTTGCCGCGCGCTGGCCCGAGGATCGGGTTCACGACACGCTCTGGCCGGCCGGCTTCATTCTCGTCGCGATGCTGTCACCGCTGGCCTGGTGCTATTATTACATCGCGCCGCTGGCCTTCGCGCCAGACCTGCTCGCTCGGATGGGCGCGCGGCGCGGCGGGCTCTTGCTTGCGGCGATTGCGCTGTCGGTGTCCAGGTTCGCGCTGATGGCGACGCCCGTGCTCGGAGCGAATGCTGTCCCCGTCCTCGGTGTCACCGCGATGCTCGCGCTGCTCGCGGGCTTCGTCCTTGCCCCGCGCGCCGGACAGGCGGCCCCGGAGGGCCTGCCGGCATAGGGCGCGCGGCCCGGTGGCGCGGGGGCCGCGCTCAGTGGCGGCGCGCCAGCCAGCGCTCGAAATCCCGCTGGGCGGATTCGAGCGACTCGATATTGATCGTGCGGGTCACCAGGGCGCGGTTCAGGGCGCGCACGCGCTTGTTCAACGGCAGGGTCGTGTCCGCATCGCCTTCGACGCCGAGCTTGTCATAGAGCGACAGGAGCCTGTTCTGGACCGTCCGTAGCGACATGCCGCGCCGTTCCGCGATCAACTTGTCCTGAAGCCCGATGGCGAGATCGAGCAACACCTCGTATTCACTGTCATCCAGCGCGTTGCGCGGCGAGCTTGCCCGTTTCTGGAGCCGGCGGACCTCCCGGTCCACGACGATCTGTTCCTCGAGCAGCACCGCGCGCAGCGCGAGCTTCAGCCGGTCGCGGGACGCGGTCTTGAGCAGGTAGCCATAGGCGCTGTCTTCCGGCACGGTCGAGGCGATGCCGCGCAGATAGGCCTCGTCGGCATAGTTCGACCAGAAGAGGATGCGGGTCTGCGGCCGCTCGGCCCAGATCGTCCGCGCCGCCTCGATGCCGTTGCGCTTCTCCATCTGCAGGTCCATCACGATCGCCTCGATCTGGGCGGTGCGCGCTTCCTTCTCGCCCTCCTCGCCATTCATCGCGTGGAAGATCTGGGTGACTTCCGGCACGGCTTCGACCAGCGCATCCTCGAGATAGGAGGCGTGGAACTGGTCATCCTCGACGATCAGGACCTTCATGCGGTTTCCTCCAGTGAAACCTGGACATTGGTGCCCGCGTTGCCCGTTATAGAAAGCTCGGCCGCGATCAGCCGGGCCCGGGTGCGGATATGCACAAGGCCGGACTGGCGATCGGGATCGGTGGGTATGCCGCGGCCATCGTCGCGGATCGCGATGGTCAGGTGACCGGGGGGCTCGCGATCGATGCAGACGGTGATCCGGCCGGCGCCCGAATGCGCCGCCGCATTGTTGATCGCTTCCTGGGCGATGCGGAACAGGGCGATGCGCACCGTGTGGTCGAGCCGGTCCACCGCGCCGTCGGTGTGATCCTCGACGGCAAGCTCCACCGGCGCCGCACCGACGGCGCGTTCGAGATGGACCCGCACGGCATGGGCGAAACCGAAAAGTTCCAGCAGCGTCGGCACGGCGGTGTCGATGACCCGGCGCAGGTCGCCGATGATCTCGCCGATCCGCGCCGCCAGCACGTCCGGCTCCGGCGTCGCGCCATTTCCGCCATCGATCACACGCAGCAGCCGGGTCAGGTCCGCCAGCGCCTGGTCATGCAGGTCCATGCCGATGCGCTGGCGTTCCTGTTCCAGCGCCCGGGTCAGTTCCAGCGCGTCGCGCCGCAGCCCTTCCTCGCGCGCCTGCGCCGCTTCGCCGGCCAATGCCGCGCGCTGTGCGGTGACCGCGCTGTGCATGGCGTGGAAGGAGGGCGCCAGCACATCGGCCGCATGCTGGGCAATGGCCACCGTGTCATGGTCATAAAGCCCGGCCGTGGAATGGGAGATGTTGAGCGCGCCGATCTGCTGCCCCATGACCTTCAGCGGCACGTTCACCCGGCTGCGCAAGGTGTGGTTGAAGATCGGCGCGGCGGTGGCGCCGGGGAAGATGTAGCGCGGGTCCTGTGTGGCGTCTTCGGTCAGCATGAACTCGCACTGGCTCAGCAGCAGGTCGCGGACCGGCGAGTAATTGACCCGCGTATGTTCGCGCGACCAGCGGGTGCGGATGCCGACCTCGTAGCTGGCCACCCAGCCGGGGCGGTCATAGAGGCAGATATCGGCATGGGTGAAGGGCACCAGCTCGGCGATCTCGTCGGCAACGGCTTCGAGCGCGGAGGCGATATCCGTGCCTTCGGCAAGATGGGCCGCGATCCTCAGGAACGGGTCTTTCGCCATCTGTGAAGACTGCGCGTCTTGCATGCTGCCCATCCTCTCCTCCCGAGTTTCCCCGGGCGATCTTGCGCGTAACCGCAAGACTGCATGACAAACTTCGGAAAGAAAATACCCCCAGCCGCAGTCCTCTTGCGGGAACCCGCAAATGATCTGCGGGGCGAGTCCTTTACAGCCAACCTGTCCCTTCTACCATCGCTGTTGTCCGATCGGCCTTTTTGCCGGCGGGGGCGGCGTTGAGGAGCGCCGGATGCAAGTGAGGCGCGCGGATGCCGTGCCGAATGAAAGGTGCACGCGGAAAGCGTGCAGGGAGGAATAGACCGATGACCAAGTACCTTCTTGGAGTAGCCGCGATCGCTTTGATGGCCGGGAGCGTGCAGGCCGAGGACACCTCGGGCAAGCGGATCGCGCTGTCGAACAACTATGCCGGAAATTCCTGGCGTCAGGCCATGCTGCAGAGCTTCGAAGAGGTCGCCACCAAGGCGGTCGCCGATGGCGTTGTCGCCGCGGCCGACGCGTATACAACCTCCGAGAACCAGGCCACCGAACAGGCCGCCCAGATTCAGAACATGATCCTGCAGGGCTATGACGCCATCGTCATGAACTCGGCCTCGCCGACAGCGCTGAACGGCGCGGTCCAGGAAGCCTGCGCGGCCGGCATCACGGTGGTCAGCTTCGACGGCGTCGTCACCGAGCCCTGCGCCTGGCGCATCGCGGTAGATTTCCAGCAGATGGGCCGCGAACAGGTCGACTATCTCGCAACCCGCATCCCCGATGGCGGCAACCTGCTCGAGATCCGCGGCCTCGCCGGCGTCTTCGTCGATGACGAGATCAGCGCCGGTATCCATGACGGCGTGGCCAAGCACAGCCAGTTCGAGATCGTGGGCTCGGTGCATGGCGACTGGGCGCAGGACGTGGCGCAGAAGGCCGTGGCCGGCATCCTGCCCTCGCTGCCCGAGATCGTCGGTGTCGTCACCCAGGGCGGCGACGGATATGGCGCCGCGCAGGCCTTCAAGGCCGCTGGCCGCGACATGCCGCTGATCGTGCTCGGCAACCGCCAGGACGAGCTGCAATGGTGGTCGGACGTACATGCGGAATCGGGCTACGAGACGATGTCGCTCTCGATCGCGCCGGGCGTTGCCTCACTCGCCTTCTGGGTCGCCCAGCAGATCCTCGCCGGCGAAGAGGTTCCGAAAGACCTGACCGTGCCCTTCCTGACCATCACCCAGGACACGCTGGCCGAATCCCTGGAAACCACGCCCGCAGGGTCCGTGGCCAATATCGCCTATGGCATGGAAGACGCCAAGGAGGTCATCGCTTCGGCGAAATGAGTTCTCCCCCAGGGTGTGGGCCGGGCGACCGGCCCGCACCACCTTCCAGACAAACGAGGCGCGCATGAGCGAGCATGAAAGCGTCCCCATCGTGACACTGACCGACGCGGCCAAGCATTTTGGCCCGGTCCGTGCGCTTGACGGGGTGAGCCTGTCTGTCCGGCCGGGGGATTGCCTCGGTCTGGTCGGACATAACGGGGCCGGGAAATCGACGCTGGTCTACCTTGTCAATGGCGGCTTCGCCCCGAGCGCGGGCGAGATCTCCTTTTCCGGCGCCGACGATGCGGCCGGGGCAGGGGTCCGCTCGGTCTTCCAGGAGCTGTCGCTCTGTCCCAATCTCACCGTGGCGGAGAACCTGCGGATCTCGAACCGCGCGCTGACCGGTGCCGGCTGGCGCCGCAATGCCCGCGCCATCATCACCGAGAGCCTCGACGAGATCTTTCCCGGCCATGGCATCGACCCGGATACCGAGGTCGACATGCTGCCCATCGCCGAGCGCCAGATGGTCGAGATCGCCATCGGTTTCGCGCCGCGCGGGACAGAGGCCCGGCTGGTCATCCTCGACGAGCCGACCTCCTCGCTTGATGCCGGCATTGCCGAGCAGCTTCTGACCCATATCAAGTCCTACTGTGCCGCCGGCGGCGCGGTGATCTTCATCTCCCACATGCTGGGCGAGGTCTTCCAGGTCGCCTCCCGCATCATCGTGCTGAAGGATGGCCGCATCGTCGCCGAACGCGCCACGGAAGATTTCACCCGCCAGGGGCTGGTCGAGGCGATGGGCCATGTTGCCGCCGAGGGCAGCGCGGGCACCGACCTGGCCGAGCGTCAGACCGGCGAGATCGTGATCCGCACCGAGCAGGGGCTGACCGCCCGCAAGGGCGAGATCGTCGGGCTCTCCGGACTCGCCGGCCACGGGCAGGCCGAGGCGCTGGCAAAGCTCTACCTCTCGCAGAGTTCGAACTGGCGCGCCGGGCATGAGCCGAAATCCGTCTTCGTTGCCGGCGACCGGCCGCGCGACGGGATCCTGCCGCTCTGGTCGATCCTGAACAACATGTCGATCTCCTTCCTGCGCCAGATCGAGAGCTGGGGTTTTGTCGACCGCGCCGCCGAGCGCGCAAAGGCCGAGGAATGGAAGAAGCGGATCGGCATCCGCACCGAGGACATCACAAATCCCGTGCTGTCGCTCTCGGGCGGCAACCAGCAGAAGGTGCTCTTTGCCCGCGCTCTGGCCTCGACCGCGCCGGTGGTGATCATGGACGACCCGATGCGCGGCGTCGATGTCGGCACCAAGCAGGATGTCTATGCGATGATCCGCGACGAAGCCGCCCATGGCCGCACCTTCATGTGGTACTCGACCGAGACCGAAGAGGTCTGCCAATGCGATCGCGTCTTCGTCTTCCGCAATGGCGAGATCAGCGCCGAGCTGGTGCCCCCCAACATCACCGAGGAACGCATCCTTGAGGCGTCCTTCCACATGCAGGAGGCGTCATGAGCTTCTTTTCCCGCTACCGGATCCTTCTGCCGGTGATCTCGCTCGCGGTGCTGCTGGCCGCGACCTTCTACATGCAGCCCCGCGCGATGAGCTATTTCGGGCTGAACCTGCTCTTCAACCTCGCGGTGCCGATCGCGCTGGCCACGATCGCGCAGATGATGATCCTCATGGTCAACGATATCGACCTCTCCATCGGCGCCTTTGTCAGCCTCGTCGCCTGTGTCACCGCGACCTTCCTCAATGATGCGCCGCTGCTCGGGCTGCTGATCCTTGCCGCGCTGATCCTGGCCTATGCGGCGATGGGGGCGGTGATCGATGCGCTGGAGCTGCCGGCTATCGTGGTCACCTTGGGCATGTCCTTTGTCTGGGGCGGGCTGGCGCTCTTCATCCTGCCCTCGCCGGGCGGGGCGGCACCAGGCTGGCTGCGCACGCTGATGACGGTGAAGCCACCCTTGATGCCTATGGCGGTCGTGGCCTCGATCCTGATCGCCTTCGTCACCCATATGCTGATCATCCGCTCCGGTTTCGGGACTGTCTTGCGCGGGGTGGGCGGCAATGCGCGCGCCATCTCCCGCGCGGGCCTCTCGGTCACGCGGCTCAAGGCCTGGGCGTACGGGCTGGCCGGTTTCTTCGGCGTGCTGGCCGGGATGGCGCTGGTCGGGCTGACCACCGCGGCGGACGCCAATATCGCGCTGCGCTACACGCTTCTCTCCATCGCCGGTGTCATCCTCGGCGGAGGCGAGTTCACTGGCGGCAAGGTCTCGCCCACCGGCGCCGTGATCGGCGCGCTGACGCTGACGCTGGCCGCTTCCTTCCTCAGCTTCCTGCGCCTTTCGCCCGATTGGCAGATCGGCTCGCAGGGGGCGATCCTGATCCTCGTGCTGACCGCGCGCCTGATCTTCAGCCGGAAAGGAGACGCGGCATGAGCACGCAATCCGCCTCCCGCACCCCGCTTGCGGTGCTGATCTCGCGCCCCTGGATCTGGTCCTGGGCCGCCGCGGCGCTGGCCTTCGCGGCGACGCTGGGGCTGACCTCGGGCCGCGGCGCCGGCGAGTTGGCCTATGCCGCGCTCAGCTTCGGCGCTTTCGCCGCCATTGTCGGCATGGGCCAGATGCTCGTCATCACCCTCGGCCCCGGCAATATCGACCTCTCCGTCCCTGCCACCATGACGCTGGCCGCAACCCTCGCGCTGCGCACCATGGGCACCGAGCCGGGCACGGCCCTATACGGGCTGGTGATCGCGCTGGCGGTCGGTTTCTGCGTCGGTATCGCCAATTTCGCGCTGATCTTCCTGCTGCGCCTGCCGCCGATCATCGCCACGCTGGCGGCCTCGCTGATCTACCAGTCCATCGCGATCTGGTCGAACCGGGGGCTTCGGATCAAGCCGCCCGAAGGGCTGGCGGAGTTCGCCACCGGCCGCTTCCTCGGTGTGCCGAATGTGGCCTGGGTCGCGCTGGTGCTGGCGATCCTTGTCTGGGTGCTGCTGGAGCGGCTGACCTGGGGGCGCTGGCTGCTGGCCACCGGCCAGAACCAGCGCGCCGCGCGGCTCGCAGGCGTTCCGGTCGAGGCCGTGCGCGCCGTGACCTATGTCAGCGTCGCCATCTTCGCCGCGCTGGCGGGCTACCTGCTGGCCAGTTTCTCCGGCGGGGCCGCGCTCAACATGGGCACCGAATACCTGCTGATGTCGATCGCCGTCGTGGTGATTGGCGGCTGCTCGGTCGCGGGGGGCGATTCCAACGTGCCCGGCGTCTGGGGCGCGGCGCTTTTCATGTTCCTCGTCGTCTCAATGCTCAACAGCTATGGCACCGGCGCTGGTGTGCGCAACGTGCTGACCGGGACGATCATCATCTGCATCGTCATCGCCGCAAGCACGAGGAGGGCCCGCCAGTGATCGCCTACCCGCCGCATCTCGAGATCCTCGACGACCGTTTCCGCGAGCTGGTCCACCCGATGTCGCAACTGGACCAGCTCGCGACCGGTTTCATCTGGGCGGAAGGGCCGGTCTGGTTCGGCGAGTGGAACTGCCTGCTCTTCTCGGACATTCCCAACCGCCGCATCCTGTGCTGGAGCGAAACCACCGGTTCGCTGACGCAGTTCCGCTCCGACAGCGGGTTCAACAACGGCAATACCCGGGACCGGCAGGGGCGGCTGATCGGCTGCCGGCACGGGGCGCGCGACGTGGTGCGGACCGAGTATGACGGTTCGCTCACGGTGCTGGCCGGGAGCTATGAGGGCCGGCGTCTCAACTCGCCGAATGATGTCGTCGTCAGCTCGGACGGCGCGGTCTGGTTCACCGATCCGACCTACGGCATCATCGGCAATTTCGAAGGCTATCGCCGCGCGCAGGAACAGCCCTGCCAGGGCGTCTATCGGCTTTCGCAGGAGGGGGACCTGACGCTGGTCGTCTCCGATTTCGTGCAGCCGAACGGGCTTTGTTTCTCGCCCGACGAGCGCCGGCTCTATATCGCCGAGAGCGGGTCGAGCCATGACGACAGCGTGCCTGCCGAGATCCGGGTCTTCGGGGTCGAGGGCGGTGAGCTGACCGACGAGGGCGTCTTCGCCACCATCGACGCCGGCCTGCCGGACGGGATGCGCTGCGATATCGGGGGCAACCTGTGGTCCTCGGCGAAGGACGGCGTGCATTGCTTTGCCCCGGATGGCACGCTGCTGGGCAAGATCCTGGTGCCGGAAACGGTCGCCAATCTCTGCTTCGGCGGACCGGATGGACAGCGAATGTATATCACCGCGACGACCTCGGTCTATCGCGTCTATGTCGACCTGCCGGGCGCCGAACCCTGGACCAACCGCCGCGCCCCGGCGGACTGATCCGCGCGCGGGGCCGCCCGACGCCCTCACTGCGCATCCCGGTGGCTCTGCGGTCTCCGGGCCGCCCGCGCATCTCAGGGTGCCCTGAGGGAAGTTATCTGCTAGATTGCATGGATCAGGCTTTTTTCGATCGGCCTTTTTTCAGTTTTTGCACCTGATGGTCCATTTCATTTTGCGGAGACTTCTTTCATGCGTCACCTTCTTTTCCTTGCGGCTCTCGCCATCCCCTTTCCGGCCGGCGCGGAGCCAAGCGTCGAGCGGGGGGAATACCTCGTCCAGGGGCCTGCGGCCTGCGGCAATTGTCATACGCCTCAAGGGCCGGACGGGCTGGACCTGTCCAATGAGTTCGGCGGTTTCATGGTCGAGAAGAACGAGATGTTCGAAGCCTGGGCACCGAATATCACGCCCGGCGGACGGGTTGCGGAGTGGAGCGATGCCGAGCTGGCCCGCGCCATTCGCGAGGGGATCCGGCCCGATGGCTCGGTGATCGGTCCGCCCATGCCGATGTTGCTCTATCGCGGGCTGTCCGATGACGACCTGGCCTCGATCGTCCTCTACCTGCGAACGGTCGCGCCGAGCGACATGACCACGCCGGCCTCGACCTACAATATCCCGCTGCCCCCGGCCTATGGCCCGCCCATCGACAGCGTGACTGCGCCGGAACGCGGCGTCAGCGTCGAATATGGCGCCTATCTCGCCGGGCCGGTGGCCCATTGCATGGAATGCCATTCGACGCCTGGGCCCATGGGGCCGATGTTCGAAACCCATCTCGGGGCGGGCGGGTTCGCCTTCCACGGGCCCTGGGGGACCTCCGTCTCGTCCAACCTGACGACACATTCGGACGGGCTTGCGGGCCGTGAAGATGATGAATTGAGGAAGATGATCACGACGGGCATGCGCCCGGATGGCAGCCCGATGATGCCGCCCATGGCCTATGCCTATTACGCGCGGATGACGCCGGAGGATCTCGACGCGATCCTGCTTTACCTGCGGCACCTGCCGCCGCTGCCCGATCCGGAGTGACATCCGCCGTCCTGCAGGGCGTTGCCGTGCAATGCCTTCCCGGCGGGTGATTGCTTGCAATCGCCGAGAGGTAGCGCCAGCCCGCTCCGGCGGGCTGGCGCTTTGCCATCCGCGTACACCGCTCTGATCTGTTTCGGATCTGGCAGGGATAGCCTGCAGGGCTCACGCGCCGCTGCGTCCTCCCACCGGCAGGCGCCGGCATGGCTACCGTTGTTCCGGGCGGCTATTTGCCTGCGGTCACGCCGCAGTTCCGTCCCGCCGCTTTTGGCGATAGAAGGCCGCGAGCAACCGTTGACGAAGGCCCAGCCATGACCGCGACCCTCCCCAATGACTGGCCCGCCGGCTATGACCGCGCGGTGCTGCCGGAAACCGACAGCACAATGGCCGAGGCGCAGCGGCGCGTGGCGTCGATCTCCGGACCGACCTGGATCCTCGCGCTCAACCAGACCGCGGCCCGCGGGCGCCGTGGCCGCGCCTGGGTCAATCCGAAAGGCAATTTCGCCGCCACGCTGGTCATGCGCCCCGCGCTTGGCGCCGGCCTCGCCGCCCTGCGCAGCTTCACCGCCTCGTTGGCGCTTTTCGACGCCTTCGTCGCCACGACCGGTCGCACGACGCCCTTCACGCTCAAATGGCCCAATGACGTGCTGCTCAATGGCGGCAAGGTGGCGGGCATCCTGCTGGAATCCGCCGGGCAGGGGGGCGATGTCTCCTTCCTCTCCATCGGCATCGGCGTGAATCTCGCCAGCGCGCCGCAGCCGGCGGAGGTCGAGCCCCGCGCTCTCCGCCCGGTTTCGTTGCGCGCGGAAACCGGCGCTTCGATCTCACCCGAGGCCTTTCTCGACGCGCTCGCCCCCGCCTATGCGCGCTACGAGACCCAGCTCTCGACCTATGGCTTCGCCCCGATCCGCGAGGCCTGGCTTGCCCGCGCCGCACGTCTCGGCGAGGTCGTGACCGCGCGCACCGCCAGCGAGGAGATCACCGGCACTTTCGAAACCATCGACGATGCCGGCAATATCGTCTTGCGTGACGCCAAGGGGCAGCGCACCATCCCAGCGGCGGATATCTTCTTCTGAGGGGGGCAGGGAATGCGATCACGACCACCGGGCTGCTTGTGCAAGAGCCGAACACGTCGTAGATCGGCCCGTGTAACCCACTGGAATTGCTTGATCTGATACGCCAGAACCCCAACTTCCACCCCGAGGCTTCCCCATGCTTCTGTGCATCGATACCGGAAACACCAACACCGTCTTCTCCGTCTGGGACGGCACGAAATTCCTGACAACGGTGCGCACGGCGACCGAGCACCAGCGCACGGCGGACCAGTATTTCGTCTGGTTCTCGACCCTGATGCAACATGACGGTCTCGATGTGGAGATCGACGAGGTCATCATCTCCTCCACCGTGCCGCGCGTGGTCTTCAACCTGCGCGTGCTGGCGGACCGGTATTTCAACTGCCGTCCGCTGGTCGTCGGCAAGCCCGATTGCCTGCTACCGCACCCGCCCCGCGTGGACCGCGGCGCGCAGGTCGGCCCGGACCGGCTGGTCAACACCGCCGGCGCCTTCGACCGCCATGGCGGCGACCTCGTGGTGGTCGATTTCGGCACCGCGACAACCTTCGACGTGGTCTCCAAGGACGGCGCCTATATTGGCGGGGTGATCGCGCCGGGGGTGAATCTCTCGCTGGAGGCGCTGCACCTTGCCGCCGCGGCCCTGCCGCATGTCGACATTACCCGTCCCGGGAAGGTGATCGGCACGAATACGGTCGACTGCATGCAATCGGGGGTCTATTGGGGCTATCACGGGCTGGTCCGGGGGATCTGTGACAGGATTCTCGCGGAGCGCGAACGGCCCATGACGATCATTGGCACCGGAGGGCTTGCGCCGCTCTTCAGCCAGGGTGAAGTTCTGTTCGATGTGATTGAAGACGATCTGACGATGCACGGCCTGACGGTCATCCATCGCTACAACAAGGAAAACCAGTAGATGAGCGGTGCGGAACGGTTGATCTACCTGCCCCTGGGCGGGGCGGGCGAAGTCGGGATGAATGCCTATGTCTATGGTTGGGGGGCGCCCGGCAAGGAGCGTCTGATCCTGGTCGATCTCGGTGTGACCTTCCCCGACATGGATGGCACGCCGGGCGTGGACCTGATCTTCCCGGACATGTCCTGGCTCATCGAGCGGGCCGACCGGCTGGAGGCGATCGTCGTCACCCATGGCCATGAAGACCATATCGGTGGCGTCGGGCATTTCTGGTCCGAGCTGCGCGCGCCGGTCTATTGCCGCCGCTTCACCGGCCACCTGCTGCATCGCAAGATGGAGGAGCGCGGCGCGGATGCGTCCCAGATCCATGTTGTCGAGCCCTTCCCGGAGACGCTGGAGGCGGGCCCGTTCCAGCTCTCCTTCCTGCCGGTCTCGCATTCGATCCCGGAAAGCTCGGGGCTGATCCTCGACACGCCGGCGGGCCGGATCGTGCATACCGGCGATTTCAAGCTCGACGGGGCGCCGGTTGTCGGCGAGCCTTTCGACGCGCAGCTCTGGCATGGCATCGCCGCCGATGGCGTGAAAGCGCTGATCTGCGACTCGACCAATGTCCATGTCGACTCGCCCGGCCGTTCGGAATCGACGCTGGTGAACAATATCCGCGATCTCGTGCTGCAAAGCCCGGGCATGTTCGTGACCACGACCTTCGCCTCCAACGTTGCCCGCGTGAAGACGCTGGCCGAGGCGGGGCACGAGGCCGGGCGCTCGGTCTGCCTGATGGGGCGGGCGATGCTTCGGATGGTGCAGGCGGCGGTCGAGACCGGTGTGCTGACCGATTTCCCGCCGGTGATCGGCCATGAAGAGGCCGAGGATCTGCCGCGCGAGAACCTGATGCTGATCGTGACCGGCTCGCAGGGCGAACGGCGGGCGGCGAGCGCACAGCTCGCGCGCGGCAAGTATCTCGGGCTGGAACTGGCCGAAGGGGACACGTTCCTCTTTTCCTCCAAGACCATCCCGGGCAATGAGCGCGGCGTGTTGCGGATCCTGAATGCTTTCTCCGAGAAGGGCGTGAATGTCGTCGATGACAGCTCGACGCTCTACCACGTTTCGGGCCATGCCAACCGGCCGGACCTCGAAGCGGTGCATGAGCTGATGCACCCGCAGATGGTGGTGCCGATGCATGGTGAACACCGGATGCTGCGACGCCATTCGGAAGTGGCCACCGCGAAGGGCTACCCCTCGATCGTCGCAACCAACGGGACCATGCTCGACCTGACGGGCGATCGGCCGGTGGTCTGTGAACATGTCGAGACCGGGCGGGTCTATCTCGACGGCACCCAGAAGATCGGCGCGATGGACGGCGTTGTCCGCAACCGGATCCGGATGGCGCTGAACGGGCTGGTCCTGCTCAACGTGATCCTGGACGAGGAAGACGAGCCGCTGGGCGAGCCCTGGGCCGAGCTGATGGGGCTGGCCGAGACCGGGCGGTCGCGCTCGGCGCTGGTCGACCTGATCGAGAACGAGACCGCGCAATTCCTGGCGCGGGCCGATGACAAGCTGCTCGTGGATGATGAAAAGCTCGACACTGCGCTGCGGCGGGTAGTCCGGCAGGTTTCGGTCGAGGAGATCGGCAAGAAGCCCGAAGTTGTCGTCGTGATTTCGCGGCTGGGTTGAGGCCTTCCGCGCCGTCCGGCCTATTCGGGCGGCGCGTTCCGGACGATCTCGATAAAGGCCAGAAGGTCCTCGGCGCTGGCCTGCGCGATCGGGCCGTTGAACAGCGGCTCGCTGTTGCCCTCCGTTCCGGACCAGATCGCGTAGCTTGTTGCCGGGGTTTCGGTGAATTCCATGTTCCACCCGGGAAAGCGCCGCTGCTGCAGCGGCGCGCGATGCAACACGCGCATGTCGCTGTGGCGCCAGTCCCGGCGCAGGCTCAGCAGGAGCTGGTCAAGCCCCTCGGAGGGACCTTCGAGATATTGCAGGAAACAGCCCTGTTCGCGGTGCAGGTACCCGGTCAGACCGAGGGCTTCGTTGCGTTTGCGGGCTGTCAGATAGATGCTGGCGGCGTCCTGCGACGCCGGGGAGACTGCAGCCTTGCTGAGATAGATCAGCCACTCCATTCCTGGGCTCCTGTTCGCTTCCTCGCACGTAAACCTGCCACAGCTTCCCACATATGGCCAGTTGCCACCGGCGCGCATAGCGGCGCGGCGTCGCCGGGGCGAGCGTTCAGGAGACGGTCGTCAAACCGTTCAGGAGAAGGAGCGCAGGATGAAGTCGGGAACGTGATCGCCCATGCCGACAACAGGACCGTTGTCGCGCGGCTCGTTGCGGCGGCCGCGATTGCGACGCGGCGGCTTGCCGGAACTCGGCTCCTCGTGGCGCGCAGGCTCTTCGCGCGGCGCGGCGGCCTGTTCCTCGGCGGGGGCCTCGCCCCGGCGGGGACGGCGCTCGCGCTTGGGCAGTTCGGGCGCTTCGAGGCGCGGGATTTCCTGCTTCACCAGATTCTCGACACCGGCAAGTTGCTTCTCGTCCGCGGGCGTGGCGAGGGTGATCGCGGTGCCCTCGCGCCCGGCGCGACCGGTGCGGCCGATACGGTGGATGTAATCCTCCGAATGGTTCGGCACGTCATAGTTGAAGACATGGGACACGTTCGGAATGTCGAGACCGCGCGCGGCGACGTCAGAGGCCACGAGGAATGTGATCGAGCCATCGCGGAATCCGTCAAGCGTGCGCGTCCGGTGCGCCTGGTCGAGGTCGCCATGGATCGGCTCCGCGTTCAATCCGTGCTTTTTCAAGGACTTTGCAACGATATCGACATCCACCTTGCGGTTGCAGAAGATGATCGCGTTGCGGCAGGCTTCGCCCTCGCTCTTGATGATCTCGCGCAGCATGGTGCGCTTTTCCTGCGCCGCGCGGTCGCGGCGGGAGGGTTTGAACTGCACCAGCCCCTGGGTGATCGTCTCGGAGGCCGTCGCCTGGCGGGCAACCTCGATCTTGACGGGGGCGTGCAGGAAGGTGTTGGTGATGCGCTCGATCTCCGGCGGCATGGTGGCCGAGAAGAACAGCGTCTGACGGGTGAAGGGCGTGAGCTGGAAGATGCGCTCGATATCGGGGATGAATCCCATGTCGAGCATCCGGTCGGCCTCGTCGACGACCATGACCTGCACGCCGGTGAGCAGCAGCTTGCCGCGCTCGAAATGATCGAGCAGGCGGCCGGGCGTGGCGATCAGCACGTCGACGCCCTTGTCGATCAGCTTGTCTTGCTCGCCGAAGGACACGCCGCCGATCAGCAGCGCCTTGGTGAGCCTGGTGTGCTTGGCATAGGTCTCGAAATTCTCGGCAACCTGAGCGGCCAGTTCGCGCGTCGGTGCGAGGACGAGGCTGCGGGGCATGCGGGCCCGGGCACGGCCACGGCCGAGCATGGTGATCATCGGCAGCACGAAGGAAGCGGTCTTGCCAGTGCCGGTCTGGGCGATGCCGAGCACGTCCTTGCCTTCGAGCGCGGGCGGGATAGCCCCCGCCTGGATCGGTGTCGGCGTTTCGTAGCCGGTGTCCTCGATGGCTTTGAGGACCTTCGGGTCCAGGCTCAGATCGGAAAATTTGGTCATGAACGTCCATTCTTGGCGGCACGTTTGGGGCCGCTTTGGGGTTGGGACGTAACACCTTGACGCCCCGGCGGATTGCCTCGCGCGCATCGCGGGCAGGGGCGGTTTAACCCAGTGCCGCGCCGGGGTCAACGCAAGCGCCCGAAACCATGCGCAAGAGGGCAGAAAAGAGCTCAGAGCAGGCCGGACAGCCAGGCCGCGAGCCAGGCAGAGGGCAGGAAGATCACGAATCCTGCCACGATGAAGCGTCCGTCGCCGGTGGTCAGGCCGAGTCCGAAGGCGAGAATATGCATGGCCAGGAGGAAGGGAAGGCCGGGGATGGCGCCGATGGTGATGATGAGCAGGGCCGAGAAGATCATGACCAGCGCGATCAGCCACAAGAAGACCTGCCAGTTGACGAGAAACTGCCAGCGCGCCTTGATGTAGCGCTCGAGCTTGATTGCCATCGGTTCGGCCCGCGCAATGCCACGCAGGAGCGCCGGGCCGGGCAGCTGGATGGCGTAGATGCGCGGCGGCAGCCAGAGTTCGCGATGCCCAGTCAGCATCTGCGCGCCCGCCAGGATCATGATCAGACCCATGAAGGCCGGAACCCCGGGGATGATTCCCGTCGGCAGCATCGTCATGGCCGAGGCGAGCAGGATGACCGGGCCGAAGCCGCGCGTGCCCAGCGAATCCGTCAGCTCCCCGAGGAACACCTTCTGGCGCGTGCCGATGGTGTCGGACAGAGCCTGCAACATGCTTTCGAGGGGTGGTTCCTTGTCGGGACGGGACATGCGATTCCGGAATGATCGTTACAGGGGAACGCTATCCCGGCTCCACGGGACATGGGAGGGTCAAGGCGACGCACTGGGATGGATCACGGGGCGGAAGCCGGCGCGCAGGACGGCAAGTGTCGGCGCCGGGGTCAGCACCGTCACGGGGCCGGCGGGGCGATCGCGCGGCGCGCCATAACCTTCGGGCGCGAGCGGCAGGGCCGCGCCGGAAAGCGCCAGCATCGGCGTTTCCTGCCAGAGAAAGACGGCGCCGTCGGGCAGGCCGGGGGCAGGGGCCTCGTGGCGGACCTGCCGGCGGCTGCGGGTCACGCGGCCGGCGTGGAGCGCCCGGTCGAGATCGGCAGCGCGGCCGGGCGGACCGAGGCTGTCTTCCCAGGCGGCGCGGAAGGCGCGGTACGCCGCGCGACGGCATTCGGCGCAAGGCCGGTGGCCGGCGGCGAGGGCGACGGCTTCATCGAGGAAAAAGAGCTCGGTATAGGCGCCGGGCGACAGGATCTTGCGCCGGCGTTCCTTGAAGGCGAGACGGCAGCAGACCCAGTTCGGGTGTCGCCAGCGGCTGGCGCCGAGACGTCCGGTCTCGTCATGCAGGATGCCGCGATTTCCCATGAAGAGGCCGCGGGCGGGGTGCGCTACGATCTCGCCTGTTGCGAGGACGCGGTTCTGTCGGGCCATGTGGTTTCCCTTTTCTGGCGTGTATGGGCGGCAGGCCGTGATGGCTGAGAGGGGCTTAGCATGGATTGGTGGGGTCTGCCTCGGCTGCCGAAGCTCGAACGGTTGAAAAAGCCGCTAGGGGATAATGGGGCTGAGCGCTGATTGGCATGGACTCAAGGCGAAGCCGCCATGCCGGCGCCTGCGTCGCCATTGTCTTTCGGGCCAATGCCTAACCGTCAGTTGTCGCGCGAGCGCGATGGTTCGTTTCGCGGGTGAAATTGAACCGATCCGCTGATCTTCGAGTTCCGCAAGCGTCTCACTTGGTCGTGCGCGTCAAGTTCCGCTGTGGTGAAGGTTTTCTGATGCGGGCCGCGGTGTGAGTTATCGGTTTGGCGCGGCGTCGGCCCGCGTTGGCAAAC
>CANMIP010000021.1 GCA_947497945.1 uncultured Tropicimonas sp. | reverse complement strand
GCGGCGTGCTCCGATTGTGGCCATCAGCATATCTCCTACAATTCCTGCAAGAACCGGCATTGCCCGAAATGCCAGGGGCCCGCTGCCCGGGACTGGATGGCGGCGCGTGCGGAGGATCTGCTGCCGGTGGAGTATTTCCACGTTGTCTTCACCCTGCCGGCGGAGATTGCGCAGGTTGCCCACTGGAACAAGAAGGCCGTCTACGGCCTGCTGTTCCGGGCTTCGGCGGAAACGGTGATGACCATCGCCGCCGATCCCAAACGGCTCGGCGCCCGTATCGGCATCACCAGCGTGCTGCATACATGGGGATCGGCGCTCACACATCACCCGCATATCCACATGATCGTTCCCGGCGGTGGGCTGTCGCCGGACGGTTCCGGGTGGGTGGCCTGCCGCCCTGGGTTCTTTCTCCCGGTGAAGGTTCTGTCCCGGTTGTTCAGGCGGCTGTTTCTTGAAGGGCTGGAAATGCTCCATCAGGCTGGAAAGCTCAGTTTCCACGGTGACCGGGAAGAGTTGACCGATGGCGACGCCTTCGCCACATGGCTGGCGCCGTTCCGAAAAGCCGAATGGGTGGTCTATGCCAAGCCACCCTTTGGCGGACCCGAGGCGGTGCTGGCCTACCTGAGCCGCTATACCCACCGGGTGGCGATCTCGAACTCTCGCCTGATCAGCGCCGATGCCGACACCGTCGCCTTCCGTTGGAAAGATTACCGCATCAAATCCGGCAATCCATTGCCCGGCAGTGGTTTGCTTGCAAACCATGAGAGGGGGCAGAAGGTCATGAGGCTCGAGACCGGCGAGTTCATCCGCCGTTTCCTGCTCCACGTCTTGCCCGAGGGCTTCCATCGCATCCGCCACTACGGCCTGCTCGCCAATTCCCGTCGCAAGGAAAACATCGCCCGGATCCGCCGCCTGCTCGGCGCCACACCGTCTGAGCCGGAACAGCAAGCCAGTTCAGAAACCGTCCCGCTCACCCTGCGCGAGCCATGCCCGTGTTGCGGCGGTACGATGCGGATCGTCGAGATCTTCCGGCGCGGCCAGCGACCACAACTGCGGGCGCCACCACGGGAGTTGGCCGCATGACGAAACGCCCTCCACTCCACCGTTGCCGAAACCGGACATCCGCAGGTGCCCGCCACGATCCGTGTCGGCAATCCGTCACCTCGCCGCAGGAGAAGGTTCCGAGCCTCCCCCGCCGCGGCCCCCTGCACTCCGTGGTCCGACTTGCCCACGTCTGCCATCGAGACTCCTGCAGCCCAAACCGATGCCAAATCCGGATCCCCGACATACCCGCAGCACTCTTTCCCCATAGACACCGCCAAGCCCCCGCAGCTTCCTCCCAGGGAGGTTTTCCAACGCGGGCCGACCTCGCGCCAAGCCGATAACTCACGCCACGGCCCGCATCAGAAAACCTTCACCTTAGCGGACTCTTGGGTCACACACCCGGAACGTCGGCTTTCGGAAACACAGCAAGCCGCCAACGATGGTCGCGACGAGAAGCTTTGCCTGCCGGTTATGCTTCTCCCTTGTTGCTTTTGGTTATGCAATTTTCGTGAGAACAGCGTCCCGGCCGGATCAGATGACAAAAACCGAAAGAGCGGCGGCGATCATGGCCGGCGCAGCGTCTTTCCACGTGTCCCAAATCAAGTGATAGCCGATTGCGCCCAATGACGTGCCCAGAGGGGCTGCGGCACCGAGCGGTCCGAGTAAGCTTCCTTGGAACCAGATTACTACGGCCCCGAACAGCTCGACAACGCCGACAAGGGCCATGATCTGACGGTTCAACCGGTATTTGACGAACATCGCCAGTTGCGTCTCGAAGATGAACTTCTGCCAGCCAAGGATCTTGATCGAACTGGCGAAGAGGAAGAAGTGTCAACGGCGGAGCAAAATCCGACCACGGGGCGGAGCAAAAGTCGGCCAGTCTGGGCGTGACTGGCGCCTTGGCAAACGTGCTCCCCATATAGCTGACGGTTGCCACGGCGCCTTGATCCGTGAGGACCAATTCTGTTTCTGGTTCAGGAGTTTTGCCGGGCCCTGCTCTGAGCGAGGCGATAGCTGTCGCCGTTCATCTCCAGAATACTGACATGGTGCGTCAGGCGGTCCAGCAAGGCGCCCGTCAGGCGCTCTGATCCGAAGGCAACGCGGCGCGGAAAGCCGGCGAGACCAATGCAGCAATCGTCCTTGGCTGCATCGGGCAGGAGATGACATCGGCGGATGAAGTATCCCTGAACCTGATGCTTGATCTGCTATACGGGTTCATTCACGGGATTGCCGTGCAGGGGGCCAACAATGCGTTTCGGGGTGTGCACCACGGCAATTTCGATGTCGTCGATCTCGTCCGTGTGGGGGTCGAGGCGCTGACGGTGAAATTCCGGGAAATTGATGCCGTGTCGGCAGAGAAGCGGAAATAGCGGCCTCGATCACCTCGATGCCGGCCCCGCTTCTCGCGGGCGCGCCCGGAAAGGCCACGAATTTGCGTCGAAAGACGCGCGGCTACCCTGCCTGCTGCCGGCAACAGGTCGCCGCCACGAGGTCAGTGGATTTCAGGAACCGGGAGCGTGGCCGACGGTCGGGTCGATCACGACCCGACGCAGGTTGCCGTGCAACGGCTGCCAATGGCAGGCCTTGTCACGACACAGCGAGTTGTGTTCATTGATCGGCAGTCCTGGACCCTGGCTCCTCTTGAGCAGGCGCTCCATCTTCATTCGGGAGATACGATTTGGCCGAGACCGAAGATCTTGGAACATCCTCACGTGGGGTCAGCGTCGACAGCACCCTCGCAAAGGGAGTGATGATCCTCGAGGCCCTGGCTGTTTCGCCTGTCCCCAAGGGGGTCTCCGAGCTTGCGCGCGAGCTGGACCTGACCAAGTCCAACGTGTTTCGCCTGCTGCAATCTCTGACGGCGCTCGGCTATGTCAGAGCAACCGAAGACCGGAGCTATCGCGCCACGCTGAAAACCTGGCAAGTCGGGCGCTCGATTGTCGAAAACGTCGATCTCAGGGAAATCGCGTCTTCCACGATGCGCGACCTGGCGGCAGCAACGCAGCAAGCCCTCTACCTGGCCGTGCCGGACGGCCTGAACGTCCTGTATATTGACAAGATCGACAGCCCGAAGCCGATCCTGACCTGGAACCCAATCGGTGGCTCGGCACCGATCTATTGCGTGGGAACCGGCAAGGCGATCCTTGCGCTCCGGTATCAGCGATTGCGCGAGCGCCTCTCCGGGCACCTGCGCAAGCACACGGACCGAACGATCACCTCGATCCGCGAACTGGACGCGGATATGGCACGAACCCGCGAACGCGGGTTTGCCGTGGATAAAGGCGAATACCGGATCGGCATCCGGAGCTACGGGTCGGCGATCTGCCTGCCGGACGGACGCCCGATCGGGGCGATCGGTCTGTCCGTGCCCGAGGTCAAACTGCAGGATGGCGATGAGGAGCGGTACTGTTCGCTTGTGAGCGATGCGGCACGCGAAATCACCATGAGACTCTTCGAAAGCTGAGATCCCGGCGGGGCGACTCAGTGGGCGCATCCGTCCCGACAAAGAGCGGTGGATGGGCCGGGTTTCCTGTGCGAAACGAGGCTGTCCGACCGGCATTCCCGCGACAAATTCGCGCCGTCTTTTCTCTGCCGGACAGGCCGGCTCTTCGCCGTCACGGCAGCGCCTGAATCGACCTGCCGGTCGGTGAAACTTCTAACCTCTTTTTATCACGCAGGATTTCCCGAAGGGGTCGGGATGTCGGGGATCCCGGAGCCAATGCCGGCCTCGCCGAAGTTTTCATCCTGCCCATACTTACAGCACAAACGATTAATATCTATTCGATTGACTTGAGGGAAACGACAGGTGCATTCTGCATAGCAATACGGTTGTGCTGACATATGGAACGCTCAGCCGAAGGAATCGCGCCCCCTGACCCGATCCTCTTCGACTTGCGCATATCCATTTCTCGGTATCGTTCTGGCGAGCGCAAAATGGTCGTTTCTGAATTGGAATCCTTCGAACCCGACGGCACTCGGTGTCGTCTTTCCGCTGGATTCCGTTGTGACGACGGTCCTGGCCCGCGCTTTGTCACGATGTCTGTTGCAGCCCTCGATCGAGACGCCGCGCGCCCCAAGCGCCGGCCAATGCCTGTCAGGGGCGTCGCCATGCCCGCAGACGCCAATGCTCTGAAGGCCGTGGCATGTACCAATTCCAAGGAGAGTGAACCATGGCGCTGAGACGCATCTGGGACTGGATTTTCCAACCGAGCATACGCTGGGGCACCGGGGTTCTGCTGGTGGCTGGCGGCATCGGCGGCGTGATCCTGTGGGGCGGGTTTCACACCGCGATGGAATCCACCAACACGCTGGAATTCTGCATCTCCTGTCACGAGATGAAGGACAACGCCTACACGGATTACACCGAGAGCGCGCATTTCAACAATCCGTCAGGGGTCCGGGCGATCTGCACCGACTGCCACGTGCCGCATGAATGGGGCCCCTATGTCATCGCCAAGGTCCGCGCGACCAAGGACGTGTATTACCACCTCACCGGCAAGATCTCGACACCGGAGAAATACGAGGAGCACCGCGCGGCGATGGCCAAATCGGTCTGGGCGCGGATGGAGGCATCGGATTCGCGCGAATGCCGCAATTGCCACTCCTACGAGTCGATGGATTTCGAGCACCAGGATCCGGAAGCCGCCAAGCAGATGCAGGCCGGCATGGAGGCTGGCGACACCTGCATCACCTGTCACAAGGGGGTCGCGCACAAGATGCCGGACCTCTCGGGCGGCTACAAGCTGATGTACGAGGAGTTGCAGGCGCAGGCCGCGAGCGAGGGCGCCAAGGCGGACCGCGTCTACGCGCTGTCGGAGATCCCGTTCTGGCTCGAACAGGGCCAGGTTGGCGAAGGCAAGGGCGAAGGCCTGATCCTGTCGGCGACCGGCATGGACGTGCTGGACCGCACCAAGGACGCGCTGAACGTCCGCATCGAGGGCTGGCGCCAGGAAGGCGCGGACCGGGTGATGTATGAAATGCAGGGTCAGCGTATCTTCACGGCGACCTTCCGGCCCGCGGCTGTCGAGCAGATCGTGGCCGGTGAGGCGCAGGTCGACCCCGACACCGACCTGACCTGGCTGCCGGTCAGCATCGAGGGCTGGGTCGCCCGGACGGAGTTGATCGCCGATCGTGCGGATCTCTGGGACTATGCCGAGGAGATGTATTCGGCCTCCTGCGCGACCTGCCACGGCCGCCCCGACCCGCATCACTTCCTCGCCAACCAGTGGATCGGGGTGATGAAGTCGATGGAACGCTTCATCTCGCTCGACAAGCGTGAATACCGCTTCCTGCAGAAATACCTGCAGCTGAACGCCTCCGACACCAGCGATGTGGGGCATTGAGATGGCGGAGATGACAGCCACCACGCTCCCGGACGCCGATCGCGCGATGGTCTATCGGCTCCTGTCGGACCTCTTCGCGCGGGAATTGCGCGCCGACGGCATCGTGGCGCTTGCAGGAGCGGCCGAGGGAGAGGCCGCAGCCCTTGCCAGCCTGCCGCAGCTCCAGCCAGTCTTCGTACGCATCCGCGAGATGGCGGAGCAGCCCGACAGGGCGGCCCTGGATCTCGCCAGCGCCTTTGCCTTCCTGTTTCTCGGCCTGGGCGGACGTAACGGCGCGCCGCCCTATGAAAGCGTCCATCGCGACGCGGGCGGGCTCGTGGCCGGCGAGCCAACCGCCAAGATGGAGCGCGAGCTGGCGGAGCTGGACATTCATATCCAGAAGGCGTTCCCGGAACCGGCGGATCACGTGGCCATCGAGCTGGCCGTGGCCGCGACGCTGGCCGAAACCGGGGCCCCGAAGGAACGCCAGGCGGCCTTCCTGACGGAGCGGCTCGCCGGCTGGCTCCCTGATTTCGCCGCTGCCTGCGCCCATGGCGACAGGACTGGCTTCTACGCCGCGGTTTCAAAGGCCGCTGCCGACTTTGTTTTCACCGATCTGGACCGACACTTCGCCGCTCCAATCCCCGCAGCCGAGGAGAACGACCATGCTTGACAAGACATACAATGGAACCGGTTCCGGCCTGACCCGCCGCAGCTTCATGGGGACCACCGCCGCCGCGGGTCTCGGGGCCCTGCTCGGCCCGTCGATCCTTGGCGCTGGCGCTGCCCGCGCCGCCACCAGCGGTGAGTTCCTCTCTGGCTGCCATTGGGGTGCGTTCAATGCAACCGTGACGGATGGCAAGATCACCGCGATCAAGGGTTGGGATGATGACCCGCACCCGACCCCGATGCTCGAAGGCGTGATGGACAAGGTCTATTCCCCGAGCCGGATCAAGTACCCGATGGTGCGCCGCGCCTATCTCGAGGGCGGCCCGGGCTCCAACCCGGAAACCCGCGGCAAGGACGACTTCGTGCGCGTCACCTGGGACGAGGCGCTTGATCTCGTCGCCGGCGAGATCAAACGGATGCAGGACGAGTACGGCCCGACCAGCATCTTTGCCGGCTCCTATGGCTGGAAATCCGTCGGCAAGGTGGTGAATTCCCGGACCTTGGTGCGTCGCTGCATGAATGGCGCGGGCGGCTTCACCAGCCATGCGGGCGACTATTCCACCGGCGCGAGCCAGGTGATCATGCGCCACGTCATGGGCACGCTGGAAGTCTACGAGCAGCAGACCGCATGGCCGGTCGTGGTCGACAACACCGACGTGCTGGTGATCTGGGGCGCAGACCCGGTCGTCACCAACCAGGTTGGCTGGGTGATCCCCGATCACGGCGCATATCCTGGCCTGGAAGCCTACAAGGCAACCGGCAAGCGGGTGATCTGCATTGACCCGGTCCGCAACAAGACGGCCGAGTTCTTCGACGCGGAATGGATCGCGCCGAAGCCGCAGACCGATGTCGCGATGATGCTCGGCATTGCCCACACGCTCTATTCCGAAGAGCTGTATGACCAGGAGTTCCTTGACAACAACACCACCGGCTTCGACAAGTTCCTGCCCTACCTGACGGGCGAGAGCGACGGTCAGGCCAAGGATGCGGCCTGGGCCGCCGGCATCAGCGGCATCGATGCCGAGATCATCCAGCAGCTTGCCCGCGACTTTGCCGCCAACCGCACCATGCTGACCAGCGGCTGGTCGATGCAGCGGATGCATCACGGCGAGCAGGCACACTGGATGCTGGTCGTGCTGGCCTCCATGCTGGGCCAGATCGGCCTGCCCGGTGGCGGCTTCGGCCTCTCCTATCACTATTCCAGCGGCGGCTCGCCCTCGGCCAAGGGTCCGCGCATCAGCGGCATCACCGATGGTGGCCAGCAGATCTCCCGCGGTTCGGCCTCCTCGCATTCGGTCGCGGCGGCGGCGATCCCGGTGGCGCGGATCGTCGAGATGCTGGAGAACCCGGGCGGCGAGTTCGACTTCAACGGCAAGCGCGAGGTCTACCCGGACGTCAAGATGGTCTACTGGGCCGGCGGAAACCCGATGCATCACCATCAGGACCGCAACCGGCAGATCAAGGCCTTCGAGAAGGTCGAGACCTTCGTGGTCAACGATTACCAGTGGACCGCCTCGGCGCGGCACGCCGATATCGTCCTGCCGGTCACGACCATCTTCGAGCATGACGATGTCGAGTCCTATGGCGACTATTCCGGCAAGGGCATCATCGCGATGAAGAAGATCATCGAGCCGATGTACGAGGCCCGCTCCGAGTTCGAGATCTTTGCCGACATCTCCGAGCGCCTCGGCACGCGAGAGTTCTTCGACGAAGGCAAGGACGCGATGGCCTGGATCAAGGGCTTCTACGAGGATGCCGCCAAGCAGGGCGACAGCTTCGGCGTCGACATGCCCGATTTCGACACGTTCTGGGAGCAGGGCTACGTGCTCTACGAGGTGACCGACGAGGGCAAACAATGGGTGCGCCATGCGGACTTCCGCGACGACCCGCTGCTCGAGCCGCTGGGCACGCCGTCCGGCCTGATCGAGATCTACTCGAACAATATCGAGAAGATGGGCTATGACGATTGCGGTCCGCACCCGATGTGGATGGAGCCGGTCGAACGCCTTGACGGGCCGGACGCCAAGTTCCCGCTGCATGTCACCACCAGCCACTCGGTTGGCCGCCTGCACTCGCAGCTTTGCGGCACGTCGTTCCGCAAGACCTACACGGTCGCGGATCGCGAGCCCTGCCTCATCAATCCCGAAGATGCCGCCGCCCGCGGTATCGCCGATGGTGACGTGGTGCGCGTGTTCAACGATCGTGGCCAGATCCTGACCGGCGCAGTGCTGACCGAGGATGTCCGCAAGGGCGTGCTCCGGGTCTGCGAAGGTGGCTGGTACGATCCGGTCGAAGGTCCGGATGGCAAGCTGATGTGCGCCTATGGCGACGTCAACAATCTGTCCAACGACCTTGGGACCTCGAAGCTCGGACAAGGCAATTGCGGTCATACCATCATCGCGGATGTCGAAAAGTTCGAGGGCGACCTGCCGCCGGTCAAGGTATTCGACGCGCCAACCAACGGCTGATCAACGCCTCAAGCACCCCAGGAACGGCCCGCTCGAAACAGCGGGCCGTTTCGTTTGAACGGGTCACTCTGCGGTGAAGCGGTCGGGCGTGGAAACATCGGAGGAATGGTATTGCAGGAACGTCATGATCCGCGCCTGCGGCGTTTTTCGCAGCCCGGTGCGCGGCCCCCCTGACCTTCGCCAGGCTGGCCCATCGGTGAGCCGTCTATTGCTCGGGAACGCGGCCTTGATGCAACGCGGTGCAGCCTGTCGATAACAGCTCCCGGGCGGAGGCCCGGATATCCGCCCTCTCGTCTTGCGTGTGGGCGCGCGCGCGCCCCTCCAACGCCAGCTATATCCAGGTAATGCCGGCCTCGGCATCGGTTTCAAGCACGACTGCTGCGAGGACCCGCCTGCCCGGAAAGGCAAACAGGACCCGCCCCGTCCCATCGCCTGTCCGGCCCCGCAACGCGGCACGGGCGTGGGTCTCATGAGTATCCAGCACCTGCAATGGCGTGCCGACCGCAAGGGTTGCCAGTTTGCAGCGCTCGCCTTGTCCATGACATGCAGATCGGCGGGCTGAGAGACGAATACCGTATCGGCACTGGCCGGCATGGCCGCGATGCAGGATATTGCCAAGACCGCACCGGCGACGCTCAGGCTCTCTGTCGGATTGAAACGGCGCCATGGAGGAGTCCGCGTCTCGGCTCTCGCCTTCCGAGCGGCCATGGAAAACGGTTCGCGCGGAAGGGCAGCCTTTCCACGGCCATCACCTCGCCCGCTCGCCGGATATAAAGGCCGGCCTGTTCTGGCATGTCTGGAAGGAGGTCTTCCCGCATACGGATTTCAACCGGGTTGGCGCGCCCGCCAACGGTGCGTCCGAAGACGTGGCGGCGTAAGCGCGGCTCCCGCCAAATATGGCGACATCCTTCCCCCAGCGAAATGCTGCCGGCAATCAGGCGCGATCCGGGGGATTGTAGCACCCTTGGCGTGCTTCGGGCCCCAGCCCCTTTCCCTGCCCTTGCCCGGCAGATTGGCCGAAACCTTCATCACTTGCCGATCGGTTTTGCCACACCCCGGGCGGCCTGAAACGTGAGCGATCAAACCGTCAGGCGGGTTTCGTCATGCAGGGAAGTTAGCTCCCGACGGCACTGTCGCACAAAGCCCGACCGGGATTCAAAACATAAACTCAGCAGCTTAGATCAGCGCCATGCCGAAACCCGCACCTCCCCGCTATCGCACAACGAACTGGTCTGAGTATCGAGCCATTGATGCGCCATTGGTTCGAGCACAATGGCGAGGAAGTCGCTTCGGAGAAGGGGTTCGCTACTCGTCTAGGTCGACCGCGATATGACGTGGTTGGTGGAACGGACCGGCAAGCGGGGACGACCGGAAGTTTTTTTTCCGATGCGGCTATCCAGTTTTGCCCGAGCGCGAAGGTGTTGTTTGGCCTGCCGCTTCGTCAGACCTCCGGAATGGCTGCCAGCCTGTTAGAACTGGCTGACCTCGACTGGCCGCTGCCGGATCTAGAAACGATGGAGCGGCTATCACGTCCGAAGTCGTGTCGAGGCAAGAATGCCCTCGCAGGTTCGCTTGAACCTGTGGCGCTGAACCTGCTCGATCTCAAGGCATTCGGTGAACGCATCATGGCGAGGGACCCAGAAAGACAAACCGCCGAAATCCACATCCGCATCGCACTCAGGTATCGCTTTTCGGCCCTCGGAACGGCTGAGATCGTTTGTGATGGGTGAAACCAACGGGGAAAGGGGAAGTCTGCTCTCACGACGAGTTGTGCAATAACGCCCCGCGCTTGCCGAAAATTTTGCCAATGCAAACAAGGCCATCTCATCGCAGAAACCCTCGCCCCACCGGGTATCTCGGGCGAGAATCCGGGCGGCGGGTTCAACGGGCCGGCGATCAATGTTGACGGCACTTTCGGCAATTGGCAGTTCTCGGGCAGCAGCGGTTCGATTGCCGAACTGACTCTGCAGCTCAAGAACTGCGCGGATGCCCAGCCAAACCCCGTCCGGTCCCTGCAGTTCAACGGCTCAACCGTCATCCAGATCGCGCGCTGCCGGTTGCGGGCATCGCCAAGCCCGGAGCGTCGAGGGCTTCGAGGTGGCGACCGGCTCCGCCGGCGATTTTGACGGGCTGGACACGATCTTGTCTTTCCATCCCTGTTACATGGATCCGCTTTGCGACGCCGCCCGCGCCGCATTTGAAACCCGCACGAGCGGCGGCATTGGCAGCATGGACTGGATCGCGCCGCGCTACGGCTACGCCCCGACGATCCATTTCCGCCGGCCCGAATATGTGACGACAGATCGCGGCTTCGACCGGTCCATTCCAACATATCCTTCCTGAGAGGCAAGAGGTTCCGATGAATATCACCGCCACCGCCACCCCGTTCTCCCTGCAACGCCAGACCCCGGGCGGCGGCATCACGCCGCTTGACGGCTGGGGCTTTGCCTCCGAGACCAACCGGCTGACCGACGTGCTGCCTGGCTCGTCCGCCAGCCTGCGCCTCCTCGCGACCTCGTCGCTGTCGCAATGGCGGCGCCGGGGCGAGAACACTGCAGCGATCCGTAACGCCGAAACGCTCGGCATCCAGATTGACGACATGGTCACCACCGACGCCTACAAGGGCGGTGATTTCAACGCGATCGAAGACGGCGCGTCGCTGCCGGGCGGCGGCCGGGTGATCTTGCCGAGCCAGTCCCAGACGCTGAGCCAACAGCTCAAGGCGCGCGGTTTCGAGATCGCCCAGATCGACATGTGCGGGATTTCCAAGACGGGGGGCGGGATCCACTGCATGGCGCAATCCCTGTGCCGCGAGCAATGACGCTTCTCGCGGAGCTTGCTGCGCTGCTCGGACCAAAGGGCTGCCATGTCGGCGAGGATGTCCCGGCGTCTGCCATCTCGGATGCCTCGGGAACGGGGCGATCCCGCCCGGCCGCGCTGCTGCGGCCGTCCAGCGTGGAGGAAATTTCCGCCGCGATGGCGCTCTGTAACGCCCATGGCCAGGCGGTTGTGCCACAGGGCGGCATGACCGGACTGGCCGGCGGCGCGAACCCGCGCGCCGGCGATATCGCGCTCTCGCTCGAAAGGTTTGCCGGGATCGAGGCGGTCGACGCTGTTTCCGGCACCATGCAGCTGCGCGCGGGCACGGTCCTGCAGGCCGCGCAGGGCGCTGCCGAGGCGGAGGGGATGGTCCTTCCGATCGATCTCGGGGCGCGCGGCTCCTGCCAGGTTGGTGGTGTCATCGCCACCAATGCCGGCGGGTTGCGGGTCGTCCGTCATGGCACGACACGGGAGAATGTGCTCGGGCTGGAGATGGTCCTCGCGGATGGCACCGTGCTCTCGCATCTCAACACGGCCGTGAAGGACAATACCGGGCTCGACCTGCGCGGCCTGATGATCGGTTCCGAAGGCACGCTCGGCATCGTCACGCGCGCGGTGCTGAAGCTCCACCCGGCGCCAAGGACCGTGGAAACGGCGCTCTGCGCCCTGCCCTCCCCGGAGATGGCGCCGGAATTGCTGCATCTTGCCCGCAAGTCGCTGAGGCTCTGTGCCTTCGAGGCGATGTGGCCGGACTATGTCTCGCTCTGCTCGCAGCTCGAAGGCCGCCGCTTTTTCGACGCGTCCCCGCCGCTCTGCGTGCTTCTGGAAGCGGAAGGCGCGCTCGAACCTTTCCTGGAAGAGGCGTTCGAGGCGGAATTGCTGGTCGATGCGCTGCCAGCGCAATCCCTCGAAGACGCCCGCCGGTTCTGGGAGCTGCGGGAGGGGCACCGGCTGGACAGCGCCCTGCCGGGGCTGGTGAATCTCGACATCAGCCTGCCGCTGCCGCGCATCGCCAGTTTCGTTGTCACCACAACCGAGGCGGTCCACGCCGAACACCCGGCAGCCCGCATTCTCTTCTTCGGGCATCTGGGGGACGGGAATATCCACGCCGTCCTCCATGCGCCCGATCTCACCGACACGCTGATCCACCGTCTCGAACAGGTCTTCTATGCCGAGGTTGGCAAGGCCGGGGGGGCGATCTCGGCCGAACATGGGATTGGAACGCTGAAACGGGAATGGTTGGGGCTGAGCCGCAGCGCCGAAGAGATTTCCGCTATGCGACGGATCAAGCAGGCGCTCGATGCGCGCTCCATCCTCAACCCGGGAAAACTGTTCTGAGCCGCGACTGTTCCTGGGCACGGGCGCCGCGAGCAATGTCCGCCCCGCTGCTCGCCCCGCTTTCCCGGGTCCGAAGGCCCGCGCGATCAGGCCTGGGCGACGCGCGGGGTCTTCATCGGCTCCGATTGCAGGATGGCCTGGACCATACGGTGCAGCATGTCCCGTTTCACCCCGTCCTGCCCGGGATCGTCCCAGAGGTTGTGCACCTCGCCGGGATCGGAGTGCAGGTCGAACAGCTCGCCATGGTCGCCGTCGCGATAGACCGAGATCTTGTAGCGGCTGCCGATATAGCTGGTGACATGCGGCCGGACCGGGTTGTGCCGGTTCTCGCAGAGCGCGAAATGGCGCTTCGGCTCGCCGCCCTGCCAGCAGCCGAGCTGCGACACGCCTTGCAGGTCTTCGCCCGTGCCGCAGCCGGCGGCATCGAGGAAGCTGGGAGTGAGGTCGACAAGGCTCTGGATGTCGTTGCTGACCCGCCCGGCCGGGACCCGCCCGGGCCAGCGCACCACGAAGGGCAGCTTCAGCATGTCCTCGTAGTGGAAGGGTCCCTTGGCCACGAGGCCGTGCTGGCCGAGGAAGTGACCGTGGTCGGTCGTGAAGACGATCAGCGTGTCATCGGCAATCCCGAGCGCGTCGAGACGGTCGAGGATGCGCCCGATTTCCCGGTCGAGAAAGGACATCATGCCGTAATAGACGGCCATGTCCTTCTTCAGCGCGTCCTGCGGATACAGGTGGCTGGCACAGCCATGCGCCTCGTGTGGCTCGTGCCAGCCGGCGAAGTCGGGAGTTTCCTCCTGCGTCTTCGCGAAATGCGGGGGGTTGCGGTCATGCTCGCCCGGGGTGAGCTGGCCGGGCTCCATGTCTTCCGGCGCATACATCGAGGCCCAGGGGTCGGGCACGGTATAGGGCGGGTGCGGATCGGGGAAGGAGGTCCAGAGGAAGAAGGGCTGCCCGGCGGCGACCTTCTGCTCGATATAGGCGCAGGAGCGCTCTCCGATCCAGGTCGTGTAGTGATATTCCTCCGGCAGCGCCCAGTTGCGTCCCTTGCGGGCCCAATACGGCGCGTCCTCGGCCATTTCCGGGGCTTTCGACGAGGTCTCGCCCGGGAGCGGCTGGAAATAGTCGCGCCAGTCCGACAGCCCCTTCTCTTCCATCCAGGCCGCGTAATGCTGGCCGACATGCGCCTCGTCGGCATGGTTGCGGCAGAGCTCGATATGTTCGAAGCCGAAATAGGGGCCACTGAAGCTGCGCCAGAAATCAAGGTCGCGCAGGATCGGCTGTTTCTCGAGCGAGGCGCCCGCGAGCGGCTGAAAATGCGCCTTGCCGATGAGGCCGGTCGCGTAGCCCTCGGCGCCGAGCCTGTCGCCCAGCGTGGGCACGTCTTCCGGAAGCCCGCAGCCGATGGTCCAGGCGCCGTGCTGGCTGGGATAGAGCCCGGTGATGATCGAGGCGCGGGACGGCGTGCAGGTCGGCGCCGGGCAATAGGCGCGGTCGAAGCGCGTGCCCTCGCGGCAGAGCCGGTCGAGATTCGGCGTGCGGATCTTGGGGTTCACGGCGCCGAGCGCGGTGAAATGCTGCTGGTCGGTGGTGATGAGCAGGATGTTTGGGCGTTGGGTCACCGGTTTATCCTTCAATGGATCGATCGGACATGCCGGGAGGCACATCGTTCATCTGTCCCGCCCGGCGGCAACGCCGAGCGGCGCCCGACCTCCCGCCGGAGGGCGCCTTTTCAACGTTGCAAACGGAAGCAACGTTTCGAGTGAAGGGCTGTCGCGCGCCACAGTGCTGTTGCGAGCGCCCTCCAGGTCGGGCGCTGCTCTCCGCGCCTCGCGGATATGTCGGGGAAAATGCACTCATCCCTTCACCGCCCCGGCCAGCCCGTTGATGAAATAGCGCTGGAGCAGGATGAACAGCGCCACGATCGGCACGATGGAGATCGTTGCCGCCGCCGCCATGCCCGTCCAGTCGATGAACTGCTCGCCCTTGAAAGCGTAGATGCCGACGGAGAGCGTGCGGATGGCCGGGTTGGCGAGCGTAACCACGAGCGGGAGCAGGAAGTCGTTCCAGGCATGCAGCACCTGCATGATGACGACCGTGACCACCATCGGGCGTGCCAGCGGCAGCATCACGTACCAGAAGATCTTCAGGAAGCTCACCCCGTCGACACGGGCGGCCTCCTCCAGCTCGCGCGGGAGCTGGGCGAAATAGCCCGCGAACAGCACGACGAAGATCACCATGGCGTGGCCGGAGGTGGCGATGGTCAGGCCAAAGAGATTGGAGGACAGGCCAAGGCGCGACAACAGCTCGAAGACCGGGATGATGGTGAAACCCTGCGGGATGAAGACGGTGGCCACGAAAGAGAAGAAGAGGATGTTGCGGCCCGGGAAGCGGTAGCGCCCAAGCACATAGCCAAGCATCGAGGTGCAGGTGGTGACGATGACCACGGAGCCGACGGTCACGATCAGCGTGTTGAAGAAATAGGCGCCCATATTGGCCTCGGTCCAGGCGCGGACATAGTTCTCCGTGGCCCAGCTCTGCGGGATCAGGCCGGGATTGGAGAACATCTCGTTATTGGATTTGAGCGAGGTCGAGATCATCCAGACGAAGGGATAGATCCAGACCAGGCAGATCACCGTCAGGAAGGCGGAAACGAGGCCGATCCGCCAGTTGGCGCGGTGATCGCCATAGACGATGCGGAGCGGCGAGTGACGCGATCTCATGAGCTTATCTCCCTGGCGCCGGAGCGGGCGCGGCGGGTGGCGATGGCCTGGGCGATGGTGAGCGAGAGCACGACGAAGCCGAAGAAAACACCGGCCGCCGCGGCATAGCCCAGGCGCGGGATCGAGCCGTCGCCGGTGGCAAAGGCGGTGCGATAGATGAAGATCTCCATCACCTCGGAGGCGAAGAACGGCCCGCCATTGGTCATGGACATGATAAGCGGGAAGACGTTGAGCGCGCCGACGGCGGAGATCAGCGTGATCGCGATGGCGAAGGGCAGCACGATGGGCAGGATGATGTACCAGACCAGCTTCGCGCCGCGGCAACGGTCGAGCTTGGCGCTGTCATAGACGTCATCGGGCACGGTCTGCAGCGCGGCGAGCCAGTAGATCATGGTGATGCCGAGCCATTTCCAGACATAGACACCGATGACCGAGGGCATGACCGTGTCGGTCGAGCCGAGGAAATCGACCGGGCGCGAAATCAGCCCGAGATCGAGCAGCAGCCCGTTGACCGGCCCGTTGAAGGGCGACAGCAGGAAGGTCCAGATGATGCCGATCACCGCGACGGGCGTGACCACGGGCAGGAAGATCATGGTGCGGAACCATGTCGACATCTTCAGCAGCTGGTTGTTCAGCAGCACCGCGAGGACCAGCGAGACCGTCATCTGCAACGGCACCGTGCCGAGCAGGAAGATCAGCGAACGGCGGAAGGCGTCCCAGAAGATCGGATCGTTGAAGAGCTTCACGAAATTGCCAAGCCCGACGAAGACCTTGTCCGAGTTGAAGCCGGACCAGTCATGCATCGCGTAATAGCAGGCCGCGAAGATCGGATAGAAAACGAACATGCCGCCCAGGATCAGCCCGGGAAGCAGCATGAGGTAGTGATACCTGTATCGGTGCAGTGTCTCGAACACGGCCCTGCCTTTGCCTTGATTTGGGGTGGGGCCGCCCCACGGAGGAGTTGGCGGCCCCGCTCAGCCGATCAGTAATCGGCCGATCCGAAATCCGCATCCGGATTCCAGTTCGCGAAGACCAGATCGGAGCGGTCTACCGCGGCACCATCGGCCTTGGCCGCAGCGAAGGCGGCGTCGAGCGAGGCGTTGTAGCGATCCTTGAGCGCCTTCATCTCCTGTGCGACGCCTTTCAGCTCGCCGGCCACGAGACCCTGCACGGTGCGGGCGAAATTCACCTCGGGCGCCTGGAAGGCCCCGATCACCTTGCCAAGCTCGGCATTGCCGACCACCGGGTTCGGACCGACCCGGATCAGCTCGTTGAAATGCTGCAAGATCGCCTTGGAACGACCTGACATTTCTGCGTTGTCCAGCGCCTCGGGGAAGATCGGCGGATCGCCCGCGCCGACGATATTGGCCCAGGCCGTCTGGCCCTCAACCGTGCCGAGATAGTGGAAGATGTCGCCGACGATGGGGCCAAGCTCGGAGCCCTTGAACAGCCACATCGTGTTCGGCGCCAGCGCGCCCTGGCCGATGGTCAGCTTGCCTGTCGGGCCGTCATCCGGCACCGGGCCGGAGGAGACGCCGAAGTCGAATTCCGGGTTCTGGCCTTCCCAGCCGCCGATATTCCACGGGCCTTGCAGGATCATGCCGGCAGCGCCCTGCGGCATGTAGGCCCGCGCCTGCGGGGCGTTCATCGACATGATTCCGGGGAAGACGGAGCCATCCGCCTGCATCGCGATCAAGAGCTCGATCGCGGCGATATACTGGTCGCTGTCGAAGACGTAATCGCCGGTGCGGAAGTCGATATCCGCCTCGATCACGCTGTCGCCACCGGCCGAGGCGCCTGCCATCCGGCCCATGTTGCGCACCGTCTGGCTCCAGCGGCCAAGCTGGTTGCCGCCGATGATGAAACCGAAATAGCGGCCCTTGCCGGCGTCGGTGATCTTCTTCGCGGCGTCGCGGAAATCACTCCAGGTGAGCGGCTTGTCTTCCGGATCATAGCCGGCCGCTTCCATATAGGCGCGGTTGTAGAGCAGATGCGTGCCGTAGCGCTTGTTCGAGGTGAAGGGCAGCCCGTAGGTCTTGCCGTCGAACTCGTTGATTCCGGGCAGGAAGGCACCGGCGGGGAAGCTCGCCTTCCACTCAGCGATATTCGGGATGAAATCGTCATAGGGCTGCACCCAGCCCTGGGCGACGGCATCGGCCGGGTTGACGTTCTGCGGCAGCGCAAAGACGTCATGGGCCGAGTTGTTGCGCACGCCGAGCGGCACAACCTGCGCGATCTCGTTCCAGGGCAGAGCGTCATAGACGATCTCGATGCCGCGATCCTTCGCGTAATCGGCAAAGAACTTCTTGTAGAACACAGCCTTCTGGTCGCCGGAATCGATCCAGCGGAACGTGCCCCCTTTCGGGATGTCATTGATCGCCGCCGGGATCGCCTGTGCGGCGGCGCGCCCCGCGCCGAGCGCGGTTGCGGCCAACCCGGCCGTGGTTCCCATCATGAAAGCGCGGCGCGTGAGGCCTCCGCTGGATAGCATCGTCATCATCTCCTCCCAGATCAGACTCCAAGCGAGTCGTTCATTCCTCAAGGGAAAGCCTTGTCCGTTCCCGCAATAAAGGGAAGTTGACATTTTTATTGGTTTGATAAACTTTTCTGATCGAATGCTGCAGAATCTCGACTCCCTGAAACGTTTCGTGGCCGTTGCCGAACATGGCACGCTCCACCGGGCCGCGGATGTGGTCGGCGTCACCCAGCCGGCCCTGACACGGTCCATCCGCCTGCTCGAGGAGAGCGTCGGCGCCCCTCTTTTCGAGCGCCGCGCCCGCGGGGTGCATCTTACGCCGCTGGGCGAAAAGGTCCTCTCGCAGGCCCGCCACCTGCTGCGCGAGAGCCAGCTTGCCGAGGCGGAGATCCTTTCTCATCGGGAAGGCGAACGAGGGACCTTCCGCATCGCCGCCGCGCCGGTCTGGATGTCGGCGATCCTGCCGCAGGTGCTGGCACAGCTGCATCGGAGCTTTCCCTCGCTGACGATCCTGCTGGAGGCCGCGAATTACAGCCAGGCCTTGCCGAAGCTGGAAAATGCCGAATGCGACGCGTTTTTCGGCGGGTTCCAGCGGATCGAGTCCCTGCCCTCCTTCCTGCTGCGCCGTTCGCTGTTTCATGCGCAGTTGCAGATCCTCGTCCGCAAGGGACATCCGATCTTCTATCGCGGCGGGGTCACGCCGGAACACCTGCTGGACTACCCCTGGGTGTCCTTTCAGAGCGACGGCGCCTATCTCGACACCGCCCGGCAGGCCGTGCAGGCACGGACCGGCAAGTCCCTTGTGGCCGCGGTGCAGTGCGACTCGATGCTGACGGCGCTGGAGCTGTTGCGACAGGGCGACTACCTCGCCCTCCTGCCCTCGAGCTTCCTGTCATCGACCTGGGGCGACGGGCTGATGGCGGTCCGGCCCGGCATCGGCAATATCGTCTTCGACTCCGGCCCGATCTTTCGCCGCAGCCTGCTTGGGAACGCGGCCTTCTCGCAGCTGCTGGAAAGCGCCGAGCGCCGGGCGCGCGCCCTCGGGCTGATGGCCGGGTAGACTGCGCGCCCCGTCCGGGGGGCCAGCGGTCAGGCGGAGCGGCCCTGTGCGCCCGTCACGCGGCTCGCTTTTGTCCCGCCGACCGCAAGGCGACCGATCCCCACATAAATCGTCCCGATCGCTGCCGAGATCCCGGCCGAAAGCAGGATGGCTGCCGGCACAGGCGACAGGTCCGCCCCGAAGACGACCAGCAGACGCGGAGCCAGCAATCCTGTCGATCCCGGCCAGAACAACATCACGTTGCAGCCCACAATCGCCATGCCGGCCAGGACCGTCAGCCAGCGCGCCGGTCCGGACGCATTGCGCGGGGACGCCATCCGCCGCAGCGAGCGCAGCGCCCGCGCGGCATCGGCCTGGACCACCAGCAGGGTCGGCACCAGCAGCAGCACGATGAAGAACCCGACCGAGAGACCGTAAACCAGTGTCACCACGGTCGGCTTCAGGAACAGGGACTGGCGGCTTTCCTCGAACATCAGCGGCGCAAGGCCGAGCACGGTTGTGAGCGTGGTGAGCAGGATGGGCCGCAGCCGGTCCTTCGCCCCGGCAACGGCCGCCGGGACAATCGCCATGCGGCGGGCATAGTCCTGCACTGTCGTCACCAGCACGATGGCATCGTTGATGATGATGCCGGACATGCCGATCAGCCCGATAATGGTGAAGAGCGACATGGCCAGACCGAATTGCGCATGTCCCCAGATCGTGCCGATCAGGCCGAAGGGGATGACGGCGAGCACGATCATCGGCTGGAACCAGCTTCCGAAAGCCCAGCCCAGCACGAGATAGATGCCGAGGATGCAGAGCAGGAAGCCCATCATGGCCTCGTCGAGGAACGCGTCCTCCTGCATCGACAACCCGCCAAGCTCCCAGTCGAGCGTGTAGCGTTCGGCGATCTCCGGAAGGATCTCCTCGCGCAGCGCGGCCCCGATCTCGGCGGCGCGTTCGGGGCTGTCCTCGGCGAGGCTGCCGGTGACGGTGACCAGCCGGCGCCCGTTCTCCCGGTTCACCGTGGAGAAGGCCGGGCTGCTCGAGGTCGAAACGATCTCTCCCAGCGGCACCCATTCGCCCGCCGGTGTGCGCATGCGGGTCGATTGCAGGAAATCGCCCTGCTGCTCGGTCTCGGGCAGGCGCACGGTGATCTCGGTCGTGCGGGTCCCGGCGGGGAACTCGGCCGCCGTGATGCCGTTCAGCCGAGAGAACAGCTCGGCGCCGATGGCCTCGGTGGTGAAACCGAGCGCCTCGCCGAGCGGGGTGAGCTTGAGCACCATGTCTTCCTTGCCCATCGGCAGGCTGTCCTGCAGGCCGGTGACCTCCGGGTAGTCGCCAAGCGCGGCAACAAGCTCGCCGGCGGCGGCCTTCAGCACGAAAGAATCCGGGCCGTAGAAATTCACCGCCAGCGAATCGCCGCCCGGCCCCGCGCCCTGGCTGCGGAAAGAGAGCAGCGCGAGCCCGGCCGGGCGGGTGACCTCCTGTTGCAGCGCGCGGACGAACTCCTGGGCCGAGAAATCGCGCTCGTCGGAGCCGACAAGGCCGATATCGATGGAACCGAGCGCGTCGGGGTCCAGCGTCGCCTCGCCCGGGATGCCCTTGCCAGCCGTGCCGCCGACCTGGGTCAGGGAATGGACGATCGGCGAGCCGCCATCCACGCCCGGCATCTCGAGCGCAACGGCGGCGACCGCCCGGTCCAGCTCTTGCGCCATGGCGCGCGCATCCTCGCGGGTCGCGCCGGGCAGGAAGGCGAAATTGCCGGTGACCGAGCTGCGTTCGGGCGCGGTGAAAAAGGCCCAGGGCACCTCGCCGCGCAGCACGGTCGAGAAAGAGACGGCCAGCAGCAGCAGCATTGCCGAGATGACGGCGTAACGCAGCCGGATCACCCAGAACATGAAGGGCGCGAAGAGCGTCTCCGTCATCCAGGCGAAGAACCGGTTGAACTGGCTCGACGGCCAGTCATACCAGCGCCGTCGCGTGCCCGCTTCCAGCGCATGGCGCATGTGATTGGGCAGGATGACGAAGCTTTCGATCAGCGAGGCGATCAGCACCGCGGCCACGACGAAGGGAATATCCGCGATCAACCGCCCGAAGCCGCCGCCCACGAAAAGCAGCCCGACAAAGGCCAGCACCGTGGTGATGGTCGAGGCAAAGACCGGCCCGAGCATCCGCCGAATCGCGTTGACCGGGGCCAGGCCGGGCGCCTCGCCCAGCTTGCGGTGGCGGAAATCGGCATGTTCGGCGACGACGATGGCGTCATCGACAACGATGCCCAGCGTGATGATCAGCGCGAAGAGCGACATCATGTTGATCGTCAGCCCGGCCGCGTACATCACCGCGATGGCCGCCAGCATGGAGACGGGGATGCCCATCGCCACCCAGAAGGCCGTGCGCGCCGACAGAAACAGGAAGAGCGTGACCAGAACCAGCGCGAGGCCGGTGAGCCCGTTCTCGATCAGGATGTCGAGCCGGTCGGTGATATCCTTGGCGCGGGTGTTGATGAGCTGGATCTCGACGCCTGCGGGCAGTTCGTCGACCAGCTCCCCGGCCAAAGCCCGCACCGTCGCCTCCATCCCGATCGCATCGCCCTCCGCCGACCGGTCGACCCGGATCAGCACGGCCGGCATGTCGCCGACGAAATAGGCCCTGCCCGCATCCGCCCCGGTCACGCTGACGCGGCCGACATTGCGCAGGTAGAGCTTCGAGCCATCCGGGTTCACCCGCACCACGAGGTTGCGGATCGCATCCGCGTCGCGGGTCTCGTCGCCGGCGCGCAGGCGCACGGACCCGCCCGCGACCTCACCAGCCGGGCGGGTCTCGACCTGCCGCGAAATCGCCGCCGCGACCTCTTCCATGGAAATGTCATGCCGGATGCGCGAGACTTCCGGCACATTCACCTCGATCTGCGGCGCGGCCACCCCGCTGATCGACGTGCGGGTGATCCCCTCGCGATAGAGCCGCGAGACAAATTCGTCGCCGATCCGGCCCAGCTGGTCCGGTGCGATCGGCCCCCAGAGGACAACCTCCGTCACCTTGTCCCGCCAGGCGCCGCGGCGGACGACCGGTTCCTCTGTGCTGTCAGGCAGGGTCTTGACGCTGTCGACGGCGGCTTTCACCTCCTCGGTGGCGCGCGCCATGTCCCAGCCGGGTTCCAGCACCAGCGTTACCGTCGTGGAACCGTCCTTGGAGACAGCGCTGGAGTCTGTGACCCCCTCGACGCCCTGCAGGGCCGGCTCGAGCAGGGCGACGACGGAGCGGTCCAGTTCCTCGGGCCCGGCGCCATCCCAATCCACCGTGACGGTGACCGTGTCGATCACCACGTCGGGGAAGAATTGCGAGCGGATCTTGCCGGTGGCAACGATGCCGAGCACCAGCATCACCACCATCACGAAGCTGGCCGCGGTGTTGTGGCGGGTGAAATAGCCCAGAAGACCTGTCGACTGGTCCCGCATCACTGCCCCTCCGCCATCTTGGCTTCAAACTTCTCGACCGTGGCGCGGGGCACCTCGGGCTGCGCCAGCTCGGCCAGCCATTGCACCCGCTTTTCGGGCTTCATCTGCTCGCTGGCTTCGATGAAGGCGATGATCGCGGCGCGGCGATCCTCCTCCAGCGCGATCGTGTCGGGCGCGGGCGCCGCGGCGGGGGCCGCGACCGGCGCGCCGTCGGGCTTCGGCAGGACTGGTGTGACCTGGATCCCCGGGCCGAGCTGCAGCGCCCGGATCTCGACGAAACTCCGGCCGAAGGGCACGTCGCCCACGATGATCTCGTCGCCCTGATGGCGCAGCAGCGTGGCCTGGTGTTCTTCCAGCCGGTTATCCTCGCCGACCAGCAGGATCCGCCCATCCGTGGTCGCCGCCGTTGTCGGGATGCGCGCCACGCCCTCGAGCGGGCGCTCCGGAATGCGGATGGTGACGAAATCGCCCTGCTGGACGAAATTCGGGTCGGGATCGACGAGGCGGGCATAGACCAGCCGCCCGATCTGCCCTTCGTCGCGCTCGGCCCCCGCCCTGTCGAGCTTTGCCGGCAGCGTGGTGGTCGCCCGGCCCCGCTGCACCAGCACCTCGACATCCGCCTTCCGCATCCCGCCCTGGTCGTTCAGCAGCCGGGCATATTGGTTGTTCGTCACCCGGAACGCGACTTCGAGCGCCGCCGTGTCGATCAGCACGCCGAGCTGTTCATTCGCCGAGACCAGCCGCCCCTCGATGGCCGTGACATCGCTCACGACACCGGCGAAAGGCGCACGATGCTCCGCATCCGCCAGGTCGCGGCGCGCCTCTTCCAGCGCGATCGTCTTGCGGCGCAGGGTGATCTCCGCCTGGGCCAGCCGGGCCTCGTCCCCGGCCACGACCTGTTGCCGGTTCAGCAAGGTCTGCTCGGCGGCGGCCCTTGCCAGCACGGCGGCTTCAAGCTCGGCCTCTGTCGTCACGCCCCTGTCCCGCAGCCCCTGCTGCCGGTCGGCTGCCTGCACCCGCAGGTCGAACTGCTCCCCGGAGGCATCCGCCTCCAGCCGCGCCAACTCCAGCGCCGACGCGGCCTCCGCCATCGTCGCCTCTGCTTCCGCAACATCGGTCTCGGCCAGCGCCACCGCCGTTTCGAGCTTCGTCGGGTCGACGGCGAAGAGCACATCGCCGGCCGCCACCAGCCCGCCATCGCGGAACTGCGCCGACAGCGACACCAGCTTTCCGGCGACCGCAGCGCGCAGCTCAAGGGTCCGGCCGCTCTCCAGGTGCCCATAGGCGGTGATGATCGGGGCGACAGTTTCCGCTTCCAGGGGGGCTACGGAGACCGCGTAGCTGCGTTCGCGCGGCTGTTTCGTCTTCGTCGCGCTGCCGACGCGGTCTTGCCATGCATCATGGATGATCCCGGCCGCCGACAGCAGCAGGGCCAGCGAGACGCCTCCGATTGCCAGTCCCAGTCCGGTGCGTGCGATGGTCCCCATCGAATTGTCCCTTGCGAATATGTTTATGTGTTGTTGTTCCTACGAACCACGAGGGCAGATCCGTCGTCAACGGCACCACTCTGGAGCTGCGACATTTTGGGCCTATCTCGGGCGACTGTGCGATGGGCGCACAAACCGGGGACCAGAAACCTCCGCATGCAGCTTCGACTGGAGGAACCGAACCGCTGCCTCACGCCCATAAAGGACATTTTATATCAATATCTTGCGGGACGATTGCGCACACTCCGAGGGCTGGAGTCTCGCCCTGCCCGCCGGGATCAGCAGGGACCTGTTTGCGGAGGCTCCCCGCAGGGAAATCAGCGATTTGTCTCAGCCGATCCGGCCGGAGCGGTTGGCCCGGGCCGGAACCAGTCTGGCGGGTCTCAGACTCGCGCTGTGAGAGCTGAAAGCGATCAGAACGGGAGACTTGCCGAGCGTCGACGGTCGCTAGCCCGCGGCCTTCTCTTCCAGTTCGAGCCATTCCTCTTCGGCCGCCGACAAGGCCTGTTGCCGCTCGACCAACGCCTCGCTGGCCTTCTCGAACTTCGCCGGCTGGGCCGTGAACAGCTCCGGGTCGGAGAGAAACTGCTCCAGCTTGCCGATCTCCGCCTCCAGCCGCTCGATCTCGCCGGGCAGCGCCTCCAGGCGATGTTTCTCGGTGAAGGTCAACCCGGATGCCGGACTGGTTTGTGCCGCCGGCACCTGCGGAACACTCGTCTTTTCAGCCTTCGCCCGTGCCGGTTTGGCCGCGCGCGCAGTCTCCGCCCGCTGCATCTGGTAATCGCTCCAGCCGCCGGCATAGATCATCGCCCGCCCGTCGCCTTCCATCGCGACCGTTGTGGTCGCGATCCGGTCGAGGAAGTCCCGGTCGTGGCTGACCAGCAGCACCGTGCCGTCATAATCGGAGATCAGCTCCTGCAGCAGGTCGAGCGTCTCGATATCGAGATCGTTGGTCGGCTCGTCGAGCACCAGCAGGTTCGCCGGACGTGCGAGGATTTTCGCCAGCAGCAGCCGTGCCTTCTCTCCGCCGGAGAGCGAACGGACCGGAGCGCGGGCCTGCGCTTCGGAGAAGAGGAAATCCTTGAGGTAGCCAACGACATGTTTGGGAGTGCCGCGCACCATCACCTGGTCGCCGCCCCGGCCCTGCACGCGCAGCGCCTTGTCCCCGGTCAGGCTCTCCCAGAGCGTCGCGTCGGGGTTGAGTTGTGCGCGTGTCTGGTCGAACACGGCCAGCTCGAGATTCGTACCGAGCCGGACTGTGCCGGTATCGGGCTCAAGCTCGCCCGTGAGCATCTTCAAGAGCGTCGTCTTGCCGGCGCCATTTGGGCCGACAAACGCAACCCGTTCGCCGCGCTGGATCCGCATGGAAAAGGGTTTCAGGATGAGCTTGTCGTCGTACGCCTTTGAAATATCTTTGACTTCCACGACAAGCTTGCCAGAAGCCTTGCCGGTGTCGATCGCCAGATCCGCCGTTCCCTGCCGCCGGATCTGCGCCGAGCGCTCGGCCCGGAGTGTCTTGAGCGCCCGCACCCGTCCCTGGTTGCGGGTCCGGCGCGCCGAGATCCCCTCGACCGCCCAACGCGCCTCGGCCTTGATCTTGCGGTCGAGCTTGTGGCGCGCCTCGTCTTCTTCGGCCCAGACCTTGTCCCGCCACGCTTCGAAACTGGTGAACCCATGCTCCTGCCGGCGCACGACGCCGCGATCGAGCCAGAGCGTCGCCCGGGTCAGCCGGTTGAGAAAGGCGCGGTCGTGGGAGATCAGCACGAAGGCGGCACGGGTCTCGGCGAGCTGCTCCTCCAGCCACTGGATGGCCTGGATGTCGAGATGGTTGGTCGGCTCGTCGAGCAACATCAGCTCCGGCGCCTCGGCCAGAAGCTTGGCCAGCGCCGCCCGGCGGCGCTCGCCGCCCGAGGCGGTCTCGATGGGTCGGGCGAGATCGAGCTTGAGCCCCTCGCCGGCCATCTCGACCCGGTAGGCCTCGCCTTCGGGCAGGTCGGAGGCAGCAAAATCCCCGAGCGTGGCATGGCCCGCCATGGTCGGGTCCTGCTCCATATAGCCGACATGGACGCCCGGCGGCACGATCCGCTCGCCGGCATCGGCCTCGACCAGCCCGGCCATGACCTTCATCAGGGTCGACTTGCCTGAGCCGTTGCGCCCGACAAGCGCCATGCGGTCGCCTTGCTGGACGGAGAGGCCGAGCTCGGAAAAGACGGGATTGCCGCCAAAGGTGAGCGAGATATCGGAAAGCTGGAGAAGGGGTGCACGTGCCATGGGCGCGAGCTAAGGCAGGGGGCGGGAAATATCAAGCGGCGTTGGGCGTCAAGAGCCGATTGGAGCCTTTAGGCCGATGCACTGTTGGGCACGGAAGCAAGGCGAAGCCGCCGTCCTGACGGGCAATGCACTGCAATGCCCTGCCGGCAAGCGATTGCCCGCAATCGCCGAGAGGCAGCGCCTGCCCGTCCCGGCGGGCTGGCGCTTTGTCATCCAAGCGCAACGGCTTGAACTTCTTCGGATCTGGCCGGGATAAAGTGCAGATCACACTCGTTGCAGCGCCATCCCACGGGCAGGCGCCGGCACGGCTCGCGTGATGTCGCTTGAATCCTCAGCGCAGTAACGCTCCCCCCGCCGGCTCCGTCAACCGGCCGCCACGCCCCGCAGCAGGCGTTTGCGCGCCGGCGGGATGGCGCGGATCTCCAGCCCGGTGAAGACATGCAACGTGCCGAGATCGCGGTCGACCACCGCATGATCGCTGACCCAGCCGCCCATGAGCAGGTAGGTCCGCAGAAGCGGCGGCATGCCCGTCATGGCCCGCTTCAGGTCCGGCTTGCGGCGCAGCAGCCGGGCGAAGCGGAAGACATTCGGCGCCTTGACCCGCGGCAGCCAGCGCTTCGGCGCGAGGTGGCGTTCCTTGAGCAGGGCGAAGGCATCCATGTAATCCTCCGCCTCCGTCCCCTTGAAGGAGGAGCAGCCAAAGAGCATTTCGACCCCGGTCTCGTCGACATAGCGGGTCATCGCACCCCAGGCAACGCGGAGGATGTCCGGGTCGTTCAGGTCGGGATGGATACAGAAGCGCCCCATCTCGATCATCGGCCCGTCAAAGGCGCGCAGGGCCGACAGCTCGTAATATTGCGCCGAATAGCTCTGGCCAATCTCCTCGCCCGCCTTGAGCGGCAACAGGCGGAAGGTGCCGACAAGCCGCCCGCTGCGGGTTTCCTCGACCATGACGTGGTGGCAGATTGCGTCGAACCCGTCCTTGTCGCCCGCCGATCCTTCCCGGAAACAGAGCGACCGCAGCGCAAGGACGGCCTCGGTCTCGGCCTCGGTCTCGGCCAGGCGCGCCTGGTAGCACCCGCGATGCAGGTTCAGCATGCTTGGCTCCTTGCCGTGACTCGCGGCGCCCACCGCCACGAGACGAATCTGGTTCCAAGCCATCTTACATGCAAGCCATGTCGGAAATCTGACAGTGTTGCAGCGGGGCTGCCCGTCCCACCGGCATGAAAAAGGCCGCGCCCGGACCGGGCGCGACCGCTTGCATCTCCCGCACGAAGGCGCGACCTCCCCTGCGCGGGATCAGTTCCCGCCCTGGGCGGCGGCATTCGCCTTCTTGATGGCGGCCGTGCTGGCGGCCGTCAGTTCCACCGCCTGGTCAAAGCCGGCCGTGAAGCCCTTCAGCGACATCTCCAGAACAACCGTCTGGTCCGGCGCCTGCAGCGGGACGATGATCGCCTCGGCCTTGTTGCCGCGCTTGAAGGCCGCCACGGCATCGGGCGCGAAGGGCACCTGGGCGACGCAGAATTGCGGCGTGCAATAGTTGAACATGTGCTTGCTCTTGCGCCCGCCATCAACCGACAGCGTCAGCTGCTCGGAGAGCAGGGTTTGCAGCGGCGAATAGAAAGTCGCGACCGCCGGGGCCGGCCCGCCTTCGGGCAAGGCAACGATCTCGACACGCACGGCCGGGTTGCCCTGGTCGAGCAACAGCTGCACCATCCGGCAGGGATCGGCTTCCAGCGTGGTGCGCAGGCACTCGATCTGCCAGTCATCGATAACATCGGCCACGTAAGGCTGGCCGAGCGCATCCTGCCCCGCCCCTTCCGCGGGCGCGGCCGCCTCCTCGCTCGCCTCGGTTTCAGCCGCAACGGCCTCGGGCGCCGCTGCGTCGGCTTCGGCAGCATCGGTTGCGCTCTCCTGGGCCCCTGCGGGCAGAGCGGCGATCATGGCGGCCAGCGCCAGGGGGACAAGACGGGAAGACGAAAGAATGGTCATTTCTGGGAGTCGCTTCTTTGCTCGAGGTTATCCTTGGCGCGTGGTTTAGCATGGGCAAACCCGCATGTCAGCGATCAATGGCGCAGCGGCGACGCGATTGTGAGCGGATGCGGGACGGGCGGCGGGAACGCAGCGCCCAAAGGCACAAAAAGGGCCCATCAGGACCCCTTTTGCGGGGTGTTTCCCCGCGATGCTTTTGCACCGATTTTTTCTCCCTGTCGGACGGGCCGACTTGACGAAACGAACGCTATTTCCATCCAGATGATCCGTCAACAGTCAAAATCCAACCTGCCAAGATTTTGAACACAAATAGAAAGGTTCGGGCCATCGCGGCGCTGGAACATCTCCGAAAGCCGTGTATTTTTGCAGAAAATCGGGGCTGGAGGCAGGATATGAGCACAATCTTTGTTGGCGGCGGGGCGGAAGGCTATGCGACCCCCCAGGAATTGATGCTGAAATATGCCAACCGGCACGGGCTGGTCGCGGGCGCGACCGGGACCGGCAAGACGGTCACGCTGCAAATCCTGGCCGAGAGTTTCTCGAATGCGGGCGTGCCGGTCTTCCTGTCGGATGTGAAGGGGGACCTGAGCGGCATGGCGGCCTCAGGCTCGGCGGATGCACCGCTGCATGCGCCCTTCATGGAGCGGGCGGCGACGATCGGGCTGGACCTGGAATATGCCGCCTGCCCCGTCACCTTCTGGGATCTCTTCGGCAAGAAGGGCCACCCGGTCCGGACAACGGTCGAAGAAATGGGGCCGCTGCTACTGTCGCGGCTGCTCAATCTCTCGGAGGTTCAGGAGGGGATCCTCAACATCGCCTTCCGCGTCGCCGACGAACAGGGGCTGGCGCTGCTCGACCTTGCCGACCTGCAATCTTTGCTGGTCTGGGTCGGCGAGAACCGCAAGTCACTCTCGCTGCGCTATGGAAACATCTCCACCGCTTCGGTCGGCGCCATCCAGCGCCGCCTGCTGATGCTGGAGAACGAGGGCGGCGACCGGCTCTTCGGCGAACCGGCGCTGGCGCTGGAGGATCTCTTCCTGACCGACGAGACCGGCCGGGGCCGGGTCAACATCCTCGCTGCCGACCAGCTCATGGCCGCGCCGCGCACCTACGCGACCTTCCTGCTCTGGCTCCTGAGCGAGCTGTTCGAGACTCTGCCGGAGGTGGGCGATCCCGAGAAGCCGAAGTTGGTCTTCTTCTTCGACGAGGCACATCTGCTGTTCGAGGACGCGCCAAAGGCGCTTGTGGACAAGGTCGAGCAGGTGGCGCGCCTGATCCGCTCCAAGGGGGTCGGCGTCTATTTCGTCACCCAGAATCCGGCCGATGTGCCCGACGACATTCTCGGGCAGCTCGGCAACCGCATCCAGCACGCGCTGCGCGCCTTCACGGCCAAGGACCGACGGGCACTGAAACAGGCAGCCGAGACCTATCGTGACAATCCCCGCTTCGACATCGAGGCAGCGATCCGCGAGGTCGGAACCGGTGAGGCGGTGACCTCTTTCCTCGTGAAGAAGGGCGCGCCAGGGATCGCCGAGCGGACGCTCATCCGTCCCCCCTCCTCCCAGCTCGGCCCGCTGGATGACAGTACACGCGCGGCGGTGATGCAGGCCTCGCCGGTGGCCGGGAAATACGACACGCTGCTGGACCGGCGCAGCGCCCATGAGATCCTGGCCGCACGGGCCGAGCAAGCCGCTCAGGCCGCCGAAGAGATCGAGCGCGACGAGGAAGACGCGCCCATGGCGGAGCGGGAATACCGCTCGGCGCGGCGGTATTCAGGCAGCCGGGTCGGACGGTCCAGCGCCAAGCCGAAGCGGCGCTCCTCCCGTTCGGATTCTGTTGGCGAAACCTTTGCCAAGAGCTTCGCGCGACAATTGGGAACGCAATCGGGCAAGGCCATCGTGCGCGGGGTTCTGGGTGGGCTGTTTCGCGGTCGATAGGCGGACCTGGCGGGCCTTCGTGGCCGGCACACAGAAGCGCCGCGATAGCCGTGCCAGCGCCTTCCCGTGGGATGGTGCCGTAACATCAGGAGGCTGCACCTTGTCACGTCCGAATCCGAAGGCGCTCAATCCGGTGCGCACGGGTGACAAAGCACCAGCCCGCCGGAACGGTCAGGCGGCTTCGCCCTGAGTTCGCGCCCTTCAGCGCTCCGGCCTGAAGCCCGCGACCATCCCCTTGCCCCCCTCGCCACCGCCGCGCCGCGAAGCGGCGCCATCGCCGCTCGAGCTCTGCTCGGCGGCAAGCCTCCCCAACCGCTTGTCCTTCCCTGCGGGGATCGGGAGCGGCCACATACACTCGCTCCGCCGCGCCGGGGACGCCGCCTCCGGCAATCGTGATCCCGAACAGGTGTCAAATCTGCCAAGCCCCTATATGTCGGAAGCAGCAACAGGACGGGAGAGACAGATGTCGGACAAGGTGACGAAGACGGAGACCGAATGGCGCGAGGCATTGGGAGACCTGGGATACGAGGTGATGCGCAAACACGGGACCGAGCGCCCCTTCACCCATGACAGCTTCCCGGAGACCGCCGGCACCTTCCGCTGCGCCGGCTGCGGCGCGCCGCTTTTCGAACAGGATGACAAGTTCGACGCCGGCTGCGGTTGGCCGAGCTTCACCCGTCCGCTGCAAGAGGGCGGGATCGGCGAGAGCCGGGATGCGCGGCATGGCATGATCCGCACCGAGGTGCATTGCGCCCGATGCGACGGCCATCTGGGTCATGTCTTCCCGGACGGCCCCGCCCCCACCGGCCTGCGCTACTGCATCAACGGCGTGGCGCTCGATTTCGAGCCGGAGGATGGCGCGGACTGACCCCGCGCCGCGCCCCTCAGAGCGTTGCGTCCAGCGCGGCGAGGAGCTGGTCGATCTCCGCCTGGCTGGTGTAATGCACGAAGCTGAGCCGCAACACGCCCTTGTCGAGATCGACCCCGAGCGCCTGAAGCGGCCGGACCGCGTAGAAATCGCCGCCCCCCGCCATGATCCCATGCGCGGCGAGCCTGCGCGCCGCCTCTTCGGCGTTCCGCCCCAGGTCGACCGCGATGGTCGGTGCGCGCCGTTCAGCCTCGCGCGGACCGATCAGCCGCAGGTCGTTGCGCGCCGCGAGATAGTCGAGCAGCGGCTGCATCAACACGACCTCATGCGCCCGCATCAGGTCATGCACCCCCGCCCCACGCTCCGCGGCGTTGCCGTCGATGCCGTGATGCGCGGCCAGCAGGTCGACATAATCGGCCATGCCGGCAGAAGACGCCACCTGCGCGTGGTCCGGCCCGGCCGGGGTGAAGCGCTTGTAGAGCACCTCGCCATTGAAGAAATGCGCCTGGTTGGGCAGCTCGAATCCAAGCTGGCGGCGAACCACCATCACGCCCTGATGCGGCCCATAGGTCTTGTAGCTTGAGAAGAGATAGATATCAGCGCCGAGCGCGCCGACATCCGGCAACCCATGCGGCGCATAGGACACGCCATCGACGCAGGTGAAGGCGCCGGCGGCATGGGCAGCCGCGGTGATCGCGGCAACATCGTTGATCTCGGCCACGACATTGGAGCAATGCGGGAAGCAGACCAGCCGCACCTTGCCATCCTCCAGCAGCGGTCCGAGCGCCTCCGGGTCGAGCGAGCCGGTCGCCGGGTCAAGCCGCCATTCGCGGACCTCGATCCCCTCATCGGCCAGCCGGCGCCAGGGCCCGGAATTGGCTTCATGGTCCTGGTTGGTGACCACGATCGCCTCGCCCGGCGTCAGCCAGCAGCGCACCGCATTGGCCAGCACATAGGTGTTCTGCGTGGTCGAAGGCCCGAAGGACAGCTCGTCGGTCTCGACGCCGAGGATCGCGGCCAGCCGTTCGCGCGCCTCGTCCATCTCGGCCCCGCCCGCCTCCGAGGCGGGATAGGGCGCATAGGGCTGCACCTTGCGTTCGCGATAGAAGCGCGTGAGCCGCTCGATCACCGGGGCGCAGGTATAGGAGCCGCCGGCATTCTCGAAAAAGGCCTGTCCTTGCAGGGAAGGCTCGGAGAAGGCGGGGAAATTCGAGCGCACGAAGTCGAGATCGAGCATGGATCCTCCAGGGAAAACGGCCGCGGCCAGTGGACGCCGCGGCCGCGAGATTAGACTTCGGTGCGGGAAGGGCAAGCGCTCAACGGCGCTTTTCCCGTGCCAGACCCAGGGCCAAAGAGACGCACATCAGCAAGAGCACGATGGCAAAGGGGAACCCGGTCGCGATGGCGGCGGCCTGGAGCGCGCCCAGCCCCCCGCCCAGCAACAGCGCCGCCGCGATGGCGCCCTCCAGCAGGCACCAGAAGACGCGCTGTGCCGTGGGCGCGTCGGTCTTGCCGCCGGCGGTGATGGTGTCGATCACCAGCGAACCGGAATCCGAGGAGGTCACGAAGAAGACCACGACGAGGATGATCCCCACCAGCGAGAGCAGCCCGGTCATCGGGAAGCCCTCGAAAAGCGTGAACATCTTCAGCTCCAGCGCCGCCTCGCGCAGCGCCGGCCCGGCCTCGCCCGCCACCGCATCGAGCGCGGCGCCGCCGAAGACGGACATCCAGAGCGCGCCGACAAGCGTCGGAATGATCAACACGCAGAAGACGAATTCGCGGATCGTCCGGCCGCGTGAGATGCGGGCGATGAACATGCCGACAAAGGGCGACCAGGAGATCCACCAGGCCCAGTAGAAGGCGGTCCAGCCCTGAAGGAAGTTGGTGTCCTCGCGGCCGACCCAGCTCGACAGCGCCGGAAGCTCGCGGGCATATTCATAGAGATTGCTGAAGAAGCCCGTGAGGATCGCGACGGTCGGGCCGAGGATCAGCACCAGCACCAGCAGGATCGCGGCCAGCACCATGTTGATCTCCGAGAGCCGCTTGACCCCCTTGTCGAGCCCGAGCACCACCGAGACCAGGGCAAAGAGCGTGATGAAGACGACGATCACGACCTTCATCTCGTCGCTGATGCCAATGCCGAAGAGATAGTTCAGCCCCGCCAGCGCCTGCGACGCGCCGAGCCCGAGCGAGGTCGCGAGACCGAACATGGTCGCAAAGACCGCGATCACGTCTATCATGTGCCCGAGCGGGCCCCAGGTCCGTTGGCCGAGCAACGGGTAGAAGACGGAGCGCATGGTCAGCGGCAGGCCGCGGTTGAAGGAGAAGAAGGCCAGCGCCGGCCCGACCATCTCATAGATCGCCCAGGCGTGCAGGCCCCAGTGGAAAATCGTCACCGCCATCGCCATGCGCGCGGCCTCTTCCGGATGGGCCTCGGCGGCGCCGAGCGGCGCCCAGTCCGTGCGCAGGCCGTCCTCGCCAAGCGCCACCCCGCCAAGTGCGGCGTCGTAATGCGAAATCGGTTCGGCCACGCCCCAGAAGACAAGCCCGATCCCCATGCCGGCGGCGAAGAGCATCGCGATCCAGCCGCTATAGGAATAGTCGGGCCGCGCATCCTTGCCACCAAGCCGGATCTTTCCCCAGGGCGTCACGATCAGCAGCAGCGAGAAGAGGACGAAGATATTGCAGGCGATCATGAAGACCCAGTCGAAACGCGAGGTCAGCGCCGGGCGCAGCCAGCCGAAGAAGGCCGCGGCCTGCTCCTGGAAGGCCAGCGCGAAGAAGACAAAGGCGAGGATCGTCAGGCCGGAGATCACGAAGACCGGGTTGTGGATGTCGAGGCCCAGAACCTGGACATTGTCCTGTCCCAATTCATAATCCCGCTCGGTTTCATCCGTCATGCACTGTCCTTCCTCGATTGCCGTGCCGGCCTGGACAGACGCGCTGTGGGCTCAAGGGCAAAAGCGGATAGCGTGTCGAAAGGTCCCGCCGAACAGCGGGTTGCGGGACGGGAGGCGCCCGGCGCGGGATCACGACGGCTGCCTCGCGTCCCCGGCGGCGTTCGGAACGGCCGCATTGCGGCACAAAGCTATTCAGGAAAGACCGGGCGGCCGCATTTCACGGCACATCGCGCCGGACGGCCAGAGCTGTAGACAGACCAAAGGCTCCAAAGCCCCTGCCCCGTTCCGCGCCCGTTCCGGGTCAGAAATGATTTCTGCTAGGGCGTCCGGCCGAGACGTTCTTCCAGCACTTCGAAAGGCACGGCCGGCTCGTTCTTGGCGCCCCGGATGACCAGCGAGGTCTTGACGCTGGCAACATTGTCCGCCGCCGTCAGCTGCTCGGTCAGGAAAGTCTGGAAGGTCGACAGGTCCGGCGAGACGCATTTCAGGATGAAATCGATCTCGCCATTGAGCATGTGGCATTCGCGCACGAGCGGCCATTCGCGGCACTTGCCCTCGAAGGCGGAGAGATCGGCCTCGGCCTGGCTTGACAGGCCAACCATGGCAAAGACCTGCACCTCGAAGCCGAGCTCGCGCGGATCGACATCGGCGTGATAGCCGCGTATGAACCCCGTCTCCTCAAGCGTTCGCACCCGCCTCAGGCAGGGCGGCGCGGAAATCCCGACCCGTCTGGCCAGCTCGACATTCGTCATGCGGCCATCGGCCTGAAGCTCCGCAAGGATATGTCGGTCGATCGGATCTAGCTTGGAACCCGGCATACAGCCCTCCTGAATTTCGCAAACTTTAGCGATCCGCACAGAAAGGCGCAACATTGTTTCGCTTTCGCGCAACATTTGTCTGGTTTGTTCTAGCTGCATAGCTTGTCGCTCCTGGTTGCACGACAGGGGCTTCCGGTTGCGGCGAAGCCTGCCTATATCGGTCCGGACGCCGCAACGGCACGATTTATCCGCATGGGAGTTTCCAATGTCCAGCACCCGCCACACCAAGGTTCTCATCATCGGCTCGGGTCCGGCCGGCTACACGGCCGCCGTCTATGCCAGCCGCGCCATGCTGGAGCCGGTCCTCGTGCAGGGCATCCAGCCCGGCGGGCAGCTGACCATCACCACCGAGGTCGAGAACTGGCCGGGCCACACCGAGGTGCAGGGGCCTGACCTGATGGTGCAGATGGAAGCACATGCCCGCGCCGTCGGCACCGAGATCATCGCAGACCATATCAACTCGATCGACCTGTCTGAGCGGCCTTTCACGGCGATCGGCGATGGCGGGACGACCTATACGGCGGATGCGGTGATCCTGGCCACGGGCGCGCAGGCCAAGTGGATCGGCTTGCCGGGCGAGGAGAAGTTCCAGGGCTTCGGCGTCTCCGCCTGCGCCACCTGCGACGGGTTCTTCTATCGCGGCAAGGAAGTGATCGTGATCGGCGGCGGCAACACGGCCGTGGAAGAGGCGCTCTTCCTGACCAATTTCGCCTCCAAGGTGACGCTGGTCCATCGCCGCGATTCGTTGCGGGCCGAAAAGATCCTGCAGGACCGGCTGTTCAAGAACGAGAAGGTCGAGATCGCCTGGGACACGACGCCCGAAGAGATTGTCGGCTCAGAGAACCCGCTCAGCGTCGAGGGGCTGAAGGTGAAACATGTCAAGACCGGTGAGGCGCGGGTCATTCCGGCGGCCGGTGTCTTCGTCGCCATCGGCCACGCCCCGGCCTCCGAACTGGTCAAGGACCAGCTGGAGACGCATATGGGCGGCTACCTGGTGACCAAACCGGATTCGACCGCGACCTCGATCCCGGGGGTCTTCGCCGCCGGCGACCTGACGGACCACATCTACCGGCAGGCCGTGACCTCGGCGGGCATGGGCTGCATGGCCGCGCTGGAAGCCGAGCGTTTCCTCGCCGGAGAAGACTGAGCCAGGCCGGGCGGCCCGCAGCCGCGGGACCGGGACTGCGCGGAAACAGAAAGGATTGGAGTTCGGATATGGGTGCTTTCCATCGGCTCGCCCTGCTTGTTTCCGCGACATGGGGCACGGTTGCGCAGGCCGCGACAGCGGAGATCGCCCCCTGGCTGGACCTGGCCGGCGCATGTGAGGCGATGATCGCCGAACAGTCCCAGGACCGCTTCGATACCTTCCCGACCGCGCCCGCCCAGCTCACCGTCAAGGGCCTCACCGAACGGGCGATCCGCCATCCGGAAGCGCCCTTGATCGCCTATGCCGCCTCGGCGCGCTCCGGGTGGTTCATGTGCATCGTGAAATCCGTCCCGCCGGTTGGCATCTCCGAGGCTGGCGCGCTGGTCGATGCCTGGACCGAAACCCAGGCTGCACGCCTTGAACAGCCCTCCAACCACGAAGTGGCCTTCGAGGACAAGACGACGCTCCAGCCCGTTCGCGTGTTCTGCCAGGATGACGCAAAGCCCACCGTGACATTCGCCTTTGTCGGCGACGATAATGACTTCCGGATTGGCGTCGTGGACAGCCTGCCGGCAGCCGCCTCGAATCCCTGCTTCCAGGACCGCCTCGAATAGCCGGGGCGTGTGCAACACGGGACTTGTCCCGGTGTGGCTTGCCGAGCCGGCGCCGAAGACGATCCGACGCCAGGGCGAGAACGGCATTCCCCCCGGGCCTCTGGCCACCCCGGTCGCCGGGACCGCCCAAGCGCGCCGACCGGTGCGCCTGACAACAAGGCATTAACCCAGATCTTCGATATTTCGGCAGGAGGGCACGGATTTTCCTTCCCCGCCGGGTGTTTTCCTGTATGTGTTCACGCGTGAACACATATTGAGTCGTCCTATGCCCTCCCTGCCCGAGACATCCACGACACCCCAGGAAGAGGATCTCCTCTTCCGGATGTTGCGCCAGCTCGACCTGGCGCCGGACGCCTCGCAGCGCAGCACGGCGACAGCGCTCGGAATTTCGCTGGGCCGGCTCAACGCGCTGCTGCGAACGGCCGGCGAGGCCGGGCTGATCAATGTTTCGCAGCGCGCCGGGCCGGACAAGCGGCAGCGCTTCGCCTATTCCATCACATCTCGCGGCGCTGCCGAGCAACAGCGCCTGCGCGACCAGTTTCTCGCACGCAAATTCGCGGAGTATGACGCTCTGCACGCAGAATTGACCGGCACGTCCAGCGGTCTCAACCCCCTCCAACACAGGACAATCCCAATGCAGAACATCCACGCCCCCATTCCGGAGCTTTTTGTCTCCTATGAGAGCGCCCAGAAACTGAAGGTCGAAGCCGCGGATCTTCCCAGCTGGGATCTCACCCCGCGCCAGATCTGCGACCTCGAACTGCTGATGAATGGCGGCTTCAACCCGCTCAAGGGCTTTCTCTCCGAGGAAGATTACGACGGCGTCGTCGAGAACATGCGCCTCGCCGATGGCTCGCTCTGGCCGATGCCGATCACGCTGGACGTGTCCGAGGCTTTCGCTGGCAAGATCGAGCCCGGCCAGGATATCGCCCTGCGCGACCAGGAAGGCGTGATCCTCGCCATCCTGTCGATCTCCGACAAATGGGTGCCGAACAAGGCGCGCGAAGCGGAGAAGGTCTTTGGCGCCGATGACGTGGCCCACCCCGCCGTGAACTACCTGCATAACGTGGCTGGCCCCGTCTATCTCGGCGGCCCGATCACCGGCATCCAGCAACCCGTTCACTACGATTTCCGCGCCCGCCGCGACACGCCCAACGAGCTGCGCGCCTATTTCCGCAAGCTCGGCTGGCGCAAGATCGTCGCCTTCCAGACGCGCAACCCGCTGCACCGCGCCCACCAGGAGCTGACCTTCCGCGCCGCCAAGGAATGCCAGGCCAACCTGCTGATCCACCCCGTCGTCGGCATGACCAAGCCGGGCGATGTCGATCACTTCACCCGCGTGCGCTGCTACGAGGCCGTCCTCGACAAGTACCCGGCCGCGACCACCACCATGAGCCTGCTGCCGCTGGCCATGCGCATGGCCGGCCCCCGCGAGGCGGTCTGGCACGGGCTGATCCGCAAGAACCACGGCGTGACCCATTTCATCGTCGGTCGCGACCATGCCGGCCCGGGCTCCAACTCCGCTGGCGAAGACTTCTACGGCCCCTATGACGCGCAGGAGATGTTCCGCGCCCATGAGGAGGAGATGGGCATCGAGATGGTGCCGTTCAAACACATGGTCTACGTGCAGGAACGCGCCCAATACGAGCCGATCGACGAGATCGAGGACAAGGACAACGTCACCATCCTCAACATCTCCGGAACCGAGCTGCGCCGCCGCCTGGCCGAAGGGCTGGAGATCCCCGACTGGTTCTCCTTCACAGATGTCGTCAAGGAACTGCGCCGCACCCGGCCGCCGCGCTCCAAGCAGGGCTTCACGGTGTTCTTCACCGGCTTCTCCGGCTCCGGCAAGTCGACCATCGCCAATGCGATGATGGTCAAGCTGATGGAAATGGGCGGCCGCCCGACGACGCTGCTGGACGGCGATATCGTGCGCAAGAACCTCTCTTCCGAACTCGGCTTCTCCAAGGAGCATCGCGACCTCAACATCCGCCGCATCGGCTATGTCGCCTCCGAGATCACCAAGAATGGCGGCATCGCCATCTGTGCACCGATCGCGCCCTATGAAACGACCCGTCGTGCCGTGCGCGAAGAGATCGAGCAATATGGCGCCTTCGTCGAGGTCCATGTCGCGACCTCCATCGAGGAATGCGAACGCCGCGACCGCAAGGGTCTCTACAAGCTGGCCCGCGAAGGCAAGATCAAGGAATTCACCGGCATTTCCGACCCGTATGACGTGCCGTCGAATCCTGAGCTGAGCCTCGACACCGAGACGGTCGATGTCGATTACTGCGCCCAGCAGGTGCTGCTGAAGCTCGAAAGCATGGGGCTGATCGCCGGAAGCTGACCCGGCCTTCTCTGTTGACACACCGCAACCGCCCGTCGAGACCTCTCGGCGGGCGGTTTTTCTTGCGGCATGGGAGACGCGGTCTCAAGGCCCGGCATGCACAATGCGGCCCGCGAAAGACGCCATTGCTTGAAAGGAAACGTTCGGGCGGCAGCCGGGCAGCTTTCAAGCGCCGCAGCAACAGGCACGATGGTCCGCGGGCCGGACAGCCGGCCCACGGAGGGCGGTCAGGCGATCAGGCCTTCACGTCGACAACGATGCGGCCACGGACCTGGCCCTTGAGGATATCGGCGCCCAGTTTCGGCAGATCGCCCAGCCCGGCTTCGACGATCATGCCCTCGAGCTTCGCCATCGGCAGGTCGGAGGCGATCCGCTGCCAGGCGACGAGACGGTTCTCGTAGGGCTGCATCACGGAATCGATCCCCAGCAGGTTCACCCCACGCAGCAGGAAGGGCACCACCGTCGCCGGAAGCTGCGCCCCGCCGGCAAGGCCGACAGCGGCAACCGAACCGCCATATTTCATCTGCCCGAGCACACGCGCCAGCATGGAACCGCCAACCGCGTCCACGCAGCCCGCCCAGGTCTCCTTCTCCAGCGGACGCTTCACCGTCTCGGCAAGCTCGTCGCGGGTGATCAGCTTGGACGCCCCGAGATTGGCGAGATATTGCGATTGCTCCGGCCGTCCCGTCACCGCCGCAACCTCGTAGCCGAGATTGGCAAGGATCGCGGTGGCCACCGACCCCACGCCGCCCGACGCGCCGGTCACCAGGACCTCGCCCTTCTCCGGCGTCAACCCATGTGCCTCCAGCGCCATCACCGCCAGCATCGAGGTGAAGCCCGCCGTGCCGACAGCCATCGCCTGTTTCGGGCTCAGCCCTTCCGGCAGCGGAACCAGCCAATCCGCATTCACCCGCGCCTTCTCGGCATAACCGCCCCAATGCGCCTCGCCCACGCGCCAGCCGGTCAGAACGACCTTGTCACCCGGCGTGTAGCGGTCATCGTCGCTGGTCTCGACGGTGCCGGCGAAATCGATGCCCGGCACATGCGGGTAATTCCGCACCAACCCGCCGCCCGGCCCGATGCAAAGCCCGTCCTTGTAGTTCACCGTCGAATACTCGACCGCGACAGTCACATTGCCCTCGGGCAGACGGCTCTCGTCAATGTCCTGGACACCGGCTTCGGTCTTGCCGTCCTCGCCCTTCTCAACGATCAAAGCACGCATCGGCTCTCTCCTCTCAGGAGGGCGGCCCAGCGGCGCCCCGTTTCAATTCCATGCAGCAGCGGCCGGGCCGCTCGCAGCGTGGCGCTGATTGAACATGGCAAGAGGGGTGCTGGCAACGGGCTTCGGGACTTCGCGTTAGCGGAAACGTTCATACCGCCTCGGCCTTGCGCGCAAGCCGATCGTCACGAGCCGACTCGCGGCCCACCTCGGTGCACGATCCGCCCTGTCGCCGCTTTCCCTGCCACTGGCCGTATTGATGAATATCGCTGCACCAGTCGGGGCGTCCCGTCGCGACAGAAACTCGGCTATGAACATATCCGACCCATGGGCCGCCCTGACGCCCCAAACACATAATTATATCATCTTATCAATATTATATCGCAACAAGTTGATGTTCGAATCCAACATGCCCCGGCCGGATGACCTGCCGCTCTCGCTCACGGGCCCGCCCGATGCGATCCGACGACTGCAGGTGAGTTACGGGTTGAAAGACAGGCGATCAGCGCCTAGATTCAAGTCGTTCCCTCGGGGACTATGGCGATAAACGCGCTCGTAATAAACGGCTCGGACCCGGGGGCGGTACCCGGCGGCTCCACCAAACATCCCTTATTGGGGGATCATGGGGCCGAAATAGGATCGACGGACGTCTAAAGGGGTTAGCTTTTGCTCGGTGAGGTACCACCGTTATCGGTCCGTTAAGCATAATTGCCAATAACAATCATGCTCCGGTGGCCGTCGCTGCGTAATGCAGTGATTTCTATCGAAATCTAAGCCCAGTCCTCTAGCAAGGGCTGGCGGGGTTCGCAGGTACCTGGCAACAGAAACCTGCACCTTTCCCCAAATCACCATTGCTGTTCGCTGTTTTCGTAAGCGGCATTTCCTTTGCGGCGCCCCTGCCCCGAGGGTGTCCGGTCACGGCCCCGCCAACACATCAGGCACCATGCCCGGGGCAATCCTCGCAGGCCAGGCAGCAATCGCCCGAGCCGCTGCTTCGCTACCCCTGCGAAGGCGCAAGCTCGGGGCTGTCACCGGTGGCGCGTGCAACCGTCGCCAGCAATTCGTCGCGCCGAACCGGTTTCAACAGCCGGAACTCCGCGGAATCGCACGGCGTCCCGGTCAGGGCATTCTCCGAATAGCCCGAGATGAAGATCACCGGCAGGTCGGGCGCGCTCTTGCGGATTGCGACGGCCAGGTCGTTGCCCTGCAACGCGCCGGGCATGATGACATCCGTCACCAGCAGGTCGAAATCCGGCGCGTTGCGGAAAATCTCCAACGCATCGTCTCCGGTCTCGGCCGTGGTGACATCATGTCCGGCCCGCTCCAACATGCCTTTCTGGACCTCCCGGACGGCATCCTCATCCTCGACCAGCAATATCCGATTCCGCGCGTATTTCGTTTTCCTGTCCTCGGTACGGGCGACCGACTCCTCCGAGGGCTCCGCGGCCAGGGCCGGGAAATACAGATTGAAGGTGGTGCCGACGCCCGGATCGGAGCGCACACGGACCGCCCCGCCGCTTTGGGCCACGAAGCCCGCGACCATCGACAGGCCGAGGCCGGTCCCCTGTCCGGGCGCCTTGGTCGTGAAGAATGGATCGAAGATCTTCGCCAGCTGCGCCTCCGGGATGCCCGGCCCGCTGTCGCTGACCGAAACCATGACATAGCGGCCGCGCGAGAGGGCGTCGCCCCCCGGCTCGATCACATCCGCCGCGACCTCGACATTCGAGGCCGAAATGGTCAGCCGCCCCCGACTGTCCATCGCGTCGCGGGCGTTCAGGATCAGGTTCAGCAAGGCGTTTTCCAGCGAGTTCCGATCAACTGAGACCATCCAGAGATCCGGCTGCAACGAGGTTTCGACCCGAACCGTTTCCGGCAGCGTCCGCCCGATCCACTCCTGCGCCTCGTCGATCACGCCCGTGAGATCGAGCCGCTCCGGAGACAGGCGCGACCTGCGCGCAAAGGCGAGCATGTTCCGCGTCAGGTCCGCACCGCGCCGGGTTGCGCCAAGCGCGGCATCGATCAGGCCAGACCGTTCCGCTTCAAGATCTTCATCCCGCAGCAATTCGAGATTTCCCATGATCACGGCAAGCAGGTTGTTGAAATCATGGGCAACGCCGCCGGTCAGCCGGCCGATCGCGCTCAACCGGCTCGACCGTTCGGCCTGCTCGCGATTGCGTTCGAGTTCGGTCACGTCGTCGAGGATGAGCACGGCGCCGATTTCCGGCGAGATACCGGGGGCAATCGAGGTGCTGTTCAGGCGTAGCTGCCGGGGCGGCCCGCCCTCCGCGGTTTCCAGAACGGCCTGTTCGTCCTCCAGCACGGCGCCCCGCAGAATGCGTCGCTCCGGGCTGGCGCTGGCCAGCAGAGGGGATAAATCGGTTGGGTCGAGAAAACGCGCCCTCTCCGGCCAGGCGAAGGGAACAGGAGTGTCCAAGGCGCCGAGCATCTGCCTTGCGCTCGGATTGGCGATCGCGACCTGTCCGGAGCGGTTGAGCGCCACGATACCGCTCCTTGCCGCGTCCAGGACCGCGCTCAGGCGGCTCGAAATATCGAGCGTCCGGGCCGTGAGCGCCTCCGATTGCCGCCGCGCCCGAAGGTTGGACAGAAAGCCGATGCCGAGAACCACCAAAAGCCCGAGCGAGGCCGCGAACAGGCCCGTTGCCATCCGTTTTCGGCTCTCTGTCCAGAAAACCGGCCCCTGTCGGTATTTCCGGTGCAGGGCGGTGTAATCCTCGGAGAGGATATATCCGGGAATGACCTCGTTGAGCCGTTCCCGGATGTCGCCGAGCCCGAAACGAAGCGCGACGGCGCGCGGGCCCTCGATCGCGGCCGACCGCACCATCTCGGCCTGGCGCGCCTTGCCATTCTGCGTCAGCCAGATCTCGGCCGGGATCTGCCCAAGCAGGACCGCATCGACCTGCCCTTCGAGCAATAGATCCAGCACCTCCCCCGGCGACGTCCCCAGAACAAGCTCGACATCCGGAAGCGTCCGCGCCTGCTCGAAGAGCTGGCTGCGGGCCATGACCCCCACCTTGCGCCCCGCCAGATCGTCGAGACCGGAAATGCCGCCGGTCTCGCCCCGGCGCATATAGATCCCGACGGATTGCTTCTCGAGCGGTAGGGTGAAATCCGCGAACGCCCTGCGCGCGCCGCCGGAGGCGCTGAGCGGGATCACGTCATAGCCCGTCGCGCTTGGCCCCGCCAGCAACTCCGCCCGCGAGATCTCCACGAACTTGTATTTCAGCTCCGCAAGGGCCGCCAGGTCGCGAAAGACCTCGACACCAAAGCCGGAGAAGCTGCCATCCTGCCCGACGATCTGAAAGGGCGGGTAATGCATTATACCGACCGCCAGCACCTCCGGTGGCGGCGCGAAAAAGGCGATCCGGTGTTTCTGCTCGAGCTTGGCAAGCTGCCCCCCCTCCCTGAGCCGGGCAATCGCCTGGTTGACCTGCCTCAGCAGGTCGGCACGCGAGCGGTGCAGCACGGCGAAGCGGTCGCTGCTCTCGAAGGGCGGACCGACCGGCACCAGGAGATGGTCCAAGCCGGCACGATAGGCCCAGTATTGCGCCGTTTGTTCCGATGTCAGGAAGAGATCGACATCCCCCGCAAGCAAGGATGTCAGCCCTTCGGACAGCGAGGCCACCTCCACGATCCGGATCGTCCCGGGGAGCGCCTCCCGAACGGCCTCGCCGATCGTCGGCAGCACCGCGGTCAGCAGGACGCTGTCGCCGTCCAGATCGATCTCGCCCGGCCGGCCGGTACGGGCGAAGAACCGCAAGCGGCGGCTTCCGACAGGATCGGAGAAGACATTCTCGGCATCGAACATTGTTTTCGAACCGGCCCCGGCGATGAAGGTTACCTCGCCCGCGTTCTGGGCCGCGATATGTTCGCCCGCGGTGTTGAAACGGCGAAATTCGATGGGCAGGCCGATTTCCCCGGCAATCAGCCTGGCGAGATCCGCGAAATACCCGTCTGGCTCCGCGTTTCCCGAAATCTGGTAGAAGGGGGGAATGATCGTCCAGCCGACGATCAGGGGCGGCTGCTCGGAGGTCTGCAGCGATTGCGCAAAGCTGGCCCCACATGAGAGCGCCAGAGACAGAAACCAGATCGCGGCAAGCTGCACCGCCTTGATTCGAGCATGGGCCATGGTGTCATTTTTCACGCTCCCCTTGCCGCCACCTTGATTGAACGCAAACTTCTCCGGAGGGCATGGCTGGTATGCGCCTGCGTCAACCCTCTGACCGCACGGGAGAAAAGAGGGCGCGGCCCGGTCAGTCGCCGAGCGCCCGCCGGACCGCCGCCAACAGGTCGGCTCGCGCGACGGGCTTTCCAAGCCGGGTCACGCTTCCCTGCAGGCTGACGCTTGAAAAGGCGTCATCCGCATAGCCGGACATGAAAATCACGGGCAGGTCCGGGGCCAGCTTGCGTATCGCCTGCGCCAGGTCCGGCCCCTTCAGCAGGCCCGGCATCATGATATCGGTCACCAGCAGATCGAAGGCCTGGTCGGCCTCGAAGATCGACAGCGCAAGATCCCCGTTCTCGGCAACCTCCACCCGGTAGCCGGCCCGGCGCAGCGTTGCCACCAGCACGGCCAGCACCTCGGCATTGTCCTCGGCGACGAGAATGCGCTGGCTGGAAGACAGAGGCGCGGGAGCTTCCGTCGCGCGGCCTTCGATCCTGGCATTTGTCTCGGGGGCCGGGAACCAGAGCCTGAAAGTGGTCCCGCGATCGGGCGTGCTTTCCACCGTCGCCCGGCCGCCGGATTGTTCGACAAAGCCAAGCGTCATCGCCAGGCCGAGCCCCGACCCCTTGCCCTCGGCCTTGGTGGTGAAGAACGGATCGAAGACACGGTCGAGATTTGCCAGCGGGATGCCATGCCCGGTATCGGAGACCGACAGGACGACATAGCGTCCCGGACCGACCTCGCGGTTCGGCCCCGCCCGCTCCGCGCCGACGGTGACATTTTCCGTCCCGATCGTCAGGCCGCCGCCCGTCGGCATCGCGTCCCGCGCATTCAGGATCATGTTCAGGAGCGCACTTTCCGCCGCGCCGGGATCGACCTTGACCTGGTCCGGATTCGCCGCGAGTTCGGCCACAAGCTCGATATCGGCCGGAAGCGTGCGCTCGATCCAGTCGCGGATCTCCATGACGAGCTGGTTCAACCCGATCTTGCCCGCCTCCAGCGGCGCCTTGCGGGCGAAAGCCAGCATCGACCGGGTCAGGTCCGCGCCACGCTCCGCCGCGCCGATACTGGCCTCGACATGTTCCAGCAGTTCTTCATCCTCAAGATCGTCGCGCAGCAATTCCTGCCGCCCCAGGATGACCGCGAGCAGGTTGTTGAAATCATGCGCCACCCCGCCGGTCAGCTGGCCAATCGCGCCCAGGCGTTCTGCGCGCTCGACGCGTTCGCGGTTGCGCTCCTGTTCGGTGACATCGGCGATGACAAGCACGGTGGCCATCTCTGAGGAGACCTTCTCCGGGATCTGCGTGCTCGATATCCGGGCGCGGACCGTGTCCCGGCCATCCCCCTTCGAGATCAGGTACAGCTCCCCGCGCAGCTCCTCTCCGGCCAGCGCGCGGTTGAACGGATGGCGCTCGCGCGAGATCAGCGGCACCCCGCGGCTGTCGGCGAAATTCATTCGGACCGGTATTTCGAAGGGGATGGCAAGGGCGTCCGCATCGAGCATCGCCAAGCCGAGCGGATTGGCGATGGCGACCTGTCCGAGCCGGTTCAGGCCGACAATGCCGCTCTGGGCGGCATCCATCACCGCGCGCAGCTGGTTCGATATCTCCAGCCGTTGCGACGAGAGCTGTTCGGCCTGGCGCTGCGCCGCTTCCGCCTGCCGGCGCGCGCGCATGTTCAGGGTCGCGGCAAGCCCCAGCACAAGGAGCAACAGGCCGGTTACGCTCGCCAGGCCTATGGCGCGGCGCTTGCGGCTCTCGGTCCAGAAGGCAGGTTCGCCGCCGCGATAGGTCTGCCGAAGGGTTTCGAACTCGGCGGAGAGCAGGAATGCCGGGATCACCGCGTTCAGCCTCTCGCGCACACCGCCCAGGCCAAAGCGCATCGCCACGGCGCGTTGCCCGAAGATCAGCGGCGGCTGCACCATCTCGACCTCTCCGACCCGGTCCTGCTGCCGCATCCAGTCCACGACCGGAACCTGCCCCGACAGGATCGCATCGACCTCGCCGCCAACCAGCATTTCGAGCATCTCGGCCGGCGAATCCGCCTCGACGATTTCCAGCCCACCGATGGCCTGCGCATCCGCATGCAGCAGGCTCTTGGGGATCACGGCGACCTTGCGGCCGGCGAGATCGGACAGGTCGTTGATTCCCGCCTGCTCGCCGCTTCGCATGTGGATCCCGAGCTGCGACTCCTCGATCGGCAGTGTGAAATCGCCAAACTGCCTGCGCCTGTCGTCGATGCTCAGCAACGGAACCATGTCGAAGCTGCCCGGGCGCGGGCCCTCGCGCAGGTCGGCGGCGGAAATCTCGGTGAACCGGTAGTCAAGCTCGGCCATCTCCGCGAGGGCGCGAAAGACCTCGATGGCGAAACCGTCGAATTCGCCCTCTTCGGTCACGAACTGGAAGGGCGGGTAATTCCGGACGCCGACCGTCAGCACCGCCGGCTCCGGATCGAAGGCGTCCATCCTGTATTTCGACCGCAGCGCCGCCAGCGTGCCGCGCTCGCGCAAGGTGGTGATCGCGCGGTTGATCGGGGCGAGCAGCTCGGAACGGCTGCGCTGGAGCTGGATCACGCGGTCGATTTCCTGAAGCGGCTCGCCAACGGCGGCGAGCCTATGGTCGAGACCGGCCCGGAACGCCCAGGCCTGCGCCGTTTCCTCCGAGCTCAGCAGGATATCAATATCGCCTGAAATCAGGGCCAGGATCGCGTCCCCGATCGCGTTCATCGGGACCTCGACATTCCCCTCCAGGGCGGCGTCGAAAACCGGCAGCCGCGCCGGCATGACATAGCCGACCCGCAATCCCGGCGCCTCCATCCAGTCAAGGCCGGTCCGGCGGTCGGGGGCAACATACTTGCGGATCGTTCCCTTGCTGACCGGGAGGCTCGTCAGGCTGATCTCGCGGAGTGCGGCACTGCCCAACGGCCCGGGAATGACATCCAACTCGCCTGCGAGGTAGCCGTCGACCATCGCCTCGGCGGAAACATATGGCGTGACCCGGATGTCGAAACCGATCTCCTCGGCAATCCGCTCGACGAGCTCCTGCACGGCCCCCGAGCGCCGCCCAGAGGAATCGTACTGGAAGAAAGGGGGCGCCAGCGTCCAGCCAACCCGGAGCGGCGGCGTGCCCTCCTGGGCAGCGACACCGGAGGCGAGGCAGGACAGGACGATCAGGGCGAAAACCCGGGCAAGGACCCGGGCGCGGCTGCAGATCAGGCGAAAGAGGGTCTTTCCCAAGGCCTTTCCTATCGAGATTGAACCCTGCCGGGACCTGCACAGCCCAGGCGAGCGGCGCCGGTCTGAGTGGCTCGGCAGGACGAAAGCGCTCTGGGTCACGCAAGCCGGACAACGGTCGACTCGGTCAAGGCTAGCACGAGAGGGCGCGCCTGCAATATGTCAAACTCGTCATTGCCTGGTCATGGCGCGACCGGACAAAATCGCCTGCGCAAGCGCGCCGGGATGCGACAATGCTCGTGCTTTACAGCCGGTAGGACCATGCGCACATGTCCGGACATGAGCAGAACATGGCGAGGCAGGGGCGACAGGACGGGGAACCGCAAGGTCCAGTGGCGCTTCTCGCTCCGGTTCATGGTCCTTTTCGCATTTCTCGCAGCGACCCAGGCCAATGCCGACGACGCGGATCGCCCGCTGACCGTCTGCTGGGCGCATGCGCCGCCCTATTACCAGATCGGTGCGGATGGCGCCTATTCGGGCTTTTTCATCGAACTTTCCCGCCGTGTCGCCGCGGAGATCGGCCTTGCGACCGAGATCCACCCGCGCGAGACCCTGGCCGACTGCGCGGAGGCCCAGAGCCTGGGGGAGGTCGACTTCATCGTCGGCGCCGGTCAGTTCGAATTCTTTGCGGAAAATAACGTCTTCTCTGTGCCTTTGGGCCGGACACGGCACCAGGCCTTTGCCCTCGGTTCGCGGGTCGGCGAGATCGACCTCGAACGCGCCACGGGACTGCATATCATTCTCTGGCGACAGGATATCAGCCCTCTGGTGCAGGCGCTGGCCGATCGCAACATTGTTCATGAGGTCACTGCCTCGGGTGCTGCGATGTTCGCGCTGCTCTCCGGCGATGTCGACGTGATCGTCTTTCCCGAGGACGCGATCCAGGCCCGAGCCTATGAGGCCGGTGTCGATCACAGGATCCGTCCCATCGGCCCGCCGCTGGCCGAGTTCGACCGGGTTGCCGTCCTCAACAAGTCCCGCGCCGAGCTCATCGCCCCGATCAACGAGGCGATCCGGCGGCTGGAGGCGGACGGGACGCTGCTGGCCTTGCGCCATCGGTTCAAGGTCGACCTTTTCGATCCGCCGCCCGAGATCCTGACCGTCGCGCTGCCGGAACTTCCCGCGGACCAGTCCCTCGCCCCCTATTATTTCCTGGACGAGAAGGGAGAGATGGACGGTTTCGTCATCGATCTGTTCACCGACCTCGCCCAGCTCGCCGGGATCACCTGGGAGTACCGGTTCGTGCCGCTCACGAGCCTGCCCCTGGGGCCGGCGGCGGCCGGAGTAGACATCATCCCACTCCTCGGCATCTCGCCCTCCAAGGACCAGCAGATGGATTTCTCGCTGCCGCTGGAGCACCTGGAGACCGCCATCAGCATCCGCGCCGGGGAAGCCGGCGAAATCACCTCTCTGGAGGACCTGGCCGGACGTCGGGTCGGGGCCTTCGCGGGCAGCTACGCCCATGGCCAGGCCCGCGCGCAGACCGCTTTCGAGACGGTTGCGGTCGAGAGCATCGAAGGGTTGCTCCGGCCGCTGCTGGAAGGGGATGTCGACGCGGTGCTGGCAACCCGGCGCTTCATGCCCGGGCTTGCCGAACGGAACGGCGTCGGAGATCAGCTCCAGGAGCTCGACCCGACCGTGTTCCGGACATCCCGCGCCATCGCGCTCCGCTACGGGCTTGGCGAGGCGCGCGAAGCGTTCAACAGCGTGATCCCGGGCTATCTGCTCTCCGACGAGTTCGAAACCCTGCGCCAGGTCTATTTCGGAGAGCCGCTCTTCTGGACCGAGACCCGCCGGCAAATCGCCTTTGCCGCGCTTGGCATTGCCGTGATCGTCCTGCTGGGCACGGCCATCGGCCTCGTCCTCAGCCTGCGCGGACGCAGCCTCGCCCTGCAGCAGGCCGCCCGGATCCGCGATGTCTCCAGCCGCCTGCAAGCGGTCATGGACGCCGCCCAGAGCGCCATTCTCGCGCTGGACCGCTCCGGCCGGATCGCCATCGCCAATGCCCAGGCCCGCGCGATGCTCGGCCTTGCCCCGGAGACGGTCCCCGTCGACTGGCCGGCGACCGCCCGTTTCCTGGAGACGCAGGGCCAGGCGGAACTCACCGAGACGCGCGACCCGCTGCGCCGGGCGCAGGCGGGCGACGCGCTGCGCGACGAGATGCTGCTGCTGTCGGCCCCGGATGGCGGCGCCCCCCGTCACGTCCAGCTCGCCAGCTCCAGCCTGCCGCCCGACGCCTCGCCCGAGATCGGCACCGTCCTCGTCATCCATGACGTCACCGAGCAGGAGCGCAGCCGTACAAAGGCCGAGCGCTCCGACCGGCTGAGCGCGATCGGACAGCTGACCGGCGGCGTGGCGCATGATTTCAACAACCTGCTGGCGGTGATCATGGGCAACCAGGAACTGCTGCGCGACCACCTCTCCGAGCCCGCCGAGCTTCGCATGGCCGATGCGACGATCGCCGCGGCCCAGCGGGGCGCCGACCTGACCCAGAGCATGCTCGCCTTCGCCCGCCGCGCGCCGCTGCGGCCGCGCCGGGTCGACCTGAACGCGCTGATCGAGGAGACCCGGAGCTGGATCTCGCGGATGCTGCCCTCCAATATCACGCTGGAGACGCGGCTTGCCCAGCGGCTCTGGCCGGTCGAGGCCGATCCCGGCGAGACCGAGAGCGTGTTGCTGAACCTCATCCTGAACGCGAAGGACGCGATGCCCGAAGGCGGTCGGCTGATCGTCGAAACCGCCAATATCGGGCCCGAGGACGCACAGGGGCCGGAGGATCTGCCCGAGGGGCCGCACGTCCTGCTCTCGGTGAGCGATTCCGGCGAGGGGATCGCGCCGGAGCACCTGTCACGGATCTTCGACCCCTTCTTCACCACGAAACCGCCCGGCAGCGGCTCCGGACTCGGCCTGTCGAAAGTGCAGGGCTTCATGAAACAGTCCGGCGGCGAGGTGCGCGTGCTGTCCCAGCCGGGGCAAGGCGCGCGCTTCCAGCTTTTCTTCGGCGCGCTCGAGACCGGCGCCGAGGGCGATGGTGCTGCGCAGCCGACCCGGCCGCCGGAGCGCCCCGCCGGGCTGCGGGTGCTGGTTGCGGAGGACGATCCGGAGGTGCTCGACCTGACCGTGCGCACGCTTCGCGCCGCCGGGCACGCGGTGACCGCCACCGGCGACGGCGCCAGCGCCTGCCGCGCCTTCGAGGCCGACCCGGGCTATGATTTGCTGGTGTCGGATGTCATGATGCCGGGCGGCTTGCTCGGGCCGGAGCTGGCGCGCCGACTGCAAGCGCTTTCTCCCGGTCTGCGCGTGATCCTGGTCTCCGGCTACGAGGAGGAAGAGGAGGAGCCGTCTGCCGCGGCCGCGCCCGGCCCCGCGCCGATCCGGCTCATGAAACCCGTCTCCCGCGATACGATCCTTGCCGCCATCCGGCAGAGCTTCGAGACCTGAGCCCCCTTCCCCGTCCGGCGCAAACCCGACGGAGTTGCCCGGAGCTTCCCGCCCCTCGCCCGCTGCTAACGGTATCGCTCGGCCAGGAAACGCACGAAGAGCAGGGTCAGGCTCTCCCGCCGCGACTGGTCCGGCCAGACCGCATGCAGGCCGAGCGGACGGAGCCCCCATTCCGGCAGCAGCCGCACGAACCCGCCCGTCGCCTCGCCGCGCGCCGCCAGATAGGACGGCAGGATCGTCACGCCGAGATTCTGCCGCGTGAAGTGATAAAGCGCCTCGGCGCTGTCGACCTGCAATTGCGAGCGTCCGAGGACCTTCACCCGCCCGCCGTCCGGCGACAGGAACTCCTCCGCATCCGGGCGGTGCGCGAAGCCGATCCAGTCCCAGTCCTCCAGCTCGGACGGGTGTTCGGGCCGCGGGCGCGACGCGGCATATTCCGCGCCGGCCACCAGCACCCGCTCCATGTCGCCCAGCTTGCGCGACATCATCGAGCTGTCCTGCAGCCAACCGGCGCGGATATTCACGTCGAACCCGTCCTCCATCAGGTCCACGCGGTAATCCGTGAAGGACACCGACAGCGCGACATGCGGGTGCAGCCGGATGAACTCGGCAATCGCCGTCGAGATGCCCGACGAGGCCATGAAGGCCGGCGCAGAGATCCGCAACGCCCCTGCCGGCTCCAGCGACAGCGCGTTGAGCTCGTTCAACCCGGTCTCGGCGCTGCGCAACATCTCGGTCACGCGGGCATGGAAGACCCGGCCTTCACTGGTCAGGGCAATCTTGCGGGTCGTCCGGTAGAGCAGCGTCGCGCCGAGATAGGTTTCGAGATCGGAGACCGTCTCGCTCACCCGTGAGGGCGAGAGCCCGATCTCCCGGGCTGCCGCCCGGAAGGAGCCCGCATCCACAACCCGCGCGAAGACGGCCATATGCCTGAGGTGATCGATCATTGTTCCGCCTGTCCGAACTATGACTTCCGATAACACTGGATACCCCGCGCAATAAAGAGCCGATATCACCTGCTCGACAGCTTCAAGGAGCGACGGCATGGAGAAACATGCAGAATTCGAGACCGAGCGGGCGCAGCGCTACATGACCGCGCTCTGCCACCACTTTGGCCGCAAGGTGCCGATCCATCTCGGCGAAACCTCCGGCCGCATCGAGCTTCCCTTCGGGCAATGCATCCTGGTCGCGCAGGGCGGCCGGCTGGCGCTCGAAGTCTCCGCCGAGACCGCGGCCGAGCTGGACACGGCCGTCAAGGTGATCTCCGACCACCTGGAGCGCTTCGCCTTCCGCGAGAACCCGAGGCTCGACTGGCAGCCTTCGCGCCCTGCCCGGAGCGCATCATGAGCGCCGGCGACGTGATCTTGCCGGTCCCCGACCAATCCCCGAAACCCGCCATGAGGATCCCCCGAATGCCCAAACTTCTCGCCACGGCCACGCTTGCCCTGGGATTGTTGCCCCTGGTTGTGCTGGCCGACACGCCCTTCGACTACGAGGCCACCAAGGCCCGCTACAGCGCCCGCGATTTCGTCCACGAACCGCTGCCCGAGGCTGGCTACGGCTCCTACAAGATCGCCGAAAACGCCTGGTTCGTGTATGACGACTTTGAAAACATGGTGTTCTTCGAGACCGAGGATGGCGTCGTCGTGGTCGATCCCAAGCCGGATGTCTCGCCCTTCGTGCTCGAGCTGATCCCGCGGGTGACGGACAAGCCGATCACCCATGTGATCTATTCCCACCACCATCGCGACCACAGCCAGGGCGCCTATCTCTTCCCCGAGGAGGCCGTGCTGATTGCATCAAAGGAAACGGCGGATCTGCTGGCGATTGCCAACGACCCCAAACGCCCGCTGCCCGACATCGTCTTCGACACCGACTACAGGCTGGAGACCGGCGGGCTGGTGCTGGAGCTGCGGGACCTCGAACGCAACTGGCACTCCCAGAGCGACATGCTGATCTGGGCGCCGGAACAGAAGATCCTCTGGGCCATCGACATGTTCCACCCCGATGCCGCCCCCTGGATCCATTTCGGCGAGAGCACCGACCCGTGGTTCGCCTTCGCCCTGCCCGACCGGCTGCTGGCGGAATACGACTTCAACTTCGTCATCACCGGGCATGAGCGCATCGTCGGCACGCCGGAGCATATGGAGCTCTACGCCCGCTTCATCGAGGACATGAAACAGACCATCGGTGGCATCGTGCAAAGCGACTGGTATCATCGGGAAATGGCCGAGGTGATGACGCGCTACGACGAATCCGCCGCGCATTACATCTACAAGGCCGGCATCATGACCGCGTCCAATGCCTGCGCCGAGCAGATGATCGAGAAATGGGACGGCACCTTGCGCAACGCGCCGCTGAACATGGTCGAAAACTGCCAGACGATGTTCATGCACCAGATCGTGCTCGACCCGTAAACCAATGACAGGAAAGAAAAAATGGGAAACGCGTTGGACAATGTCCATAAACTCTACCTGGAAGGGATCGCGGGCGGCAATGCCCGCGAGGCCGTCCTGAAATACACCGGGCATCGCTACACGCAGCATTCGACCGGCGTGGGCGGCGGGGCCGAGGGCTTCCTGGCCTTCTTCGAACCTTTCGTCGACCGCAATCCGAAGCGCGAGATCGAGATTGTCCGCAGCTTTCAGGACGGTCCATGGGTCTTCTGCAACGCTTACCAGGACCTCAATGACGGCGCCGCCCGCTGGGTCACGACAGACCTTTTCTACACCGACCCTGACGGGTTGATCCTCGAGCATTGGGACACCATCGCCCCCTTCGTCGCCGAGACCGCCTCTGGCGAGGACATGGTGCGCGGCGCGACAAAGGTCGATCCCACCGCTGACACCGGGGCCAGCAAGGCGCTGGTGCTCGACTATACCAAGCTCGTTCTGCAGGAGGGTCATCATGACCGGCTGGAAAGTTTTGTCGCCGAGGATCTCGTCCAGCACGCCCCCGGCATTGCCGCCGGCCGCGCCGGGCTTGCGCATTGGCTGGCCTCAGGCGAGGCCGGGCGATACGAGATGCTCTTCAAGCTGATCGGCGCGGGCGATTTCGTCGTCACCTATGGCAAGCGCCATGCGGACGGCGCGGATTACGCGCGGTTCGACCTCTACCGTGTCGAAAACGGCCGGATCGTCGAGCATTGGGAGAACGAGGAAACGATTTCTCCGCGCGCGGACTGGGGCAATTCCGGCAAGTTCTGATCCCTGCCCCGACTTTCAGACATATGACACAGCAAACCGCGCAGTGGGCACCGACCGCTCCCCGGCGCACGCAAAGGAAAACACCATGACCATTGCCGTAACCGCCGCCTCTGGACAGCTCGGCGCCGCTATCGCCCATGCGCTTGTCGAGCTGGACCCCGGCGAGCCCATTATCGGCCTCGCCCGCACGCCCGCGAAAGCCGCCGGGCTGGGAATCGAGATCCGTCCGGGCGACTACGAGGATCCCGACCAACTCCGCGCCTCCCTCGACGGGGTGGACAGGCTGCTGCTCGTCTCCGGCATGGCCGCGCCGGAGGTCCGGATCGGCCAGCATCGCAACGTGATCACCGCCGCCCGCGAGGCCGGGGTGAAGAAGGTCGTCTACACCTCGGTGCAGGGCGCCGAGACAGGCACGTCCTTCTCGCCGATCATCCAGAGCAACCGGCAGACCGAGGCTGATATCCGCGCCAGCGGGCTCGACTGGGTGATCGGGCGCAACGGGATCTATATCGAGCCGGACGTGGACTATATCGAGAGCTACAAGAAACTCGGCGCGATCATGAATTCCGCCGGCGACGGCCGCTGCGGCTACACCTCGCGCCCCGAACTTTCCTATGCCTATGCCCGCATGCTGACCGAGCCGAAACATGACGGCCAGACCTACCATCTGCATGGCGACAAACTCACCCAGGCGGAGCTTGCCGAACACCTCAACCGCGCCTTCGGCACCGAGTTGACCTATCGCGCGATGATCCAGCAAGAGTTCCTGGAGTTCGAGGTCTCCGAACTTGGCGCGTTCCTCGGCCCGGTCATCGCCGGGATTTACCAGGGCATCCATGACGGCGCGCTCGACCGGCCCAGCGATTTCGAGAAAGCCGCCGGGCGGCCGCATCAGAGCTGGGAGGCGTATTTCGCATCACTTGGCTGATGCGACTGGAATGCCGGACGTGGCAGCCTTGGCAACGGAGTTGCCATTCTCTGCGAGTGCCACGCAAGCCGTGCCAGCGCCTGCCCGTGGGATGGCGCGGCAACGCGTGTGGTCCGCGCTTTATCCCGGCCAGATCCGAAGAAGATCAGAGCGTTGCATATGGATGACAAAGCGCCGGCCCGCCGGAACGGGCAGGCGCTGGCACGGCGGCCTTCGGCCTTGTCTCCGTGCCCTTCAGCGCTCCGCCGGATAGGCCACTACCGGCTCTCCGACCTGCGCCCGCTCAGGTCGCCACGTGGGAGACCTCCCGATCGGGCGAATAGATGTCGAGGATGTTCCAATGCCCGGTGGTCGGCGTCGGGTTGTTGATCATCGGCACATCGAGAACGGTCGGACGCCCGCTGGCGATGGCCGCCTTCAGCGCCGGCAGAAGCTCCTCGGCAGAGCTGATCCGCACGCCCTCGGCACCGTAAGCCCGCGCGATCTCGGCATAGCCCGGCCCGTTGGTCGGCGCCTCGGCCGAGCCCGGGAAGGACGCGCCATAGGTGCTGTCATAATGCGCCTTCATCAGCCCGGCGATGGTGCCGAACGCGTTGTTGTTCATCACCAGCCAGACGATCGCGAGATCCAGTTCCACCGCCGTGGAAAGCATCGCCGGGTTCTGGCCAAAGCCGCCATCGCCGACGAGGCTGAGCACCACGCGATCCGGCGCGGCAAGCTTGGCGCCGATGGCGCCCGGCGGGCCGAAACCCATCGTGGCGAAACCGCCCGGGGTCAGGATCGAGCCCGGGGTCAGGATGTCGAATTGCTGGCCGACGCCGTTCTTGTTCCAGCCGACATCGGTGGTGATGATCGCGTCTTCCGGCAGGGCCGCGCGGGTGTCCGCGAGGATCCGTTCGGGCATCATCGGGAAGGCAGAGGAGGTCGCCATCTCGCGGTTGCCCTCCTTGAAGCCCGCGCGGAATTCAGCAATCTTCTTCGTGACTTCCGGCCGCTTGAACCCGTCCGGATACATCTCCTTCGCCACCCGTGTCAGCACCTTCAACGCCGCCTTCGCATCGGCCACGGCGCCGATCTCGGTCGGGTAGTTGCGGCCGATCTCGGAAGGTTCGATATCGATATGGATGACCTTGGTCTTGTCGGTCTCGCCGCCGATATTGAACGTGTAGCCCGGATACCAGGAGGAGCAATCCGCCTCCTTGAACCGCGTGCCGATGGCGAAGATGTAATCCGCATCGAGGCAGGCCTGGTTGGTCAGCGACGTGCCCCAGAAGCCGGTCATGCCGAGCACCAGCGGGTGATCGTCGCGCAAAAGCCCCTTGCCCATCAGCGAATGCGCCACCGGGATCTGCATATGGTCGACGAATTCCCGCAGCTCTTCCGAGGCCTTCGCCAGAAGGATGCCGCCACCGGCATAGATCACCGGGCCTTCCGCTTTCGCCAGCCGCTCGACAATCGCCCGCGCCGTCTCGTCGTCAATGGAGGGTTTGACCAGCGCGCGGGTATTCTCCTTGAGCCGGTCGAATGTGTGCGACGGGATCACCTTCGAGAACACATCCATCGGCACGTTGACCAGAACCGGCCCCGGCTGCCCGCTCTCGGCGAGGTGGAAGGCCTTCTCCAGCACATCCGCCATCAGGTCCGCCCGGTCCACGCGCCAGGCGCGTTTAACGAAGGGGCGGTAGATCTCGTATTGCTGGGCATCGCCGTGGAGATTGACCTCCTGATGCGGGTGCTTGCCGTAGTAATGGGTCGGGATGTCGCCGGCGATCACCACCATCGGGATGCAGTCCAGCGCCGCGTTGGCGACACCGGTCGCGCAATTGGTCAGGCCCGGCGAGAGATGCGACAGCACAACAGACGCCCTGCCCTGCACGCGGGCATAAGCATCGGCGGCGTGGCTGGCGATCTGCTCGTGGCGCACGGTCACGAAATCGATCGGGCTCGTCTCCAGCGCCGCGAGCACGGCGATATTCGTGTGCCCGCAGAGCCCGAAGACATGTTTGACCTCGCGCCGCTCAAGGAAGTCGACGATATGTTCCGCAACGGTCTTGTCAGCCATCATCCGATCTCCTTGCCATAGAACTCACCGAACAGCTCCTCTTCGCAGGGCCGGTCTTCGGGGATCGGGCGGCTGACCCAGGTGTAGTTCATCATGTGTTTCATGGTGACGTTCTCATTGGTGATATTGCCGCCCCAGATCCCGCAACCGAGGCTCGAGGTCATCGGCATCCCGTTGGTCCAAGCGCCCGCATTCGCCTTCGATTGCGGCTGCCGCACCATCATTCGGCTGACCGGCGCAACACGTGCCAGCGCATCGATATTGGCGTCGTTGTGGGAGTAGATCCCGCAGGAATGGCCCTTGCCGCCGGTATTGTAGATCTTGCGGACGGTTTCGAGCGCGTCGTCGAAATCCTCGAAATGATAGAGCGCCATGACCGTGGTCAACTTCTCTTTCGAGAATTTATGCTCCGGCCCGATCTGCCCCTGGTTTTCGACCATGAGGAATTTCCTGTCCTCCGGAACAGAGAACCCGGCCACATCCGCCGTCTGCTGCGGCGGGCAAGCGATGGTCGGGAAGGTGCGGTTGCCCTTCTCGTCCCACATCGCGGCTTCGAGCTTGGCCTTCTCTTCGCTATTGCACAGATAGCCGCCCTCGGCCTCCAGTGCCTTGACCATCCGATCATAGATCGAGCGCTGGATGATGATATTGCCATCCGCCGAGCAGCCCGAGCCGTAGTCGGAGGTCTTGGAAATCCGCGTATTCTCGGCCGCGATCTCGATATCCGCGGTCTCGTCGATGACGATCGAGCTGTTGCCCGCGCCGACACCGTAGGCCGGCTTGCCCGAGGAATAGGCCGCCTTGACCATCGGCTTGCCGCCGGTGGCCAGCGTCAGGTCACAGATCTCCATCAGGTGCTGCGTGAGCGGGATCGAGGGCTGGCGGATCGACTGGAAGAGATCCTCCGGCGCCCCCACGGCGCGACAGGCCGCCCGCATGATCTCGACCATTTCATAGGTCGTTCCTGCGGTACGCGGATGGGGGGAGAAAATCACCGCGTTGCGGGCGTTCGCCGAGGAGACGCCGGTCACCGGCGGAGTCATTGCCGGATTGGTCATCGGGATCAGCGAGGCGATGACACCGGCCGGCTTGGCGTATTTCACCAGCCCCTTGGCCTCATCGGTTTCGACAATCCCGGTCGAGGGCGTGCGCAACACGTCGCGCAGCACCATGTGGATCTTGAACCGCTTGGCCGGGCGCCGTTCCCGGTCGCCAATGCCGCTTTCATCCACGCCCTGATGGGCCAGCCGGGTAAAGGTCGCCTCGTTGCCGGCATACCAGGCGATGGCCTGTGCGAGCCGGTCGAGATCCGCCTGGCTCCAATCCTCGATCTCAGCCATCGCCGCGCGGGCGCGCTGCAGCATCTCGGCGGCCAGGGCGCGTTCTTCTTCAGTGAGCTCTTTGGCCATGGTTATCCTCTTGTCCTTGAATGGCAGCCAGGTCGGGCATGCGGCGGTGGGACCGCGCGTCGCCGAAGGTCTTCTTGGCATGTTGCAGGCAGCGTCGGGCGTGTTCCTCGTAGCCAAGCTCGGCCACGCGCGACTGGTTGGGCAGCTCGATGGAATAATCCACCGGCGGCATGCGTTCGATGATCCCGGCGAAGTCGATCCAGCCCTCGCCCGGATAGAGCCGCGCGTCGCGGGCAAGCTGGATCATGCCCTCGCGCGTGTCGGCAATGCCCGGCAGGCAGTCCGAAATATGCAGGAAGTGGAACAGCTCGCCCGGCACGTGCAGCAGCTCGCCGATATCGACGCGGGAGAGGTGCAGGTAGAGCGTGTCCACGAGGATGCCGGCATTGGGCTTGTCCGCGGCGCGGACGATGTCCAACGCCTCGTCCAGGTTGCGCAGGCGCGAGAAGCTGGGGAATTCGAGATCCACTGTCAGCCCGTAAGGCTCGGCCAGCTCGCAGGTCTCGGCATAGCAGTCGACGAGGAAATTGCGGTCGTCGCGGGTGTTGGTCCAGGCGGACATGATCATCCGCTTGGCGTTCAGCTCGCCGCCCAGTTCCAGCGCGCGCTCAAAACTGCGCGGGTCGCAATCCTCGGTGATCCGCGCCAGCTCGACATCGAGCACGGAAAGCCCGGTCGTCGCCAGCGCCGTCTTCGTGGCCTGTACCTGGTCCTTGGAGACCGGCGACGGGCTGAACTCGCCCGGGACATTCATTGGAATGAATCGCGGGCTCACCGAGTCGTAGCCCGCCCGCGCGGCGATATAGACAAGCTCCGGCGCGGTCGCGTTGATCAATGTCAGATGGGCCAGCGAATACAGGGATTCGCCTCCCGTTCCATCGGCACCATCAGTCATTTCTGGTTCCTCCTACAGTCGCATCCTTTGACAGGATGCTCATTCATTTTCCAAAATATCAGATATTTTGGAAATTATCAACAACCCTGAAGCCAGCGGCGGCCTCAGATTTCGACCCAGGCCCCGCCGCCGTCATTGCTGTCCGCCGCCGCATGGAAAAACGCGACACCCCGGCGGCCTTCCGGAAGGCCAGGCAGGTTGAGCAGCCCCTCGGGCAGAGCCTCGCCCTTGCGGCGCGCTTCGATCGCCACGGCGCATTCGACATAGAGATTGGCCCAGGCGTCGGAGAGCGCCTCGCCATGGCCGCGCGGCATGCGGATCATCCGCTCGGCGGCCGGAGAGATCCCCGCCCCGGCGCCGCGCGTGTAGACCTGTTGCGGCGCGCCCAGCGGGCTGTATTGCAACCGCTCGGGACAGTCCTGGCGCCATTCCAGGCAGCCGGTCTGGCCAAAGACCCGAAGCGTCAGGCCGCTGCTCTTGCCGGCCGCGGCCTGGCTGAGCCACATCATTCCGGGCGCGCCGTTGGCCAGCGCGAGATTGATGAAGGACGTGTCCTCCATCGGCTTCTCGCCGCCACAGACATGGAAATCCGCCCGCAGCCGGGCCACGCGCTCGCCGGTCACGAATTCCAGCAGGTGCAGCGCATGGGTGCCGATATCGCCGGTGGTGGCCGTTCGCCCGCCCTTGGCAGGATCGAGCCGCCATTTCAGCTGCTTGATCGACGGATCAAAGGCGCCGGTGCGTCCATCCTGGATATATTCGATCATCACCTGGCGAATGGCCCCGACAGCCCCGTCGGCGATCATCTCGCGCGCCTGCACCACCATCGGGTGGAAGGCGTAGGGATAGGTCACGGCAAAAGTGACACCGGACGCGCGGCGCGCCTCTTCGAGCGCATCGCAATCCGCCAGCGTCAGCGCCACGGGTTTGTCGCAGATCACGTCGATGCCCTGCGCCATGAAGGCTTCGGCAATCTCGCGATGGGTGTGGTTGGGCGTGCAGATCGACACCGCATCGACCCCGTCCGCGCGGGCGGCCTCGGTGGCCGCCATGTCACGGAAATCGGAATAGCTGCGCTCCGCGTCCAGCCCCCAATCCTGCCCCGACAGCGCGGCTGTCTCGGGATCGGAGGACAAGGCGCCAGCCACGATATCCCAACGCCCTGACAGCCGCGCCCCGCCGGCATGCCACCGTCCCACCAGCGCCTTGCGGCCACCGCCGACCATTCCGAGACGGAGCCGTCGCCCGGCCGCCGGATAGGCCGCTTTGCTTTGCTCATACATTCTCGGGGTCTCCTTCCGGGTCCAGTTCTGTCCAGGCGCCGCCCGCTTGCGAGGACCGGACCGCAGCGGCGATGAAACGAACGCCATCGGCGCCCTCGCGCACGGTCGGATAGGCCAACCAGCCCTCCGGGGGCGCGAGGCCGTCGCGCCGCGCAGCGACCGCCATCGCAAATTCGGTATAGAGATTGGCCCAGGCCTCGATGATCCCTTCCGGGAAGCCCCGGCCGGTGCGGACAAACCGCTCGACCTCGGGCGAGATACCATGGCCGTGGCCGCGACTGAGCACCCGGTCCGGCTCCCCGAAGCGGTTGAATTTCAACAGCTCCGAGCTCTCCAGGTCCCATTCCAGCCCGCCCTCGCTGCCGAAGATCCGCAAGCGCAGCCCGCCGCGATTGCCCGGCGCGAGACGCGTCGCCATCAGCGTGCCCGGCACATCCCCGTCATAGCGCGTGAACATGAAGGCGGTGTCTTCCAGCGGCTTGGGCGCGCCGCAGACATGAAACTCGGCGCGCAGATGCGTCAGCGCCAACCCCGAGACGAGGCTCGCCAGATGCGCCGCATGGGTGCCGATATCGCCGACACAGCTCGTCGCGCCCGATCTCAAAGGGTCCAGCCGCCATTTCACATGCTCGGCCTCGGCGCTTTCGGGCGGGGTCATCCAGTCCTGCAGGAACTCGACATGGACCTGGTTGATCCGGCCAAGGCCGCCCTCGGCCACGATCCGCTGCGCCTGCCGGATCATCGGGAAGCAGGACATCGCGTAGCCAACGGCGAAGACCAGCCCCGAGGCCTCCGCGAGCCGGACCAGTTCCTCGGCCTCGGCCACCTCATTGGTCAGCGGCTTGTCGCAGAGCACGTCGATCCCGGCCGCGAGGAAGGCCTTCGCGGCGGCGAAATGGACATGGTTCGGCGTGGTGATCATCACCGCGTCCACGCCATCCGTCCGCGCCGCTTCCGCCTCGGCCATGTCGTTGAAGCTCGCATAGCAGCGCTCGGGCGGCAGGTACCACTCCGCCCCGCGCGCCCGCGCCTTGTCCGGGTCCGAGGAGAGCGCGCCGGCCACGACCTCCCAGCGATCGGTCATCCGCGCCGCCATCGCCTGCGTGCCGGCAATCCGCCCGCCGCCGACAATGCCGAGCCGAAGCCGACGCCCGAGCCGCGGGAACGGGCCGTCAAAGGGATCCGCCGGGAGCAACGCCGTCATGCGTGTCCCTCCATGCCCGGCACCGTCACCCCTTCGGGGATGAACTCGACCGCCATGAAGATCGACGGCGTCACCGTCTCGTATTGATGCCAGGGGTAGTTGCCCGCCGCGTCATACATCGGGCGATGCGTGGTGCCCGGCCCCATCATCTCCTCCCAGTAGAGCGTGGAGACATCCTGCTCATGGCATTGCTGCATCTTGCCGAAGCCGACGATCTGGGTGTGGACCTCGCGGAACCCGTCCACCGGGCAGAACACGTGATCCCTGTGCAGGCCGACCTTCAGCGGGACCGTGCCGGAATGATACATGTTGAGGCCGATATTGCCGATATAGGTCTTCTGCCCCATGTAATGGCTCACGCCGCGCAGCCGCTCTTCCTTGCGCACATCATAGGCCGAGGGCCAGACCTCCTTGACCCGGGCATAGAGCGCGTCATCGCTGTCATGGCTGTCGAACTCCTCGACCACGACGATGCGCTCGATATTGCGGACCGTTGTCCGGGCAAGGATCACCGAATTGAGCGGCCTGAGCTGCTGGTCTTCGACCTGCACCGGTTCCGCGCCGAGATTCAGCACGATCACCCGGTCGGTGATTCTGTATTCCGCCTCGTCTTCGACGAATTTCACAGGGAAGAAGGGCTTGGCGATATCGAGATTGGTGACGGTCATTTTACGACAGCCTTTTCGGGGTGGGGGAAGTTGGGGGGCAGCATTTCGGGCAGGGCGCAGCTGGAGCCGATCTCCTGGTAGACGCCCATGGCAGGCGCGCGATCGATGGCCTCCATCACGTCGAGCACATGCTGCGCCATCTCGCCGGAGGCACGCGCCGGGCGGCCGTCGCGGATGGCATAGGCCATGTCGAGCAGGCCCAGACCGCGGAAATTGTCGTTATAGCCGTGATGGTTATCGGCCACGGCCCAGCTGTCGCGTCCGGTCGGGCGGGGCTGGTGCGACCAGCGGGAGGTCTCCCGCGTGCGGATCCAGACTTCGCCTTCGAAGCGGTTGGCGCCATAGACCGGGTCCGGATCGGGGATACAGATCGTGCCATCCTCGCCATAGATCTCGAAACGCGGGGTTTCGCTGTCCCAGATATCGAAGCTCATGGTCATCGAGCCGATCACGCCAGAGGCAAATTCCAGCAAGCTCAGCGAATGCGTGTCCACCTCGACCGGCATCCATTCGCCATTGCGGGGTCCGTTCTCGATCAGGCGCTTGTCGAAGGTCTTGCGCCCCATGCCGGCGACGCGGGAGATCGGGCCAAGAAGGAAGACCATCGCGGTCAGGTAATAGGGGCCGAGATCGAGCAGCGGGCCGCCGCCCTCCGCATAGTAGAAATCCGGGTTAGGGTGGTGGCGTTCGGTGCCATGGGTGCCGACGAACGCCATCACGCCGGTGGGCTTGCCGATGGCGCCTTCGTCGATGAGCCGGCGCATGGTCTGCCAGCGGCCACCGAGGAAAGTGTCGGGCGCGTTGCCCACGTAGAGGCCCTTTTGTCGGGCCAGCGCCAGCACCTTGGCGCCGTCGCGCGTGTTGGTCGCCAGCGGTTTCTCCGAATAGACATGCTTGCCTGCTTCAAGCGCGGCCAGCTCGATGGGCGCGTGGGCCGCCGGGATGGTCAGGTTGAGGATACAGTCGATCGCCGGGTCGGCGAGGATTTCTTCGGGCGTGCAGGCCTTCGGGATGCCCCATTGCGCGGCCTTGGCCTGCGCCTCCGCAAGGTCAAGGCTGCCGCAAGCGACCACCTCCAGCTCGGCAAAAGTCTTGCAGTTCTGAAGGTAGATGTCGCTGATGCGGCCACAGCCGATCAGTCCGATTTTCAGCGGGAAGTCCATGGGGATCACTCGGGCTGGGGGACGTATTTCGGCAGGTAGCTCGGCGGCATCGGGCCCTTGTTGCGGCCGCCCTGCTGCATCTGTTCCCAGCCATGGGCGAGCACGCCGACAGAGCGCGAGAGGCAGAAGAACCCGCGCGCGAGCGGCGCCGGGAAGCCCAGCTCGCAGAAGATCACGGCGGTCGAGCCGTCGATATTCATCGCGATGGGACGGTCACCGCGCTGGCGGCCAAGCTCGGCCTGCACTGCCTCGCCGATCTCGGCGAAACGGCCCGAGACGGCGCCCTCGGCGGCGGCCTCGCGGACAAGCGCCATCAGGCGTGGCGCGCGCGGATCGTTTGGCTTGTGGAAGCGGTGGCCATAGCCGGAGATGATCTTGCCATATTGCGCCCGCCAGGCGTCCAGCCCGTCGCGGACAGCCGGCAGAAGCTCCGCGCCAGCCTCCATCCGCGCGGCGATGTCATAGAAGAGTTCCGCGCATTGCTCCCCTGCCCCGCCATGCACATCGCCCAGCATGTTCACCGCCGTGGCCATGACATTGTTCAGACCGACGCCGCAGGTCGCAGCCATGCGCGCGGCGGCGATGGAGGGCGCTTGCGGACCGTGATCGACCCCCGCGACCAGCGCGGCCTCGAAGAGCCGGGCCTGTGCCTGCGAAGGGATCTCGCCCAGCACCATCAGCCAGATCATCTGGGGAAAGGAAACAGTGCCGATCAGCTCTTCGATCGGCTTGCCGCGAAAGGCGATCCGGCCGGGAGCCATATCGATGATGGAGGTGCGCCACCAGTCCCGGATGGCGTCGGCGTCGGTGTTTTCGGTCATTTGCTGTCTCCGCTGGAAGGCGGCGCCGTGCTGGCAAGCATGGCGTCAAGGGATGCGGCCATGCGGGCCGCGTCCGGGGCGTGCCCGGTGATGAGTTCGAAGGCCTCGACCGCCTGGTAGAGCGCCATACCGGTCCCTGGCAGCACGCGATGCGCGCGCGCGCGGGCGGCGCGCATCAGCGCGGTCTCGCGCGGGAAATAGACGATATCGGCGACCCATGCGCCGCGCGGGAGAAGCGCGGGGTCCAGCGCCATGCCCGGATGGCTGACCATGCCCATCGGGGTGGCGTTGACCATCCCGTCCAGCCTGTCGAGCGAGATCCCGTCCAGCGTTTCATGCGGCGTGACCTCAACCGATCGATCGGCGCGCAACAGCCGGCCGGCGACCTCCTCGGCCTTGCCCGGCACCGGATCCAGCACATCAATCCGCTTCACGCCCAGCCCCAGCAGCGCCATGCCCACCGCCGGCCCGGCCCCGCCCGCGCCCAACAGCAGCACATGCCGGCGCGCCCAGCCGTCGCCTCTTGCCTCGAAGGCGCGCCGGAATCCCGGCTGGTCGGTATTATGGGCGATGCGGCGATTGTCGCGGAAGAGCACCGTGTTGGCCGCCCCGATGGCGCGGGCCATGGGCGAAATCTCGTCGACCCAGCCAAGCACGGCCGTCTTGAAGGGATGGGTGATGTTGAGCCCGACATATCCCTCGGCCTCGGCGTAGCGGACAATCTCCAGCAACGACTTCTCCGACCAGGGCGCCTTGGCCACGTCAAACCGTTCATAGCTGTAGTCGAGACCGAGCGCGCGCCCTTCCGTCTCATGCATGGCCGGTGTCAGCGAAGCGCCAATCCCGTGGCCGACCAGCGCCGCCTTCATTTGGAGGCCTCGGCCAGGTGTTGCAGGTGTTGCGCCTGCGCGGCCAGCCGGATCGCGGCATTGCGGGCGCCATAGCCCTGGTAGCCGCCCTTGCGCTGCACGATCTCAAAGAAGAAGCCGTTGAAGATCGGCTGGGAATAGATCTGGAAATACTCCCCCTTCCCGTCGCGGTCATAGAGGATATTGCCCGCCCTGAGCCTCTCGACGAGCGCGTCCTCCAACCCGAAATGGCCCTGGATGTCGTCATAGTAGTTGGGCGAGATCACCAGCCGCGGGCAGCCCGCCGCCTCCAGCAGCGCCGAGGTCTCGAAGATGTCATCGGTCAGCAGCGCGATATGCTGCACGCCCGCGCCATCGGCGCCCTTGAGGAAGGAGCCGGCCAGCGTCTGCTGCCCCTCCGCGCCGTTGAGGTTGAGCCGGATCTCGCCCTCCGGCGTCTCGATGGCCTGCGAGCGGACGACGCCGGACGGGTCCGCCACGTTGACGATGGGCGATTTCTTCATCTCGAAGGTCGAGATGTAATAGAGCAGCCAGTGCTGCATCTCATCATAGCGCATGGTCTGGGCGACATGGTCGATGCGGCGGATGCCGGCGGGCTGGGTCGCCTCGGCCTTGGCGACCGGCTCGAACTCGATATCCCAGACCCGGTGCAGGTTGCTCTGCTGGTCGATGAAATGAACCACATTGGCGCCGATGCCGCGAATGGCCGGGATCTCCAGCTCGCCGGTGCCGACCGGCTGGTGGAATTCCGGCGTGCCGAGGGCGGCGGCGCGGGCCACGGTCTGCGCGGCGTCCTTCACCCGCATCCCCATATCGCAAACGCTCGGCCCGTGTTCGAGGAACGCCTCGCGGGCAAAGCCCTCCTTGTCGGTGTTCACGACGATATTCACCGCGCCCTGCCGCCAGAGCTCGACCGATTTCGACACGTGCCGCCGCTCCATCCGGAAACAGAGCGCCTCCAGCAACCCGGTCAGTTGCGCGCCGCTCACGTCATCGGCCGCGAACTCGATGAACTCCCACCCAGTTGCATGGACCCGCTCCGGCAGCCGGCTGATGCCGAAATCCAGATCGGGCTCGGTGGCGGAGACATCGTTGAGCAGGTTGACCAGCGCGCGGTAGCCATCGGTGGCCAGGCTGGCGCCGGTCGGATCGCCCTCGTTGACACGCGCCAGCGACCACGGGCCCTGGTAGCCGGACCGCGCGAGGAGGCGCACGAAGCCTGCGAGGTTGAGCCGCCCCTGCCCCGGCAGCAGGCTGAAATGGCGTTTCAGGTGCCGGATATCGCCGTCGATTGCCGGCGCGTCCGAAAGCTGGACATGGAAGATCTTCTCGCCGGGAATGTCCCGCAGCCGGGCCGGCTTGGAGCCGTCGGCCAGCGAGAAGAAGGAGTTGAGGGCGAGGCCGAAGGCGGGGTGATCGACCTTCCGTACCAGCTCGAAAGCCTGCATCTCGGTGGTGAGATGGCGCGCCCAGGGCAGCGCAAGACAGGCCAGCCGAAGCCCGCGCGAACCGGCGAGATCGGCGGCCTCGGCGAGATCGGCGGCGAGCCGGTCGGGCTCGCCCGAATTGCCCGCGCCGGTCGCGGTTCCCAGGAGCAGCGTCTCGACGCCCATCCGCGCCATCAGGTCGAGCTTGCGCTCCAAACGGTCGAAGACCTGCGCCCGGCTCTCCCCGGGCGCGCCTTCGAGATCGTGGAAGCTCTTGAGCAGCGCGATGCGCAGGCCGAGATCGCCGGCGATGCGGCGCAAATCCTCGGCGCTGCCTTCGAACCCGGTGAAGTCCGGCTCATGCAGTTCGATGGCCGTGAAACCGGCCGCGGCAATAGTTTCCAGCTTTGCCGGCAGGCTGCCGGGCACGAAGGTGGTCGCGATGGAGAGTGTCATGGGTCTACCCGTTGTAGCCGAAGAGGCGCGGCAGCCAGAGAACGATTTCTGGCACGAAGATCATCAGCAGCAGCGCGAGGACGAGCACGAAGAGGAAGGCCCATACCTCGCGGATGATTTCGCCCAGAGGGATTCCGGTGACCGCATTGATAACGAAGAGAAGGATGCCGTAAGGCGGGGTGATCAGGCCGATCATCGAGTTGACCACGATCAGCACGCCGAAATGGACAAGGTCGATGCCCATCTCGCGGCAGGTCGGGATGAAGAGCGGGATGATCACGAGGATGATGGTCGTCGCGTCGAGCACGCAGCCCAGCAGCAGCACCAGCAGGTTGACGCCGAGCAGGAAGACCAGCGGGTGGACATCCATGCCGACAAGTGCTGCGGACATCATGCTCGGGATATTCTCGGAGACGACGATGAAGTTGAGGATCAGCGCGCCGCCGATCACGATGCCCACGGCGGCCGAGGAGCGGGCGCTCTCGACGAAGATCCGGTAGAGCGCATGCAGCGACAGCGCGCGGTAGAACAGCCCTGCGAGTACCAGCGCATAGAAGGCGGCGACAGCGGCGGCCTCGGTCGGCGTGGTGACGCCGCCATAGATGCCATAGAGCAGGATCACCGGCATCAACAGCGCCGGGAAGGCATTTGCCGTGTGGCGCGGCAGCTCCTTGAGCGGCACCGGCGCCTCCAGCGCGAACCCGCGCCGGGTCGAGATGTAGGTGTTCATCGCCATCAGCACGACGCCCATGACCAGCCCGGGCAGGATTCCGGCGAGGAAGAGCGCGCCGATCGAAGTGTTGGAGACCAGCGCATAGAGCACCATCGGGATCGAGGGCGGGATGATCGGGCCGATCGTGGCCGAGGCGGCGGTGATGGCGGCGGCGTATCCGCGCGGATAGCGCCCGTCCTTGGTCATCATCTCGATGATGATCTTGCCGATGCCGGCCGCGTCGGCCACGGCCGAGCCGGACATGCCGGAGAAGATCAGCGAGGCGACGACATTCACATGCCCCAGCCCGCCGCGGAAACGGCCAACGGCGGCGACACAGAAATTCAGAAGCCGTTCGGAGATCGTGCCGGCATTCATGATATTGGCGGCGGTGATGAAGAGCGGCACCGCCAGCAGCACGAAACTCTTGTAGAGCCCTTGCAGGATCTTTTCGCCCGCCAGCGCAATGTCGAGCCCGGCCAGGCCGAGATAGACCGTCGAGGCCAGGATGATCGAATAACCGATGGGGGTGCCGATCCCGGCGAGGAAGAACAGCGTGAACAGGCAGGAGGCGAGCTCGAAACTCATTGCCCGTCCTCCCCGGCCTTGAATTTCTTCTCGTCCGGAACCTGGTTGAGATAGGCGTGATCCTCGTCATGCGGCCCGTTGCGCAGCACGTCGACGAAGCGCCAGCTGTAGCGTATGGCGATGACGATCATGAAGAGCGCATAGATCGAGAAGATCGTCCGCATCGGGATCTTCTCGCCGGAGATCGGCAGGCGGACCGTGGTCGTCTTCCGCATCTTCATCCAGTCGATATAGTCCCAGGTCGGCAGGAAGGCCCAGATCATGCCGATGGCGATGGCGGCGGCGGTGATCAGCGCGAGGATGCGCCGGACCCGCCGAGGCGCAGCAAGATAGAGGATGTCGAAGGTGACATGGTCGATATCGCGCACGATGAAGGCATTGGCAAAGAAGACGATCCAGACCCAGAGGATCAGGCAGAGCTCAAGCGTCCAGCCGAAGGGCATCAGCAGCACGTAACGCGAGAAGATCTGCAAAAGGAAGGTCAGGAACATCGCCGCCAGCATTGTGGCGGCGATGAATTCGGCGCCGCGGGAGACCCATTTCGCGATTGCTTTCATCTCGTTTCTCCCGCGGCCCCTGTCACGTCAGATCACTTGGCGCCAAGCGCGTTGATCTGCTCCAGAACACCGTCGGGCCAGGAAGCGGCAAACTCGCTGCCGACATACTGCGCCTGGACATGCTCGCGGAAGGCGGCGAGATCGGGCTCATAGACGGCAAGCCCCTGCTCTTCGAGGAAGGCAACCAGCTCGCCTTCAAGCTGGAGCTGCTTCTGGCGACCGGCTTCGGCAGCATCGTCAGCCGCTTTCTGCACGATTGCCTGCTGCTCGGGGGTCATCTTGTCCCAGACTTCCTTGGAGAAGGCGATGTAGTTGAGATCGACCAGATGCGATGTCAGCGCGATCTGCTTGGTGACCTCGTAGAACTTCATGTCGACAACGGTCGGAAGCGGATTGTCCTGTCCGTCCACGGCCCCGGTCGAGAGCGCGGTATAGACTTCGGCGAAGGCCATCGGGGTCGGCGACGCGCCAAGCGCCTTGCCGAGATATTGCCAGGCATCGGTGCCGGGCATACGCAGGTTGACGCCCGCCAGGTCGGCCGGCGTGGTGACCGTCAGCTCGTCCTTGGACTGGCGCAGATTGACGTGCCGGCGACCCAAATACATCACCGAGAGCAGCTTCACGCCAAGCTCTTCCTCGGCCTTCTGCTTGAAGGGCTCCATCAGCGGGTCGTTGAAGACCGCAACCTGGTGGGCGGCGTCCTGGTGGACATAGCCGGTGGCGAAGATCGAGAATTCGGGGAAGAACTGCGCCAGTTCCTGCGCCGAGGCGATCGACATCTCGGCATTGCCGCGCGAGATCGCTTCCAGCTCGGTGCCTTGCGCGAAGAGCGTTGAGTTGTAATGCGGCTCATAGTCCGCGAACTCGGCCACGGCAGGGCCAAAAACCTCGGCCAGCGCGACAGACCGCTGGTCGGTTTCGGAGGCCGAGGCCGCCATGCGCAGCGTGATCTTGTCCTCGGCAAGCGCTCCGCCGACAGATCCGGCCAACACGCCGGTTGCAACAAGTGCAGTCACGGCCGCACGCCGTGTGAAAGTGGTGATCATGTTTTTCCTCCCAATTGAGCCCTGCCCCCTGGCAGCGCCCGTGGATCAACTCTATCCGGACGACTCCAAAATTCAATATAAATCTGAAAATATCAGATATTTTGGTTTTTATAAATCGTCCGGCCTACTGCCTCAATCCTTGAAAATCTCTATCGCTTCGCCACTTTCTGCCGAGTTCTGGATCGCCTCGATGACGCGCAACGTCCGCAGCCCTTCCAGCCCACTGACAAGCGGTTCGGCCTCGCCACGGATCACTTCGGCGAAATGATCGATCTGGTTGAGAAGCGGGTCCGAGCTGTCGCGCGTGACCGAAGTGGCGGAGATCGGCGTCCACCAGTCGCGGGTCTCGCTATGGCTCCAGACCCGCAGGTCCGGCAGCGAGAGCGAGCCGTGGCTGCCACCGATCAGGTAGCAGCTCTCGGAGGTGCGCGGGTAGATCGGGTATTCCTGCGAGGTCAGTTCCCAACTCCAGGGCGCGACGATGGCGTCCGAGACGGTGATCGTGCCGATGGCGTCATTCTCGAAGCGGAAGACGGCCGCCGCGACATCCTCGTTCTCGTAGCCCCGGATCGAGGGCGTGGCCTGGGCGCGCACGGAGACGATCTCGCCGCAGAGATGCCGGATCAGGTCCACGTCATGGGCGAGATTGACCGAGATCGGCCCCGCCCCCTTCGCCTTGCGCCAGGGCGCGACATCGTAATAGTTTTCGGGCTTGTAGAACCAGGCGCTGGCCTGCACGGCGCGCACCTGTCCGATCCGGCCCGCCTCGATCAGCTCGACAGCCTTCCGGATCAGGGGGTTATGGCGCCGATGATGGCCCACAAGAAGCTTCACGCCGGCAGCGTCAGCCGCCACGACCAGCCTGGCGGCATCCTCGGCGGAGGTTGCCAGCGGCTTCTCCACCAGCGCCGGACAGCCACGTTCGACACAGACCATCGCCTGTTCGACATGCAGCAGGGTCGGCGTGGACAGGATCACGCCATCCGGCGTAACGGCGTCGAACATCGCGTCCAGCGTCTCGAACCAGACCAACCCGTTCTCTTCGGCATAGGCGCGGCCCTCGGGGCTGGGATCGACCACGGCGGCGAGCTCGGTTGCGGCGGTCTGGCGGATCGCGTCGACATGCCGTCGCCCGACAAGCCCGACCCCGGCCACGACAAGTCTCACAGTTTCATCGCTCATGCCGTCGCTCCCGAAGTTGCGGCCCCTCCCCTGTCGCCCCGCCGCTGCGGCACGACTCGGCCCGTTCCGCAAAGACTAGCCGCAACAGCCGATACTTTCAATAATCTCTGATATTTTTTGACTTTGCTGGTAAATTCATGCTATTGAGGGCATGCGGAGAAGCGGCTACATTCATGACAAATCCCAAAATATCAGATGCCAGCAGATGACGAACCAACACCAGACAGTCGGCTCAAGCACGTATCAGCGGATCAAGCGCGACATCATTTTCGGCGTTTTGCCGCCGGGGATGAAGCTCAAGCTTGAGCCGCTCAAGGCGCAGTATTCGGCCAGCCTGTCGACCCTGCGTGAGACGCTGAACCGGCTTGCGAGCGAAGGCTTTGTCGACGCGCCGGAGCAACGAGGCTTCTTCGTCACGCCGGTCTCGGCCGAGGATCTTGTCGAGGTGTCCAACCTGCGCGTGCTGCTCGAATGCCATGCGCTGGAACTGTCGGTCGCCAATGGGGACACAGATTGGGAAGGCAATCTCGTCGCCGCGCATCACAAGCTGCACCTGCTGGAACAGCGCATGCTGGCCGGCGACACGTCCGAGGTCGAGCTGTGGAAGCGCTATGACTGGGAGTTCCATCTCGCGCTGATCCAGGCCTGCAATTCGCGGAACCTGCTGGAGTTGCACGCGCGGCTCTATGACAAATACCTGCGCTACCAGATGCTGGTCATGACCAATCGCGGGACCGTGGCGGTGGAAGAGCACCGGGCGGTGTTCGACGCCGCCCTTGCGCGCGATGCGGCGCTGGCGCGCAAGCATCTTGAGCACCATATCCGCGAGGGGCTGACCTATACGCTCGAACATATGCACGCGGCGGAGTAAATCGCGGCAGATCCCGGAAGAGAACGTGCCATGCCGACTCCATCCCTTTGGGATGGTGCTGCAACTTCTGTGATCCCCGGCTTTTTCTCGGCCAAATCCGTGATAGATCAGAGCGTTGCGCGTGGAAGACAAGGCGCTGGCCCGTCGGGACGGACGGGCGCAGGCACAACGGCAGCGGCGAAACGCGCTTACGTGCCGAGCTCATCCCGCAACAGGCGCAGGACCTCGGCGCTCGGCACATCCGAAGAGACAAAGGCCCGCCCGATCCCGCGGGTCAGCACGTAGCGAAGCTGGCCGGCGACGACCTTCTTGTCCTGCCCCATCAGCTCCAGCAAAGCCTCGGCCGAAGGCAACTCGCCCGGAATGTCACCCAGGTCGACCTTCATCCCCATCCGCCGCAGATGCGCCCGCACCCGGCTCGGATCCTCCTGCGAGGACAGGCCCAGCCGGGCCGAAAGCTCGATCGCCAGCGCGCAGCCGATGGCCACGCCCTCGCCATGCAGCAGCCGGTCCGAGTAGCCGGTCGCCGCCTCCAGCGCGTGGCCGAATGTGTGGCCGAGATTGAGCAGCGCCCGGTCGCCCTGCTCGGTCTCGTCGCGCGTGACGATATCGGCCTTCATCTGCACCGACCATTTCACCGCCGCGATCCGCGCGCCGACATCGCCCGCCGCCAGCGCCGGTCCGCACTGCTCCAGCCATTCGAAGAATTTCAGGTCCCCGAGCAGCCCGTATTTCACCACCTCGCCATAGCCGGCCAGGAAATCGCGTTCCGTCAGCGTGCCCAGCACGTCCACATCGGCCAGCACGAAGCTCGGCTGGTAGAAGGCCCCGACGAGGTTCTTGCCGACAGGCGAGTTGATCGCCGTCTTGCCGCCGACCGAGCTGTCGACCTGCGCCAACAGCGTCGTCGGGATCTGCACGAAGCGGATGCCGCGCCGGACGATCGAGGCGGCAAAGCCCACCAGGTCGCCGATCACCCCGCCGCCAAAGGCGACAATCATGTCCGAGCGCTCGATCCGCTCTTCGAGAAGCCACTCGACGCAGGTCTGCAGATGCGGCCAGGATTTCGTCGCCTCGCCCGGGGGCAGGATCAGGGTAACGCATTCGATCCCTTCCTCCGCCAGCGAGGCCTTCAGCGCCTCCAGGTGCAGCCCGGCAACGGTTTCGTCGGTGACGATGGCGACGAGCGGACGCTTGAGAAACGGCGCGATGCGATAGCCGGCCCGCTCCAGCACACCCGAACCGATCCCGACATCATAGGCGCGCGCTCCCAGCGGCACGTGAACGATTTCCATGATTCAATCACTCCCCAAACACGTCCGGCCGGCCCTCGAGCGCCTCGATCACCCTCCCGACCATGTCGGTGATGGCATATTCCGGGCGCGCCTGGACAGCGAGATCGGCCAGGGCGTAGATCGGCGCCCGTGCCGCGTAGATTTCCTCGAGGGTTGCACGCGGATCGGCGGTTCGCAACAGCGGTCGCGTCTCCTTGTGCTTCACCCGGTTCCAGAGCAGGTCGATATCGGCATCGAGCAGGACGGAGACGCCGCGCTCATGGATCATCTGCCGGTTCCGCTCCGCCAGGAAGGCGCCGCCGCCGGTCGACAGGATGCCGGGCGCGCCGTCGAGCAGCCGCAAGATCACCTCGCTTTCGCGGTCCCGGAAGAAGGCTTCGCCGTCGCGTGTGAAGATCTCGGCAATCGGCATCTGGGCCGCCGCGACGATCTCGGCATCGCTGTCGAGAAAGGGCACACCGAGTCGCGCCGCCAACGCCGTCCCCACGGCCGTCTTGCCCGCCCCCATCATGCCCACAAGAACAACCGTCTTCTTCAGTCGCGCCGTCAATCGAGTCTCCCCAGTCGCCTTTTCATGCCCGTCGGCGGGCAATTCCGGCGCCACTTCGCCGAGTGAAAAATTATCTCCCTCAATGGCGTGAATTCGCTCAGGATGCCATGTATAAATTCCCCGGACGTGCCCTGGAAGGCGCGCGGAAAGAAGGCAGGCGATAAGATGTGGCGACTGATCAAACTACTGCTCTATCTCGTGGTGCTGGCCGGGATCGGCCTTGTCGGCTATGCGTATATCGCCGATCTCACCCCGAGCCAGACGCGCGTCAGCGAACCGGTCACGCTGGATGTGAACTGAGCCGATGCCCTTCAGAACAGCCATTTTCGGCCTCGCCCTGAGCGTCCTCGTACCCTTGGGAGCCGCGGGAGCGCAGGACGCCATTCCGGGCCAACCGGACCCGATCTCCGCCATCGACTGGCTCTCGGACAGCCTCGCCCACCCGCCGGCCAACGCACTCGGCACGCCGCCTGTCACGCCCGGCGTGGTGACAGAGCCGATCACCGTGCAGCGGCTGGACGCGCCCTCGCCCGACGGGGTGGGCCTGCTGTCGCGCGCCGTGACCGGGTTGCCGACCAATCTCTGGGGCGCCTCCGATCTCGACCAGCTGATCCGTATCATTGCCGATTTCCCCGCCGAGCCGCTGCCCGCGGTGCAGGACGAGTTCCGCCACATCATGCTGGCCGAGCTGGATCCGCCGCAGGGCTCGACCCCGCGCGCACCGCTGCTGCAGGCGCGAATCGACGCGCTGCTGGCGCGGGGCGCGGTCGAGGAGGCCGAGGCGCTGCTGGAGCGCGCCGGGTCCAACGAGCCCGAGCTGTTCCGCCGCGCCTTTGACGTCGGCCTGTTGACGGGGCGCGAACAGGCGGCCTGCGCGCGGATGCGGGCGGTGCCCGGGCTCTCGCCCTCCTTCCCGGTGCGAATCTTCTGCCTGGCGCGGACCGGCGATTGGGCCGCGGCGGCACTGACACTGGAAAGCGCGAAGGCGCTCGGACAGCTCTCGGTCGAGGAGGATGCGCTGCTGGCGCAGTTCCTCGACCCGGCGCTGTCCGATTTCCTGCCGCCCATCGCGACGCCGCACCGGCCGAGCCCGCTGACCTTCCGGATGCTGGAGGCGATCGGCGCGCCGATGCCGACCGCCCCATTGCCGCTGGCCTTCGCCCATTCGGACCTGCGCCCCTCGGCCGGCTGGAAGCCACGCATCGAGGCCGCCGAACGGCTGGCCCGGGCCGGCGCGATCCCACCCGACCTGCTGATCGCGATCTATGGCGAGCGGTCGCCTTCCGCGTCGGGCGGTGTCTGGGAACGCGTCGCCGCGGTGCAGGAGCTGAAAGCGGCGCTGGCGGCGGAAGATAGGAAGGCGATCGAAATCATCCTGCCCCAGGCATGGGAGGAGATGCGCGCCGCCGGTCTCGCTCTGCCCTTCGCCCGCGCCTTTGGCGCCGAACTCGCGGCGATGGAAGCGGCCGGCTCCCTCGCGACCCGGCTCGGGCTGCTCTCGGATGATTACGAAGCCGTCGCCCTCGACATCGCGCCGGATACACCGGACCTGGCATTCCCCGCCGCCATCGCACGTGGCGAGGAAGGGACCGGCCGCGACGACCTGCTCTCGCAGGCCATTGGCGCCGCCTTTGGCGAGGCGGCCCCCGACCTGCCGGCCAGCATTTCCGACCTGGCGCGAGAACAGCGTTTCGGCGAGGCGCTGCTGGAGGCTTTGAAAGTGCTGGCCAATGGCGCGGAGGCCGATCCGGGCGATCTTTCCGCCTCGCTGTCCTTCCTCCGCCGGATCGGGCTGGAGGAGACCGCCCGCAAGGCCGCGCTGCAGATCCTGCTGCTGGACCGCACCGCATGAGCGGACCGTCCAGCGCCGAGCTCTGGATCTCCGGTTTCCTGGAGGCGCAGGCGGCAGAGCTGGACGCGTCCAGGAACACCTGCCTGGCCTATGGGCGCGATCTGCGGGACTATGCCGGCTGGATGGCACATCGCGGGCTCTCCTTCGCGGCGGCCGGACGGGAGGATGTCGAGGCCTATCTCGTCTCCTGCGAGGCCGAGGGACTGTCCCGCGCGACCCGGGCCCGCCGGCTCGCCTCCATTCGCCAGATTTACCGATTCGCCTTCGAGGAAGGCTGGCGCGGCGAGAATCCCGCAATCCAGATCAAGGGGCCGGGCCGGACCAAGAGCCTTCCCAAGACGCTGAGCGTGCCCGAGGTCGAAGCACTGCTGGGGGCTGCACAGGAGACCGGGCGCACGCAAGCCGACCGGCTGCGCAATACCTGCCTGATGCAGTTGCTCTATGCGACGGGGATGCGGGTGAGCGAGTTGGTCTCCCTGCCGGTTGCGGCGGCGCGGGGCGATCCGCGCATGTTGCTGGTGCGCGGCAAGGGCGACAAGGAGCGCATGGTGCCGCTCTCGCCGCCCGCACGCGACGCGCTGGCCACCTGGCTCTCGGAGCGCGACGCCCGCGACGAGGCCGTGCGCGCCAGGGGCCTGCCGCCATCGCGCTTCCTCTTCCCCTCTTCCGGCAAGGCCGGCCACCTGACCCGGCACCGCTTCCACGCGCTGGTGAAGGAATTGTCGCTCGCCGCCGGGATCAACCCGGCCCGGGTCACGCCGCATGTGCTGCGCCACGCCTTCGCGACCCATCTGCTGGAGGGCGGCGCCGATCTGCGGGCGATCCAGACCTTGCTCGGACATGCGGATATCTCGACGACCGAGATCTATACCCATGTCCTGGAGGAGCGCCTGCGCAACCTGGTGCTGGAGCATCACCCGCTGGCGAAGGGCGGGTAACGTTTAACGGATCCAGCAGCCCTACATGGCTCTTGAACGGAAGCGCAAAGGTGGCCGTGCCAGCGCCTGCGGGGACACCGCAACGTCTCCTTTCAACACCTCGCCTCGACGACTCCCAAACAAGATCAGCGTGTTGAGCGCGAAGCAGAATGCGTCAGCCCGGCGAATTTCGGCCTTGGCCCCGTGCTCATGGGCGCGCCGCGGTACTCTCCTACAGCACGCTTGCGGCAAAATCGCCGGCGTCACACCGACTTGGTCACGTCATGCGAGTAAAGCCAGTCGAAGCGGTCCGGCATGAATCCCGGCAGCGTCTTTCCGATCACGCGCAGCCCGAGATGGGCGATGCCCCGGACCGGCGCGCTGGAAAGATGGTAGTTTCGCGCATTTGCCGTCGCCGCGTCGACGATCCGCCGGCAGCGCGGCGCCCGGATTCGCTCGTAGCAGGCCAGCGCCGCCGACCGGCTCTCCATCGTCGCGAGGCAGTCGGCCAACACCCAGGCATCTTCCAGCGCCATGCAGGCGCCCTGTGCCAGGAAGGGAAGCGTCGGATGGGCCGCGTCGCCCATCAGCACCGCATTGCCACCATGCCAGAGCGGCGCAACGGCATGCTTGAACAACCCCCAGACCATGACCTCCTCGACCCGCTCCAGCCAGCCGCGCACCGGCGCTCCGAACTGGCTGAAAACATTTCGAAACTCTGTCGGATCGCCCGGATGGTTCCAGCCCTCTTCGGTCCAGGTCCCGGTCTCGTGCACGCCGACGATGTTGAGCAGCCGCCCGCCCCGCAACGGATAGGCGACGAGATGACGTCCCGGCCCCATGAAGACATGCGCCTCCTGCGGCACCTCCCCCGGCGCGATCGGCAGCAGCGCCCGCCAGGCGACATGGCCAGTGAACTCGGCCTGTTCCGGCCCTAGCAGCGCGGCACGGACCTTCGAGCGCAGCCCGTCCGCGCCGACAAGCAGGTCGGCCTCGCGTGTGCTGCCATCCTCCAGCGTGAGAACCGGCCGCTCGCCGTCCAGCGACACATCCGAAACCGACACCCCATGCTCGATCTGGATTCCGACCTCGCGCGCCGCGTCCGCCAGCATCCCGACCATGTCCGCCCGGTGCACCAGCCCGAAACGGCCGAACTTCGTCAGGTCCAGCCGCAACACTTCGGCGCCTCGCGCATAATCGCGCAGCGCCGCCCCCTGCGAGGCCACGGAAATCTCCTCGAATTCCCGTTCCAGCCCGAGCCCGCGCAACACGGTCGCCGCATTGGGGGAAACCTGTATCCCGGCGCCGACCTCGGTGATCTCCGGCGCCCGCTCCAGCACGCGTACGCTGACGCCGCGCATCGCCAGCGCCCGCGCCACGCTCAGGCCCGCGATCCCGGCGCCCAGGACGGTAATCTGCTGTCCGATCAGGTTCATAGCTTCCCCAATTCAACAAAAAAACGCCGGGAGATACTCCCGGCGCCCTGTCTCTTCTCCAATCCCGTCCGCTCCGGAAAGCGGCTCCGGGCTCAGTCGTCGCGATGCACCTTCTCGCGACGCTCATGGCGCTCCTGCGCTTCGAGGCTCAGCGTCGCGATCGGACGCGCGTCCAGCCGTTTGAGCGAGATCGGCTCGCCGGTCTCCTCGCAATAGCCGTATTCACCCTCGTCGATGCGGCGCAGCGCCGAATCGATCTTGCCGACGAGCTTGCGCTGGCGGTCCCGCGTGCGCAGTTCCAGCGCCCGGTCCGTCTCCTCGCTGGCCCGGTCGGCCACATCGGGGATGTTGCGCGTGCTGTCCTGCAGCCCCTCGATCGTGTCGCGGCTGTCAGCCAGAAGGTCTTCCTTCCATGCGAGGAGTTTGCGGCGGAAATACTCCAGCTGCATCTCGTTCATGAATGGCTCATCTTCGGCGGGACGGTAGTCTTCCGGCAGAAAGGTTTCCTGTTTCATCCCTGCTCCCTCTCGAATGTCGGCCTGCGTCGCGTGCCCTTTGCCGGTCTCCGGCATCTCGTTGTCCATCTGGTCTTCCGTCACAGGCATCTTGTCTCCCTTGGCGCGGTGCTTACTCCAAGCATACCGGGTTGTCACTTACAAAAAGCAAAGGCAGTGTGGCGCAGATGCGGGACGGGCCGCGCTTCAAGTTCGCAACCCAAGGGGCGGGAAAACCAAATGAAATTCTCGGGTACAGATTCATATGTCGCCACTGAGGACCTCAAGGTCGCCGTCAACGCCGCGGTGACACTCGAGCGACCGCTTCTCGTCAAAGGCGAGCCGGGCACCGGCAAGACCGAACTCGCCCGCCAGGTCGCCGCCGCGCTCGGGTTGCCGATGATCGAATGGCATATCAAGTCCACCACCCGAGCCCAGCAGGGTCTTTACGAGTATGACGCCGTCAGCCGTTTGCGCGACAGCCAGCTCGGCGATGAGCGCGTACATGACGTGGCCAATTACATCAAGCGCGGCAAGCTCTGGGACGCCTTTGCGGCCGAGGGAAAGGTCGTCCTGCTGATCGACGAGATCGACAAGGCCGATATCGAGTTCCCCAACGACCTGTTGCAGGAGCTCGACCGGATGGAGTTCCATGTTTACGAGACCAACGAGACAGTGAAAGCGGTCAACCGCCCTATCGTCATCATCACCTCCAACAACGAGAAGGAACTGCCCGACGCATTCCTGCGTCGCTGTTTCTTTCACTATATCCGATTCCCGGATGTCGAGGTGATGAAGCAGATCGTCGAGGTCCATCACCCTGGCATCAAGCAGGCGCTGCTGACCGAGGCGCTGACGCAGTTCTACGAGATCCGGGAGCAGCAGGGCTTGAAGAAGAAACCCTCCACTTCGGAAGTCCTGGACTGGCTGAAACTGCTGCTGGCCGAGGATCTTGCGGCCGAGGACCTGCGGCGCGATGCCGCCGAGGCGCTGCCGCGCCTGCATGGGGCGCTCTTGAAGAATGAGCAGGATGTGCATCTCTTCGAGCGGCTGGCCTTCCTCGCGCGTCGGGGACGCTGAGGCGCGCCGCCGGAACGAGGTGTCGGGTTATCCGGTCGGCCTTGTGAACAGGGCGGTTGCGCGCGGCCTGCACCGGGGAGCGCAACGCAAACCGTAACAGCGCAGGACCATGGTCTGGCGCCGCGCCATCGCGATTGCGCATTATTCCCCAGACGGGTCCGAAGAAGATCAAAGCGCTGCGCCCGGCTGCCACGGCGGCCTTGAAGCCGTACTCATGGACGCTCCCCCAAGGAAAGCAACCGGCTCGATGCCGTCCACCGGCAAGCGGGGCAACCGTTAAACTTTTCTGAATAGGCCAGATTCGCGCGGGGCCTCGGCCCCAGCCGCTCCTTTTTTTCGCCCAGATCCGCCGCGAGACTCCAGAACACGGCCAGAGAGCCACCACGTGGAAGAACTCCCGTTATCCCAAGTGATTTCCCGGAGTTTCGACGTGCTGTTTGCCCCCCCCATCCCTGTTTGCGCCCGACCGAGGCTGGTGTGATGCAGCGGCTCGACCACTTGCCGGGGGCGCAGGAACTCGGGCTTGTTCCCGGCCTCACTGCGGCCGAGCTGCGCCGGGTCTACCGGCAGCTCGCGCGCCGCTACCATCCGGATTCCGGAGCGAACGGGTCTCTAGAAATCATGCGCCATATCAATGCGCTGCATGACAACCTGAAGGCGGATATCGACATATACGCGCCGCCCCCTCCACCGCCCAGGGAGGCCGGCCACGATCCTGCCCCGGCCCCAAAGCGCAGCCGGAGCAAACCACCGCCTTCCAGCACCGACAGCGCGCCCGGGACGATGCGCCGCGCGCCGCAGGTCGAGCCTGCCGCGCCGCCGCCCGACATCTCCGACGAGATGGCCTCTCTCGGCGAGTTGTCGCTGACGGCGGCGGCGCGGGAAATGATGAGCGAGGCCCTGATCGCGGCGGTCGATTCCTGGCTGGTCTCGAATCGTGGTGTGCCGCGCAACATGTTGCGGCGGCGCATGCTGGTGCGTCTGGGCCGGATCGGACCGGTCGACTGCCCGGGACTGCACATGCCCGGTCGCGTCTCGATGACCCGGCTGGCGCTGCGCTTCCACTTCCTGTCCCGCCCGATCGACGGGCTGAACCTGATCGCGCTTCCGGCCATGATCAATGACGGCATCCGGCTCGCCCCGACCGGCGCCGTCTCGGTGGTCGAGGAGAGGCTGACCGATGACCAGGAGCGGTTCGAGCTTCCTCCCGAAGAAGCCTCCGCGCTCGGGTTCGAGCTGCGCTATCGCGGGCGGCGGCTGGCAATGGAACTGCTCTTCGACGCCGGCGAGACGGATTACAGCAGCGCGCTCTACCATATGCGCGGCAACCGCTTCCGCGGGCTCTTCCGCCCGCCCGAATAGGGGCGCTGACGGCTTTCCCCCCGCCATTCGATCCGCTAACCTGCGCGCCCAAGGGCAAGGACGATCGAGATGAGCAAGACAATATTGGAGCGCCTCGAGGAGAAGGGGCTGCGGATGACGGGCCAGAGGCGGGTGATTGCCGAGGTGCTGGGCGCTTCGTCGGATCATCCCGATGTGGAAGAGCTCTACAACCGCGCCTCCGCGCAGGACCCGAAGATCTCCATCGCCACCGTCTACCGGACCGTCAAGCTCTTCGAGGAGGCCGGGATCATCGACCGGCTGGAATTCGGCGACGGGCGTGCGCGCTACGAGGATGCCGATCGCGAGCATCACGACCACCTGATCGATATCAACAGCGGCGAGGTGATCGAATTCTGCGATCCCGAGATCGAAGCGCTGCAGGAGAAGATCGCCGAGCGGCTCGGCTATGACCTCAAGGGACACAAGCTCGAACTTTACGGTGTGCCGCGCCGCCGCAGTTAGGCCTCGCCGTCGAAACGGGCCGGCGTAAAGCAGCTATAGCCCGTTGATTCATCGATATGAATCGCCTCGACCCCGACATCTTGCGACCAGACCGGACTCTGTCGGGCAACCTTTGCGCCGAATAGGCCGCGAGGCAGGGCGCCGCGACCCTCTCCGCCAGCACGGATCGCGATGAAGACCGCCATCATGACCGCACTGCCAGACATGCCTTTGACCGGTATCTTGCGCCCGTGGCGGCGCGGGGTCCGAAGCCCCGTCACGCTTCCGCCGTCTCGCGGTTCAAGAGCGCAATGATTGCATTTTGCGCATTGCGGGTTTTCAGGGGTAGCGGCGGATTGGCGCTTTGTTATCGCCCCAAAACCGGGCTAGACGGGGCACAAACGCGGTTTCAACAGCCTTTAGGCCCGGATTTCCTGAATGAACAACCTTCGCGGAGCGGTTCTGATGATCGTCTCGATGGGCATCTTCGCTGTCCAGGATCTGTTCATCAAGCAGACATCCGTTACCGTTCCGACCGGTGAAATCCTCCTCGTGATGGGCGTCTTCGGCACACTGTTCTATGGCTGGCTGGTCACGGCGAAACGGCAGCCCCTGTTTCCGGGCGACCTGCTGCATCCCGCGATCCTGCTGCGCAATATCTCCGAGATCATCGCAACCTTCGGCTTCGTCACCGCCCTCGCGCGGACGGAAATGACCTCCGCCGCCTCGATCCTGCAGGCGCTGCCGCTGATCGTCACGATGATGGCCGCGCTCGTTCTGGGCGAAACCGTCGGCTGGCGCCGCTGGACCGCCATTTCGGTGGGCTTCCTGGGAATGCTGCTGATCGTGCGCCCCGGCACGGACGGGTTCGAACCGGATTCGCTCTACGCCGTGATGGCCGTCTTTGCCTTCGGGATGCGGGATCTCACAACCCGGATCGCGCCGAGGAGCATGAGCACGATCCAGATCGCGCAATGGGGCTATATCATGATGACGCTGCTTGCCGTCACGATGGTGGCCACATCGGGCGGGTTCGTCGCCGTGCCCGACACTGCTATGGCGCCTCTCTTCGCGATCGTCATCCTGGGTGTCACCGGCTATTTCGTCGTCGTCGAATCCCTGCGCATGTCCGATGTCTCGGCCATCGCGCCCTTCCGCTATTCGCGCCTCGTTTTCGCACTTGCGCTTGCCGTGATCTTTCTCGGCGAACGCCCCGACAGTTTAACCCTTGCCGGAGCGAGCCTCATCATCGCTTCCGGTCTCTACACACTTGCGCGGGAACGCGCACTTTTCTCACAGGCCCATCAAGGGTAGAAGGGCCTCGAGTTTCATGACCGTACGGAAAGGACCGTCGCTATGAGCACCATCATCGACATTCACGGACGCGAGATTCTTGACAGCCGGGGCAACCCGACCGTCGAGGTAGATGTCATCCTCGAAGACGGCACCATGGGCCGCGCCGCGGTTCCCTCGGGCGCCTCGACCGGCGTGCACGAAGCCGTCGAGAAGCGCGACGGTGACAAGTCCAAGTTTGGCGGCAAGGGCGTGTCCCAGGCTGTCGCTGCCGTCAATGGCGAGATCGCCGAAGCCCTGGTTGGCTTCGACGGCACCGACCAGGTCGGCCTCGACACCGCCATGATCGAGCTGGACGGCACCGAGAACAAGGGCCGCCTCGGCGCCAACGCCATCCTCGGCGTCTCGCTGGCCACCGCCAAGGCCGCTGCCGACTATACCGGCCAGCCGCTCTACCGCTACGTTGGTGGCACCGCCGCCCGCGTCCTGCCGGTCCCGATGATGAACATCATCAATGGCGGCGAGCATGCCGACAACCCGATCGACGTGCAGGAATTCATGATCATGCCCGTCTCGGCCACGTCGATCCACGACGCCGTCCGCATGGGGTCCGAGATCTTCCACACGCTGAAGAAAGAGCTCTCCGGCGCCGGCTACGCCACCGGTATCGGCGATGAGGGCGGCTTCGCCCCGGCGCTGTCCTCCACCCGCGCCGCGCTGGACTTCGTTCTGAAATCCATCGAGACCGCTGGCTACAAGCCGGGCGAAGACATCGTCCTGGCCCTCGACGCCGCCTCCACCGAGTATTTCAAGGACGGCAAATACGAGATGGCTGGCGAAGGCCTGTCGCTGACCTCGGAAGAGAACGTCAAGTATCTCGCCGCCCTCTGCGCCGACTACCCGATCTTCTCGATCGAAGATGGCTGCGCCGAAGACGACTGGGACGGCTGGAAGCTGCTGACCGAGACCCTCGGCGGCAAGGTTCAGCTCGTTGGTGACGACCTCTTCGTGACCAACCCGGCCCGCCTCGCCATGGGCATCGAGCAGGGTGTTGCCAACTCCATGCTGGTGAAAGTGAACCAGATCGGCTCGCTGACCGAGACGCTCGCCGCCGTGGAAATGGCCCACCGCGCCAAGTACTCGAACGTCATGTCGCACCGCTCCGGCGAAACCGAGGACTACACCATCGCCGACCTCGCCGTTGCCACCAACTGCGGCCAGATCAAGACCGGCTCCATGTCGCGCTCGGACCGTCTTGCCAAGTACAACCAGCTGATCCGTATCGAAGAGCAGCTGGGCGAGACTGCCGTCTATGCCGGCAAGTCGATCCTGAAGTAAGCGCCACAACCGCTTGAAAATATGGGCCCGTCCGCAAAGCGGGCGGGCCCTTCCCTTGCGCAGCGCCCGTATACGCTGCCGCATTCTGGAAGAGGGGCCAGGATGACCGGAACCATAGACCAGCTTTCGACCCGCACGGCCTATCGCAGCCGGTGGATGCATGTGCGCGAGGATGCCGTTCGCTTCCCGGATGGCAGCGAAGGGACCTTCTCCGTCGTCGACAAGGGGGATTTCGCCGTCATCGTGCCGCTGCATGCGGATGGCCGCCTCCAGCTCGTGCGCCAATATCGCTACCCGGTCCAGGGCCGCTTCTGGGAAGTGCCGCAAGGCGCCTGGGAGGGACAACCCGACGCGGATCCGGTTGATCTCGCGAATGGCGAACTTGAAGAGGAGACCGGCTTTCGCGCCGGCAAGCTCCTCCATATTGGCCGGTATCACCAGGCGCCGGGCTATTGCAGCCAGGGCTACAACCTCTTCCTCGCCACCGAGCTGACCCCGGGCACGCTCAAACGCGACCATGCCGAACAGGACATGGAAACCGCTGCTTTCCCGCTCGCCCAAGTGCTGGAGATGATCGAGGACGGCCGCATGGTCGACACGACCTCGCTCGCCGCCCTTGGCCTGCTTCGCCTCAAGACCCTTCTCTGACGAGATCCTCGCTTGAAGAACGACCTATAACAATTTGTTTTAATGGAAACTATCGATGTTCCCTGCTCAGATCATCTCCCAACTCCGCCTTGAAAGACATCCCGAGGGAGGTTGGTACCGCCAGACTTGGATCGAGGATCCCGCGACCGGGCGCCCCGCAGGCACCTCCATCTACTATCTTCTCGAACGCGGCCAGCGGAGCCATTGGCACAAGGTGGACGCGACGGAGATCTGGCATTTCTACGCCGGCGACCCGCTGGTGATTGCCATCAGCGAAACCGAAGCCGGCCCCGCCCGCGAACATCGCCTCGGCCCCAATCTCGCCGCCAGCCAATGCCCCCAGATCATCGTGCCGAAGGATCGCTGGCAAAGCGCCCGCCCCACCGGCGACTGGGCGCTTGTCGGCTGCACGGTTTCGCCGGGCTTCTCCTTTGACGGCTACACGCTGGCCCCGCCCGATTTCGATATCCCGTGCGGGGCGGACTGACGCCTGGCCTGCGCACGAACCGGCCGATCGCTGCGCTCGTGAACACGCCCGGCGCCTTCGGTTTGAGCCCGGGCGAACCGCTGCTCCGCCCCGACGCCCCCTGCCGGCTCCAGGCGCCTATCCCCCGGGCCGGCTGATCTCCCCGCCGCCCACCGCCGCCGCGACACCGGTTGTCGACGGAAAGGATGTCGGCAAGCCGCGCGCAACGCGCATGGCGAGGAAGGCGAAGGCCTGTGCCTCAAGCATGTCGCCATCGAGCCCGACCGCCTCGACCGGTTCGACCGCACAGCCCATCCCTTCCGAGAGCATCGCCATCAGCACCGGGTTGAGCCGCCCGCCGCCGGTCACGAGCAACCGCTCGACCGGGGTCGGAAAGAACTCCGCCGCGCGGACCACGGAAACCGCCGCCGCCGCGGTCAGCGTCGCCGCCGCATCCGCGTCCGACAGCGCGGCAACCTGTTCCAGAAGTCCGGAAAAATCGTCCCGATCCAGTGATTTCGGCGGGTATTTCAGAAAGTAGCCATGGCTGGCGAACCGGTCGAGAATCTCCGCCGAGACCGTCCCCTCCGCCGCCAATGCGCCGCCCTCGTCAAAGGCCAGGCCCCGGCGCGCCTGCAGCAGATCGTTGATCGGCGCATTGGCCGGCCCCGTATCGAAGGCCATCAAGGCCTCCGGCTCCTCCGGGGCTGCCCGCGAAGGATCGACCCATGTCACGTTCCCGACCCCGCCAAGATTGAGAAACGCCAGCGGCCGCTCCGCCCCGATCCACTTCGCCAGCGCGAAATGATAGGCCGGGGCCAGCGGCGCGCCCTGCCCGCCCAGCTGCACATCCGCCGAGCGGAAATCCCAGACGACCGGCAGCCCGAGCGCCTCGGCCAGGACGCGGCCGTCGCCGGCCTGATGCGTCCCGCGCCCGGCCGGCTCATGCGCCAGCGTCTGGCCATGAAACCCCGCGAGACCCACATCCGAGAAGCCCGCCATCAACTCTGCATGTGCCTGTTCGACCAGTACCGCGGCCTCGGCCACGCCGGCCTCGCCGGGCCAGGCCCCCAATGCCGCACGCAAGAGCCCGCGCTCGGCCTCGCTGTAGCCACGATAGCCGCTCTCGCCGAAACCGCTGATTGTCTTGCCGTCGGTCTCGATTACCGCCGCATCGACGCCGTCGAGCGATGTCCCCGACATCACCCCCAACACCCGAACCGCGCCCTCTTTCAACATGCTCTTTCCCTCACCCGCCGGCACCGCTAGACAGGCGCCATTCGCTAGCCCGAGAATGGACCGAAAGCCGCATGACCTACCACCCGAAATCCGACTTCATCCGTGTCATGATCGAACGCGGCTTCATGGCCGACTGCACCGACATGCAGGGCCTGGACGAAGCCATGGTGAACGGCGTGGTCCCGGCCTATATCGGCTTCGACGCAACGGCCAAATCGCTCCATGTCGGCTCGCTGATCCAGATCATGATGCTGCGCTGGTTGCAGAAGACCGGCCACAAGCCGATCACGCTGATGGGCGGCGGCACGACCAAGGTGGGCGACCCCTCCTTCCGCGCCGACGAGCGCCCGCTGCTGACGCCGGAGCAGATCGACGACAATATCGCCGGCATCAAGCAGGTCTTCTCGGCCTATGTCTCCTATGACGACACGCCCACAGGCGCGCTGATGATCAACAATGCCGAATGGCTGGACGAGCTCAACTACCTCGATTTCCTGCGTGATATCGGCCGGCATTTCTCGGTCAACCGGATGCTGAGCTTCGAAAGCGTCAAGTCCCGGCTCGACCGCGAACAGTCGCTCTCCTTCCTCGAATTCAACTACATGATCCTGCAGGCCTATGATTTCCTCGAGCTGAACCGCCGCTATGGCTGCGCGCTGCAGATGGGCGGCTCGGACCAGTGGGGCAATATCGTCAACGGCATCGACCTCACGCGCCGTGTGCTGGAGAACGAGATCTACGGCCTCACCTCGCCGCTGCTGACCACATCGGACGGCAAGAAGATGGGCAAATCGCTCTCCGGCGCGGTCTGGCTCAACCCGGAGATGCTCTCGCCCTACGAGTTCTGGCAGTTCTGGCGCAACACGACCGATGCCGATACCGGCCGCTTCCTCAAGCTCTACACCGAGCTGCCGATCGAGGAATGCGAGCGCCTCGGCGCGCTCGAGGGTTCCGAGATCAACGAGGCCAAGATTCGCCTCGCCAACGAGGTCACAACTCTCCTGCACGGGGCAGACGCCGCGGCCGCGGCCGCAGCCACCGCCCGCGAAGTGTTCGAAAAGGGTGGCGTCGGCGACGATCTGCCGACCCTTGAACTGACGGCCGACGAGATCGGCGATGGCATCTCCATCGTCCAGCTCATCACCCGCACCGGGCTTGCCAAATCGGGCAAGGAGGCCAAGCGCCTCATCGCCGACAATGGTGCAAGGCTCGACGACGCCCCCCTCACCGACACCGGCCTGATGATCGATGCGGCGGCCCTCGCCTCCCCGATCAAGCTGTCGGCCGGCAAGAAGCGCCACGCCCTGGTCGTTCTGGCCAACTGAGCCTGCGCTTCGGAGCCGTCCTCGCCTGAGCCCGGACGGACGGGCCGAGGACCGACGCGCAAGCGAAATTGCGGAGGCTCCGCGGCGCAGCCGTGGAAACCGCCATTTTGCTTGAGCGGCGGGCAGCGGTCTGTCAGGCAAGGATCAGGGGTGGACGGCTCCGTTGGGTCTGCGCTTTGGTGAGTTCCGACGCCAATCCGCGCGACAGCGCGCAAGCCCAACGCGCCGCAAGGCGCACAATCTACCAACAGAATACCAACAGATCCCGACGATCCCTGCCTTTCCCCTAGCCTTTCGCCCGCTCCCACGTTACCGACGCGGCAACATTTCAAGGACACCCCAATGGACCTTCGCAATATCGCCATCATCGCCCACGTGGACCATGGCAAGACAACCCTCGTCGACGAGCTGCTCAAGCAGTCCGGCGCCTTTCGTGCCAACCAGGCCGTGGCCGAACGCGCCATGGACAGCAACGACCTCGAACGCGAACGCGGCATCACCATCTTCGCCAAGCCGACCTCGGTCGAATGGAACGGCAAGCGGATCAATATCGTCGATACGCCCGGCCACGCCGATTTCGGCGGAGAGGTCGAGCGGATCCTGAGCATGGTCGACGGCGTCGTCCTGCTCGTCGATGCCGCCGAAGGCCCGATGCCGCAGACCAAGTTCGTCACCTCCAAGGCGCTCGCCCTCGGCCTGCGCCCCATCGTGGTGCTCAACAAGGTCGACAAGCCCGATGCTGAACCGGACCGCGCCCTGGACGAGGTGTTCGACCTCTTCTCCAGCCTCGACGCCAATGAGGACCAGCTCGACTTCCCCCATCTCTACGCCTCCGGCCGCTCCGGCTGGGCCGATACCGAGCTTGACGGTCCCCGCAAGGATCTCGACGCGCTGTTCCAGCTTGTCGTCAACCATGTCCACCCGCCAAAGCAGCTCAAGCGCATGGATGACGATTTCCGCATGCTGGCCACCACGCTCGGCTCGGACCCCTTCATCGGGCGCACGCTGACCGGCCGCGTCGAAAGCGGCCGTCTCAAGGTCGGCGCAACGGTGCAGGGCCTTTCCCGCATCGGCCAGAAGATCGAGCAGTTCCGGGTCTCCAAGATCCAGGCCTTCCGTGGCCTCGCGATGCAGGAGATCGACGAAGCCCAGGCCGGCGACATCGTGACCCTGGCCGGGATGGCCAAGGCCACCGTCGCCGACACGATCTGCGCGCTTGCCGTCGAAGATCCGCTCCCGGCCCAGCCGATCGACCCGCCGACCATCTCCGTGACCTTCGGCATCAACGACTCGCCGCTGGCCGGGCGCGACGGCAAGAAGGTGCAGTCCCGCGTCATCCGCGAGCGGCTGATGAAGGAAGCCGAGACCAATGTCGCCATCCGCGTCACCGACACGCCCGGCGGCGAGGCCTTCGACGTGGCCGGACGGGGCGAGCTTCAGATGGGCGTGCTCATCGAGAACATGCGCCGCGAGGGTTTCGAGCTCTCCATCTCCCGCCCGCGCGTGCTGCTGCGCGAGGAAGACGGCGTCACGATGGAACCCGTGGAAGAGGTCACCATTGATGTGGATGACGAGTATTCCGGTGCGGTGATCGAGAAACTGACCGGTGTGCGCAAGGGCGAGATGGTCGACATGCGCCAGAATGGCGGCAAGACCCGCATCATTGCCCATGTCCCCTCTCGCGGCCTGATCGGCTATTACGGCGAGTTCCTGACCGACACGCGCGGCACTGGCGTGCTCAACCGTGTCTTCTTCACCTGGGCGCCGCACAAGGGCCCTATCCCCGGGCGCCGCGCCGGCGTGCTGATCTCCATGGAACAGGGCGTCTCGGTCGCCTACGCGTTGTGGAACCTCGAAGAACGCGGCCGCATGTTCATTCCGGCCCAGGAGCCGATCTACCAAGGCATGATCATCGGCGAACACAGCCGGGAAAACGATCTCGAGGTGAACCCGCTCAAGGGCAAGAAGCTGACCAATGTGCGCGCCTCCGGGACCGACGACGCGGTCCGGCTGACAACACCTGTTATCATGAGCCTCGAAGAAGCCATCGCCTATATCGACGATGACGAGCTGGTCGAGGTCACGCCCAACGCGATCCGCCTGCGCAAACGGTATCTCGACCCGCATGAGCGCAAGCGGCGGGCCAAGGCACTGACCTGACGCGGGAAGCGACAGTAGCCCCGGCATTCCGCCCCAAAAATCGAGGCGGAATGCCACAGATTAAGGATAACAAAAGACAAATCTTGAAGATCTGTTTTCCTAGCTGCTAATAGGCGGGATAGTCACGTTTGTTCCGTTCAGTTGCCCCCGAGTCGCGCCTGCCATGACCAGTTCGACCGAAGACAAGGCTTTCCAACGCCTTTCCGCCTTTGCCAATGCCGCGGCTCTCGATCACCGCCAATGGCACTGGTTTCTTCGCGAGTTGTCCGAAGTTGCCGGCGGTATCCGTGTGCATCTGCTTGTGCATGACAGCGACAAGAACACGGCGCTCGGCCATATGGATCACGGCTATGACCCTGTTTTCGTTGACAGTTTCGACGCCTACTATGGCAAGCGCAATGCCTGGGCCCCGGCCTATGTCCAGGCGCCGCTCGGCAGGGCCACGCGCGGCGGTGACCTTGTCCCGGACGAAGCCCTCGAACAGACCGAGTTCTACAATGACTGGGTCCGCCCGCAGGAAGACATCATCGGACGGGGTTTCTCGGTTCTGGAGCGCTCGAATTCCCGCCTGACATTGGTCGGCGGCAATATCCGTCGCAAGGACCGCGACCGGCTGGAGCAGCCCTTCGTCTCGCTCCTGCAACGGCTCTCGCCACTGCTTCAGAACGCCTTGGCAATCTCCCGGGTCCTGGGGGATATGTCTATTGAAAACAAGATCTTGCGGGAAGGAATGGAGCCGGAAATCACCGCGCTCTTCGCGCTCGACCGGCAATGTCGGATCCATTACGCCAATCGTCAGGGCCAGCGCATGATCGATCGCGGCGACACTGTCCAACAGGATCTGAACTCCCGCCTGCGCTTTCGCGACACCTCTGCCCTCGCCGCGCTCGCCCGCTCCGTACAGGATCATTACCAGCCCGAAATAACAATTGGACTGCCCTTCTTCGCGCGCACCTCCGATCGCACCCAGTTCCTCTGCCGGACAATACCTGTCGGCGAGACGGACGGGCACCTCCCCTGGCTCGCCGCCAGCGGCACACCGGCCGCCGGCTTCGTCCTGCTGCTGATGTCCCCGGTTTCGCCGGGCCAGGTACATTTCCGCAAGGAAGCGCGGACCGACTGAGCCCGCGCCGTTATTCCGAGGTCTCGACGATCAGGAGCTCGCGCTCCGACGCGCCGCGCGCATGGCTCAAGGCCTCCTGATACCGCTCTGAATGATAACAGGTTTCTGCAGCCTCGACGCTCGGGAAACGGGCCACGACATTGCGTGGCCGCTCCTTGCCTTCGAGCTGCACATAGCGTCCACCGCGCGCGATGAAGGCGCCGCCATGCTCGGCAATCGCTTGCGTTGCGATTGCGGCGTATTTCTTGTAGGCCGCCTCGTCGGTCACGGTCACATGTGCAATCCAGAGTGCTGGCATCCTATCCCCCAATCACGGCTTCCGCCGCCTTGATCGCAGCCTCGGCATTGGCAGCATCCTTGCCGCCGCCCTGCGCCATGTCCGGTCGGCCGCCGCCGCCCTTGCCGCCAAGCTCGACCACCGCCGCCTTGACCAGGTCCACAGCCGACACCGTGCCGGTCATGTCCTCGGTAACGCCGGCCGCAACAGCCGCCTTGCCCTCGCCATCGGCGATCAGCAGCACCGCGCCGGAGCCGATCCGCGACTTGTGCTCGTCGATCAACCCGCGCAAATCCTTGCCATTCACGCCCTGAAGCACTTGAGCAATGAACCGCACACCGTTGATTTCCTTGATATCTTGCCCAGTGGATGCACCGCTTCCCCCGGCCATTGCCAGGTCGCGCCGGAGCTGTGCGATCTCGTTCTGCATCGCCTTGCGCTCTTCGACCAGGCTCTTCACCCGCTCGACCAGCTCACCCTGCGGCGCCTTCACGACCGCCGCAACCTCGGCGACACGCCGGTCCTGCCCGGCCAGATAGGCCCGGGCCGCCTCGCCGGTCAGCGCCTCGACCCGGCGCACACCAGCTGAAGACGCGCTGTCGCCAAGCGCCACGAACAGCCCGATATCGCCGGTCTGGCGCACATGCGTGCCGCCGCAGAGCTCGAGCGACCAGGTGTCACCCTCGGCGCCCTTGCCCGTCTTCGCCTTGCCCATCGAGACCACGCGGACCTCGTCGCCATATTTCTCGCCAAACAGAGCCTGGGCGCCGATGGCGCGGGCGTCGTCCGGGGTCATGATCCGGGTTTCGACAGCGGAGTTCTGCCGGATGAACGCATTCACTTGCGCTTCGATCTCCGCCAGGTCCTCGGCCGAGAGCGCATGGTTATGCGAGAAGTCGAAGCGCAGCCGGTCCGGCGCGTTCAGCGAACCGCGCTGCGCCACATGTTCGCCAAGCCGTTCCCGCAGCGCCTCGTGCAGCAGATGGGTCGCCGAGTGGTTCGACCGGATCGCGCCGCGGCGGTCATGATCGACGACGAGTTCGGCGCCAGTCCCGGTCAGGATCTCGCCTTCCGTGATCTCGGCCAGATGGATGAAGACACCCGCGACCTTCTTCGTATCGGTGATCCGCGCCTTGCCGGACTCGCTCGACAACATCCCGCTATCGCCGACCTGGCCGCCGGACTCGGCATAGAACGGGCTCTGGTTCAGCACGACCTGGACGCTTTCGCCGGCGCCGGCCCTTTCGAGCCTTGCGCCATCCTTGACGATGGCGAGGATCTGGCCCTCGGCCACTTCCGTGTCATAGCCGAGGAAATCCGTGGTGCCCTGAGTCTCGGCAATGTCGAACCAGACCGTCGCATCCTGCGTCTCGCCCGTGCCAGACCAGGCCGCGCGGGCCTTGGCCTTCTGCTCGGCCATCGCGGCGTCGAACCCGTCCGTATTGACGCTCCGGTCCTTCTCTCGCAGCGCATCCTGCGTGAGATCGAGCGGGAACCCATAGGTGTCGTAGAGCTTGAAGGCCGCCTCGCCGGGCAGCTCCGCATCCTCGGGCAGCTTGGCCAATTCGTCATCGAGCAGGCGAAGACCGCGCTCCAGCGTCTGGCGGAAGCGGGTCTCCTCGGTTTCCAGCGTCTCCGAGATCAGAGCCTGCGCCTGTTGCAATTCCGGATAAGCCCCGCCCATCTGGCGGACCAGCTCCGGCACCAGCCGGTACATCAGCGGGTCCTTCACACCGAGAAGATGGGCATGCCGCATCGCGCGCCGCATGATTCGGCGCAACACGTAGCCTCGCCCCTCGTTGGAGGGCATCACGCCATCGGCGATCAGGAAGGAGGTCGAGCGCAAATGGTCCGCAATGACGCGGTGATGCGTCTTGCCCGGCCCGTCCGGATCGGTCGAGCTCTGGTTGGCCGAGGCCTCGATCAGCGCCCGCATCAGGTCGGTCGCGTAATTGTCATTCGTGCCCTGCAGCAACGCCGCGACCCGCTCGATCCCCATGCCGGTATCGATGGACTGGTTCGGCAGGTCGACCCGGGAGCCGTCCTCGAACTGCTCATATTGCATAAAGACGAGGTTCCAGATCTCGACAAAACGGTCGCCATCCTCTTCCGGGCTGCCCGGAGGGCCACCCCAGATGTGATCGCCGTGATCGTAGAAGATCTCGGAGGACGGACCACAAGGTCCGGTCGGTCCCATCATCCAGAAATTATCATTGGTCGCGATACGGATGATCCGCTCGTCGGGCAGGCCCGCAACCTTCTTCCAGAGCTCAGCCGCCTCGTCGTCGGTGTGATAGACGGTGACCAGCAGCTTGCTCTTGTCGATCTCCAGGTCCTTGGTGATCAACTCCCAGGCGTAGGGGATCGCCTGTTCCTTGAAATAATCGCCGAAGGAGAAATTGCCGAGCATCTCGAAGAATGTGTGATGCCGCATCGTGTAGCCGACATTGTCGAGATCGTTATGCTTGCCGCCGGCGCGCACGCATTTCTGCGCGGAGGTCGCGCGCACGTAGTCGCGATGCTCGACCCCGGTGAAGAGGTTCTTGAACTGAACCATGCCCGAATTGGCGAACATCAGCGTGGGGTCGTTGCGTGGGACAAGCGGCGAGCTGTCCACCACCTCGTGGCCCTGGCGGCGGAAATAGTCGAGGAAGGTCGAGCGAATATCGTTCAGGCTGGGCATCTGGGTCTCCGGCGGATCTGCGGGAGAGATCTACCGACCCTCGACGCGGGTGTCCACCGAATGCCACCGGCGGCGGCCTCTCTTTCTTCGCCAACAGCAATAAAAAGAAAGCGCCCGCCTTGTGAAAGGCGGGCGAGATACTGTTCGCTCGGGCTGCCAGGACCTATTCTTCGACCAATCCGTCATCCATCGGCGCATCAAAATCGAGCCCGTGCGCGGCACGGATCTTGTCCTCGATATCATAGGCGATTGCTGCGTTTTCCTTCAGGAAGGTCTTGGCGTTTTCCCGCCCCTGGCCGATCCGCTCGTCGCCATAAGAGTACCAGGAACCCGATTTCTCCACCACGCCGGCCTTGACGCCAAGATCGAGCAATTCGCCGGTCTTGGAGATGCCTTCGCCATACATGATGTCGAACTCGACTTGCTTGAAGGGCGGCGCGACCTTGTTCTTGACGACCTTGACACGGGTCGCATTGCCGACGACCTCGTCGCGATCCTTGATTGCACCGATGCGGCGGATGTCGAGCCGGACGGAGGAATAGAATTTCAGCGCGTTGCCGCCCGTGGTGGTCTCCGGGCTGCCGAACATGACGCCGATCTTCATTCGAATCTGGTTGATGAAGATAACCATGCAGTTTGACCGCGAAATCGAGCCGGTCAGTTTGCGCATCGCCTGGCTCATCAGCCGTGCCTGAACACCGACTGAGCTGTCGCCCATATCGCCTTCCAGTTCTGACTTCGGCGTCAGCGCCGCAACCGAGTCGACCACGACCATCGAAACCGCGCCCGAGCGCACAAGCGTGTCGGTGATTTCCAGTGCCTGCTCGCCAGTATCGGGCTGCGAGATCAGAAGCTCGTCGAGATTGATCCCGAGCTTGCGCGCATAGAGCGGGTCAAGCGCATGTTCAGCATCGACAAATGCGCAAACGCCACCCTTTTTCTGCTCTTCGGCCACGCAATGCAGGGTCAGCGTCGTCTTGCCCGAGCTTTCGGGCCCGTAGATCTCGATGATCCGCCCCTTGGGCAACCCGCCGATCCCGAGCGCAATGTCGAGCCCGAGCGAGCCGGTCGAGGTCGATTCGATTTCGGCAACGGGGTTGTCGCCGCCGAGTCGCATAATGGACCCCTTGCCGAACTGACGCTCGATCTGCGCCAGCGCGCTGTCGAGAGCTTTCTGTTTGTCGGAACTTTTTTTATCTGCCATGTCGAGGAGGCTCGCCGTCGCCATAATTCCTGTCCTTATTCCATAGACCGCCCAGGGCGGCAATGACCGCTCTTGTTCACTGCTTGTTCTCCACGTTATGGGGGCAAAAGCAGAACATAGCAAGGGGGCTGTCCCTGCCCTGGATCTTCCTCTGCGATGGTTAACGACGCGTAAACGCCGCCAGAGAATCCTAGTGGATCTGATCCCGTACCGTGGCGGTCAATTCGTTCAACGAGAACGGTTTCGGCAGGAAGACCGAGTTTGGAATCCCCGCCTGCTCGTCGGAGAACCGGTCCTCGGCATAGCCGGACACGAAGACGACCCGCACATCGGGACGTTCCTTGAGCGCAAGGCGCACCCAGGTCGGACCATCCATGCCAGGCATGACGACATCGGTGACGAAGACATCCACCTTCAGACTGTCATCCGACAGGGTCTCCAACGCTTCCTCGGCATTTTCCGCCTCGATCACCGTGTAACCGCGCATGCGAAGCGCGCGCGATGCGAAAGCCCGGACCGGCGCCTCGTCCTCGACCAGCATGACGACACCCTCGTCCTGCTGAAGATGAACCGCGCCAATCTTCTCTTCCTTCGGCAGGCCTTGTTCCGCCGGTCGGTCATACGCCTGGAAGTAGAGCGAGAAGGTGGTCCCGGATCCGAGTTCGGAATCAACGAAGATAAAGCCACCGGTCTGCTTGATGATTCCATAGGCCGTCGAGAGCCCGAGGCCGGTGCCCTCACCGGTGCGCTTGGTCGTGAAGAAGGGCTCGAATATCTTCGCCAGCTTGTCGCCCGGAATGCCAACACCATCATCCTCGACCCGGACGACGACATAGTCTCCCGCCGGGACAGTGGCGCGATCCCGCACCATTGGCTCGTTGATTCGGGTGCTTTCGGTCGCGACACGGATCTCACCGCCATTCGGCATCGCGTCGCGCGCGTTCACAACCAGGTTCATGAGCACCTGCTCCAGCTGCCGCTTGTCGGCGCGGACAGGGCGCAGTCCCGGATCGTGCGACAACGACAGTGTCACCTTCTCGCCCACGAGCCGGTTCAGCAGGTGGGTCAGGTCGGACAGCGTGTCGCGCAGGTCCAAGATCTCCGGCTGCAGGTTCTGCTTGCGGGAGAAGGCCAGGAGCTGGCCAACCAGGCTGGCGGCGCGATTGGCGTTCTGGTTGATCTGGACAAGATCGGCATAGTCCTGGTCGCCCTGGTCGTGGCGCAGCAGGAGAAGGTCGCAATGTCCCGAAATCGCCGTCAGCAGGTTGTTGAAATCATGTGCAACACCGCCAGCCAGCTGGCCAATAGCCTGCATCTTCTGGCTTTGCACGAATTGTGCTTCCAGCGTCTTCAACTCGGTGGCGTCATTGATGACAACGTTCAGGATTGTCCGGCCATCCTCGATATGGCGTCCGAGGGTGACCTGAAGATAAAGCTCCTTGTCCGGCACACTTGCGCGGACGAATTCCGGACGCCCGAGACCGCGCCCGTCCGCCGCATCCATCAGCCAGTCCTTGACCGACCGGCCAAGCCCTTCCACGAGAGTGTGGAATTCCGAGCCCGGCTCCGCGGATGCGCCAAACATTTTTTCCGCGGCGGCATTGGAGAAAAGGATCCTGCCTTCCCGGTCCAGTTTCAGCAGCGCCACCGGAAGCATGCCAAGGCTGACTTCGCCGTCCCGTGTCCCGCCAGCGGCGTCTTCCTGCGCCACCTCCTCGGTCTCGCCGATCGGGATAAGGAACACCTCCTGGCGCCCGCCCGCCCCATCGATCTCGACCACGCGAACGCGCACCGGACCTTCGGCGCCCTGAACGCGGTGAACCTGGTTCGGCACCAGCGGCAGGTCCGAGAAGACCCGCTCCAGCGTCTTCACACGACCACCGAGAATCCGGCGCAGCGCGTCATTCATGAACAGGATCGTCCCGGAACGGCTGACGGTCATCATCGGCAGGCTCAGCGAATCCACGCCCCGCCCGACATGATTGCGTTCGACGAGATCCTCGAGCCGCCAGAGATACCGATCATCGTCGATCTGGTGCACGGCAAGGCGAACATGGCCGCGACGGGTCACAATATCCTCTCGCGCCGCGCCGCGTGCCTCGGCACGATTCTGCAGGCGCATCAACACGGCGGCCGGGTTCGCGAACATCTCCCGCAGGCAGCGCACCAGCGTCTCTTCTGAGCCGGCGCCGATCCCGAACCGGTCCCGCGCAGCCTTGTTGCGATGCTCAATCACGCCGTCGATATCGGCCGTGAAGCTCGGAGCGACGTCATTCTCGATAAACAGGGACACGGCGTCCGAGGCCTTGCCCTGCCGCTCGGCTTCGCGCGCGGAGAACAGCCGGATCAGAAATGCGAGCGCTGCCAGCGAAGCGCCGGATCCAAACAGCACCAGGCCGAGCATCGGGTCCGGCACATAGAAGGCCGCCCCGAACAGGACCAAGGCGAAAACCGCGACATGAAGCGTTCGCCCAGCGTAGCCGGAAGCCGTTCGGGTCACGGGGGCGGGGGCGAGCGCCGGATGCGACAAGGGTCTTCTCCCATTCGATTCGTTTCCCCTGTATTTCGGTCGCAATTTGTTAATCCTCGCTTAAGGCAAATCACCAAAACGAAAAAAGCTCCCCCGAATGCTGTTATGCTCCCCCTTCAGTGCGCAGGATTGCAAGGAAAAACCCGTCCCCGCCCTGAAGCGGCGACAGCCGGATCTCGCGCTCCAGCCGCCAGCCGGGGCGTTCGGCGAGAAATTGCTCCCGCTGCGCCTCGTTCTCCGCATCCAGCAGTGAACAGGTCATGTAGGCCAGCGCCCCGCCCGGCGCGACGAGATCTGACGCGCGGGACAGGATGCTGCGCTGAAGCTGCAGGATGCCGGCAAGACCGTCTGCATCCAGGCGCCATTTGGCGTTCGGCTGCCGTCGCCAGGCACCGCTCCCCGAACAGGGCACATCGGTGACAACAAGATCGTACGCCCCGGCCTCCAGCTCGGACTCCTCAAGCGGCGTGAGGCGGGCAGCGGCCCGGCGGGCCCGTTCGGGGATATCGGCCATCCGCCGGGGGTTGCCATCATGCACGAATATCTCGCCGCCCTTGCGGGCGGCCAACGCCAGCGCCTTGCCGCCGCCGCCGGCGCAATAGTCGAGAACGCGCCCCGACGCGGGCAAGGGCACGGCAGCCGCGACCGCCTGCGACGCCGCATCCTGGATCTCGATCAGCCCGTCACGATAGGCCTGACCGTTGCGCAGCGCCCGGGCACCGCCCAGGACGCGAAGCGCCGTGTCGCAAAGCGGGTGCGGCTCGGTTTCCACCCCATCCTCGGCCAGTGCGCGCGCGGCTTCCGTTGGCGTACAGCGCAACAGGTTCGCCCGCAGGAAGAGATCGGCACGCCCGCGCAACCGCTGCAGCACCGGGGCGAAATCCGCGCCGAGACTGCTGCGCAGATCCGCCTCGAGCCAGTCCGGGCAGTCGAGCGCGACCAGTTCAGGCGCGGTGTCCGCGACCGCCGCCTCATCCTCGCGCAGCGGGGAAAGCGCATATCCCTGACCGGTCAGGGAGGCGGCCGGGTCGAGGCCTTGCAAGCGCAAAAGCCCGATCACCAGGCCGCGCCCCGTCTCCGCCCCGCCTGCCCAGGCGGCGGACCGGCGCTGGCGGATCGCATCGAAAACATGGTCGCGCACGGCCGCGCGGTCCTTGGCGCCGGCGAACCGGCTGCGCCGGGCCCAGTTGGTCAGCGCCTTCTCGGCCGGCTCCCCGGCAAGATAGAGATCGAGGATCTCGGCGGCCGCTGCGAGGCGGGCTTCCGGTCTCATGGCAATACTCCCCTTCGCCGCCCCGGCATGTCCCTGTGCCGCGCTCAATGGGCGCAGCACCGCATCGGCGGTCCCTGCCCTATTGTCTTTTTTGTCCGTTCGACGCAACCGAAGAGGGTGACCCTCGTCGACAGCCCGTCCCGAAATGGAGACACGCCATGAACCTGCGCCCCCTGCTGATCATCCCGCCGCTTCTGGCCGGCTTCTTCGGGTTTCGGATGATGACGCAGGAGGGCGATGTGCCGACCTCGACTCCGAAGGAAAACAGGCTTGCCGTGCGGGTGATCGAGCTGGAGCCGCACCCGGTTGCGGCCACGGCGGTGGGCTATGGCCGCGTCGAGCCGGTGCGGGACTGGTCGGCAATCTCCGAGGTTCAGGGGCGGATCGTGACGCTGGCCGAGGGGCTCGCCGTGGGCAGCATCGTCGAGGCGGGCACCGTGCTGGCCGAGATCGACCGCACCGATTACGAGCTCGCGCGGCAAAAGACCCTCGCGAATATTTCCGCCGCCGAGGCGCAGCTCGCCGAACTGGACCGGCAGGAGGTCAATTCGCGCGCCTCGCTGGCTGTCGAGAAGCGGATCCTGGAAGTGGCCCAGGCCGAATATGACCGGATCGATTCCCTCGTCGGGCGCGGCACCTCGACCCAGGCGGCGCTGGACGGCGCCCAGAAAACCCTGCTGGCACAGACCAATTCCGTGACCCAGCTCGAAAACACCCTCGCCCTCTTCCCCTCGCAGCGCGACAGCCTGCAGGCCACGCTCGCCGTGCGCCGCGCCGAGCTGGCCGAGGCCGAACGCAGCCTCGAAAAGGCAACCATCCGCGCGCCTTTCCGCGGCCGGGTCAGCGAGCTCAATGCGGAGAGCGGGCAATTTGCCCGCAGCGGCGACACGCTGCTGAAGATGGATGACACAGCCGCCGTCGAGATCACGGCCGAGATCCAGCCGACCGAATTCGTGCCGATGATCACCGTCGCCCTCGGCGACCGCTTCGACGGCGACAGCGTGGTCGACGTGGCGCAGGCGGTGCAGATCCTGACCGAGGCCGGAGTCACCGCCGCCGTTTCGATGCAGATTGCCGGGATCGAGGCGCATTGGCCGGCCGAGATCGTGCGGCTGCGCGGCACGATGGACAGCGAGACCGGCACGCTCGGCCTTGTCGTCCGGGTTGAAGATCCGCTCTTCAGCCAGCGCAAGATCAACCGCCCGCCGCTTAATGTCGGCGCCTTCGTCACCGTCACCTTCTCCACCGAGCCACGGCCCGACGGCATGACCGTCCCCCGCGCCGCGCTGCGCTATGACGACGACGGCGCCTCCTTCGTCTATATTGCCGATGCGCAGGAACAGCTTGCGGTGCTGCCGGTCGAGACCGGGCAGGTCATCGGCGAGAATGTTCTCGTGCTCGACGGGCTGGAGGGCGGCGAGCTGCTGGTGCTGACCGATCCACGCCCGCCGGTGCTCGGCACGCCGCTGGAGCTCGTCAGGCCACAGGTCGCGTCACAGGCCGTGCCGCAGGGAGATCAGTGAGATGATTTCCTGGTTCGTCCGGCACCCGGTTGCCGCCAACCTGCTGATGATACTGGTCTGTGTCCTCGGCCTGTCCACGCTGCCCCAGCTCGAACGCGAGACCTTCCCTGATGTCGCCGCCTCCACGGTCCGGGTCTCGATGGTCTATCCCGGCGCCTCGGCGCTCGATGTGGACGAGGAGATATGTGCCGAGCTGGAAGACGCGCTGACCGGCACCGCGGGGCTCGCCGATCTCGACTGCCTCAGCGTTGACGGGCGCGCCTCGGCCACCGCTGAGCTGGAGGAAGGCGGCGATCTCGCGCAGTTCTACAATGACATCAATTCCGCCGTTTCCGGTATTGGCGACCTGCCGGAGGATGCCGAGAACTGGTCCGTCGAGCTTGGCGGGCGCGACGAGCTGATCGCCATGCTTGCCATCTCCGGTATCTACGGCAAGCGCGGCTTGACCGAATATGCCGACACGCTGGCCGACCGGCTGCTCTCGCTGCCCGGCGTCACGCAAGCCACAGTCTCCGGCATCACCGATCGCGAGTTGCGGGTCAGTTTCGACACCACTGCGCTGCGCCGCTACGGCGTCTCCAGCCAGGATATCGTCAACGCCATCGGCGCCCGCTCGTTGCGCCAGCCGCTCGGCGCCGTGGACACCGATGGCAGCTCGATCACGCTACGCTACGCCGATGCGCGCCGCTCCATCGCCGAACTGGAAGACCTCATCGTCATCCAGAATCCCTCGGGCGGCATGGTGCGGCTGAAGGATCTCGGGCAGGTGCAGATCGTCGATACCGACGAGAACATGCAAAGCTTCATCAACGGCACCCAGGCCGCCATTGTGACCGTCTTCAAGGGCAAGGAAGGCGACGCGATCCGCATCTTCGACGAGGTCGAAGAGGTGCTGGAAGCCGAGCGCGAGGCCTGGCCGGACCCGTTCGACATCACCGTGCTCTTCAACATGACCGAGCTGGTCGAGGAGCGTCTGACGCTGATCCTGAAGAATATCGGCATCGGGCTGGTGCTGGTCTTCGCGACCATGTGGCTGTTCTTCACCCTGCGCGAGGCGCTGTGGATCTCGGCCGCCCTGCCCGTCTCCTTCCTCGGCACCTTCTTCCTGATGGACAGCTTCGGCATCACCATCAACATGATCACGCTGGTGGCGCTCCTGATGGCCGTGGGCCTGATCATGGACGATTCCATCGTCATCGCCGAGAATATCGAGCGCTGGCGCCGCAAGGCGGGCAAGCTGGAAGCCGCCAGCCGCGGCACGCTGGAAGTGGTGCCCGGCATCACCTCCTCCTTCCTGACCACGGCCTGTGTCTTCGGCCCGCTGATGTTCGTCTCCGGCACGATGGGACAGATCCTCGCCTATATCCCGATGGTGCTGCTGCTGACACTCGGCTTCAGCCTCGTCGAGGGCTTCCTGATCCTGCCGCATCACCTGAGCCATTCCGGCACGGACGACCCCTCCGAACATGAGCACCGCCCCGCCGCGCGGCTGCTGGACCGCTTCAAGGAAGGCATCGTCATCCCGCTGGTCACCTTCCTGGTGAAGGTCCGTTATTTCACCATCGGTGCGGTGATCGCCTGCCTGATGCTCGCCATCGGGCTTGTCGCCTCCGGACAGGTCAAGGTGGTCGGATTCCCGACCATCGAGGGCGACACGATCCAGGCCAAGATCTCGCTCACCACCGGCATCGAACGTGACCGCACCATCGAACGGGTGGAGCAGTTGATCGCGGCCTTGCAGCGTGTCGATGCGGAACTGACGCCCGGGACCGAGGGCGGCGAGAAGCTGGTTGAACGGGTGCTGGTGCAATATGCGACCAATTCCAACGTCAACGACAATGGCTCCAACACCGCCACGCTCACGGTCGACCTGCTGGCCTCGGCCCGGCGCAACGTGAAGGCCGACGAGGTGGTCGCGCGCTGGCGCGAAGAAGCCGGGCCGCTGCCGGACGTGATCCAGGCGAGCTTCGCGCAGGCCGAGCTTGGCCCGGGCGGCAATGATCTCGATGTCGAACTGGCCGGGCGCGACCTGGAAGATCTCGAGATGGCTGCGAGCCAGCTCCTCGCCGCGCTCACCGCACGTGACGACGTGACCGAGGCCTTCACCGATTTCTATGGCGGGCGCCGCGAGGTGCAGCTCTCGCTCAATGAATATGGCTATTCCATCGGGCTGACGCCGCAGGCGCTGGCCGCGCAGCTGCGCAACGCCTTCGCGGGCTCGGAGACAGACAGCTTCCGCACTGGGCTCTCCAACGTTACCGTGCAGGTCGAACTGGACGATTCCGTGCGCCACATGGCGGATCTGGAGGCCTTCCCGATCCTTGTCGGCGGCGGCGAGCTTGCGGCGCTGGCGACCGTGGCCGATATCTCCGTCACCTCCTCCTACCCGGTCATCAAGCGCAAGAACGGGTTGGCCACAGCGCAGATCATCGGCCAGATCGACCGCGCCACCACAACACCCGGCAAGATCGCCGCCGTGGTGACCGGAGAGCTCGCCCCCGAAATCATGCGCACCCATCCCGGCGTGACCATCTCCATCGGCGGCGCCTCGGAGGACGAGCAGGAATCCCAGGCCTCGACCATGTCGAAGCTGTTGCTCGGGCTGGTCGGGATCTATCTCGTACTCGCCTTCCAGTTCCGCAGCTACACGCTGCCGGTGGTGGTCATGCTCTCCATTCCCTTCGCGCTGATCGGCACGATCACCGGTCACTGGGCGCTCGGCATCGACCTTGCCATGCCGAGCTTCATCGGCTTCGCCTCGCTGGCGGGGATCGTCGTCAACAACGCGATCCTGTTCCTGACCTTCTTCCAGACCCACCTGAAGGGCGAAGACCATGTTGCCGCCGCGCTGGACGCGGTGCGCGAACGCTTCCGCCCGATCCTGCTCTCGACCGGCACGACCGTGATCGGCCTGCTGCCGCTGATATCCGACGGCTCGCCGCAGGTGCAGGTCATGGTGCCGCTGGTGGTCTCGGTGGCGGCGGGGCTGTTGGCCTCGATGATCCTCGTGATCCTGGTGCTGCCGGCGCTGCTGTCGATCTATTTCGACATCTTCTCGGTGGAGCGCTGGATCGCCAAGTTCGACTCGCGGGACGAGAACGGGACGGACAGCTCGGAGGCGCGCGCTTCGCGCGCGTGAACGATCCTGCGGATCGTGCCTTTTGCGGGCGCGAAGGAAGGTTTGGTCATGCCGACCGGCTGAGGTTCCCGTCCGGTCGGACCTGTCGGGAAAAGAGAGCGCTCGTTGGCATGGAGCCCGTTCCGAGGCCGTGGAACCACGGCAGATCCAAATCTGTTCGATTACATCAAATACTCACCGTAACCCACTGACAAAATTATTATATCTAGACTCGAAAACCTCCAAGCCCAGATCAACCAGCGTCCAGAGGGATCACATCCACCGCCTGGCTTGTCCTCTGACCACCCGCAAGCCGCATCACGCCCTTGACCGGCGCGATGTCGGAATAGTCGCGCCCATAGGCGATCACCACATGGTCATTGGCGACCTCAAGCGCATTGGTCGGGTCGAATTCCACCCAGCCCATGCGCGCGCCGCACCAGGCACGCACCCAGGCGTGCATTGCGTCCGCCCCTTCCAGCCGGGCCTGCCCCTCAGGCGGCACGGTGCGCAGGAAACCCGAGACATAGCCCGCCGGAATCCCCATCCCACGCAGGCAGGAGATCATCACATGGGTGAAATCCTGGCACACGCCCTCGCGGCGCTCGAAAGCCTCCAGCGCCGGGGTGTCGACCTCGGTGGCCTCCGGGTCGAACTTGAACTCGGCATGGATCTGGCGGCCAAGCGCGTGGAATATCTCCAGCACAGACTGCGCCCCCCGCGCCGCCTTCCTGCCATAGGTGGTCATCGCAGGATGCAGTGTGATCCGGGGGCTTGTGCCGAGGAAATGATGCGGGGCATCCGGCGCCAGCGTGGCCTGCGCGGTGATCTCGCCCGCAAGCTCCTCCGGGCGGGCCGAGAGGTCGATCCGCTGCCCCTCCACCATCCGCTCGATCCGTGCCGACATCTCGAAGACGCTCTCCGAATGCGGCTTGTCGAGGGCGACATCATCGGTGCGATTGCCAAAGAAATCGACGCTTTCGCGCCATTCCACCGGATCGGGCTTCACCTTCAGATGCGCCGAGTCCAGCCGCTGCTCCCCCGCGATCGTCGCCGGCATCAGCCTCAGCAGGTGCCGCCCGGCGGTGGCCGGGACCGGGTAGTGATAGCTCAGCTTCATCCGGATTTCGTACAGCATATCCCGCCCCTCAGCTCAGATAGGCCAGCGTGAGCTGGTCCGAAATGCCGGCGATATCGTCGCCCAGCCGCTCCAGGTCGCGGGTCTTGATCCCGTCCGGCAGCTGCAGCGCCAGATCCGTGCGCGCCCGCAGGACCGCCCGCGTGAGCGGCGTCATCTGCCGGTGCTGGCCCGTGCCCGGCAGATGCGCCAGATGGGCCTCGATATCGCTGAGCTGGCACAGGATCGAGCGCGGGTTCAGCTCGTCCAGCGCCAGCAGGTCGACCACCGTCGCCCGGTTGGTCGCCACCGTGTAGCGGCGGTGATGGGTCATCACGCTGTCGGAGATCTCGACCGCCATGTCGAGCGCACCCGCCGGCGCCGAGGCGTCGGCAAAGACGGCAAGACAGGTGCTCATGGTCGAGGCCCGTTCCAGGGCGCGGCCGATGGACAGGAAGCGCCAGCCTTCGAAACGGTACATGTTGTCATGCACGAGCCCGGAGAAGCCGTTGAGCTTGCGGATCAGCACGCCCATCGCGCTTGCCGCGTCATCGCCCGGCGTTACCCGCTCGGCGAATTCCCGAACGGTCCGCGTCAGGTCCGCGAGCGCCAGCATCCCGTCGACGGAAAAGCGATCCGCGACATGGCCGGCGGAGCCGAGCGCGGCGGAGACCGACTCCACAAGCTCCGACGGAACCGCCTCGACACTGGTGCAGCCGAGATTTTCGAGATAGCGCGCCGCAAAAAGCGGCAGCGGCGCGTCCGGCATCTCGCTCTCGGCCAGCCGCGCATGGCGGGCGCGCAGGACGCGCACCATGTGCTCGGAGCGCTCCACGTAGCGGCCAAGCCAGAAGAGATTGTCCGCCGCCCGGCTTGGCAGCGCCGCCGGCGGGCTGCGTTCGAAATTCTCGTCCGAGCGCAGCAGGCTCCCGGCGCGCTCCGTCTTGCGCCCGATCACCCAGACATCGGCCACCTGGCCGCCCTGTTGCATGGCGATGGCCGAGCTGTCCTCGGAGCGCCCGATCCGGGCAAAGCCGCCCGGCATGGCGACCCAGCCATTCTCGGTCCGCGCCAGGAAGACCCGCAGCGTCATCGGGCGCGGCACCAGCGCGCCGTCGATCAGCGCCGGCGCGGTCGAAAGCTGCACCTGCTCCTGCGCCACCAGCGCCGCCCCGCGCCGCTCGATCCAGGCGTCGAGCCCGGTTGCGGGCGGCGTCACCCCGCCGGTCTCATGCGCCAGCCCCGTGGCCCAGGCCGAGGAAAAGACCATCTGGTCAGCATTGGCGCGCACATGCGCCCGCTCGCTCTCCTGGCCGCACCACCATGTCGCGACATTGGGCATCCTCAGCGGCCGGCCATCCAGAAGCTCGCTCAGCCGCGGCAGGAAGGCCATCAACGCGCGGGTTTCCAGCACGCCCGAGCCGAGCGCGTTGAGCATCGAGACATTGCCGGCGCGGATCGCCCCGAGCATCCCCGGCGTGCCCAGATGCGACCCCTCGTTCAGCTCCAGCGGGTCGGCCCATTCGCTGTCCAGCCGGCGCCAGAGCACCGAGATCGGCTGCAACCCGTCGATGGTGCGGATCATCAGCTGTCCGCCAAGCACCGTCAGGTCGTCGCCTTCCAGCAGCGTGAAGCCGAGATAACGGGCGATATAGGCATGTTCGTAATAGGTCGCGTTCAGCGGCCCCGGCGTCAGGATGCCGACCCGGCCCCGGTTGCCCCGTCGCAGCCCCATCAACCGGTCCCGGAAATCGCGGAAGAAGTTGGAGAGCCGTGTGACATTGGCGCCGACGAAGATGTCGGAATAGACCCGGGTCGTGGCGATCCGGTTCTCCAGCGCGAACCCCGCGCCAGACGGCGATTGCGTGCGGTCGCACAGCACCCACCAGTTGCCCTTCGGGCCGCGGCCGATATCGAAGGCGATGAAGTCGAGGAAATGCCCGTCCCGCGGGCGCTGCCCGACCAGCGGACGGTGCCATTCCGGGCTCTCGGCGATCAGCGAGGCCGGCAGATGCCCCTCGGCGACAAGCCGGTTTTCGCCATAGAGATCGGCGGCGAGCTTCTCCAGCAGGTCGGCGCGCTCGGCCAGCCCGGCGGAAATCTCGCTCCACTCGTCTTCCGAGATCAGCAACGGCACATGGGAGAGCGGCCAGTCGCGCTGCGCGTTGTCATCCTGTCCATAGCGGCGGTAATAGACTCCGGCATCGCGCAGGTAGCGGTCGCCATGGGCGATCCGCTCGGCCAGCCGCCCCTCGGGCATCGAGGCCAGCCGGCGCACGAAATTCGCCCAGACCGGGCGCACCAGCCCGTCCGCTCCCAGGAGCTCGTCCGGAACGTCCTCCTGCAGCACATAGCCCGCAAGCAGCCGCTCCAGCGGATCGCCACCCTCTCCCTGCATCCTGCCTCCGGCCCGTGGCCCTTGCCTTAAAGTCCCGGCGCCCGACGAAGATCGAGCGTCATCGGGAATTCCCTATGGGGCAATTCGGCCGGGGGCAAGTAGGCTCCCGGGTTATGCCCGTGCGGCGCGAACCGCGCCAGCCGCCGCGCCTGGGCCTCGTTGCCATTGACCGGGAAGGTGTCGTAGTTGCGCCCGCCGGGATGGGCGACGCTATAGGTGCAGCCCGCCAGCGCCCGTCCGGTCCAGGTGTCGAAGATGTCGAAGGTGAGCGGCGCGTTGATCGGCAGCACCGGGTGCAGCGCCTCGGGCGGCTGCCAGGCCTTGAAGCGCAGCCCCGCGACCGAGACCCCGCTCGTTCCCGTCGCCTGCATCGGCAAACGGCGTCCGTTGCAGGTCACCGCGTAGCGCTCCGGGTCGGTCGTGGTGAGCTGCGCCTGCAGCCGCTCCACCGAACTGTCCGTGTAGCGCACCGTGCCGCCGATGGCGCCGGTCTCGCCCAGCACATGCCAGGGCTCCAGCGCCTGGCGCAGTTCCAGGTGCACGCCCTCGGCCTCGATCTCGCCGCAGAAGGGGAAGCGGAACTCGGCCTGCGCCTTGAACCACTCCGAGTCCATCTCGAACCCGTGGTCGCGCAGGTCCCGCAGCACGTCGAGGAAATCCTCCCAGACGAAATGCGGCAGCATGAACCGGTCATGCAGCCGCGTGCCCCAACGGATCGGTGCACCATGGGCCGGGTTCTGCCACATCCGGGCGATCAGCGCGCGGATCAGAAGCTGCTGGGCAAGGCTCATGCGCGGATCTGGCGGCATCTCGAAGCCGCGGAACTCGATCAGCCCGAGTCGGCCGGTCGGGCCGTCCGGCGAATAGAGCTTGTCGATGCAGATCTCGGCCCGGTGCGTGTTGCCGGTCACGTCGATCAGGATATTTCGCAGCAGGCGGTCCGTCAGCCAGGGCGGCGGCACATCGCCATGGCCCGGCGGGTGGATCTGGTCCAGCGCAATCTCGAGCTCATAGAGGCTGTCATGCCGCCCCTCATCCATGCGCGGCGCCTGAGAGGTCGGGCCGATGAAGAGGCCGGAGAAGAGATAGGAGAGCGAGGGGTGGCGCTGCCAATGCAGGATCAGGCTCTTGAGCAGGTCCGGGCGGCGCAGGAATGGGCTGTCCAGCGGTGTGGCTCCGCCGACGACGACATGGTTGCCGCCGCCCGTGCCGCAATGCCGCCCGTCGATCATGAACTTGTCCGCCCCGAGACGGCACTGGCGCGCCTCCTCGTAGACGGCTTGCGTGATCGACTTGCAGTCCTCCCAGTTCTGCGCCGGGTGCACATTCACCTCGATCACGCCCGGATCGGGCGCCACGCGGATCACGTTCAGGCGCGGGTCATTGGGCGGCGAGTAGCCCTCGATATGGACCGGCAGCTTAAGATCTTCCGCCGCTTGCTCGGCGGCCGCGACCAGTTCGAGGTAATCCTCGACCCGCTCCGTCGGCGGCATGAAGATGCAGAGCCGTCCGTCGCGCGGCTCCACCGACATCGCCGTCCGCACGATCCCACCCGTGGGCATGCCCGTGGTATCGTCCAGCGGAGTCGCGCGCTGCGCGTTGCGGTCCTGCACCCGCTCGGAGGGGGTGAATTGTCCAGCCTGCCGGTGGCCGGGCGTCACCGCCGGTTCGCCCCGGTTGCGTGCCCGCGCATCGGGGTCAAAGACCGGCAGCTCGCCCTCCTGCGTCGCCGGGTCGGCGGGGTAGCTATAGGGATAGGCGCCAACGGAGACGTAGGGCAGCGCCTCCAGTGGCAGCCGAAACCCGACCGGGCTGTCACCAGGAATAAGGTAGAGTTTTCCACGCCGTGTGCGCCAAAGTTCAGACACCCAGCCACCCGTCGCCCGGGTCTGCCAGCGTTGGACGGGGAGCACCATGCCCGAGGGCTGGGTCAACCCGCGCTCGAAGACGCGGGTGATCCGGTGCCGCGCCTCGGCATCCTTCAGCTTCGGGTTGTCCGGGCTGACATTGGCCGGCAAGTTGCCTTCCTTGAGAATCCATTCCGCCGGGTCCTCATAAGCCGGCTGGACGTGATCCGGGTCGACCGCAATGCTCTCGGCGATATGGCGCAGCACCGCCTTCGCCTCGTCCGGACCGACCTTGGTGTCGTCGGCCTCTTTCGCAATCAGCTCCGGGTTACGCCAGATCGGCTGCTCGTCGCGGCGCCAGTAAAGCGAGAAGGTCCATCGCGGCAGGGTCTCGCCCGGATACCACTTACCCTGACCGTAATGCAGAAAGCCCCCTGGCGCGAAACGGTCGCGCAGGCGCCGGATCAGCTCATCCGCCAGTTCCCGCTTCATCGGCCCGACAGCGGCCGTGTTCCACTCGTCGCTCTCGTAATCGTCGATGGAAACGAAGGTCGGCTCGCCGCCCATGGTCAGGCGGACATCGCCCTCTTCCAGCACCTCGTCGACCTGTTTGCCGAGCGCATCGAGCTTCTCCCAGCTATCCTGCGGAAACGGCTTGGTAATCCGAGGATGCTCGGCAATGCGGGTCACCGTCATGTTGAAATCGAACTCGACCTTCGCATCGCTCGCCATGCCGGAAATCGGTGCGGCATTGCGGTAATGCGGTGTGGCGGCCAGCGGGATATGGCTCTCGCCGGTCAGCAGGCCGGAGGTCGGGTCGAGCCCGATCCAGCCGGCACCGGGAAGATAGGCCTCGCACCAGGCGTGCAGATCGGTGAAATCGTGATCCGTGCCCGAGGGGCCGTCCAGCGCCTTCAAGTCCGGCTCGAGCTGAATAAGGTAGCCGGAGACGAACCGCGCCGCGATGCCGAGATGGCGCAGCAGTTGCACCAGCAACCAGGACGTATCGCGGCAGGAACCCTTGCCTGCCGTCAGCGTCTCCTCCGGCGTCTGCACACCGGGCTCCATGCGGATGACATAGCTGATCAGTTTCTGAAGCCGCATGTTCAGCCCGACGAGGAAATCGACCGTCGTCTCTTCGGGATTGAATTCAATGCTTTCGATCAGCTTCTTCAGCTTCGGCCCGGCCTCTTCCGGCCACATGTAGATCGACAGGTCCTCGGTGATATCGTCGGGATAATCGAAGGGCAGATGCTCGGCGACCTCCTCGACGAAGAAGTCGAACGGGTTGTAGACCGTCATGTCCGCAACCAGGTCGACCTCGATCTTCAACTCGCGGACCGGCTCGGGAAAGACGAAACGCGCCAGCCAGTTGCCATAGGGGTCCTGCTGGTGATTGACGAAATGCCCGTCCGGCGAGACCTTCAGCGAATGCGAGATGACGCGGGTGCGCGAATGCGGCGCGGGGCGCAGGCGGATGATCTGTGGGCCGAGCGTGACAGGCCGGTCGTATTTATAGTGGGTCAGGTGGTGGATGGCGGCCTTGATCGACATGTTTTCTCCCTGAGCGCGTCTTCGCCCCCCAGCAAACACAGCCGCCGCGCCCATGCGAGCGGGTTTTGCCGCAGCTGCCGATTTTTGCGGAGGTTTGGCCGGAAGGCCGCGCCTTCTGCACATTTTATTGGCAGAGACTGGCTGCGCGGGTCCGCGCCGGGAAACCGCCATGACGGCCGTGGCGGTCGCCATCCGCAGCCGACAGGTCCGCGGGAGGGAGATGGCCGGGGCAGACACGGGCAGCGCCTCCCTGCCCTGATCGTCATCCGGCTCGGCAAGGCTTGCCGGCGTGCAGCGATGGCCGTCGAATTCGGGATCCCGGCATCAGAAAGCGCCACCAGCGTCGGCCGGATATTCTCCAGATGCGGCCACATGGCGCGCCGGGCCGCTTCAAAATCGCGCAGAGGCAGGGCTTCGAGGATCGCTGCGGGGCCGTCAGTCTCCACGGCAACCCGGCCCCAGATGTCGCCAGCCCCCGGCACGAGAGGCACGAAGAGGTCGCGGATCAGGCTTCGCGGGTCTCGATCATCGACCTTCGCGATTGATGCCGCCAAAGCGATTGCCAAGAAACACCCCGTCGAGAAAGATCTTGCAGTCATATTGCGGCGCGCCGTTGCGCAGGACGCGACGCCTGCCATCATCGGGCGTCTCGACGTCGAGCGGGCGTGTGTGCCAGGCAGATGCTTCGAAAATGAAACATTTCTCCCTCTGTATCTGAAAGTTGGAAGGCCCGGGCGTGGTCTCGCCCACAAGGGGGGCGTCATCCCAGGGGGCTTCGCGCCTAGGGCTCCATGGCGAGCCATTTCCGCCGCAGCCGCGGTAGCGAGCAGATCGACACAGAAATTCAACTCCCCGTCGAGCGGTATCGCGGGGCGGCTACGGGCGACGAGGAGCGCCTCGCGGTTCGGATCCTGCCGGTTGAACGGGAGATCATACGCCTCGTCATGAACGCATTGCAGCGCGTTTTTTCGCCGGTTCTGACCGTTCGACCTCGCTGTGCCATATGCGAAAGGCGTCTGCCCTTCCTGGGACCTATGGGTCCGGGGGCCGGATGTCTCGATCATCGCATTGATGCCGGCGATCAGGTCGGCCACGATCGGCGAGGCGGCAATGGGGACACGTCGCGCAGGGACTGTGGAACGAAACTCCCTGCGGTTCTGGTTGTTCATTTTTCGGCTTTTGGACAGCCAATTTCGATTGACTTTGCCCGGGTTTCGATTCCGGGTCAGGGCGCGGTCGAAATCCGATGCTCTGGCGCCTCGAGCCGCCCCTGTTCCTGGCGCATGGGCGAGGATTCCTGGACGCCATCGTCAACCTCGCCGACAGGATCCTGGGATCCGTCCTTATCGCCGCCTTCGCAGTCCTGGTGGTCTGTGTCGTCTGGCAGGTGGTCTCCCGCTCCCTGCTCGGAACGATCCGCACAGTGACCGACGAAATGGCGCGTTTCCTGGTCATCCGGGTCGCGCTGCTGGCAGCGGCTTACAGGCTCGGCCAGCGCCGCCATCTCGCCATCTCGCCATCGACCTGTTGCCGACGGTCACCACCGGCACCACGCACCGGACGGTCAGTTTCGCGATCATCGGTGCCAACGCAATCTTCGCATTCGTGGAAATGGTCTATGGCAGCTTCAACCTCGGGTCCAAGTCGCTGGCGACAGGGAAGGTCTCGCCCTCGCTCCGCCTGTCGATGGGGCTGACCGTCAATATCATGGTCGGCGCCTTCACCGTGACCGCGGCTTCCTCCGTGGCCGTCTATACGCTGCTCCTCGCCCTGCTCCGGTATCGCGAGGCAAGATCAGCGAACTACCCTCGATCCTCCAGGAATCGGCCATTGCCACCTCCAGCGTTCTGCCGATAATCGGCTGCTTCATTTCCATTTCCAGGACCAAGGCTTTCGCCGACATCCCATACGCGACCTTGGACGCGCCACTCGGAATCACCGAGGACCCGTTGCTGCGCTTTCTCGTGACCACGATCTGCCTGTTGGTTGTCGGCACCTTCCTGGACAGGACGCCGCCCCCGTTGTTCGTCACCCCCATCTTCCTGCCCGTCGTCACCGGTCTCTGCATGGACCCGGTGCATGTCGGCGTGATGATGACCTTCAACTTCCGTATCGGCATCTGCACCCCGCCGGTCGGCTCGGCGCCCTTCAGCGGCTGTTCGGTCGGCAAGGTGAAAGATTGGCGAGGTCATCCGGCCAATGCTTCCCTTCTACGCGGTGCTGCTCGGGCTGCGGCTCGTCGTCACCTGTTTCCCCGCCCTCAGCCTGCCCCTGCCCCGGCTGCCGCTCCGTGTTCAACTGGAACACCGACAAGTTCCCGGCGCCAAGGCCATGGGCGCGAAATATGCCGAGGCCGGTTCGCAGTTCATCGCCGGTAGCGAGGATGGCACGCCGCAGACCTCCGCCTTCTGGGACGGCTATGGCAGTCATCTCGACTTGACCAATCCCGACACGGTGAAACGTCGGCAGGACAATGCCGAACGGCTGCTTCCGGACCATGGCATCGGCTGCACCTGGAACAACAACAAGGATTACGAGATCTGGGATGACGGTGCACGCGGCAACGGCTTCGGCAAGCAGATTGATATCGGCCTGATCCGCAGGCCGCAAAGGAAGCTGATGATCCGCGCCTCCTACGAAGTGCAGCCCCGCACTTCTCCCGCGAAACGCCCCACCCTGATCTCCTGCTGCGGCGCCCTCGGCACTCAGCTCTACGCCCTGACAAGGACCGGCGACAACCGGACCGGATGAGACAGTCTGCACAGGAGCATCCCGAGGGGCTCGGCCCTAACCTCTGCTGCTTCTAGGGCCTGTGGACAATCAGGATTCCCATTCGGTTTGATTTCTGATTCAGACTTCCAAAATGGAGGTTTGAATGAACGAGCAACGTT
>CANMIP010000020.1 GCA_947497945.1 uncultured Tropicimonas sp. | reverse complement strand
TCTGGGGAATACTGAGGGCGCGCTCGCGGATCTGGATCGATCGGTCGAGATTGCGCGCTCGCAGAAGGATGAGCGCAACCTTGCATTCGCACTGAACATTCGCGGTGCGCTGAAGCGCGACCTCAACGACCTGGACGGCGCGCTTGCGGATTTGGATCGATCGGTTGAAACGGCGCGTTCGCTGGAAGACGACCAGAGTCTTGCGATGGCATTCGGCATGCGCGCTGGTGTGCGACGAGCGCTTGGCGATGTGGCGGGCGCTCTTTCCGATCTTGATGGGTCAGTCGCTGCGCAGGACCAACTCGGCGACGACGATCGGCTTTCGAGCTTGCTGGAGCAACGATGGAAGGATCGTCGGGAACTCGGCGACCTCGAAGGTGCGCTGGCTGACCTTGATCAGGCGATAGCGCTCGTCGAAAAGGATGGCGAGTCGCGGCGTCTTGGCGTCTTGCTCAATAGCCGCGCCGGCATCCGGCGCGATCTGGGGAATACTGAGGGCGCGCTCGCGGATCTGGATCGATCGGTCGAGATTGCGCGCTCGCAGAAGGATGAGCGCAACCTTGGGATCACACTGAACATTCGCGGTGCGCTGAAGCGCGACTTAGGCGACATTGATAACGCGATTTCGGATTGGGAGACTTCACGATCGGTCCTCCGGCGTTCTAAGGGTGGCCAAGATGCCGATTCCAAACATCAATTGAAGGAACTGTTGCGAATTAGAGAAAGATTGGCGCTAGCAGAATCCAACGCTGAAGCAAATGAGATCCTGGGCAGATATCTAATTAAGATCTCCAGGAATCTCCTCCATATTAGAGAAAATCCGCACCGAGCAATACAAGTGCTGAGGCGCGTCCTAAATTCGGCCGAAAGCTTCGACATTATCGGTGTCGCAAACTTCCAACTTGGTAAATGCTACATAAAACTAGGTGACCTTGATGGCGCATTAAGGAGCCTAAATCAAGCTGTTCAAGTTGGGTACGGCACCTCTGCTGTCTACGCAAACCTTGGAAGATGCTACCATCTTGCTGGAAATCCTATTTCAGTATCTCAAGGATACTTTGAAAGGGCAATTCAAGATACTCAAAATGCTTGGGCTCGATTCTGGTATGCGATGGCGCTTGTAGACTTTGACCGATTTGAAGAGGCTGAGGAGCTCCTTTTTGACGCATTAAACGTTAAAGGGCATCAAGCACAAAAGGAGTTTCTGGAGGCCCTTGCCTCCGTGCAGGTAAAGAAAGGAAACGAGTGAGTTTCCATGGTTTTAAGCTACTTTTTGACCTGCAGGTTTTGATATGATTGCGTTTTTATTGGCTGCTACTAATTTCTTTCGAGGTGTGTTGTGGAGGACTGGAGCTATTCGTGCGACTGCACAAGGAAATAACAACCGGCAGAGTGAGAATTGCGTGCAAGCTCAGTCGAAGGGACGCTAAGTGCTTTTCAGCCAACCTCCACAACGAAAGTTCGAACGGCAGCAGTTTCGCATCTCGCCCATTGGTCCAGTGTCCCGCGAAGGTCCGGAGTCCGGCATTGCTGCTGAAGATGCCAGTTATTGCCGGGCCGTTAAGCGCGGTGGAACCGGCAACAGCGTAATCCGAACGGCTTCCAGGCGATCGACGCCGCCTCGATACCGCTGCTGACGGAAAGGAATCTGACTGGCTCGAACATGCAGGCAGGCTGCAGATCCGGCAGGGGTGGCGCATGGCAACGCCCCCGGAAATCTGTGCCACCCGTAACAAATCAATGGGTTGGGACCGCCGGGCGGGTGCGATTTGCGGGAATTCGGCAACCGCAGAAATGCCTGCCCCGACGCCGACCGTGGTTGTCAGCCCACTTTCGCGCCCCAGAATGATGTATGATCCGCCGCGAAATACCCATCCGCCGCCCGGAAATACCCCTGCAACTCCACGGTATCACCCGCGCCCAGCGCCACCAGGGTCTGAAGCCAGAGCGCGGTGGCCTCGGAGACATGAGCGCCGGAGATCTCGCCGAAGGACCCCCTGATTTCCGTCGAGCCGTTCAGAACCAGCCGCCCGCGCATCCGGGAGGATGTGCTGCCGTTAGTTTTAAAGAGCAGCGTGGCACCGAAGAGATACGTCCCATCCGCTGGCGCCACGAAATAGTTGGTGGCCGCATCGAAGGCGCTCTGGTCGTTGTAATCGGTGTTGTTGATCGCAATCTTCGTCCAGGTGTCGACGCCGACATAGTTGTCGTAGTTCGTGTAGCCCTTGAAGCGCGGCAGGCGTGGCTGATCGACGATGCCGCAGAGCCGATCGACGCTGAACGCGTCGAAGAAGGTGTTGCCATCGTCGGAGACCGCGAGCCGGAAATCATCGGTGCCGAACAGGCCCAGAAGGGCCTTGGTCACGTAGCCCGTCTGCAGTGTGAGCCCGAGATCGTCGCCCGCCGCCTCCTTGTTCATTGTGTAGTAGAGATCGCCGGTCCCGCCCTCGGCCGCGCCCAGCGCCGTCCAGAGCGCCGCGTTCAGCTTGGCCGAGAATGGGTTTGACGCATCCGCCGCGGTGCCGATCCCTAGCAGGGAAAGGCTCTGGAGCGCGGAGGGGAGGACACTCACCCATGCCGCGCCATTCCAGACCAGCAGAACGCTCTCGTCCTCGATCCATGCGCGCCAGCCCGTCCGCGGCGCGAGCCGAGTCCAGACGCCGTCGACATGGAACGCAACGCTCAGATCCCAGCCGGCCCAATCATCGGTGGCGCCGGCGCCGACAATGTATCGATCCCCGTCTGCGGGTGAGGCCGGCGGTGCGGTCAGATCCCGGTCGATCACCGCCATCTGGACCAGCCCGTCCAGCAGCCGGAGGGTCTCGTTCAGGGTGACGTGTTTCTGCGCCTGGCTCGCCAGCAGGTAAGGCAGCAGGAGGTTCGTGGTGGCATCGGACATGGGTGGAGCCTTCTAGAAATAGAGCGTGGCGGATTTCAGCGCCCCACGCCCGACCAGGGCGGAGAGCTGGTAGATGTGGATGGCGAGGCTGTCGCCCGGCCCAAGCAGCGCGCCCCAGTCGGCAATCTGCTGGGCGGAGGTGTAGACGACGCTGGTGGTGGTGGCCGAAAGGGTTCGCCTGACGACCGAGCCGTCGAGGATCTCCACCTCGTAGGCCTCCATCTGCTCGGACATCGGCACTTCGAGTGCGGCCCAGCTATCGGCTGAGAGCGCCCGCGATCGACGCACCCAGCGGATGGTGAGATCGCCGGGCGTGCGCGGTGTCCGCCACGGATGCTCGATATGGGCGACAGAAAACGGCCGTAGCCCAGCGCCAGAGGGCGTGAATGTCTCTGCCACATAGGTGTCACCGGAAACGGGATGGCTCGCCGGGCCGATGCGCCAGTTCCAGGCGATGCCCAGTTCCGCCTCCAAGACCGGCAGGGCCGCGAGGCTCACGTCCAGCACCACCACCCGCGCCCCGGCCGGCGCCGGGTTGCCGATGGCATGCTCGGTGCCACGCTGCCCGCGCAGGAGACGTGTGAGCCTGTACCGCCCCTCGGCCAGAAGCTCGGCCGTACCCGCCTGAACGATCTCCCAGACGCCCGGTGCGCTCTCGACGGCAAAGGCGTTCGCCCCGGCAAAGAGGGCGAGATCGGTGACCGAGCCGAGCGTACCGGAGGACAGATCCACGATCAGCTCGTTGCCATGGTCGAAACGCGAGACTGGCCCGGACCAGAGATCGGACACCAGAACGCCCATCTGTGCTGCCTGTGTCACGCCGGTCAGCCATTCGAAGCCATCCTCGGACGCGGAACGCCAGACCGCGATCTCTCCCGGCCATGGGGCAGAGTAAGCGGCGATGAGCGGGCGATGTGCGGCGACATCCTCCGAGATCTGCGGCAGATCGAGCAACGCCACCTCCGGCTCCCCGAAGACCGCCGGCACCTCCGGTGTCGATCTCCGCGGCGTGCCCGGCGCCAGTGTCCCGGTCGTGCGATCCTGCCGGATCACCTCGACATTCCGCGCCTCTCCATCAGCGACCGAGGTCAGGCGGTATTCGGTGAAACGCCCGTCATGATCGAGCCCGATCACATCTGTCGGATCCAGCGCGAGCCGCGAAGGCGGGAGCCGGAAACTCGCCGTCTCGCGTCCGACCCATGCCTCCATCAGCGCGCGGCGACAGCGCCGCTCAGCCTCTTCGGCCGGCACCGCCATGGGAAAGGACTCGCTGCTGATCCGCGAAGACTCGACCGTGATGCGTCGGGCTTCGACCACCACCGCATCGTAATCCTCATCGGCCCGTGTGACGCTCCACTTCAGAGCCTGCGGCAGTTCCGTCTCCTGAGCGCGGGTCAGCTCGATCGGCTCGCCGGTATCCGCGGCAACCAGATCGTCGAGGGAGAGCGTCGCCACAGCAGCGCGGCCCCGCATGAAGAACCGGATGACACCCTCGCTCTCGACCGCATCGAAACCGAAATGCCGCCCCAGCGTGGTCAGCGCATTGCGCGGTGCCTCGAGCGAGGTGATGGCAAAACCCTCGATCGCGCCCCAGAGGCCGGAGACATCGATCTGATCCTCCGCCAGTCCGGACCGGAGGCAGAGATCCCGCACCAGCGCGGCAAGCGAGGCGGAACCGAGGCGGCCGGTGAGCCAATGGCCCAGCCGCCAGTTCTCGCCATCGCTCCAGACATCGGTCAGTTCGGGGAAGAAGGGATAGGGTCGCGCATCCCAGGTCCAGGCTGCGCAGTCCGCCACCTCGACCATCCGGCTTCCGTAGACCGAAGAGACCGGGTTGTTCGCCGCCTCACCCCAATACAGGAGGGTTGCTTCCAGATACGCCCGCTGGATGGCATCGTCGCGCCATCGTTGAGAGAAATACGGTAGCTCGCTCTCCGAGGATTTCGGATCGTAGAAAACGTTCGGCTGGTTGGTGCCCCGATCGATCGCCGGGCATCCGATCTCCGTGAACCGGATAGGCTTGGAATCTGGCACCCACGCCGTCGCCGTCACGGACTCGGCACCACCCGGCCGATTGTGATGCCGGTTCGACCACCAACTCCAAAGATCCTTGTAGCGGAAGACCCAGGGTTTGCCGGCAGCGCCATCGGTGATCGGCGTCCGCACCTGCGTAGAGCGATCAGCGTCGGTGGCATAGAACCAGTCGTAGCCTTCGCCGCCGGCGATGTTGGAGCGCAGGTAGTCGCGATCGTAGATGGCCGGCCAACCCGCCACGGCATCAGTGTGCTCGAACCCGTCGCGCCAGTCGGAGAGCGGCATGTAATTGTCGATGCCGATGAAGTCGATCTCCGGGTCGGCCCAGAGCGGATCGAGGTGGAAGAACACGTCCCCCGTGCCGTCGTCCGGATGATGCCCGAAATACTCCGACCAGTCGGCCGCGTAGCTGATCGCCGTGGTCGGTCCGAGGATGGCACGCACATCGGCAGCCAGCGCCCGCAGCGCCTCCACGGCCGGGTAGCTGGCGGCGCCATCGCGGATGGTGGTCAGGCCGCGCATTTCCGAGCCGATGATGAAGGCATCGACCCCGCCCGCCGATGCGCAGAGACTGGCATAGTGCAGGACCATCCTCCGGAAGCCCCAGATGCCGTCGAAGAACGCGGCGACCTGATCCGCGGCCTCGGCGGTCTTGTCGACCGACCCCGCGGCACCCGCCGCCGGAGAACAGGTGATCCGGCCGCGCCAGGGAAAGGCCGGCTGGCCCGTTCCGGCGGCATTGTCGGAATACGGATCCGGCAGGGTGTTGTCTCCCGGCACGTCCATCATCAGGAAGGGATAGAAGGTCACCCGCTTGCCGCGCGCCTTCAGCTCCTGGATCGCCTGCACCACCGAGAAATCCGCCGGCGTGCCGCCATAGACCGGGCGGCCTTCATCATCGCGGGAAACCAGATGCGCCGCGTCGCGGGTGACACCATTGACCTCCCATGTCTTCGGCTTCGTCGATTTCGAGCGGAGCTCGACACCCGGCCGGATCCGGCATTCCCCGCATCGCAGATCATCCCCGAACCACGAGACGACCAGGCTCACGCTTTCGACATTCGGCGCCGAGGCCTCCAGCCTATCGAGCGCCTCCACCATGTCGGGCGTTCCCGAAGAGGCGTTGAGGTTCTCCGCACCATTGCTCTTGCGGATCGCCTCGCTTGCGTAGACGAACTCGCCCGAGGCCGGGATCAGCGTGATCGCCCGTACCAGCCCCTCGGCGGTGTCGGCCTCGGCCAGCGGTCGAAACACCTCGACATTGATCTGCGGAATGCGGTTGCCGAACCCCGTCAGTTCCAGATCCTCGAACACCAGATAGGCGGTGCCGCGATAGGCCGGTGTATTGGCCGCACCAGACTTCGCCGCCATGAAGGGATCAGGTTGCTGGCTTTCACTGCCGGGATACCAGCGCCAGGTCACGCCGGAGAGATCCATCAGCGCCCCGTCCGCCCAGATGCGCCCCACACCGGTGATCGGCCCCTCGCAGATCGCCAGCGCGAAGGAGGCAAAGTAGAAGTATTCGGTGGTCTTCACGGTATTCCCGCCGCCGCCACCCTTGCCGCCACCGCCCTGGGTGGTGGTTTCCTTCTTCTCCCGGAAATCCGTGGCCCAGATGATGTTGGTGCCCATCCTGAGCCGGCCCCAGACGCGCGGCAGGACCGCGCCCTCTGTGGCGGAGGTCACATGCAGCGAATCCAGACGCTGCCCCTCGAAGCTCGAGCTTGATCCCGGCGTGAGCGCGGAAATGATCCAGCTGTCGACATAGGAGCCGATGGTGGAGCCGATGAAACCGCCGATCGTAGCGGCGCTGACACCGAGGATTGCGCCGCCGATGGAACCGCCGATGGCGGCGCCGGCCGCACCAAGCACGAGGGTGGCCATGGATCAGCTCCGATCCGGAAACAGAAAGGCGAAGGCGATGCGCCGCCGCCAGGAGGGCGAGAGCGGCTGCTCGATCACGCCCAGCCGCTCGTAGGAATGGATGAAGCGATCGGGCCCGGACAGAACGCCGACATGCTTCGCGATCGCCTGCGGACGCATGCGAAACAGCACCAGCGCGCCGGGACCGGCCTCGGCTGGCGCGATCTCCGGCATCATGGTCCGCGCCCCTTCGGCCAAAACCTCCCGTGTCCCGGTCTCGCCCCAGTCGCGGGAATAGGGCGGCATCGGGAAAGGCTCGGGCCCCACCACCTCGCGCCAGACACCGCGCGCCAGCCCGAGGCAGTCGCAGCCCGAGCCCTTCACACTCGCCTGATCATGGTAGGGCGTGCCGAGCCAGGAACGCGCTGCGCTGATGACACGGCTCTGGTCTGCCGAGGCTCTCGTGCATCGCGCGGCGATGCACTGCCGCCCGTCATTTCCGTTGGAAACGACGTAAGTCACAGCACATCTCCGCTGTTGGCGCCGCTCCGCCGCGCGTAGCGCAGCACGGTGTCCTGCCCAGGGATGTCCGGAAACCCGCGGAAATTGGCGATGTTGCCGAACTTCGCCGAACAGGTCTCCGCGCACTTGTCGCAACCGGCGCGGATTGTGAAAGCATCACCCGTGGCCACCGGCAGAACCGGCGCTTCGAGCAGGGTAACGGTAGCGATCCCGCCGTCCCAAACATGGCTGGAGATTTCCGCCTGCCGCCCGGTATTTGCGCCGGAGGACCACGCGATCGTTCCGAAGCTGAACCAGCCCGAGGCGAAGCCCTCGAGGCCGGAAACCGTGAATGACCGATCCCCTGAAATCCCGGTCACCACACCGCTGCCCCGGAAAGCATCGGCTTCGAGATCGGTCCCGCAGCGGGCATCGCCCACGACCGCATCGCAGGTCGCCTGGAAACTTCGCCCGGCATTTTGACCGAGTAGATGCGCAAGCGAGCGCATCTCGGCCACCAAGGCGACCCGACCGCGCCGGATCTGGCCGATGGCGCCGCGCCGCATCAGAACGCGCTGACCGGTATCGTGCCAGTTTGCCCGCCAGAGTTCGACCTGCGCATTGTCCCAGCGCCCGTCGCGGATATCTGTCTCGGAGATCCGATCGGAGGTAAGCACGCCCTCGGCATCCTGCGCGTCGACCGACAGGTCCGAGCCCGAGCGAACCTCGGATGCCCTGAAGCCGCTCTCGGGTTCGAATTCCGTGCCTGCGAACGCGAGCACCCGGTCATGGTCGGTGAAGCCCAGGACCACCCCGTCCGCCCGCGTGATGCGCCAGCACCAGGCGAGCGTCGTCGTGCCTTCGTCGAGATGGGCCTGGAGCGCAGGATCGAGCGCCTTCATGGGATCAGCCGCCCAGCCCGCGCTCGAACTTGTCGCGCAGACCGATGAGGCCCGTCCCGACGAAGATCAGCGTGGCCGGAGAGGTATCGCCCGCACCCGCCAGGCGCGCGACGAGAACCGCCAGTTCGGACATGGTCTCGCCCTCGGGCAGCACACCCGCCGCGATGCCGGTCAGCACGGCAAGAATGCCGCTCCACCAGGTGACCGATTTGGGGAGGAAGTATCGCATGGTCAGCTCCTTTTGATCAGCGATGAAAGAAAGATGCAGAGCCGGGCGAGCAACCCGACCGACTTGGATTGGGGTTTGAGAAGTTCGAGCGCCTCGTCCTCAGACAGAAGGCGCGCGGCGCGGGCGAAGCTGACGCGGCCTGACGCATCGACTGGCCAGACCGGAATGGTGCCCTCCGGATAGCGGCCATGCCGGAACAGATCCCTTTCGGCCTCGCGGCGCGGCCGGATCGCGCCCGGCTTCAGCCAGCCCATGAACGCTTCCGCTGAAGCGTCGCGCAGTCCGGCATTCAGCAACCGAGTCAGGCGAGCAGAATGGATCGCGCCGGTGTTGTAGTGAAACGAGACCAGCGCATCGAACTCGTGCGGTTCGACCGGCACGGCAATGGCATTGCGGACGTCCCGCTCATAGCGGGCGATATCGGCCCGGAAGGTGTCGAATGCCTCCCGAATGCCCTGATCGAGATCGGCGGGCATTCCGCGCTTCATGTCGGAAGGGTTCGGGTCACCCGCCGCGCCGGTATGGCCGATGCCGAAGGTCCAGACGTCGCGGACATCAAGGTAAGGTGCCGGCACGATACCCTCGTGCCGGATGAGGGCGGCAAGCCCCCGATCCGTCATGTTCATGGTGATTATCCCAGCTGCGTGAAGATGAGGATGAGCACGGCGACGGTTGCGCCGATACGGATTCGATGGAGAAAGACAACGAGCGGATCGCCGGATGCGCGGCGCAGGCGCCTGACCGAAGCCATTGGATCACGCATCGCCGGACCCGCCATCCGAGTGTTTCTGCGCGCGGATCCGCCCCAGCATCATCTCGATGAAGGCGGGACCGAACACGCCCACCAGATAGGCGGCGGAACCTGCCGCGCCGCCGGAAGGAATGGCAGCAGATGACAGGTCCATCCAGGTGGTGATGACTGCCATTGAAAGGCTGCCCATGCCGGCGGCGATCAGCCCGCCGAGCAGAATGTGCCGCAGAGCGTCCCGCAGGTGCATCTTCGTGGTCAGCGCATTGGTCGCCCCGCCCAGCGCGCCCCAGGCGGCAAGAATGACAGCGGTTGAGGTCGTGAGGTCACGCAGGACCGAGGCCAGAAATCCCGTCTCTTCGTTCATCGCCGGATCTCCAGAAGCGGAATGGAGGTGATCGATCCCAGCCGCTCGAGATCGAGGGTGACATCAAGCGTGTCCGTGTCGAAGCGCACCGGCACGTCGAACTCGAAGCCGGCGGTGACCAGCACACCCGCACCGGGCGCCGCCTCGAATGTGACCAGGCCGGTGGTGGTATCGATCGACCAACCCGTAGTTTGTTCCATGCCATCGAGCGCCACCTGGACCGACCCTGCGACGGGTTTCGTGACCGGCCGCGTCCAGGCCTGCGATCCCGACGTGTAGATCTTCGCAACCTGGAAGGTCACCGCCGTCCCGTCGCCCGTCCCCAGCCCCTGATCGGTGGGCGTTGGCCGCTGCGACGGCAGGCAGGACTTGTAATCCGCCCAGTCCTTGTAGCGGAAACCGTAGAGCCGCCCGTTTCGCGCCTCGAAGAAGGCCACGACCGCGGCCAGGTCATCGGCCCGACGAACGCCATAAGCGACATCGTAGCGCCGCCGGGAATTCGCCCAGCTCGCATTGCGCTCCTCGTCACCGGAGGTCAGCTCCACGATCTGCGTCCGCCGCTCCGGCCCTCCGCGCGCGCCGCGGCTGATATTGTCGGGGAAACGCACTTCATGGAACGCCATCAGAGAACCCTCCTGCCCATGGCGACAGCGCGCTGGATATCCGCCGCGACTTGTGTTCGCGATTGTCGGAAGGATGGCGCATCACGTGTCGCGATATTGACCGTGACCGGCGCCATCGCCGCCTGGCGCCCGCCGCCGCTCCGGAATTCATCCGTCACCCGTTCCTGCGGATGGAGCATGGCGAGAAACCCGCCCCGACCGTCGAGACCACCCGATCGGGCCCCGAAACCGGTGTGACCGCCGCCCGCGAAACTGGTGGGACGGGCCAGCGGCCGGATGCTGGTGGTGACCGCGCTGCCGAAGGCGTTGCCGAGAATGCCGGAAATCCCGCTCGCCAGTGGCCCGAGGATGTATTGCCGCGCGGCCAGTTTCGCGAGATCGGCGATCATCGACGTCACCAGGTCAGTGAAATTCACCTTGCCGGTCTTCACGAACTGGCCGACTGCCTCCTCGGCTGAGGCGAAGGCACCGACCAGTCGATCGGCGATGGCGTCTCCGGTGTTCCGCGCCTCTTTCGAATACTCGGCCAGCTTGTCACGCAGCGACTCCCATACCGCGACGCCGATATTGCCGGTCGATACCATCTGCTCTGCCGCCGCGCGTCCAGCGCCGCCGGTCTTCTCCGCTTCCTCCGCCGTGCGTTTCAGCGCGTTCTGGACCGCCCGCTGCTTCACGGCGTCGAAGAAGTCCCCGAGCGGATTGCTCGCATCGATCTCCTCGGCTCTGGTTCGGGCGTCCTCCCATCGCTCGTTCAGTCGATCCCGTGCCGCCGTCGCTGCGCGGGCATAGCTGCCGCTTGCTTCGCTGAGCCTGTCGATGGTTCCCGAAAGCGTGCCGGTGGAGAGATCGGTTCCGAAGGTCTCGTTGAGCTTCTCGGCAATCCCGTCGATGGCATGGCCCACATACCAGACCATGTCGTGCATCTTGGTCAGCACATGCGACACAGCCCCATTGAATGCTGCGCGGAAGAGATCGGGGATCGACCCTACCGAGGTGCCGATCCCGAGCACCGAGAGCTGGATGGCCTTGATGAGCGAGTTTCCGGCATCGATCGTTGTCGTCACCACCTGCTCCCAGGCCGACGCGAACCAGGGTGCGATGGCATCGACCACCGGCTTCAGGAGGCTCTTCAACCCGTCCGCCGCAATTTGCCAGACCGCGAGCGCCGTATCTCCGAAACTCACGGTGACATCCGAGACCTGGTTGATCTCATGGCTCATCGTCGCGATGGCCGCACTTGCCACACCGACGACAGCGAGCAGCGGCCCGAAGCGGGTGACGACGCCGCCGATCAGCTTGCCGAGATCGCGAAAGATCGCGGAGACCCCGCCATTGCCGAAGCCGTAGATCTGCGCGATCTGCGTGCCCTGCTGCGCCATGACGACGAAGGGGTTCATGCCGCCTGCCAGCGAGACGCCAATGTCGTTGACCTGGTAGAACATCTGCTGGGTTCGGTAAGCGCCGTTGCGCGACGCGCCCGCCATCCGGTTGATCGCATTGGTCCGCCCTTTGAGCGCGGCGATACTCTCGAGTGACACTCGCCGCTCGCGGGCGATGGCGGCCGTCATTTCGTCGACCGAGATCGCGCCTTGCAGATGCGCGGCTTTCAGCTCGGAGACCGCCGTGCGGTAGCGTCGGATCTCGCCATAGACCGGATTGTATTTCGCGCGGAGATCATCGAGCGCCTGACCCTGGCGGAGGAACTCGGCTGTGGTCTGCCCGATGGCCGGGCTGACACCAGTGATACGGTTGATCTGCGCGACCATGGGCGTGGCGGATGCGGCAGTGGCGTTGAGCGAGCGCGCTGCCTCGGCCGAGCGCGCAGCCAGTTGCTCCAGTTCCAGCCGCGCCCGCGCCGTGGCATTTCCGACCGTATCCAGACCCGCGCCAGCCGGTGCGGCACCCGTGCCGATGCCCTCGAGCGCGGCGCGGCCCTCATCCCCCAGCGAGCGCAGCTCTGCCTTGACCTGGCGACCGCCGACCGCAGCGAGACGGACGGAAACCCGTTTTTCAGCCATTGTCCCGCATCCTCTCATTCGCCTTCAGGCAGGCGATGGCCTCGATTTCCGGCAGCAGTTCGGCCGCGACGAGCAGGTCGCAGCCCAGCGCCTCGGCCATCCGAAGCCCGGCGCCAAGGTCCCAGCCGAGCACCGCATAGCCGTTCATCCCCGACACCGCGCGAACCTGACCGCCCATCCGGAGAGCAAGATCCCACACCTGCGCACCCTCTATGCTTTCCGGTTGGTGCTGGTCCTGCGGGCAGGCTTCGCAGCGCGTGGGGCAGGCTCCGCAGTATTCGGCGCCCCCGCCGAAATGCCACTCGGCAAGGGCGCAGAGGCGTTTTTTTCCTGTTCCAGCCCCAGCCAGCGGGCCATGTATTCGAGCTGCCAGCCTTCGAAGATCCGGTAATTGTCCAGCAGCGCGTCGACGTTTTCGCGTGTCACCGCAGCGGGCGCACCATCCTCGCCCTCGATGCCGGTCCAGTCGGAGATCACCTGGAAGGCGACAGCCTTTGCAAAACGCAGCGCCGCATCGTCCTGATCGGTGGTTTCGTCGACGCCCTCGAGGATGGGATCGCGCCTCGCGGCCCCCATGATGGCGGTGGTGGCCGGTGCAGCGAGGACGCGCACGCCGGGCAGAAGCTCGACCCATTGCGGCTCCCGGTTGAGATTGAGACGGATCATCGTGGCTCCCCTCACGGATTGTCGTAGGTTTCCTGATCATTGATCAGGGTTGCGGTGGCCATGCGGCCGGTGACGGTGTCGAGTGCGGCCTGCCATTCGAAGCTGACCTGCACACCGCCGGGCCCTTCGAGCGGCAGGCGGGCCTTCGGCAGGTAGACCGCGTGCGCCTTGAACTCGACGCGCCGATCGGCGTCGATCTCATAGGCGAAACTCAGCTCGCAGGGATCGCCGGCGATGGCCTGATCGAGCAGCACCGTGTCGGCGAAGCGCACATTGATCGAGCCGGTGAGGGCTGCCACGGAGGGATCGGCCCCGTCGATCATACCGTCCGAGCGGATGGTCTCGATCCGGTCGAGATTGTTCGAATAGGTGATCTCGCCAGAGACGATGCTGCCGAGTTGTGAGCCGTCGCGGGAGACAGAGCCGTTGAAGGCGCCGAAGCGCTGCAGCTCAAGCCCGGTCAGCGTGCCGGCCGAGGACGCCGCGCCCGTGGTTTCTCCTTGAGCGATCACATTGACCGTCGCGGTCACGAGCCCCGAACGCTGCATTGTCCAGCTGATCGAATTGGCGACGCAGCCCGCGTTCATCGCATAATGGGGCACGTCGGGCATGCCGGTCTCGATCGACATCGAGGGCAGCGTCCAGCCACCGGAATGGAACTCATGAGTGAAGGGCGCAACCGCGCCGGTGGTGGTGGGCGCCCCGAACAGCGCCTTCAGCCAGATCCCGAGGAAGCGCAGATCGATCGGTACCGAGATATCGCCATCGGCGGTGATCGCATCGCGAACCGGCGGCAGCGGATCGCGGCCATAGCCGAGAAGCTCGGAGTTGAGCAGGGGCTGCTCGCTGCCGAGGCTGGAGCTGGCGAAGGGCATCCGCCAGTAGCTGTCCGCGGCCGGCGGCGTGCCGTAGACGGATTCGAAGGCGAGCGCCATCTGCGCCCGCGCGCCCTGTGCGCGTGCCATGTTTCAAAGTCCTTTCGGTTTGTCAGTTCAGCGGATCGTCGGCGCCGTATGTGAGAACGATGCCGACCGTCGCGGCCTTCAGCCCCTCGGCGCCTTCGACGGGCAGATCGAGCGGCGCCGGTGCCTCGCCCAGCACGTAGTCGCAGAGACCGCCCAGGCTGCGATCGGCGGCGATGGCGGTACCCAGCGCGCGTTTCAGTGCATCGAAGGTGGCGTCGCGTTCGGCATCGGAGCCGGCCTCGACAATCAGATCCACCTCAGCGCGATGCTCGAACACATAGAGCGGCGGCGAGAACAGGAACTCTGGCTCGCCGGGATCGCCATCGCGCAGGATCATCATGCCCGCCGCCGGCACCCGCGCCGGAAGCCCGGCATTGCGCGCCAGCGTAACGCCCGCCGGAAGCCCGGCCGCGAGCGCCGCATGCAGCGCCTGAAGAACCTGCTCGGACGTACTCGCCATCAGCTGCGATCCTTCCAGCGCGCGACGATCATGCCCGCCAGCCGGTTGCCCCATTTCGCGGCATCGCGGCCAAGATCGGTCCGCTTCGGCAGCTTCACCTGCGGCACCAGCAGGAAGGCAATGACTGTCTGCTCGCCGGTCAGGATGCCGTCCTTGCGCCGCCGGCCGCCCTTCTTCGCCACGCGACCCTTCTTGTTCACCCGCGCCTGATCCACCACGAGCAGGCTCGGCTTGCCCCGCCGATAGACGAAGCGCAGCGGCAGGCCGGTCTTGCGCTCGAAACCGAGCGGCGTGATCCGCTTGTTGCCAGGGCCCCGAAGCTTCGCGGTGGCCGCGGTCGGGATGGCCAGCCAGAAACCGTCACGGGAGCGGATGAGCGCGCCCCGGTCATGAGCATCGATCACCTCTGGTGTGTGCCGACCCTTCACATGAACGAGCGCGGCGGCGCCGATGCTCTCGCCCCGCGCGGGATAGGTGTTGGCCCGGATGGCGCGGGCAAGCCGGTCGCCGAGACCGCCGCCGCGAAGCTGCGCCCGCCAGTCCATCTTCAGCCCGGACCCTGCGGCGCGGATGCCCCCGGTGACGGCTCGCTCCGCCGCGAAGATTTCCCGTTCCATGCGCTCGCGAAGGTCGCCCTCGATACGGATGTCGAACCTCATACCGCCCGCGCCTCCGCCTGCCACACGAGCCGCTCGCGATCGCGCACCGGCTCGCCCGCGATCTCGAAGAGCTCGCCCGCGACCTCGAGCGTGTCGCCTGCCGCCAGCTCCGGCGCCTCCGAGACCCGGAGATCGAAGAGGACCGTGTCAACCACGAACCGCCCGCCATTGAAGGATGCGGTGTCGTCGGCCGCGCGGCGCATGACCCGGATGGCAACGCCGCCGCCCGCGCCGCCGACCCGCCAGAGCGCATCCTGCGCCATATGCGGATCGGCGAAAAGCGCATCGATGGCAGCGGCGAAGATGCTCATCAGGCAGCAGTTCCGTTGAGGCGCACGGCCCCGAGAATCTCGGTCGCCCCGGATCCCACCGCCGCCGCGACAACGCCGATCAGGGTGTTGTCGGTATCGACCGTGGTCGCCTCCGAGCCGTCCCAGTAGATCTTCGCGCCGACCGCCCAGGCCTGGGATGCGGTTTTCGGCAGCTCGTAGGTGCCCGAGAGGTTCAGGGTGCCCTCGGCGCCATTGGCGACCGCATTGGCGCAGACACCGAAGATGGCGCCCTGAATGTGACCGGCACCGGAGGTGAGATCGGAGCCCGAGCCGTTGGTGAAGGTCAGCGTGTGACCATGCGAGAGGAAGTTTTTCATGTGGAGACCTTTTCAAAGGATGAGGAAACGGCGCCCGCGCCCAGGGAGGACAGCGCGGGCGCCGGCCGATCACGGCCTGAGCCGGATCATTCCGGTGCCGCGCCGGCGTTCTTGTAGAGACCGCGCCAGTCGATCGCCTTGGCCGCGAAATCGTGCCGCGCCTTGATCTCGATGCCGTCGACCTCGAAGCCCATGCGGGTCTCGGTGAAGACACCCTCCTGGCCATCGAGATAGGCATATTCGACCGTGTCGATCCGCGAGGGATCGGCGGCGAGGAACCACGGATCCTCACCGGCATCGGGAATGAGCCGCGCCTCCTCGATGACCTGAAGCCGTCCGGCGAAGGTGTTGACGTCCGAGGTGCTGACCGGCGTAGTGGCCGTGATCTGCTTGCGCGCCTCGAGCGACCGGCGCCCCGGCGGCACGATGATCTGCGAGGGCAGAATGGAGATCTTGCGCCCCTCGATGCCCGTCTGCTCGGCAAAGGCGCGATACGCCGCCGACAGCGCCGCCTCGTCGATGACCGAGGCGGTGCCGAGATTGCCATGATCGGCGTGGAACAGCGCCTTGCCATCGCCCATGGCGGGGTTTTGCATCAGGATCGCGTAGACGATGTCCGACTCGAGATCCGCAGCCGATGCCCCGAAGGCAGCAGGAATGCGGGTGAAGGCGTCGAGATCGTCATTGATCAGCGTCTGGCGCGTGATGCCGATGATCCGGCCATAGGTTGCCAGCGCATAGACCTCCTTGGCCTCGCCCATGGTCCCGTACTGGAACTCGCCCGATTCCAGCACTTTCTCCAGATCAGGCGCGCCGCCGAGCTGGGTCCGCTGGACCGGCTTGAAATCGGTGATGGTCGCACGCCGCGCCCAGGACCCGAAGGTGCGCGGCGTGGAGGTATAGGCGCCCCGCAAGGTCTTGTTCGCGACATTGGCGAGGATCGCCGTGAAGTCGCCGGTGGCATGCAGCCCGGCGGCGCGCTGCTGGAACACCGCCCCGGCAAGCTCCATCCGCGACATGCCGCGCGTGGAGATGCCCGAGCGTTCGAGCGCGTGGCGTGACATCTCCAGCAGTGTCATGCCCCGGAACTCGCGCGCCGAGGCGGTCAGCTCGTTCCGGACCGGATCGTGGCGATGCAGCAGCGCCTCCGAGACCGCATCGCGATAGGCGGCATCCCGTCCGCCATCGCCACGGGCCTGCGCGGGCGCCGGCTCGTGCACGCGGCCCTCGAGCGGATCGGCCTCGGCAATGGCGTCGAGGATGGCGGTGCGCGCCTCATCGAGCGAGACACCGCGCGAAATCAGCCCATCGGCGATACTGCCTTCCAGACCATGCCGGCGGCAGAGCGCCGTGATGGTGCCGACACGCGTGCGCTCCTCGGCGCGGATGGCATCCGCGTCGATCACCACATCCCGCGGCGCAGTTCGCGTTTCCTCGGCGGTGGCCGCCGGGGCGGTATCGGTGGCGGGGGTCTGCTCCCCGCTTTGCGCGGCGCGGGTTTCATCGCCGGCCGCCGCCTTGTTGCGTTCACTCATGCTCTGTCCTTTCCGATGTTCCTGCGCGCGAACCAGCACGCAGGGTGAGAGAGATGCCTCGCGCGGCTCCGCGGCGCGGGTCTGTGCCCCATGGTCCGCGGGGATCGCCACGGCCGAGACCTCGAATGGTTCCCAGTCGACCGCGCGCCAGTGCTCGCGTTCGCCATCGCGTTTGGTGATCTCGTAGCGATGCACCCGGTAGCCCACGGACACGTTGCGAACGGTCCGCTCGAGGATGCGCTGCACGATCCCGGCCGCATCCGGTGCATCCGTCAGCTGGATGGTGGCATAGCCATGCCCGCCCTCGATCCGCACCGAGCCCGGCACCACCGAGCCCAGCACATTCTCCAGCCGCCAGGCATTGTGGCTGTTGAGGAAGGGGGCGCCCGCGTTCATCCTCTCCAGCCGCACCGCCTCCGGCGAGACGAGCAGTTCCTCATCGAATTCGATGCGATCATCCCAGCCCTCCCAGCGCACGCGCTGCACCGTCGCCCCGGTGGTCCAGACGATCTCGACACTGCGCGCCTCCCGGTCGATCGAGTCCGGGCGCAGCTCCGCCGCCCGCCCGATCAGGGGCAGGTCCCGTGTTTGCCGTTCCATGCTGTCAGTCCTTCTGGTTGCCGCCGGCGGGCGGGTCCGGCTCCTCGTCGCCCGGCGCATTGGCCTGCGCGAGACCGGCCCGCGTCACCCGGCGCGGGTCGCTGTCGAGCACCAGGTCCAGCTCGTCGACCAGCGCCAGAACGCTCGCCTGTTCCTGCAGGATCGACCGCGGATCGTAGCCGCGCTTGGCGATCTGCTGCGACAGCGAGGTGAAGCCCGCGCGGGTCTCCAGCAGGTCCGTCTGCGCGTCCTGCCAGGGATTCACGCTCTCGAAGCGCGGTGGCGCCCACTCGACCGGGATATCGGGGGAGGCAATGAGGCCCGCCGACCATGCAGCCTCGCAGAACCATTCCCAGATCCGCTCACAGAACATCGGAATGACCGTGTGCCATTGCTGCTGTTCGATCATCCGCCGGAACTCGTTGATGCCGACCCGGCTGCTCGAGAAATTGGTCTGGCTCAGATCACCGGTCATCAGCGCATAGGGCACACGGAAACCCGCCGCGATGATGTGCATCTGCACCATGTTCCACTCGCGGATCCCGGCGCTGGAGCCGGGCTGGTTGAACTTGATGTCCTTGCCGCCCCGCGCATAGGCGATGAGGCCCGGCTCGAACTGCTCGATCCGGTTGCCGTCCGAATCCTCGACACTCGGCGCGATGCTCTGCTGCCCTTCGTCCTCCGCCCCGAAGACGATGCCGACCATGCAGGCCTCGGTCTTCTTGCGGACCATCTCCGCATTCTGCCAGTCGCCCAGATCGCGCAGGCTCAGCATGGCAGGCGCCCCCCAGGGAACCCCGCGCGACTGCACCCGCTGCCGCTCAAAGAGATGTGCGACCATGGAAGCCGGCACACGCACCGACTCGAGGTTGCGCTGAAACACCGGCGAGCGATTGCCCGGATGGTCTGGAAACATCCAGAAAGCCGCGCGCCGGCCGTTCCGGTCATATTCGATCCCCTGGGAGATCCGCCCGCCGCTGGGCCGATCCTCGAACCTTGCCGCATCGAGATGATCGGCTTCGCGCAACTCGATCTCGATCGGAACCTCGCCGCCGCGCCGCCGACGGGACCGTTTCACCGCGAAAACCTCGCCGCCCTCGATCATCTCGCGAACCGCGAGTTCGAGAACCCCCTGAAAATCCGTGTGGCCATGCGCGTCGCAACGCTTCGCCCATCCGGCCCAGAGCGCGTCGATCCGCCTGTCTGTCTCCTCGTCGCCGGTCATAGCGCGCGGCTCGATGCCGGGCCCCACGATATTGTTGACCAGAACCTGCACTGCCTGCGCGGCCAGCGGGTTGTTCCGCACCAGCTCCCGCATCCGATCCCGAAGGGCCGGCCCGGCCGAGGCGATCTCCGCATCCGCTGCTGTTCCGGAGGCCCGCCAGCCATCGGTGCCGCGACCGCGCGCCGCCGCCTCGTAGCCGCGCCGAAGATTGGCGATGGCCACCCGCGCCGCATAGCGCCGCGCCGCAACCCTCGGCGCGAGCGAGGCAAGCCCGGCATCGAGCCAGCCCCAGCGAACGTCCGGAGCGGACTCCGTCTGGCGTTTCATCGGGAGCTCCGCCGGAACGAGGCGAAACCCGCCACCGGCGGCGCCTTGCCCGATGCTGCCCGCACCTCCGCCTCGATGGTGCGGATCCGCGCCAGAAGCCCCGCCTGACTGTCATATTCGACGGTCTTGCCGTCATAGCTGACCCGCGTGGTGCCGGAAGCGTAAGCCGTCTTCAGAGCGTTGAGCTCATCTTCTGTCCATGCCATCTCAGAACCACTTTCCCCTCTGGCGCGGTCCCATCCAGTCGGATGACCGCTTTTTCGTCTGTTGCTTCAGCCTGTTCGGGCGCCCCGCAGGCGGAGCCTCGTCCAGCCCGGTATTCAGCTGCGCCTCCATGTCCTGCCAGCGCGCCTCGTCCCATCGGTCCACGCCCATGAGCCAGGCCGCCGCGCGGGCATAGACCCGGCAGTCCAGCGCCTCGTTGCGCTCCCGCATCTGTTGCCATTCCAGTTTCTGCCCGCCGGTGCGGGTCTTCAGCGTCATCAGCTGCTCGGCGGTCAGCTGCTTGTGCCACTCCGCCGTCGTGCCCTGCGGGATATGGACAAAGCCCGCCGGCCAACCCGCTCCCTCGGCGACTTCCTCGTCAGTGGGCGCATTGAGCCGCAACCATCGGTAGGTCTCCGACTTGAAGACCGCGCCTGCGACCTTCCAGAGCTGCACCCCGCGCCGGATCTTGCGGCCTCCTTCCGTGGTCTCGACATAGGTCGGTCCGTCGACCGGCATGGAACGATCGAAGCCCCCGACACCCTTGACCGCGATCACCTGACCGCGCCCCATAGCCCGGCACCAGGCATAGACCGCATCGGTGGTGCCGCCGTCGCCGGTGTCGATCGCCAGCCGCGCCAGCGCCATGCGTTCGCCCGAGGCGAGCGGCCAGGTCTCCGACAGAAGACCGGTCAGCTCGTCCCACAGCTCCTGCCGGGCCGGATCGCCATCAAGCACGATGTGATCCACGAGCCAGGACTGCATGCCCCGGCCCCAGCCCCAGACATCGACCTCGATCCGGTCCCGTTGCACATCCGCGCCGGCCGTCAGCACCAGCGCCCCCTCGGGCACCGTGCCGAGACGCCAGCCCTCGCGCCGCTCGTAAAGCCGCTGCCAGTCGGGCGCCTCCCCGCGCTCCTGCCATGTCTCGCCCAGGATGGTGTTCCGGACCGTCTTCAGCGCAGCGTCATTGCCCTGCGCCTCCTCCCAGGACCGGGCGATATCCTCCCAGGAGAGCCAGCCGAGCGGCGAATAGAGCCCCGAGATATGAAACCCCACGACCCGAGCCTCGCGCGCCCGGTCGACCTGCTCCGGATCGGCCGTGGGACGCCACTCGGCACCGTTCTCTTCGTCCATCATCCAGGTCTTGTGCCGCTCCTGGATGGGAGCGTCGCAATGCTCGCAGACATAGACCGCCGTTCCCGGCCGGCCGGCCTCCCAGCGGAGCCGCTCGAACTGCAGCCATTGCGGCTCAAGGCAATGCGGGCACGGCACGAAATACCGCCGCCGGTCGCTCGCCTCGTATTCGCGCTCGATGCGGCTCAACCCCGCGATGGTGGGCGTTGACGCCATGAATACCTTGCTCCGATGCCCGAAGGAGTTGGTCCGGGCCTCCGCCAGCGCCACCGGATCGCCCTCGCCATCGAGATCGCCCGGATAGGCATCGACCTCGTCGAGAAACACCCATCGTGCCGGCATCGAGCGCAGACCCACGGCGCTGTTCGCCCCGGCCAGAATGAGCTGCCCGCCGGGAAAGCGCTTCGCCATCACCGTGTTGCCTGCATCCCGCGAACGGTTTGGCGCGATGAGTTCGCGCAGCGTGGGCGAATCCTCGATCAGCGGATCGATCCGCTGCTGCGAGAGCCGCTTTGCCAGATCCACGGTCGGCTGCACCGCGAGGAAGGGACCGGGTGCGGCATGCATGCAGAACCCGATCCAGTTGTTGCCCGCCTCGGTGGCGCCGACCTGCGCCGCCTTGGCGAATACGATCTTCTGCGCCGGATCGCGCGGTGACAGCGCATCCATTATGGCGCGCATGAAGGGCGTCCGTGCCGTCCGGTAGCGGCCGGCCTCGGAGGCCGCGCGCGACGAGAGGATCCGATGCCGGTCGGCCCATTGGGAGACCGTGAGCGGTGGATCGGGCGCGAGACCCCCAAGCCAGGCGCGGCGGATATCCTCAGCACCCTCGAATGCCTCACCGGAGCTCAATCCGTATCTCCGCAAGCTCGGCCAGATGCTCGCGAATATGACGATCCAGCACCTGCTCCATCAGATGCGCCTCAACATCCAGCTCCGCCGCCATGTTGGCGGAGATGCGCGGCGGCCAGTTGATCCAGGCATCCCGCTCCCGACGCGACAGATCGAACACCATGGTCGTCGCCCGCGCCCGATCGACAAGCTCGGATTTCATCTTCTGCAGGCGGACCCGCGCGGTCTGCGCCTTGAGAACCTCGTTCGCCATGCGCGCCCGGATGAAGGACACCTGACCGCCATCGCCCTCCGGTGCAGCTTCGCCCGCATCCCGCAGCGTGTCCTGCACCGCGTCGATCGCAGCCTGCGGCACCGGCTTCTTCGCGGCAGGCTCCGGCGCGCCGACCGGAGCGACCTCGGCGCGCTGCTTTGCCGGATCCGTCTGCATGGCCCATTGTGCATCCGCGCGATCGGGGTCGATCGTGCCATCCGGCCCCACCTCGATCCGGCCCGAGGCAATGGCATTGCGCACGGCCTTCTCCGAACCGCCCGGAAGCCCGCGCTCCTTGCGATGCGCGGCATATGCACGTCGCGAAAGTCCCACCTCAATCCCCGATAAATCGCATCAGCTCGTCCACCGAGAAGGAGGCATTCTCGATGCGCGGCGCCTGCGCGTCCTTCCCGCCAGCCGAGGGTTTCCTGCGGCGCAGCCTCGCGTTCTCCTCGGTCGGGTTCTCGAGATAGCGGTCATAGACCGCCCTAATAATCGCCCGGTTGTCCTGGCTGCGCCCGGACTCGTCCCAGAGCGCGTCGAACCAGCCGGAATAGAGGCCGACCACCTCGCCATCCGGCGCCTCGCAGTCGATATCGAACTGCTCCGTTCGCAGGTTCTTGTTCAGGTTCATCGAGGACCGCATCACCGCGGCGCCGCGCTCGCCGGTCACGTTGATGATCTTCGCATGTACCGACAGGCAGCGGAATGCATCGACCCCCAGCATCTCGATCAGCGGCCCGGCATATTTGGGCGATTTCTCGAAGGTGCCCCGGTCGAGCAGCATCCGGATATCTTTGATCCGGCCCTGCACCCGGATCGCCCGCGTCCGCTCGACATCGTAGACGCCCGTGGTCCAGGTCGAGACGCGGACAGCGGCCGGCCCCAGCTCGTCCACCATATGCTCCATGGCATCGACGGCCGAGAACTGGCCCGCCGTCAGACCGGTCACCCGCACGCCGGGCGAAAGCGGTCCGATCACCTGCGCGGCCGTGCCGGTGCGATGCACAACCCGCCGGATCTGGCCGGTGGCATAGCGCAGGGCGCGCGGGCGTGACTGTTTCATCCCGCAACTCCCATTTTCAGGAACTCGCGTCCTTCCCCGATTTCCTCCCAGCGATCATCGGTCAGCACCGCCTCTACAAGGATCCGGGAGGCCCGGCCGAGCGGCCCGCCTTCAACCGCGACCCCCAGCTCGTCGAGTTTCCGCCCGAGGCAGATCATCCACTCCACGCCGAGCGCGATACGATCGACACGAGCCACCTCGGCGCGCACGGAGCCGGTCGGCTCCCGAAGCCCGAGCCTCCGGGCGATGGCGACATCCCAGCGCTGCTGAACCACCGGCAGTTGCTCCGTACCGATGGCACGCTGCAACGGCGAGACCATATCGCCCGTCGCGAATTCGTGGTCATCGTGATGCCCGGCCCATTCCACCGCCGGCTCGGACATCCCCATGTCATCGGCCAGCAGGGCACAGAAAGTCTGGTGCTCCGCCACGGTCAGCGCGGCCGGATTGCCTGAGAAGCGCCGCATCTCTGCCAAGCGGAGGATCAGAAAACGCGGATCCACATCAGCCGGCCGGGGGTGGGCGATATCCAGCACCAGGATCGATCCGAGCAGGCAGGCCGTCATCATGCCGCCCTCGCGCGCGAGGATGCGATGTCCTCGAAGCTGCGGCCATCGCCTTCGAGGATGGCCTCGCCGCCGGTGAACTGCTGCCAGCGGTTGACGATCACGTCGCAGAACTTCTCATCGAGCTCCATCAATCTTGCGCGCCGGCCCATCTCCTGACAGGCGATGAGCGTGGAACCGGAGCCGCCGAAGGGATCGAGCACCCGATGTCCGCGCGATGTGCTGTTGCCCAACATGTCGGAGATCAGCCGAACCGGCTTCATCGTCGGATGCTCGCCATTCCGCGCCGGCTTGTCGAAACGCAGGACCGAGCCGTCATGGGTCTCCATCGTCAGGTTCTCGCCCGCGATGGTGACCACCTGATCGCCGACATCGACCTGCACGGTCCCATCGGCCATGAGGCGCAAAGGCTCGCGGCCATCCTCGAACACCGTGGTCTTCGCGCGGCCCCCGAACCATTTATGCGCCGCGCCCGGCTTCCACCCATAGAGGACCGGCTCGTGCCGCCACTGGTAGTCAGAGCGTCCCAGCACCAGCGACGGCTTCACCCAGACCAGGCAGCCCGAGAGCTTGAACCCGGCATCGCGGAACGCGCCACGGAAGTTGAACCCTTCGGTGTCCGCATGCGCGACATAGATCGGCCCGCCTTTCTTCATCACCGCAAAGGCGCAGCAGAATGCATCTGTAAGGAACCGACGGAACTCGGTGTCGCCCATGTTGTCGTTCCGGATCGAACCGGCCGTGCCCTCGTAGTTCACGTTGTAGGGCGGATCGGTCCAGCAGGCGTCGACCGGCCCGTCCTGGCAGAGCGCCTCGAGATCTCCGCGTTTCGTGCTGTCGCCGCACATGAGCCGATGGTCGCCCAGGAGCCAGACGTTGCCCCGCACCGAGACCGGCGTTCGGGGCGGCTCCGGCAGGAAGTCCGGATCGCCCGGCGGAACCGATGCCCCGTCCTCGTCCTCGAGCGGCGCACCGGCAAGAAGTTCCTCCAGCTCGGCATCCGAGAACCCCATGACGTCGAGATCGAAGGACTCCCTCTGCAGCGCGGCCAGTTCGCGGCGCAGCAGATCCTCGTCCCATCCCGCGTTTTCCGCGATCTTGTTGTCGGCAATGATCAGCGCCCGGCGCTGCGCGTCAGACAGATGGTCCAGCACGATCACCGGAACCTCGGCCAGTTCCATCCGCTGCGCGGCCAGAAGGCGCCCGTGGCCAGCGATGATCTCGCCGTTTCCGGCCGCGAGAATGGGGTTCGTGAACCCGAACTCGGCGATGGAGGCGCAGATCTGCGCGATCTGCCACTCGGGATGCGTGCGGGCATTGCGTGCATAGGGCACGAGCCGCTCCGTCGCCATCATCTCGATCTGCAAGCCGGTATTCCTTCCCGCCAGTTGTCCATGACCATCCCCCAGACGCACCGGAGCGCGGCGATCACGAGGACAGCCGCGCTCCGAAGACTTTCTCGACACGTATTGATGCAGGACCGGGCGCCGAACCTCCCGGTCCCGCTCGACATCTCAGCCGCTGAACAGGGCGAAATGCCGAATGGTGCGGACCCGCGGACCCAAAGTGCGGACCCTGGGTGCGGACCCAAATAAAATCCCTGTCGCTAGAGAACTTCCGGGCAAACGCCCCCCGCATAGCGTCACCGGCCGCGAAGGACCCGAGCACGGGGAGGGGATCGGGCGCCAGGGGCCTCGCAACGGCCTCCCTCCCGATCATGCCCTGAATATGCCCGCAAAACCGGCGGTTTGTCGCGCCGTTTATGATACGTGCTGTGCCGTCCGGGCGACAGATCAGACCCGTGCTGAGCCGTCGAAGGCACGGGCTAATCCGAGGGCTCAGGCGGCGGCGACGGCGAGAGCGCATCGGCACCCCCTGCAGGACACTGACAAGATTGTCTAAATTGGGATTAGCCTCGCATCACGGCAGGTCGCCGCTCAGCGTGCAGAATCCGGATGGGTGGAAAGTCTCGGGTGCGCAGTTTTGCGCAGACTGCTCTCCGATTAAGGGGCAGCCGACGTTAGTGCTTCCAAGTAAATCAGCCGGATGACTGATCGACGGCCGAACTCCCGGATGCCGCGGAGGCGTCGAACTGATCTGAAGCGAGCGGAACTGCAGTGGACGATATCTGGATTGCTGTGCTTTCCAAGGGCCAGATCTTTTTGGCGAACTCGAAGAGCGCCTCTGATCTCGCTTCAATCTTGTCTTCGTTCCACTTATCGTGCTCACAAAGGCGCTTGTTAAGATAGAGGACGCTGTGGTCATTGAGCGCTTCCCGCTTACCGTCTTCGGGATCGCTTCCAACGATCCAGGCCTTGTTGGACTGCACGGGATTCAGTTTGTCATTGAGCAAGGATAGATTGCCGATCGTGTGAATCAGCTCGTTCCGCCGCAACGTTTCTTCGGCCTCTGATGCTTCGCCCGGCAGTGGCCAGTTCGCCTGCCAGTGCTGTGGCATTACATGCTCGACCGTCAGGTTTCTCGGAACGTCCTTCGTTTCGGCAAAGTCACCACGCAATGCGGCCTCCATGGCTTCGAGGATCAAGCGCAGGCGAGGGCGTGTCAGGTTCTCGTAAAGCGGATTGTTGATCCATGCCTTCTTGAACTCGTCATCACTCGGCCAGCGGTCAAATTCGGCCGTGCGGGTCAACAAGCTGTTGCGGATCTTTTCGGGAATCTGATCCGGTGGGCCATTGACCATAGCAATAAGGTCGACAAATAGACGGTTGTAGCCCCGCGTGCTGAGACGACAGATCATCCGCCGAACAAGGAACGACTCCATATCGGAAAGCACTTCTGTCAGCAGGTCAGTGCGCTGATCCAGGACATCGAAGAGCTTGAGAAGAAGCGGATAGGCGGTGGCAATGTCCATAATCTTCAACCGGTCCAGGAAGGTCCTGATAGCAGGCTTCTGGTGCCCCTCGATGATGCCGCGATATATTTTGCCATATTTCTTGAACGTCTTGATACGGTCTTCCGGCGAGCTGGCGTTCGGCCCAAGTGCATAATCGCGGTACCCAGTGTAGAGATGGGCAGCCGCCACATCGTCGCCGGTCAGCAGCGTCAGTGCGTTTTGAAGAAACATCTCGATTCGTGCACGGCGTGCGTGGCCGCGGCCGATCTGAGCCCGCCAAAACGGCGCATCCTTGTCGAATGCTTGCCAGTATTTTTCGTAGGCCTTTTCTGCGTCGCCGCCGTTGTCCTGAATTTCGCTGAGCAATGAGTTCTTGACCAGATCTGCCGATAGAAGCGGCGTGCCCCGCGCGTTCAGAGTCTCGAATATCATCTGGGCGTCATCCTTTTCGTCAAGATCGATGACCACCAGTCGCGCTTTGTCCCGAATGGCACTGTAAAGCGCTGGAATTTTCTGCGCCGTGTCCGCACCGTCGTTCTCCGCCAGCCATTCGCAAATCGCGTCATGGAAAAAGAGATAGCCGTCGGGGATGTTACGACCCACGGATTTGGTGTTTGATCGCGCGCCGTAGGCCTTGAGGATTTCGATCCGGTCAGCGCCTTCCATTACAATCTGATAATCTTCTCGATCCGCATTCGTCGGCCAAATCTTGAAGCTTTCATAGTCTTCGGTGCTAAGTGGATGGTGGTTGCGGATGAGCTTGTCGATTGCCTGATGGTATGGGACATTTCCCTCAAGCTTCACAACATCGGCGAAAGCTCGCAGTAGAAGCTGCAATGTCGTAAGCCTTTGCTGGCCGTCAATCAGAACGCGCGTTTCAATCTGCCCCGGGGGCGTCGATGGTCGGTCTTGCACAGAGGCACCGAGAAAATGCGAGCGCGCCTGCTTGCCGCTAAGAAGGATGTCGGAAAGGCCTCGCAAATCTTCCCAAAGCGGCTTCCATTGCTCCTCTCGTTGCCAGACATACGGACGCTGATAGAGCGGAACACGGTAGAGGACGTCCTTCTCGAAAAGATGTTGTATTGTCAATGTCCCGACCTGCATCGCAGCACTCTCCATCCGTTGACTGGTTGGACGCTATTGCAGGGAAATCGAACATGAAAGCTGGCTGTAGCCTGAATTTTTCGAGTGTCAGTTTTGTGCCGCATACAGGGCAAGCGAACGAAACCGGCGAGCTTCAGCTTAACATAGACAGCGGCCAGACTACGTACGGGTTTGGCCAGGTTGATGCACCCGCCGGGTTTTCAGCGAGCGAGAGCAACACTCACGTATCCGCGTCGACGCGAAGCCTGACCGGGCATTTCTTTCGTCGTAATCGGCGTTGCTGTGTTTTGCCAAGCACGCGGGAGAGCTGGATGAGCGCCGCGGACCAGCGTCGCCAGGCCTGAGACCGCCCAAGTCCCACCGCGCGACAAACTGTCCGCCAGCGGTGGCCATCCGCCCTCATCCAGACAATCCGCCGATCAATGGTAGCGCGGTCCTGCTCGGGATGGTCAATGAGGCGCAACCAGTCGAGCGCCTCCTCCATGCGCTGGATCTCCGCCGCGTTGGGCACCACGCGCATCCGTGCCTCGTGGTAACCGTAGGCGTGTTTCGCCTCCTGCACATAGGCCGGCCAGCTCGATCCGTAGCCCGATGGCCCACTGCCCGGCGGGTTCGGCATCCGCTTCAACGTCAGCGCGGCTTCCTCGAAACGCTCCTCTATCTCCGCCGGTGTCAGGTTCCTGCTCGCCATGTTCGTTCCTTTCATCCAGCCTTGCGTTCGGGCAGGTGTGCCGCCTCGACGCCCAGCGCGTCGCGCGCCATCCGCAGATAGACCTGGCGCACGCGCATGATCGGCTCCGTCCGCTCGATGATGTGACCCGGTGACGGTGCAAAGGTGTTCGGTTCCCGGCGCCATTGCTGGCATGCCGCCAGAACGATGTCCGCCGGGTAGGTCCGCAGATCCGTGATCCAGTCCTCGAGCACTTCAGCCGCCGCCTTCTCCGAGAGTGGACGGGACGGATAGTGGTTGAGCAGCCCGGTCACCGCCTGCCGCACCTCACTCGTCGTCGCGGTTCGCAACGAGGCGGAAAGGGCCCGTTCGATCGCCATCATGTCGGCTCGCTCTGCTGCCGGGATCGGATCGCGCACGCGCTCGTTCAGCGTCTTTCGCATCCACTCGCGCAACAGCCTCATCCCCGGCGCGTTCCCAGATCGAGGCAGCGGGTTTGCCACCGTGGGCGGATCGTTTGCGTCGAACTGGTTCTCTTTCATTTTCATTGCAATCTCCCTGCTCTGATTTTCCAACTCGTGAAGGGGGGTAAGGGGGGTAGGTTCCAAGAGTCGTATAAGAAGACGGTTCAAGGGGTGACTGACAGTCACCAGGGTGGTGACCACCAGTCACCCTGGTGGTGTCTGGCAGGCACCCTGCAACAGGGTGACAGGCAGTCACCCCGATAGTGGCCACGTCCAGCAAGCCCGCCAGATATTGCTCTTCAAGAACTGGATGCTCATCCGGTGTCCGGGGGCGACGACGGTCCTCAAAGCCGACAAGCAAGAAAGCACTCGACTGCTGCGAACCGTTCGCGCGGCGCCGACGCAGCTGCCGGATCAGGCCACGTCGCTCGAGCGACTGCAGCCGCCGGATCACGCTGCGCTTGGAGCACCGACAGCGCGCTGCCAGCGTCGCCTGCTTGATCCAGAGCACGCCATATTCATCGGCATGGTTCGCCAGCGTGACCAGGATGAACGCCTCGATCGGATCATCCAGATCCTCGATCGCATAGGCCCAGGTGATTGCCTGCACGCTCATGGCCGCGCCCTCACAATGCGCGTCCGGAATCCGTGTTCTGTGAGCGCGCCCAGCGCGTCATCGACGGATCGGACCAGTTCCCAGGCCAGGCCCTGCGCCCGCACCATGTCGCGAAATGCGGCCTGCCGCTCCGACAGCCGTCCGGTTTTCGATTTCACCTCGAGGAAGAGCACCCGTCCCTCCGAGATCACAAGCAGATCGGAAAAGCCCGGATGGACGCCCATACCGACATTGATGGCCTGCGCGCGCTGGGCATTCGGCCCACTGCGGATCTCATTGGCGCTATGGTGGACAATGGCCCCGCGTGGCAGGACCGTCCGCAGCGTTCGGACAATGAGGCGCTGGATGTCGGCCTCCGGATTTCCGCGCCGACCACCGATTGCGGAGGGAACGCCCATACCCAGCTACCCCGCCGCCTCGATAAAGCGCCAGGTGGGGATCTGCGCCCGCATGACCGCCGAGCCACGCAACACGGTGGAGATCCGATTGTGGATGATCCGCTCGCCCGCCTCGACGCCGCGCCCGGCGATCAGGATGCTGCAGGGGATGACCTTGTCTTCGGTCATGGCCTCGAGGAAGGCGGCGAAGTCCGGAAACTCCGTTTCGACCAGTTCATATTCGCGGTCCGGACGTGTCCGATATTCCGGTCGGATCCAAGCCTGTACAATGCCCCCGTTCATTTGCAAAACTCCTGCTGTGCCGCCTTCGGCGCGGCATTGTGTGTGGAATTTCGATCGACGAAACGACGCAGACTATTGGAGATCACCATGTCGCGCGGGCCTCCGATTGCTCGATGATGGTCGGCAGGGCGATGCTCGTCTGCAGCGCCATATGCGCCAGCATCACGACCATGAGTGCAGCCGCCGCGGTTGCGAAACTCACTTTCACGCGGTTGTCGCGTTGGAGAGGGGGGGTCGGTCGTCGTCATCCTTGGCGATCTCGCTCCGGAGCCTGATCATTTGCGCCCCTTCGCTTTCCTGTTCTCCTTGTCATGCAACCAGGCCCGCACAGACTCGACACGGTAGAGAACCTTTCGTCCGGCGCGCACGCTGGGAGGGCCAATCCGACGCGTATCCCAGCGGCAAAGCGTATCCACCGAGACGGCGAGTTCGACCGCCAGTTCGGCGCGCGTGATCCAGCCCTCCAAGAGCCCTCGGTTTCCCGTTTCTGAGCCGCAACCAGTTTCGTCTTCCTGCATAACTTCAACCTCCAATTCAGACCTGAGGCTGAGAAAGGCAGGTTGGCACTGGTGGCAGGGAGGCAAACGGCTCAAGAAACCGCGCCACCCCGAAAAACAAAGGTGTTGAAGAGAGCATTGCGGAGAAGCGCGCCCGAAACGGCAACCGGCAACGCCTCTGTCGACCTGTGCCGCTCTGATCCGGTGGTTGTTGAACGTGTTGGTCGCGACTCGTACTATTTTCCGACAGTTTCCGTTGGGTTATGCCTCCCGCCAGTTGCGGCAGTCAAAACACGCACATAGATGAATTTGGGCATGCGACGGGGGCCGCACGTAGGGGCATGGACAAAAAATGGCATTACCACCTCGGGCCTCTTGGCCACTCCAAGATCTGGCAAACCGCTGGGATTGCCTCCGCTCGGACATCGTCCAATGGGCGCTCACAGATCATATCCAGATCAGCGCCGTCATCGATCCCACACTCTGCGACGGGGAAACGCTGATCGGCCTCGTCAGTATCTGTGCCGTCTGCCTGACGCCGATGTTCCTGGCGAACAGGGAACGTTCGACGCCCTGCCGAGTACGACGTATCGCCCCTCCCGGGTCTTCCGAGTGGAGGCACGTAGTTGCGCCGCCGGAGGGCATTTTGTTGGATGCCCATGAGTTGATTGTGACGTCATCGGAGGTCGCCCGCTTCGAGGAAGAGTACGAAGTCCTGCGTCGCGCCAATGGTTCGAGCGGAACAGGCACTCGTTATGATTGGGAGGGCATGCTCGCCCACCTAGCCTTGCAGATTTTCAGGAGAACTGTGCCAGAAACACAGGGCGAACTGGTCGCCGAGATGCAGCAGTGGTTCATAGACCGATCGCCAAACGCCGAAGCTCCTGATGAGCGATCGATCCGCCGGCGGATCACGCCGCTATGGCAGGCCATGCACGAGCGAGCCTGACGGAGCTCGGGGAAAGGGGGGGGATGATCGTTGGTGAACTCGGCATCGACCGGCAGGAATGCCGAGTTGCTGGATTTTCGTCACGAAGAACGCAAGGGGCCGTCGGCTTCGACACAAAACTTGTTCGTTCCACTGGTTTCAACTAGCTTCAACTTGTATCCCCTAGATAGGACATTCTGGAATGGCCAATGATGATATTCTGACTGTGAAAGAGCTCGCCGAATATCTCAAAATCGCGGAAAAAACGGCCTATCGGTTCGCATCTGAGGGCAAGGTTCCCGGGTTCAAGGTGGGAAGCGCATGGCGATTTCGCAAAAGCGAGATCGACCGCTGGATTGCCGAGCAGGAACAAAAACAAGAAGGGGAGCAAAAATGACCGGGCAGCAACAGGCTGAGGCATTGCGCCGAGAAATCTGGAGCATCGCAAACCGTGTACGTGGTGCTGTCGACGGCTGGGACTTCAAGCAGTTTGTCCTGGGCGCGTTGTTCTATCGTTTCATCAGCGAGAACTTCACCAACTACATCGAAGGTGGCGACGACAGCATCAACTATGCGGGCATGTCCGACGCAGACATCCCCGATGAAGCCAAAGTCGATGCAGTCAAAACCAAGGGCTACTTCATATATCCCAGCCAACTCTTCCAAAACGTGGTGAAAACCGCGAGCAAGAACGACAGCTTGAACACTGACCTTGCCGAGATCTTTTCGGCGATCGAGGCTTCGGCCAGTGGCTACCCGTCCGAGCAAGATATCAATGGCCTCTTTGCTGATTTTGACACCACCAGCAACCGCCTGGGCAGCACGGTCAAACAGAAGAACGAAAGACTGGCTGAGGTCCTCAAAGGCGTGGCTGGCCTGCCGTTGAAGTTCGACGACAACGAAGGCGACTTGTTCGGCGACGCCTATGAGTTCTTGATCTCGAACTACGCTGCCAACGCGGGTAAATCCGGCGGTGAATTCTTCACGCCGACCCATGTGTCCAAACTCATCGCCAAACTGGCCATGCACAAGCAGACCAGCGTCAACAAAATTTACGATCCGGCGGCGGGGTCTGGCTCGCTGCTTTTGCAAGCCAAAGAAGAGTTTGAAAAACACATCATCGAAGACGGCTTCTTCGGGCAGGAAATCAACTACACCACTTACAACCTCGCCCGCATGAACATGTTCCTGCACAACATCAACTACGACAAGTTCAACATCCAGTACGGCAACACGCTCGAGGATCCGCACTTCCAGGATGACAAACCCTTTGACGCCATCGTGTCGAACCCGCCCTATTCGGTGAAATGGAAGGGCGCGGATGATCCGACGTTGATCAATGACGACCGCTTTGCGCCCGCTGGGGTGCTGGCCCCGAAGTCGAAGGCTGATTTTGCCTTTGTCCTTCATGCGCTGCACTACCTGTCAGCCAAGGGACGGGCCGCGATCGTTTGCTTTCCCGGAATCTTCTATCGTGGCGGGGCAGAGCAGAAGATCCGCAAGTATCTGGTCGACAACAATTTCGTTGAAACGGTGATCGCTCTCGCGCCGAACCTGTTTTTTGGCACGACAATCGCGGTGAACATTCTTGTGCTGGCAAGGAACAAGACCGACACGGCGGTTCAGTTTATCGATGCGACGGGGGAAGAGTTCTTCCGTAAAGGAACGAACAACAACTTCATGGAGGACCGGCACATTGCCGAGATCATGAAGATGTTCGACAACAAAGAAAACGTGCCTCACGTTGCCGAAACCGTCCCCTACGACACGATTGTCGAGAAAGACTATAACCTGTCGGTCAGTGCCCATGTTGAACCCAAGGACACCCGCGAGGTTGTCAATATCGAGGAGTTGAACGCGAAGCTGGTGACCACTGTCGCCAAAATCGACCAGCTGCGCGCAGAAATTGACGCCATCGTCGCGGAGATCGAGGCATGAGCGATCGGGGCTTTCTGGAAAAGCTGCTGAATGGGGCCTCTGTGGCGTGGAAGCCATTGGGCGATATCGCGCAGTATTCCAAGACGCGGATCAGTTCCGAGAACCTCGACAAGACAAACTATGTAGGCGTGGATAACCTTCTGCAGAATCGAGCTGGAAGGGTGGACTCAAACTATGTGCCCACGTCCGGCAATCTGACTGAGTTTCGAGCGGGTGACATTCTAATTGGAAATATTCGCCCCTACCTTAGGAAGATCTGGCTTGCCGACCGGACAGGCGGAACCAACGGTGACGTTTTGGTCATCCATCCAACGGACGACGTTGTGAACCCGCGCTATCTGTATCAGGTCCTCACAGATGAAAAGTTCTTTGAGTACAATATTCAGCACTCCAAAGGGGCAAAGATGCCTCGCGGCAGCAAGCCACAGATTATTCAATATCCGGTGCCCATCCCATGCCCAGAAGACCCGAAAAAGTCACGTGAGATCCAAGCGGAGATTGTTCGGATTTTGGACAACTTCACCGAGCTGACAGCCGAGCTGACAGCCGAGCTGACAGCCGAGCTTAAGGCCCGCAAACAACAATACAACTACTATCTCGATCATTTATTGAGTTTTGAAGGTGGCACTGCTGAGTGGAAGTCCCTCGACGAGATTGGCGAGTTCATTCGTGGAAAACGGTTCACGAAAGCTGACTATGTCGATGAAGGCATCGATGTCATCCACTATGGAGAAATCTACACAAGATATGGCGTCTACGCATCGAAGGCTTTTTCACAGGTCAACAAAAGTCTTGAGAGTTCTCTGAAGTATGCAGAGCCGGGGGATGTTGTTTTGACTGACGTCGGTGAGACTGTTGATGAAGTGGGTAAGCCTGTAGCTTGGCTTGGTGAGGAAAAGGTTGCGATCCATGATCATTGCTATGCTTTTAGGCATGAATTGAATGCCAAGTATGTTGCCTACTGCATGCAGGCATCGTCATTCGTAATGAAAAAGTCGCAGTACGTAGCCAGAACAAAGGTGAATACTCTGCTGATAAAGGCATTTGGAAAGGCCCAGATTCCTGTGCCGTATCCAAGTAACCCGGAAAAGTCCCTAGCCGAGCAAGCCCGCATCGTCGCTATTCTCGATAAGTTCAACACGCTGACCACATCGCTCAGCGAGGGCCTGCCGCGTGAGATCAGGTTGCGTCAGCAGCAATATGAATACTACCGCGACCTGCTCTTGAGCTTCCCCAAACCCGAGGAGGCCGCGTAAATGGGCCAGACGCTCGAAGAGCTCGCAAAGCAGCTGCGGGATGCCAACAAAAAAGTGCAGTTAATCTACGCATTCAATGGCACCGGCAAGACCCGCCTGTCCCGCGCCATGAAGGAGCTCATTGCCCCGAAACCCGTAGAAGGGGAGGAAGGCGCACTCTCCCGCGAAAAAATCCTGTATTACAACGCTTTCACTGAGGATTTATTCTATTGGGACAATGACCTTGAGTCTGACACGATACCAAGGCTGAAGATCCAGCCGAACAGTTTTACAGACTGGGTTTTGGCGGACCAGGGGAAAGGTGTGGACATCGTCAACAACTTTCAGAAGTACGCAACAGACAAAGTCACCCCAGCATTCAACTCAGTTTACCAGGTCACTGATAAAGACGGCAAAATGACTGATGTGCCTGCAAACTCGGAGGTGACCTTCCGAGTGAACCCGACCAACCTTATTATAGAGGGTGAAGAGCCGATAGTCGACGAGGACGGCAAGCCAATTGTCACCGAACAGTATGACGTTGTGAAAATCTCCAAAGGGGAGGAGAGTGTCTTTATTTGGAGCATTTTCTTTTCGCTTCTTGAAGAGGTGATTTTGACATTAAATGATGCTGACCCTGATGCAGAAAACTCCAATAAATTCGAAAAACTTGAACATGTGTTTATTGATGACCCGGTCACATCGTTGGACGAAAATCATCTGATCGAACTCGCCGTGAATCTGGCTGCGTTGATTTCGTCCGCCCCCGTGCAGCTTGAATTCATCATCACGACGCACAGCCCTCTGTTCTACAACGTATTGCACAACGAATTGGGCTTGAAGAAAAAGCCCGCGAATGAAGGATGCTACCTGCTTGAACAATTGGACGACGGAACCTTTAATCTCAACACCAAGTACGGCGATTCAAATAAAAGCTTCTCCTACCATCTGCATTTGCGGAGGATATTGGAGCAGGCGATTGCCGAAGATAAGGTTGAGCGGTATCATTTTACCTTGCTGCGCAATTTATACGAGAAAACCGCAGGGTTTCTCGGTCATAACCAGTGGGGCGACCTTTTGAGCTCGGCCCCAGGCAGCAAAGAGGCTTACGTTCGGGTGATAAATACCTTTAGCCACTCATCGCTTTCAACTGACCAAGTGCGTGACCCCACGCCACAGGAAAAACAGACAGTGAGATTTTTGCTTGAGAACCTGATTGACAACTACGGTTATTGGAAGGAGGACGCATAGAATGGTTGAACAGACGAAAACCATCGCGGAAACGAAGAACTTCATCGTCCTCGACAAGTACACCAAGGAGTGGGACACCGCTGATCGCTACCAGAGCGAAGATGATCTGGAACGCGAATTGGTGCAGGATCTGGTCAATCAAGGCTATGAGTTTCCGCGTGCTTTGACGACCCCAGATGCCATGCTTGCCAACGTTCGGGTGCAGCTGGAACAGCTGAACAGGGTCACGTTTTCGGGCGATGAATGGAAGCGTTTTGTAGAGACCTACCTAGACAAGCCGAGCGACAGCATCGTCGACAAAACCCGCAAGATCCACGACGACTACATCCATGACTTTGTCTTTGACGACGGGCGTATCCAGAACATCTACCTCGTCGACAAGAAGAACATGGCCCGCAACAAGCTGCAGGTGATCAAGCAGTTCGAGCAGGTCGGTACGCACGCCAATCGCTATGACGTGACGATCCTGGTCAACGGTTTGCCGTTGGTTCAAATCGAGTTGAAGAAGCGCGGCGTTGCAATCCGGGAAGCTTTCAACCAAATTCACCGCTACAGTAAGGAAAGCTTCAACAGCGAACATTCCCTGTTCAAGTTTTTGCAGGTCTTCGTGATATCGAATGGCACCGACACCCGGTATTTCGCCAACACAACCAAGCGCAACAAGAACAGCTTCGACTTCACCATGAATTGGGCGAAGTCCGACAACGAACTGATCAAAGATCTCAAGGACTTCACCGCGACCTTCCTTCAGAAGCGCACACTGTTGAACGTTCTGTTGCAGTTTTCGGTTTTCGATGTCAGCGACACGTTGCTGATCATGCGCCCTTACCAGATTGCCGCGACTGAACGCATCCTTTGGAAGATCAAGAGCTCATATGAAGCCAAAAGTTGGAGGAAGCCGGAGGGCGGTGGTTTCATCTGGCACACCACTGGCTCCGGCAAAACGCTGACGAGTTTCAAGGCGGCACGGTTGGCAACGGAGCTCGATTTCATCGACAAAGTCTTCTTCGTCGTTGACCGTAAGGACCTCGACTACCAGACCATGAAGGAATACCAGAGGTTTTCCCCTGACAGCGTCAACGGTTCCGATAGCACGGCCGGGTTGAAGCGCAACTTGGGTAAGGACGATAACAAAATCATCGTCACGACGATACAAAAGCTGAACAACCTGATGAAATCAGAGGGTGACCTGCGGGTGTATGATCAGCAGGTGGTCTTCATTTTCGATGAATGCCATCGCAGTCAGTTCGGAGAGGCACAAAAGAATCTGAAGAAGAAGTTCAAACGATTTTATCAGTTCGGCTTCACCGGAACGCCGATCTTTCCAGAGAATGCTCTAGGGGCTGAAACGACCGCAAGCGTGTTTGGGCGGGAGCTGCATTCTTATGTGATCACTGATGCCATTCGCGACGAAAAGGTTCTAAAGTTCAAGGTCGACTACAACGATGTGCGTCCCCGGTTCAAAGCCATCGAAACAGAGCAAGACGAGAAGAAACTCAGTGCCGCTGAAAACAAGCAAGCGCTTCTACATCCGGAACGTATTCGAGAAGTTTCGCAGTATATTTTGAACAATTTTCGTCAAAAAACCCACCGGATGCAGGCGGGGAATGCCGGGTTCAACGCCATGTTCGCCGTTAACGGTGTTGCTTCAGCGAAGCTCTACTATGAGACCTTAAATGCTCTGCAAGCAGATCTTGAAAGGCCGCTGAAAATTGCGACTATCTTCTCGTTTGCAGCTAACGAAGAGCAAGACGCGATCGGTGATATTCAAGACGAGAGCTTTGATGTGTCAGCGATGAATAGCAGCTCCAAGGAATTTTTGAGCGCTGCGGTCCAAGACTATAATGCCTTTTTCAGGACGAATTTTAGTGTCGATAGCAGTGGTTTCCAGAACTACTATCGCGATCTTGCTAGCCGCGTTCGCTCCAAGGATATCGACCTGCTCATAGTCGTTGGCATGTTCCTTACTGGATTTGACGCTCCGATGCTAAATACTTTGTTCGTCGACAAAAATCTCCGCTACCATGGTTTGATGCAGGCGTTTTCGAGGACCAATCGAATCTTTGATGCAACCAAGACATTTGGCAATATCGTAGCGTTCAGGGACCTTGAACAAGCCACGATCGATGCGATCACGCTATTTGGTGATAAAAACACAAAAAACGTCGTGCTGGAGAAGAGCTACGAAGAATACATGAATGGTTTCATGGACCAGGAAACCGGCACTGCTCGTCGCGGGTTCATCGATGTCGTGAGGGAGCTGACAGAACGCTTTCCTAAGCCGAACGAGATCGTCAAGGAGGAAGACAAGAAGGAGTTTGCAAAGCTCTTTGGTGAGTATCTGAGGGTCGAAAATGTGCTTCGGAACTACGATGAGTTCTCTGCATTGAGTGCCTATCAGAACCTGGACCTCGAAGACCCCAATGCTGTCGAGGAGTTCAAGCAAGAGCACTACTTGAACGACGATACCCTTCGTGACTTGGACGCTTTAGAACTACCTTCAGAGAGAGCAGTTCAAGACTACAGATCGACGTACAATGACATTCGAGATTGGCTGCGCCGAGAAAGGTCCTCGGCAGAAGAAGAGCAAAACAAGATCGAGTGGGATGATGTGGTTTTTGAAGTGGACCTCCTCAAATCGCAAGAAATCAACCTTGATTACATCCTCGAACTGATTTTCGAGAAAAATAAGAAAGTTAAGAGCAAAGGAGATCTGATTGGAGACGTTCGCCGCATCATTCGTAGTAGTTTGGGCAATCGTGCAAAAGAAGGTCTTTTAGTTGACTTTATAAATCAGACTGACCTAGATGACATCGGCAGCAAGGCCGGTATTATTGACGCGTTTTTCTCGTTTGCACGCAACGAACAGCGTCGCGAGGTTGAAGAACTTATCGCTGAGGAAAGCCTAAATTCAGATGCTGCGAAGCGCTATATCTCTATGTCTATTCGACGAGAGTTTGCTAGCGAGAACGGCAATGATCTAAATGCAATTCTGCCAAAGATGAGCCCGTTGAACCCTCAGTTTCGAACCAAGAAGCAAAGCGTCTTTCAAAAAATCTCAGCGTTCGTTGAGAAATTCAAAGGCGTGGGAGGGCAGGTTTAGGGAGCTTTGGTGGGTTTCAATCCGCCATGTGGACGAGATGAGGGCGGGCTCTCATGGCTTCGGCCACAAACCCGACGCCATCGCGAAGAGGTTGTTCCGCCAGATGCGCATAGCGCTGAGTGGTTTTTGCCTGGGTGTGCCCGAGCAGCTTGCCGATCATCGACAGCGACGCGCCGCCCGAAGCGAGCAGTGAAGCGAAGGTGTGCCGGAGATCGTGGATACGCAGTTTCGGCAACTTTGCCTCCTTCTGGATCGCATACCAGAACTTCCGGATCTCCTGTACCGGCTGGCCCTCGACATCTCCGGGGAACAGCCACGGACAGCCCGACGGGACTACCTCCCGCCGCAACCGGATTAGCGCCACAGCGTCAGGAGAAATCGGCACCCGGTGGACCTTTCGCTGCTTGGTGGTCGCCGCCTGCTTTGTCCAGACAGCGTAGTCCAGATTGAACTGCTCAAAGCGCGCCTGCCGTACCTCACCGAGCCGGGCGCCTGTCAGCATGCATAGCCGGATGATCCCGGCCGCGCGCTGATCCTCCGCCGCCTCGAGCGCAGCACCCAATTGCCCGATCTCCTCAAGCGATAGAAACACCTCGCGCTCAGTCTCGGGACGCCGTCGGAAGCCCGCGGCAGGGTTGTCCTCGCGCATCTTCCATTTGATGGCGAGGTTGAACATCTTGCGCAGCACCTCGCCAACCCGGTTCGCACGTACCGGCGTGGGCCTTGCCGACTTGAGCGGCTTGTCACGTTTGCGCGTGGTCTTCTTCTTGGCTGGTCGAGCTCGACCTTCTGCTATCTTGGTGAGCAGGCGTTCGACATCTGCCGGGGTGATTTCTACTACGAGCCGGTTCTTCCATTCGGGTTCGACGAACCTGCGCATCATGGAGACCTGATCAGCACCATTGCGTTCCGACAGCGTCGGGACGTGCTCCTCAATGTAGCGCGCCACGAGTACAGAGATGCGCGGCGCTTCCCGCGTCGCCTCCCGGTTCGAAAGCGGGTCATGCCCAGCCTCCATTTCGCGGCGCAGTTCCTTCGCGCGTTCCCTCGCCGCAACAACCGTCCAGTCCGGCCAGCGCCCGATCGTGTACCGCCGCTGCCTGCCGCTCACACGGTAGTTCAGAACGAATGTCTTTGTGCCGGAGGGCTGAACCGCGAGCGCGAAGGCAACCACCTCGGAATCGAAGACCTGGTAGTATCGCCCGCGTTCCTCGGCGGCGCGCACCAGTTTCTCCGTAAGCCGTTGACGATCGGTCATTATTCCATCCTTATCCCGGTGTCCGAGTGACGCTCTCATGAGGCACTCATTCAAGTCATTTCGCGCGGGAGCCTTGCGAGCGTCTCACATGAGCCACTCGACAAGGCGCCAGGCCGCCGTGAACGCGGGTCGAGATTTCAATGGCGTTCGGCTCACTCACTACCTGCCGTTCGATGTCTCGAATCACGCAGGGATTGGATAGTCCGTGAAAAGGGGTGGCAGGGTGGCACGCGGGCGAGAGAGCTGTGCCGGCGCAAAAACGCAGGGGATCTGGGTCGGCTGGACCCGAGGCACCGGCAACCGGCGGAAGCGCCGTCCGGCATTGCCACCACGCCCGCGAGAAACAATTCTGCACCGAGCCAGTCGCGAAAGCCCCAATCGATCCCGCGATTTTCTGCTCACCGCTTGCTCACCCAGCTTATGCAGTTTCATGCGGTTCACGTGCCGCCCAGCGCCGTCCAATATTGTTGGATGTCACTTCCATCGTTTCGCAATTCCAACGGGTTAGACGGCAAGTGCCTGAATTCAATACATATTCCAGTTTCGGCACGGGTAGGCTCATAACCTGAAGGTCGTAGGTTCAAATCCTACCCCCGCAACCAAATTTCGAAACAATATCAAAGACTTGAAGTCGGCTTCGGCCGATCAAGTTTTTGATGTCGCGTTTTACATCAACGCCACATCAACGTTTGACGAGTCCTCCAGACGCGACGCATGAAACCCCACGTTTCAGACTGCCAAACCCTTGTGGCCAAGGCCATCGAGGTACAGCCAATGTCCTGAGGCAAGAGACGGGAATCGCCGAACGTGCGGTTCTGATGTCGGCCAGTGAGCGTTGGACTCAGCGGTCCAACTCACGCTTCGGCGACCAGAGAAATCAGTATGCTTCGCGGCTTGGGCTTCGGAAACTGCAGTCTCCCTGAAGCAAACCCCTGAAGAAACGACATAGCCTCTGTCTTGTTGAGATCGCCCACGGCGAGCGATCGCTCCAGAGCTGCAACCTGACCTTGCCAAAGCTCAACTGGTCCGGCGTCGGGAGGGGATTGCCTCCGACGCTCGAGTGCAAGTTCTCGGTTCTTCCTGTCTGCCTGGAAGTGGCCGAATGCCTGCATCATGAGGGCCTCAAGAGCAGGACGTCCATGCTCCATCGTTTGTTCGCTGAAGTGCTGGCTGAACGTTTTGATTTGCTCAAGGTGTCGAGAGCGGACCACTCGCGCTTCCTTGTGCCCGGGCAGTGGTGCGAAAGGTTTGCGTCCTTTGGCAACCGCATTGTTCGTCGATGCTGTCAGGGGGCGTAGGCAGAGATCAGTTTGCTCAGCCGACAGGTCCGTCCAGCCGTTCTGTCCCCTGGTACTGCCTATTCGCAACATATTCGCCGGCACCTCGATCCGTATTCGCCGCTGGAACGCTCGAACCAGTGCTTGCAAGGCCTTTCTCTCGCCATGCAGTGCTTTTCGCTGCGCATCTGTCGGGGCCGCGGCAAGGAGTCCTTTTGCATCATCTGACCAGAGAGGCGGAACGAGTTCGTCGGGAAAGGGGTCTAAGGCAGCCACCGTCAAAAGGACGACGGGACCAATGCCCAGCGCCGGATGCCCTTCAGGCAACACGACGCTGGTTTGAACAACTGGTGCATCGGGCCCAAAGTGATCTACGGTGGCCTTTGTATATCCGGAGATGATCCCGTCATGCAGAACGCTGCCATGGTCGAGGAAGTGCAAGGGACGTGCGGTGTTCTCTCCCTCATCGGTAAAAACCGCTTTCCGAGGCGGCACTGAGATTTCTGACCTCCTGTAGATAAAGGGGAGGTGATCTGACATCCACCGGTCGCGATTGGCTCCGGGCAAGGTGAAGGGGCTGTCCCCGGCTCGACCTGAAGCCGCATCACGATGATACCACATCGTCCTAAAGCGGTATTCGTCGACGTAGTCAGCACGTGATCCAATTTCGAAGTCTTCAGATCTTGAGATTGTTTTGATCCAGGCACCCAGTGCGCGCTCTTCGATTCGCACTGGTGTGTCGGCTTCGCGCGCCCGATCGGTCATCATCGCAGGCTCCGGACAGCCTTGGCGAAGCCACGCTTCGAAATCTTCCTCCGCCTGCTCTGGTGTGTGGAGGTCGGTGATCGAGAAGCGGGTGGGCAAGCCTGTGCCGTGTTCGGCAAGCGCCGCGATCGTAGTGGGCGCCTGCCTTGAAATTGCTGCCCTGCCCAGTGACGCTTGTAACTGTCTCAGCTCGTCAGGCGAAAGTGGTGGGAGGGGTGAGTCAAAGATTCCCAGACTCGCCACACAGTCTGAAATTGCTGCTTCTTGCGACCCTTCAAGCAAGATGCGCCATATATTTACGATGCGAGTGGACCCATCGCGTCTCCCTCCCGCGCCAAGGCGATCGATCCTACCGATCAACTGATCTATGCTGTCGATTTCCCATGGCAGCGAGAAGAAGATTATCCCTCGTGCGACGTGATGAAGGTTCAGACCCGCTTGAACCCATTCGCCGACGAGCAGAAGTCGGTTCTCACCCGAAAGCAGTGGCGCCAAAGTTTCCTGAATTTCGCGAAGGTTTGTGACGCCATCGACCTCTGTAGTCGCCGGCCGGCGAAGCACTGATATTGCATCGACAAGATCCGGAAAGTACCGAGGAAGCGCGGCGCGCAACATGTCGATGGTTGGGTTGTCCCCACAGACCACGATGAAGGCCTGCTCGGGGTCGCCCTCCCATTGCTCTGAAAGTATATCGATCAGCGCAGAAAGCTGGCTATCACCCGGGTCTTCGAGCGAGGCCAAACGCGCCTTTTCCGCGAACTCGCCAAGTTCGCCACCTTGCGTCGCCAGGTCGGACAAGACGGTGCGTGCCGCCCGTGCACTTCGCTGCAGGGCCTTTGCTGCGGTCCAACGCGGGCCCTGCAACCCGTGCTCGGGGTCCGCTCCCTCCAAAAGCCGCGCAGCAATTTCGTGTCGTAGTCTCTCGGACATCAAAGGTTGGATGCGAACTTCGTGATTCTTGCGCTGCGGCAAGTAAGTACCCCAGTTCTGGCGCCCATTTCGAATTACGCGACGGCCGGCCGCTGCACGGGAGAAGACCCTCGCGTACTGGGTCTTGTCATCCGCGTCCTGCAATCCGGAAATCGCCTGCAATTCACGTTCCGCAAGTACTTCGTCCATCGTCCGACCTTCCAGGCGAGCGGTCTGACTTGCCTCCGGCTCAATCATACGGAGGATCGCCTCACGCCAGTAGGGATCGCCAAGTCTCGGCGTGGCGGACAGCACCAGCACTTGACGAAAGTCATCTGTTGCCTGGGAAAGCACTTGGATCGTCTCGCGAGGCATGGTCTGTGGCTCGTCCACGACCAGTAGGTCGAACGCGAATGGGTCAGCAGTGATAGTTCGAATTCCCTCGCCGGGCCGGATCATTAGATCCCGCGGTCGCGCAAGTGTGACTGGGGGTTTTTCGTCGTCGTTATCGCCTTCTGATCCTGCCAGAGCAGGCATAACATGTCCGCGGATCCAGCACTCTTCCTGCCATTGCGAAAGCAGATTGTCCGGAGCAATGACGAGTGATCGATGAGAGGGGTCCTGCCACCGCAACGCGTTCATGATCATCAGTGCTTGTACGGTCTTTCCGAGGCCAACTTCGTCCGAGAGAAGGTGTCGAACGTGCGCATCGCTGAGCACCCGACGGACCGCAGCGAGTTGATGAGGCATGGGATCGGCAGCAACTCCCAAAGCACCCCCGAAACCATTTCGCAGCGCCGAGGTCTTACGCCTTAGGGCCTGCACTCCATTTACGAAACGTAGGTATTCGTCCATCAGAAATCGTTCTCGTCGGGCATATCCAGGCGCGCCAGTTTCGAACGGAGCGCAACATAGCGGATGGCGCGGGCAGTCTGTACGTCGGAAAGACCCTTGACCAAAGAGATCGACCAATCCTCGGCATCGATCATCGCCCGCTGCGAAAGCCAGAATTGCAGCATCACTCGAAGCTCCGGCCGACCAAGCCAACGAATGCCTGGCCGGCGAGAGGCGTCAACGTGACTATCATCAAGCAGATCGACAAGATCATCCTCCGAGAGGTCACCATACAGGGGACGAATAAGAGCATCCCAACGCGTCTCAGGCAGAATGAGGCGCTTAAACATCGGCAATAGTGGTACATCGCTGGCCCGCTCCAATGCCTCGCGCCACGTTTCCGCCTCGCGGGCCATGTCAACTTCGTCGAAGGCTTCGCGATTGGTCGCCTGCAGATGACCACGCAGGTCCTCGTACGCATCTATGACTGCAAGGTCGAGATCCCCGGCGAGTTCCTCGGACCAAGCGGACAACGCGTCACCGATAGTTGGAACCGCTTCTCGCAGGCGGGCAGTCAGCCGGTGATCCAGGAACGCCCGATCTGGGGCCGAAACAATTCTTGGCAGGTCTTCACCTGAAACGAGACCAAGCGCCCGGGCGCTGCGCAGTAGTGCACCATGCGGAGAAAGAATTGACAGATTTATTCCTGATTCAATTGCGTTCCAGGCCGGACCGCATAGAAGTTTGACCGCTGCCTCCTCGAGGCGTTCCACAATTGATCTTCGTTGCCAGTCACTAAGTGGGTCGACTGACTCGGCGAGGCGCCAGGCGATATTTGAACGTGCGATGTCTAATAGGCCGACGCTTTCGTTCCGAGAGTCTGCCTCACGTACAAGTGGTGGCAGCTTGAAAGGCGTTGCGCACTGATCGCCCAAATGCAGCGCTTCGCCATCCGAGAGGATTATTCCAGCGCGAAGGGCCTCGTGGTCCGGGCAGTCCGGAAGAAGCAACGCAAAGCCCTTTCGGATATCTGCTGCCTTATGGAGCAACGGGTTCTGTGCGTTCCCCGTAAGAGAGGGCAGAATCCGACCTTCATCTTCGACTCCAACCCACTGGCTCGAGGAAGGATCAAATCGCAGGTCGCGGTGGACTGGTTGAAAGGAAATGCTAAAGGGAAGAAAACCCGGGATTTCGACCTTCAGATGCGCGAACGCGAAATCTCCGTGAGAATCCTTCAGTGCCGACAGCAATGGCTTAAACAGGGCTGAGCGTCCCACAATGCGAGCTGGCAGGCGGTCGATGGTATCTGTCGCGACGATGTCTGGCTGACCTGCTGTTACCAGTCTCAGGCAAACCGGGACTTCCTCCAGAGCCAGTGGTGAGTTGACCCTGATCTCAAGTTGACCCGTTCTCAGATCAGACATTGTTGGTTTTGTTGGATGAATTTTGATCGAGGCTGGCTCTATGTCCGGCGCCTCGACGACTTCGAATGCTATCCTCTCTTCATCCTCGACATCATCCGCAGTGAACCAGTGTTCCCCTTCGCCGGGCTGAAACACAAACCATTCGGCGTCATGCAATTGAACCGAGTGCAACGCAGGTTGCCCGTCATCAAGTCGTGGCGCCGCTCCCCCATTTCGCCGTCCGGCAAGGATCGGGAAGCCAGTGCAGAACCGGGTTTGAGCACCGGGCACAGGCAGACCGAGTATCTGAAACGCGGCCTCCCTTTCCAACACGGTGAAGCCATGCCTTCGAAGGAGTTCGGCATCCGCATCAGAGGACGTATTGAGTCGACGAAATTCGGGCGATCCGTCTTCCCCTGTACGCAACCATTGAATGACCGACACATCCGGATTCAGCGTTTCATTCGGGAATACCGCGCTGGCCGTGTTCTTCGCAGGTTCAATCTGAAAGAAGCCAGCTTGTGCGGGTTGAAGCGCTTCCAATACGCTGGCGGCCAATCCTTGCGGAACCTGAAAGGCATCGCCCCGGCTTAGTGGGCTTTCGGGTAGAGGCCCTACGGATCCGAGTTCGATTTCGCCTCCGGCAAGGAACAAACGGAGCGGGATACTCTGCCCTGAGCTGACGACCCTGACCTTGTCGCCCTGAATGCGCAGTGCGGCAATTACCTCATTGCGCAGGTCGGCCGGCAGAGCCGGTCCTCGGATCAAGAGGTACTTCGGTACATCCTCAACGATACTGATGACCCATCGAGACGAGGGAATATTGCTTAGGCGCGATGCCCGCCGTGCTGACATTCGGCGAGCTTCAGAGATTGCGCGAAATGCTCCGACGTTGCTCCTGATGTCAGAGTCAATTCTCTGCAAAATTCCATGTGAGAGCCAGCCATCGGAGTCCGTTGCGAGCAAGCGACGCACAACTTCCAGCGCGACTTCATCTCTTTCCAGCCAGTTCTCAAAACGTCGGCTCACGTGTCCAGCCGCGAGCATTTTTAGATGCCCTAGTAGAGAACCAGTATCTTCCGCGGATATACCCGCACGCACGGAGCGTCGAAGTGCATCCGCAAGCTGTGGTTGGATCTCGAGTGGCACCAATCCATTTCCGATCGGCCAGGCGATGTAAGGAAAATGTCGTTCCCAAGCGCTATTTCCCGGGCGCGCCAAGTGATATCCGTCGTGGCCAAGCTCAAATAGCCGAGCAATACCAATGCGGAACTCGGACCCAGTCTCGATCCCGAGTTCACGGGAAAGAACTGGCCAAAAATCTGTACCGGTGCCCCTGTACCGATAGCCCACCTCAGTGGCGACAACGAGCAGAGGAAGATAGCGCCATGACCAGTTTGCGCTTCTAAGGTGGGGATCAAGCTCCAGCTGTGCCGCAAGGGAAGCTCTCAAGCTCTCGAGAGCATCTTTATCGAGGCCATGCTCGACAGCGAAGACGGGCAAGTCCCCGCGTTCGCTGGCAAGGTCAGAAAACCGTTCGGACAGGGTCCGATGTTTTTCATTCAGAACTGCACCGAACTCCATCTCGCTACTTTCTGACGCACTCTCGCCAAGGCTTGCCGGGCCGCTTGCGGTTGCACATTCGTGCCACAGCGGCGACAAATTCGATTGCCAACGCTCTGAGGTCAAGCCAATTTCCTGAAATCTGCGGTGAGGTCGCAAATGAACTCATTATCGGTGCAAAACCCCGAGCTTGTTGCACCTTCTGCGCCAGGAGGTTGTAGCAGGCGCGCAATCGCCGATCTGGTACGGGCAATCGTCCACTCCCGCCGCGGGATCAGCAGAATAGCCGCGAAGGAGTGGGTTATACGGTTTGTCTCAGGAGTGGATCGTTCAGAGGCAGAGGAAGCAATCGATGATGTGATCAGTCTGTTGTGCGAATTAAATGATGTAGGGTTCGGATCTGTCAGGGGCGAGCCCGTCTTGTTTGCCCTGCCGGAGCGCCGCGTGGCGCTTCCTGATCAAAGAATTATTGCGCTCGGCGACCATGGCATCGGCTCAGCCGAAGATTCCGAACAGCTTTTCCCCGAGGTCGCATCGGGTGCGACTGAGACTTTAATCGATGTTCTGCAAGAATGGGGCGACGTGGAAGTCCCTGATGGAATCGGCTCCATCTCTCCGAACGGTCGGTGGAGGACTCCGAACACGATCCCCTCTGCATTGCGGCGGGCTTTGACGTTGTGCGGCATATTCGACCCCATCTCTCAGGAATGGTCAATCAGCCCGACAAACGCGGCGTTCCTGAATGAGTGGTTCGATCTGGATGGCCTCGACAAAGACTCGGACGCTCAGAATCTGGGCCACCTAGACGCAAGCCAACAGCGGGTTGTCGATGCGCCGGCAACTGCAAGGCTGGTCGTAGAAGCTGGTCCGGGATCCGGCAAGACTCACGTCGCCTGCGAACGCGTAACCGCCTTAGTGCGGGATGAGGCCGTCGTTCCATCGCGGATCCTTTTGCTCAGCTTCACGCGGCTCGCGGTAGCCGAACTGAGAGACCGGATTGCTTCCCGACTGCAAGAATTGCCGAACGTGGCGGCTTTACAAATTCAGACATTTGACTCCTTTGCTGCACGGCTTTTATCGGCTTCGGGAAATGGCACGGCCGGCGGTTACGACGCGAATATTCGCGCAGCGGTGCAACTTCTGCGATCGGGTGATCCGCTTGTCGCAGAGGTAGTCGGGCAGCTGGAGCACGTTATAATAGATGAGGCGCAGGACCTGATCGGATACCGAAAAGAACTCTGCAACGCGCTATTGAATCTATTGCATCCGGAATGCGGAGTTACTGTTTTCGGAGATTTCGCGCAGTCGATCTACGGCTACCAGCGCAGCAAAGCATCGGAAACCACGTTCCTCGCTGATGTTGGCGACCTCGAGGGATATAATTCCGTTCGACTTGAACATGACCACCGAACAAAAACCGAAAACTTAAGAAAACTGTTTCACTCAGCACGCGGTGACCTGTCCGAAAACTCGGACGAAACTCGGGATATGTACTTTCATGTTCGGGAACGAATTAGGGTGGCAGCGCTGGAAAATGACATCGCCAATTATGCAACGCACCCTTCAACAACGCGTGGGTTGGTCCTGACTCGGAGTCGAAGAGGTTTGATCGCTGCGGCCGAGGCTATGCGTTCGGAAGGTCGTCACTTCCGCCTGCGATTGCCGGACAGGCCTCTCAGGGTTGCACCCTGGATCGGTGCGACGCTCGGTGGCCTCTCCGCCTCGGAACGGATTTCGTCTGAAGCATTTGGCGATCTTTACGGAGGGCTGGATCCAAAACCTGCTCGCAGCATTACTGAATGCTGGGAAATCCTCCTAGATCTGGATGGTTCCGGTCGCGACACGATCCAAGTTGGTCATGTAGCAGAAGCGCTGGAGGACCCGCCGCTCGAGCTGGTCAACGACCATGAGGGCCGTAGCGGTCCGCTTCTCTCTACCATCCACGCTGTCAAAGGACGCGAGGATGAGCGGGTCATGCTACTGTTTACACGTGCACCATATGGTGATCAGGTCGATTGGGGCGAAGAAACGCGTACCCTTTATGTCGGTGCAACGCGCGCCAGCACTGAATTACGAACCGGCTGGGTACGGAACGCGAAATTCTATCGGAAGGGTAATCCTCAACGTTACTGGGCCGCGCGCGCTGATCATCGTTTGATCGAAATCGGCCTTGAGGGCGACCTGATCACCTGGCAGGAGTTCTCTCGTTCCACTTATGCCACCAACCCAACTGAAACCGTTGCTGCGATCTGGCGATGCGCGTGCGAAGAAGTGAACGCCGAGGCAACACGAGACGCCTCTGGAAGGCTTGTCATACGCGAGACCGGAAGTGGCTCACCAGCGCTGGGTTGTATTTCTTCAGAGTTTGGTGAGGCGATGCAATCGATAAGGCAGGTCCCGGCTGATGCACCCTTGCCAGACTTGCTTTCGGACTTTGCCATCGTGGGGGCAACAACCGTGGTTGTTCCGGGTCAGGCCGGCAATGCGCCGACCCTTGCTCTCATGCCGCTTCTTGGGGGCTTTGCCCGAGTGGCGCGTTAAGGTTCTTGAAATTCGGAGTGCAATGATGACCGACGGGCGCGACATACTTCTGGACCGCATAAAAACTGACTTAATCGGACCGGAAACACCGGATGAAGTCATTTCGGATAGGCCGACGGATCGATATCTAACCGGGATTCTGTTTCCGCCGCGAACGAGCGCTTCCCCCGAAGACGACGACGAAGCCGCGGAAGCAGACGATGCTGACGATACCGGCACCTCTCTTGACAGTGTGAAGGCGGCGTCGACGTTCCGGCCTAGTTCCGCAGGTCTGTCCTTTGCTGTTCGAGCAGACGGGAACAAACCATCGCTGCGGGCCAGAATTCAGGGCGCGCGCTACCGCGCTGAGAGTTCTGATAGCGACGACCAGGGCGCACGGTCAAAACGTGGCAAGAAATGGCGGCGCCACGCACACATGGCCGAGATAACTCTGGACCTTGAAGAGATTCGTGCTGGGGCAGTTCCGAGCTTGAGCCTCGGAGAATACGGCCTGCCAGGAACGAGCCTTCACTTGCGTATTGCCCCATGGGCGGATGTGCTCCTTATCACTCTCGCCGTGACGAACGATGCAAGGCCAGCAGAAGCCAAGAGCCGAGCGGCGAATGAGGAGGCTACTTTGTTTCAGGTCTCGCTCGCTGTCGAATGTGAGCGGGATTGCAAGTTTGTTCCGAAGCCCGACCGTTCCGGAGTGGCATCTTTGGACGATGACGCAAAGTCGTCGGCGCTTCTTTATCGAAACGTGCAGCAATGGGCCGTGGGACACACCTGTTCCGCGACCTGGGAGGAATCGTCTGATGACACAGTAGAGCGGGTGCGGACGAGCTGGTTTCCGGAATCAACGGTCCATGTCGTGAGTGCTGCCGGCGATGCGGAATTCCAGAACGAGTTGGCTCGCACGCCGCTTGATGCTGCATGGCTGGCATCACAAGAGTGCACCTGCCTATGTGACGGCCTTAGTACTTTCGTTGACGCCTATTCGGATTGGATCGGCAAAACTGAGGGTCAGATTGCTGCGCTGCCAGATCAGCTCTCTGAGCAGGGATCGCTCCACATGCAACGATGTCGAGACGCCGAGACCAGAATGCGCAGGGGTATAGAATTGCTTAGGCAATCGCCCGAGGCGCTTGATGCTTTCAGAATGGCTAACGCTGCACTTGCACTGCAATACTCATGGCGAAAGGACCCAGAACCACCTGCACTGACCTGGCGGCCATTTCAGCTTGGTTTTGCGCTCCTATGCCTCGAATCCATTGCCGATGCAGGTTCCGCAGATCGCGAAACGATGGACCTGCTGTGGTTCCCAACAGGTGGCGGCAAGACCGAGGCCTACTTGCTGCTGACCGCATTCACCATCTTTCTTCGCCGGATTCGTGCTAAGGGTGATCCGCGGGGAGCTGGCGTGACCACATTCATGCGGTACACACTGCGCCTTCTGACGATCCAACAGTTTGAACGTGCCGCTGCTCTGATCTGCGCATGTGAAATGGTTCGACTAGGCGAAGCGGATTCCGGGGCGGCGCGACTGCCCGATCACTTCCCGACCGACACTCCCATTTCTCTCGGCCTTTGGGTTGGTGAAGGCGCTACGCCGAACAGTCTCGCAGGTGCCGAAAAGGCGTTGGACAACGGAGGTGAAAGCACTCCCGAGCAACTGCGCAGCTGCCCGTGCTGCCACGGCCCGCTTAGTTGGAGTATCGCCCGTGACAAGAGCCGAACCGAGGTGCGCTGTGTCACTGAGGCGTGCCATGCAAATTCCGGAATCGGCCGCCTGCCGATCTGGACCGTCGATGAGGATGTATACCGCGAACAACCTACACTGGTAATCGGGACGGTCGACAAATACGCGCAAATCACCCGAAACCAGACCTCCGGACGTCTCTTTGGCATCGGAACGCCTGCAGATCCTCCAGATCTGATTATTCAGGATGAGCTTCATCTTATTTCGGGGCCGCTTGGAAGCTTGGCGGGACTCTACGAAACGGCAGTAGACGAGTTGTGCCGGACTTCCTCGGACAAGCGCGCCAAGGTTATCGGATCAACGGCGACAATCCGACGGGCAGAGACGCAGATCAAAGCGCTTTTCGATCGTTTGTCGTTCCAGTTTCCGCCACCGGGACTCGATCACACTAACTCCGGCTTCGCTGTCGAGGATCGTAGTCTGCCTGGTCGCCGCTATGTCGGCGTAACGACAGTGGGGCGGTCGGCTAAGTTCACACAGCAGGCTGTTGCAGCGTCGCTCTTGCAGTCAGCGACAGATTCTAGTCTGGATGATGAGCGACGTGACGGCTATTGGACTCTTGTTAACTATTTCAATTCGTTAAGAGAACTCGGTGGGGCATTGGTCCTTATGCGTGACGACGTGGCGCGCACTATTACTGACTACGCCGCACGCAGAGCCGGAGAAACAGAGCGGAATGCGGAAACTCAAATTGAACTGACAAGCCGTGTCAGCTCGAGCGACATCCCGAGATATCTGAAGGACCTTGAGCGTTCGTGGACGGACCCTGATCACATCGACATCGTTCTTGCTAGCAACATGATATCTGTCGGGATGGATGTTTCACGACTGGGTCTTATGGTGGTGAACGGCCAGCCCAAGACTATCGCCGAGTATATCCAGGCAACGAGCCGCGTCGGCCGAAGCAGCAGGGCCCCTGGTTTGGTAATCACCTTGTTCAATGCCGCGAAATCTCGGGACCGTAGCCGCTATGAGACCTTTACCAGCTGGCATGGCAGCCTTTATCGCGATGTCGAAGCGACCAGCGTTACGCCTTTCGCTCCCCGGGCTAGGGATCGGGCGCTTCATGCGCCATACGTTGCTCTGGTGCGCCACCTAGTGAGCGGCATGACGGACCCTGGCGCTATCGATAGGCATGAGCAAGAAGCGGAAGCACTTCTGGAGAAGGTGATCGATCGAGTGGAACGCATCGATCCCACTGAGGCTGATGCTGCGCGTCGACAGCTCGACGAGTTTCTCACTCTCTGGTTCGATCATCAGGGATTGAACAGCTATTGGGATGACTACGGCGATGCACTCTTAACATCGGCCGAAGCGGCAGCGGAACGAGGGAACAAGGCCCGTTTCAGCAAACAGAAGCCGACACCCAATTCGTTGCGTACAGTTGAAGCATCTACCCCATTCGTCCTGCTCGACGGATCACAGGCCAGGGAGGCAAGTCGATGAAACCTATTGGCAAGATTCGCAGAAGTCAGGTTTTGACGGGCAATGGCCCGGGAGCGATTATCGACTTTCGCGGAGATGGGGGGGCGCCTCTTTCAGTGGTCGCGGCTGGACTTGAAGCCTGGGACAAACTGTCTGCCAAACCGGGACTACTGAATGATCAACGTATTCGTCACGAGCCACTGGAAGCGCGGTTACAGGTCAAAGGATTCCGGCTTCCGCCGGTAGGTGATGAGCGGTTCGGAAAATCCAAGAGGCCACGTTTACTGCCGGCATATCGTTTCCCTGACTGGCATGTATGCCCCAAATGCAACCTGTTGCAACGCAGTCGATTTTGGGGATCGGAGTTGGAGCGACCGGAGCTCTACTGTACCAACTGCAGTACCGGGCGGGGAAGACGCATGAGGAAGGTCTTCGTCGTTCCTGTGCGCTTTGTCGTAACGTGCCCATCCGGGCATCTGCAGGACTTTCCCTGGATGTCCTGGCCAAGTCATCTGGAATCCTGTTCGCGAAAGAAGCCTCTTAAGCTTGTCGGGGAAGGTGCCGGTCTGAAGGGGCTGAGAGTTCATTGCACGGAATGCAAGCAAGAGCGCGACCTCGACGGAGCACTTTCTCCGGGAGCGCTGAGTAAATTTCGTTGCGAAGGAAAATCACTCTGGCTGAAGACTACGGCCGACGGGTGCAACCATCAGCCAGTCGCCATACAGAGAGGTGCATCGAACGCCTATTTTCCTGTGATAGCCTCCGCGCTGGATGTGCCGCCCTTCGGTGGGTCATTCCGCGACAAGCTTGAGGACTTCTGGCACGATCTAATTTCGCTGGACGACAGGGCCCAGCTTCCAGCTTATGTGAGAAAGAAAATCCATCCGATCTGGTACGACCAGGATGTAACCGCGGAAGAACTGACTGCGCGGATCCTGACCTTGCTGAAGACCTTGGATGACAAGACCAGCGATCTGCGACCCAACGAACATCTGATGTTGTGTTCCGGTGGCCCGGACGACGAATATTTCAAAGAATTCCAGATTAAGCCCCAGGATCTGCCGCCTGAAATGGAGGGCTTTTTGGAGCGCTTGGTGTCAGTCGAGAGATTGCGCGAAGTCCGCGCACTAACAGGATTTACAAGGCTTAGTCCGGTGGAGGCGGGCGACAACAGTGCCTTGGTTGCGCCGCTGTCCGAAAAGCCACTGAACTGGTTACCTGCGATTGAAGTTCGAGGCGAGGGAATCTTCATCAATTTCGACGAAGCGGAAGTCGCGATGTGGGAGAGTAGGCCTGATGTCGTTGATCGTGCGAAAATAGCCCATGCTTCGGCCGAACGATCCTGGAAGGAACACAACGGCGAAGATCGGCCATTCCCGATGACAATCTCGCCGCGCTTTTTGCTGGTGCATACTACCGCCCATGCGCTGGCCGAGCAGTTGTCTCTGGACAGTGGCTATTCCACCGCTTCGATCCGGGAACGGCTCTATGTATCGCCCGGCCCGGGGGGGATGTGCGGTTTCCTTCTATACACCTCGGCACCGGATTCCGATGGGACTCTGGGCGGCCTGTCGCGCAAAGGGCGCGCCAGTGAACTTGGGCCAATTCTGATATCCGCTCTGCGAGATCTTGAATGGTGCTCTTCAGATCCACTCTGTAGCAGCGGAATATTGTCTCTTTCCGAGGGTTCAGGTTCTGCTGCCTGCCATTGCTGTACTTTTCTTCCGGAAACGTCATGCGAGCATTTCAACCGACATCTCGATCGCGGAATGCTTGTGGGCACTCCGGATCGACCCGACATCGGTTTCTTTCGGAAATTGCTAGATGAGAGGAGCTGAAAATGGCTCGAATGTACCCTTCACAGCTCCCCAAACATGTTCTGGACAATCCGAAGCTATCGTCTGAAGTCCGAGTATATGAGCACATCAGGGACAAAGCGCCGGGGGACTATACGTGCTACTATTCGCGCTCCTGGCATGAAGCTGACAGCGACGGTGCGGAGTTCGACGGCGAAGCCGATTTCATCGTGGCGCACCCCGACCATGGCCTTTTGTTCCTGGAGGTGAAAGGTGGGCGTGTAAGTTGCCGTGAAGCAGATGGGCAATGGCTCAGTACGGATCGGGATGGTTTCACATTCAAGATCAAGAACCCCCTCGCGCAGGCACGCAGCAGCAAGCACCATTTTCTCAAACGCCTCAATGAGAACCGCCGACTCGGTGGACGGTTCCTTCGAGCCCGTCACGGAGCAATCCTTCCAAGCAGTATGCGTCCGACCCGTGCACTCGCCGCAGATGCGCCGCTGGATATCATTGCGTTCGGTGACGACATGGAAGGGCTGGGTCGCTGGGTCGTGCGACGAATGAGCGAGGGCGATGATCCTCGCGAAAAGCCACTGGGACTCGATGGCCTGAAAGCGCTCGAAGAGCTGCTCGCAAGTCATTTCGAACTACGGGCGCACGTGGGGATCAGCCTCGCCGATGACGCGCAGATCATTGAACGACTGACGGGGGAGCAGGCCTGGATCCTCGATTCCCTTCAGGATAATCAGGAAATGGCGATCTCCGGTGGCGCGGGAAGCGGAAAAACCGTTTTGGCAATCGAAATGGCGCTAAGATCCGCCAGCCTTGGGCGCCGGACTCTGCTCACCTGTTACAATGCACCGTTGGCCAGTTATCTTCAGGATGCCTGTGCCGACCACGAGAATCTCGTAGTCGCCAGCTTTCATTCGATTTGCAGATCTCTTGCTCTTGAAGCCGACATAGACCTGCCTGCGAACGCAGGCCAGGAGTTGTTTGACACTGTGCTGCCAGAAGCCCTTGTCGACGCCGTCAGCAACGATCCCCAGCTGGGGTTCGACACCATCGTGATTGACGAGGGACAGGATTTTCGGGATTCGTGGCTACATGCTCTACGGCTGACACTGAAGGATAGCACCGAAGGTCAGTTCTATGTCTTCTTTGATGACAACCAGCGCCTATTCTCCCACGAAGCCAGCTTCATTCAGGCGTTGCCGCAATCTGCCATTGCGTTAACCCGTAACCTCCGAAACACTAAACGCATTCACGCAGTTATAACAAAGTGGTACGAAGGTCGGCGATCCACAGCGATTGGTCCGGAGGGAGAACCCGTCGGCATCTTGGAGTGCCGGCGAAGCGACCTTGCGCTCGGGCGGGTCATGGAACGGATCGCGCAGTTACTTCGCTCCGGCCAAGTCAAACCCGGAGAGATTGCTGTGCTAACCGGAATTGCCGCGGATCTAAATGATATTCCAGACAAGATCGCGGGCGTCGAAACATGCCCGTCCGACAGCATGTCCGCCGGGCGGATCGTGTTTGACACAGTTCGGAGGTTCAAGGGATTATCCCGGCCATGTGTCTTCGTAATCGGGCTGGAAAATCTTACAGACCCAAAACTGATATATGTGGCAACAAGCCGGGCGAACTTGCTTCTTGAACTCGCAGGCACTGCAGAGGACCTCGCTCGCATTACCGGGAAACTGACTGCAAGTACCTGAACATCCCGCAATCGCCTGTGCTGAATATCCGAAACACGTGTGGCGATAGTGGTGGGGCTAGCCCACCTTCGCGCCCCAGAACGATGTGCGATCGGCCGCGAAATACCCATCCGCGGCCCGGAAATACCCCTGCAGCTCGACGGTATCTCCGGCGCTCAGCGCCACCATGGTCTGAAGCCAGAGAGCGGTGGCCTCGGAAACATGAGCGCCGGAATTCTCACCGAAGGAGCCCCTGATCTCGGTCGAGCCGTTCAGCACCAGCCGGCCGCGCATCCGGGAGGATGTGCTGCCGTTGGTCTTGAAGATCAGCGTGGCACCGAAGAGATACGTCCCATCTGCCGGCGCGACGAAATAGTTGTTCGCCGCGTCGAAGGCGGACTGGTCGTTGTAGTCGGTGTTGTTGATCGCGAGTTTCGTCCAGGTGTCGACATCAACATAGTTGTCGTAGTTGGTGTAGCCCTTGAAGCGGGGAAGACGCGGCTGATCGACGATGCCGGTCAGCCGGTCCACGCTGAAGGCATCGGAGAAGGTGCTGCCATCGTCCGAGACCGCGAGCCGGAAATCATCGGAACCGAACAGGCCCAGAAGGGCCTTGGTCACGTAGCCGGTTTGCAGGGTGAGCCCGAGATCGTCGCCCGCCGCTTCCTTGTTCATGGTGTAGGTGAGATCGCCGGTTCCGCCCTCGGCCACGCCCAGCGCCGTCCAGAGCGCGGCGTTCAGTTTCGCCGAGAACGGGTTGGAGGCATCCGCCTCGGTGCCAATGCCGAGCAAGGAGAGGTTCTGCAGCTCGGTGGGCAGGATGCTCACCCAGGCCGCTCCATTCCAGACCAGCAGAACTCCCTCATCCTCGATCCACGCCCGCCATCCGGCCCGCGGCGCGAGCCGGGTCCAGACACCATCGACAAAAAGCACCACGCTCATATCCCAGCCGGCCCAATCCCCGGTGGCTCCGGAGCCGACGATGTATCGATCCCCGTCCGCGGGCGATGCCGGCGGCGCGGTCAGATCCCGGTCGATCACCGCCATCTGCACCAGCCCGTCCAGCAGCCGTAGGGACTCGTTCAGGGTGACATGCTTCTGTGCCTGGCTGGCCAGCAGGTAGGGCAAAAGGAGGTTCGTGGTGGCATCGGACATGGGAATGGTCCTCTAGAAATGGAGGGTGACAGTTTTTGGCGCCCCGCGACCGACAAGTGCGGAGAGCTGAAAGATGCGAATGTCGAGGCTGTCGCTCGGCCCGAGCAGAACGCCCCAATCGGCAATCTGCTGAGCGGCGGTGTAGACGACGCTGGTGGTCGCGGTGCTGAGCGTTCGGAGCACCGTGGAGCCGTCGAGGATCTCCACCTCGTAGACTTCGATCTCTTCCGACATCGGCACCTCGAGCGCCGCCCAGCTGTCGGCCGAAAGCGTCCGCGATCGCCGCACCCAGCGGATGGCGAGATCACCGGGCGTCCGAGGCGTCCGCCATGGCTGTTCGACATGCGCGACAGAGAACGGCCGCAGCCCAGCGCCGGAAGGGGTGAATGTCTCCGCGACATAGGTGTCACCGGAAACGGGATGGCTCGCGGGTCCGATGCGCCAGTTCCAGGCGATGCCCAGTTCCGCCTCCGAGACCGGCAGGGCCGCAAGGCTCGCATCCAGCACGACGACCCGCGCCCCGGCCGGCGCCGGATTGCCAATCGCATGCTCGGTGCCGCGCTGACCCCGCAGGAGCCGGGTGAGGCGATACCGCCCCTCGGCCAGAAGCTCGGCCGTGCCCGCCTGCAGGATCTCCCAGACGCCGACCGCAGACTCCACTGCAAAGCCATTTGCCCCGGCGAAGAGTGCGAGATCGGTGACCGAACCGAGCGTGCCGGAATTCAGATCCACGATCAGCTCATTGCCATGGTCGAAGCGCGACACCGGTCCGGACCAGAGATCAGACACCAGAACACCCATCTGCGCCGGAAGCATGATGCCAGTTAGCCATTCGAAGCCATCGTCAGAAGCGGAACGCCAGACCGCGATCTCCCCCGGCCATGGCGCGGAATATGCGGCGGCGAGCGGCCGATGCGGGGCAACATCCTCGGAGATCTGTGGCAGATCGAGCAAGGCCACCTCCGGCTCCCCGAACACCACCGGAGCCTCCGGTGTCGATCTCCGCGGTGTGCCGGGCGCCAGCGTCCCGGTGGCGCGGTCCTGCCGGAGCCCCTCGACATTGCGCGCTTCTCCGTCGGCGACCGAGGTCAGGCGATACTCGGTGAGCCGCCCGTCATGGTCGAGCGCGACCACGTCGGTGGGATCAAGCGCGAGCCGCGATGGCGGGAGCCGGAAGCACGCCGTTTCGCGTCCCACCCAGGCCTCCATCAGCGCGCGGCGACAACGCCGTTCCGCCTCCTCGGCCGGTACCGCCATCGGGAAGGACTCGCTGCTGATCCGCGAAGACTCGACCGTGATCCGCCGTGCCTCGACCACCACCGCGTCGTAATCCTCATCGGCCCGCGTCACGCTCCACTTGAGCGCCTGCGGCAGATCCGTCTCCTGCGCCCGAGTCAATTCGATCGGCTCGCCGCCCACATTTGACGCGACAAGATCGTCCAGCGCCAACTGTGCGACTGATGCACGCCCTCGCATGAAGAACCGGATGACGCCCTCGCTCTCGACGGCATCGAAGCCGAAATGCCGTCCCAGCGTGGTGAGCGCATTGCGCGGCGCCTCGATCCCGGTGACGGCATAGCCCTCGACCGCGCCCCAAAGGCCGGAGACGTCGATCTGATCGGCGGTCAGCCCAGCGCGGAGGCAGAGATCCCGCACCAGCGCGGCAAGCGAGGCAGACCCGAGCCGACCGGTGAGCCAATGGCCCAGCCGCCAGTTCTCGCCATCGCTCCAGACATCCGTCAGCTCCGGGAAGAAAGGATAGGGACGCGCGTCCCATGTCCAGGCTGCGCAGTCCGCCACCTCGACCATGCGACCGCCATAGATGGAGGATGTCGGGTTATTCGCTGCCTCGCCCCAGAAGAGATACGTCGCTTCCAGGTACGCCCGCTGGATCGCGTCGTCGCGCCAGCCCCGCGAGAAATACGGCAGCTCGCTCTCCGAGGATTTCGGATCGTAGAAGACATTGGGCTGGTTGGTGCCACGGTCGACCGCCGGGCATCCGAGTTCCGTGAAACGGATCGGCTTGGACTCCGGCACCCAGCCGGTGGGCGTTCCGCTCTCCACCCCGCTTGGACGGTCGTAGTGTGGATTGGACCACCAGCTCCACAGATCCTTGTAGCGGAAGACCCAGGGCTTGCCGGCAGCGCCGTCGGTGATCGGGGTTCGAACCTGCGCCGAGCGGTCTGCGGCGCTGGCATAGAACCAGTCGAACCCCTCGCCGCCGGCAATGTTGGATTGCAGATAGGCCCTGTCGTAGATCGCGGGCCAGCCGTCCTGTGCGTCGAGATGCGCAAACCCGTTGCGCCGGTCGGAGAGCGGCATGTAATTGTCAATGCCAATGAAGTCGATCTCCGGATCCGCCCAGAGCGGATCGAGGTGGAAGAACACGTCGCCCGAGCCATCCGTGGCATGGTGGCCGAAATACTCCGACCAGTCGGCGGCATAGCTGATCGCCGTGCCCGGCCCGAGGATGGCCCGCACATCCGCCGCCAGTTGCCGGAACGCCTCCACGGCCGGGTAGCTGGCGGTGCCATCGCGGATGGTGGTCAACCCGCGCATCTCCGAGCCGATGATGAAGGCGTCCACCCCGCCTGCAGATGCGCAGAGACTGGCATAGTGCAGCACCATGCGGCGGAAACCCCAGATGCCGTCGAAGAAGGCGGACACCTGATCCGCTGCAGAGGCGGTCTTGTCGACCGACCCCGCGGCACCCGCCGCCGGAGAGCAGGTGATCCGGCCGCGCCAGGGGAAAGCCGGCTGGCCCGTGCCGGCCGCGTTTTCGGAGTATGGATCTGGCAGCGTGTTGTCGTCGGGCACATCCATCATCAGGAAGGGATAGAAGGTGACCCGCGTGCCGCGCGCCTTCAGCTCCTGAATGGCCTGCACCACCGAGAAATCAGCCGGGGTGCCGCCATAGACCGGACGGCCCTCGTCGTCGCGGCTGACGAGATGGGCCCCGTCGCGGGTGACACCATTCACTTCCCATGTCTCCGGCTTGGTCGATTTCGAGCTGAGTTCGACACCCGGCCGGATCCGACACTCGCCGCAGCGGAGATCATCGCCGAACCACGACACCACCAGGCTCACGCTCTCGACATTCGGCGCCGAGGCATCGAGCCGGTCGAGCGCCTCGATCATGTCCGGCGTGCCAGCGGAGGCGTTCAGGTTCTCGGCGCCATTGCTCTTGCGGATGGCTTCGGTTGCATAGACGAACTCGCCCGAGGCCGGGATAAGGGTGATCGCCCGCACCAGCCCCTCGGCCGTGTCGTCATCGGCCAGCGGCCGGAATACCTCGACATTGATCTGCGGAATGCGGTTGCCGAACGCCGTCAGTTCCAGATCCTCGAACACCAGATAGGCGGTGCCGCGATAGGCTGGCGTGGCGCCCGCGCCCGACTTGGCGGCCATGAAGGGATCAGGTTGCTGGCTCTCGTCGCCCGGATACCAGCGCCAGGTCACACCGGAGAGATCCATCAATGCGCCATCGGCCCAAATCCGTCCCACGCCGGTGATCGGACCCTCGCAGATCGCCAGCGCGAAGGAGGCGAAGTAGAAATACTCGGTGGTCTTGACCTTGTTGCCACCGCCGCCGCCACCCTTGCCGCCGCCACCCTGCGTGGTGGTTTCCTTCTTCTCGCGGAAGTCCGTGGCCCAGATGATGTTGGTGCCCATGCGCAGCCGTCCCCAGACCCGCGGCAGGACCGCGCCCTCGGTGGCGGAGGTGACATGGAGCGTGTCGAGACGCTGCCCCTCGAAGCTCGAGTTTGATCCCGGCGTGAGCGAGGAAATGATCCAGTTGTCGACATAGGAGCCGATGGTCGAGCCGATGAAGCCGCCGATCGTGGCGGCGCTGACACCGAGGATTGCGCCGCCGATGGAACCGCCGATGGCGGCGCCGGCCGCGCCAAGCACGAGGGTGGCCATGGATCAGCTCCGATCCTGAAACAGGAAGGCGAAGGCGATACGCCGCCGCCAGGATGCTGAGAGCGGCTCTTCGATCACGCCGAGCCGCTCATAGGAATGGATGAAGGCGGCTGGCGTGGTCAGGATGCCGACATGCTTCGCGATGGCACCGGTCCGCATGCGAAAGAGAACCAGCGCGCCCGGACCGGCCGCGGCACGCGCGATCTCCGGCATCATGGTGCGCGCACCCTCGGCGAGCACCTCGACATTTCCGGTCTCGCCCCAGTCGCGGCTGTAAGGTGGCATGGGGAACGGCTCCGGTCCGACCACCTCGCGCCATATGCCCCGCGCCAGCCCGAGGCAGTCGCAGCCGGCGCCCTTCACGCTCGCCTGATCGTGGTAGGGCGTGCCGAGCCAAGAGCGCGCCGCCGCGACAACCACCTCCGGAGAAGAGGTCGCGGACGTCATAGGACCGACCCCGAATTGTCGCCGCTCCGCCTCGCATAGCGCAGCACGGTGTCTTGCCCCGGAATGTCAGGAAAGCCGCGGAAGTTCGAGATGTTGGAGAACTTGGCGGAACAGGTCTCCGCACACTTGTCGCAGCCTGCGCGGATCGCGAAGGTGTCGCCCGCCACGATCGACAGAACCGGCGCCTCGAGTAGCGTCACGGTGACAATTCCACCGTCCAGGCTGTGACCGGAAATTTCCGCCCACCGCCCGGCATTGGCACCGGAGGTCCATTCAATGGTACCGAAGCTGAACCAGCCTGAGGTGAAGCTATCGAGGCCCGAAGCCGTGAAGCCCCGATCACCCGACAACCCGGTCACCGCGCCGCTGCCCCGAAAGGCGGCGCCGTCGAGATCGGCCCCGCAACGGACATCGCCCACGACCGCGTCGCAGGTCGCCTGGAAACTCCGCCCATCATTCTGGCCGAGCAGATGTGCGAGCGAGCGCATCTCTGCCACGAAGGCGAGCCGACCGCGGCGGATCTGGCCGATCGCGCCGCGCCGCATCAGCACCCGCTGGCCAATATCTGCCCAGTTCACCCGCCAGAGCTCGACCTGCGCGTTGTCCCAGCGCCCATCCCGGATATCCGTCTCCAAAATCCGATCCGAGGTGAGCACGCCCTCGGCATCCTGCGCATCGACTGAAAGGTCCGAGCCGGAACGGACCTCGGAGGCGGTGAAGCCACTCTCGGGTTCGAAGTCGGTGCCCGCGAAGGCAAGCACCCGGTCGTGGTCGGTGAAGCCGAGAACCACGCCATCCGCTCGCGTGATGCACCAGCACCAGGCGAGTGTCGTCGTGCCCTCGTCGAGATGGGCCTGAAGCGCAGGGACGAGCGCCTTCATGCGATCAGCCGCCCAGCCCGCGCTCGAACTTGTCGCGCAGACCGATGAGGCCCATCCCAACGAAGATCAGCGTGGCCGGAGAGGTGTCGCCGGCACCCGCCAGCCGCGCGACGAGAACCGCCAGTTCGGACATGGTCTCGCCCTCGGGCAGCACGCCCGCCGCGATGCCGGTCAGCACCGCGAGAATGCCGCTCCACCAGGTGAGGGATTTGGGGAGGAAGTATCGCATGGTCAGCTCCTTTTGATCAGCGATGAAAGAAAGGTGCAGAGCCGGGCGAGAAACCCGGCCGGTTCAGTCGCCGGCTGCAAGAGCGCGAGCGCCTCGTCTTCAGAGAGAAGGCGTGCCGCGCGGGCGAAGCTGACGCGCCCGTCCGCATCCAGGGGCCAGACGGGAATGGTGCCCTCCGGATAGCGGCCCTGCCGGAACAGATCCCGCTCCGCCTCCCGGCGCGGCCGGATCGCCCCAGGCTTCAGCCAGCCCATGAAGGCCTCCGCCGCGGCGTCGCGGAGTCCGGCATTCAGCAGCCGGGTCAGGCGGGCGGAATGGATCGCGCCCGTGTTGTAGTGAAACGAGACCAGCGCATCGAACTCATGCGGTTCGACCGGCACAGCGAGGGCATTGCAGACTTCCCGCTCGTAGCGGGCGATATCGGCCCGGAAGACGCGGAACGCCTCGCGGATACCCGCGTCGAGATCTTCCGGCATTCCGCGCTTCATGTGCGAAGGGTTCGGGTCGCCCGCCGCGCCGGTATGGCCGATGCCGAATGTCCAGACGTCGCGGACATCAAGATAGGGAGCCGGCACGATACCCTCGTGCCGGATGAGGGCGACAAGCCCCCGATTCGTCATTTTCATGGTGAGCTATCCCAGCAGTGAGAAGATGAGGATGAAGGCGGCGACGGTCAGACCGACCCGCATGCGATGTGCGAAGAGATCGAAAGGCGCACCGGAGGCACGGCGCAGATGCCGCACGAAGGGATGACGATCACGCATCGTGGGCGCCATCGTCAGACCCGTTCCCGCCCCGGACGCGCTCCAGCATCACCTCGATGAAGGCGGGACCGAAGACTCCGACCAGATAGGCGGCGGAACCTGCCGCCCCGCCGGAAGGGATCGCCGCCGGCGGCAGACCCATCCAGCTGGTGATTACGGCCATTGAGAGACTGCCCATTCCGGCCGCGATCAGCCCACCGAGCATAATGTGCCGCAGCGCATCCCGCAGGTGCATCTTCGTCGTCAGCGCATTGGTCGCGCCGCCCAGCGCGCCCCAGGCGGCGAGAATGACGGCGGTTGAGGTTGCCAGGTCACGAAGGACGGTCGCAATGAATCCCGGTTCTTCATTCATCGCCGGATCTCCACGAGCGGAATGGAGGTGATGGAGCCGAGCCGCTCGATGTCCAGCGTCACGTCGAGCGTGTCGCTGTCGAAGCGGACCGGCACGTCGAAGGTGAAACCGGCGGTGACGAGCACCCCCGCACCGGGGGCCGTGTCGAAGCTGACCAGGCCGGTGGTCGCGTTGGCCGACCAGCCGGAAACCTGCTCGACGCCGTCGAGCGCGATCCGGACCGACCCCGCGACGGGCTTGGTGATGGACCGGCTCCAGATGTGCGCCCCGGAGACGTAGGTCTTCAGCAGCTGGAAGGTGGCGCTCGCACCATTGCCGGTCCCGAGGCCCTGATCCGTCGGTGCTGGGCTCTCCGATGGCAGGCAGGATTTGTAATCGGCCCAGTCGCGGAAGCGGAAGCCGTAGAGCTGCCCATTCCGGGCCTCGAAAAAGGCGACGACCGCGGCCAGGTCATCGGTGCGGCGGATGCCATAGGCGATATCGTAGCGACGGCGCGAATTGGCCCAGCTGGCATTGCGCTCCTCGTCGCCTGAAGCAAGTTCAACGATCTGGGTTCGGCGCTCGGGCCCGCCGCGAGCACCGCGGCTGATGTCGTCGGGAAACCGGACCTCGTGGAATGCCATTACATGCCCCTCCGCCCCAGCGAGACCGCTCGGGCAATATCGGACGCGACCTGCGTCCGGGACTGCCGAAAGCTCTCGGCATCGCGGGCATTGATGTTGATGGTGACGCCGCCGCCGGCGCCGTAAGTCTGTGCCTCGCGGCGCGAGAGCACCCGTTCGCCGCGTTGCAGGATCGCCGGCACCTCGTCATGCCGCAGCCCGACCGCGCCACCGGAATGCATCCGCGGGGCGCCGGCAAAGGCGACTGCCGGGAGCATCCGGGACGATCCTGCCACTCCGACCACGCCGCCGCTGTGCAGGATATTCGCAAAGACACCACCGGCACCGCCCAATACCCCGCCCAGCGCGCTGGCGATCGGGCCGAGGATGAACTTCCGGGCCGCAAGCTTGGCGAGATCGGCGATCATCGAGGTCACAAGGTCGCGGAAGTCCAGCTTGCCGGTCTTCACGAACTCGCCCACCGCGTTCTCCGCCGACTGAAAGGCCCCGACGAGGCTCTGCCCGATATCGGCACCGATATCCCGGGCCTTGCCGGCGTAGTCGGAAAGCGCTGCGGTGACCGCCTGCCAGCCGGTGGCGGCTTTCTCTGCTTCGTCAGCCGTTCCTTTGCCGGCCGCGCGACCGGCGGCACCCGCGCCGCGGGCAGCCTGGTCCGAGGCATCCAGCGCCGCGTTCATCCGGTCGACGGCATCGGCGGCCTGGTCCACAGCACTTTCGCCGTCCTCCTTGCTGCCGGTCATCGCATCCCGCAGCGCCTGCATGGCGGTGCCGACGCCCTCGAAGGCGCCAGCACGCGTATCAGAGGCCCGCGTCCGGTAACTCTCTGCCTGGGACCCGGCATTGGCAGCACCGTGCTCCAGCATCGAGGCCTGGGACATGGCGCCAAACCAGTCGATCCGTGTCTCCGAGCCGATCTCCTTGGCGACCGCGTTGAAGGTCGGGCCGATCTGTCCGAGGAAGTCGGCCCATTTCTGCGACAGGAAGGCCATCAGCTTCAGCCAGATCGCCTCGACATCGGCCCGCAGCGCCCGGAAGTCGTCGACGAAGGAGAGCGTGGTGGCGCGGATTCCGTCCCAGACCGCCTTCGCCACGTTGCCCAAGAGCTCCAGCGCGTTCCCGAAACCGCCGGCGCCCTGCACGAGCTTCGTGAACTGGTAGATAAGTTCGCCTGCGCCAACGATCAGCGCCCCGATCCCGGTGCGGATAAACGCGCCGCGCAGCACGACGAGCGCGGTGGCGAGGCCACGCACCGAGAGCGCGGCAGCGGCCAGACCGGCCACCCAGCGTCCTGCCAGAAATCCGGCGAAGGTCGTTGCATAGGTGGTGAGGCGCCCGATGTTCTCGAAGAGACCCTGGATGGCGATTCCGAGCGGGCCGGTGCGACTGGCGAGCGTTGCCATGGCCTCGGCCACCGCTTCGAGCGCAGGCGCCGCGGCAACAGCGAGTTGGTTCGAGAGCCCCGTCCAGATCAGCCCGAGCCGCGAGATCGCGTCATTGGTGCGTTCGATCCGGTCGGCATCCTGTTCGGAGACCACGACCCCAAAGGCACGAACATCCTCGGTCGCCTGGCGCAGCGTTGCCGTGTCGATCCGGCTCATGGCGATCGAACCTTCTTCGCCGAAGAGCTGGCCCGCGACGGCCGCCCTTTCGGCTGTGGGCACGAAGCCCTCGATCGCCGCGTTGATCGCGCCGACGCGCGCGTCGAGCGGCAGCGCCAGCAGATCCGAGGCCGAGAGCCCGAGCCGTTCCAGCGCCTGCGCCGCCGGGCCGCCGCCCGCTGCCGCCTGGCTGAGCCGCCTTGTCAGATCCTTTGTTGCCTGCTCGATGCCGGCCATCGAGACGCCGGCCAGTTCGCCAGCACGTTCCAGCGTCTGGATCGAGGCCACGGTGGTGCCGAGCGACTGCGCGAGCTTCGCCTGTGCGTCGACGCTCTGAAGACCGGAACGTACCATTGCAACGCCAGCTGCGGCGGCTGCAACGACGGCGGCAGTAGCAGCCACCTTCACGCGCCGGGAGAACCCGGCCATGCGGGCATTCGCCGCCTCCATCTCGCGACTGAGGCGCCCGAAGCCTCGGGCACCGGCCTCGCCGACACCCTCCAGCTCTGCGCGCACCTGACGCCCTCCGACCGCAGCAAGGCGGACGGAGACCTTTTTCTCAGCCATCGTGTCGTTCCATCTGTTCGTTGAGCTTCTGCACCATCACCGCTTCGATGACGGGCAGCAGTTCGGCCGCGGCCACAGGCGGCACGCGGAGGGCATCGGCCAGTGCAAGCGCGGCGGCCAGATCCCAGCCGATCACCGCTCCGGACAGCACCCGGAGCTGGCCACCGAGACGGCCGACCAGGTCCCAGACCTGCCAGCCCTCTATCGTGACCGGTTCATTCAGCCGCGCGGGGCAGTCTTCGCAGCGTCCCTTGCAAGCCTCGCAGTATCGGTCGCCCCCACCGAAGGACCAGTCGGCGAGAGCGCGGAGGCGTTTTTTTCCTGCTCCAGCAGCAGGCCCTTCGAGACGTAAGTCAGCTGGAAGGCCTCGAAGATCGGCCAGATATCCAGAAGCGCGTCGATGGCCTCCGGGCTGGGCTCGATGACATTGCCGTCGGCATCACCTACGCCCTCCCAGACCAACACCGCGCGTCGGGCCAGCGCCTTGGCGAAGGCGACGGCGCGTTCCTCGTCGGTTGCCTCCTCGGGCACCGCCTCAAGGGCCGGGTCACTGCGTGTCGCGACCATCAGCGCGGTTGTCAGCAGGCGGAGCTGAACCCGCACGCCCGGGGCGAGGTCATGCCAGCGCGGCGCGTTCGTCAGGTCGAGTGTCAGCATCAGTACACCTCAATGTCGTTGATCAGGGTGGCGGTGCACATCCGGCCGACGGTGCTGTCGCGCGCGGCTTGCCAGTCGAATGTGGCCTGCACGCCCTGCGGGCCCGAGATCTCGATCCGCGGGCGCGGCAGGTAGACGGCTTGCACGGTGAAGGTGAAGCTCTCGCCCGAGGGCAGCGCGTAGCCGAACTCCAGCTCGCAGGCCTCGCCGTTGATCGCCTGTGTCACCAGCGTGCTGTCGGCGAAGCGCACCTCGATGGAACCGGTCAGCGCCGCAATCGACGGGTCGGCGCCGTCGATCCGACCATCGGCGCGGATGGTCTCGATCCGGTCTATGTTGTTGGCATAGGTGATGTCGGCCGAGACCACGTTGCCCAGCGCCGAGCCGTTGCGTGTGACCGATCCGTTGAAATGCCCGAAGCGCTTCAGTTCCAGGTCCGCGGGCGTGCCGGCACTGGTCGCCGTCCCGACCGTTTCCCCCTGCGCCACCAGCCGCGCGGTCGCTGTCAGGAGGCCCGAGCGCTGCATCTGCCAGCTCAGCTGGTCGAGCACGCAGCCGGAATACATGGCAAACCGCGGCACCTCCGGCATGCCGGTCTCAATGGAGAGGCTGGGCAGCGTCCAGGCGCCTGACTGGAACTCGTGCGTGCAGGGGCCGATTCCCGTGGTCGTCGGGCTTCCGAACGCCGCCTTCAGCCAGAAACCAAAGGCCTCGGCATCGAGCGGCACGACAACGTCGCCATCGGCCGTCACCGCGCCCTGGACTGGCGCCAGAGGATCGCGGCCATAGCCCAGAAGTTCCGAATTCAGCAGCGGCTGCTCGGCGCCGAGCGTGGTGCTGGCAAAGGGCATCTTCGTGAAGCCGCTCACCGGCGGCGTGCCATAGACTGTCTCGAACGCAAGCGCCATCTGCGCCCGCGCTCCCTGGGCTCGTGCCATCGTGTTCTCCTTGGATTGTCGGGATCAGCCGAGCGGGTCGGCGGTGGTGTAGTGCAGGACGACCGGGATCACGGCGGCCTTCAGGCTGGCCGCACCCTCGACCGGCAGATCGACGGGCCGGGGCGCTTCCGCTTCGACCCAGTCGCAGAGCCCGCCCAGTGTCCGGTCGGCGGCGAGCGCCGTGCCGATGCTTGTGCAGAGCGTGTCGAAGGCGGTGTCACGATCGGCACCCTGCACGACTGCCTCGATCTCCGCGCGGTGCTGGTAGTGATAGCGCAGCGGCGACAGCGTCACCTCGGGCTCGCCCGGTTCGCCGTCGCGCAGGATCAGCAGGCCGTCGGCCGGTACGCGCTCTGGCAGCACCTCGCCACGCAGGGCGGTGGCGGGTAGCGCCGACAGCCGCGCGTGCAGCGCGGTGAGGATGGTTTGCCGCAACGTAGGAAATCCTCGGACTTCGTGATAGGGTAGAAGCTATCTGAGTTTCAATGGAGCAATTTTATGAATAGTATTTTCGTGCTAACATTGGCCTTTGTACTCTCGGTCGTTACGACCCTCGCTTCAGCGGAGCCAAGGGTCATGGTTTCGAAATTTAATCCTGTAAGTCAGCCAGAAAATCCAGCAGATGCGTATTCAGATTGCAGAGGCAATGCACTTTGCAAGGCCGCTACTAACGCTGTAGCAGCATATTTCGGTGTCGACCCTGCAACCATGGAATCCGCGGATCATGCGGTTGCCCTTTTTAAGGCCGGCGGTGGGTCCGAAGAGACGAAAACACTGATCACGCCACCTAGTGGCTATCGAGTGTGTCGGGTGTCCATGAAGATGGTAAGCATCAATCCCGCGAGCGGCGATAGGTCTGCTCATTTCAGCCTTTCTGCAGCGGCCGATCGGGTTCAGATATATGCTTGGGTTCCCAAAGGAAATTGGACGCGTGGCCGTAGATGGATTGATGCCTACGTCTACACAACACTGGTACCCAATGCCGATTATGGCCAGGCACGAAAAGCAGGTGTTTGCGAGATGAACTCCATGCAATTGAAGCATTTCACGTGTCGAGGCTCCGCTAGCCATCATGGTGGTGCGCATGGATGGCCCGCTTGTCCCGGTAATGCCGAGGTCACCGAAGTATGCCCATCGAAGTGGTGCAGGCGCTGGTAATTCGGTCCGATTTAGCATGAGCAAAACGCACCTCCGTCAACTTTGGACGGCTATTGGCGCTATTTTGACTTTCTATTCGATGAACGCATGGCTTGTCAGTCAGGGCGGGAATGCGATTTTCGACGTTAAGCTCCTTGATAATCGGCCGCGCGTTGAGTCGCTTTTTGCTGTTCCAATCTGCAGTATTGCACTCTTCGCTCTTTGCCAGATTGGTGTTGCATATGCAAAAAAATCAGGGGGAGGCGAGTGGCATTCACGTCTCCCCGTTGTATGGCTTGAATCACTCGAGACTTCTTCTGTCGGGGGACGGCGTTACCAAGCGTTTTTCTTGGCGATCTTTATTTTTGTTCCTGCAGTAGCCCTGATACACTTCTTAAGGAAGGTGTTTGAGGCGACAGTGCTGCGAGACGGAAACCAAGTTGAAGCACTCTCCCCATTGGATGCGGTTCCGCCATCGCAAATATTCAGCGAAACCTATTGGATCGGTGATGGTCTATACTCTGGAATGGCGCCGATTGTAGGGGCTGTTGCTTGGATACCTGTCATAGAGCCTGTACTATTGGTTCTCTTGGTATTGGCAGCATGGATGGCTGTGGTCAGACTTATTTGGTTTCTCTTCCATGAAACTTGAGCGGATTGGGTTACTGTGCAAAAAACCACTAATGGCGCCTTGAACTATGCTTGAAATGGCCTTGATCATAAGGTTTGCCTGCTATTTTCCAATGGTTCTCCACCCAGTTCGCCACAACCAGCCCCGGCACCGCATCGATTACCCACTCGGCGTCTCTCTCCAGATCCAGCCGCTTCGGCAGCCTGACCTGCGGCACGAGCAGGAAGATCGGCACCGTGGACCGCCCGCGGCCGGTCTTCGACCGCGACGCCACGCCGAGCCCCCGCGTGTTCAGCCGCCCGTCGGCGACGAGCAGGCTCGGGCCGCGTCGGCGATAGACGAAGCGCAACCGCAACCCGCGGCGTCGTTCCCATTCGCCGGGAGCGATCCGACCACCCCTGAAGCCCTTGCCCGCCGCCTCAAGCGGGATCGCCAACCAAAACCCGTCCTTCGACCGAATGAGGGGCCCGGTGTCGTGAGCGCCAACGATCTCAGGAGCTTTCGACCAGACCAGCGCGGCGGCGTTCAGGCTTTCGCCCGATTTCGGGTAGGTCTGGCTCCGGATCGAGTTTGCCAGCCGCCGGCCAAGCCCGGCACCGGTGATCTGGCCGCGCCAGGCGGTCTTGAGATTGCTCCCGGCCTCACGCATGGCGGCACTCACCGCCTTCTCGCCGGCGGCAATCTCGGACGCCATAGTTGCGACGAGGTCCGGGGTGACGTCCAGCTTCAGCCTCATGCCGGCCTCAGATCGAGCGTCCAGATCAGCCGCTCGCGGTCCCGGATGGGTCCGCCCTGAACCACGAAGCTGTCGGCACCGAGGATGATCAGGTCGCCCGGCTGCGGATCCGGCAGCTCTCCGACACGAACGTCGATGGTGGTCGTGTCAGAAAGGATCCGGGCATCGCCGAACCCGGTGATCCGATCAGGCGCCCGGACAATGACCCGAACCGTGCGTTCCTCCGACGTGGCCGCGGAAATCCAGACGGCATCCGTGGCCATGTCGGCGTGCCCAAAGATCCGGTCCAGCGCGGCGGCAAAGGCAGTCATCTGGCTCAGTTCGACGAATGAAGCCGGATCGCCAGTTTCGGCCGCTTGTTGACCGGCAGGATCGAGGCCTCGGTCATCAGGTCGATCCAGCGACCCTTCTCGTCGAGATGCTGGCGGGCGTAGAGCGGCAGGCCGATCGTGTTGACGGTCTCCAGCAGGTTCGCCGGCCCACCATAGGTGGTGAAGGTGTCACTGGTGCCGAGCGGGAAGGCGATGCCTTCGCCCTCGGGGATCAGGCGCTCAGTGGCCTTCGTGGAGAGCGTGACGCTGCCGGTATATTCCTCGAAGAGGATGCCGGCGAAGGGGAAGTTCCGGCGCACGTCCTGGCGCAGCGGCTGGGCGCCGGTGGCTGCATAGAACTTGTAGGCCTCCTCGGTCTTGGCATGGGAGATCAGCTTGTCGAAGAACTCCGGGCTCACCAGCGCGTGGACGCTGGACATGCTCTCGCCGAACAGGTTGTCCTCCATGGCGCGCATCACCTCGCGGACCTTGCCCTGAACATTCGTGGTGGCGGTGCCGAGCACGAAGTCGACCGAGATCTGGGTCAGCCCGAACTCGGTGAAGTAATTGTAGAGTGTGGTGCCGGCGCCGTCCTTCACGATGCCGCGGAGCGCGTTCATCTCCATGTATTCCCGGGTCTGGGCATGCTTGCGCCGCATCAGCGTGAGCTTTCGGTTCATCACCGAGACCAGCGGATCTGCCGTGTCGGCGCTGCCGAAGGCCGGCATGCCCTGGATGTCGGCCGGCAGGATCACGTCATCATGCGGGATCCAGGGCAGCGCGAAACTGCGCATCGAGCGGCCTTCGCGGGTGCCGACGGTGGCCGGGCCGCCAAGCGGGACAGATGGCAGCAGGTTCAGCACGCCCTCCATCTGCTCGATGATGACGGACCGCTGGGTCACGCCTTCGAAGGCGAAGAGGCCGATCTGGGCCAGACGGGTGTAGAGGTTCGGCAGGATGTTGATGGCCTGCGTCATCTCGGCCAGCGAATAGCCGCCGGCGTCAAACGGATTGCGGATGATGGTCATGGGGTGCTCCGGAGGGGATGAGGTCAGGCGCTGTCGCGCACGAGGATGCCGGCGGCGGCGAGCTCGGAATGCTTGGTGGCGATCTTGGTCGCGTCATCGACCGTGCCGTCATAGGCGAGACCTTCTCGGGCGACGATCGCGGGGCCGCGCATCAACACGATGCCAATGGCATCGGCCAGCGTGGTGTCGACGGCGTAGAGCAGCACGCCGACGGCCGTTTCCGCACCGTCTGAGCCGCCATCACTGGCGAGCGTGTACTTGCCGCTGAGCGTAATGCGGCCGAGGACCGAACCGACGGGATATTCCATGCCCTGCAGCAGGGTGACGGTCTCGCGGGTGTAGTTCGGATTGACCTCGTATTTGAGGGCATCGCCCATCGAGGGCGGCTGGATGAGAGGACTCATGGATCAGTCTCCGGGGTGAGAGGGAAGCTCAGCGCTCGGCGGTGCCAGCGGCGCGGCGTGCTGCCGCTACGATCGGGCTTTCCGCGGGCGGTGTCGCTGCGGGGGCGGCGGCATGGATGCCGGCCGCGTCACCGGCGGCGGCGAGATCACCGAGGATCTTGCTGCGCAGGGCATCGGGTTTCAGGCCTCGCCGGACAGCATCGGCGGCGTCGATCGTGAGGCCGAGGCGCCCGGCCTGGGCGCAGATCTGCGCCACCTCGGCGGCCTCAGTTCGGATGGCATCGGCATCGGCACTCGCGGCAGACGGGGTCTCATTCTCGGCCGGGGAAGCCTGTTCCGGCGCAATCGGCGTTTCCGCATCGGACGGTGCCGGGTCAGTCTGTTCGGTCATAGGTTTCTCCTGCTGGGATTGGGCGGTGAATGGGATTTGGGCCGGAAGGGGCGTCGACGTCTGCGTGTTCAGCTCCGAAACGAACCCGGCAAACGCGCTCCGCGGATCGCCAACGGCATCGGCGAGGCCGGCGGTCACAGCGTCTGTTCCGCGGAACACCGCAGCTTCGGTGGCAAGGGCGGCTTCCGCGCTGAGCCGGCTGCCGCGGCCGGCGGCGACGGTCTGCGCAAAGAGCGTCCGGAGATCATCGAGTTCGGCCTGCAGCCGGTCCCGAACCGGTTCGGGCAGCGGCGCGTAGGGATTGCCGTCGGTCTTGTGCGCGCCGGCATGGACGAGCGTGACCGAGAGGCCCTTCGCTTCGAGCATGCCGCTCATGTCGGTGTGCATCAGCACGACGCCGATGCTGCCGACCGCGCCTGTGCGCGACAGCACGATCCGGTCGGCCTGCGAGGCGAGCGCATAGCCCGCCGAAAGCGCATGGTCGGCGACAAAGGCCTGCACCGGTTTGATGTCCCGAGCCGAGCGGATGCGATCGGCGAGGTCAAAGGCGCCTGCGACCTCTCCGCCGAAGCTGTCGATCTCCAGCGCGATGCCCCGGACCTCCGGATCGCCCAGCGCCGTGTCGATCTGGGTGGTGATCCCTTCGTAGGACGTCAGCCCCGAGGACTGGCCAATCCAGGCGCCACGATGCACCAGCGTGCCGGCGATTGGGATGATCGCGACACCGTCGGCCAGCGCATAAGGCTGGTCCCGCGGTTCGCCGGCTTGCCCGGTTGCATTGCCGGCGATGAACGAGGTCCGAGCTTGCATCGTGGCGTTTGCAACATCGGCCTCGTCGATGCCGGAGGTCGCAAAGGCGATCTCCTGTCCGGTGATCAGCGGTCCGAGGCCAGCCAGGAAGGCAGCGGCCTTTGCAGGCTCCACCAGCAGCGGCGTGTTGAACACCCGCTGGGCGATCTGTGGATGGTGCATCAGTCTTCCTTCGAGGTCGTGGCCCCGGTGCCGTTGGCATCGTCGCTTTCATCGTTCGACGCCTTATCCTCCGTCTCCGCCGGCCCCTGCGCCGGTGATCCCGGCCGCCGGAAGTCGAGGCCAAGCGTCTGCTCGCGATCCCTCTCCGCGGAGATCTCGCGATCGACCTGTTCGGCGTCGTAGCCGCGTTCCGACAGCGCCTGGGTGCGGGATTTCAGGCCCGCCTCGATCTGCAGAATCTCGGCTGAGGCATCCTTCATCGGATCGACCCAGTCCCACTTGGTCGGCAGCCAGTCGCAGGCGAGATACGCGCGCCGGTTGACGTCATAGTCCGGGATGTCGAGCGCGCCGGAGAGGACCGCGAGATCCATCCAGCGGGTCCAGACTGCCCGGCACATCTGGTAGACCAGCACCCCGTGCTGCCAGGCGGAGATCCTGCGGCGGAAGTCCACGAGCGAGATCCGCGTGTTCGAGAAGTTGCCCTTCGCGGTATCATTGGTGAGATAGCCGTAAGGAATGCCCAGCGCGGCGGAGATCTGCAGCAGCGTCCGGTACTGGAAGGGCTCATAGGTTGAGCCGGAATCCGGCGTAGACGGTGTCGAGACATCCTCGCCCGGATCGAGCCGCACTACCTGTCCCGGTTCGACCTCGAGATCATCCTCGGCGGGCTCCAGCGGTGTTTCCGGCGCCGGCGAAGTGATGAACATCGCGAACATCGCTGCGGTCTTCTTCCGCTCCAGCTCAGCATCATCGTAGAGATCGAGCGTGAAGAGCTTCACGATCGCCGGGGTGAAGCGGGAGATCCCGCGCAACTGCCCGGCCTCGGACGGGTCCAGCACATGGATCACGTCTTCCGCCGGCACCCGGACCGTCTCGCCGGCCAGCCCGGGTTCGGTCATGTCGCCCGGGTGGCGGCGCAGGAAGTGATAGGCGACGCGCCGGCCGATACCGTCGAACTCGATCCCCTGCCGGATCAGACGACCACCCGGCAGTTCCCGGTTCAGATCAAGCGGCAGCATCTCCGAGGGGAGCATCTGTAGCTGCAGCGGCACCGTCAGGCCGTCATCCGGACGCCGGGCGCGGATCCGCAGAAAGACCTCACCGGCCAGAAACACCTCGCGGGCGGCCCGGCGCTGCAGCCCGTAGAAATCGGTGACGCCCTCGGCATCCGCCTCGTCGGTCCAGTCCAGCCAGAGCGACTGCACCTCTTCCTTGAGCGCGGCATCGGCAATTCGTGACGACGGCTTGATCCCGTCGCCCACGACATTGCTGGCGAAGGACTCCACGGCATTAGCGGCGTAGCCATTGTTGCGGGCCAGCCAGCGCGCCCGGGCGGTGATCGTGGCGCCAGCCCCGGCGATCAGCGTGTTCACATGCGCCCGGCTCGCCCGGAAGCCGCGCAGCCGGCGATGGCCCTGGGCGGCGTCAAACCCGCCTGTCACTGCGCTGAGCAACTGGCGGACATAGTCGAATGCCATGGCTCAGAGCCCTTTGGTGGCCGAGGTGCCCCAGCGCCGCCGCCGCGGGGTTCCCTCGGCTGTGGCCAGCCGCGCTTCCAGATCGGTGATGGCGGCAGCCAGCTCGGCATCCGAGCCATATGTGATGGTCTTGCCGTCATAGCTGACGGAGCGGATGCCTGCGTAGCGTGCCTCCTGCAGCGCGCTGAGCAGGCTGCGCATCCTGTCGATTTCCATCTCAGTCCCTCATGAATCGCGGCGTATAGGCCCGCCGGCGCCGCCGCGGCGTGACCGGCGTGCCGGCGCGCGGTTGTTGATCAGGTGCCGCAGGATCGACGTCCGCTTCCGTCTCGAATGCCCGGCTTTCCGTTCCCGCCTGCTCCTCGAGCTGGCGCCAGGTGGCCTCGTCCCAGCGATCGGCGCCCATGATCCAGGCGGCAGCCCGGGCATAGACCCTTGTGTCCAGCGCTTCATTGCGCTCGCGGATCTTCTGCCATTCCTGCCGGGCGTAGCCGCGGCGGTTTCGAACCGTGACCAGCTGCTCGGCTACCAACTGGCGGATCCACTCGCTGTCGATCCAGTCCGGCAGATGCACGGTGCCGGCCGGATCGCAGATCCCGGCGGCGCGCTCGGCATCGTCGGGCTGTTCCAGTCGTAGAAACCGGTAGGTCTCGATCTTGAAGGTCGAGGTGGCGACCGACCAGAGCCGGGCCCCGCGACGCAGCCGACGCCCGCCGATCGTGGCATCGACGAAAGTCGGCCCCGAGACCGGCGTCGCCCGGTTGAAGCCTTCGAGGCCTTTGACCGGGGCAACCTGCCCGAAGCCCTGCGCCCGCGCCCAGCCGTAGACCGCCGCCGCCTCGTAGCCGGTGTCGATGGCGAGCTTCGCGATCGGCATAACCGAGCCGTTGGCGAGATCCCAGGTCCGGCCGAGGATCTTCGTCAGCTCCGCCCAGGCCTCCGCCCGGTCTGGCCCGCCCTCGATGACGATGTGGTCTACGAGCCAGCTTTCCAGCCCACGGCCCCAGCCCCAGATATCGACCTCGAGCCGGTCTTTTTGCACGTCGGCGCCGGCGGTCAGGAACAGGACGCCATTGGGGAGGCCGGTGGCATTCCACGGCTCGCGCCGTTCCGCCAGCCGTTGCCATTCGGGCGCATCACCGCTCTCGACCCAGGTCTCGCCGAGCAGGGTGTTCCGCGCCGCGCGGAGCATGTCGTCCGACCCCTGGGCGGCCAGCCATTCCCGGGCGATCTGCTCCCAGGACTTCCAGCCCACCGGCGAATAGAGCGCCGAGATGTGGAACCCGATCGCCGTCGGATCGGCCGAGGTCGCGGTCACCCGCCATTCGCCGGAGGCCAGCATGGCGGTCTTGTGATGCTCGGCGATCGGCTGCTCGCAACCCTCGCAGTGATAGGCCGCGGTTTCCGGCTGACCTTTCTCCCAGCGCAGCCGTTCGAACTGCAGCCACTGCATATGGCCGCAATGCGGACAGGGCACGAAGAAGCGCCTCTGATCGCTCGCCTCGTATTCCCTCTCGATCCGGGAGAGCCCCCGGATCGTCGGCGTCGAGACCATGAAGACCTTGCGGCGGTGCGCGAAGGTGGTGGTCCGCGCCTCGGCGAGCGCGATCGGGTCGCCTTCCTCGTCGGCCGAGGCCGGATAGGCATCGACTTCGTCGAGGAAGATATAGCGCGCCGGCATCGAGCGCAGGCCGGTGGCCGAGTTCGCCCCCGTGAGCACCAGGATGCCGCCCGGGAATTCCTTCGACAGCATCGAGTTGCCGGCCTCGCGCGAACGGGCCGGCGTCACACGTTCCCGCAGCGCCGGGCTTTCGGCAATCAGTGGATCGAGCCTGCCGCGCGAGGCCCGCTTGGCCATCTCCACGGTTGGCAGCACGGCAAGCATCGGCCCCGGCGCGTGATGGATCACGAAGCCGGCCCAGTTGTTGCCGGCCTCCGTGGCGCCGACCTGGGCGGCCTTCATGAAACTGATGCGCTGCGCCGGATGCTTCGGCGAGAGCGCATCCATGATCTCCCGCAGGTAGGGTGTGCGGTCGGTCCGGTATCGCCCCGGTTCGGCGCTGGCCCGCGACGAGAGCCAGCGATGGCGGTCGGCCCATTCCGAGACCGTGAGATCCGGATCGGGCCGCATGCCCCGGCGCCAGGACCGGAGGATGTCGTCGGCACCGTCAAAACTCTGGTCAATGCCTGTCAGGTCATCGAGCTCATCCGAGCGAGACCCGAAGCTCGGCGAGGGCGTCGAGTTGTTCCCGGACATGCGCTTCCAGCACCCTCTGCATGATCGCGGTGTCGATCGCGAGCGATACACCGGAGGCGCTCTCGCATTCGGCCGAGACCTGCGCCGCGATAAGCGCCGCCACCCGCGCCGGCCAGGTCACCCAGGCATCGCGTTCCTGCCGGGCGAGCCGGAACACCAGCGCCTCCGCCCGGGCCCGGTCGACCAGTGCGCCTTTCTTCTTCTGGATTGCGATCTGCCGTTCCTGCGCCTGGTAGACCGTCAGCGCTGTCCGGGCCTTGAGGTAGGAGGAGGACTCGCCCGGGCCAGTCAGGGACGACTCTCCGACCGAGCGCCTCTGCTGATCCGGATCGGTTGTCTCCGCGCGGCGGGCGTCCGAGGCCGCAGCGTCGATCGAGCCATCGGCGAAGAGCGCCAGCCGGCCGGCGCGTTTCGCTTTCTGGATTGCACCGCGAGAGAGCCCGGCATGGGCCGCGTAGTCCCGTTCGCTCATGCCCTGCATGGATCGCCCTACAAGATTAAAGCAATGATATTGCTTCGATTGTCGTTGATGCTCGTTCGCACAGGAGCGAACCTGATCCACATTGGATCTTAGCCCGTCACGGTCCCGCACCCGAGCGGGGCGCGTTGAACGGGCCCCGGCCTCGTAGGAGGGCCTGCATCCCGTGGGCCCGCTTCTACGGAGCCCATCACGCCCTACCTCACCGACACCCAGATCCGCATTCTCGAACTCGCTGCCGCCCGGAACGACGCGTTGGCCATGCCACTGCCGCAGGGTCTGCACGGCGCTGCGGCGAAGAAGGCGGTGGCGCGGATGACTGACCTCGGCTTTCTCGAGGAAGTCGATGCGAACATCGCCCGGGGCGAGGCCCTCTGGCGCGAGACTGGCGACGGCCACGGTACAACGCTGATCGCGACTGAGGCCGGGCTTGCAGCGATCGGACTCTCGCCGGCAGAGATCCGCACCCGACTGGACCGGCGGAACCCGGAACCCGCAACGTCCACGCCCAGCACGCCGCGTACCGGCACGAAACAGGCCCGGCTGATCGAGATGCTCTCCGCTCCGGGCGGCGCCACGATCGCCGAGATCTCCGACGAGACCGGCTGGCAGGCGCACACTGTCCGGGGTGCGATCTCCGGCACGTTGCGCAAGAAGCTCGGGCTCGAGGTGATCACGGAGCGGGAGGCCGGACGCGGGCGCATCTATAGATTGCCGCTCACCTGAACCACGACTGGACAGGGGCTCCGACACCGCCGCTCCCCGGGGTGGGTGTCTCCTGCGACCAACACCGTCGTCTTGACGACACCCGGCGGTTCCCTATGAGTCCCGGTGGAAGCAGGAAGCCATCTCCGTTTTGGCGTCGCGTTTCCATCGTTTCGCACCTGAACCCCGGAAAGGGAGCCGATATGGCAGAATGCGGTTGTTCACCCGTTTCGACCGAAAGCGCAGAGCAACGGCGGACGCTCACGATCGCTCTGGTACTCAACGCGGCGATGTTTTTCGTGGAGACCGGAGCGGGCGTTATCGGCCACTCGACGGGGCTGATTGCCGACGGCCTCGACATGCTGGCCGACGCATCGGCCTATGCGATCGCGCTGCTGGCTATCGGTCGGGGCGCCCGTTTCAAGGCCAATGCGGCGATGGCCAGCGGTGTGCTTTTGCTGCTCCTCGGCTGCATTGTCCTCCTTGACGTTGTACGACGCGCGATCTCGGGGGAGCCGCCCGAGGGACTGCTCATGGTCGGCGTGGCGGCGATCGCACTGGCGGTCAATGCAACGGTTCTGCGGCTTCTGAACCGATATCGGGACGGAGAGGTCCACCTTCGGGCAACGTGGATTTTTACCCGCGCCGATCTGATCGCCAACATGGCCGTGATTGCCTCAGGTATCGCGGTCCTTCTGACGGGCATCCGGGCGCTGGACCTCATTGTCGGTGCCGGTATCGGCCTCTACGTGATCAGGGAAGCGACCGAGATTCTGAGTGATGCCCGCAAGGCCAGACGCGCCGACAGCGAGTGCACCTCCGGTTCCACTGCGGCTTGAACGCCGCGGCGCGATTGGTACCAAGGAACCGGGCGGACTTTCGCGTTGCCGGTCGGGCCTGAAAGCGGCCTGGACGGCCGCATCATCGAGGTCGGCCTGACCGCGGGCGGCAAGCCTCAGTTCAGCACGGCGCCTACCGCTTCGATCAGTTGGAGGATCTCGCGGGTGTTCTGATCGACGCGAAAGAACGTGTTTCCGACCCGGTAATAGCTTTCGTTTCGACCGAGCTTCGGCAGGCGATACTTCCATGGGTCCCGAAGCGCAGTGTATTCATCAGGGAAGCGGTCCCCGACGCCATAGCCCTTCTTTGCCTGCCCGGGTGGAACACAAGGCGGGTTTTTCTTCGCCAGCCCCGGGGGACAGTGCCCTGCATTCTTCGCAATCCCGTCAGACGGCGCGATCGCTGCAAAGGTAGCAAGGATCGTTGCAAGGATAAGAGCGTTTTTCGTCATTCTGATCTCCCAATCGGCTGGCGATTGTCCGCCATGTTTCCGCAAGTGACCAGCAAGTGGCTCTGCGGGTGGCAGGAAACTGCCGGGACCAGACGCTGCCGATTGGGCGGCCATTTCCAGAAGCACTGGCGTTGTTTCGCTTTGGCGGACCCAATCAGGCAACCTTGCGCGCGCGTTTCACCGACGCAAATGAGCCTCCGGTCTCCAGAAGAACAGCATCCTTGCCGGTGAATGCCTGCCAGCGCTCCACCGCAACATCGACATAGGCCGGGTTGAGCTCGACGCCCAAGCAGATCCGGTTCGTCGTCTCGGCCGCAATCAGCGTCGTGCCCGACCCCATGAACGGCTCGTAGACCGACTGTCCGGGATCGGAATTGTTGAGGATCGGCCGGCGCATGCATTCGACCGGCTTCTGGGTTCCGTGCACGGTCTCGGCATCCTGATCCCGGTTGGCGATCTGCCAGAGCGTGGTCTGTTTCCGATCGCCGGCCCAGTGCCCCTTGCCGGTCTTCCGCACGGCGTACCAGCAAGGCTCGTGCTGCCAGTGATAGTCACCCCGGCTGAGCACCAGCCGGTCCTTGGCCCAGATGATCTGCGACCGGACGGTGAAGCCGGCCGCTACCAGGCTCTCGGCCACAGTCGTCGCGTGCAGCGCGCCGTGCCAGACATAGGCGACATCGCCGGGAAACAGCGCCCAGGCCTCCCGCCAGTCCGCCCGGTCATCATTCAGCACTTTGCCGGTGCGCCGGGTGGTGGCGGCGCCAGCCTTGTTCCGCCAGGACGGGTCGTAAGCCACGCCGTAGGGCGGGTCCGTGACCATCAGCATCGGCTTCACTGATCCGAGCACCCGTCCAACCACATCCGCCGATGTGCTGTCGCCGCAGATCAGCCGGTGGTTCCCGAGCTGCCAGAGGCCGCCCTCGACAGTGACCGGGTTGACCGGCGGCTCCGGGACTTCGTCCTCGCCCTCGGTGGCGCCGTCGCCTTCGTCCTCCGGATCCCGAAGCAGGGCATCGAGATCCTCGTCGTCGAAGCCCAGCAGCGACAGGTCGAAATCCTCGGCGAGAAGCCCGGTGATTTCCTCGCGCAGGATCGCCTCGTCCCACTCCCCCATCTCGGTCAGCCGGTTGTCGGCGATCCGGTAGGCCCGCCGCTCCGCCTCGTCGAGATGCGAGAGCCGGATGACTGGCACCTCTTTCAGGCCGAGCATCGAGGCTGCCAACACCCGGCCATGCCCGGCGATCAACTCGCCGTCGTCCGCCACCATACATGGCACGGTCCAGCCGAACTTCGCCATGCTGGCGGCGATCTTTGTCACCTGATCCTGGCCATGCATCTTAGCATTCCCCGCATAGGGGCGCAGCCGGTCAACCGGCCAGGTCTCGATCCGGTCGGGGGAGAATACCAGGTCCATTGATGGGTCCGTTCGATATCGTTGCCGGGGTGGATTCCCCGGGTGGATTCCTGCCGGTGGATGGGGGGCAAAGTGGATTCCGGGTGGATTCCGATCGGGAATCCACCTCGTACGCCCAGCGTGAAGTCATCCGTCTGATTTTGTTGTAATTTTGACGCCGGACACTCTCAGATGGATTCCGGGTGGATTCCCCGGTGAAATCCACTGTCGCTGGCGATCCTCTGCGCTCAGCCCCCCCCGCATACACATGGGCCAGGGAGGAACCCTCGGAGGGGGCCTAACGCAAAACGCCCGGAGCGATGTTCTCCGGGCGTTCTCCTGCGATGATTGATGTATGAGTCAAGAGGGGCAGCTCTGTCAATGGGGTCATTTGAGTTACGCTTCACGCCCCAATGAACTGGTAGTTTGCCGACCTTGCGGACCACCGACAAAAACTCGGATGTCCGATATTGGCGCCACTCGATACATTATGTGTTCCGGTGATACTCTGCTATTCTTCCGAGATGGAAACACGCGGCGTAGAGACGAAGATCATTTCCCACTATACAATGGGCGATGCAAAAGAGCGGATATTCTCAGCACTTGACCTGCATCGTGCAGCGCCGGGGTCTGTCAGCGTCGAGGCGCTATTTCCTGTTGACCAGCTTCATCACGGCGGCGTGGCCTTAACCGAGCAAATGGCTAATGTGGCGGGGATGAAGCCCAACATGAAAGTGTTGGATGCCGGAAGTGGTATCGGTGGATCGGCTCGCTTTCTGGCGCATAAGTTCAATTGCGACATCGAGACAGTTGATCTCAGCGAGGAGTACATCCGCACCGCAACTGCACTCGATGAGCTTGTTGGTCTATCTGAAAAAGTCTCGCACAACGTAGGGTCTGTAACGGAGATGCCGTTCGACGATGACACTTTCGACGTTGTCTGGAGCCAGAACGTCACGATGAATGTTCCGGACAAGAAGGCCATGTTTTCGGAAGCGAAACGAGTTCTGAGACGGAACGGCGTCTTTGTGTTGACTCATATTGGACGAAGCAATGACGCGCCTCTCGACTACCCGGTGCCATGGGCAATGACTGAAGAAACTTGCTTCGCGATGTCGCCTGAGGATCTGTTGCTGACGTTGTCCAATGCTGGTTTCGGTTGCGTCACTGATCATGCGGCAGGGGTACCAGCCGCCCCGCCGCCGCCATTGCCGCTTGGCCAACCGGATGATTCACTCGTGATGGGGAATGACATGCCACAACGCCGAGCAAATTCCGGTAAAGCGGTTACGGATGGACGGTTGGTGCCAATGATGGTCACGGCGAGGCGCGGCTAAGTAACCGCACATCCATTCTCGAAAGCGGATCTTCAGCAGGCACTGTCCATTGTCGCCTATGCGCAGATCGCTGACGACGACCGCATCGAAGGTCCACCGGCACCGCCGCTGATGCCTGAAGGGCAAGTTTGCCAATTTCACAGACATCCGATGGAGAAACTCAGATGACCGCTGAAAGCCTGAAGCGGACATTTTTCCTGGCGCCAATCAGTAAGCGCTAACCTGATCAATCCGCGACCGTACTTCCGTCCGGGTGGAACAGATCGATACCAGATACGAGTTCGTCGATGGTTGCAGCACCCTCACAGACGGCCGTCAAAAACCATCGGTACTCTGAGGTAGACTCCATGCCTTTGCGACAAACCAGCCAGAACCTTGAGAATGGAACGATTGCAGTGTCAAACGGCGCTAGCAACTCACCCTTTTTGAGTTGATCGCCCGCTAGGAAGGACCCGCCAATCGCTACATGGCCCGTGGCCACTGCGGTCTCGACGGCGCTCGCTGTGTCTGCGCAACTCACAGCATAGGTCTTGGGCGGCTGGAGCCCGTTTATTCGGTACCACGAGACCCATGTGGGCTCGTCGCTTCCAGGGTCCAGGGCAAACTCGACATCTATCAAGCCGTGCTTCTCAAGATCGACCGGACGCTTAATGAACCGGGCCACATCGGGCCGCATGATTGGCGTGAACCAGGTTCGTAACAATGGTTCCCAATGAAAGTCGCCCTCTGGCTCCAGCGCCCAGCGAATCGCCAAATCGATTTTTCCGCTGGCCATGTCTCGATTCTGCTTACTGAGATCCCAAGAAATTCGCACATCGGGCCGTAACCCCTTGGCTCCAGAAAGCGCCGGCATCACCCAACCATGAACCGCCTTCGCTGGTCCTGAAACTTTCAGGACCGTTTCGTCCAAGGGCTCATGTGCTTCATCCCATGCTGCCTGAATAGTCTCGAATACATGTCCCAGGTTGTTTAGGAGCAACTGTCCCTTCTCCGTTAACTCAATTGCCCGGTGTTTCCGAATGAAGAGCAATCCACCAAGCTCCTCTTCCAACTGCTTGATCTGGAATCCGACAGCAGCTGGTGTGACGAACAATTCATCAGCCGCCCTAACAAAACTCAGGTTGCGGGCCGCTGCCTCGAACGTTCGCAAGGAGGTTAGAGTGGGGAGGCGCTTGGACATTTGACACAAGAATATCTTGCTCATGAGCGAAAGCATACTCATTTGTCAGATTGGCGCTAAAATCGGAACCTTTCTCCACCAACACCGGAAACGCAAACAAGGAGAAAACAATGAAACGCCACACGATCCCCGCGGCCCTTTTCGTATTCGCCATGGCTCTGCCTGCGACAGCAGAGCAGTTCGCAGTGCAGATCGATGCGGCGTACGAGGGCGCAAGTCCGAAGCTAAAGGAGGCGCTCAAGGTATATGAAGTCGAAAGCTTCTCGGCAAACGGCTCACACTACGTCGTGCTCGACGCCCCGAACGAAGCATATGTCGAAGCATTCTTTTTTGCGATCAATCGAGAGGCTATCGAACTGAACGTGGTCGACGCAGATTGGACGAACACGACCATGCAACACCTTTCACTTGCCCAGCGCCTCGGTTTTTTGCGTGCAATCAACTGCAATTTCTGCACCAGCTGATCTATGCTTTGGATTTCGGTTTGCTCGGGAGAATCAAGCAGGTAGAAAATCTCCAACTCTTCCAGCTACGCCTTGTGACCGGCCCCTGTTTCGAAACGCGAAACGCCGCCAAACCCAAGGGCGGCGTTTGGTTCTGGTATTTCCACCTTTCCGATTACGAGATGTACGGACCAACGTGAGATTCGCACGCGAAGCTGACCTTGCTCTAGACTGGGCGACCGGCAGGAACGCGCAGGGAACGTCGGCGGAAGATGAAGCCGCACCACCAATCGAAGGTCATCGCCACGGCTCAACCCGTGGCATACAGTCGGTCACCTCGACGGTGCGCAACAACCCGCATCCCGCCAGCCCGTCCCGGATCCAGCCCAGCGCCCGCCACCAGTCGCCGTAGGCGCGCCGCGCCGCATCGATCTGGTCCGGATGCGGCGACCAGGTTACCGGACAGGCCAACACCTCGACTGTACGCCAGCGACCCCGGCTGAGAATCCGTTCGGTGCCAACGACAACGGTGACCGACCGTTCACCATGCTGGTTGCGCCGGGTTTCGATGGGAACACAGCGCGAAACGGCTCCCGGCATCCAGTCCGGTGTCAGCCCAGCGCGGGCGAGTTCGGCGACCCGGATTGCCATGCGCCGGCCGCCGAGATGGTCTGGCAGTCCAGCAAGGATCGCCGCAATGGTTTCGGCATCTTCGTGGGTGCTGGCTTCGGGCTTGTACCGGCCACCATCGACGCGGCAACCGAGCTGCGCGCGCTGGAGCAGGACGTATTCGAGGCCGAAGCCGTGGCCCTCGTTGGCCTCGTCGGGTGGCATGGGGAGCTCCAGTTGAGCCTTCTCGACGCGGAAGGCCCATTCGAGAAGCGCCTGCACGCCCAGCGCTCTGCTGGTTCTCGTGCTGCGGCCCGGGATGTTTTGGTGCACCGTCATAGCACGCCCCGCTCGCGGAGCCGGTTTTCCGTCACGAGGCCGCGCGCCAGCAGCGCATCGCGAATGGAGGCGCTGATTGAATTGGGAACCAGATACCGGTCGGAGTTGATCCAGTCGGCGTAAAACCCGATGATCTCTTCGTTGCTCGCCGCGGATTTCTGCTGGCCGCCGTCGAGCCGTCCCTTGCGCTGGGCTGCCCGCTCCATGGCGCGATCCAGGGCCTTGGGCCCATCGGGCGGGATCGGATGCCGTTTCCGGGTGGCTGACGCGATGGTGAGGATCTTCTCTTCCGTCAGCCCGAGATCGTCGCGCCATCGCCTGACATGTTCCCGGGCCGGCCAGCCCTGCCACCAGTCCGGAAGCGCCCCGGCCGGGTCATGACCCAGCGCTTTCAGCAGCGCTGAGAAAAACTCATTGGAAATATCCACAGGCGCGCCTGCGCGCCCCGCCTCCTTTACAGGTTCTCTTATAGGTTCTCTTACAGGGTTAGTGTCCGGATTCCGGACACGGCTTTCGCTGTTTTCCGGACACGGCTCGGCGCAAAAATCGGACACGGCTCCCTGTCCGGAATCCGAACATGGGTCCGGGTTATCCACAGGAAAGCCGTCCTCGAACCCGAGGATGTAGCGGGTCGTCATCTGGCGCTTCGTGGTGGGATCGGTCCGGGGAACGCGGCGCAGCAACCCGGCCATCTCCAGATGTTCGAGATGGACGTTGAGGGTCGACCGGCAGATCTCACAGTCATGGGCCAGCCGCTCCTGAGACGGGAAACAGCCGAAGTCCGGATTGTACCGGTCGCAGAGGTGCCAGAGGACGATCTTCGTCGTCGGTTTGAGCCCGCGCTGCAGGATAGCCCAGTTGGTGGCCTGGTGGCTCATCGTGCGGCCCTCCCAATACGGGACCGCGAGGGCGGCGCCTTCACTCGCGCCGTGAATCCGTACTCAGCCAGCGCGCCCAGCGCGTCGTCGACGGACCGCACCTGCGCCCAGGCGAAGCCCTGGTCGCGAACGGCGTCACGGAAGTCTGCCTGCGCCGGGCTGAGGCGCCCGGTCTGGCTCTTGACCTCCAGAAACAGCACACGGCCGCCGGAGAGGACGATCAGGTCGGAGAACCCGCGGTGAACGCCCATGCCCTGTAGGATGGCCTGCCGGGATTTGGCACTCCGGCTACCGGAGGTCACCTCATTGGCCGAATGGTGAACGATGGAGCCGCAGGGAAGAACGACGCGCAGCGCATGCACGATGGCGCGCTGGGCATCGGCCTCGGGATGGCGTTGCTTCGTCATGGCTGCACCTCGCGGTTCGAGCGCAGCAGTGCGGCAGCCTTCTCGGCATCTTCGATTTCGATCCGGTCGGTGCTGTGGGCTGCAATCACGCGACAGGCCAGCAACACCAGGCTCGTTGGGTGGTGGGAGATGTCGGCGAGTACTGCTTGGGCTTCCCGAAGCCGGTCTGTTCGCCAGTCATTGCATTGAAGCGCGGCAGGCATCATTTCCGCCCCCGCTTCCCGGGGGCCGGCGGGTTTTCCTGATCCTCGAGCCAGCGTTGAACCAACAACCGCCGGTAGAGCACCTTGCGGCCGGCGCGCACGCATTTCGGGCCTGTGCCGCGGGCCGCCCAGCGCCCGAGCGTGTCGACGCTAACGCCGAGTTCAGCGGCAAGCTCGCCACGGGTGAGCCAGCCCGACAGCACTGTCGGCTTTGCCGTGTCCTGCTCGTGATGTGCCTGTAGCATCTCTGTCCTCCTGTTGCCGCCCGACGCGGGCGGATGACGTGAGACAGCGAGAGCAGATCGACAGGGGTGGCGTGGTGGCGCAGGGTGGCGTTGAAGCGCCACCCCCGTGCCACCCCTTGTTTTCTTGACTTTCCGCCATTCGGGGCTGTTTGGCGCGGTGCACCAGGGTGAACGCACGACATCGGTAGCCCGAAAGCGGGGGAACAGGCGTAAAATTCCCGGAATTTGCCCCGTTCAATGGCGCCCAGCGCCGGCGAACAACGGCGAATCCCTATGGCAGAAAGGAGGGGTGGCGGGGTGGCGCAGGGTGGCATTGGAGCGCCACCCCCTGTGCCACCCCTTGTTTTGTTGACGATGCGGCCGCGGTACAATGCAGGATTGAGTCGGTACGCAACTTTCCTCCCGATCCATTGAAATCGTTAACCTTTGTTAACGACCGGAGCCGCGGAGCGACCTGTGGCCGCAGCCCGAACAGGGAGGTCGCTGCAAGTCCCAGCGACAGAACACGTCAAGAACAAAGTTGAGATTTTCACCATTGAAGTTGGCTTGCAGAATCGGACGAAGATTGCAGATCTTCCGTTCCGTTCAGACCACTCCAGGTTCGAAGGCGCTGCTTCGCACGAGGCAGCGATCGACCTCTTGCTGGCCCATGAACCTTCAAAAACAGAAACGCTCGCCCGCCACGAGCCGGTGGTGAGGCGAAGCGTCCGTGGCACAGGAGGCAGGGAACCATGGGACTACCACAACGCGTTTACTACACACTCCAGGAAGCGGCAGCTCGCTGGGATTGCAGCCTGGCCGACATCGCGGGCTGGGCGTCAGTCGGGCGCTTCGACATCGTGACAGCAATTGCGCCCATCGTGACGGGCACACAGATTCTGGCTGGTCTTGTGGTCGTCCCGGTCCCGGACATTCTACTGATGTTCCGACGGCACGGCACCGGCCCAAGCAGCAGCAGGCTCGTGCGGGTTCGACCTTTGGACCAGGATGAGTGGTTCATGATCCCAGCCACGGCGGAGCCAATCGACGTGGCCATCGACGACCTTCTGATCCTGGCGGATCAGGCACGCCGCTTCGAAGACGAGTGCGATCTTCTGCGCCGCCCAGCCTCCAACATCGGCTCGACCACGAGATATGACTGGGACGCGATGTACATCGCCCTCATCCAGCGTGTCCACGACCGGGGCGTCCCTGAAACGCAGGCCGAGTGGGTGGGCGAGGTGCAGGACTGGTTTGTTTCGGCCTCCGAGACCGGTGAGGTCCCCGACGAACGAACCATTCGAAGACGCCTCTCACCGATCTGGAAAGCCCTGCGCGCATCGGTCTGACGGCAAGTATTGGGTCAACCCGCCTTCCGCTCATCCACGGCATCATGCACCAGCTTCGGCCGGGGCCGGAAGGCGCTGGCCACGGCGTCCACCCCAGCGCGCAAGGGCGAGTCCATCAGGTGGGCGTAGCGCTGGGTGGTCTGCGTCTGGCTGTGGCCCAGCAGCTTTCCGATCATCTCCAGCGAGGCCCCGCCGCTCACCAGAAGAGAGGCGAAGGTGTGCCGCAGGTCATGGATCCGGACATCGGGAATGCCGACCTCTTTCTGGATCTGGATCCAGAACCGGCGGATCTCCTTCACCGGTTGCCCCGGCACATCGCCGGGAAACAGCCAGGGTGAACCACGGGGCACGAGCATCTGCCGCTGGCGCACAATCGCCGCCGCTTCGTCGGAGATTGGCAGCCGGTGGATCTTGCGCTGCTTGGTCATGCTGGCCGGCTTCGTCCAGCTGAGATGCTCCAGATTGAAATGCTCGAACCGGGCCTGCCGGACCTCGCCGACGCGGGCGCCGGTCAGCATGCACAGCCGGATGATATCGGCGGCGCGGCGATCCTCGGCGGCGTCCAGCGCGGCGGCAAGCTTGCGGATTTCCTGCTGGTTCAGGAACCGCTCGCGCGGGTTCTCGATCCGTCGGCGAAACCCGGAGGCCGGGTTGTCGTCGCGCCAGCCCCAGCTCTGGGCATAGGTGAACATCTTACGCAGCACCTCGCCGGTGCGGTTGGCCCGGATCGGGGTGGGTTTCGAACCCTGCAGCTTGCGGGCGCGATTGTTGGGCTTCGCCTTCGAAGGTCGCGCCCGGCCGGCGGCGATCTTGTTCAGCAGCTTCTCGACATCGTAGGGAGTGATCTCGGTCACTAGCTTGTTGCCCCAGTCCGTTGCCACCAGCTTCTTCAGCATCGACTTCTGATCCGAGGCGTTGGTCGGTGCCAGGTTCGGCAGGTGCACCTCGACGTACCGGTCGATCAGATCCTGGAACCGAGGCGCCTCGCGGCCTTGTTCGCGCTGGGCGAGCGGGTCTTCCCCGGCGTCTATCTCCCGCCGCAGCTCCTTCGCCCGCTCCCGCGCTGCCGTGGTCGTCCACTCGGGCCAGCGCCCGATCGTCATCCGCCGCTGCCGGCCGGCATGGCGAAAATCCAGCGTGAACGCCCGGCTGCCCGAGCGGTAGACGCATACCGCGAAGCCACGCACCTCGCTGTCAAAGATCTGGTAGTCGCGCCCCTCGGCCGGTTCGGCGTCCCGGACGGTTTTCTCATTCAATCGCAGTCGGTTGACCATGCAACTCGCCTCCTTCGCTCCTGACATGACGCGTAGATTCGCGCCCATAGCAAGCGAAGCAGACCGCAAGGGGTGGCGGGGTGGCGCAGGGTGGCGGAGGGTTAACGAGGGCGCGCCACCCCAATAGAAACAGGGTCACAGCCCAGCACAGATCTCAATCAATGCTTGCTCGGGCCGCGATTGCGGACATTCAATCGAAACTCAAGCCAGCGCCGCCCACACGAAACGTTCTCGCTCATCTCGTCTGGTGGATCGTTCAAGGCTGCGTTCACAGAAACCCGCAGGAAGGGCGGGTTGCTGACATTCTCCGTAAACGCAAACCTTAGGTATCTAATTTTTCGAAGCGGAAGTTCGAGTAACAACACCTCGTCCACGAAACGAAGTGTGACGGGCAGTTTCTCAACTGGTCTTCTTTCTTGATTCTTTTCTTTCGCGCCAGAAGGAGGGAGCCATACCGGTCCAGCGCCGAAAGGCACGGGAGAAGTTGGAGACATCCGTATAGCCAAGTGCGCCTGCGATCTCTTGCAGTGAAGCTTCACGCTGCTCCAACAGTTCGCCCGCCAGTTTCTTCCGTTCCTCTTCGATCATCTCCGCTAGTCCGGAGCCACGGTCGCGCAGGTACTTCTGCACGTCGCGCCGGTTGAAGCCCATCTGTTCGACAAGCATCGGCACGCCAAACGTCGGGTCGGAGATATTGGCCCGGATGTTGGAACTGATGGAGGTGATCAATGCCTCCGACGGTGGCTTGGTTGTCTTGACTTGGGCCGGTCGACCCTTCTTGCGTCTAATTGGACGCACAAGCCACTCGGATGGGAAAGACATTGACAACAACCGGGTATCGCCCTTGGCAAGACCACATTTCCCGATTTCAGGGGCTTTCGCGGCCTCGGGGTCGCAGACCTTGAACAATAGGTCCGATGCTCTGAAATTTTCCTCAAGAACCGATCTGAACAGGTTTACAAACAGGCCGACCCCGAACGCATCGATCTGGGACGGTCGTTCGCGCGGCTTGAATCCACGATCCCGTTCAAAAACTGAAATCTGCGTTCCGAGTACGAGGCGGAAATCCACGTCCGTTGTGAACTTCCCTGCGTTGAGCAAGAAGCACGCAAAGAACTCGATCATCGTTTGGGAACTCGAAAGCGCATCCGACACAACCGACCAGCTCATGATCTGCGGATCCAAACCTAGTCTCACGCCGAGAAAAGGATCCCCCACTTCCTCGGCAGCAAATTCAGCAAAACGATAGATTGACTGAGACGGGGCGAGAGACTCCGGATCGCCAAGTATCTCGGGAGTGAGCCCGACTTTTCGTCCCAGAGCAACTGACGACAGCCCAACCTGCTCCAAGGCGCCAACAAATGGTGCCAGCGTCGAGACCTGAATCAATGGAGCGCTCATAGCCCGAAATCCCTGCATTTGATCGATAAGGAAAGTGTAGTCACCATTTTCAGTTGGGGACAGTGGGGTAGGTCATGTTTGCGCGGGAATCGTCATCTTGGCGCCAAACATGATATGGACTGGTTGGAGTAGTCGTTTATCGATGACCGTAGTCTTGCAACATGGAATGACAAATGAAGTTCAATTCAATCGGCGTGGTCAGCGCCCTACTTCTGGCCACATCAGCATTCGCACAGGACGAGGCGCCGAAACAGACGCTCTTTACCAACGTGCACGTGTTTGACGGTGTGAACGAGGCCCGAATCGAAAACGCCTCGGTTCTGGTCGAGGGCAACAAGATCAAGACGGTTTCGACGGAGGCGATCGAAGCGCCGAACGCTGAGGTGATCGACGGCGGCGGACGGACGTTGACACCGGGCTTTATCGAGGCTCACGCGCACCTGATGCTCATGGGGCCGTCGATCGCAGCTATGGAAACCAACTCGACCTGGGAGGATTTTGCCATCCACGGCACGCGGATGGCCGAGATGTACCTGATGCAGGGCTTTACGACAGTGCGTGACGCCGGTGGTGCTGGCGGCGGGCTGCGGCGCGCCATCGACGCAGGCCAGATCCCGGGCCCGCGTTTCTACCCGTCGGGAGCATTCCTCGGGACGCGGGGTGGCCATGCCGATTTCGCAGCCTTCACCTCTCCTCCCGGCGGACAGACCAATTTCGGCAATCTGAACATGGCGCAGCAGGTCAGCGGCGTCGATGACATCTACCTTTACGGCCGCAACAACCTGCGCATGGGCGCGACACAGCTGAAGTTCATGCAGTCGGGTGGTGTGATTTCGGCCTTCGATCCGTGGCAGTTGCTCGCAGGTTCCAAGGAAGAGATCGAGGCCGCCGTTCAGGTTGCCAGCGAATATGGCACCTATGTCATGGCGCATTCCTATCGAAAGGAAGCGATCATCAATGCCCTGAATGCCGGGGTGAAATCCATCGAACACGGATTCCACTTCGATTGCGAGATTTCGGCTCTGATGAAAGAAAAGGGTGCCTACATCACGACGAACATCACAGCATTTGATCCGGGCCTTTTGGACGTACCGTCGGTGAAGAACAGCCCGAACAGTCTGAGAAAAGCCAAATCAGCCTCGGCGACCTTTGAAGCCTACATTCCCAGCATGAAGGAATGCCCGGCGCCGCGTGGCTTCCAGACCGATTGCGTGGGTTCCGTCGAAGCCTGTAACATCCAGATCGCCTATGAAAAGCACCTGAACGACCATTTCTTCGGCCCCTACGCGTCGATGGTAACTCTGACCTCGACGGGCGGCGAGATCATGGCACTCAGCGGTGATTTCACGAACCCCTACCCCGAGGGCAAGCTCGGTGTGATCGAGGAAGGCGCCTATGCCGACATCCTGCTGATCGACGGCAATCCGCTGGAGGATTTCTCGGTCGTGGGCACTGGCGACAAATGGTTCGATGCGGAACCGCGACCCGAGAGCCCGGAGACGATCCGGTTAATCATGAAGGACGGCGAAATCTACAAGAACACGCTGAACTGATTGCCTGCGGGGCGGTTCTCCCTCGGACCGCCCCGCCTTTTTTCCGGACGGGAACCACTGATGTCGAACCGCCTTCACCCAATCATCCGATCGACCTCAGCGTTTCTGATGGTTGCCGGGCTTTCCATCCCTGTTGCTGCCGACTCTGCCATGCCGGTCGAATGGCAGGACCTTCCGGATCCTGCGAGCCAGGAGTTTGAGGACCCGTATCGGGACCTCGGCCAGGAAACACTCGGAGACGTGGTCGAGGTCGCCCGGCTACGAGCGATGCAGGAACAGACCGGGACGATCGAAGGAGATGACGCGGTACGGCTGGAGACCAGTTTGGCCAGCCTTGAAAAACAGGGGGTCGACGCGGACTGGTTGATCTCGCAACGCTGGGTTGTTGCCGAGCGCCGTGAGGCGGCGGCCACGTTGGGCAACACGGCTTTTGATGGCCAGGAGATCACCCTCTCCGGGTTCGCGATACCGGCCCCGTCCGAGGAAGACGGAGCGTCGGTGTTCTATCTCGTGGAACTGCCCGGATTGTGCAGCCACATGCCGCCGCCACCGCCCAATCAACTGGTCCGGATCCGGCTGGAAGAAGACTGGGCTCCGGAATACATGCACCAGCCTGTGAGCGTAACGGGACGGATGCAGATCGATCCGACCGAAAAGGTCTTTCAGGTGGTGGATGGAGACGTGCCGATGAAGGCAACCTGGCAACTGGAAGCGGCTGCGGTCGAAGACTTCCGGCCAGACGCCAACGCCATGGGAGCAAACTCCGAATGGGTGGAGCAACTTCGCGCCAGCGTTCAGGCAAGCCGCGCCAACGCTGATTGATGGGGTATCAAATGTCACTATTGATCCGTGCGGCAGTCACCCTGTTGTCGCTGTCTCTCCTCCCTTGCGCGGTTGTTGCGCAGCAGGGTCTGTCCGGTCCGTCGTCTGTGGAAGCGGATCTGACCCTGGGCGATGGATTGACCGATCCGCAGCCGCGCACCGAGTTCCCCCGCAATGTCATGCCCGGCTACTTCGACTGGAAAGATCGGCTGGCCGAAAAGGGCCTTCGGTTCAATCTCGACTACCTTGCGCTCGGGCAGTGGAGCGACAGTGACCTCGGCCAGGGCGATGCGGGGGGCGGTTTGCTACGTTTCTACGGGACCTGGCAGGCAACGGAGAACGGCTCGTTGACCTTCAAGATCGAGAACCGGCAGGCCTACGGCAAAGTGGCCCCGCAATTCTTCGGTTTCGATTCCGGGGCACTGTCGATCACCGGCACCGCTTTCAACGACAGCGGAACAATCCTGACGAACCTGTTCTGGACGCAGCGCGATCCAGAGGGCCGATGGGCCATCCAGGTCGGCCAGATCGATGTTACGGATTTCCTCGATGTTTATGGCCTGGTCAGCCCCTACACCGCCTTCCAGAACCTCGCTTTCAACACCAACCCGACGATCAACGCACCGAACCAGGGCCTTGGCGTAGCGGCAGGTGCCAAGTTCGGCGAGAACTTCTACGTGGTCGGATCGATTGCCGATGCGAACGGCGATCCGAGCGAACCGGACTTGGACGTTTTCGAGACCGGGGAAACCTTCAAGTCGATCGAGATCGGTTACACCAGCGGTGGCGACCGGATCTATTTCGACAATATCCACCTGACATTCTGGCAGTCGGACGAAGCAGAAGATGGCAGCCGCGCCGAGGACAAGGGTGTCGCGTTCTCGGCCGCATGGTTCATCGACAATACGTGGATGCCATTCATCCGGGCTGGACAATCGGAGGGCACTGCGGCGCTCTACGAGCGATCCCTGTCCACCGGCCTCGGCTGGTATCGCCGCAACACGGATCTCGCCGGGATCGGCCTCAACTGGGCCGAAGCAAAAGGGTTCGATGAAACGCAGTTCACGACGGAAGCCTTCTACCGGTTCAACATCTCGCCCGATTTCCAGATTACCCCCTCGATCCAATATATCGCGAACCCGCTGCTCGATCCGACATCTGACGATCTGACCATTCTTGGCTTGCGCGCCCGGATCGTTTTCTGAAACTGGCTTCTATGGCACGCTTCAGTTTGTTCCCTTCTTTGCGCGACCGGAGACCGCGCCTATGCAGAGCGCTGTCGAGAGGAGTGGCCGTGGTGGCCATTTCGCTATTGGCATCGTGCAGTCCACCGCCGGAACTCATCGGGATCGACAATCCCGACACACCGGTTGCCTCCGTGCCAGATGTGCGGAAACACAAGGTCTTCATCGCCACGACCCGACAGGCGTCTGAGGTGGTCGGAGCCCTGTATTCAAGCCGTCGTGCGCCGGAGCTTGGGCTGGCTTCCGTCGATGTGTCTATTCCACCGACCCACAAGACCGGCGAACTCAAGAGACCTCGCAGACTTCCGCCGGACCCGCGCAAGGAGTTCGCGATCGTCGAGCCATCGATCTACGCAAGCGACAGCGCCTTCATCGCCTCAATCAATCGGGAACTCGCCAAACGTCCGCCAAAGGATCGCGACATCCTGTTCTTCGTCCATGGTTTCAACAACACGGCCAGCGACGCATTGCTCAGGGTTGGCCAGTTCGTCGAGGATACCGGGTTCACGGGCGTGCCAGTGCTCTTCACCTGGGCGTCGGCGGGCAAGACGACCCGCTACGTCTATGACCTGAACAGCGCCCTGGTGGCCAGACCGAAGCTCATAGAGGCGGGGCGACTACTCACTCGCACCAATTCAAACGGCTTTGATATCTTTGCCCATTCCATGGGAACCTTCCTGACAATGGAGGCTATCCTCGATCAGGCGCAGAGTGGAGGGTTGGGCAGCACTGGCCGCCTGAAGGCGGTCATCCTCGCATCGCCCGACATCGATATCGACCTCTTCCAAACGCAGATGGCCCAGATTGGCCATGACCGGACGCGTTTCTATGTGCTGCTGTCACGCGACGACGCCGCTCTCAGGGTGTCGCGTCGCCTCGCCGGAGGCGTGCCCCGCGTTGGAGCAAGCGATGAAGAGTTTCTTTCCAGGCTCGGCGTGACGGCGATCGACCTATCCGAGATCGGCGATTCCGCTTCCGGAAGTCACTCCAAGTACGCGGGGTCTCCCGAAGTCGTCCAACTGATCGGGCAGGGCTTGGCAAATGATCCAGGATACGGGCACACACCAGGCACGCAACTTGACGAGATCCTTGGGCAGACTCCCATACGTGTTGTGTTCGATTAGGTCGAACTACAGCTTTTACAGGGCCCCAACGATGTCCGCTTCGGCGTACTTCACTGCAGCATCAGGATGTCGGTTCGAGGGTCTGGTTTGGGCCGTTCAAGACTGCTTCTGGGATTTTGCGGCTGCCGATTGTGCCCGCTTCTCGCGGTGCTCCTCGGGTTTGATCCAGCCACCAGCTAAGCAAAAGGTGAGTGGCAGCTTTGACGACTACTTGGCGCGCGCCCGCGGACAAACCGATTGGGCTGGTGACCATCTCTCCAGCAGCAACTCAACGCCACCTCAACCGACATACGCCGTATTTTGCCGTTGTTTGCGCCTGAAAGCCGCCCAACGTCACCCGGCGCCGAGATAGGAAATTTGCAAATTCAAAGGGTTACCGCATAAGTCATTGAACTACCTAACTTATTGGAACCGCTGGATTATCGGCTCATAACCTGAAGGTCGTAGGTTCAAATCCTACCCCCGCAACCAGAAATCCTACACGATATCAAAGACTTGAAGTCGGCCTCGGCCGATCAAGTTTTTGATGTCGCATTTTACATCAACGCCACATCAACGTTTGACAAGTCCACTATGTGGAACAGCGGAATCGCTGCCCAAGATGGGCCCATGTGCCGTCGTTGGCCATTTCGGGAGCCCACATGCCTACAGGCCAAAGGATGGCAGGATGCTCGGTGCTTTGACCGACCAAATCGGGTCAAGACGAATCGAAGCGGACTTCGATGAGTACTGATCGCTCCCCCAATGGGGCGCATCGGCAACGACGTGAACGGCCCGAAGCGGTAATTCTCGAAGGACTGGGTTCGCCGCATTGCGGCGTGCCAAAGCGGCCCTCACCTACCGTGATTTTTTCTTTTTCAGAGCGCTGTTGAACAGTCGAGAGGATCGCTATTGAAGAGACTTGACGCTCACTTCAGGTTTGACTTGGTAGGTCCAAACAAATGCATTTCGTCGTCTTTGGTGCGCAGATTGTGAGATCGATGGATGAATAAAGAGCACTCAGTCCCAACATCCGTGAGATCCCCTTCAATTGCTGTCTCACCGCGCTCAACGCCGGCATGATGCCTCTCGGTTTCGAAACTGGCGTGCTACGTCATTGGGTCGAGCCGGCAACGAGAACTTCCCAATGGTGTCTGAGAACCTGTTCCCATGTCTCGTCGGCCTTCAGGCCCGAGGCGGATTCTCCCATCAGGTAAGCCACCATGATGCGGCCCCGGTGGCGGGCCTCGTGTTCCGGGAAACCCGCTTCCCGAAACATCCAGGCCGCGAATTCATAGCGGCGCTGCAGCGTTCGGTGGTAAACCTCCTGGACGGATGGTTCGGATTTTGCCCAGACGGCGATCGCATGATCCGGTTCCGCGGCACCCTCATCGATCACCTGCTGCATGAGCAGGTATATCCGTTCCTTCGGATCTCCATCGAAGGCCCGTGCATCTCGAATGATGTGATCGGTCTGTTCGTGCTCCCAGTATTCAAGAACCGCATCCAGAAGATCCTGCACCTTCTTGAAATGCCAGTAGAAGCTTCCGCTGGTCACGCCAAGCCGCTTGGCCAGAACGACAACCTTGATGCCGCTGGTGCCTTTTTCGAACAGAATCTCAAGGGCGCCCTGAACCCAGTCTTCCCGCCCGAGACGACGTCTATCCTTGCTCTCCATAGATACCTCTATTGACACAACCAGCCGATTCACTCCATAGATAAGTCTATGGAACTCCGGTTATTGCTCATATTCACAACCAGATCGAGCAAGACCACGCTTCGGAGCGTCGCTCAAGGGGCAGTCTTTTCCGTTGACCGAGGCTTCTCACCAATCACCGGGAGAGACCGATGAAACGTCCTGTTCGAGATAAGTGGAAGATGTCCCTTCTTTGTCTGTTGAGCGCTGCAATGCTGCTGCCGGCGCAGTCCGTTGATGCCCAGGACCGGCCAGACGCAATGCCGACCGGACGAACACCTGTCGCAATCAAGGACGGTGTCTATCCGGCGAGCTATTTTCCCAACACCGAGATTCTCGGCGAAAGCGAGATGCGTATTACTGCGCTCGGCACCGGAATGCCAAACCAGACAAAGGCTGCGGTTTCGATTTCGTTTCTTGTGGAGCTTGGCAATGGCGACAAATTCCTGTTCGACATCGGAATGGGTTCCATGGGAAATCTGTTTTCCCTTCGGCCAGACTTTGCGAAATTGGACAAGGTGTTCTTCAGCCACTTGCATGTTGATCATGTGGGCGACTTCATGGGGCTGCACATCGGAAGCTGGTTGTCGGGGCGCTACGAGCCTCTGAGAATTTTCGGCCCCACGGGTTCCACCCCCGAAATGGGCACCAAGGCTTTCGTCGAGAACATGAAGGCCGCCTATGAGTGGGATCTGCAGGGCCGTGCCGGCGCGTTGCCAGACGACGGAGCCAAGCTGGAAGTCACCGAGTTCGACTACATGCAGGAAAACGTGGTTGTTTACGAGGAAAACGGCGTTGTCATCCGTTCCTGGCCTGCCATCCACAGTCTGGATGGGTCCGTCAGCTACTCACTGGAGTGGAGTGGACTGAAATACGTCTTTGGCGGCGATACCTACCCCAACAGCTGGTACGTCAAATACGCTGAAGGCGCGGATGTCGCCTCGCACGAAGCCTTCCTTCCACCCGATCTTCTGGCAACGTATTTCGGCTGGGATCTCACTCAGGCCACATATGTTTCAACCCGCGTTCACACCGAGCCGCCGGCCTTTGGAAAAGTCATGGACGCCGTGAAACCTCGCCATGCACTTGGGTATCATTCGGTGCTCAGCCCAGAGAACTACCAGGCGATCCTTGAGGGAATTCGCACGACCTACGATGGAGATCTCACTCTTGCGCGTGATCTGACCGTGGTGAACGTAACGAAAGATCAGATTGTCGTCAGGGATGCTGCGGTGGATGATTTCGTCTTTCCGCCAAGCGTTACAGAGGCCTATATTGAGGCCCCGCGCTCAGAGGAAAAGGAACCGTCAGAAAAGGTTCTGGCCGGCAAATGGCCGGGCTACACGCCGCCGCCGATGCCGGACGAGAAGTAGCGCTCGATCTGCACCTGAAAGGTCCCGGATCGCGCGGGACCCGGGTTGTCACGGCGTCGGTTGCAGGATCGACGGGGAGGCAGATTGCCTGGCTGCCTTCCCGACCAACATCGCCGGAACCGGACACGGATCGAGGCGCGCAGCATGATCTTCCCTGTGAAGCCTGCATGTCCGGAAAACTCGAAGGGTTCCCCGGATCCCTGCGGTCCGGAACGTGTCACGACCCGTCGGTCAAGGCGGCTAGATTTATCTCACTCTAGTATCTAAGCTGTCGATATTCAGAGATTTTTTGAAAAGGTGTGAACATGCGGATGAAACTCGTTCTTGCGCTTGCCCTGCTAGGGACCCCCGCAGCAGCACAGACGGCGCTTCTTACAGCGTCGCCCATTCCCGAAGGCGCCGAAACCCGGTTTTGCTACTATGCCGGCCTTGCCTATTCGGAGCATTCCTATCTGCTTCTTGGCGGAAACAACCAGGCTGCGCAGATGAGTGGTGGCGCGATGGGCGCGACTGCCGGCGGCGAAGGCGCCATACATACCGGTGGACAGATCCGGACGGCAAGCGAGCAGAAACCGCTCGAATGCGTTGCCGGTGACGACGGCGTCTTGCGCTGGCGTTCGGTCGCCACGCTGCAGATCAGCAAGTAAGCCTACGCCGGATCCAAGGCAGCCATCGGGAGTATTGAGGTGACCCGCCATTGGGCCAGATACGGGGCATTTCTGGGCGGCCAATTGTGCCTTTTTCTCGGGGCTGTCCTCTTTGCCACATCGGTCTCGGCGGATTGGGTGAATCTCGGCGGGGCGGAAGTCGCTCCGAATATCGCCGAGATCCATGTCGAGGATGACGGCGTGCGGGTCGTGCTGGAAGTCTTTGTCGAGGATATCAGCGTCTTTTCCGACCTCGTGCCGGCGGAATGGTGGGCACAGGACGGTGTTGCGCCTGACCCGGATGACCAACGGCGCGCCCGATTTGCCCTGGACGGTCTGTCGATCCGAACCGGCAAGGGGGTCGTTCTTCCGGTTGAGACGGTCCTGGTCGAGCGGCGACTTCGGGTGGACCGGGCGTCGCCAATGGCTGGCAAGACGGACCCCTATTCTGGCCGGACGATGCCGGAGGCGCCCAGTGACCCGCGCGTCATGTATGTGGAACTGCTCTACCGTTTCGATGGCCCGCGCCCCGACACACTGACAATCACCCCGCCGCTCGATCCGAAAGGAACGGTTGCAGCAAATATCGGCATGATCGCCTTTCACAGGTCTGTGCCAGTGATCGATTTCCGTTACCTGTCGGCTGCAGCAACCCTGCGTCTCGATTGGTCGGACCCCTGGTATTCCCGCTTCGACAATCCCAACCTCACCCGTCATCACAAATACCCGCGCATGACTTTCCTCTATGCCGATCCGCACGAGATCCGGCATGAAGCGCTTGTGCGGGTGCGGGACGCCATGGCGCTGGTCGGACAGGAAGTGGACGGCGACCAGCTCGATGCCGAAATGGCGCGAACGCTGAGCGATGCCGCCGCCGCGGAGATCGGCCGTCGCACGCCGATGTCGATCGAAGGTGAAGCCGTCCAGGCCGATTTCGACCGGGCCGCATTCATGCGGATCGGCATGCGCGGGCTGGAGTTCCTGCAAACCGGTGACGCGGTCGACATAGATGCCGACATACTCGGCCTGATCTGGTCCGTGCCCACGGATGGCCTTCCGAGCGAGGCCGCACTGGAATGGACCTGGTTCGATGACCGGACCCCCAGCATCGCCGGCTATGCCGTCGACGCCGCCGGCCCCTTCCTGTTTCCGCTCTCCGCGGACGATCCGGTCGTGACCTGGACCAACCATTTCAAGACGGATCCATACCCTGCGATCTCCGCAATCGAAGTTGACCTAAGTGGCTCGACATCACCTCTGCCTCTCGTCCTGGGGGGCCTTGCTGCGCTCGGATTGGGACTGGCGGTTTTCTCACTGACAGGGGATGGCCGATGGCGGCGCCGAAATGCGGTGATCGGCGGAACGGTTGCGGTCGCGGCGCTGGCGGCGATCCCGGTGCTTCATCAGCGGCAAGCCACGCGCGTTCCCGACCTTGACCCGGAGAAACTGGCCGCCCTCACCGGCGATGTTCTGAACAATGTCTACCGCGCCTTCGACTTCCGCACAGAAGACCAGGTCTATGACCGCCTGGCGTTGACGCTCGACGGGGCGGTGCTGGAACAGGTCTATCTCGACCAACGTTCCTCGCTTCGGATCGAACGGGCCGGTGGCGCCGATGCCCGCGTCGACGAGCTGGAGATAACGGGTGTCGAGCTGTTGGGGGACGCGGCTCCCGGCACGCTACACCTTCAGGCGAGCTGGGTCGTGCGTGGCACGGTCGGCCACTGGGGCCATGTCCATAGCCGGACCAACGCTTACGAGGCGGACCTTGTTCTGGCGCCGGTCGCGGGCGCCTGGAAGATCCGCGGCTTCGACGTGATCTCGCAGGAGCGATTGATGTGAGCATCGAGATCCGCGACCTCGCCTATGCGCCTCCCAACAGCGCGGCGGGGCTGCATCTGCCCGAATTGACCCTTGCGGACGGTGAGGCCCTGGCAGTGATCGGGCCAAGCGGCAGTGGTAAGACGACCTTCCTCAACCTGCTGTCGGGGCTCCTGCGCCCGGATAGTGGCACGGTCCGCGCGAACGGAACGCCCGTGGAAGGCATGAGCCGCCGCGCTGCGCAGACCTTTCGGGCCCGGTCGGTGGGCTACATCTTTCAGGATTTCGGATTGCTGGAATACCTGAACGCGCGTGACAATATCCTGCATCCGTTCCGCATCGTCCCCGGGCGGCGGGTCACGCAGGAAGCGCGGTCGCGGGTCGAGGCTTTGGCCGAGACACTGGGCATCGCGAACCGCCTGACGCATCGCCCGGCACAGCTTTCGCATGGCGAAAAACAGCGGGTTGCGATTTGCCGCGCAGTGGTCACGGACCCCGCGCTGCTGCTTGCTGACGAGCCCACCGGCAATCTCGATCCGGAGACCGCGGAGCGGATCATGGATCACCTCTTTGCCGAGCGCGCACGGCTGGGGGCAACGCTTGTCATGGTCACGCATGATCATGGCCTGCTCGGCAGGTTCGATCATGTGATCGATTTCCGCGAGATGTGGGGCGCACGGGCATGAACGGCATCGTCTATCTCGCCCTGCGCCATGTTCGCTATCACTGGCTCCGCAGCCTGACCCTCGTCTTGGTGATCGCCACGCTTATATCGATCCCGCTTTTGGCCGAAGTGCTCAGTCGCGCCGCAGAGACCCGCATGATGTCCCGAGCGGACGCGACACCGTTGGTCTACGGCGCGGCCGGTGCACCGCTCGACCTGACCCTGGCGGCGGCCTATTTCCGTGGCGATGTCGAAACCCCGGTCTCTATGCAGGATTACGAATGGCTGATCGAGCGCCGCATGGCGGATCTGGCGCCCATTCATGTCGCTGGAACAGTGCGTGGCCTCCCGATCGTCGGAACCGACATCGACTATTTCCGACTGCGCGGCTTGACCACCACGGATGGGCGTATGCCTGTCAGCGTTGGCGAAGCGGTGCTCGGGGCGGACGCCGCTCGAACGCTTGGTGTCGCGGTCGGCGACCAGATCGCCAGCGACGTCGAACAGGTCTTCGACCTCGCCGGCGCCTATCCGGTCGGAATGGTGGTCAGTGGCATCCTCGCCGCAACCGGCTCGGCCGACGACCGCGCCGTGCTGACCGACCTGAAAACCGGCTGGATTGTCTCGGGGTTCGGACATGGCCACGAAGAACTGACCCGCCAGACCAATACCAGCCTGCTCCTGAAAACGGATAACGGGGAGGCGCTCACAGCGAATGCAAGTCTGCCGACATTCGAGGCAATCTCGGCAGACCGGCTTTCCGCCTTTCACTTCCACGGGACGCCCGAAACCTTTCCGCTCACCGCCGTGCTGGTCTTCCCCTTCGACGAGAAAGCCTCCGCCCTGCTGCGGGGGCGCGTTGGCGAACGGGACGCGAACGTCCAGATCCTGCGCGCGACCGATCAAATCCGCGGGCTGATGGACAACGTGCTTCAGGTCAAAGCCATTCTGCAGGGCGTGATGCTGGCAGTCGGCCTTGCCGCCGGTCTTGCCGTCGGGCTTGTCGTCTGGCTCTCGGCCCAGATGCGTCGGCGCGAGTTCGACATCTCGCGACGGCTCGGTGCCGGACCGGGCCTGCCTGTGGCGCTGCTCTCCTGCGAAATGGTGTTGCTTTCGGGTGTGGCCCTGGCCGTCAGTCTGTCCTTCGTCTGGACCGCCCTGGTCTTCGAGGCCCAGATCGCCCGCCTGTGGTTCTAGGATGAATGTGATGAAGCCTTTCACGACCCTTGCGTTCCTGATCGCGGCTTGCGCATGTCCCGCGCAGGCCGAACCAACTTTCAAGGTCGCCGCCGTCAATGCACCGCTGGCCTACATCGCCTCCGCTCTTGGCGGCGACGCGGTGGAGGTCGTGTATCCCGTGCCTCCAGGCGTCGATCCTGCTTATTGGCAGCCGGAGCCGGAAGATATCCTGAAATTCCAGCAGGCTGACCTGATCCTCTTGAACGGAGCGGGCTACGCCGGTTGGACGAATGTGGTTCCGCTCCCCCGTGCTCGACTTGTCGATACCACCGCCTCGGTTCGGGAACACCTGATCCCGGTCGATACCCAGACCGTTACCCACAAGCACGGCCCGGAAGGCGATCACGCACATAACGCAACTTATGCTTTCACGACCTGGCTTGACCCTGAAATCGCCAGGGCGCAGGTCGCAGCGGTTGCCGACGCCATGGCCCAGAGATTGCCGGACATGGTGCCCGGGTTGGACGAGCGCAGCAGGGAACTCGAGATGGAGCTCACGGCAGTCGACGCGGTTTTCTCGCAGTTCTTTTCGGATATCGCCGAAAGGCAGATCTTCGCCTCCCATCCCGTCTATCAATACCTTGATCGCGCCTATCCCGGCGACATCGTCTCGCTTCATTGGGAGCCAGACGAGGACCCGGGTGAAACGGAGTGGCAATCTCTGGCGCAAACGCTCCAGCCCGACAGAAAACCGCTCATGTTATGGGAAGATGCGCCGAATGCAGAGATCCAGACGAGGTTGCAAACACTCGGCATCGAGACAGTTGTTCTGAGCCCCATGGCCAATGCCCGTCCTTTCACGACCTTGTTTGATGACCTGTCGACGCAGGTCGCTGGTCGGTAGGCTTCGACCATTGCGCCGATCGAACCTTCTGGCTCGAATGGGGAACGACTTTATGCGGAAGAAACAGAGCAGGATTCCTTCTGGTTTCGTGCGATTGCGAACAAAAGTGCAAGCGGTCGAAGGGCTGCTGTTGGGACAAATTGAGTTTGCCAGTGCCGCCACAGCGAATGGCGGCAGACCGCCCTTCTTTCAGAATGCTGCATCGCAGCCCGAGTAACCGCGGTCCAGTAGTGAAGGTCAGCTTTCGGTGAGTGAGCTTGTTTTCGAGTGCACATGATACGCCGAACGTTCACGGATCGTCACCCGATCTTCGTCCCCCAGAACGAGGTGTGATCTGCCGCGAAATACCCATCCGCCGCCCGGAAATACCCCTGCAGCTCGACGGTATCGCCTGCGCCCAGCGCCACCATGGTCTGGAGCCAGAGAGCGGTGGCCTCGGAGACATGCGCGCCGGAATTCTCGCCAAAGGAGCCCCTGATTTCGCTCGAGCCGTTGAGCACCAGTCGCCCGCGCATCCGCGAGGATGTGCTGCCGTTCGTCTTGAACAGTAGCGTCGCCCCAAAGAGGTAGGTGCCGTCGACGGGCGCGATGAAGTAGTTGTTGGTCGCGTCGAAGGCGCTCTGGCCGTTAAAGTCGGTGTTGTTGATGGCGATCTTCGTCCAGGTATCGACGCCGACATAGTTGTCGTAGTTGGTGTAGCCCTTGAAGCGCGGCAGGCGTGGCTGCTCGATGATGCCGGTCAGCCGGTCAACGGTGAAGGCGTCGAAGAACGTGTTGCCATCGTCCGAGACCGCGAGGCGGAGGTTGTCGGAGCCGAACAGGCCCAACAGGACCTTGGTCACGTAGCCGGTTTGCAGTGTGAGCCCGAGATCGTCCGACACCGCCTCCTTGTTCATGGTGTAGAAGAGGTCGCCGGTCCCACCTTCGGCCGCGGTTCTTGCCGTCCAGAGCGCCGCGTTCAGCTTGGCCGAGAACGGATTAGACGCATCCGCCGCGGTGCCGATCCCAAGAAGCGCCATGCTCTGCAACTCCGTGGGAAGAATGCTCACCCAAGCCGCTCCATCCCAGACCAACAGCAGGCCCTCGTCGTCAATCCAGGCGCGCCAGCCCGGCCGTGGCGCAAGGCGGGTCCAGATGCCATCTACATGGAGCGCGACGCTCAGATCCCACCCCTCCCAGTCTCCGGTGGCGCCGGCGCTGACAATGTATCGATCCCCGTCTGCGGGCGAGACCGGTGGCGCAGTCAGATCCCTGTCAATCACTGCCATCTGCACCAGCCCGTCCAGCAGCCGGAGAGACTCGTTCAGGGTGACATGCTTCTGAGCCTGGCTTGCCAGCAGGTAGGGCAGCAGGAGGTTCGTGGTGGCATCGGACATGGGAATGATCCCCTAGAAATAGAGCGTGGCGGATTTCGGAGCCCCGCGCCCGACAAGGACGGAGAGCTGGTAGATGCGGATGGCGAGGCTGTCGCCCGGCCCGAGCAACGCCCCCCAATCGGCGGTCTGCTGTGCGGCGGTGTAGAGGGCACTGGTGGTGTTGGCCGACAGGGTCCGTTTCACGCTCGCCCCGTCGAGGATCTCCACCTCGTAGGCTTCCATCTGCTCGGACATCGGCACCTCGAGCGCGGTCCAGTTGTCGGCCGAGAGTGCCCGCGATCGCCGCACCCAGAGGATGGTCAGATCGCCGAGGCTCCGCGGCGTGCGCCAGGGCTGCTCGACATGCGCGACAGAGAAGGGACGCAGCCCAGCGCCGGTGGGCGTGAAGCTCTCCGCCACGTAGGTGTCGCCGGAAACGGGATGGCTCGCCGGGCCGACACGCCAGTTCCAGGCGATGCCCAGTTCCGCCTCCGAGACCGGCAGGGCCGCGAGGCTCGCATCTAGCACCACCACCCGCGCCCCGGCCGGCGCCGGATTGCCGATGGCATGCCCGGTGCCGCGTTGGCCGCGCAGCAGCCGCGTGAGTCGGTACCGCCCTTCCGCCAGAAGCTCCGCCGTGCCCGCCTGGACGATCTCCCAGACGCCGGCCGCGGACTCTACGGCAAAGGCATTCGCCCCGGCGAAGAGGGCGAGATCCGTCACCGACCCAAGCGTGCCGGAACTCAGATCCACGATCAGCTCATTGCCATGATCGAAGCGCGACACTGGCCCGGCCCAGAAATCGGACACCAGAACGCCCATCTGCGCGGGAAACGTGACGCCGGTCAGCCACTCAAACCCATCCTCCGAAGCCGAACGCCAGACCGCAATCTCCCCCGGCCAGGGCGCGGCATATGTGGCAATGAGCGGACGATGTGGGGCCACGTCCTCGGAGATCTGTGGCAGATCGAGCAGGGCCACCTCCGGCTCGCCGAAGACCACGGGAACCTCCGGCGTCGATCTCCGCGGCGCGCCCGGCGCCAGCGTCCCGGTCGCGCGGTCCTGCCGGATCACCTCGACATTGCGCGCCTCGCCGTCAGCGACCGAGGTCAGGCGATATTCTGTGAGCCGCCCATCATGCTCGAGCGCCACCACATCCGTGGGATCGAACGCGAGTCGCGATGGCGGGAGCCGGTAGCTCGCCGTCTCCCGTCCGATCCATTCCTCCATCAGCGCGCGCCGGCAGCGCCGTTCCGCTTCCTCGGCCGGCACCGCCATGGGGAAGGACTCGCTGCTGATCCGCGAGGACTCGACCGTGATCCTCCGTGCCTCGACCACCACCGCGTCGTAATCCTCGTCGGCCCGCGTGACGCTCCATTTGAGCGCCTGCGGCAGTTCCGTCTCCTGAGCGCGGGTCAGCTCGATCGGCTCGCCGGTATCCGCGGCCACCAGATCGTCGAGGGAGAGCGTCGCCACGGCCGCCCGCCCGCGCATGAAGAAGCGGATGACGCCCTCGCTCTCGACAGCATCGAAGCCGAAATGCCGGCCCAGCGTGGTGAGCGCATTGCGCGGCGCTTCGATCCCGGTGACGGCATAGCCCTCGACCGCGCCCCAGAGACCGGAGACATCGATCTGATCTGCCGTCAGCCCGGCCCGGAGGCAGAGATCGCGGACCAGAGCGGCAAGTGACGCAGACCCGAGCCGACCGGTCAGCCAATGGCCCAGCCGCCAGTTCTCGCCGTCGCTCCAGACATCGGTCAGCTCGGGGAAGAAGGGATAGGGACGCGCATCCCAGGTCCAGGCGGCGCAGTCCGCGACCTCGACCATCCGTCCGCCATAGATGGAGGATGTCGGATTGTTCCCTGCCTCGCCCCAGAAGAGATACGTCGCTTCCAGGTACGCCCGCTGGATGGCGTCGTCGCGCCAGCCGCGCGAGAAATACGGCAGTTCGCTCTCCGACGATTTCGGATCGTAGAAGACGTTCGGCTGGTTGGTGCCCCGGTCGATCGCCGGACAGCCCAGCTCGGTGAAGCGGATGGGTTTCGATTCCGGCACCCAGGCCGTTGCGGTCCCGCTCTCGACGCCGCCCGGCCGGTTATGGTGATTGTTCGACCACCAGCTCCAGAGATCTTTGTAGCGGAAGACCCAGGGCTTTCCCGCCGCGCCGTCGGTGATCGGTGTCCGGACCTGCGCGGCGCGATCCTCCTCGGAGGCATAGTACCAGTCGAAGCCCTCGCCGCCGGCGATGTTGGATTGCAGATAGTCCCGATCGTAGATCGCTGCCCAACCGTCCTGTGCGTCGAGATGTGCGAAGCCGTCCCGCCAGTCGGTGAGCGGCATGTAATTGTCGATGCCGATGAAATCGATCTCCGGGTCGGCCCAGAGAGGATCGAGGTGGAAGAACACGTCGCCCGAGCCGTCCGAAGGATGGTGGCCGAAATACTCCGACCAGTCGGCCGCGTGGCTGATCTGCGTCGAGGCCCCGAAAATGGCGCGCACATCCGCCGCAAGCTGACGCAGCGCCTCCACGGTCGGATAGCTCGCCGCACTATCCCGGATGGTGGTCAGCCCGCGCATTTCCGAGCCGATGATGAAGGCATCGACCCCACCTGCCGCCGCGCAGAGATGGGCGTAGTGCAGCACCATCCGCCGAAAACCCCAGTCGAGCGAGGATCCTGCCCAGATGACGCTCGTGCCCATGACCGAGAAGTCTGAGGCCTCTGCCGTCCCGAAGAAGGCAGCAACCTGATCCGCGGCGGCGGAAGACTTGTCGACGCTCCCGGCATAGGCCGCGGCCGGCGCACAGGTGATCCGGCCCCGCCAGGGAAAGGCCGGCTGGCCCGTTCCGGCGGCATTGTCGGAATACGGGTCCGGCAGGGTGTTGTCGGCCGGCACATCCATCATCAGGAAGGGATAGAAGGTGACCCGTTTGCTGCGCGCCTTCAGTTCCTGGATCGCCTGCACCACCGAGAAATCCGCCGGGGTGCCGCCATAGACCGGACGGCCCTCGTCATCGCGGGAAACCAGATGCGCCGCCTCGCGCCCGACACCGTTGACGCTCCATGTCTCCGGCTTCGTGCTCTTCGAGATGAGCTCGACCCCAGGCCGGATCCGGCAATCGCCACAGCGGAGATCATCGCCGAACCAGGACACCACCAGGCTGACGCTCTCCACATTCGGCGCCGAGGCCTCCAGCCGGTCCAGCGCCTCGACCATGTCGGGCGTTCCCGAAGAGGCGTTCAGGTTCTCCGCGCCATTGCTCTTGCGAATGGCTTCGGTGGCGTAGACGAACTCGCCCGAGGCCGGGATCAGGGTGATCGCGCGTACCAGCCCCTCGGCCGTGTCGGCTTCGGCCAGCGGCCGGAACACCTCGACATTGATCTGCGGGATGCGGTTGCCGAACGGAGTCAGTTCCAGATCCTCGAACACCAGATAGGCGGTACCGCGATAGGCCGGCGTATTGGCGGCGCCCGACTTGGCCGCAATGAAGGGATCAGGCTGCTGGCTCTCATCACCGGGATACCAGCGCCAGGTGACGCCGGAGAGATCCATCAGCGCCCCATCCGCCCAGATGCGCCCGACCCCGGTGATCGGCCCCTCGCAGATCGCGACCGCGAAGGAGGCAAAGTAGAAATACTCGGTGGTCTTGACCTTGTTTCCGCCACCGCCACCCTTGCCACCGCCGCCCTGGGTGGTCGTCTCCTTCTTCTCGCGGAAATCCGTGGCCCAGATGATATTGGTTCCCATGCGCAACCGTCCCCAGACCCGCGGCAGGACAGCCCCCTCGGTGGCGGAGGTGACGTGGAGGGTATCGAGGCGCTGCCCCTCGAAGCTCGAGTTTGATCCCGGCGTGAGCGAGGAAATGATCCAATTGTCGACATAGGAGCCGATGGTGGAACCGATGAAACCGCCGATGGTTGCCGCGCTGACACCGAGGATTGCGCCACCGATGGAACCGCCGATGGCCGCGCCGGCCGCGCCAAGAACAAGGGTGGCCATTTGTCATCTCCGATCCGGAAACAGGAAGGCGAAGGCGATGCGCCGCCGCCAGCAAGGCGAAAGGGGCTCTTCGATCACGCCCAGCCGCTCGTAGGAATGGATGAAGGTGGCAGGTCCGGTGAGGATGCCGACATGTTTTACAATCGCCCCGGACCGCATTCGGAACAGAACCAGCGCGCCGGGTCCGGCCTCGTCAGGTGCGATCTCCGGCATCATGGTCCGCGCGCCCTCTGCGAGCACCTCGACCGTTCCGGTCTCGCCCCAGTCGCGGGAATAGGGCGGCATCGGGAACGGCTCCGGTCCGACCACCTCGCGCCAGATGCCCCGCGCCAGACCGAGGCAGTCGCAACCCGCGCCCTTCACGCTCGCCTGGTCGTGGTAGGGCGTGCAGAGCCAGGAGCGTGCCACGACGATGACGCGCTCCGGATCGACAGAGATCACAACACGCCTCCGTCATTCGCGCCGCTCCGCCTGGCATAGCGCAGCACGGTGTCTTGCCCCGGAATGTCTGGAAAGCCGCGGAAGTTCGCGATGTTGGAGAACTTCGCCGAACAGGTCTCCGCGCACTTGTCGCAGCCTGCCCGAACGGTAAAGGCATCTCCCCCCACCACCGGCAGGACCGGCGCCTCGAGCAGGGTCACGGTGTTGACCCCGCCGTCCTTACCATGGCCAGCGATCTCCGCCTGCCGCCCGGCATTTGCACCGGAAGACCAGGTGATCGTGCCGAAGCTGAACCAGCCCGCCGCGAAGCCGCCGAGCCCCGAAGCGGTGAAGGACCGATCGCCCGACAGGCCCGTCACCACGCCGGTGCCCCGGAAGGCAGCGGCTTCGAGATCGGCTCCGCAACGGGCATCGCCGACAACCGCGTCGCAGGTCGCCTGAAAGCTCCGCCCGGCATTCTGTCCCAGCAGATGCGCGAGCGAGCGCATCTCAGCCACGAAGGCGAGCCGGCCGCGGCGGATCTGGCCGATCGCACCGCGCCGCATCAGCGCCCGCTGCGAGGGATCGGCCCAGTTCACCCGCCAGAGCTCGACCTGCGCGTTGTTCCAGCGCCCGTCGCGGATATCCGTCTCCGAGATCCGGTCGGAGGACAGCACTCCCTCCGCATCCTGCGCATCGACCGAGAGATCAGACCCCGAACGAACCTCGGATGCGGTGAACCCGCTCTCCGGCTCGAAGTCGGTGCCCGCAAAAGCAAGCACCCGGTCATGGTCGGTGAAGCCGAGAATCACGCCATCCGCCCGTGTGATGCGCCAGCACCAGGCGAGCGTCGTCGTTCCCTCGTCGAGATGGGTCTGAAGCGCAGGGTCGAGCGATTTCATGGGATCAGCCGCCCAGCCCGCGCTCGAACTTGTCGCGCAAGCCGATGAGGCCCATCCCGACGAAGATCAGCGTGGCCGGTGAGGCATCGCCTGCACCTGCCAAGCGCGAGACCAGAACGGCCAGCTCGGACATGGTCTCACCCTCAGGCAGCACGCCGGCCGCGATGCCGGTCAGCACCGCGAGAATGCCGCTCCACCAGGTGAGGGATTTGGGGAGAAAGTATCGCATGGTCAGCTCCTTTTGATCAGCGATGAAAGAAAGGTGCAGAGCCGGGCGAGCCACCCGGCCGACGCAGGTATGGGCTGCAGGAGAGCGAGCGCCTCATCCTCAGACAGAAGACGCGCCGCGCGGGCAAAGCTGACCCGCCCCTCGGCATCAACGGGCCAGACCGGGATCGTTCCGACCGGATAGCGTCCATGCCGGAACAGATCCCGCTCGGCTTCGCGGCGCGGCCGGATCGCGCCCGGCTTCAGCCAGCCCATGATGGCCTCCGCCGCGGCATCGCGCAGACCGGCATTCAGGAGCCGCGTCAGGCGGGCGGAATGGATGGCGCCGGTGTTGTAGTGAAACGAGACCAGTGCATCGAACTCATGCGGCTCGACCGGCACCGCGATGGCATTGCAGACATCGCGCTCGTAGCGGGCGATATCGGTCCGGAAGGTTTCAAATGCGGTGCGAATGCCCTGATCGAGATCGGCGGGCATTCCACGCTTCATATCGGAAGGGTTCGGGTCACCCGCCGCGCCGGTATGGCCGATGCCGAAGGTCCAGACGTCGCGGACATCAAGGTAGGGAGCCGGCACGATACCCTCGTGCCGGATGAGGGCGACAAGCCCCCGATCCGTCATTTTCATGGTGAGCTATCCCAGCAGTGAGAAGATGAGGATGAATGCGGCCACGGTCAGACCGACCCGCATGCGATGTGCGAAGAGATCGAAGGGAGCGCCGGAGGCACGGCGCAGATGCCGGACGAAGGGATGACGATCACGCATCGTGGGCGCCATCGTCAGATCCGTTCCCGCCCCGGACGCGCTCCAGCATCACCTCGATGAAGGCGGGGCCAAAGACCCCGACGAGATAGGCGGCGGATCCTGCCGCGCCGCCGGAAGGAATCGCTGCCGGCGGCAGTCCCATCCAGCTGGTGATGACGGCCATCGACAGGCTGCCCATGCCGGCGGCGATGATCCCGCCAAGCAGGATGTGCCGCACCGCATCGCGCAGATGCATCTTGGTGGTCAGCGCGTTGGTCGCCCCGCCCAGCGCGCCCCAGGCCGCGAGAATGACAGCAGTGGAGGTGGCAAGATCCCGAAGGACGGTCGCAATGAATCCGGGTTCTTCATTCATCGCCGGATCTCCACGAGCGGAATGGAGGTGATCGAGCCGAGCCGCTCGATGTCGAGGGAGACATCGAGTGTGTCGCTGTCGAAGCGCACGGGCACGTCGAACTCGAAGCCCGCCGTGACCAGCACCCCAGCAACGGGCGGGGCATCGAATGTGACCAGGCCGGTGGAGGTGCCGATCGACCAGCCGGAAACCTGCTCCGCGCCATCGAGCGCCACCTGGGCCGAGCCTGCGACGGGCTTTGCGACCGGCCGCGTCCAGGCCTGCGATCCCGATGTGTAGGTCTTCGCGAGCTGGAAGGTCACCGCCGTCCCGTCGCCGGTCCCGAGCCCCTGATCGGTGGGCGTTGGCTGCTGCGATGGCAGGCAGGACTTGTAGTCGGCCCAGTCCTTGTAGCGGAAGCCGTAGAGCCTGCCGTTCCGCGCTTCGAAGAAAGCCACGACCGTTGCGAGATCGTCAGCCCGCCGAACCCCGTAGGCGACATCGTAGCGCCTCCGGGAATTCGCCCAGGAGGCATTGCGTTCCTCGTCGCCGGAGGTCAGCTCCACGATCTGCGTCCGTCGCTCCGGACCGCCGCGGGCGCCCCGGCTGATATTGTCCGGAAACCGGACCTCGTGAAAACCCATCAGAGAACCCTCCTGCCCATGGCGACGGCGCGCTGGATATCCGCCGCAACCTGTGTCCGCGATTGCCGGAACGATGACGCGTCGCGCGTGGCGATATTGACCGTGACCGGCGCCATCGCTGCCTGCCGCCCGCCGCCGCTCCGGAATTCATCCGTCACCCGTTCCTGCGGATGCATCATCGCGAGAAAACCGCCGCGGCCATCGAGACCGCCCGATCGGGCCCCGAAGCCGGTATGACCGCCGCCTGCGAAACTGGTGGGACGGGCCTGCGGCCGGATGCTGGTGGTGACCGCGCTGCCGAAGGCGTTGCCGAGAATGCCGGAAATCCCGTCCGCGATGGGACCGAGGATGTATTGCCGCGCTGCCAGTTTCGCGAGATCGGCGATCATCGACGTCACGAGCTCGGTGAAATTGACCTTGCCGGTCTTCACGAACTGGCCGACTGCCTCCTCGGCCGACGCGAAGGCGCCGACCAGCCGATCGGCGATGGCGTCACCGGTATTCCGGGCCTCCTTCGCATAATCGGCCAGCTTGTCGCGCAGCGACTCCCACACCGAGACGCCAAGATTGCCGGTCGACACCATCTGCTCGGCCGCCGCGCGTCCCGCACCGCCGGTCTTCTCTGCTTCCTCCGCCGTACGCTTCAGCGCGTTCTGGACCGCCCGCTGTTTCACCGCGTCGAAGAAATCCCCGAGCGGATTGCTCGCATCGATCTCCTCCGCTCTGGTTCGGGCGTCCTCCCATCGCTCGTTCAGTCGATCCCGTGCCGCCGTCGCTGCGCGGGCATAGTTGCCATTTGCCTCGCTGAGCCTGTCGATGGTTCCCGAAAGTGTGCCGGTCGAGAGATCGGTTCCGAAGGTCTCGTTGAGCTTTTCCGCAATCCCGTCGATCGCATGGCCCACGTACCAGACCATGTCGTGCAGCTTGGTCAGCACATGCGAGACCGCGCCATTGAAGGCCGCACGGAAAAGATCGGGGATCGACCCGACCGAGGTGCGGACCCCCAGCACAGCAAGTTGGATGCCCTTGATGATCGAGTTTGCCGCATCGACCGTGGTCGTCACCACCAGATCCCAGGCCGAGGCGAACCAGGGCGCGATGGCGTCGACCACAGGCTTCAGCAGGCGCTTCAGCCCATCCGCCGCAACCTGCCAGACCGCCAGCGCGGTATCCCCGAAACTCACCGTGACATCCGAAACCTGGTTGATCTCGTGGCTCATCGTGGCGATGGCGGCAGATGCCACACCGATGACAGCGAGCAATGGCCAGAAGCGGGTGACGACGCCGCCGATCAGCTTGCGGAGGTCGCGAAAGATGGCGGAGACCCCGCCATTGCCGAAACCGTAGATCTGCGCGATCTGCGTGCCCTGCTGCGCCATGACGACAAACGGGTTCATGCCGCCGGCCAGCGAGACGCCGATATCGTTGACCTGGTAGAACATCTGCTGGGTCCGGAACGCGGCGCTGCGCGAGGCGCCCGCCATCCGGGTGATCGCATAGGTCCGCCCCTTGAGCGCGGCGATGCTGTCGAGCGAGGCGCGGCGTTCGCGGGCGATGGCTGCCGTCATCTCGTCGGCCGAGATCGCTCCCTGCAGATGCGCGGCCTTCAGCTCGGAGACTGCCGAGCGGTAGCGCCGGATCTCGCCATAGACCGGATTGTATTTCGCGCGCAGATCATCGAGCGCCTGACCCTGCCGCAGGAACTCGGCGGTGGTCTGCCCGATGGCCGGGGTGACACCGGTGAGCCGGTTGATCTGGGCCACCATGGGCGTGGCGGCAGCGGCCGTGGTGTTCAAGGATCGTGCCGCTTCGGCCGAGCGTGCCGCCAGTTGCTCCAGTTCCAGCCGCGCCCGCGCCGTGGCATTGCCGACCGTATTGTCAACGGCGGAGCGAAATCCGACCACGGTGCGGCGCAAAAGTCTGCCAGTCTGGGCGTGACGGGCGCCTTGGCAAACGTGCTCCTCATATA
>CANMIP010000019.1 GCA_947497945.1 uncultured Tropicimonas sp. | reverse complement strand
CTTGCGGCCGAGGAAACCGTCGAGCCGTTCCTTGCGGCCGAGGAAACCGTCGAGCCGTTCCTTGCGGCCGAGGAAACTGTCGAGCCGTTCGTTGCGGCCGAAGCAGCTGATGAGCCGACCCCTATGGTAGAGGACGACTCAGTGCAGCCCGGGCAATCGGATGCGCCACGCGGCCGTGTGATCCGGGTGCGAAAAACTTCCCTGATGGCGTCGCTCAAGGCCGCCCTGGACAATGACGATGCCGCCGAGTCGCAGGATGACGAGGCCGAAGCCTCAGCGCCTCTCGCCGAGGATGCCGAACCGGCGTTCGAGGATGTCGAGGCCATGGTTGCGGATCTCGTCGAACCGAGCACGGAGGCCGAGCCTGGCCTTGCGGATATGCCGGTCCTGGAGGACAGCGCCGAAACGCCGGACGTGATGGATGCGACGCCCGTGCAGGGGACCAGTTCGCTTGCGCCGGATGAAGAAGCCGCTCTGCTGCGCGAACTCGAGGCTGTCGAGCGGGAAATGGCGGAAGATACCGCCGAGGTTGCCGCGCTTGAAACCGAGAGCCACGACGCTGCCCTGCTCAGCCTTGCCGAGCCCGAGGCACCGGCCGTCGCTGATGTGGTTGAAGAAGAGCTCTCCTCTCTCGCCTTTGCCTCGCATAGCAGCTTCATCGAGCCGGTATCCGAAATCGCCTTCGAGGACGCAGAGGACGTCCCGGCCGAGACAGTCGACGTTGTCGAGGAGCCGGTGGTCGAAGCCGAAGCCGAAAGCTTCGAACCGGTCGCCGACCTTCCGGCCGACGAGACGATCGAGCAGGCTGAAACATCCGCGATCCCGGAGATGGATCTCGTCGAGGACGCGGTCGCCAGGGTTGCCCGCGAATCCGAACAGGAAGCGCGCGCCGAGGCGGCAGCTGAACGTCGGGCGCTGGCCCTTGGCCAGGAACAGGAAACCGGGACCAACATGTCGCGCCTGATGGAAGAGGTCGATTCGAAGCTGGCCGGACCCGAGATCCGGCGCCGTCGGTCCGCGATCGAACATCTCAAGGCCGCCGTTGCTGCAACGCGGGCCGAGGGACCGCGCCAGCCGAACGGTCCCGAGGAAGCGCGTCCTTATCTTGACGACCTTCGCAAGGCAGTCGACAGCGCGTCTGCCTCCAGCTTCCAGGACGACAGCGCGCCTGAAATGGAAGAACCGCAGGATCTTCCTGTCGCGGAAGCGCCTGTCGAGGCGTTCGAGCCCGCACAGGCACCAGAGGCCGCGGCGCCGGAAGAAGCACCTGAGGCGAAAGAGGAAGCGCCGGTTCGCCCGCGTCGCCCGGTTCTCTCCGAAACCCGTTCGCGTGAGTCGCGTCCGGCCGCAACGACCGAGCGGCCTCGGGTGGCGCCCCTGATGCTGGTCTCCGAGCAGCGTGTCGACAATGCAGGTGAAGCCACTTCCGAAGACACGGTGCAACCGCGCCCGGTCCGGCCGCGTCGGGTCACAACTGGCCGCATGGTCCCCCCGAGCGAAACCCTCGCCCTGTCGGAGATGGTCACGGAAGCCGAAATGGCCGTCGTTGCCGAGCCTGAGGTGATTGAAGACGCACCGCGGTCGATGGTGTCCACGGATCACGAGGCCGCCGATATCTTCGCACAGAGCACGACCTTCGACGAGTTCTCCGACCGCATGGGCGCCAAGGGGCTTGAGGAACTGCTGGAATGCGCCGCCGCCTATACATCCTATGTCCAGGGGCAGCCGCATTTCTCCCATCCCGAGATCATGGACGTCGTTCGCCAGGTCGAGGGGCAGGAAGAGCTTCGCCGCGAAGACAGCCTGCGAACCTTCGGGCAATTGCTGCGCCAGGGGAAAATCCGCAAACTGGACCGTGGTCAGTTCACGCTTTCTCAAACCTCTCGCTATATGCCGGAAGAGCGCAGGGCAATGTCGTAAGGCGCGCGCTGCGCAACCGGTAGTAGCGAGTAACGGGCGGGGAAGTCGAAAGGCTTCCCGCCCAATTTTTATTCAGGGGGGGCAGCCTTCTCGGTCCCGGCTGGAACGCCCGAAGTCTGTTTGCACAGACGCCAGATCGCTTCGAAGCAAGCATCTGCCCCGAACTGGCGGCATGCCGACAGCCGCGATCGGGAGCGCTGCTCCCGAAGCCCCCAAAAAAACTACTGGCACAGCAAGGAGCGGGGCTTTCACCTCTTCCTTTTTCCAAAAAATATCCCCGCCGGAGGCACGATCCAAAGGATCGTTCCGTACCCGCGCGCAAGCTCTACAGACAACTCGAAAGCTCTGCATGGTTGCCGAGGTCGCAGAATGGCCCCTCGCTACGGCGAACCATCCTCGGAATGCTCCCGGTCGGATTGATCCGCTACGTCTTCGGGATCGGCCTTTCCGATCCCCCGGAACACGAAGCGAAAGGGTAGCGCCCAGGCGATTCCGAGGACCACATAGACCAGTAGCTCGACGAGGATCGACGGACGGTCGAGCCAGTTCATGACCGTGACCGCCACGACGACATAGGCGGGCATGCCCACCAACAGGATGATCAGCGACCAGCGTCGGCGGGCCTTGTAACTCAACGCCATGTCAGTCCGCGAAGGGATCGGTGACGAGGATCGTGTCCTCGCGTTCGGGCGAGGTGGAGAGCAGCGCCACGGGACAGTCGATCAACTCTTCGATCCGGCGGACATATTTGACCGCAGCACCGGGCAGGTCGGCCCAGCTGCGCGCGCCGGCCGTGCTCTCGCTCCAGCCTTCCATCATCTCGTAGATCGGCGTCACGCGGGCCTGCTGGTCTGCAGCGGTCGGCAGGTAGTCCAGCACTTCGCCGTCCAGCTCATAGCCGGTGCAGATCTTCAGCTCCTTCAAACCATCGAGCACATCCATCTTGGTCAGTGCGATGCCGTTGACACCGGAGAGCGCGCAGGTCTGGCGCACCAGCACCGCGTCAAACCAGCCGCAGCGACGCGAACGTCCCGTCACTGTGCCCTTCTCCCGGCCCACGGTCGCAAGATGCTCGCCCACCTCATCGAAGAGTTCACAGGCGAAGGGGCCCTCGCCGACGCGGGTCGTGTAGGCCTTGACGATCCCGAGCACGAAATCGATCGAGCCCGGCCCCATGCCGGTGCCGGCGGCAGCCGAGCCGGAGATCGTGGTCGAGGACGTCACGAAGGGGTAGGTGCCGAAATCGACATCGAGCAGCGAGCCCTGCGCGCCCTCGAAGAGGATCCGCTTGCCAGCCTTGCGCGCGGTGTTCATCTCGCGCCAGACCGGTTTGGCGAAGGGCAGCACCTTCGGCGCGATCTCGCGCAGGTCAGCAAGCAGCTTCTCGGCATCGACGGGCGGCAGGCCGAGGCCCTTGCGCAGCGCGTCATGATGCACCAGCAGCCGGCCGATACGGGTCTGAAGCGTGGCATCATCGGCGAGATCGGCGACGCGGATCACCCGGCGGCCGACCTTGTCCTCGTAGCAGGGACCGATGCCGCGGCCCGTGGTGCCGATCTTGGCAACGGAACTCTGCGATTCCCGCCCGCGGTCCAGCTCGCCATGCAGCGGCAGGATCAGCGGCGTGTTCTCCGCGATCATCAGGTTTTTCGGCGAGATCTCAACGCCCTGTCCGGCCAGCTTGTCGATCTCGCCCACCAGCGCCCAGGGGTCCAGGACCACCCCGTTGCCGATCACCGAGATCTTGCCCTTGCGCACGATGCCCGAGGGCAGCAGCGACAGCTTGAACACCTCACCATCGATCACCAGGGTGTGGCCCGCATTATGGCCGCCCTGGAAGCGCGCGATCACGTCGGCCCGCTCGGAGAGCCAGTCAACGATCTTGCCTTTTCCTTCGTCGCCCCACTGGGCGCCGACAACGACAACATTGGCCATGCTTTTCTCCTCGGCTGACCGGAAAACCCGGCGCTGTATAGCGGCACAGAGGGCGCGCGGAAACCACCTTTCTGACGCATGCCTGCGCAGAAGCCGCGCAGAGGCCCGGAAGGGGTTGCGACCCGCTGGGCTTCCCATTAGATACCGCGCATCCGAATTCGAGGCGCCCTGCATGGAAAATGTCATCCTGATCGTCCACCTGATTCTGGCTTTGGGCCTGATCGGCATCGTGCTGTTGCAGCGCTCCGAAGGGGGAGGCCTGGGGATGTCAGCGGGCGGTGCCATGACCGGACGGGCCGCGGCAACGGCGCTTGGCAAGGTGACCTGGGTTCTGGCCATCGGCTTCATCATCACCTCGATCACGCTGACCATCCTGGCGGCGGCGAACACCGAAGGCGCCTCGGTCATCGACCGCATCACCGACGCACCGGTGCCTGTCGAGACGCCCGAAGCCAGCGAAACGGAGGGCGGCACAGCGTTCCCGCTGGCGCCCGCGCCGGTGGACAATGCGCCGGTCGTGCCGCAGGCGGCGGATTAATCTGCGGCCTTCTGGCCACAAGGCTTTGCCCAATTCCTGAATTCGGCAACATCATCTAGCGGTGCTGTTGCCCCATCACGGCGAATCCTCTACACTCTGAGTCCCGTGATGGTGCGTTTTTTGGGGCACCAGCAAGCTGCTTCAACTGTCGATTCCGCGGGTCGGAATCCAAAGAGATCACGGGGGTCGGCCACCCATGGCTAGGTTCATCTTCATCACCGGCGGCGTTGTGTCGTCGCTTGGCAAGGGCCTCGCGGGGGCAGCCCTCGGCGCGCTCCTGCAAGCGCGCGGCTTCTCGGTCCGCCTGCGAAAACTCGACCCCTACCTCAATGTCGATCCGGGCACGATGAGCCCGTTCGAGCATGGGGAAGTCTTCGTCACCGATGACGGCGCCGAGACCGATCTCGATCTCGGCCATTACGAGCGCTTCACCGGCGTGGCCGCCCGCAAGACCGACTCGGTCTCCTCGGGCCGGATCTATTCCAACGTGCTGGAGAAGGAGCGTCGCGGCGATTACCTCGGCAAGACCATCCAGGTGATCCCGCACGTCACCAACGAGATCAAGGATTTCATTGCCATCGGCGAGGATGAGGTCGATTTCATGCTCTGCGAGATCGGCGGCACGGTCGGCGATATCGAGGGCCTGCCCTTCTTCGAGGCGATCCGCCAATTCGCGCAGGACAAGGGCCGCGATCAGTGCATTTTCATGCACCTGACGCTGCTGCCCTTCATCAAGGCCTCTGGCGAACTGAAGACCAAGCCGACGCAGCACTCGGTCAAGGAACTGCGCTCCATCGGGCTGGCGCCGGACCTGCTGGTCTGCCGCTCCGAGATGCCGATCCCGCAGAAGGAGCGCGACAAGCTGGCGCTGTTCTGCAATGTGCGCCCCGACGCCGTGATCGCCGCACAGGACCTGAAGTCGATCTATGACGCGCCGCTGGCCTATCACCGCGAGGGGCTGGACCAGGCCGTGCTTGACGCCTTCCGCATCTCGCCCGCGCCGCGCCCCAACCTCTCCCGCTGGGAAGATGTTTCCGACCGGGTGCACAACTCGGACGGTGAGGTTCGCGTGGCCATCGTTGGCAAATACACCCAGCTTGAGGACGCCTATAAATCCATCGCCGAGGCCCTGACCCATGGCGGCATGGCCAACCGGGTGAAGGTCAAGGCAGAGTGGATCGACGCCGAGATCTTCGAGAAGGAAGACGCCGCGCCGCATCTGGAACGGTTCCACGCGATCATCGTGCCCGGCGGCTTCGGCGAGCGTGGCACCGAGGGCAAGATCAAGGCGGCCGAGTTCGCCCGGACCCGCAACGTGCCCTATCTCGGCATCTGCCTCGGTATGCAGATGGCGGTGATCGAGGCGGCGCGGCACCTGACGGACCTGACCGATGCCGGCTCCGAGGAATTCGATCACGAGGCCGGCAAGCGCCGCTTCACGCCGGTTGTCTATCACCTCAAGGAATGGGTGCAGGGCAACGCCAAGGTCGAGCGCAAGGTCGATGACGACAAGGGCGGAACGATGCGGCTCGGCGCCTATGACGCTGTGCTCGAGGAGGGCAGCCGCGTGGCCGAGATCTATGGCAAGACCAATATCGACGAACGCCACCGCCATCGCTACGAGGTCGACATCCAGTACAAGGCGCAGCTGGAGGAGAAGGGCCTGAAATTCTCCGGTATGTCGCCGGACGGACGCCTTCCCGAGATCGTCGAGGTCAAGGACCATCCATGGTTCATCGGCGTCCAGTTCCACCCGGAGCTGAAATCGAAGCCCTTCCAGCCGCATCCGTTGTTCCGCGACTTCATTCGCGCGGCCAAGGAAAACAGTCGGCTGGTGTGATCCGGTCTCCAGAAACGAAAACGCCCCGGCCATGACCGGGGCGTTGTCGTTTGGGCGGGCTGCGTTCAGCCCATCAGCTTGAAGACCGACGGGTCCGGCCCGGTGCGCAGACCGATATCAAGTGCGGTCATTGCGTCCATCTCCGCCGCGGTCAGTTCGAAATCGAAGATGTCGAGGTTTTGCGCTTGTCGCTCCGGGTTGACGGAGCGCGAAATGACCGCGTGGCCGAGCTGGACATGCCAGCGCAGCACCACCTGCGCCGGGCTCTTGCCAGTCCGGGCCGCGATGGCGGTGATCGGCGCCTTCTCGAAGGAGCGCCCGTTGCCAAGCGGCGTCCAGGCCTGTGTCAGCACGTTTTGTGCCTCGTTTGCGGCCCGCAGCTCTGGCTGTTGCAACTCGGGGTTCAACTCGATCTGGTTCAGCGCGGGCACGACACCGGTCTCGGCAATGACACGTTCCAGGTGATCGGCGTTGAAATTCGAAACGCCTATGGAGCGCATCAGCCCCTCCTCGCGCATCTCGACAAAGGTCTTCCAGGTCTCGACGAACAGGTCCTGGCTCGGCACCGGCCAGTGGATCAGCACGAGGTCGAGCTGGTCGACCCCGATCGTCTTCAGGCTGCGCTCGACCGAGATCCGCGCCTTGTCGCGCCCCTGCTCGTGGTTCCAGACCTTGGTGGTGATGAACACCTCCTCGCGCGGCACGCCAGACGCGCGCAATCCCTCGCCGAGCCCGGCTTCGTTCATATAGAGATAGGCGCCATCGATCAGCCGGTAGCCGATGCGCAGGGCGCTCTCCACCGCCTCGGCGGCGACATCTTCCGGCACCTGCCAGATGCCGAAGCCGAGCTGCGGGATCCGGGTGCCGTCATTCATTGTCAGGATGGGAACATCGGGCATTGCAGCCTCCTTCTTGCTCTTCCGCCGCGACACTAGGCCCGCCGAGGAGGGAACAACAAGAGACCCCGCGGTCGCATTCGCCCGAAAAGAAACGCGCCGGGAAGCGGAGGCTCCCCGGCGCGAAATCTTGCTTCGCGGCGATCAGGCGTTCGCCGCTTCCTTGGCCTCTTGCGAGATCCGCGTCGCTTCCTTGCCATGCACTTCCTGGTAATGGTCGAACTCCGCCTCATACCAGGCCGTCCCCTGCGCCGCGCCGCCCAGGGCGCGGGCGAGTTCGGTCAGCGAGCTGTCCGGCAGCAGGGCGTGGAAGATGTCCCAGCCCTTGGCATCCGGATTCGGATCGAAGCCCAGGACCTGGCCCTTGAGCGAGGAGACCAACGTCACGATGGCGCCCGAGAAGACCGAGGGGACATGGATATCCACCCGGTCGATGGGCTGCAGCAGCACCGGCGAGGCATCGTTCAGCGCTTCCTTGACGCAGGCCTTGCCGGCCGTGCGGAACGCGAAGTCGGAGCTGTCGACCGAATGCGCCTTGCCGTCGAGCAGCGTCACCGACACGTCGATCACCGGGAAGCCGAGCGGTCCTTGCGTCATTGCGTCCTTCGACCCCGCCTCGACCGAGGGGATGTAGTTCCGGGGCACCGCGCCGCCCTTGACGACCTCGTCAAAGGTGAAGCCGTCGCCGCGCGTTGCCTGCGGCCCGACCGTCATCACCACGTCGGCGAACTGCCCCGCGCCGCCGGATTGCTTGCGGTGGCGGTGCTGGTGCTCGACTTTCTTGGAAATCGACTCGCGGTAGCGGGCAGCGACTTCTTCGGTCGCAGTGGCGATGCCGAAATCGTCTTCGAGCAGGCTCTGGATCCGCCGCAAATGCATCGGGCCCTGGCTCCGGACCATTGCGTGGCCGCTTGCCTCGTCCTGCTCGACGCTCATGCCGGGATCGATTTCGGCCACGCGTGCAAGGGCCGTCGACAGTCGTGCATCATCCTTCTCGTGCTCCGGCGTGAGAAGCGCGGTGAAGCTCGGCGGGTGGCCGCGGGACCAGTCCGCCATGCTCTCCTTGTCGTCGGCGGTGTAATAGTATCCCGCATTCAGGTGATCCGATTTCACGGCCACGCCGATCGCGCCGGGCTCGAGGCTCTCGACCGGTGTCTTTGCGTCGATGCCGCTGAGATTGCCGATATTCGCCCCGCCAAGCGTCGAGCCGGCGCTGACGGAGCCGCCCATTGCCCGCAGGATCACCGCCTTGCCCATATGCTTGCGATGGGTGGCGAAGATGCCGGCGGCCACGGCGTCCGTGGCGAGCCGTTCGATGGTTTTCTCGACGCCCGGTGCCTCGTGCCGCAGGGATTTCATCAGCCGGGTGATGCCGTTGCGCCCGCTGGCCGAGCCAAGGAAGGCAGGGATGTCGTCATTGTCGCGCAGCACGCCGGTTGCGACCTCGTAGACCTCGTCGCGCGGCGGCGCCTTGTCCTCGATGAGTTCCTCCAGCAGGTGGTCGTCGAAATCGGACAGGTGCTCGAGCAGCTCGGCCCGCGCCTCCTGCTCGCGCTCCATCGCCGCTTCCGGGATCTCGATGAGATTCGACGGTTTGCCAGGCTGGAATTCCCAGGCACGTTCGGAAATCAGGTCCACCGTGCCGACGACTTCTTCGCCTTCGCGGATCGGAATCTGCCGCAGGATGATCGTGTGGTTGGCATAGGCCTGGAGGCCGGCCACGATGTCGCGCACACGATTGTCGGTCGTGTCCATGCGGTTGATGAAGAGAATACAGGGGGTTCCGCTTTCCTCTATCAGGCGCAGATAGGGGGCACACAGCACCGCCGCCTCCGGCTCGGGCGGCACGCAGAGGATCGCGGCATCACTGGCGGCCAGCGCCTCGCCCGCATAGCCGAGATACTCGGCGCCGCCGGCGATGTCGAAGGCCGCCCAGGGTTCACCCAGGTAGGAAAACTCGCAAACACCGAAAAACTCGGCGAGGTCGGACCTGACGGGCTTCGAATCAAGGCTTGCCAATGCCTCGACCAATGTGGTCTTGCCCGCGCTCGACGGGCCGAGAACTGTGAAACAACGCATGTCAGGTTCCTCCAAACTTTGCCGGTTTGGCGGCTCCCGACCATTTTGCGCGGACCGGCCCGTTCGGCTGAACGGACCTCCCCGGATCCCGCGCGGTCTGGTGCCGCCCATTGATCCGCCGCCTGGCGGGGCCGATTCCGATTGGATCGAAAGACACCCGCCGCGCGGCCCTCAAGTATTCCGCTCGGGAAGATGGGAAGGTCAAGGGCTTCCGGCCCGTTTTGGCTGCGACATTCCCGTGTTTACGCTCCCGGTAGCGCCGTGACCCGGCGGCCCTCCGCAAAGTACGAGCCCGCCGGCGCCCGAAGCGCCGCGACGGAAACACATTCGGCAACTTGAATTGGTAAACCGATTGGTTTAGATATTGTTCAACGCCCGATGAGTCGGGTCGCCAGTGATGCAATTTTGCGATCCTTCCGATCATCGCACAGTAAAGGAACCGGACCATGACCAAGAATATGGGCTCCCTCGACCGTGTCGCCCGCGCCATTATTGGCGCTGTCCTTGTCGTTTTCGCCGTCAGCGCCGGCTGGAGCCCGCTCTGGGCCGTGATCGCGGCCCTTGTCGGGCTCGTCATGCTGGGCACCGCCGCCATGGGCTATTGCCCGCCCTATGCCATCTTCGGCATCAAGACCTGCAGCAAGGATGATTCCTGATCCATGGAAATCGTGAACTTCACGCCTCTGGCTTCTCTCTTCGGCGGGGTCCTGATCGGACTCGCCGCTGTCCTTCTGATGGCCGCCATCGGGCGGATCATGGGCGCAACCGGCATCCTCTCGGCGGCTGTCTTCGCCGAGGATGATCGCGCCTGGCGCTGGGCCCTGCTCGCCGGCATGGTCTCCGGCCCGGCAGTCTTCCTGATGGCCACCGGTAGCTGGCCGGAGATCACCGTCCCGGTCTCGCCGCTCGCGCTCATCGTCGGTGGCTTCCTGGTCGGCATCGGCGTCTCCTATGGCTCGGGCTGCACCTCCGGCCACGGTGTCTGCGGCCTCGCCCGCCTCTCGCCGCGCTCCTTCGCGGCCGTGCTCACCTTCATGGCGACGACGGCGCTCACCGTCTTCCTCGTCCGCCACGTGTTCGGAGGCTGACCCATGCGCCTGATATCCGTTTACCTCATCGGCCTGATCTTTGGCGTCGGGATCTCGATCTCCGGCATGGCTAACCCCGAGAAGGTGCTGAACTTCTTCGACTTCGCGGGCACCTGGAACCCCTCGCTCGCCTTCGTCATGGGCGGCGGCGTGGTGGTGGCCTTCTTCGGGTACCGCACCGTCCTCAAGCGCGAGGGGCCGAGCTTCGACCAGATGTTCCACGTGCCGCAGAATCGCACCATCGATCTCAAGTTGCTTGGCGGCTCCGCGATCTTCGGCATCGGCTGGGGGCTTTCCGGCTTCTGTCCCGGTGGCGCGCTGCCCGCGCTCGGCACCGGGCGCTGGGAGGTGATCCTGTTCACCCTGGCGCTGATCGCCGGGATGGCGGTTGCCCGTTACATCAACACCCATACCGGCAAACGCTTCCAGACGCCGGGTGGTCCGGAACTGCACCAGCCCGCCGCGCATGGCCCGCTGACTGAGGCCCCGCGCGGTCCGGCCACGGAACAGAACCTGAGCAACTGATTGACCTTCAAGGAGGAAAGCATGGACTACCCTGTCGACATGTCCGTGAAGCCCGAAGTCACCGGCTTCTTCGACCCGCTGACCCACACGATTTCCTATGTCGTGAAGGACCCGAACTCGAATTCCTGCGCGATCATCGATTCCGTCATGGATATCGACTACGCCGCCGGCCGCATCACCTATGAGCATGCCGACGAGTTGATCAAGTTCGTGCAGGAGAACGATCTCACGCTGGAATGGCTGATCGAGACCCATGTCCATGCCGACCACCTCTCGGCCGCGCCCTATATCCAGGAAAAGCTGGGCGGTAAGATCGGCGTCGGCGAGCATATCGTCACCGTGCAGAACGTCTTCGGCAAGATCTTCAACGAGGGCACCGAGTTCCAGCGCGACGGTTCGCAATTCGACGCGCTCTTCAAGGAAGGCGACACCTACAAGATCGGCACGATGGATGTTTTCGCCATGCACACGCCTGGCCACACGCCGGCCTGCATGGTCCATGTCGTGGGCGACGCGGCTTTCGTCGGTGACACGCTCTTCATGCCCGATGGCGGCTCCGCGCGCGCCGACTTCCCCGGCGGCGATGCCGGTATTCTCTACGACTCGATCCAGAAGGTGCTGACCCTGCCGGACGAGACGCGCCTCTTCATGTGCCATGATTACGGCCCAAACGGCCGCGACATCGCCTGGGAGACCACTGTCGGTGAAGAGAAGAAACACAATATCCATGTCGGCGAGGGCAAGACGAAGGAAGATTTCGTCAAGTTCCGCACCGAGCGGGACGCCACGCTAGCGATGCCGAATCTCATCATCCCCTCGCTGCAGGTGAACATGCGCGCCGGCGAGATCCCGACCGATGATGAGGGCAACCCGATGCTGAAGGTTCCCGTCAACGGGCTCTGAGGCCTATAACAGCAGGAAAGATAGGCCACCGGGGCGCGTCAATGACGCCCCGGGGCGTCTGATCGCGGAGGATCCCGACCAATGGAAATGCGGAAACTGACCGAAGCCCTGACGGTTTCGCCCCAGATCACGCCCGAAGACGTGCAGAAGATCAAGGATGCGGGCTTCCGCGCGATTCTCTGCAATCGCCCAGATGGCGAAGGCAATGACCAGCCGACATTCGAGGAAATCGAGATGGCGGCGAAAGAGATCGGGCTGGAGTGCCTCTACCAGCCGGTGACCTCCGGCATGGTGCAGGACGAGCAGGCCGAGGAGTTCGGCACCGCGCTGACACACCTGCCCGGTCCCGTCTTCGCCTATTGCCGCACCGGCACGCGCTGCACCACGCTCTGGTCGCTCAGCCATGCCAAGGACATGCCGGCTTCCGAGATCCTCGGCACTGCGAAAGCCGCCGGCTATGACATGGGCGGCGTGGTCCGGCGCATCGTCAATGGTGGCAAGACGCCGACCGATACCGGCGACGCCAAGTTCGACGTGGTGATCGTCGGCGGCGGCGCGGGCGGCATCGCCGTCGCCTCCTCGCTGAAATCGCGGATGCGCGATCTCGACATCGCCCTGATCGACCCCGCTGACATCCATTATTACCAGCCCGGCTGGACCATGGTCGGCGCCGGCATCTTCGACCCCGCGACCACGGCCCGCACGATGGGAAGCCTGATCCCCAAGGGCGTGCACTGGATCAAATCCGCCGTCGCCGCCTTCGAGCCGAAGAACAACGCCGTCATCCTCGATGGTTGTCGCGTGGTGAAATATGACCGGCTGATCGTCTGCCCCGGGCTCAAGCTCGACTGGCACGCGGTGGACGGGCTCGTCGACACGCTTGGCAAGAACGGCGTGACCTCGAATTACCGCTACGACCTCGCGCCCTATACCTGGGAGCTGGTGCAGGGGCTCAAGGAAGGCCGCGCGCTTTTCACCCAGCCGCCAATGCCGATCAAATGCGCCGGTGCGCCGCAGAAGGCGCTCTATCTCTCCGGCGATCATTGGTATCGCGAGGAGATCATCGGCAATATCGACATCCAGTTCATGAATGCCGGCGGTGTACTCTTCGGCGTGAAGGACTACGTTCCGGCGCTGATGGAATATGTCAAGAAATACGACGCGACGCTGAACTTCTTCCACAATCTCGTGTCGATTGACGGCCCCGCCAAGACGGCGACCTTCGAGGTGAAAAAACCCGATGCCGAACCGGAGACGATCACCACCGAGTTCGACATGATCCATGTCTGCCCGCCGCAGACAGCGCCCGACTTCATCCGCGTCTCGCCGCTGGCGGACGCCGCTGGCTGGATCGATGTCGACCAGATCACCCTGCGCCACACTGAGTTCGATAATATCTGGTCGCTGGGCGACGTCATGAACGCGCCCAATGCCAAGACCGCCGCCGCCGCGCGGATGCAGGCTCCGGTCGTCGCGGCCAATGTCACCGCCGATATCCTCGGTGGCAACCCGCAGGGCGCCTATAATGGCTACGGTTCCTGCCCGCTCACCGTCGAGCGCGGCAAGATCGTCCTGGCCGAGTTCGGCTATGGCGGCACCTTGATGCCGATCCTGCCGAAATGGCTCATCAATGGCACGAAACCGACCCGCGCGGCCTGGATTCTCAAGGAATTGCTGCTGCCCCCGGTCTATTGGGGCGCCATGCTCAAGGGGCGCGAATGGATGGCCAAACCCGAGAAGATCACCGGCAACGACCCCTCGGTCTGACACTCTCCCGGCGCGCTCCCGGGCGCACCGGCCTCCCCCGTTTCAAGGTTCCTCCCAGATGCCTCCCTTCCTCCGCCGCTACCTGCCCATTCTCGATTGGGGCAGCCAATACACGCGCCAGACCTTCGAAAGCGATGCGCTCGCCGCGGTGATCGTGACGATCATGCTGATCCCACAGTCGCTTGCCTATGCGCTGCTCGCCGGCCTGCCGGCGGAGATGGGCCTCTATGCCTCGATCCTGCCGCTGGTCGCTTACGCGATCTTCGGCACCTCGCGCGCGCTGGCCGTTGGACCGGTGGCCGTGGTCTCGCTGATGACCGCCGCCGCGGTGGGCAATCTCGGTCTCTCCGACCCGAGCGCCATAGCACTCGCCGCCATCACGCTGGCCTTCATCTCCGGCCTGTTCCTGACCGTGATGGGTCTGTTGCGGCTTGGATTCATTGCCAATTTCCTTTCGCATCCGGTGATTGCGGGCTTCATCACCGCGAGCGGAATCCTTATTGCCACCTCGCAGCTCAAGCATATCCTCGGCGTCGAGGCTTCTGGCCACAACCTGCTGGAAACGCTCGGCGCGATCTTCGGCAATCTCGGCCAGACCAATCTCTGGACCGTGATCATCGGCACCTCGGCAACCGCCTTCCTGTTCTGGGTCCGCAAGGGTCTGAAGCCGCTGCTGCTGAAATCCGGTATCAAACCGCGCCTCGCCGATATCCTCACCAAGGCCGGCCCCGTCGCCGCCGTTGTTGTCACCACCGTGCTTGCCTGGATGCTCGGCCTCGCCGATCGCGGCGTCGCCATCGTCGGCGAAGTGCCGCGCGGGATGCCGCCGCTCTCCGCCCCCTCGCTCGACCCCGAGCTCTGGAAGGCCCTGATCGGCCCGGCGATCCTGATCTCCATCATCGGCTTCGTCGAATCGGTTTCCGTCGCCCAGACGCTCGCCGCCAAGAAGCGCCAACGCATCGACCCCAACCAGGAACTCATCGGGCTCGGCACGTCCAACGTCGCCGCCGCGATCTCCGGCGGCTACCCGGTCACCGGCGGCTTCGCCCGCTCGGTCGTCAATTTCGACGCCGGCGCCGAGACCCCCGCCGCCGGCGCCTTCACCGCCATCGGCATCCTGCTCGCCGCGCTGCTGCTGACGCCGCTCCTGTTCTTCCTCCCCAAGGCCACGCTCGCCGCGACCATCATCGTCGCCGTGCTCAGCCTGGTGGATTTCTCGGTGGTCAAACATGCCTGGCAGTTTTCCAAGCCCGATTTCTTCGCCGTCTCCGCGACGATCCTGCTGACCCTCGGCATGGGCGTCGAGATCGGCGTCTCCGCCGGCGTCGTGCTCTCGATCTTCCTGCATCTCTACAAGACGTCTCGCCCGCATGTGGCCGAGATCGGCCTTGTCCCCGGCACCCAGCATTTCCGCAATATCTGCCGCCACAAGGTTCTGACCGACCCGACAATGGTCACGCTGCGCGTCGATGAGAGCCTCTATTTCGCCAATGCGCGCTTCCTGGAGGATTACGTCTATGACCGCGTTGTCGGCGACACCCAGCTCAAGCATGTGGTGCTGAACTTCCCGGCCGTGAACGAGGTCGACCTCTCGGCGCTGGAATCGCTCGATTCCATCCTGCGGCGACTCAAGGATATGGGCATCAAACTGCATCTCTCCGAGGTCAAGGGACCGGTCATGGACCGGCTTCAGCGCAGCCATTTCCTCGAGGAGATGAACGGCCGCGTCTTCCTGTCGCAATTCGACGCCTTCATGGCGCTCTCGCCCAACGCCCAGGCCTCCGATTCAGCCGCCTGAGCCGCGCATACCGGACCTGCGGGACATGTAATTCGCCTCCCGGCTCCCCATCTCTGTTGGGCGGCGGACACTCGTTCGCCCGACAGAAAAGGATTCCCGACTTGGTAAAGATTTCCCAGACCCGCGGCCACTGGACCGCCACCGTTTCCGGCATGGGCACGCTCCCGGTCCTGAACGCAAGCGACCTGCAGCGCGGCGCTCTTGATCAGAGCTGGCGGACACATGGTCCCCGCGATACCACGCTCGCCCAGAAACAGTTCGATGCCGTTGTCAGCCAGCTCACCGCCGGCAATTCCGAGCGCAAGATTCGGGCCGTGCTGACCGAGGATGGCGATGCCAAGCAGGGGCCGAACCGCCGTCTCTTCGAGTTCACCCTGTCCAAGGTGTCGGTTGATCGGTTTCGCAACGGGACGGCGCGTTTCAACTACCAGCTCACCAACGGGCAGGAACTTGCGGCCTGACGCAACTGCGCGCGCCTTTCCGGTTGGAAAGATCCTGAAATTTGGCCTATGAGGCGGGCCATGGCGCAGGACGATTTTTTCATAGCTGAGATGCAATCGCTTTCGGTGGAAGGCAGCGGCAAGACCCGCTCCGCCATCGTGCCGCCTGCGGCCCAGGGGGAGGGCTTCAAGGAGGCCTATGACTGGACGACGCTCTGGTATGACGCCCTGGCCGATGGTCGGCGGCTGCGCCTGATTTGCCCGAAACTGCTGAATTTCAAGGCCTTCCTCGCAGATGGTGCGCTGAAGGTCGACGGCCAGCCCGCCCGTATCCGCCGCACGCACCGCCACCGCCGTCATGACATCGTCGAGATAAACCTGCCCGCCGGCGCGGAACGGATCTCGGCCCGTTCCGGCCGCTGGCAGGGCGAGAGCGGCATCAGCCCGGTTCAGACCGCGCATTTCGCCGGGCTCAACGCCTCGCTTCATATCTCGCGCAACAACCAGCTCGACTGGATCGAGGACTGGGCGCGTTTCCACGTCGCCGAGCACGGGCTCGAAGCGATGCTGCTGATGGACAATGGCTCCGACGCCTACCCGCCGCAGGCGATCCTCGACGCGATGGCGCGCGCCGGCCTCAAGCGCGGCGTTGTCCTCAATGTACCCCAGACCTACGGGCCGGTGCGCTCGAAAACCGGTGGCGGCGGAGCGAAGTTCCTGCAACCGGCGATGCTCAACCACGCCCGCCTGCGATTTCTCTCCCGCGCCCGCGCTGTGCTCAATGCCGATATCGACGAGATCGTCTGGAGCCGCGGCGGCTCCGTCTTCGACGCCGCGGTCGAGAGCCCGCTCGGTCTCGTCGCCTTCGAAGGCTGCTGGACCAGCCCGGCCATGGACAGCGAACCGCCCTTCCGCCATGCCGATCACCTGCACCCGGAAGTCGGGGTCGGTCCCTGCCCGACGAAATACTGCATCCGCCCCGATGGCTGGCGCCGCCATCTGGGCTGGGACGTACACCGCCCCGCCCTGCCTTTGCCGATGCGCCTCCTGAAGCGCAGTGATTTCGGCTACTGGCATTGCCGCGCCATCACCACCAACTGGAAGGCCTATGACCGCCTCCAGCCGCGCCTCTCCACAGAGGCCGACCCGTTTGCCGCCGAAACCTTCGCCCGCCTGCTGCCGCAATGATCCCGCGCTTGCCCCTTCGGGCGACGCGTGCGAGCGTGCTGCGGTGATTTCCCATGGGAGGACATCCCCGATGCAAAGCCAGACCGAGACCACGACGGCCGTGACCCAGCGGCCCGACCACCTGCCGCAAGTCGCGGGGCTGATCCGCAACCCCGGCATGGAGCTGGACATGGACTGGGTGATGCGCGCCCAGGCCAACACCTCGGCCATCGAGCGCCGCACCGCCACGCTGCCCGGCCGCCGCTCGGTCAAGAAGGACTACCAGGCGGCCTGGCTGCTGAAGGCGATCTCGCTGATCGACCTGACGACGCTGGCTGGCGACGATACGCCCGGCCGTGTCCGCCGTCTCTGCGCCAAGGCCCGCCAGCCGGTGCGCGAAGACCTGCTGGACGCGCTCGGCATGGAACGCCTGACCACGGGCGCTGTCTGCGTCTATCACGACATGGTCGAGGTGGCCGTCGAGGCGCTGCAAGGCTCCGGCATCCCAGTCGCCGCGGTCTCCACCGGTTTCCCCGCCGGTCTCTCGCCCTTCGCGCTGCGCGTGGCCGAGATCGGCGAGTCGGTGAAGGCCGGCGCCGCCGAGATCGACATCGTCATCTCCCGCCGCCACGTCCTGACCGGCAACTGGCAGGCGCTCTATGACGAGATGAAGGAATTCCGCGCCGCCTGCGGCGAAGCGCATGTCAAGGCCATCCTCGCCACCGGCGAGCTTGGTTCCTTGCGCAATGTTGCCCGCGCCTCGCTGATCTGCATGATGGCCGGGGCCGATTTCATCAAGACCTCGACCGGCAAGGAGGGCGTCAACGCCACGCTCCCCGTCTCGCTCGTGATGATCCGCGCCATCCGCGACTACGAGGCCCGCACCGGCATCAAGGTCGGTTACAAGCCCGCCGGCGGCATCTCCAAGGCCAAGGATTCGCTGGTCTATCTCTCGCTCCTCAAGGAGGAGCTGGGCAATCGCTGGCTGCAGCCGGACCTCTTCCGCTTCGGCGCATCGTCGCTCCTTGGCGATATCGAGCGACAGCTCGAACACCACGTCACCGGCGCCTATTCCGCCGCGTTCCGTCATCCGCTGGCCTGATCCGGGAGGCTCACATGAATATCAAGGACATCTTCGAGAGCATGGACTACGGCCCCGCCCCTGAAAGCGCCGCCGAGGCGCAAGCCTGGTTAGAGGCGCGCGGGCGCACCTTTGGCCATTTCATCAGCGGCAGCTTCACCGACGCCGGTGAGGGCTTCGAGACCCGCAACCCGGCCACCGGCGATGCGCTGGCCACGGTCACACAGGCCAGCCAATCCGACATAGACGCCGCCGTTGCCGCCGCCCGCGCCGCGCAACCCGGCTGGGCCGGGCTTGGCGGTCACAAGCGCGCGCGCTCCCTCTATGCGTTGGCGCGGCTGCTGCAAAAACACGCCCGCCTCTTCGCCGTGCTGGAAACGCTCGACAACGGCAAGCCGATCCGCGAGAGCCGCGACCTCGATATCCCGCTCGCCGCCCGGCATTTCTACTACCATGCCGGCATGGCGCAGCTCATGGAGGAAGAGCTGCCCGACCGCGCGCCCCTTGGCGTCTGCGGCCAGATCATCCCGTGGAATTTCCCGCTGCTGATGCTCGCCTGGAAGATCGCCCCGGCCATCGCCATGGGCAACACGGTGGTTCTGAAACCGGCCGAGTTCACCCCGCTGACCGCCCTGCTCTTCGGCCAGATCTGCCAGGAAGCGGGCCTTCCGGCGGGCGTCGTCAACATCGTCACCGGTGACGGCACGGCCGGTGAGACGCTGGTCGGCGCGGAAGTCGACAAGATCGCCTTTACCGGCTCCACCGCCGTGGGACGCGCCATCCGCGAGGCCACCGCCGGCTCCGGCAAATCGCTGACGCTCGAACTGGGGGGCAAATCCCCCTATATCGTCTTCGAAGACGCGGATCTCGATTCCGCCGTCGAGGGCCTCGTCGACGCGATCTGGTTCAACCAGGGCCAGGTCTGCTGCGCCGGCTCCCGCCTGCTGGTGCAGGAAGGCATCGAAGCCCGTTTCCACGCCAAGCTCAAAGCCCGGATGGGCGCACTCCGCATCGGCGACCCGTTGGACAAATGCATTGATGTCGGCGCGCTGATCGACCCGGTGCAGCTCCAGACGGTCAAGCGCTTCGTCGAGGAAGGCGCAGACGCCGGCGAGGTCTACCAACCCGATGTCACCCTGCCCGAGGGCTGCTTCTACCCGCCGACCCTGATCACCGGCCTCGCCCCGGCAGACCGGCTGATGCAGGAGGAGATCTTCGGCCCGGTGCTGGTCTCGACCACCTTCCGCACCCCCGCCGAGGCGGTGCAGATCGCCAACAACACCCGCTACGGGCTCGCTGCCTCGGTCTGGACCGAGAATGTGAACCTCGCGCTCGACATCGCCCCCAAGCTCGCCTCCGGCGTGGTCTGGGTCAACGCCACCAACCTCTTCGACGCCGCCGCCGGCTTCGGCGGCGTGCGGGAGAGCGGCTTCGGCCGCGAAGGCGGTTGGGAAGGCCTGCTGGCCTATACAAAAGCGGCCGAGACCCCCGCCCGCGCCGCCAGCATCGCCCCCTTCGCGGCCCCCGCCAACCCGACGCCGGACGACCCGCTCGACCGCACCGCCAAGATGTATGTCGGCGGCAAGCAGGCGCGGCCAGACTCGGGCTATTCTCGCACGATCTGGGGCGCAAAAGGCGCGCTTCTCGGCCATGTCGGCGAAGGCAACCGCAAGGATATCCGCAATGCGGTCGAAGCCGCTGGCAAGGCGTCCGGCTGGGCGAAATCCACAGGCCACCTGCGGGCGCAGATCCTGTTCTACATCGCCGAGAACCTCTCCGCCCGCGCCGCCGAGTTCGCCACCCGGATCGACGCCATGACCGGTGGGTCGGACGGCGCCGCGGAGGTCGAAGCGGCCATCGACCTGCTCTTCACCCATGCCGCCTGGGCGGACAAGCATGACGGCGCCGCCAAACCCGTGCCGATGCGCGGTCTCGCCGTGGCGGTGAACGAGCCGCTTGGCGTGATCGGCGCCATCTGCCCGCCACAGAAGCCGCTCCTCGGCCTCATCGCCGCCATGGCCCCGGCCATCGCCATGGGCAACCGGATCGTGCTCGTGCCGTCCGAAGCCTTCCCGCTGGCCGCCACGGATTTCTACCAGGTGCTGGAGACCTCCGATGTCCCCGCCGGGGTGGTCAACATCGTCACCGGCGCGCAAGCTCCGCTCTCGGCCGATATCGCCTCGCATCTTGATGTGGACGCGGTCTGGAACTTCTCGTCGCAAGCGCTGGACGCCGCCATCGAGGTCGCCGCCGCCGGGAACCTCAAGCGGACCTGGGCTGCCGGCATGGACGCTGCCGCGAAAGGCCGGGATGCGCTGGCACAGGCGACGGAGATCAAGACGATCTGGGTGCCCTACGGCGAATAGTGCCGCTGGGCTGGGAACAGGGGCGAAGCCCGACATGCGCGCGCCTGCCCGGTCTGACGGGCAGGCGCTCGCACGGCCGCCGATGCGGTACCTTGCAGGCGCGGCGCATAGTGGCTCAGACCGCATCCCCGTCAATCCGGCCCATCCGAAACCACCCGATCCCGAGAGACGGCCCAGCTAGGACTTGCGCCAGCGCTTGCGGCCTGAGACACTTCCCGCAGGGCCGACCTCGGCATTTGAGGCAAGCTCGCGTGTCCTGTCACGGGCTCGTGACAGGTTGCGACGGGTCTTTGAATTGCGACTCCCGGCTGCATGAATTTCTATAGCTGCACAATTGCTGTGCGAGACAGCGCAGCTCCGGATCATTGGCCCGCCGGCAAGACGGGCCGCAGGAAACAGAAGGAATATCGAGTGACCACTCATTCTCTCCCCCTTCCAAGACAGGTTGCCGTGGCGCGGCTGATCCCGGCCGTCGTGTTTGGCATCGCCCTTGTGATGGCCCAGGCGCTTTCGGCCCAGGCGCGCGGTACGCCCGAGACCTTTGCCGACCTCGCCGAGAAAATCAGCCCGGCGGTGGTCAACATCACCACCTCGACCACGGTCGCCACGGCCTCCAATCCGCATGGCGAAGGCGGCCCGATCGTCCCCGAAGGCTCGCCCTTCGAGGATTTCTTCCGCGACTTCATGGAGCGCAACGGCCCGGACGGCTCGCCGCAGCGCCCGCGCCGCTCCTCGGCGCTGGGGTCGGGCTTCGTGATCTCCGAAGACGGGTTCATCGTGACCAACAACCACGTCATCGCCGAGGCCGACGAGATCACCATCGAGTTCTTCTCCGGCGACGAATTGCCGGCTGAAGTGATCGGCACGGACCCCAAGACCGACCTCGCGCTGCTCAAGGTCGAAACCGAAACGCCGCTGGCCTTCGTGCCTTGGGGCAATTCCGACAAGGCCCGCGTCGGGGACTGGGTAATGGCCATGGGCAACCCGCTGGGGCAGGGCTTCTCCGTCTCTGCCGGCATCGTCTCGGCGCGCGGCCGGGCGCTCTCGGGCAGCTATGACGATTTCATCCAGACCGACGCCGCCATCAACCGCGGCAATTCGGGCGGTCCGCTCTTCAACATGGACGGCGAGGTCATCGGCATCAACACCGCGATCCTGTCGCCCAATGGCGGCTCCATCGGCATCGGCTTCGCCATGTCCTCGCGCGTTGCCACCAATGTGATCGATCAGCTCAAGGAATTCGGCGAGACCCGCCGTGGCTGGCTCGGCGTGCGGATCCAGGACGTGACGGACGACATGGCCGAGGCGATCGGGCTTGAAGAGGCCAGCGGCGCCCTTGTGACGGACGTGCCGGAAGGTCCTGCGATGGAAGCGGGTGTCCTGGCCGGCGACGTTATCATGAGCTTCGACGGCACCGAAGTTGCCGATACGCGCGGGCTTGTGCAGCAGGTCGGCAATGCCGAGGTCGGCAAGTCGGTCCGGCTGAAGGTCTATCGGGATGGCAAGACCGAGACGGTCATGGTCACGTTGGGCCGTCGCGAGACCGCCGAGGGGGCCGTTCCCGCCGCCGTGACGCCTGACGAGGAGGCTGTCGAGCCGCAGGAGGCCGAGATCCTTGGCTTGATGGTGAGCCCGCTGACCCCGTCCATCATCACCGAGATGAATCTGGAAGAGGATATGACCGGGCTGCTGGTCAAGGAGGTCGACGAGTCCAGCGAGGCCTTCGAGAAGGGCATGCGCGCCGGGGATATCATTACCCAGGTTGGCCAGGTCGATGTTTCGAGCATCGAGGAGCTCGAGGCGCGGATCGAAGAGGTGACCGAAGCCGGACGCATGTCGATCCTGCTGCTCGTGCGCCGTGCCGGGGAGCCGCGTTTCGTGGCGCTGAATCTCGGCTGATCCGTTACGGACAGATACAATGCAAGACGGGCGCCGGATTTCTCCGGCGCCCGTTTTTCGTTGAACGCGGGTCAGTCGCCCCGGCCGTTGTTGGAGGACTGGACCGACTTGAGGTTGACCAGCTCGGCCAGCGAGTACTCGCTCGGGTTGACGCCGAGCGAGGCGGCGAGTTGGGCGCGGCCGGCGGAGATGCCGCTCTTGGTGGAAACGGTGACGCTGTCCGAAATGCTGCCGGTTTCACGGATATGGTTGGCGGCGGCGCGCTCGTCATCGGCTTCGGCGGCGCGCAGGGCGGCGACCGTGGCGGTGCTGTAAGCGCCGTCGAGGCCGACCGACGCGCTGAACTGTGCCGGGCTGTCAACCGCGCCCTTTGTGGCGCTGCGGGCGGCGATGGCACGGGCGGCGGCACGGTCGTCATTTTCCAGTGCGCTGCGCAGCGAGATCAGCTCGGCGGTGCTGTAGACGCCGGGCTCAACGCCCAGCGACAGGGCAAGTTGATCGGAGGCAAGCGCGGGGCCGGTGAGGGTCAGGGCGAGGGCGGTGGTCAGGAGGATACGGTTCATGATGGGGTCCATTTCTCTGGAGGTCTCGTTTTCGGTCTGAGGCGCAGCGTTGCGCCGTCGATGATGAACAGGTGGGGAGGGGGCGACGGCTTCGAAACTTCACGAAATGCCGGGGCGATTGTGCATGCAGGCACATCACGCTTCGATGAGCTTGCTTGTCTCTCTCATTGCCGTTTCAGGGCGAGATTTTCCGGGGAAAGTCGGGTGTTTGTCCGCCCTGTTCGCAACCTGCGGTGGTCGCTCGGGGACAGCGCCTCGCAGCATCCCACAAGCGCGTGAGAGCGTTTGAACAGGATTTGCGGATGCGGGGCATGAAAAAAAGGCCCGGTGCTTTCGCACCGGGCCAGGTCTGCCTTGGGGACAGGGAGGTCAGGGAGATCAGGGAGGGGAAGTTCAGCTTTCGTGCTCGTGGACCAGATCGGCACGGCTGTTGGTCATGGCGTCCAGACCAACGGATTTGCCGAGCTGGATCCGGTATTCCGGGGTGTCGCCGGAATTGGCAGCCGCATGCGAGGTGATCGCGTTGATGCGGGCGGCGTCATCCTGGTCGACGGCGGATTTCAGCGCGGCCAGTTCGGCGCGGCTGTAATCGGAGGCATCGACGCCGAGGCTGGCGGCCAGCTGGTCCGAGCTGGCGGAGACGCCCTTGGTCGAAGCGGACGCAGAGGCGCCGCCATTCTCGAGCAGGAAGTTGATGCGGGCGGTGTCGCCGTCGTCATAAGCGGCCTTGAGCTGGGTCAGCTCGGAGGTCGAGAAGCCCTGGCCTTCGACGCCGAGCGTGTTGGCGAGTTGGTCGCTGGCGAAGGCGGGGGCGGCGATCGCGAGGGTCAGGAGGGCGGAAGTTGCGAGAGTGAAGCGGTTCATGGTCTGGTCCTTTCGTGGGGATCGTTTTCGAATTTCTGTCTGTCGGCGGGCTATCCCGCCTCGGATGAGACAGATGTGGGGTGTGTCTGAGTGCTTCACAGACTGCAGGAATCGCCGGGTTATGTGTGAAATTGCACAGAGGTTTTGCGACGGAACTCCGCCGCGCGTTCGTAGGGCGCGACGGTCAGGTGTCGGAGCTGGTATCTGGTGTGGCGATGGCCACGAGGCCAAGCTGGCGCGCGGCGGTCAGGGACAGCACGGCGCTGTCGAGCCCCTGGGGTTGCTGGTAGCGGCGGATGGCGCTGCGTGTCGCGCTGTCCAGGCTGCCGGTAATCTCGCCATCATAGACGCCGCGCGCGCCCAGGGCGCGTTGCAGGGAGGCGACGGTATCGGGGGTGAAGCTGTCGGGGCAGGGGGTCTCGAACCAGAGTTCCTGCCGCTCCTCGACGATCTCCTGTCGGGTCTCGGTACTTGTGACCGCTGGGGTCAGGACCTTGCCGCTCTCGTCATAGGTGGCCGGGGTGAGGACGGTTTCCACGGTCACGGTCTGGAGCGTCGCCGGGGTCTCGTCGCGGCCCCAGCAGGTGCCAGGTGCGGCGTCTGGCGGGCCGTCGGCCCCGCGGGAGTCTATCTCCACCGGGTCTTCCAGCCGGGCAACCTCCGGAATGCCGCTGCAGGCGGCGATCGGGAGCAGGGCGAGGAGCAGGGCGGGACGGAACATGCGGGTTGGTCACTGATTGGCGGTCGCGGCGAGCCTAGCCATCGCGCCGGGACGGGCAAGCCCTGCGGCGGCGCGCGGGCGAGGTCGCGGCGGGATGTGGCCGATGCGACTCAAGCCGGCGCGTCCATATCGAAGCCGGGGTCGAAATCGGGGCGGAGGAGGTCGTCCAGCATGGGCGAGATATCCTCGACATGTTCGGCGACGACATGGACGACCTCCGACTCGCGCTGGATGCGGCCAGTGACGCGCAGCAGGCGTCCGGCGATGACGGCGCGGCGGAAGCGTTCATAGATCTTCGCCCAGACGACGATATTGCAGCTGCCGGTCTCGTCTTCCAGCGTCAGGAAGATCACCCCCTTGGCCGTGCCGGGCCGCTGCCGGACCAGCACAAGACCGGCCACGCAGACCCGCGCGCCGCCGGGCGGCAGCGCGAGCTGGCTTGCCGTCAGGCAGGCGGGCGGGCGCGGCCAGCTGTCGGGCGGCGGCGAGGGGGCGGGTGGAAAGGAGGTGATCATTGGAACGAATATAGAACATTTCACGTTTTCGTCCAAGCCCCGTCGGCACTGGCAAAGCTGCGGGGATTGGCCTATGTGAGCCGTTGAACGAGCCAACCGGCGACGGCAGCAAGAAGGAACGAGAGGCGTGCCCAAGATTACCTATGTCGAGTTTTCCGGGAAGGAACATGTTGTGGACGTGGCCAGCGGGCTGACCGTCATGGAAGGCGCGCGGGACAATGGTGTCCCCGGGATCGACGCCGATTGCGGCGGCGCCTGCGCCTGTTCGACCTGCCATGCCTATGTCGACGAAGCCTGGGTGGCCAAGCTGCCGGGCGTCGAGGCGATGGAAGAGGACATGCTCGACTTTGCCTATGAGACCAAGCCGGGCCTGTCGCGTCTGACCTGCCAGATCAAGGTGACAGACGATGTGGACGGTCTGATCGTCCGGCTTCCCGAGAAGCAGATCTGAGCCATGTTTCGGCTGGCCCTGATCGCGACGGCCCTGCTGGTCGGTTCCTCCGCCCTTGCCGCAGGGTGTGACGGACCGATCCGCTCGGCGGAATACCAGGCATCGACGGGGCGCTACCCGCATGGTGTTCTGGGCGATGCGCTGGAATGGGGGCAGCTCCGGGTTGAATGTGGCGGTGTTGCACAGCGCGCGGAACTTCCCGAAGAGCTGGTTTTCGAGGATGTGGCGCCGCGGCTGGCCGATCTTGACGGGGACGGCGCGGCTGAGGTGATCGTAGTGGAAAGCCACCGGGATCGCGGAGCGCGTCTGGCGGTCTGGGGGCTTGCCTCCGGGCGGCTGGAGCGGCTGGCACAGACACCTTTCATCGGGACCCGGTTTCGCTGGCTGGCGCCTGTCGGGGCTGCGGATCTCGATGGCGACGGGGCGATGGAGATCGCCTATGTCGACCGCCCGCACCTGGCGCGGGTCCTTCGGGTCTGGCACTACGAGAACGGTCGGCTGCGCGAGGTGGCTTCGGCGCCGGGCTTCACCAATCACCGGATCGGCGAGACCGAGATCTCCGGCGGAATGCGCGATTGCGACGGGCGACCGGAAATGATCGTTGCGTCGGCTGACTGGTCGCGGGTTCTTGCTGTCGCACTTTCCGGGCAGCAGTTGGTCGCGCGGGATATCGGCCCGCATGAAGGTCCTGGGTCGTTCCGGGACGCGCTGTCCTGCTGATAGGCGGCGGGACCGGACAAAAGCTAAAAGCTGTGAAGAACCGGGTGCAGCCCTTGGAGCGGTGCGCTGTTGGGCGCGGACTCAAGGCCGAGAGGCAGCGCCTGCGTCGCCATTGTCGCTCGGACCAATGATGCTTCCAATAGTGACCCCGCCGGGCTGGCGCTTTGTCACCTGCGCGCAACGGCTAGACCTTATTCGGGTTTGGCCGCGGTGAAGTCCAGAGCTTGGGTGTTGCAGCGCCACCCCACGGGCAGGCGCTGGCACGGCTCGGGTTGATCAATTATTTCTGACCCAGCGAGGGTCCGTCCCGTTCGCGAGCCGGGCGACCGCCAATCAGAATTCTACCGCCTCCAGCACGTCTGGCGCTTTCACATCCACCCCAGGAAGCCCTTCCGCGAGCGCCTCGGCGGATTGCTCGAGCAGCGGGAAGGTCTTGTAATGGCAGGGGATCACCGTCTTGAAATCGAAGAATTTCTGGGAGGCGAAAGCGGCGCGTTTCATGTCCATCGTGAAATGACCGCCGGCGCAGAGGATGCCGATATCGGGGGCGTGCAGCTCCGCCCAGAGGCCCATATCGGTGGTGACGTCGGTGTCGCCGGAGAAATAGATGGTGTGGCCTTCGCCCGCGATCATGAACCCCGCCTCGCCGCCGGCATAGACGGGTCCGGCTTCCGAACCGAGCGAGGAGGAATGCACCGCGTTGACCATCGTCACGGCGACATCGCCGAGCGCCACGGTGCCGCCCTTGTTGAAGCCGATGGTGGCGACAGCTTCGCTGGCCTCCCAATGGCTCATCAGGTCGTAGATCCCGACGATCGGAACGTCGAGTTCCTTCGAGAGTGCGAGCGCATCGCCGGAATGGTCGCCATGACCGTGGCTCAGCAGGATATGCGTTGCGCCGGCAATCGCCTCGGCGCGGCGGGCCTCGGGAAAGGCGGGATTGCCGGTCAGCCAGGGATCGACCAGCAGGATCTCGCCCGCGATCTCGATACGGAAACCGGAGTGGCCAAGCCATGTAATCTTCATTTCGATTCTCCTCCCAAAGAGCTATGGCGTTGGGAGAAGCCTAGCTGGAGGAAGGCGAAATGGAAGGCCTCTTGCGACAGGTCGACGGGTATTGCGAACGGACCGATTTCAGCTACTGGTCGGAGCCGGTCAACGCCATCACCAACGCGGCCTTCCTCATTGCCGCCTGGTTGCTCTGGCGTCGCATCCGGGGGCAGGACCTGCCGCTGGCGGGCGGGATGTGCGCCGTGCTGACAGCGATCGGCATCGGCTCCTGGCTCTTTCACACCCATGCCACGATCTGGGGCGCCATCGCGGACACAACGCCCATCGCGCTGTTCATCCTGCTCTATATCTTCGCGGCCAATCGCGATTTCTGGAACATGCGCCTGCCTTGGGCGCTGCTGGCGACCGCCGGTTTCTTTCCCTTCGTCGCGCTGACGCTTCCGCTCTTCCAGCGGTTGCCCTTTTTCGAGATCTCGGCCGGGTACTGGCCCGTGCCGCTCCTGATCGCGCTCTATGCGCTGGGCCTGCGCCTCCGCGCGCCCGCAACAGCGCGCGGGCTCGGGATCGGGGCGGGGCTGCTCTGCCTGTCGCTCGTCTTTCGCTCCATCGACATGGCCGTCTGCGCCGCTGTCCCGCTGGGCACGCATTTCCTCTGGCATATCCTGAATGGCATCATGCTGGGCTGGATGATCGAAACCTATCGCCGACATATGCTGGCCGCCCGCCTCGAGGGCTGATCCTGTACGGAAGGACCCCGGCCATGCGGCCGGGGCTTGCGGGTCCGGAGAGCGCAGTGGGGCGCCCTGGAACGGGCGATCAGGATGGGGCAGAGATCTCGACGATGATACGGTCTGTGTTGCAGTAACTTGGGCTTCCGCCCTCGGCTGCAATCACTCCTGCCTGGAGGTTTGCCGGGGGAACCGTTTCGCAGACGTCCCTCGATTCTCTAAAGCCGTCGAAGGGGGGATGCCGGAACACGACCTGCCCGGCTTTGCGCGCCGAGGTGAAGACCAGCGTGGATTGGTAGCTGCTGCCGCCGCCAAGGTCGAGTTTCAACACGCCGCTGGCATGGTTCTCACCGCTCTCCGTGATGGTCCGGACGCCTTGAACGCGCCGGTTCCCATGGGTCGCTTCCGCCCGATAGGTGGCATTCGTGTTCAACAATGCAAAGTTCGCCTTGTCGGATGCCTGGAGCTGCTTCTCGCGCTCCGCGACCATCCTGGCATGTTCGTCGGATACTTGCTGTTCTGCCTCCAGCCTGGCCAGTTCGGTTGCCGCCCGGGCTGCCGCCTCGCGCTGTGCGGCCAGAACTGTCCACTCCTGCTTGAGCTCCGCTTCAAGTCGCAGTTCCGCATCTTCCAGTCGGACATCCTGCGCCTTGAGGGCCTTTGCTGCTTCCATTGCCGCCGCGCGCCCGGCCTGGAGTTCCAGGACCGCGTCGGTCCCGGCCTCCAGAACGACCCGACCGGATTTCTCGAACTGGGAGAATGGCCTGCCGCCGGGCATCTGCACGTCGAGGATGTTCACATCGACGCGCCATTTCCCGTCTTCGTAGACGCCGAGCGCGTTTCCATAGGCCGGCAGAGTGTCGCCGATGGCAAAGAGCTTCTGCACGATGACATATCCATCGCCGGAACTGACCTTCGAATAGAGCGGAACCGGTAGCGCGACCGATGCGGTGAACTCGGTATAGTAATTGGCACTCAGCCGATCGCGTTCGAGCTCCTCGTTGGCTTTTCGAATCTGACAATCTTGCCGATTTTCGAGTTCCTTCAGGATCCGGGGCGCGATGTCAGGCGCTTTCTTCGGATTGGCCGAGACTGTCGTGCCGGTCAGGGCGAACAGGATGGCAGTCGCGGCGATTATGGGCCTGAACATGTCTTCAATTCCTTGGTCTGGGGAAGGTTGTTCCTGCGGGCCGATGCCTGCCGGTGCGCGGGAGCCGATCGAGTCAGTCTCAGGCGACAAGATTGCGTTGGCGGTTGTTTTGGGCGGAGGATGCCATGGCGGCCCAGATGATGCAGATCGGTCAGGTGATGACGATGCTCATCCCGAGGGTGAAGAGCGCGCTCAGCGAGGAGACGACCAGCATGACGAAACCGCCGAGGATGCTGCTGTAGAAGAGCCCGAGCGGCCCGAAGAAGACGGCCAGGACGATTTCCAGCCCGGTGTTGCGGGTATCGGCGACGACGATGACGGTCTTTGCGGGCGCGGCGATGGGCTCTGAAGCGGGCGCGTTGGAGGTCGTGACAGAAGAAGCCATGGTGATCTTTCCTTGTAGGCTTGAAATCGGGACAGATGAGATCGGGCACCTCGGGCGCGAGGCCATCCGGCGATGCAGGGGATCTATGGGTGTGGTCGGGGGAACGCGCCGGGGCCTGTCAACCCTCGGGCATGCAGATGTCGGTGATCAGCGTTTCTGTGGCCAGGGAGGGGGCATCCGAACGGGTGGGGGAGACCCCGCAAGCACGGAAGTTGCGTCCATTGAAGGCCCGCTCATAGGCGGCAGCTGTTCCGGTGCCCCAGAGACCGTCTATTCGGCCGTGATAATAGCCGGCCTGTTTGGAGGTCTGCTGGATGGGCCTGCGATATCCGGCTGGGCGGGTCTTGAAGCAATGCTAGGCCTTACGGATCGCGCTGGAGGAGACGTTTCTGCTCGACGCGGTGGCATGGGCGCGCGGCTGGCTTTGCTGGTTGGCGATTGCCCCGATAACCGCGAGCGCTGCGACGCCTTTGAGGAGGGCGTCCCGGTTGGCTGCCTGCGCAGGGGCGTTTACGATCAATAGCAGGGACGAAATGGGAGGGATGGCGATGGTGCGGGCAGAAAGATACGTGGCCAGCCAAGAGATTTCCTTGTTATAACAATTGATTGACGTGAGGACTTCTGATCCCGGTTTGAGGCGGATCCTTGTTGAACACTGGGACGATAACCCGAATGCTCACCGTATCCTCGTCAATTTGGACAGGTTGCGCGCTGCCCGGACCGGCCGTGCTCCACGCCCTTTCAAGGGCACGAACCGTTGCCACACCGGGCCCGTAGGCGCCTCAGTTCGTCTTGCGCTTTGGTGTGAAGGGCAGCGGCATGACCGGAACGCCGTCTTCGATCAGGCCGCGGGCTTCCTGCGCATTCGCCTCGCCATGAATCGAGCGTTGCGGCGCCTCGCCCTCATGGATCGCCCGCGCTTCGCGCGCAAAATCCCGGCCGACATAGTCGCTCTCGGTCTCGACTTTCTTGCGCAGCGCGTCCAGCGCTTGCTCCTGCGCGCTGGTCGGCTTGCTCAGCGGCTTCTCCGGTGGCGCCTCGGCGCGGGCGTCGCTTGATTTCACCGTTGGCGCCATCATCGCCTTCTCGACCACGCCCGAGCTGCAAATCGCGCAGGTGACCATGCCCGAGCCCCGAAGGGTCTCGAACGCGTCAGCCGAAGCGAACCAGCTTTCGAAGCGGTGGCCCTCGGAACATATCAGGCTGTACTTGATCATGCCCACCAGATGTAACGCTTTGGAGCGACGATTTCAAAGGGATCAGCGCGCCCGGCGCGGTTTGAAATCGCGCAGGACTTCCCGCAGCTCCGGCTCCGCCACCTTCTTGCTCGCCTGTTTCAGCGAGAACCACTTGCGGCGGCGTTGTGTACGTTCCGGGAAGTCCTTTGCCAGGGATTTCACTTTGATCGGAAAGACCCAGACCGCACAGGGGCGCTCCTCCTCGCCGTTGTGACCAAGTTTCGTGTAGCTGTAGACGCCGATGCAGCGCTCCTCGGCCTTGCCGCGGACGCCGCCCTCTTCCCAGGCCTCTATGCCGGCGGCGCGTTCGGGGGCGATATTACGCATCGGCCAGCCTTTCGGGATGATCCAGCGGCGGCGGGTCCGCGATGTCACCAGGAGGACCTGTGGCTCGCCGCGCACCATTCGATAACAGAGCGCGCCATATTGCGTTCGCACATCCTTGCCGAGCTTCAGGCCTTTCGGAAGCTTGATCGTTTCACCCAAACTCGTCTGCCTCCCGGCCCTGTCTTGCTCAAGGAAAAGTTACACAGAGTATACGTCAGGTATCAACCTGGCGCAATTCATTCCGCCCAGCCCACGTCTCTATCTAGTCTTTGGGCGCATTGCGGGAGACTAGGTCTTGTGTTCACAACCTGCAGGCCGGCTTGTCCGGCCAGGACGCTTGCGGAGAGGTCGGCCTTGACCTGCCCGATCCGTTCGCGACGATCCTTCGTATGGGGGACGGGGCCGCGAGAGGAGGCGATGCGCGTGAGCAGACCGGGAGAGACGCAGTTCATCGGGGCCGAGATCTACCGTGGCTCCAGCTACGGGTCCTGGCATCCGCTCCGGGTGCCACGTGTTTCGACGGTCATGGACCTTGCCCGGGCATTGGGCTGGCTCGGGGCGGCGCAGTACCTGACCTCGCCACGGGCAAAACCGGCGGCGCTGTCGCTCTGGCACGCGCCCGACTACATCGCGGCGTTGCAGCGGGCGGAAGCCCGGCAAGCGGTCACGGAGGCGGAACGCGCCCGCTATGGTCTCGGGACACATTCCAACCCCGTCTTCGCGCAGGTCTATCGCCGTCCGGCGACGGCGGCGGGCGGGTCGCTGCTGGCCGGGGAGTTGCTGGCGCGAGGCGGGGTGATCCACCATCCGGCGGGCGGGACGCATCACGGCCTGAAGGACCGGGCCAACGGGTTCTGCTATCTCAACGACCCGGTGCTCGGGATGCTGTCGATGCGCCGGGCGGGGATCCGGCGTATCGCCTATATCGACATCGATGCGCATCACCCGGACGGGGTCGAAACCGCTTTTGCCGGCGACCCGGAGGTGCTGATGATCTCGGTCCACGAGGAGCGGCGCTGGCCCTTCACCGGCGGGCTGGACGACGTGGCCGGCGGCGCGGCGGTCAACCTGCCGGTGCCACGCGGCTTCAATGACAGCGAGATGGCGCTGACGCGCGAGACGCTGATCCTGCCGCTTGTGGACCGGTTCGCACCAGAGGCGGTGGTGTTGCAATGTGGGGCGGATGCGGTGGAAGAGGATCCGCTGGCGCGGCTCTCGCTGTCGAACAACGCCCATTGGGAGATCGTGGCCGCGCTGCGTCTGATGGCCCCGCGCTATCTCGTGCTGGGTGGCGGCGGGTACAACCCGTGGTCGGCCGGGCGACTCTGGACCGGGGTCTGGGCGGTGCTGAACGGGATCGAGATCCCGGACCGGCTGTCGCCGGAAGGCGAAGCGGTGCTGCGGGCGCTGCGCTGGGAGGGCGACCGGCGTGGCAAGGCGCCCCCGGAGCATTGGTTCACCACCCTGAGGGATCGGCCGCGCCCCGGGCCGGTGCGGGATGAGATCCGAGACCGGCTGGCCCGTCTGCGCCAGCGCGAGGGCCTGTGCTGAGGTTCACGGACGAACACAACCGCGCGCATTTCCAGCATCTTCTTGTTCCGGGTCATTTGCGCAACGGCTGAACCGTGGCAGACTCGATATTGTGAAAGGAGGCGAGTGGCGATGCTTTGCGAACCTGGCAGGCGGGGTGTTTCATGCGGCTGAACCGGCAGATCGCGGCCTGGTCCCGGCTGCGGCGGCGCAACAGGCAGCGTCATTCCGCTGTCGCCTCGCATCGGCGTGGCCCGGTCACGCATGTCGTTATTCTGGACGGGACATTGTCCACGCTGGATCCGGGCCAGGAGACCAATGCCGGGCGGACCTATCGTTTGCTGGCCGAGAAGGGGCCGACGGCGCAGCTGTCGCTCTTCTACGAAGCCGGTATCCAGTGGCGGGACTGGGCGAGTACGCGGGATGTTGCCCTCGGGCGGGGCATGAATCGCAAGATCCGCCGCGCCTATGGTTTCTTGGCGTCGCGCTACCGGCCCGGTGACCGGATCTACCTGTTCGGCTATTCCCGCGGCGCCTTCGCCGTGCGTTCGCTGGCCGGTGTGATCGACCGGATCGGGCTGGTCCGCGCGCCCAATGCGACGGTGCGCAACGTCCAGCAAGCCTATCGCCATTACCAATGCGATCCGAACAGCGCTGCGGCGGCGACGTTTCGCAGGCGCATGTGCCACGCGGATATCTGTATCGAGATGGTTGGCGTCTGGGACACGGTCAAGGCGCTCGGGCTGCGGGCGCCGCTGCTCTGGCGGCTGACCGAGCCGGCCCATGCCTTCCACAACCACGCGCTTGGCGGCCATATCCGCCACGGTTACCAGGCGCTGGCCCATGACGAGACGCGGCTCGCCTTCGCGCCGGAGCTCTGGGAGACACCGCCGGGGCGGGTTGGCGCGGTCGAGCAGCGCTGGTTCCCGGGCAGCCATGGCGATATCGGCGGGCAGCTCGACGGATTCGAGGCGGCGCGGCCTCGGGCCAACCTTTCTCTGGTCTGGATGCTGGAGAAGGCGGAGGCGGTCGGGCTGGAGCTCCCCTCCGGCTGGCGCGGGCGGTTTCCCTGTGATGCGTCGGCGCCCTCTGTTGGCACGACGCGCCGCTGGGGCAAGCTCTTCTGGCTCCGCGCGCGCCGGCGGTACGGGTTCGATCCATCGGAGAGTTTCCATCCGGCGATCGACCGCGAAGCGGATCTCGCCCGCGCGGCGACGGTCGGCTAGGGCCTTTCGCTCCAGATCAGGACCCTGCGTTCCCCGATCATGGGAAATTCAAGCTTTGGTGCCTGGATAGGTGCATGCAATCGACTGTGACACGCGCCGTGTGGGCCGGCGGCCTGTCCGGTCAGGACGGGTCTCTGCGGGAGCATGGCACGCCTACATGGCCTGTTGAGCGATCTTGCCTGAAAGGCTCCGTCAGCTCCGCAACCGCCGGGCATTGGCCCGCGCTTCCGTCCGCAGCGGTCCGACGGCCGCGCGTGTCACCGCGCCCGGATCCTGTCCGGTGACGACGGCTTCACCGACCTCCTGCGCCGCGCGGGCGAAGGCCAGAGGCTTCTCGACGACCATCCGCGCCGCCTCGACCGTTGTCATTGTGCCCGTGAGCATCTGCCAGCTTCGCAACCAGATCACCTCTGATGCAGCGGCCCACATTTCCTGCTCTTCGATCGCCGCCTTCCGCCAGTTGTGACTGGACTGGAGAAGGAACCCATACCCGTACATTTTCTGCCTCGGTGTCGTTGTTCCGGAAGTGTTAACGCCGAGTGATGAAAACTTCCTCAATGACGTGGAGTCATCACGTCATTGGGCAGATGCAGGGTGGTTTTGCGGTGTCAGCGCGCCTCAGGCAACGTCCTGAAGGATGCGGTGCGGTGCGATCCCAAGCGCGTGGCAGATGTCATGCGTCAGGTGCGGCTTGTTGAGCGTGTAGAAATGCAGGTGATCCACGCCGCCTTCGACCAGCTCCGTGCAGAGCTCGGTGGCCACGGCGATGGCGAGCAGTTCCTCGCGCTCGTCCCGGGTTGCCTGGGCGAAGGCATCGTCAAGCCAGGTCGGAACTTTGGCGCCGCAACGCTCCGCGAAACGCCGCGTATTCGCCCAATGCTCGATGGGCAGGATGCCGGGCAGGATCGGCTTGTCGATCCCGGCCTTCGCGCAGGCATCGCGGAAGCGGAAGAAGGTGTCGGCCTCGAAGAAGAACTGCGTGATCGCGGCGTCCGCCCCGGCGTCGAACTTGCGTTTGAGCCAGTCGATATCGGCAGTGTCGCTGGCTGCCTCGGGGTGACGGTCGGGATAAGCGCCGACGCGAATTGTGAAGTCGCCAGTGTCGCGCAGCGCGGAAATCAGCTCGCAGCTATCGGTGAAACCCTCGGGATGCGGCTCGAATCGGTCCGCCCCTTTCGGCGGGTCGCCCCTGAGCGCGACGATCTCGGAGACACCAGCTTCGGCATATCCGCGCGCGATCTCGAGCGTTTCGGCACGGGTGGCGTCGACGCAGGTCAGGTGGGCGGCGACCTTGAGATCGGTCGTGCGATGAATTGCGGAGACGGCCTCGTGGGTTAGCCGGCGCGTCGTCCCGCCTGCGCCATAGGTGACGGAGACGAATTCCGGCTTCAGCGGTGCGAGCACCTGCACGGTCTCGTGCAGCCGGAAAGAGGCCTCCACGGAACGGGGCGGAAAGAATTCGAAGGAGACGGTCGGCGCGGTCATGACGATTTCGGGTCCTCTTGTGTCGGTTTTTGATCTCGCATATCTCGGCCAGTGAAGCAATTTCATAATTTTCACGAAGATCATGAGTCGAACATGCATGTCGAGCTCCGCCACCTCCGCACCATCAAGGCTATCCACGAAGCGGGCGGCCTCGCCCGGGCGGCGGATATGCTCAATATCACGCAATCGGCGCTGAGCCACCAGGTGAAGGGGCTGGAAGACCAGGCGGGGATGGAGCTGTTCGCACGTCGTTCCAAGCCGCTCAAGCTTTCGGCTGCCGGGTTGCGCATGTTGCGAACGGCGGAACGGGTGCTGCCGGAGATGGCGGCGCTGGAAGAGGAGTTTCGCGGGCTGCGGGACGGGAAATCCGGACGGCTGCATATCGCCATCGAATGCCATGCCTGTTTCGAGTGGCTCTTCCCGGTGCTGGAAGAGTTTCGTAAGGCCTGGCCCGATGTCGATGTCGATATCCGGCCGGGGCTGGCCTTCGATGCGCTACCGGCGCTGTGGAAGGAAGAGGTTGATATCGTCATCTCTTCCGATCCCGAGGAGATCGACGGCGTCACCTTCAATCCGCTCTTCGACTACTCGCCCGTCTTTGTCGCCTCGGCCCGTCATCCGCTGGCGGAGCGCGCTTTTGTCGAAGCGGAGGATTTCCGCAACGAGGTGCTGATCACCTACCCGGTCGAACGCAGCAAGCTCGATGTCTTCAGCCAGCTTCTGATGCCGGCCCGGGTTGAGCCGCGGAGTGTGCGGCAGGTCGAGCTGACTGCCGTGATCCTGCTGCTGGTGGCGTCCAATCGCGGGGTTGCGGTGCTGCCGGACTGGGTCGTGCGCGAGGTGCGCTACAATTCGGATTACGTGACCCGGCCGCTGACGGAGGGCGGGTTGACCCGGCGGCTCTATGCGGCGAGCCGGTCCGCGGAGATCGAGAAGCCGTTCATGGCGCATTTCCTGCGGCTGGCGCGGACGGTGCCGGTGCGGTTGCAGCGGGAAAGCGCCTGAACCGGAGACAACGCGTTTCCCGGGACAGGACCGTGAGGACGGTTTCGGACGCGTCCCGCTGAACAGTGCGGCCTTTACTGCTCCTGTTGTCCCCCGGGGCCCGGGACGGTCTCTCGCGCCTCGGTGTTCTGGACTCCGTGCATCTCGTCCTCGCCCGGCCGATCCGCGCTGTAGGCCTGATTCGTGTCGTGGTTCTTGCCTTCAACACTGTCTTCGGGCTCTGCCCACGGGTTGTTATGCGCCGCCATGGAAGCCGTTGCAGAGAGCACTGCCGCCACTGTGATTGATGCGATGTACTTGTTCATGTGTATGGCCCGGTGCCTCTCGCTTCGCTCGTTTTTTCTTTGGTGGGTTGAATGCGTCCGAGATGGTCCGGATCATGCATTCAGCAACCGGAATGTAACTATCCGAGACCGCACCCGTGTAAAGCCTCGAGGCTCAGCTCCATGAATGTGGGCATTTTTTCGCCTGACCGTATCTTGTGGAGCGGATCTTGAAGGCCCCCCCCCCTCAACCGCCGGCCCGCGCCGTCAGCGGAAAGTTCGGAACGCTTCCTGAGCAACCGCCAGGCTCGCAGGCCGACCATCGTCGCAAAGGCTGGGAAAGCCCGCCACGGCGGTGTTCCTGCCATCCAATGGCGAAGTCCCATGCCAACCGGCGAACGCTCTTTCCATCCGCCTGCCTGACCGCTATATGCGCGGCTTGAACATCGAGGAGCCGGGCAGATGCAGGGCAGCGCAAATCTTAACGTCATGATCAAGGCCGCCCGCGCGGCAGGCCGGTCTCTGGTCAAGGATTTCCGCGAGGTTGAGAACCTCCAGGTCGGCACCAAGGGGCCGGGCGACTTTGTCACCAGGGCCGATCTGCGCGCCGAGGAGATCATCCGCGAGGAGCTCACCAATGCCCGCCCCAATTACGGCTGGCTCGGCGAGGAGAGCGGCGAGGTCGAGGGCAAGGATCCCACCCGCCGCTGGATCGTCGACCCGCTCGACGGCACCACGAACTTCCTGCACGGCCTGCCCCATTGGGCCGTCTCTATCGCGCTGGAGCACAAGGGCGAAATCGTCTCTGGTGTCATCTTCGACGCCGCCAAGGACGAGATGTTCTTTGCCGAGAAAGGCACCGGGGCCTGGCTCAACAACGACCAGCGGATTCGCGTCTCCGGCCGGTCCCGCATGATCGAGTCCGTTTTCGCCACCGGCATCCCCTGGGCGGGCAAGCGGACCCTGCCCGCAACCATGCAGGACCTTGCCAAGCTCATGCCGCAATGTGCCGGCGTGCGCCGCTGGGGATCGGCCGGGCTCGACATGGCCTATGTCGCTGCCGGGCGCTATGACGGTTACTGGGAGCGTGAGGTGAACGCGCATGACATCGCGGCCGGGATCGTGATCGTCCGGGAAGCCGGCGGTTTCGTCGAGCCCCTCTACAAAGGCCGGGGCATCTTCGAAGACCGTATGGTCATCGCCGGAAATGGCGGTGTGTTTACCAAGTTCGCTGAAACAATTCGCAGCCGTTAATCTGTCCATTTGGCGCCACATTCGCTGGATAGTGTGAAGCCATGAAACAGATTGCATTCCTCCGGCGGCTTGTTGTCCGCTTCCAGTCCGATGACCGCGGCGCGGTTACCGTCGACTGGGTCGTCATGACCGCGGCAGTGGTGTCCCTCGCGCTCGGCTCGATCCATATCTGGCGCAACAGTTCGCAGGACACGGCCGAGGCGATTGCCACGACAACGGCCGATTTCGAGATTAAGACTTCGTTCTGACGAGTGTGGCGACCGGAGTTTGATCCGGCTTCAGTGATGACGGCGCCCTCGGGGTGAATTACCGCGCCGATGCCCAACCCTCGGAATGTTGCTCCGGCGATAAGGTGCTGCCGGATGCGGAGGTCTGCCGTGGGTTTTGCTCCAGAAAGCGAAGCCGCCGACGCGTATCCACGTTGGAACCGCCAGAATGGCGCCAATCACGAACCCCCCGGCATGCGCCCAATAGGCAACCCCGGCGGCGTCGGGATCCGACAGGGTCCCGCCTATCAGTTGTATCCCGAACCAAATCGCGAGCATTGCCCAGGCGGGGACGGAGAATACCCGAAAAAAGATTATTATGATCAGCAGGATATCCACGCGGGCCTTGGGGAAGAGCAACAAGTAGCCTCCCATCACCCCCGCGATGGCGCCCGAGGCGCCCACGGTCGGTATCGAGGAACCCTGCGAAAGCGCAACATGCGCCACCCCGGCCGCAACGCCACTCAGCACGTAGAACAGGGCGAAGCCGGCATGTCCCATCTCGTCCTCGAGATTGTCGCCGAAGATCCACAGGAAAAGCATGTTGCCGAGCAGGTGCCAGATGCCGGCATGCAGGAACATCGAGGTCACGTAGCTCGACAGGCTCGGCCGTGACGGGATCAACGCGTATGTCTCATACAGCGCGGAAAGCGCATATGGCTGGTCCATGAGGCCGAAATAACTCATGAATATCAGCGTATTTGCCGCGATCAGGGCGTAGGTGACATAGGGCGTGCGGCCCGAGGGATTGTGATCGCGGATCGGGAACATGACGCGAGGCTATCGTCGCAGGGCGGTGGGTCAAGGGCGAAGCTGCGCCGGCGGCCACGACAGACCCCCTTGCCGCCCCGGCGCGAACGTCCTAGGTCGGATGCGTCGCGGGCGTGGTGGAATGGTAGACACAAGCGACTTAAAATCGCTAGGGCCTGGCCCGTGCGGGTTCGACTCCCGCCGCCCGCACCATTGCTGACTGGAGCTTCCCTCGGGAGCAGGTCTACGGCAACGGGGGCCGGCGATGGAGGGGCCCGATCCGGCCCTTGCCGAATTGATGTGCCGCCGCCTCTTGATACCGGAACAGCAAGAGACCTATCTCACACATACCCGAAACGGGCCAGAAACAGGCGCACAAGGCGTCGAAGGGAATGTGGAATGCGCAATTCAGCCTCGATGCTGGGTGTTATCGGCGGTCTTCTCGCCATGATCGTCGGCTTCTTCGGATTCGGATACACGGAATTTGTTCGGAATTACAGCGATGTCGGGGATGTGCTCGGCCATGCGGAACAGATGAACCTTATCCGGATTTCGAGCTTCCTCGCCCCGGTCCTGGCGATAGCTGGCGGCGCGATGGCGAAGACGCGCGCGCTCTGGGGCGGGCTTATGCTCCTGGCGTCCGGGGCACTGATGTATCACGCCTTCGGCTTCGGGGTGTTCACCATGTTCCCGATCGGATTCTGTGTCACGGGCGGGATCCTCGCCCTCGCCGCGGGCAAGCCGGACGAAGCCAAGGCGCATTTCTGAAACCGGAGAAGGGCCCGCGGAAGGCGAGCCCTTTGCGCGATGTCGGTCAGTCCTGGGAGGGGCGGGTGAAGGCGGTCGCTGGAAGCCCCAAGCCCCGGCTCAATCGCCCCGGAAAATGGCGTAAAACCGATGGGTCCGGTCTCGGGCGTTTGCCTTTGGATTAAAGCCCCAGATCCGATGCCGTCCATTGTCGGCACCGGGTCTTGACCGAATTTCACGTACTCACACCCTTGCCGCTAGGGGCAGGGGAATGGAGCCGTTGCTCTCAGGCTTCGCATGCCATGTCGGCGCCGCAGCACATCGGCGACTTGATCTTGCCCTCGCATTTCGGGCATTTCGAGATCTGAACCTCGCTCCCGTCATCCAGCTTGAGCGTGTCGTTGACGAGCGGTTCGTTACAGTCGGCGCATGTAGCGTTGACGCCCATCCCGCAGACGCCGCAGCGATAAGTTGCCATGTCTCTTCTCCTGTTCTGGAAGCGCGAGGGTGCGGGAAAAACCTCGAAGCGTCAATTGCCTTGCCGGGGAAAGCCAGCGGCGCGTTGGCCGCGGAGGGGGATGCGCAGAAGCGCCCGAAACAGGCTTCGGGCGCTTCATATCCTGTTGCTCCGCACGGCGGAGGCCCTTTCGCCGCGCACGGCACCGGAAGGGGCAATGTCCGCTGGCAACGGTTGCCTTAGGCGAGGGCCATTTCCGGCACAGTCTCAGGGACGATCAGCTTGGCCGCAGTGGCTTCGACGACCTGCTCGACGGTGACACCCGGGCCAACCTCGCGCAGCGCGAGACCCTCGTCGGTGGGCTCGATCACGGCCATTTCGGTCACGATCAGGCTGATGCGGCGCGCTGCCGTCAGCGGCAGCGTGCATTCGGGCATGATCTTCGGGTTGCCCTTGGCGGTGTGCACCATGGCGACGACGACCTTCTTGGCGCCAGCCACGAGGTCCATCGCGCCGCCCATGCCGGGAACCATCTTGCCCGGGACCATCCAGTTGGCCAGATAGCCGCGTTCATCGACCTGCAGCCCGCCGAGCACGGTCATGTCGAGATGACCGCCCCGGATCAGGCCGAAGGACATGGCCGAGTCGATCGAAGCTGCACCGGGCACGGCGGTGACGAAGCCGCCGCCGGCATCGGTGAGGTCGGGGTCTTCCATGCCTTCGGGCGGGCGGGCGCCGAGCCCGATCACGCCGTTTTCGGCCTGGAAGAAGATGTCGACATCCTCGGGCAGGAAATTGGCGACCATCGACGGCAGGCCGATGCCGAGATTGACCAGCATGCCGTCCTCGATTTCGAGCGCCACGCGGCGGGCGATGACTTCTTTCGCGTTCATCTCAGTGCTCCCGTTCCAGAAGGTGATCGACCAGGATGCCGGGCGTCTTGACCGCATCCGGCGGGATGGCGCCCACGGGCACGATCACATGCGGCTCGGCGATCACCGTGTCGGCGGCCAGCGCCATGACCGGGTTGAAGTTATGCGCCGTCAGCGCGTATTCGAGATTGCCCTTGTAGTCGGCCTGCTTGGCCGCGATCAGGGCGAAATCGCCACGGATGGGCTTTTCGAGCAGGAATTTCTTGCCGTCGATCTCGATGATCTGCTTGCCGTCTTCGACCGGGGTGCCAAGGCCGGTTGCAGTCAGCACACCGCCAAGGCCGACGCCGCCGGCGCGGATACGCTCGACCAGCGTGCCCTGCGGCACCAGTTCGACCTCCATCTCGCCGGCGATCATCTTGGCCTGGGTTTCGGGGTTGAGCCCGATATGGCTGACGATGGCTTTCGAGACGAGACCGGCGGTGACCAGCTTGCCGATGCCGTGGCCGGGCATGGCAGTGTCGTTGGCCACGACGGTAAAGCCGCCGACGCCGCGCGCAACAAGCGCGTCGATCATTCTCTCGGGGGTTCCGACGGCCATGAAACCGCCGATGAGCAGGACCGACCCTTCCGGGATCAGCTCCGCTGCCGCTTCAAGTTTAGTGGCTGTCTTCATGGGTCCTTCCTCTGGCACAGATCCGTGCGCTGCTCCTATAGTCTGTATAGCCGTCAAATGGCGGAGGCATGTCAAGGTCATTTTGCAACCGGTTGCAAAAGTGACGGGCAGGCGCGACAAGATGCGTAAGGGGGATGCTCAATGACATTGCTTGCCGGGCTGAAGGTGGTGGAACTTGCGCGAATCCTTGCGGGGCCGTGGATCGGCCAGGCGCTGGCCGATCTGGGCGCGGAGGTGACCAAGGTGGAGGCGCCGGAGGGGGACGACACACGGCGCTGGGGGCCGCCCTTCATCGAGCGGGAGGGCGAGCGCTCGGCGGCCTATTTCCACGCCGCCAACCGGGGCAAGCGCTCCGTGGTGGCGGATTTCCGGACCGAGGCGGGGCGCGCCAGGGTGCTGGACCTGGTCGCTGGGGCCGACATCCTGATCGAGAATTTCAAACTCGGGGGGCTTGCGAAATATGGGCTCGACTACGAGAGCCTGCGCGACGTAAATCCGCGCCTGATCTATTGTTCGATCACCGGGTTCGGCCAGACGGGCCCCTACGCCACGCGGGCGGGGTATGATTTCCTGATCCAGGGGATGAGCGGGCTGATGTCGGTGACCGGAGAGGCGGACGGGCAGCCGCAGAAGGTCGGTGTTGCCGTCACCGATATCGTGACCGGGCTGTACGGTGCGGTTGGGATCCTCGCTGCGGTCGAGCAGCGGCACAGGACAGGGCGCGGACAGCATATCGACATGTCCCTGCTCGATTGTGCAACGGCGATGATGGCGAACCAGGCGATGAACTTCCTTGCGACCGGGACGGCGCCGGGACGGCGCGGCAATGCCCATCCCAATATCGTGCCGTACCAGGTGTTTCCGGTGTCGGACGGGCATGTGATCGTAGCTGTCGGCAATGACGGCCAGTTCCGGCGTTTCTGCGATGCGCTCGGGCAAACCACGCTGGCCGACCATCCGAGCTATGCGAACAACGCCGCGAGAGTCGCGAACCGGGAGGCGCTGACCGGCTTTCTGGAGCCATTGACGCGCGCGGTTCCGTCTGCCGATCTGTTGGCGCGGCTGGAGGCGGCGGGGGTTCCGGCGGGGCCGATCAATGACATGCAGGCCGTGTTCGAAGATCCGCAAGTGATCGCGCGTGGACTCAGGATCGCGCCGGAGGGGGTGCCGGGAATTCGAGGGCCGTGGCGTTTTTCGGAGGCTGAGCTGTGCCTCGACCGGGCCGCTCCGAAGCTCGGGCAGGATGACGGGCGCCAGGGGCGGTAGGTCCGGGGCAGGGTGCTGTCGGGACCGGAACGGGAGCGTGGGGCGATGCTCGCGCGCCGCCGCGGCCGATGTCGTTCTTCCGCGCCGCCGTCGGGATCCTCCGCGGCCTTGCCATCGACTGCGGTCCCGCCAGCCTGTCCCGGCTCAGCCCGGCTCAGCCCGGCTGGTCCGGCAGCAGCAACTCGGCAAGGGTCAGGGCCATGACCTTGGCGCTGTCGATCATGTCCTGAACGCCGACCCATTCATCGGGCTGATGCGCGAGATCCAGGATGCCGGGGCCATAGGCGATACAGTTCTTCAACCGGCCGATGCGGTCGATATGCTTCTGGTCATAGGTTCCGGGGCTGACGACATAGTCAGGTTGCCGGGCGAGGACCTTCTCGATCGCATGGGCGACCGAGCGGACAACGGGGGCGCCCTCGGGGGTCATGGTCGGCTGGACCTCGAAGAGATCGCGCAGCTCGTATTCGAAGCTGGGCCGCACGGCCTTGACCCGTTCCAGCATCGCCGTGACCTCGGCCTTCACCTCGCCGATCTCCTCCTCGATGAGAAAACGGCGGTCGATGGTGATGCGGCAGCGGTCTGGGACGCAGGGGGCGGGCAGGCCGGTGTAATCCGCGTCCTGGACCGGTTCGCCGCCATGGATGGCGTTGATATTGAGCGTGGATTGCTTCGCGCCTTCGGGGACGACCGGCATTGCCGTACGCTTGGTGGCGAGCAACGGGAAGAGTGTCGCTTCCATTTCGGCCAGCACCGCGCCCATGTGGCGCACCGCACAGTCGCCGAGGAAGGGCATGGAGCCGTGGGCGATACGCCCCTTTGTCTCGATCTCCGCCCACCAGACGCCGCGATGGCCGAGACAGATGCGGTCCTTGTTCAGCGGCTCGGGGATGATGACATGCTGGACGCGCGCGGGATTGAACCAGCCTTCCTGCGCCAGGTAGGCCACGCCGCCGAAGCCGCCCGATTCCTCGTCCGCCGTGGCCGAGATCTCCACTGCGCCGGCGAAATCGGGGCAGGTATGGATGAAAGCCTCGGCCGCAATGATCGAGGCCGCAAGCCCGCCTTTCATGTCGCAGGCGCCGCGCCCGTAGATGCGGCCCTCGTGCAGCTCGCCCCCGAACGGATCGAAACTCCAGCCATTGCCGACCTCGACCACGTCGTGGTGCGAGTTGAAATGCACGGTCTCGCCGCTCCTGCGTCCGTCGCGGCGGGCGACGATGTTCCAGCGGGGATAGCGCTCGCTGTCGGCAGGCGCACCCTCGGCGCGGACCAGTTCGACCTGGAACCCCTGCTCGGAAAGGCGGCCATCGAGATAGTCGCAGATGTCGCGGTAGTTGCGTCCCGGCGGGTTGAGCGTCGGAATGCGGATGAGGTCCTGTGTCAGTGAAATCAGGTCGTCGCGCCGGGCCTCGATAGCAGCGGCGAGCCTGGTGTCGATATCCTTGGCCATGGGCGCACGCTAGGCCCGTGCAGCGGGACAGGCAATGGGGGCTCGCCGCGACAGGATGGCTCGCGCGGCACAGTTTGGCATCGCGTCTGGCGGCCGGGCGGGCTATCACTGGGCCGAACCCGCCACGTCCTTCCCGGAGCTTCCGATGGCCGCGCTTGCCCGATTGCTGCTGATCCTGTTCGCCGTCCTGAGCGTCGTCTATGTCTCGCTGTCGCTCTATTCGCGCAGCATTCGCCGCGACAAGCTCGAGGCGGAATGGGACGGGTTGAACGAGAGCGACACCGAAGCCTTCCAGCGAGCCGGGCTGGAGGAGCATGACGATTCGCTTTTCGGCCGGCTGCGCAATCGCGCCGGGCGCAATCCGGAACGGGAGGAGTTTGTCGAGGCTGGCCTCCAGGAATATGACCAATCTCTGCGCCGCAAGCTGATCCTGGGCGTCTATGTCGTGCCGATCCTGCTGATCGGCACCATTCTTTATATCACCAATTACAACTGAGGAGACGACCTCATGTGGTTCTATATCCGCTGGACCCTCTGGCTCGCCCTGCTGGCCGTAATCGCGGGTTTCCTGCATTACACGCTGCCGCGCAATGACGTCGTGCGGATTGTCCAGACCGACATCCGCCGCATCGATCCGGGCGACAATGCGCTTTTCTGGGCCAATGCCGACACCGGCGATGCGACCGGTGTGGCCAACAGGGACGTTCATTTCATCTCTGCCAAGCGGCCTAACGACAAGGAGATGGAGTATCGCAACGAGGATACGGGCTGGGGCTGGCCGCCCTATTTCAAGTTCAACACCTCCAGCCTGCACACCAAGGCGTCGGACCTGCAATCCACGCGCGACAATCCGCAATGGGTGGCGATCAAGAAATATGGCTGGCGCAGCCAGATGCTCTCGATCTTTCCCAACGCGATCTCGGTGAAACCGGTCGAGGGGCCGGATGTGCGGATCATCCCCTGGATCTCGATCTCGATCCTCTTCGGACTGGGCTGCATCTGGCTGGCGATCTGGTCGCGCTGGCGCAAGTTCTGGGACAAGCGCAAGGACCCCGTGCTGGATTGATCGGAGCTGGTGGCGCAGGGAAATGGAGCCGGTCGGTCCGGAGAAGCTCAAAACGGCCCGCAATTGCGAGCCGTTTCGTTTTTTCAGGGCGCTTCGTGCGTCAGAGCTGCGGCTTCGCCTGCATCAGCGGCAGGAAATCGGCCATTTCCGGGCCGCGTTGCCGGCCGGTCAGGGCCTTGCGCAGCGGCATGAACAGGCCCTTGCCCTTGCGGCCCGTCTCCGCCTTGACGGCCGCGGTCCAGCTCGACCAGGTCGTCTCGTCGAAGGGCAGCTCCGGCAGCATCCCGAGCGCCTGCGCGACGAACTCTGCATCTTCCGGCTCAACCAGCGGCACCGCGCCGTCGCGCAACACCTGCCACCAGCCGACCATGTCGGACCGCGTGGTGATATTCGCGCGCACGACGTTCCAGAACGGTTCTGCCAGCTCGGACGGCACCCCAAGGGCTGCGACCTCCTCGGCCACCGCGTCGAGCGGCAGCTCGTGCAGGTAGCGCGCTGTCAGCGGGTAGAGGTCCTCGGCGTCGAATTTCGTCGGCGCGGCGCCGAAGCGGGATATGTCGAAGCCCTCGATCAGTTCGGCATGCGAGGAGCGCAGCTCCACCGGGTCGGAGGAGCCCAGCCGCGCCATCAGCGAGAGCAGCGCCAGCGGCTCCACGCCCTTCTCGCGCAGGTCGCGCAGCGCCAGCGTGCCAAGCCGCTTCGAAAGCGCCTCGCCCTGCGGACCCGTCAGCAGCGAGTGGTGGGCAAATCGGGGCACCGTGCCGCCAAGTGCTTCGATGATCTGGATCTGGGTCGCGGTGTTGGTCACATGGTCAGAGCCGCGCACCACGTCGGTGATGCCCATCTCGGTGTCGTCGACAACGGAAGCGATCGTGTAGAGCACCTGCCCGTCGCCGCGGATCAGCACCGGGTCCGACACGGAAGCCGCGTCGATGGAGGTCTCGCCGAGGATCCCGTCCACCCATTCGATCCGTTCAAGGTCCAGCAGGAAGCGCCAATGGCCGGAGCGCTCGGCCCGCAACGCGGCCTTCTCCTCTTCCGACAGCTTCTGCCCGGCGCGGTCATAGACCGGCGGCTTGCCCATGTTGAGCTGCTTCTTGCGCTTGAGATCGAGCTCGGTCGGGGTCTCGAAACACTCGTAGAAACGCCCCTTCTCCCGCAGCGTGTCGGCGGCGGCAGCATAGCGGTCCAGCCGCGAGGACTGGGTTTCGACCCGATCCCAGTCCAGCCCGAGCCATTCAAGGTCTTCCTTGATCGCGTCGGCATATTCGGGCTTCGAGCGTTCCGGATCGGTATCGTCCAGCCGCAGGATGAACTGCCCGCCGGCCTTGCGCGCGATCAGCCAGTTGAAAAGCGCAGTGCGCAGATTGCCCACATGCAGGTAACCGGTGGGCGAGGGGGCGAAGCGGGTAACGGTCATGTGTCGGATCTCCTGTTACGGGCGCTCTTCCACAGGGCGGCGTTCTTGTCCATACCATGCCCATGAATTCCAGCGCCCAAAGCCCCGCCGGACCGCAGATTGCGCCCGGCCTCGACGATATCCACGCCCTTGCGGAAGCCGTCCGCGCGGCCTTCCCGGCGCCATTCGACGGCCCGGCCGCCGAGGTGCACCTGCGGGTCGAGGAATATGCCTCGGACGAGATTCTCGCCGATATGGGAATGCAGGACCCGTTCGAGCTGACCGGTCTTTATGACGGCATCCCGCTCACGGAACGCTCCGTCACCGACCCGCCGCGCCAGCCCGATATCGTCTGGCTGTTCCGCCGGGCGATCCTCGACGAGTGGGTCGCGCGCGGCGATGTCACCCTCGCCGACCTTGTTACCAATGTCGTCGTGCATGAATTCGCGCATCATTTCGGCTGGTCTGATGCCGATATCGCCCGGATCGACCGCTGGTGGGAGTGACACTTTCCTTGCAGAAAAAACGATAAAACGGCGAGTTCAAGAAAATTTTATATATTTTAAGTTGAAAGGTGCCTGCGACATTCTATCCTTATGGGCACCGGACACCCATGGGGACATATCATGTCAATCAAGCTTTCTCGCCGTCAGGCCCTTTTTACCACCGCCAGCGCGCCGCTGGTTCTTGCCGCAACCTCTGCCGCTGCCTCTGATGAAGCGCCCAAGCCGCTTCCGCTTGGCAAGGCGCGGGGCTTCCGCGTCGGCGAGCTGGAAGGCGCCACGTTGCTGGCCGGCACCGCGCCGCGCCCGGAGCCGCACAAGATCTTCGGACTGAACGTCTCGGAAGACGAGTTCGCCGCGGTTTCGGCCGAGAACTTCATTCCCACGGACATGGCCCAGTTCTACTTCACCCCCACGGTCGTGAAGAGCGGCGACGAGGTGGTTCTCTTCGACACCGGCCTGAATGCCGCCGGCACCACTGCCGCGCTGGCCGAAGCGGGCCTTGCACCCGCGGACATCACCAAGGTCGTGATCACCCACATGCATGGCGACCATATCGGTGGCCTGATGAACGAGGGCACGCCGACCTTTGCCAATGCGTCCTACGTGACCGGCCAGGTCGAGTATGACCACTGGGCCGCTGCCGGCAACGAGCGCTTCGATGGCAATGTGAAGCCGCTGGCCGAGAAGATGACATTCCTCGGCGACGGCGATTCGGTTGCGCCGGGCATCACGGCCATGGCCGCCTTCGGTCATTCGCCGGGTCACATGACTTACATGCTGGACAGCGGCGGCAAGCAGCTCCTGCTCGCGGCGGACCTCGCCAATCACTATGTCTGGTCGCTCGGCTATCCCGACTGGGAAGTGAAGTTCGACATGGACAAGACCGCCGCCGCCGCCACGCGCCGCAAGGTGCTCGGAATGCTGGCCGCCGACAGGGTGCCGATGGTCGGCTACCACATGCCCTTCCCGGGCTCGGGCTTTGTCGAGGCGCGCGGCGACGGGTTCCGCTTCGTGCCGATGAGCTACCAGCTGCTGTAAGGCGGGCAGGGCGTTCATCTCGACCGAGGTGAGTCGCTGCGCCGCCGCATGAACGGCGGCTGTTCAAAGGCGCTGGCCGGAGCCATTTTCCGGCCGCGCCGACATGTGCCTGACATTTGGGCATTCTCTGGGCGGACTGCAGTTTCGGAATGCCGGGATTGCTGCATGCGATGATTTCCCGCGCCTTCTTTGGTTGCAAAAGCGCTGTGAATGCGCAGTGTGCGCGCAAACATCGCCGAAACGAGGTCCATCCCCGTGCACGAAATCCTGACAATCACGCTCAACCCCGCCCTCGACATGAACACCGAGGCCGACAAGGTCATCCCCGACGTCAAGCTGCGCTGTACCGAGCCGGCGGTGGATCCGGGCGGTGGCGGCATCAACGTGGCCCGCGCCATCAACCATATGGGCGGCATCGCCAACGCGGTGGTCGCGATCGGCGGACATAACGGCAACCGCCTGCTTGAGCTGCTGATGGATGAAGGCATCGCCACGATGCCGATCCCCTCCCCGGGCGAGACCCGCGCCAGCGTTGTCGTCAACTGCAAGGATACCGGCGAGCAGTACCGTTTCATGCTGCCTGGGCCGCCCTGGCAGGAATCGCATGTGAAAAAGGCGATCCAGACCACCGCCGCGCATGCGCCGCAGGGCGGGTTGGTGATCCTGTCTGGCAGCCAGCCCCCGGGTGTGCCGCTCGATTTCGAGGAGCATCTCTCGGCCGCGATCAAGGAAGCCGGTGCCCGTCTCATTGTCGACACGTCCGGTCCCGCGCTGCGCAAGATCGTCGAGGACCACCGGTCCCCGCCCTTCCTGCTGCGCGCCGATGACGAGGAAGCCGAGGGGCTGGCCGGACGCAAGCTGGAGACCCCGGCCGAGACCGCTGCCTTCGCCCGCGAGCTGATCGAGAAGGGGGTGGCCGAGAACATCATCTTTGCCCGCGGTTCCGAAGGTTCGGTGCTGAACACGGCAGAAGGGTCCTGGCTGGCCACGGCTCCCAAGGTCGAGGTGATTTCCAAGGTCGGCGCCGGCGACAGCTTTGTCGGTGGCTTCACGCTCTGCCTTGCGCGTGGTAACTCGATGCAGGAGGCGGCCCGCTGGGGCGCTGCCGCTGCGTCGGCGGCCGTTTCTACGCCCGCCACCGAGCTTTGCCGCGGCGAGGATGTCGAGCGTCTGCTGCCGCAATCCCGGCTGATCGAACTCTGAGGGAGGCCCGCATGGGCGTCACCATCTATCACAACCCGGCCTGCAGCAAGTCGCGCGACGTGCTGCGGGTCATCGAGTCTGCCGGCTACGAGCCCGAGATCGTGCATTACATGAAGGTCGGATGGGATCGAGACGCGCTCGAGGCGCTGCTCGCGGATGCCGGTCTGCGCCCGCATGAGGTGCTGCGTCACGAACGTGGCCCGGCGCGTGAGCTGGGCCTGCTCGAAGAGGGCGTGACCGAGGACCAGATCCTTGATGCCATGATCGCGCATCCGGTTCTGGTCGAGCGCCCGCTTGTGCGCACGGAAAAGGGTGTCGCGCTGTGCCGGCCCGTCGGCAAGGTGCTCGACCTGCTGGAGCACTGGCCGGAAGGCCCGTTCACGCGCAACAATGGCGTGCTGCTGATCGACGCGCAGGGCCTGCCGGTTCCGGGCGTCTAGCCGGCGACGGCTGCGCGAAACCCTGCCCTGAGGCGCCCTGATGCCGGTCGCGGTCCTTGTGCTGCGGGAGCCATTCCGGGAAAGTCGCGTTCGGGCCGTCATGCGATGCCGCGAACACCCTGTCCCCCATCGACATTTTCTATGCGTGACAAGCCGGCGATGATCTGCATATCTGGCGTCATTGACGGGGGCGTCCGCTGCGAGCGGTCTGAGATGTACCCTTTGAACCTGAACCAGATGATGCTGGCGGAGGGAGTCGGGTCGGACTGAAAGACGGTTTCAGAAGATCCGGGCCTCCGCGCGAGGAGCCCGAACCATGTCCACCCCGTCCCGATCCCTTGCCACCATGCGCGCGGTCGCACCGCTGGTTCACTGTATCGCCAATTACGTGGCGATGAATTTCCAGGCCAATGTGTTGCTGGCCGCCGGGGCGGCGCCCGCCATGGTTCACGCGCCCGAGGAGAGCGGCGAGTTCGCCGCCATTGCGCCGGCCCTCTCGATCAATATCGGCACGCTGTCCCCGCGCTGGGTCGAGGGCATGGTGGCCGCTGCGCGCGTCGCCGCCGATGCCGGCAAGCCTTGGGTGCTCGACCCGGTGGCCTGTTTCGCGACCGGGCTACGGCGCGAGGCGACCGCGCAGCTCATGGAGCTTCGCCCGACGATCCTGCGCGGCAACGCTTCCGAGATCCTGTCGATTGCAGGCCAGGACACCTCCGGCAGCGGTGTCGATTCCGGGGATCCGGTGGCGGCGGCCGAAGCGGCGGCGCGGAAGATCGCGACGGAGACGGGATGTGTCGTCGCCGTGACCGGCGAGACCGATTTCGTGACCGACGGGACGCGGGCGGTCAGGATCTCGGGCGGATCGGCGCTGATGCCGCGGGTCACCGCGACAGGGTGCTCGCTGAGCGCGCTCTGCGCAGCCTATGTGGCCTCGGTCGAGGACAGTTTCGACGCGACGGTGGGCGCGCTGGCGCATTTCGCCGCCGCGGGCGAGATCGCGGCTGGCCGTGCGCAGGGCCCGGGCAGCTTCGCGCCCGCCTTCCTCGATGCGCTGGCGGCCGTCACGCCGATGACCATCGGCGACGATCGCGTCAGCCCGGCATGAGACCTTCGCTCGATCTCTCGGCCTACCTGGTGCTGGATCCGGGGCTCTGCGCCGGGATCGGCATGGTCGAGACCGCCCGGGCGGCTGTCGCGGGCGGGGTTCGGACGGTCCAGCTCCGGCACAAGACAGCCGCAACGCGCGAGATGATCGAGATTGGCCGCGCCCTGCTGGAGGCCCTTTCCGGGACCGGGGCCAAGCTCGTCATCAACGACGATGCCGCCGCCGCCCATGCGCTTGACGCCGCTGCGCTGCATATCGGGCAGGGCGACATGGCGGTGAAGCAGGCGCGCTGTGCCATCGGGCCGGACAAGCTGCTTGGACTGTCGGTCGAGACAGAGGACCATGCGCGGGCGGTGGATGCCGGCTTGGTCGATTATGTCGGCGTGAGCCCGGTCTTCGGCACGCCGACCAAGGCGGATCACGCCCCACCGGTGGGGATCGACGGGCTGCGGCGGATCGTGGAGATCTGCCCGGTGCCGGCGGTTGGTATCGGCGGGCTGGGGCCGCAACATGCGCGCGAGGTGATCGGCGCGGGGGCCGATGGGCTCGCAGTGGTCTCGGCCATCTGCGGCCAGCCGGATCCCGAACTGGCTGCCCGCAGGCTGGTGAAAGCGGTAGAGGAGGCACGCCGATGAGCGTTGCAACAGCATTGTCCATTGCAGGCTCCGACCCTTCGGGCGGGGCCGGGATCCAGGCGGATCTGAAGGCATTTTCGGCCCGCGGCGTCTATGGCATGGCCGCGATCACGGCGCTGACGGCGCAGAACACGCAAGGGGTGACCGGGGTTCACGTCGTCCCGGCGGAGTTCGTGCACAACCAGATCCGGACGGTTTTCGACGATATCCGCGTCGATGCGGTCAAGATCGGCATGATCGCCAATGCGGAGATTGCCGATGCGGTGGCCGATGCGCTGTCCGATTTCACCGGCAAGATCGTGCTGGACCCGGTCATGATTGCCAAGGGCGGGCATCCGCTGCTGCAGGAGGAAGCCGTCTCCGCGCTGACCGCGAAGCTGCTGCCGCTGGCAACGGTGCTGACGCCGAACCTGCCGGAGGCGGGTGCGATTCTCGGGGCGCCGGCCGCTGCGAGCCGGAACGAGATGCAGGCACAGGGCGCGGCCCTTCTGGAGCACGGCCCGACAGCTGTGTTCATGAAGGGCGGGCACCTGGAGACGGCGGAGAGCCCGGACCTGCTGGTTCTGGAAGGGCAATCGGTCTGGCTTGAAGGCGTGCGCCTGCCGACCAGGAACACCCATGGCACCGGCTGTTCGATCTCCGCGGCCATCGCGGCCGGGCTGGCGAAGGGGCAGGGGCTGGTGCCGGCGGTGAAGGTCGCGCGGGACTGGCTCCAGGGCGCCATCCGCGGCGCCGACAGCCTCGGGGTCGGCCATGGCCACGGCCCAACACATCATTTCCACGCGCTCTGGCCCGTCGCCTGAGTTGCTCTGAACGGAGACACATAAATGCGTATTCTGGCCTTCCTTGCGGCAATGCTGGCTGCTGCCCCGGCGCTGGCCGCCGACAAGATGACCGTGATCCTCGACTGGTTCGTCAATCCCGACCACGGCCCGATCATCGTCGCCCGGGAGCTGGGCTATTTCGACGAGGTCGGGCTTGATGTCGAGCTGATCGCGCCGTCGGACCCGTCGGACCCGCCCAAGCTCGTTGCCGCCGGCAAGGCGGACCTCGCCGTGTCCTACCAGCCGCAGCTGCACCTGCAGGTCGCCGAGGGGCTGCCGCTGCTGCGCGTCGGCACGCTGATCGGCACGCCGCTGACCTGCCTGCTGGTGCTGGAGGACGGCCCCATCAAGGAGATTGCCGATCTCAAGGACCGCAAGGTCGGCTTCTCGGTCGCCGGGGTCGAGGAGGTGTTGCTGACCCGGGTTCTCGCCAATGGCGGGCTGACCATGGCGGATGTGGATCTCATCAACGTCAACTGGTCGCTCTCGCCCGCGCTGATGGCCGGGCAGGTCGATGCCGTCATGGGCGCCTTTCGCAATTTCGAGCTGAACCAGATGGAGATCGAAGGCGTCCCCGGTCGCTGTTTCTATCTCGAGGAGGAGGGGCTGCCGCCCTATGACGAGCTGATCTATGTCGCCAGTTCCGAGACCATGGATGCCGACAGGATCGTGCGCTTCCTTGCCGCCACCGAGAAGGCGACCCATCATATCGTCAACAATCCCGAAGCCGCCTGGGAGACCTTTTCCGGCACTGCCGCCGAGTTGCAGGACGCGTTGAATGCGAAGGCCTGGGTGGATACCTGGCCGCGTTTCTCGCTGGCGCCGGCCGGGCTGGATGCCGGGCGCTATGCGCGTTTCGAGGCGTTTCTCCACGCCTCCGGCCTGCTGGACGACACCCGCCCGGTCTCGGCCATGGCCATCGACCTGGGGGCACAATGAGCGCACCGGATTATGGCCGGGCCTTCGGTCTCTGGCGCGCGCGCGCAGGAGAGGACTGGGAGGCCTATGTCGACCATGCTTTCGTGAAGGGGCTGGGCGACGGGACGCTGCCACGCGGCGCCTACCTGCATTATCTCGTGCAGGATTACGTCTTCCTCGTCCATTTCTCCCGCGCCTGGGCGCTGGCGGTGGTGAAGTCGGAGACGCTGGAAGAGATGAAGGCCGCGGCGGCGACGGTGGACGGGCTGGTCAATCACGAGATGGCGCATCACGTCGAGATCTGCGCCGCTGAAGGCATCTCCGAGGCGCAGCTCTTCGCGGCGACCGAGAGCCCGGCTAATCTCTCCTACACGCGCTATGTCATGGATGCCGGCCTCTCGGGCGATTTCGCGGACCTGATGGCCGCGCTCATGCCCTGTGTACTCGGCTATGGCGAGATCGGGCTGCGACTGGCCGCGACCTCCACGCCGGACACGCAATATCGCGAGTGGATCGACACCTATGCAGGGGAGGCGTACCAACAGCTCTGCCGCGACACTGGCGCGATGTGTGATGCGAGCCTGGCCCGGCGGATCGGCAACGATTTCGAAGCCGCCCCACGCTGGGCGCGCCTGTCGGAGCGCTTCACCATGGCGACGCGGCTGGAGGTCGGTTTCTGGCAGATGGGTCTGGACGAAAGCTGACAGAGAATGAGGCAGGCACCGTCCATCGAGTTCACCGGCACGGCGCGGTTCGACACGCATCCGCTCTTCCCGCCGGTGGCGCTGGAGATCGACAGCGGCAGCTGGTCCTGCCTGCTTGGCCCGTCTGGTTGCGGCAAGTCGACGATCCTGCGCCTGATCGCCGGGTTGGACACCGGCGTCACCTTTGAGGGTCACATCCGCGCCTCCGATGGCGGCCCCGTGCCCGAGCGCGTGGCTTATATGGCGCAGACCGACCTGCTCCTGCCCTGGCTCGACGTGGTCGGCAATGTGACGCTCGGCGCGCGCCTGCGGGGCGAGGCGCCGCAGGTTGCGCAGGCCGAAGCGCTGGTCGCGCGGCTTGGCCTGAAGGATCACGCCCACAAGCGCCCCGCCCAGCTCTCCGGCGGACAGCGCCAGCGCGTTGCGCTTGCGCGCACGCTGATGGAGGATCGCGCCATCGTCCTGCTGGACGAGCCCTTCTCGGCGCTCGATGCCCGCATGCGCTCGGAGATGCAGGATCTCGCCGCCGAACATCTCGCCGGCCGCACCGTCCTGCTTGTCACCCATGATCCGGGCGAGGCCGCCCGCCTCGGCGACCGCGTCTTCCTGCTGGACGAGGCCGGCATGGTCGAGGCCGTGCCCCCTGCCGTTCCGAGCATTCGCCCCGTCGACAACCCGGACATGCTCGCTTTCCAGGCGCGGCTTCTCAAGGCGCTCAGGGAGGGACGTTAGATGGATGGTCTCAAGCGTGGATTTGCCGCGACAGCGCTCTTCCTGTGTCTCTGGCAGGCGCTGGTCAGCTTTGGCGGCCTGCCGGCTTTCATCCTGCCCGGGCCGCTGCGCGTGGCCGAGGCGCTGTGGAAGAATGCCGGTCTGATCGCCTGGCATGCCGGTATCACCGGTATCGAGGTGCTTGCGGGGCTCCTGCTCGGCGCTGCCTTCGGCGCCGCGACGGCGCTGCTTCTCGCCGTCTCGCCGGCCGCGCGTTACCTGATCAAGCCGGCGCTGGTCGCCACGCAGGCGCTGCCGGTCTTCGCGCTGGCCCCGATCCTCACGCTCTGGCTCGGCTACGGGATCTGGTCGAAGGTCCTCATGGCGGTGCTGATCATCTATTTCCCGGTGGCCTCCGCCTTTTTCGACGGGCTGATGCGCACGCCCCCGGGGTTTCTCGACCTCGGGCGCACGATGGGCGCCACGCCCGCGCGCCTGCTCTGGCGCATTCGTGTCCCTTCGGCGATCCCTTCGCTCGCTTCGGGCCTCCGGCTTGCCGCCGTCTATGCCCCCATCGGCGCGGTGATCGGCGAATGGGTCGGCGCTGCGGGCGGGCTGGGCTACCTGATGCTGCTGGCCAATGGGCGGGTGAAGATCGACCTCATGTTCGCCGCGCTTTTCGTGCTGGCGGTGCTGACGCTGCTGCTGCATCGCGCCGTGGGCTGGGGCTGCGACAGGCTCGTGGCGCGGATCGACTGACACGTCGGGGCGTCGCCTGTCGTCCACGGAGTTATCCACAGGGGCTGACCAGCAGCTTCGGGCGCAGGTTCCCTCGCGGCGTCGCACGTGGAAGAGGCCAAGCCCGTCTCTTGCGTTTCGAATCTGTCAGGGTGAAGGTTTTAATGCATTGAAAATAAATAAATAATTTTTCAATTTGTTGTGTTCGACCGATGTCGCCGCCATCCGGTTTCATGAAACTGTTTCCTGCCTGACTCAAAATCGTCATGTCGCCCTGACCTTCCGGTTACAGCTTCGCGCAACAGGATATCGGACCCGCAAGCCGGGTGAGCAAGTTCTACACAGGCTTCGTGGGCACCGCCCGTTTACGGGGTCGTGCGACGCGCCGGGGCGTGGCTGGAGCATGTGCATCCGCACGACGCCGCTGGGTATGCGGACCGGCTGGCATGCGGTCTTTGCGGCGCTGGCGACACTTGCGCAATCGGGCATGGCGCGGGTCCGGCAGCGCGCCTATGATCCGGGCGGGGCGGCGGTCAAAGGGGGCTGGCAATGCGGGACAGTGATCTGGGCGAACGGGTTATGACGCTCGAGTTCTGGCGTGACCTGCTGCTGGTGCTGACGCTGCTCGTTGTCGGGCTCGTTTATGGCAGCGGCTTTCTCGTGCCGCTGACCTTTGCGGCGCTGGTCTTCATCCTGCTGACTGCGGTGATCGACCGAATTGCCGGGATTCATCTCGGCGGTTGGGCGGTTCCGCGCTGGCTTGCGCATATCGCGGGGATCTTGCTCGTCCTGCTTGGCATCGTCCTAGTCGGCCTGATCCTGTCGAGCCAGGCCGACGCGGTCCGTGCCGCCATCCCGCGCTACACGGCGCGGTTCGAGGGGCTGCTGGCCTGGATCGTTTCCCTTGTCGGGGAGGAGAACGCGCAGGAAGCGCTGGAGGCGCTGCGCGGCGCCGATCTCTCCGGCTGGGCGCTTGGCGCGCTTGGCTCCGCCGGCGGGCTGCTCAGCGGCTTCCTGCTGGTACTCCTCTATGTCCCCTTCCTGATGGTCGAGCGCAAACCGCTGTCACGCAAGTTCGCCATCGCGGCGCCCGACCCCGAAACCGGCGCCGAGATCCGCCGGCTCGCGCATTCGATCTCGCTCGGCGTGCAACGCTATATCGGCGTGAAGACCTTTGTCTCGGTGCTGACCGGCCTGTTTTCCTATGCGGTGATGAAGCCGATGGGGCTCGACTTCGCCGAGACCTGGGCCGTGCTCGCCTTCGCGCTCAACTTCATCCCCTCCATCGGGTCGGTGCTTGGCGTGGTCTGCCCGGCCCTCGTGGCGCTTGTCCAGTTTGACACCATTACCCCCTTCCTCGTCATCGTGGTCGGCTGTGGCACGGTGCAATTCTCCATCGGCAATATCCTGGAGCCGGCGATCACCGGGCGCTCGCTCAACCTTTCCACGTTCCTCGTCATCCTCGCGCTGACCTTCTGGACCGCGATCTGGGGTGTGGCCGGGGCACTCCTGTCGGTGCCGATCACGGTCTGCCTCCTGATCGTCTTCAGCCATGTGCCACGATTGCGCTGGCTGGCGGTGCTGATGTCGGGGGACGGAAACCTCGAAGTGCTCGAAATGCGCGAGACCTGAAGCGGTCCGGCCGGGGCGGATCGGGGGCCGGCGGATGACGCCACCGCTATGCCCGGTGCCGCGGCGATTGCCGTTCGAAGCTGCGTCTCGGCATATCCATTGCAAGGATCATGACTCCCTTTTCGCAAACGGATTCGCTGTTTGGCGTTCTTTCCGCCCCGATTTTCGAGAATCTCCAGCCGCCAGCCTGCCGAAAAGGGCAGGAAAGAGGCGATGTCGGAATAGCATCGGAAACCAGCTTCCTGTCCAGACTTCCTCGAATTTCGCCTAATTGAAGGGCATTTGGTGCGGTTTCACGTATAGATTGTATGCAATTGCCTACATTGCCCTCTCTGCGCCGTGATCTCGCTGCCCATGATTTGCGCAATTGCCGGCCCTCCCCTTTGATGCCCGGCGCAGGGGGCAACGTTCCCCGGCGAAATCAGGTCGCGGGGTCCTTCCCCCTACGCCTGCTGCAACGAAAACCGGTGGTATGGCCCGACGGGGCCGTCGCCGCGCCTTTCCGGCGTGCGCGGACAATCCCGTCATGCCTCCAGGCCGCCGAGAACAGGGAACTGAGACATGAATCTTCGTATGACCTCCGCGCTGGTTGGCGCTCTGGCCTTTGCGACCTCCGCCATGGCCGCTGATGACACGATCAAGGTGGGCGTGCTGCACTCGCTCTCCGGCACGATGGCCATCTCCGAGACGACGCTGAAGGACACGATGATGCTGCTCATCGAAGAGCAGAACGCCAAGGGCGGTATCCTCGGCAAGCAACTCGAAGCCGTCGTCGTCGACCCCGCCTCCGACTGGCCGCTCTTCGCCGAGAAGGCGCGTGAGCTGCTGACCGTCGAGGAAGTGGACGTGATGTTCGGCTGCTGGACCTCCGTGTCGCGCAAGTCGGTGCTGCCCGTTATCGAAGAGCTGAACGGCCTCCTGTTCTACCCGGTCCAGTATGAGGGCGAAGAATCTTCCAAGAACGTCTTCTACACCGGTGCTGCGCCGAACCAGCAGGCCATTCCGGCCACCGATTACTATCTCGAAGAGCTGGGCGTCGAGAAATTCGCGCTGCTGGGCACCGACTATGTCTACCCGCGCACCACGAACAACATCCTTGAGAGCTACCTCAAGGGCAAGGGCATCCCGGAAGAGGATATCTTCGTCAACTACACCCCCTTCGGCCATTCCGACTGGTCCAAGATCGTGGCTGACGTTGTTGCGCTCGGTGCTGACGGCAAGAAGGTCGGCGTGATCTCGACCATCAATGGCGACGCCAATATCGGCTTCTACAAGGAGCTGGCCGCCGCCGGCATCTCCGCCGATGACATCCCCGTCGTCGCCTTCTCCGTGGGCGAGGAAGAGCTTTCCGGTCTCGACACCACCAACCTTGTCGGCCACCTGGCTGCCTGGAACTACTTCCAGTCCGCCGAATCCGAGGCGAATGACGCCTTCATCGAGGCCTGGAAGGCCAAGATGGGCGAAGAGCGCGTGACCAATGACCCGATGGAGGCCACCTATATCGGCTTCAACATGTGGGCCAATGCGGTCGAGGCTGCCGGGACCACCGATGTCGACGCCGTTCGGTCCGCCATGTGGGGTCAGGAATATCCGAACCTGACCGGTGGTACTGCCGTCATGGGCACCAACCATCACCTCTCCAAGCCGGTCCTGATCGGCGAGATCACCGACGATGGTCAGTTCGACATCATCAGCCAGACCGCAGAAGTCCCGGGCGATGCCTGGACCGACTTCCTGCCGGAATCGGCGGTGCTGAAGTCCGACTGGAAAGAGCTGGACTGCGGTATGTACAACACCGACACCTCGTCCTGCGTCCAGATCAAGTCCAACTACTGATCTGATCCGAATTCCTGGGAGGGCGGCACCCGCCCTCCCGATTTCCCTCGTGGCGCAGGCAAAAATGACAAGAATCCTACCGGCAGCCCTTGCCGTCCTGATGCTCTGCGTCAGTGCGGTCCTCGCGCAGGATGCGCCCTCCAGCCCGATACAGGCGCTGTTGCAGGAGCACCGTGCGCTGCTTGAAAAAAGCTCGCGAAAGACCATCCAACCGGCCATTGATGCGCTGCGTGACAGCGGTCTGCCCGAGGCACAGGACGTGCTCGAAAAATGGCAGGCCAAGGAGCTTTGGCAGCGCAAGGACGACAAGCTCTTCTTCTTCGCCGAGAAGATCGATTCCAAGACCTATGCGCTGGCCGATATCGCCACTGGCGAAGCCGTGGGTGAGATTCCGAAAAAGGGGCTGAACCAGCTCAAGCCCAATTCCGGCGTGCGCTCGATGATCGGCGCCGCATTGGTGCAGTTCCAGCTCATGGCCGATGACCCGGCCAAGCGGATCGAGGCGCTCGACGCCATCCAACGCGACCCGGCCCCGGAACATCTCACCGCCCTGCAAGGCGCCATCGGGAATGATCCCGACGCCGCGATCCGCGCCCGCAAGGAGCGTCTCGTCCGACTGTTGACCATTTCCTACGGCTCGGACGAGGCCGACCGCATCGCCGCCATCGAGAGCTTCAAGGGCGATCTGGGAGTCGATGCCCGCGCTGCCCTCAACCCGCTCCTGGCCACGAGTCGCAAGGCGGCGGCCAGCCTGCCGGATGGCATCAATCTCGCCCGCCGGCTGTCGCCCGGCAGCGAGGAGCTGTCCGAGGCGGAGGCCTATGACCTCCTCGTCTCCAGCGATCTCGCCCCCGCCCGCATCTCCGCCGCTGACAAACGCGCGGCGCTTCAGGAAAACATCGTCGAGGGCCGTGTTGGCCGCGTGCCGCTGGCCCAGCTCGACTCGGAGGCGGCGCGCGAGACCGCCTATCGCGCGCTGGCAGAGGCGGGCATTGTCCCTGCCTCCATCGGTGAGGCCGAGATCGCCGGGGCAATCGACGCTCATGTCTTCTTCGATCAATATGCCGAAGCCTCGCCGGCGCTGACCTCTGCCGCCGCGACCACGCTCGCCACGATCAATTCGAGCGTCGGAGTGAACCAGGTCCTCGACCTGACGCTGGACGCGCTCTCGCTGGCCTCCATCTACTTCCTCGCCGCCATCGGGCTGGCCATCACCTTCGGAGTGATGGGCGTCATCAACATGGCGCATGGCGAATTCATCATGATGGGCGCCTATACGGGCTATGTCGTGCAGCAGGTGATCCCGGATTACACGGTTTCGATCCTCGTGGCGCTGCCGCTCGCCTTCGCCGTCACCTTCGCGGCCGGTGTGGCCATGGAGCGTCTGGTCATCCGCTGGCTCTACAACCGCCCGCTGGAGACCTTGCTGGCGACCTTCGGGATCTCGATCGCGCTGCAGCAGCTCGCCAAGAACATCTTCGGCACCCAGGCGCGTCCGCTGACATCTCCGGCCTGGCTCGACGGGGCGCTTGTGCTCAATGACGTCGTGTCGATCTCCTATATCCGCATCGCGATCTTCGTCCTTGCGCTGATCTTCCTTGGCGTCTTCCTCTTCATCATGCGGCGGACGCGGCTCGGGCTGGAGGTCCGCGCCGTGACCCAGAACCCGCGCATGGCGGCGTCGATGGGGATCAATCCTGACCGTATCAACATGCTGACCTTCGGCCTCGGCTCCGGCATCGCTGGCATCGCGGGCGTCGCCATCGGGCTCTACGCGAAGGTCACCTCCGAGCTTGGCTCCGACTATATCGTGCAGAGCTTCATGACCGTGGTTGTCGGCGGGGTCGGCAATATCTGGGGCACGCTGCTGGGGGCCACGATGATCGGCTTCCTGCAGAAGGGGATCGAGTGGCTGAACCCGTCCAACACGCTCGCCGCCCAGACCTACATGATCATCTTCATCATCATCTTCATCCAGTTCCGCCCAAGGGGCATCATCGCCCTCAAGGGCCGCGCGGCGGGAGATTGATCATGATTGCACACAATTCGATCAGCCACCGCCCGGCCGCATGGCCGGGCAGCGCCCGACCCTCCCCCCGGGAGGGCGCCTCGTCAACATCCCGCTCCGAACCAATGGACTGCGGAAATACGCAGTCCCGCATCGCAATGACGTTGCAGACGCCCACCCAGGGTCGGGCGCTGCCCTCCGACCCCAACCATTTCCCGGGAGCCCACCCATGAACCGCTCCTTCTTCGCCCGAAACCCTTCGGTGCTCGTCTTCATCGCCGTTCTCGCCCTCTTCACCCTTGCGGTCACCGTCACCAGCGAGGCCGTCGGCTCCGGCGCTCTCTCCACCTCCTTCATCAAGACTCTGGGCAAGACGCTCTGCCTCTGCCTCGTCGCCATCGCCATGGACCTGATCTGGGGCTTCGCCGGGATCCTGAGCCTCGGCCACATGGCCTTTTTCGGGCTCGGTGGATACATGATCGGCATGTGGCTGATGTATGCGCGGACCGAGATGATCGTCACCGCCTCCATGGCCAATGCCGAGATCCCGCCGACCGACCAGGAGATTGTCGATGCCATCGGGACCCAGATCTTTGGCGTTGTCGGCTCCTCGGATTTCCCGCCAATCTGGGCCTTCGCCGACAGCCTTACGCTCCAGCTTGCCATGGTCGTGCTCGTGCCCGGCCTGCTGGCGCTTGTCTTCGGCTGGCTTGCTTTCCGCTCCCGCGTTACCGGCGTCTATCTCTCGATTCTGACCCAGGCGATGACGCTCGCGCTCGCGCTCTACCTCTTCCAGAACGATTCCGGGTTGCGCGGCAATAACGGCCTCTCCGGGCTACAGAACCTCCCTGGCGCCGACGCCATCCCGCAGGCCGATATCTCGCTGTGGTTCTTCTGGGCCAGCGCACTCGCCCTCGCGCTCGGCTACCTGCTGGCGGCCTGGATCACCTCCGGCAAGTTCGGCTCGGTCATCCGCGGCATCCGCGATGACGAGGCGCGTGTGCGTTTTCTTGGCTACTCGGTGGAAGGCTACAAGCTCTTCGTCTTTACCCTGACGGCCGTGATCGCCGCCATCGCCGGCGCGCTCTACTACCCGCAGGCCGGCATTATCAACCCGGCCGAAATCGCGCCCATCGCCTCGATCTACCTTGCGGTCTGGGTCGCCATCGGCGGACGGGGGCGACTCTATGGCGCGGTGATCGGCGCGGCCTTCGTCTCGCTGCTCTCGACATGGTTCACCAGCGGACAGGCGCCCTCGATCCCGCTCGGCTTCTACACGATCGACTGGGTTGACTGGTGGCAAGTGCTGCTCGGCATCTCCTTCGTCCTCGTCACCCTCTTCGCGCCCAAAGGGATCGGCGGCCTCGTCGACATCTTCACCGGTCGGATCCCGCCCAAACGCCACGGCGCTGACCTCGGGCCCGATTCCGGCAGCTTGCAGGAACAGGAGGCCGAACAATGAGCACACTTCTCGAAGTATCCGGCGTCTCCGTCTCCTTTGACGGGTTCAAGGCGATCAACAATCTCAGCTTTTCCATCGGCAACTCGGAGCTGCGCGCGATCATTGGCCCCAACGGCGCCGGCAAGACCACCTTCATGGATATCGTTACCGGCAAGACCCGTCCCGACGAGGGCTCCGTGCGCTGGGGCGAGCTGAGCCATTCGCTTCTGAAGATGAATGAAAGCCAGATCGCGCGAGCCGGCATCGGCCGCAAGTTCCAGCGTCCGACGGTCTTCGAGGACCAGTCGGTCTATGACAACCTCGCCATGGCGCTGAAAAAGGACCGTGCGCCCTGGTCGGTGCTCTTCTTCCGGCCGTATCCGGAGGACAAGGCGCGCATCGAGGGGCTGGCCGAGGAGATCGGTCTTTCCGAGCAACTTCACCGGAAGTCGGGCGAGCTCTCGCACGGCCAGAAGCAGTGGCTGGAGATCGGCATGCTGCTGGCGCAGGAGCCGCGCCTGCTGCTGGTGGACGAACCCGCCGCCGGCATGACGTTGGCCGAGCGCGAACATACGACAGACCTGCTGAAGGAGGCGGCGAAGACCCGCGCCGTGGTCGTCGTCGAGCATGATATGGAATTCGTCCGTCGGCTCGAATGCAAGGTGACCGTGCTGCATGAAGGCTCGGTCCTCGCCGAGGGCAGCCTCGACCACGTAACCAAGAATCAGGACGTCATCGACGTCTATCTGGGGCGCTAGACAATGCTGAAAACCCAAGGCCTTACCCTGCATTACGGCGGAAGCCAGATCCTTCACGGCATCGATCTCGACGCGGCGGCCGGCGAGGTCACCTGCGTAATGGGCACCAATGGTGTCGGCAAGACATCACTTCTCAAGGCCATCTCCGGCACCCATCCGCGCTCGGGCGGCACCATCAGCCTCGACGGCGAAGACCTTGCCCGCCTCCCGGCCCACGCGCTGGCCCGCAAGGGTATTGGCTACGTGCCGCAGGGCCGGGACATCTTTCCGCTGCTGACCGTGCGCGAGAATCTCGAGACGGCTTATGCCTGCCTGCCCAAATCCGAGCATCACATTCCCGACGAGGTGTTCGAGCTCTTTCCGATCCTCAAGGATTTCCTCAATCGCCGCGGCGGCGATCTCTCCGGCGGCCAGCAGCAACAGCTTGCGATCGGCCGGGCGATGATGACGAAGCCGAAGCTCCTGCTGCTCGATGAACCGACCGAGGGCATCCAGCCCAACATCATTCAGCAGATCGGCCGGGTGATCGAATATCTGCGTGATCGTGGCGACATGGCGATTGTGCTGGTCGAGCAGTATTTCGAGTTCGCCTATGGGCTGGCCGACCGCTTCGCGGTGCTCAAGCGCGGCGAGGTCTCGATGTCGGGCAGCAAGTCCGAGCTTCCCAAAGAAGACCTGAAGGGGGCTGTCTCCGTCTGACCGCTGGCGCCGCGATTCCCCGCGGGGTCGCCCGGTCGCGGCGGACATGCGGCGCGGGTGCAACTTGCCTCGCAGATGTGATTGTGCCACATCATCGACGACGCTTCCGGACCGACAGGTTGAACACATGAGCAGCTTTGCTTCCCGCCGTACCACGATGGTCGACACCCAGATCCGCCCGATGGATGTGACCAAATATCCTGTTCTCGATGCTCTTCAGGACGTGCCGCGCGAGCTCTACGTGCCGGACAACCAGAAAGATGCCGCCTATGCTGGCACCAACCTGCCGCTGGGCGGCGGCCGTGTTGTCCTGGAGCCGCGCACCCTGGCCAAGATGCTCGAAAGCCTCGATATCCAGCCCGACGAGATGGTGCTCGATATTGGCTCCGGCCTGGGCTATTCCGCCGCCGTCATCGCGCGGCTCGCGGAGGCCGTGATCGCGCTGGAGGAGGACGAAAGCCTCGCCAGCGAGGCAGAGGCAACCCTCTCGGCCGAAGCGGTCGACAATGTCGCCGTTGTCACCGGCTCGCTCTGCGAAGGTGCCGCTCAACACAGCCCCTATGACGTGATCGTCCTGCAGGGCGGTGTCGCCGAACTGCCGGGCGTGATCGAGGACCAGCTCAAGGAAGGCGGCCGCATCGCCTGTCTCTTCATGGAAGATGCGCTTGGCGCCGTGAAAATCGGCTACAAGCTTGACGGCCGGGTGAACTGGCGTTTTGGTTTCAATGCCGGTGCGCCTGTTCTGCCTGGCTTTGAGGGAAATGCCGCTTTCGTGCTGTAATCGCGGAAACGAACTTGCTATAGTTCCAGAAAAAATCGGCAAGACCAAATCGGCAGGACCCACGAGAAGGAGCAGTTCGCGTGAGGATTTTCGGGAAGACCATGCGGCGTACCGCCGTCAGCCTGGCGCTCACCGCGCTCGTCATCATGCCCTCTCAACTCTCTGCGGAGACGCTGAGCGACGCGTTGATCGACGCTTATCGCAATTCCAACCTTCTCGATCAGAACCGGGCGCTCCTGCGGGCCGCGGATGACGACGTTGCCATTGCGCAATCCGCCCTGCGCCCGACGCTTGATTTCGTGATGTCGCTGAACGCGGCGCACCCGCATCGGGAAATCTACTCGAGCTTCTACAATTCGGGTTCCTCGCGCGACAACCTCGTCGCGACCTACCAGCTTCAGGCAAGCATCGCGCTCTATACCGGCGGCTCCAACAGGCTGACGATCGAGAGCCGGAAGGAAACCGTGCTGGCCACGCGCGAGGCACTTCGCTCGCTGGAGCAAAGCGTCCTGCTCAGCTCCGTTGTCGGTTATATGGGCGTGCTGCGCTCGCAGGCCTTCGTGACCTTGCGTGAAAACAACGTGCGCGTCCTGACCCAGGAAAAACAGGCGACCGAAGACCGTTTCGAGGTCGGCGAAGTGACACGGACCGACGTGGCGCTGGCAGAGAGCCGGCTCGCGGCCGCAATCAGCCAGCTCGAAGCCGCTCGCGGCGATCTCGCGGTTTCGCGTGAGACCTTCCGGACAGCTGTCGGCCGGTATCCGGGCGACCTGGCCTTCCCCGGCGCGCTGCCCAAGACCGCGCCGAGCGTCGATGAGGCGATCCGGATCGGTGTGCGCACCCATCCCGACATCCGCCAGGCGCAACGTGGAGTGACCGTTGCAGAGCTGGGCATGCGGATTGCGGGGGCGGCCTACAAGCCCTCCATTTCGGCCAGCATCCTGTCGCAGACGGATTCCGAGTACCAGGACGAGGAGCACTTCCTCTCGCTGGACCTGAACCAACCGATCTATCGCGGCGGCGCCATGGCCGCGCTTGAACGCCAGGCAATCGCACAGCGCGATTCCAACCGTGCGAACCTGCTGCAGGTCACGCTTGGGGTCGAGGAACAGGTCGCATCGGCCTGGGCGAATTTCGACGCCGCGACAGCACAGATCCGCGCCTCGGAGCTGCAGATCCGCGCCGCGCAGATCGCCTTTGACGGCACGCGTGAGGAAGCAACGCTCGGGGCACGGACGACCTTGGACGTCCTGGACGCCGAACAGGAACTTCTGGACGCTCGCGCCGCGCGGATCGACGCGATCGCAACGCAGTACGTAGCAGTTTATTCACTTCTTTCTGCGATGGGTCTGATGACCGTAGATCATCTAAACCTCGGAATTCAGACCTATGACCCGGCCGGATACTATAATGCAGTCAAGTCCGCACCTGCGCGACTTTCGCAGCGTGGCCAGAAGCTTGACCGTGTTCTTCGGAAGCTTGGCAAACAATAGGCCAGGAATCCTGCGTCCGGTCGTGCTATCGGGTATGGAGGCGCTGGCGCCATTGATCGGCATGTGCGAGACTCGGATCTGCGCGATTGGGAGAGAAGCTGGAAGACAGGAGTTGAGATGTCGGACCCGGTAAGCAACGCTGAGATCGAAGATGTCCTTTCCTCGATTCGCAGGCTCGTCGCGGGAGACCGTGATGAAACGCCCCATCGGGAAGATGCCTCGGAGGATACTCCGCCGGCACCCCGACCGGCAGAACCGGACGCGCTCGTCCTGACGCCCTCGTTGCGTGTCGAAGAGGCTTCGGAGGGCGCCGATGACGGTGTGGCGGAGCATGAGGCCCGCTCCTGGGACGAAGATGCACGGCTGGAGGTTGACGAAACGTCTGAGGAAGCTGACCTTGAGGAAGTTTCCTCAGAGGTGGAAGCGCCGTCCGATATTTCAACGCCGTTCCATGGCGATACGGATCTGTCTGAAACAGAAGCCGTTTTTTCGCAGACCAAGGATGAGCTGGCCGAACTGGATGACGCGGCGTCTCCTGAGTTCGTAGAAGCAGAGCTGGAACTGCCGAGCTTCGTGCGACCGCATCTCGATGATGTAGACGATGTCGCGGAGGAGGAGGCCTTGTCCGACCTGGATGAGATCGCCGCCGATGACGATGTCGTCCCTGAAGACCTGGCCCTTGAAGAGCTAGACGAAGAAGGAGCGGTCGTCGATGAAATGGCCGCGCTGGAGGCCACGCCGTTCGAAGAAGACGCTCATGCAATACCTCCGCGCAACGCGCCGCGTGCCGGGTTCATGTTTGGGTCGATCCGGGATGATGTCCTCGAGACAGAGGACAAGTCCCTGTCGTTGGACGAAGATCTCGGTAAGGTCTCTTTGGAGGCAGAGCAAGAGCCCCTGGTCACGCAAGAGGCCTTTGAGCCGATTGTCGAGGTCGACGAGGAGACAGTCCCGAGCTCGGATTCGTTGGACGAGCGGGAAGATGAAGTCGTCGATGAGGCGGCATACTCTGAGCTTGTCGAAGAACCGTCGGAAGCGGAGCCGCTCTCTGCTCCTGTCGACGACATTCGGCCTGCAGACGAGATCCTGGCAGAGGCTGTTGCGGCCGCTACCTCTGATTCGGAGGTTGCAGAGGCCGTTGACGCTCCCGACGAGCCGAAGAACCTGTTCTCCGAGACCGGGCTGATGCCGGATGAGGCTGACCTGCGGGAGCTTGTTGCAGAATTGCTGCAGCAGGAATTGCAGGGCCCGCTCGGTGAGCGAATCACGCGAAACGTGCGCAAGCTTGTGCGTCGCGAGATTCACCGAGCGCTCGCAGCACGCGATTTCGACTGAGCGCTTGGATCTCTATCCTTCTTGAATGCGGCAGGCTACGTGAGGCCATCGTCGCTGCATCGGAACAGGTCAGATGCCGTCAAGTTGCCCTGGCCGTCATGACGATGCGTCGCGGCCTCGGAGGGGTTGCTGCACTCTTCCGGCTCCTAAACGAAATGTCGTCCCCAAACTGCTCCGATAGGCGCGCCTGCAGACGGCTTTTCGACAGTCTGGGCAGACTCTTCTGCTCGGCGTAGCGATATCTGGTCCCAGTCCGTTCAAGACGAGCTTGCGCCAAGTTGCGTTAAATCCCGCAGAAACAGGTCCACGCTGGCAAATCCATCGCGGTCGGCAAGGGTTGGTCGAGCACAGCTCTCTCCAGGGCAAGACTACCCGAGAATAATGGCTTCCCGAGAACGAAGAAACGCGCCTCTCGGCGCGTTCTTAAGGTTCGTCAAAGTCCTGGAAATCAGGCGGCTTCGGCCTGTTCGGCAGCCTGGCGCCGCTCGCTTTCCTCGCGCGACAACGCAACCGACGTACGAACGCCGTTGGACACGAACTCCATCAGGCCGGACACGACCCGTTCGTTCGGGTCGATCCCTGCACAGCTCAGAACTTCGCGACCGTCCCGCGACCGCGCCCAGCGGGCGATCTGTTCGGGACCGTTGCCATATTTCTTGTCGTCGGCAATGGCATCATCCAGTGCGGCCAACACGACAGCAGCAAAGAGCTTGCGCGCCCGTTGACCCTGTTCGTAGTTGAATGCCGTACCGTCAACGAAATCGGTCATCTCGTCGTCCTTTTTATTCTTGCTCTTGTCTTTTCGGCGTGAGGCCGAATATGACGTTTTTGTAGCGATTCGGTATTTCCCTTTTGGAATGCCTCCTATGCTTCGGGCGCATAGCTCAGGTTCCTCCAACGCCATATATGCTCGGCTTGTCAGCCGCCGGCCTCCAAGATATAGAAGCCCGCAAAATTCGTTCAAGCGCGGTGAAGGTCAAATATGCCGAAAATCAACGGAAACGAAATTCGCCCCGGAAACGTTCTGGAGCATAATGACGGGCTTTGGATCGCTGTCAAAGCGGACCATGTGAAGCCCGGCAAGGGCGGCGCTTTTGCCCAGGTCGAGCTGCGCAACCTGCGCAACGGCTCCAAGCTGAACGAGCGCTTTCGCAGCGCCGACAAGGTCGAGCGGGTCCGCCTGGAGCAGAAAGACCAGCAATTCCTGTATGAAAATGACGGGATGCTTGTCTTCATGGACAATGACACCTTCGAGCAGATCGAACTGCCGGCCGAGATTCTCGGTGAGCGTCGGCCCTTCCTCCAGGACGGGATGACGATCAAGATCGAGTATTACGAGCAAGAGGCTCTGGGCGCGACGCTGCCGCAGAAAGTTGTCTGCAAGGTCGTCGAGACCGAGCCGGTCGTGAAAGGGCAGACAGCGGCAAACTCCTTCAAGCCGGCGCTGCTCGACAATGGCGTCAAGGTGATGGTGCCGCCATTCGTCGGCCAGGACGAGGATATCGTCGTGAATACCGAGACGATGGAATACTCCGAGCGGGCCTGATCTTCAGAATTGCGCAGGCGAGACGGGCTGCCCACGGGCGGCCCGTTTTCGCATGTCAGACACCGAGCACGGAGAGCCGGTCTTCGACCATGCCGCGATAGCTGGACCCGAAGAGCCGCAGATGCACGAGGGCGGGCCAGAGCTGGTAGGCGGCCCGCCGATCCGCGGCGCCAGGTTGGAGCGGTCCATACCGTCTGTCGAAGGCAGGTGGCGGGCGGCCGAAAAGGGAGAGCATGGCGAGATCGACCTCCGGGTCGCCAAAATAGCAGGCCGGATCGATCAGGTGGGCGGAGCCATTGGGGCCGAACAGGACGTTGCCGGTCCAGAGGTCGCCGTGGAGCAGGCACGGCAAGGGGGCGTGCGGCAGGATCTGGTCCAGGCGGGCGGCGAGCGCCTCGATCCTTCTGGCGAGCCCCGAAGGCAGGCTGTCGACAAAGGGCAGCAGGCGTCGTTCGGCCCAGAAACAGGGCCAATCCGGGGCCGAACCGTTCTCGATGGTGACAGAGCCAAAGGCATAGTCCTGCGGCCAGCCATATCCGGGGCCACTGCGCGCGTGGAGCGCGCGCAGCCCGTCGCCAAGCGCCTGCCAGCCAGCCGTGGTTGCCCCGGTTTCCGGCAAGGCCTCCAGCAGCAGGACATCCTCGCCGAGCCCAAGTACCTTCGGCGCCGGTGCGTCCGCCTTCGCGATTGCGCGCAGCATCTCCGCCTCGGTTGCAACGCGGGTGCCGGTCTTGGCGACGGCCGAACTGCCATCCGACAGTTTCAGGAGCAGGACCTCGGACAGGGAGCCGCCATGGAGCGCCCGTGTGCCGCGGACAGAGAGGCCGAGGGCGTCTCGGGTTACCGCGTCAAGGCGGCTCAGCCGGTCCACGCGACACCGGCCCCGGCAGCCTGCATCCCGGCCGCCGCCCGGTCAAAGCGGAGATAGGCGATCGCCCTGCCGCCCGATTGCGTGAAGACGCGACCAACGGGTTTCCCTTGCGCCGTGATTTCGGTTCCGACCGGGACGCTGCCGTCGATCTCGACGGTGGCGAGGCCCTTCTTCAGCGCCGTCTTGTGCTTCATCCGGGCCGTTACCTCCTGACCGACATAACATCCTTTTCGGAAGTCGACGCCGTTGAGCCGCTCGAACCCGGATTCGAGAATATAGCTCTCGTCGGGCAGCAGCTCGACCCCGCTCTCGGGGATGCAATGGGCAACCCGAATTGCGTCCCAATCGGTGCCGTCTTCCGGCATGGCATGTGTGGAATAGAGGCGCCAGCCGAGCGCATCGTGGCGCGGATCGGGCAGGGTGCCGTCGGGAGCGGCACCTGTGCCGCGCGACACCGTGAGACCGCTCGCCGCGATCTCGACATCGGCTCGCAAGCGGTACATCGACAGGCGCTTGATCAGAGCGTCAGCCAGCGGTTCGGCAACATCGAGCAGGATGCGCTCGCCGGACGCTGTCAGGAAGAAGTCGGCCAGGTATTTCCCTTGCGGGGTCAGGAGAGCGGCATAGACAAGCCTGTCATCCAGCGCCTCGACATCCTTGGTGACCAGCCCCTGGAGAAAGGACAGCCGGTCCGCGCCTTTAATGGCGAGCACCCTGCGTTGGTTCATCGCGTTCTCCGACATTTCAGGTTCCCTCGTTGCACCGCAATCATATAGGGGAGGATGCGCCTGCCCGACAGCCCCGGAGATCGCCATGTCTGCCCCGCTATCCGTTGTCATCCCGACATTGAACGCCGCGCCGGAGGTTGCGGACCTGCTTGCCGAGCTGATGGCGGGGGTCGCTGCGGGGCTGGTGCGCGAGGTGATCGTCAGCGATGGCGGCTCGTCAGACGATATCGAGGCGCTGGCCGAACTGGCCGGGGCGGAGTTCCTGACCGGGCCGGCCGGGCGCGGAGGACAATTGCGTCGCGGGATCGCGGCGGCCCGGGGGGAGTGGTTTCTTGTCCTGCATGCGGATAGCGGCCTGCCGGATGGCTGGGTCGAAGCGGCTCAGGCGGCCATGGCGGGGCGGGGCCGGGCATTTGCATTCCGGCTTGGTTTTCGCGCGCGCGGGGCAGGGCCAGGCCTCGTGGCCGGTTGGGCGAACCTGCGTACGTGGCTCTTTCGGCTGCCATATGGGGATCAGGGGTTGCTGGTCTCGCGCGAGGTCTACGAGGCCGCGGGGGGCTATCCGGAGATACCGCTCATGGAGGATGTGGCCCTGGTGCGGGCGCTCGACTGCCCGGTTGAATGCCTGCCGCTGGTCCTGACCACCTCCGCCAGCCGATACGAGGCCGAAGGCTGGTTGCGGCGCGGGGCGCGCAATCTGACGCTATTGCTGCGCTACCTTGCCGGGGCGGACCCGGAACGGCTTGCCAGGGCCTATTCGGGCAGGTCCTGAGGCGGCGGGAGCAGCTCCTGCCAGGGTTTGCCGGACTGCTTGGCGCGAAAGGTCTCGGTGGCGATCCGGTGGTCGTATTCGGTCCGAAACCAGTCTTCCAGCGAGATCGGCGCGGCGGCATTGCGCAGCTCGTAGAGGTCGATGATGTGATCGACGATACCGGTCTCGGTCCAGTCGAAATGGATGTATTTGACCGCGAGATGCTTGCGCGCCTCTTCGAGCGGCGCGCCCTCGATGATCGCCTTGTAGAGCACGGCGGCGAAGCCGGCACGGTCGGCGCCGGATTTGCAATGCATCACAAAGGGTTTGGGCATGACGCGCATGGTGTCGATCAGCCGGACGATCTCGTGCCGCTTGGCGGCCTTGCGCGCGTAGATCTTCGCAACCCGCAGATCGAGCCCCAGCTCCTCGCAGGCCTCCTGCTCGAACAGCCAGGGCGAGTAGCCGTCTTCCCCGCGCAGGTTCAGCACACCGCGGATGCCCATCTCCTTGTAGCGCACCAGCCGGCGGGGGCCGGGATGGTTGGAGCGGTAGACGTCCTCGGCAACGCGATCGAAGTTGGTCCAGGGCACCCGCAGGAAGGCGTGGTCGAACAGGTTGAAATGCCACCAGGCCTGACGGCGCATTTCCGGCGTCGAGATATCGTCGCCGAAGGAACGCCGGAGGCGGCGTTCGGTGGTTTCGAACCAGTCTGAGAGGCGTTTGAACATGCGACCTGCCGGGTTTGCGGCGCCGGACAAATGGGCGCCGGGCGGGTCTAGCGTGAACCGGGCGAGCGGGCAAGCTGGCTGACCGTCGCCTTGCGTCAGGAGCCCGGATACGGGGGTGGTTGAACGATTGAGCGCTCCTGCCTGCAAAGCGGACAACGGCGCGGGCGCTTGGGCAGGCGATACGGGTCGGGTTTGACGGGCGGACAAAGGCGTCTTAGGACCAAGTGTCGGCCCTGCAAGGAGTTTGTGCCATGACGTTGTCCCGTGGTAGCCATTACCTCGCCATTCCCGGCCCCTCTGTCATGCCCGACGAGGTTCTGCGCGCCATGCACCGGCCGGCGCCGAATATCTACACCGGCGAGCTGCATGATATCGTCGACACGATCATCCCGGACCTGAAGAGCGTCGCCGGCACGCGGCACGACGTGGCGATCTATATCTGCAACGGGCATGGGACCTGGGAAGCGGCCCTGACCAATGTCTTCCGGCGCGGCGACCGGATCCTGGCGCCGGCCACCGGGACCTTCACCCATGGCTGGGCCGATATGGCCGAACGGCTGGGGATCGAGGTGGCCCGGCTGGATTTCGGGCGTCGGGAGGCGATTGATCTTGCGCGCGTCGAGGCGGCGCTGGCGGAGGATGCCGGCCATGAGATCAAGGCGGTGATCTGTGTCCAGGTCGATACGGCGACATCCGTGAAGAATGATATCAGGGGGCTGCGGGACGTTCTGGACCGGCTGGGGCATCCGGCGCTGCTGATGGTGGATTGCATCGCCTGCCTCGGGGTCGACGAGTTTCACATGGATGCCTGGGGCGTCGACGTGATGGTCACCGGCAGCCAGAAGGGTCTGATGACACCGCCGGGGCTGGGCTTTGTCTTCTTCTCGGAGAAGGCGGCCGCGGCGCGGGAACGGGCGGACCTGGTGACCGGCTACTGGGATTGGAAGCCGCGCGTGAATGCGGAGGCCTTCTACCAGTATTTCTGCGGCACGGCGCCGACGCATCATCTCTACGGGCTGCGGGTCGCGCTCGACCTCATGCTGGACGAAGGGATGGAGATGATCTGGGCCCGGCACACGGCGCTGGCGCAGGCAATCTGGGCGGCGTTTGACGCCTGGGGCGCGGAGGGTCCATTGGAGTTGAACATTGCCGATCCGGCTGTGCGCAGCCATGCGGTGACGGCGATCCGTGCCGGGCGCGAGAATGGCACGCGGCTGCGCGACTGGGTCAGTGCGCATGCGGGCGTGACGCTCGGGATCGGGCTGGGCATGGCGACGCAGGACGATCCGGCCTCGGATGGGTTCTTCCGTGTCGGCCATATGGGACATGTGAATGCGCAGATGGTGATGGGCGCGCTTGGCGCAATCGACACCGGGCTCAAGGCGGTCGGAATTCCGCATGGGCCGGGGGGGCTGGAGGCGGCGTCGACGGTGCTGTCCCGGGTCTAGCGGCGCCTGCCGATCCGGGTGATGAGACGGTCGGTCGCGAAGGCCACCGCGAGCGGAATGGCCGGGCCGAAGAAGAGCCAGAGCGCGTAGAGCAGGCAGAAGAGGTTGATGCCGAGCATGATCAGCGCGGCAGTGGTGTAATCCGGGGCGCGGCCCTGCCGGTGATGCTTCATCCTAAGCCTCCAGGCGGAAGAATAGCGCAAGCGGAGCGGCCGGGGCATGAAATTCGACGATCAAGCGCGCGGTAAGGGAGGCGTGCCGCCGAGCAAGCTCGAGCGGCGGTGGCGCCGCTGACGCGGCGTGGCCCTGCGGGCCGAAGAGCGTTCACTCCTGCGGCTGTCCCGGGCGGGTCATTGCCGCCCAGACCCGGTCGGCGTAGTGGATCATGTCCGGCAGGGCGTCCCGGCGCGCCTCCGGCGGCAGCTTGTGCAGGTCTATCCACGCATCGACGCCGGGGGCGAGCCGATACCGCGTTCCGCAATCCAACACTGAGAGACTGAGCTCCACGCAGCCAAAGCGGATCGGGCTGCCCTCGGAAACTGTCCCGTAGGGGCCTCCCGGCTCCACGGTCCAGTTTGCCGCAATGCGCGCCTCCTGTTCCGCGTCGAAATGCGCGCGGATCCGCAACTCGCCGACCGGTCGGGTGTCGCACCAGACCTGGCCCTCCAGATCCGGACGTCGGGCGCACCATTGATCGAAACGCTCGAAACCAATGCAGAACGGGACGTATCCGCCGGGCTTGTCCAGACATTCCGCTCCGGTCCGGTCGAAATCGATCGATTGGAATTGCAGCTCCGGGATTGTCTCCAGACCATATCCCATGGCGCCGCTTGTGAGGGTTCTTGCGTTCACCTCGCAATAATCGGTTAGATCAGGCGCACAGAGGGCTGTCGGGCGGATATTTCCCCCGGCGGGCACGGTGATCGGAAATCCCGCGAGACTGCCTGAAAGGGTCAGAAGCTCGAATTGCCGGGTGCTCTCCGTGTGGATCCGTCTCTCTTCCCGTCTTTGTTCGGCCGCCTTATGCCTTTGCACTTTCTCAAATTGCACCGTCCCGACCGTCACCGCCGGAAAGACCAAGGGGAGTATCCAATGCAGCACGCGCATGCGCGGACCGTTGCCCCTGCGGCGCGACGGTTTCAGCGCATTTCCGAGGAGGAAGCCGAATGCTGCCTGGAAGAGGAGCTTGGGCAGAAAATACACAAGCGTGCCGGCAAAGGGCATGCCCCGCGCGGTTTCCGGAGAGAACACCTGTCGCAGCCCCTGTTCGAGCATGCGGAAATTGGTGCGTCCGTCCCATACGGAAAAGGGCTGGCCCAAATTATATGCCGAGATGGCGTAATAGATCGCACAGGGGATGAGGATGATCCAGGCGAGCAGGCGGAATGCGCGGGACCACATGCCGTCCGGCAGCCAGAGCGCGCAAAGTTAGAAGAAGAGGGATGTCCACATTGCCGCGATCCCGGGAACAATTCTGCCTGAGGGACGCTAGCGAGTCCGCGGGCAGGTTCAATGCGATTGTTGCCGGGGCGTTGCCTGCCCGGCCGTGGGGGCGGGGCGACCGCGAGATCGCCGCCTGCGCCGAGGGCGCTGTGCGATCTCAGCCGAGCGAATCCAATGCCTGTGGCAGGGCGGCGGCGAAGAGCTCCATCTCGCGGTCCGGGCCGCAGGAGATGCGGATGCAGCGGTCCTGCGGCGCGACGAAGGGCATGCGGACGAAGATGTCGTGCTCGATCAGTGCCTGCAGAAGGGCGCGGGCGAAATCGCCGTCGCGGCCCGTGTCGAGGGCGACGAAATTGGTGGCGGAGGGGATCGGTGTCAGACCGTTGGCGCGGGCGATCTCGGCGATGCGGTCGCGCGAGCGGGCGACCCGGGCGATGGTCCCGGCGAGATGCTCCTGATCGGCGAGGCTGGCAAGCGCGGCGGCCTGGCTGACCCGGCTCATGCCGAAATGGTTGCGGACCTTGTTGAAGGCGGTGATCAACTCGGGATGACCCACCGCGTAGCCGACCCGCAGGCCGGCCAGCCCATGCGCCTTGGAGAAGGTGCGCATGCGGAGGATGCGCCTGTCCGTCGGGTCGAAGGCCGGGGCGGTGCCGTCCGGGGCAAGTTCGATATAGGCCTCGTCGAGCAGCAGGACACAGCCCTCTGGCACGGCGTCGATGGCGCGGGATATGGCCGCCGCGTCATGCCAGGTCCCCATCGGATTGTCCGGGTTGGCGAGATAGACCAGCTTGGCGTCGACTTCGGCGGCGCGGGCGAGCAGGGCCTCGGGGTCTTCGCGATCATCGCGATAGGGGACGGTGTGGAGCGTGCCGCCAAAGCCCGCGACATGGTAGTTGAAGGTCGGGTAGGCGCCGGCGGAGGTGACCACCGCGTCGCCGGGGCCGACAAGCAGGCGCACGAGATAGCCGAGCAGCCCGTCGATCCCCTCGCCGACCATGATCGCGTCTGGCAGCAGGGCGTGATGGGTGGCAACGGCCTGGATCAGGTCGTGATTTTCCGGATCGCCATACATCCAGGCGCCGCTGGCGGCTTCCGCGATGGCCCGGATGACCGAGGGCGCCGGGCCGAAACCGGACTCATTGGCGCCGAGGCGCGCGGCGAAGGGGCGGCCACGGGCGCGTTCCTGGGTCTCGGGGCCGACAAAGGGCACGGTGGCGGGAAGCGAGGCGGCGAGCGGGGTGTATCGAGGTCCGGTCATGGGCGCGGAGAGTGGCCCAAGCCGGGCGCGACGGCAAGGCTTGCGATGTGCCCCGGCTCGGCTAGTGTGGCGCGGCATAAAGACAGGGGAGAGCCATGGCCGATCCGCAATTCCTGACGACGCCGCAAGGGCGCCGCATCGCCTATCACCGCAGCGAAGGACAGGGGCCGGCCATCGTCTTCTGCCATGGGCTGCGCTCGGATATGGAAGGCACGAAAGTGCTGCATCTGGAAGCCTGGGCGCAGGCGCAGGGCCGGGCTTTCGTTCGCTTCGATTGCTCGGGGCACGGGCAGAGCAGCGGCGCCTTCGAAGAGGGCGCGATCGGCGACTGGTTCGAGGACGCCACGGCGGTGATCGAGGTACTGACCGAGGGCAGGATCCTGCTGCTCGGCTCTTCCATGGGCGGCTGGCTGTCGCTGCTGCTGGCCCGGGCGCTGCCGGAGCGGCTGGCCGGCTTGGTCACCATCGCCGCCGCGCCGGATTTCACCGAGGACGGGTATTGGGCCGGCTTCTCGGAGGCGCAGAGGGCGGAACTGATGGAGGCAGGGCAGGTCGCGTTGCCGTCCGATTACGGCGATCCGATGATCGTGACCCGGCGGCTGATCGAGGAAGGGCGCGACCGCCTCGTCCTGCGAACCCCGCTCCCGCTGCCTTTCCCGACCCGCTTCCTGCAGGGCACGGCGGATGAGGCGGTCGAGACCGCCACCGCGCTGCGGCTTCTGGACCATGTCGATGGCAAGGATATCCGCCTGACGCTGGTAAAGGGCGCCGATCACCGCTTCTCCGAGCCGGCAGAGATGGACCTGATCGTGGCGGCGGTCGAAGACGTGCTGCGGGAGGTGGACGGATGAAGATCCTCGCCTGGTCCTTGCTGGCGATCGTCCTGATCGGTGTCGCGGTGTACCTGTTCGGACCGCGCGAGCGGGTGGACCGGGAAGTCGCGTTCAAGGCCGAATATCTCGGTGGCAATCTCGACGAGTGGCTGGCCGAACAGGAGGCGGAGGTGCCGAACTTGCGTCCCGAAGCGGCAAAGCGCATCCACTGGGCCGGGGAGGTTGGCGCAGTGACGCCGCTTTCCATTGTCTACTTGCACGGGTTTTCGGCCAGCGCGGAGGAGATCCGTCCGGTGCCGGACAAGGTTGCCGAGGCGCTCGGCGCCAATCTCTTCTTCACCCGTCTTGCCGGACATGGGCGCGACGGGGATGCGATGGCGGAGGCCACGGCCGGAGACTGGATCGAGGACATGGCGGAAGCGCTAGCCATCGGCCGCCGCCTCGGCGAGCGGGTGCTGGTGATCGCGACCTCGACCGGCGGCACGCTCGCCGCCCTCGCGGCAACCGATCCGGACCTGTCGCAGGATCTCGCTGGCATCGTCATGGTCTCGCCGAATTTCGGCGTCCAGAACCCGCAAGCCGACCTTCTGAACCTGCCCCTGGCACGGTATTGGGTGCCGCTCCTGGCCGGGGCGGAGCGCGGCTTCGAGCCGCTGAACGACGCCCATGCCGCCTATTGGACCACGCGCTATCCGACCACGGCCACGCTGCCGATGATGGCGCTGGTGAAACATGTGGACGGGCTGGATATGTCGACCGCGAAGGTGCCGGCGCTGTTTCTCTATTCCGAGCAGGACACGGTTGTGTCGCCGGAGAAGACTGCCGAGGCCATGGCGGCCTGGGGCGGGCCGACAGAGAGCTCGCTGCGCGTTATGGAGCCGGAGGATGACCCCGGTGCGCATGTGATTGCCGGGGACAGCCTGAGCCCCGGGCAGACCGAGGAAACCGCCCGGATCATCGCCGACTGGGCCAGCAAGCTGTGAAGGAGACCAGCATGGAACGGCGTGTCAGCCTGATTACCCTTGGCGTGGCCGACCTGGAGAGGTCCGCGCGCTTCTACGAGGCGCTTGGCTGGGAGCGGGAGGCGAGCCCGGACGGGGTGATCGCCTTCAACCTGCTCGGCCAGACGCTTGGTCTCTATCCGCTCGACAAGCTGGCCGAGGATATCGGTGTGCCGGTCGACAGCCTCAAGCCGGGCGGGTCCACGGTGACGCTCGCGCATAATGTGCGCAGCCCGGAGGAGGTCGCGCAGCTTCTCGCGGCTGCCGAAGCGGCGGGCGGAAAGCTGCTCAAACCGGCGCAGGACGTGTTCTGGGGCGGCCATCACGGCTATTTCGCCGATCCGGACGGGCATTTCTGGGAGATTGCCTATAATCCCTTCTCGCCGCTCGGCGGGGACGGGGCCTTTCAATGGGGCGGCGGCCCGTCGGAGTGAGACGTTTCGGGCTTTCCGCCGGGTGGGCGCCGCACTAGCATGCGGCCGAATGCATATAACGGTGCCAGAGCAGTTTACGAGGGCCGAGTGAATGAACGAACCGCTGGTATTCCTGCCCGGCATGATGTGCGATGCGCGGCTGTTCTGGCCACAGCTGATGGAGTTCGGCCGCGACCGCGCGGTGATGGTCGCTCCGGTCACCGGCGCGTCCTCGATCGGCGCAATTGCGGCCCAGGTGCTGGACGCAAGCCCCAACCGCTTTGCCCTTGCCGGGCTCTCGATGGGCGGCATCGTGGCGATGGAGGTGCTGCGGCGCGCGCCTGAACGCGTCACCCGGTTGGCGCTGTTCGACACCAGCCCCTTGCCCGAAACACCGCAGGTGGCTGCGGATCGCGAACCGCAGATCGTCGCCGTGCGCTCCGGTCGGCTTGCCTCGATGATGCGCGAGGAGATCGGCCCGCGTTGTCTCGCCCCGGGTCCAAATCGTGGCGAGATCCTCAACCTTGTTGTCGACATGGCCGAAACGCTTGGCCCGGATGTCTTCGTCGCCCAGTCCCGCGCCCTGCAGCGTCGCCCGGACCAGCAGAAGGTCCTGCGCACGACCCGGGTTCCGACCCTGGTGCTCTGTGGCGAGTATGACCAGATCTATCCGGTGAAACGCCATGAGTTCATGGCCGAACTGATCCCCAATGCCGATCTGCATGTGGTGGAAGGCGCGGGCCACCTGCCGACGCTCGAGCAGCCGACGCTGACCAACAAGATCCTGCGGGACTGGCTCGAAACGCCGCTTGTCCTGCGCTGAGACGGCATTTTCAGGGCTTCGCGCGTTTCCAGTCCACGTAGGCCGTCACTTCCTGGCCCTGGAAAATCGCACCCGCCGCGCTGAGGCGTAGCCCCTCATTCTCGAACTTCACCTGTCGAACCTGCTCGGTCCCCACCCAGTTCGGGCAGCAGGATTGTGTGACATGATGCACGACATGGCTGCCATGATACTCGAACGTTCCGGCATAGGTGATCTGGGACTTCATGGCGGCGCTGTCTTCGGCCATCGTGCCGCCGAACGGGTCGCCGAGGGCGAAGGGGACACGGTTGGCCGCCGATATCTGCACAAAGACATAACCATCTGAAGAATAGCAGATATGGCCCGTGGCATCTCGACCGAGCGGGTGCAGTTTCTGTCCATCCCGTGTCTGGTTGTACCAGGCCACCAGAGACCACGTGCCGAGCAGAGGATTTCCGTCTTCCATTTTCGCCCAATCTGGCAGCCAGGCAGTCAACAGGCCCGGTCAACTCGGATCGGGCGTGACGGCGGAGCCTTCCGGCGTCGTCTTTGCAGTCAACACATCCGGCAAGGAAGGGGCGGTCAGACCGCCCCCCTTCGCCGCTACCGCGAATGCAGCGACTTGATATTGGCGAAATCCATCCGGCGCCGTTCATGCGACATGTTCGCGTCGATGAACTCCAGCACCAGCGGCCGGATATTGTTGCGCCAGGACTTGCCGGCGAAAATGCCGTAATGGCCCGCACCCGGCTCCAGGTGGCTCGCCTTCTTGCTGTCGTCGAGTCCGGTCAGCAGGTCCAGAGCGGCGACACATTGGCCCGGTGCCGAGATATCGTCATTCGAGCCCTCGACCGTCTTCACCGCGACATCGGTGATCGCGCCGATATGGACACGCTTGCCGTTCACTTCGAACACGTCCCGCGCGATCTCGCGATTCTTGAAGATCCGCTCAACGGTCGACATGTAGAACTCGGCGGTCATGTCCATGACGGCGAGATATTCGTCGTAGAACCGGTTGTGGCGGTCATGCTCATGCGCCTCGCCGCGCGCCGTGCGCACGATCTGGTCGAAGAAGGCGGAGGAATGCATCTCCGAATTCATCGCGATGAAGGAGGCGAGCTGCTGCAGGCCCGGATAGACCATCCGTCCCGCGCCGGCATATTTGAACCCGACCCGTTGCAGCACATGCTGTTCGAGCTGGCCCATCGTCGCCGTGCGGCCGAACTCGGTGACCTCGGTCGGGGCCGCGCCGGGGTCGATCGGGCCACCGATCAGGGTCAGCGAATTGGGCTGTGCGGCGGGGTCTTCCTCGGCCAGGTAAGCGGTCGCGGCGAGCGTCAGCGGGGCGGGCTGGCAGACCGCGATGACATGCGTGTCCGGCCCGAGATGCTTCATGAATTCAACGAGGTAGAGAACGTAATCCTCAACATCGAACTTGCCGGCCGAGACCGGGATGTCGCGCGCATTGTGCCAGTCTGTCGTGTAGACCTCGCAATCGGGCAGCAGCGAGAAGACGGTGGAACGCAGCAGCGTTGCGTAGTGACCGGACATCGGCGCCACGAGCAGAACCTTGCGCGGAAGCTCCTCCCGCCCCTGGACTTCGAAATGGATCAGGTCGCCGAAAGACTTCTCGACCATCGGGATCACGTCGATCAGGTGGTCGCGCCCGTCCTTGCCGACGACGGAGTTGATGTTCCAGTCCGGCTTTGCATGCATCCGCTGGAAGCTGCGCTCCGTCACTTCTCCCCAGGCTGCGGTCATCTGCAGGAACGGGTTCATGGACAGTCCGAAGGCCGGATAGGAGCACGCCGCCTTCGCGGTTGAGCCGAGCCACTCATTGGTGACCCGGATACTCTCCATCAGGTCATAGGTTGCCATGTATTTCATGCGTCACTAACTCCTTGTGTGGCGCGCTCAGAGACCTGCCGGAACAAAAGGTCGCTTTGCTGGAACATTCCTGCGAATATATTCATTGCGGCGAAACTAATGGAAAAGGGCCTTCCATGACAACCGATCAAGAGACTCAAACGCCAGATCAGGACGAGCTCGCGGCGAACCTGGCAAAAATCGAGTCGCTTTCTCAACGGCTTGTGGCGGCCTTGTCGCATCAAAGACCGATTGACCCGGCCCTGCAGTCGCCGGGGCAGGACCTCTACCTGAAGGCCGGATCGGCCTATTGGACCGAGGTGATGAAGAATCCGGCCAAGGTGTTCGAGCATCAGGTGGATTTCTGGGGAAAGACGCTCAAACACGCCATCGAGGCCCAGCAAGCGCTCGCCTCCGGCAAGCTCGCCGCCCCAGAGGACACGTCGCCGAAGGATCGCCGATTCGCCGGCGAGCTCTGGCAGACGCACCCGTATTACAACTTTCTCAAGCAGCAATATCTGATGACCAGCGAGGCCATCAACAGCGCCGTCGCTGATCTCGATTACCTTGAGCCGAAGGACAAGCAACGGCTGGAATACTTCACCAGCCAGATTGTCGACATGATGAGCCCGGCCAATTTCCTCAGCACCAATCCCGAGGCGCTGCAGAAGGCGGTGGACACGGAAGGCCAGTCGCTCGTGGCCGGCCTGGAGAATCTCGTGCGCGACCTCGAGCAGAATGACGGCGATCTCGTCGTCACGCTTGCCGACAAGGATGCCTTCACGGTGGGCGAGAATATCGGCTCCAGTAAGGGCGAGGTCGTCTTCCGGAACCGGATGTTCGAGTTGATCCAGTACACGCCGACGACCGAGAAGGTTGCGCGCACGCCGTTGCTGATCTTCCCGCCCTGGATCAACAAGTTCTACATTCTCGATCTCAAGCCGGCGAATTCCCTCATCAAATGGGTGGTGGACCAGGGCTACACGGTCTTCGTCGTCTCTTGGGTCAATCCGGACGAGTCCTATGCGGATGTCGGCATGGAGACCTATATCGAGGAGGGCTATCTCTCCGCGATCGAAGAGGTGAAGTCGATCTGTGGCGAGGAGAAGATCAACGTCATCGGCTATTGCATCGCCGGCACGACCCTTTCGCTGACGCTCTCGCTGATGAAGAAACGCGGCGACAAGTCGATCCGTTCCGCAACCTTCTTCACCACGCTCACCGATTTCTCCGATCAGGGCGAGGTCGGCGTTTTCCTGCAGGACGATTTTGTCGACGGGATCGAGGCGGAATGCGTCAATTCGGGGATTCTGGACAGTTTCTACATGTCGCGCACCTTCTCCTACCTGCGCAGCAACGACCTGATCTACGCCCCCGCCATTCGCAGCTACATGATGGGCGAGGCGCCGCCGGCTTTCGACCTGCTCTACTGGAACGGCGATGGCACCAACCTGCCGGGCCGCATGGCGGTGCAATACCTGCGGGGCCTTTGCCAGCGGGACGAGTTTGCCGGCAGCGAGGGGTTCGAGGTCTGCGGCGAGACGCTGTCGATCAAGGATGTCGACGTGCCGCTCTGCGCCATCGCCTGCGAGACCGACCATATCGCCGCCTGGAAGAGCTCCTTCCGGGGCATCCAGAAGATGGGGTCAAAACAGAAGACCTTCATCCTCTCGGAATCCGGCCATATCGCCGGCATCGTAAACCCGCCGAGCAAGAAGAAATACGGCCATTACAACAACGAGGACCTGAAGCTGTCGCCGGAAGAGTGGCAGGCGACGGCCGATTTCCACCAGGGCTCCTGGTGGCCGCGCTGGGAGGAATGGCTCAAGAAACGTTCGGGGGCGCAGGTGCCGGCGCGCCAGCCCGGCGATTCGGATCACCCCTCGCTTGCGCCCGCCCCTGGCGGTTACGTGGTGGCAAAAAAAAGTTCCTGATTTTCCGTCGGTTGATTGTAAAATTTCTGCATTGCAGCAAAAAATCTTGAAATGCTGCAGTGCAGAAAGTATATCTTGGTCATCGAATGAACAGCACCCGACAGCCCGGGTCGCCCTCGCAGGAGCAAGACCATGACCAAGACCGATGACATGACCAAGATGATGCAGGAAATGCTGTCCTCTTTCCCGATGGACACCACTTCCATGCAGGACGCTTTCAAATCCCAGGCTGCGCTGGGTGAGAAGTTCTCCAAGGTTGCCCTGGAAGCCGCCGAGAAGTCGACCGAGATTTCCTCCAAGTGGACCAAGGACACCCTGTCCAAGCTGGGCGAAGTCACCAAGCTCAAGGAAGAGCCGGGCGACTACCAGAAGGCCATGACCGAATATGCCTCTTCGCAGGCCGAGATGGTCGCCGAGACCATGTCCGCCTTCGCCGAAGTCGCCAAGAAGGTCCAGATGGAGACCGTCGAGCTGATGCTGGCCGCTGGCAAGGACTTCTCCGAAGACGCCCAGGCCGCCGTCAAGAAAGCCACCGACGAGGTGACTTCCGCTGCCAAGAAAGCCACCACCGCCAAGTAAGGCACATGGTGAGAGGTTTTTCGCGCGTGTCCTCCTCCCTGACCCGTGAAGACCTGAAGGGTGGGCTGCAAAGCCCACCCTTTTCTTTTGTGCAAGCGTCGTCTAGGCTTCGCTGCACTGCAAAAAGGGAGGGAAACGCGTGGCCGACGACACCCCGCTTCTGATCAAACGCTACGCCAGCCGGCGGCTCTACAACACGGAGACCAGCGACTACGTGACGCTCGAAGATATCGCGGGCTTCATCCGCGATGGTCGCGAGGTCCAGATCATCGACCTGAAGTCGGGCGACGACCTTACCCGCCAGTATCTGCTTCAGATCATTGCCGAACATGAGAGCAAGGGCGAAAGCGTCCTGCCGATCAACGTGCTGACGGATCTTGTCCGCAGCTATACGAGTTCGGCCAATTCGGTGGTGCCCCAGTTTCTCGCCATGTCCTTCGAGATGCTCCAGAACGGGCAATCGAAGATGATGGAGAACATGGGCAAGATCAATCCGATGGCGACCATGCCCGGCTTCGAGGCGATGCAGGCGCAGCAAGCCGCCTTCCTCAAGGCGATGACCGGGAGCATGGGAAGCTGGCCGCCCGCTCCGCCGGGCGCGGAGGCGTCCAAGGAAGGCACCGGCGAGGATCTCGACGAGATCAAGAGCCAGCTTGCCGATCTCCAGGCCAAGCTGGCCCGCATGAACAAGTGAAGCCCTGCCCGCCGGCTGTCCGGCGGGCACTACCCTGACGGGGGATGTGATGACCGATACCGCCGGTCGGGTGACGCTGTGGGGCATAGAGGTCTTTCTGGCGGTTGCCGAGGAGGGCTCTGTCTCTGCTGCGGCGCGCCGTCTTGGCGCCAGCCCTTCGGGTGTCAGCCAGCAACTCAGCAACCTGGAAACGGCGCTCGGACGCTCGCTGATCGACCGGTCGCGCCGCCCGGCGCAATTGACCATGGCCGGCGGGATCTTTCGCAAGCGGGCCCAGCGGATCTGGAGCGAGGCGTCGCTGGCGCGGGCCGAGCTTGCGGCCGGCGACATGCGCAACCTGACGGACCTGCGGCTGGGCATGATCGAGGATTTCGACGCCGATGTGACGCCGCGGCTGCTCTCTTCCATGGCCGAAGAGTTGAGCGATTGCCGCTTCCTGCTGGAAACGGGCGCCAGCCACCGCCTGTTCGATCAGCTGGAGGACCGTGCGCTCGACGTGATCGTCGCGGTAGACCTTGCTGAAACAGTTGCGGATTGGACGGAGGTCCACCCGTTGCTGGAAGAGCCCTTCGTCGCAGCCATTCCCAAGGGATTCGATACCGGTGACGCGCCTTTGGAGCGGCTTCGCGCGCTGCCCTTCATTCACTACACGGAACGCCACCTCATGGGGCGGCAGATTTCGGAGCATCTTGCCCGCAACCGGGTCCAGCTCGTCCGCCGTTTCGAACTCGACAGCTATCACGCGATCATGGCGATGGTGGCGGCCGGGGCCGGTTGGACGATCCTGACCCCGCTCGGCTACCTGCGCGCGCGCAGGTTCCGCGATGCGACCGAAATCCTGCCACTGCCGACGGCGCCGCTCTCGCGGCGCATCTCCCTGATCGCGCGATCCGGCGTTCTGCAGGATATGCCGGAGCGTCTGGTCGACCAGCTCAAACCGCTGCTTCAGGAAATGACGGTTGCACCGGCCGTAGAGGAGATGCCGTGGCTGGAGCAGGAGCTTCATGTGCTTTGAAGTCGTGTTGATCGGTCGGCGAGGGAGATGAAGAGGGTTTCAGCGTGAGGTTGGGGGCCGCTCATTTCGAGGAAAGGCCACGAGCCGGTCGCGGGACACCGAGCCGAGCGAAGCCTGGCGTCGAACCAGGATGTGACCCGCCCCGCCTTTCATACGCTACGCGTAATGGCACCGTTGGCGATCCGACTTCTGTCGGCGTCGCCCTCCTGTTTCAGCGGTGTTTCTGCATATGGCCTGGCGGAGTTCAGGTTCCGTAGGAGCGGTTCTCGGCCATCGCCTCTGCCGCTGCTCCGGTCAGCGCGTCGGCAATGAAATCCAGCTCCGGCGTCTTCAGACGGGCCGGCAGCCGCACATCGCAGGCCCGCATCAGCATCTCGCGTGTCTGCGGCAGCTCCGGCATCTCGCCTTCGATGAACTGCCAGTTCCAGAAGGCGCGCGCATTGTCCGTGCTCTTGCCGAAGACCTGCACCTTGACGCCGGCCGCCTCGGCGGAATTCACGAAAAGGGTGACCTCTTCCTCCGACATTCCAACGAGGTTGAACTGGATCGAATCCGGCGCGCGCAACTCCTGTGCCAGCGGCGGCGGGACGTCGAGCCAGGGCGAGCTGTTGAGCTTGTCGGCGACGTAATCGTGGTTCGAGCGGCCGTCACTGACGCGTCGGGCCAGCTCCTCCAGTTGCGGGCGGATCACGGCCGCGGAGAGGTTCTGAAGGCGCAGGTTGTAGAGCGGCAGCTTGTTCTGCCAGCGCTCGAAAGCCGCCTTCAGGCCGTCATGCTTCTTCCAGTTATGCTCGTAGGCGCCGGACATGATGACCGCGCGGGCGACGATGTCGGCGTCGTCGGTGATCAAGACCCCACCTTCGCCGGCATTGAGCAGCTTGTAGGACTGGAAGGAGAAACAGCCGATCTTGCCAATGGTGCCGATCTTGCGTCCCGACCAGAGCGTGCCAAGCGAATGCGCCGCGTCCTCGATGACCGGGATGGCCCTGGCCTCGGCCAGCTGCATGATCGCGTCCATGTCCGAGGTATGGCCGCGCATATGGCTGATGATGATGGCGCCGATTTCGTCGGTCAGCTTGGCTTCGAAATCCTTGAGATCGATCCGGTAGTTCAGGCCGCATTCGAGCAGGACCGGCTGGCAGTCGGCATGAACGACCGCCGAGGGGACGGCGCCGAAGGTAAAGGCGGGGATCAGCACTTTCGCCCCGCGCGGCAGGTCCAGCGCCTTGAGCGACAGGAAGAGCGCGGCCGAGCAGGAGGAGACGGCAAGCGCGTATTTGCTGCCCATCAGCTCGGCGAACTCGCGTTCCAGCAGCGTTACCGGGGCGTCCTGCGCGGCGGTGTAGCGGAAGAGATCGCCGCTGCTCAGAAGGCGGTCGATCTCTGCGCGCGCAGCTTCGGGGATCGGCTCGGCATCATAGACATTGGGGGCCTGGACCTGGGACATTTGCAGGGATCTCACTACTGTTTCAGAATTCCTGTAGAGGACATTCGGAAAACTGGAAAGAAAAACTTTGCCGCAGTGAAGGCGGAGGCGGCGAGATATTGCCGTCCGCGGTCAGACGTTCAGGAGCAGGTGTTCGCGTTCCCAGGGGCTGATGACCTGCAGGAATTCCGCGTATTCGGTCTCTTTCACCGCGCCATAGACCTTGCAGAATTCTTCGCCGAGCACCTCGTGCACGGCAGTGGATTCGGCAAAGAGCGGCAGCGCCTCGCCGAAAGTGCGGGGGATGCCCGCGTCGCTGCTATAAGCGTCGCCCTTGAAATCGGGGGCCGGCATACGCTTCTCCTGCATTCCGAGCAGGCCGCAGGCCAATGACCCGGCAATGGCGAGATAGGGGTTGCAATCCATCCCGGCGAGCCGGTTTTCCACGCGGCGGGCATTGGGGCCAGAGACCGGGACGCGCAGGCCGGTGGTGCGGTTGTCCCGGCCCCATTCGAGATTGATCGGGGCGGCGAAATCCGGGACGTAGCGGCGATAGGAGTTCACGTAAGGCGCGATCAGGGCGATGATCGCGGGCATGTGGCGCTGCAGGCCGGCGATGAAATGCAGGAAGGCCTCGCTGTCCTGCCCGGTCTCATCCGTGAAGATGTTGCGCCCCGTGGCGCTGTCGACCACCGAATGGTGGATATGCATCGCTGAGCCCGGCTCGTTCTGGATCGGCTTGGCCATGAAGGTGGCGTAGCAATTGTGGCGCAGCGCTGCCTCGCGGATCAGGCGTTTGAAGAAGAAGATCTCGTCGGCCAGCCGGATGGGGTCGCCATGGCGCATGTTCAACTCGACCTGTCCCGCGCCGCCTTCCTGCATGATGCCGTCGATCTCGAACCCCTGCGCTTCGGCAAAATCGTAGATGTCGTCAATAACCGGCCCGTATTCGTCGATCGCGGAGAGCGAATAGGCCTGGCGCGCCGCCGCGCGGCGGCCGGAGCGGCCCATCGGCGGCTCGACTTCCTTGGCCGGGTCCGTGTTGGGCGCAACGAGGTAGAACTCCATTTCGGGCGCAACGATGGGCGTGAGCCCTTGCGCCTCGAACAGCCCGACCACCCGCTTGAGCACGTTGCGCGGCGCGGTGGGGACGGGCGTGCCCTCCTGGTCGGAGATGTCGTGAATGACCTGGAGCGTCCAGTCGGCGGTCCAGGGCGCGGCGGTTGCCGTGCTCAGGTCCGGGGTCAGCACCATGTCCGGCTCGGTATAGGGCATGCCGTCGATCTCGGTCCAGTCGCCGGTGATCGTCTGCAGGAAGACCGAGTTCGGCATGTAGAAATGGGTTTGCCGTGCGAATTTCAGCCCCGGCATGGCCTTGCCCCGCGCCACGCCGGCAAGGTCCGAAATGACGCATTCGACCTCTTCCAGCTTGCCGTGATGGAGATAGGCCTGCGCGGCCTCGGGGAGTCGATCGATCAGGGCGCGGACCATGGGTCAGCCTTTCGCGTCGAGGAAGAAGCGGGCGATTCGGTTGCCGATATCGGCATTTCGGGTGGGCGCGGCAAGGTTTGCTTTCGCCTGCGCGAGAATCTCGTCGGGGACGAGGGCGCCACGCGTCTCGATCAGACTCTCAAGAAACCCGGCGCTGAACTCGGGATGGGGCTGAATCGTGTAGATCGAGCTGCCATAAAGCAGGGCGGCATTGGCGCAGAAATCCGAGCTTCCGATGACACGGGCGCCGTCCGGGAGCTCGGTGACCTGGTCCCGGTGCCAGGCATTGAGCGCCATCGTTTCGCCCTCGAAATCGTAGCTGGTATGCCCGACCGACCAGCCGCCGGCAAATAGCTCGACCTTGCCGCCGAGCGCCTGGGCGACGATCTGGTGGCCGAAGCAGATTCCGACAAGCGGGCGTCCATCGGCGTGGAGCGCGCGAATGAACTCTTCGAGCGGCGGAATCCAGGGGTGGTCTTCGTATGCGCCGTGTTTCGAGCCGGTGATCAGCCAGCCATCGGCTTCCGAGACGCTCTCGGGGTGCTCGCCATCGACCACGGCCCAGCTTCGGAAGGTAAAGCCATGCCCGTCCAGCAGGCGTTCGAACATCTTGGGGTATTCGCCGACCTCGTCGACAAGTTCTTCCGGCACGTGGCCGGTCATCAGGATGCCAATCTGCATGGGATATCCGTTGCTTGCGTTTGCCCGGAGGCTACGCTTGGGGCGGAGCGGGGACAAGGGGGCGGGCATGGCGTCCGGGCAAGGATGCCCGGATTACCGAGACGAGCTGCCAAGGTTCGTTGGGGATGTGCGTTGATGGGCAGGGAAACAACGCCGAAGGCCGCCGTGCCATCGCCTGCGCGTCCCGGCAGGCTGGCGCTCGTTCACCCAAGCGCAACGCTCTGGTCTCTATCGGACCTGGCGGAGACAAGGCGCAGGCCAAACGCGTTGCCGCGCCATCCCACGGGCAGGCGCCGGCAGGGCCACTGTCCGGCGAATTTGCAAGCGAGAGGGGCTTCAGACGGTATCCAGGTAGAGCGCCAGCATCTCCGACCGGTCAAGCTCAGCCAGCTTGCGCATCTCCTGCCGCTTGGTCATCGCCATGTTGCGCACCAGCTCGTCCGGGAAGATCCGCTTCACGCAGTGGTCGCTCTCGAAGGCGCCGATGGCGTCGTCCCAATCGGTCGGGATCTGGGGCAGGGAGATGTCATAGGCATTGCCGGTGATCGGCGCGACCGGCTTTTCAGCGTCTTCCAGCCCGTTCACAGCCGCACCGAGAATTGCGGTGAGCGAGAGGTAGGGGTTCACATCCCCTCCCGCGACCCGATGCTCGATGCGGCGCGCCCTGGGGTTGCCGCCGGGGACGCGGATCGCGGCGGTCCGGTTCTCGTAGGCCCAGCAGATGCTGGTGGGCGCGTGGGCGCCCGGAACCATGCGGTCGTAGCTCGGTCCGTGCGGTGCGAAGATGAGGCCGCTGCCGGGCAGCGCCTTCAGGCAGCCGGCGACCGCATGCAGCAGCGCATCGCTGCCCTGCTCGGTGCCGTCGTCGAAGATGTTGTTCCCGTCGCCATCGATCAGCGAGAAATGCGTGTGCATGCCGTTGCCGGAGGCCTGCGCATAAGGCTTGGCCATGAAGGAGGCGGCGAAACCGTGCTTGCGCGCCAGCCCCGTCACCAGCAGCTTGAAGAACCAGGCGTCGTCGGCGGCCTTGAGCGGATCCGACTGGTGCATCAGGTTGATCTCGAACTGGCCGGGTCCGGCCTCGGAAATGGCGGTGTCGGCGGGGATATCCATCGCCTCGCAGCCGTCATAGAGGTCGGTGAAGAAGGCGTCCCAGATGTCGAGCGCCTGCAGCGAGAGGATCTCGGAACCGATACGCCGCTTTGCGGTGCCGGGCGAGGGAGGGACCTGAAGCTCGGGGCCGCTGTCATCGACGAGGTAGAATTCCAGCTCGGTGGCGACGACGGCGCTCAGCCCGCGCGTTTCCAGCCGGCGCACGACATTGGCGAGCGCGTGGCGGGCGTCGCCGCCGAAGGGCGCGCCGTCTTCGTGATAGGCGGAGAGCGGCAGAAGCGCGGAGGGGGCGTCCAGCCAGGGCATGGGCACGAAGCCGCGTTCGGTCGGCCGCATGATGCCGTCGGGGTCGCCACTTTCGAAGACCAGCGGAGAGCCCTCGATATCTTCGCCCCACATGTCGAGATTCAGCGACGAGAGCGGGAGGCGGACGCCGCCATCCTCGGCCTTGGAGGCGTAGCGCGCGGGGATGCGTTTGCCACGGGCTTGCCCGTTGAGATCCGGCGTGGCCACGCGGATATTGTGGATCTGCGGGTTGTCGTCGAGCCAGCTCATGGGCCTCTCCTCAGCGGATCCATTGCGGGCGGAAACGGAAACGCTTTCGATTGATCTGTGGCAGGTGCCGGTTCAGCCGTTTGCCCACCAGCCCGAAGGTCAGGATGATGACCAGCGTGCCGAGAATGAAGAAACCGGCCACGATCGGGTAGGGGACAAAGGGGTTGAAGGTCTTGTCGGCGAAGTAGCTCGCGTAGTAGAGCGCGTCGCCCATCTGCTTGCGGGCCGGGAAGCCGGAGAAATAGACCAGCGTCGTGGCGTGGAAGAGGAAGATGGCCTCGTTGGTATAGGCGGGCCAGGCGAGCCGCAGCATGGTCGGCCAGACAACGCGGCGGAAGCGGTGCCAGCCGGTGAGGCCATAGGCGTCGGCGGCTTCGAGGTCCCCCTTGGGGACGGAGCGCAGTGCGCCATAGAAGATCTCGCCGGTATAGGCGGCGGTGTTGAAGACCAGCACGAGGGTGGCGCCGAGCCAGGCACGGGTGAGCCAATGCGTGCCGGCGTCGAACTCGATGCCGAAGAGCATGAACTCGACGCCCACTTTCGGCAGTTTCACGAAGGCGAGGTAGGCCAGGAAGAACTGAATGAAGAGCGGCGAGCCGCGGAAGACGAAGATGAACCATTCGGCCGGCTTGCGGATCCAGCGCGAGGGGCGGGACTTGGCGACGGCCAGCGCCGTGGCGAGGAAGAACCCCGCCAGAAGGGCGATGGCCGCGAAATAGATGTTCCAGATCAAGCCGGAGCCGATCAGGACGACCTGGTCGCAGAGCGTGATGTCGGCCTTGGGCAGCAGGCGTTCGCCATGGCCGAGGGATCGGAGCGCATAGGCCTGGAAAGTGTCGCCGCAGATCATGCTTCACGCCTCATCTGTTCGCCGGCGGCAGTGGCCTGCCCGTGGGAGAGCTTGCGGGTCATGCGTTCGATGGCGATCTCGGAGACGCGCGTGAAGGCAAGGTAGAAGACCAGCAGGAAGAGGAAGTAATAGAGCCGCCAGTCGCCATGCGGATAGGCGTAGACGGCGGTCTTGGAGCCCCCGAGTTCGCGCGCCCAGTAGACGATGTCGCGCACGCCGAGCAGGAAGAGCAGCGGTGTCGCCTTGATGAGGATCATCCACAGGTTCCCGAGGCCGGGTAGCGCATAGACCCACATCTGCGGCACGAGGATGCGCCAGAAGGTCTGGCGGTTCGACATGCCATAGGCATGGGCGGTCTCGAGCTGCGCCTTCGGGACGGCGTTCATGGCGCCGTAGAGCACGTTGGCGGCGAAAGCACCGAAGACGATGGCGAAGGTGAAGATCGCGAGGCAGAAATTATAGACCTCGTGGATCCATTGCGGCGCCGTGGAAAGCGGGGCCTTGGCCTGCGGGCAGACGAGGAAGTCGTTGCCTTGCCGGATCGGCTCGGACCAGTCGGGGCAGAGCGCCTGGTGGCGCAGCCATTCGATGCCCTGGTCAAGCGCGATGACGAAGAAGAGGAAGAAGACGATATCGGGGACGCCGCGCACGATGGAGGTGTAGAGCTTGCCGAACCAGGCCACGGGCGGGACATGCGACCGTGAGGCGACCGCGCCACCGAAGCCGAAGGCGAGCGAGACCGGCGCGGTGATGGCCAGCAGTAGCAGGACCGTCAGGAAGGACTGGTAGAACAGCATGTGCTTGCCATTGGTCAGGTAGCACGAAAGCCAGGCCAGGCCGTCAAGGGTCGAGGGGTCCGAGCAATAGGAGAAGATGGCGATCCGTCCCGCGGGCCTTTGTCTTGCGGCCCGTCTGTTCTGGTGGTCGGTGGGCCGGGGCGCAGCGGATGCGCGCCCCGGCGGAAGGTCTTACCACAGGGTGGAGACTTCCCATTTCTTGATCAGCTCGTTCAGCGTGCCATCGTCCTTCATGGACTGGATGGCGGCGTCGAACTTGGCTTTCAGCTCGCCGTCGCTTTCGCGCAGGCCCATGCCGACGCCGCCGCCAAGCGCGACCGGGTCGCCGACGATCATCAGCTCGGAATCGGCCGCCACGGCGCCTTCGAGGAAGGAGGCGTCGGCCAGGACCGCGTCGGCTTCGCCATTGCGGACGGCGGCGACGGTGTCTTCAGGCACCGGGAACTCGACCAGCGTGGCGCCGCTCTCGGCGACGTAGCCGGCCTGGATCGTGCCGGTCTGGGCGGCGACGACGGCGGAGCTCAGGTCGACGCCCTCTTCCATGGCCACGTAGAGGGACGGATCCGGCGGCGTGTAGGGCATGGTGAAGTCGATGACTTCGTCGCGCTCGTCGGTGATCGACATGCCGGCGATGATGGTGTCGTAGTTGCCCGAGACCAGGTTCGGGATGATGGAATCCCAGTCATTGGTGACCCATTCGCAGGTCAGTTCGGCGCGCTTGCAGAGTTCGTCGCCCAGCTCGCGCTCGAAGCCACCGACTTCGCCATTGTCGTCAATGAGGTTCCACGGAGGGTAGGCGCCCTCGGTTCCCATACGGATGACATCCGCGGCCGTGGCGGCGCTGGCAGCGAGCGCAAAGGCGACGGTGGAGAGGATCAGCTTCTTCATTGGTTTTCTCTTGGTTGGTTGCTGGTTTGACTTGGGGATTACCTATCCTGGCTGTGCGACAGGAATTGTTGTAGGCGCTCGGTCTGTGGATTGCCGAAGAGGCTTGTCGGCGGGCCTTCTTCCTCGATCTTTCCCTGGTGCAAGAAGACGACATGGTCGGAGACATCTGCCGCGAGCCGCATGTCATGGGTCACGAGCAGCATGGTGCGGCCTTCCAGCGCCAGCGCCTTGATGACCTTGACGACCTCCTGTTCCAGCTCGGGATCGAGTGCGGAGGTGGGTTCGTCGAAGAGCAGCGCCTTTGGCTCCATCGCCAGCGCGCGGGCGATGGCGGCGCGCTGCTGCTGCCCGCCGGAGAGCTGGGCGGGGTAGACATCGCATTTGTCGCCAATCCCGACCTTGGCGAGCAGGTCCCGGCCGAGCGTCTCGACCTCGGCGCGGTCGCGCTTGAGCACGGTGATCGGGGCTTCGGTGACGTTTTCGAGGATCGTCATATGGGCCCAGAGGTTGAACTGCTGGAAGACCATCGACAGGTTGGTGCGAATGCGGATCAGCTGCTTGTGGTCGCCCGGGCGACGGTGATGCCCTGTTCCATGCCAGGTGACAGGTTCGCCTTCGAAGCGGATCTCGCCCTGCTGGCTGTCCTCGAGCAGGTTGGCGCAGCGAAGGAGCGTCGACTTGCCGGAGCCCGAGGAGCCGATCAGCGAGACCACCTCTCCCTTGCGCGCCACCATGTCTACGCCCTTGAGAACTTCGAGCGCTCCATAGGCCTTGTGCAGGTCATGGATTTCGATGACGGGCGGAGTGGTGTCGTTCACGGGCGCTTCCTGGCTATTTCAGTGGCAGAGTAGGGCGCAAATGCTGGGCAATTGCAACGCGGAAAGGCAAATTGCCCCTGTGTTACCCCTTTCGATCAAGCAGCTGCGGAGGCATATGCCTCAGGACTAGGCGGATTGGAAACGGTGAAGTACTCGGCGGGGCTGGTTCGCAGGAACCCGCGAATCCCGAGCGCCTCGCGTTCGGGCGCCGGCAACGCGGCGATTCCCTCACGAATGGCGGCTCGCAGGGCGGTGAGATGCTGCGGAAAGGCGGTGATCAGCGCCTGGCCGGGAGAGTGGCCGCTCAGGCCGAGGGTTTTCAGCGGCGTGGCGAGATCCGTATGCGCCTTGATCAGCCGCCAGCTGATCGTGTCCAGCGCGGCAATGTCGGCGCGGCCTTCGGCGATGGCGATGGCGGCGTCGCGATGGCTGCCGGTCTCGGGGCCGAGGCGGAAGCGGACCGGGGCTGCGCAGGCCGTTCCCCAGCCCGATTGCGAGTGGCGGTCATTGAAGGCCAGCACGGCGCCGTCGAACGCCTCCAGCCGCGTGCGCGGGTCCTCGCGGCGGGCGACGAAGACGGAGTTGTAATGGCCGGGCGGGATCTCCGGCAGGCCGTAATCCAGGGTGCCGATCAGCGCGACTTTCGCGTGCAGCCCGGCGCGGAACGGCAGGCCGCAAGCCTGTCCGAAGAGCAGCTCGGGGCTGTTCCACTCGGCATGAAGGTCCTCGCCCCGGGTCAGCGCCTCGGGGGCGTCGATACCGGCGGCGCGGAGGCGGTCGCGGATCGCGGTCCAGAACCCGTCGGTTTCGGCCCGGACGCCCGGGTGATCATACATCGGGAACTGCGCGAACATCTACTTGTCCGACGCCTCGACACGCTGGCGGGCAAGCGCGGAATCGCGGTCATTGATGCCGAGCAGGTTGGCCACGAGGCGGATCAGTGCGTCCTCCTCGTCGTCGCGCACACCATCGGCCAGCACGACGGCCCAGAGCGCCTCGACCACGGCGCTGCGTTCCTCATAGGGAACCGCGTCCTTGATGGCGCGGGTGAAACGGACCGTATCGGGGGCTTCGGCTTCGAGCTGCTCGGCCTGGCCGCGCAGGTGGCCGGCCTCGAAGGGCGAGAGCGCGTAGCGTCGCATCAGGATCCGGTCGATCCGGTCGACCTCGGCGGCGGCATAATCATTGTCGGAACGCGCGACCCGCACCAGGAGGGCGGTCAGCGCGAGGCGAGCGTCGGGGTCGGGCAGTTGCTCCGGCTCCGGCGTGACGAGGCGTTTGAGTAGATCGGCAAACATCGGCAATACCTATGACATCAGACAGGCCGTGCCAATGGCTCAGCCCTGGAGGGGGTCGGCCTGTTCGGCAGCCTTGCGGGCGCGGTCGATCGTCTCGGTGTCAAGCCCGAGCCGCTCGCTCGCCCGCGCCAGATACGCTCCTTCCGCCGCCTTTTCCACCCCGTCCGATAGGGCAACCCGCCACATCGCCACGAGAACGGCCTCGCGATGGGCGCGGTCGAGACGCTCGCGGATGAGGTTCGCAAAGCGGCCATCCTCGGGCGCCTGCGATTCGAGCTTCTCGGCGCCTGCACGCAGGCGGGCGGCTTCGACGGGGTTGAGCCCGTAGGTTGTAGCGAGAATCCGGTCGATGCGGCGGATCTCCTCGACCGCATATTGTCCGTCTGTCTTGGCGGTGCGCACAAGCAGGCCGGCCAGCGCGTGGCGGCCGTCGAGCTCCGGAAGCGGTGCGGGGTCGGAGTGGAAGAGGCGGTTCAGAAGGTCAGTAAACATGTCCCAGCTATGCCGCTCCGGCGGGCGTCTATCAAGACCGGATTTGGCCCGTCGTCGCGTGACCTGACCCTCGCGCGCTGGAAGGTGGTCCCGGGGGGGCGTGTGCCGGCCGGATCGGCCCTGCCCGCCGCCTGAAGTGTCAGACGCTGTGCCCCTCGACAATCACGAGGTCACCATCGGCAATCGGGTCCCGGATCGCCTTGGCGGCCTGGTGTTCGGGGTCGTCATAGCAGGCCAGCGCGTCTGCGAAGGTCGGGAACTCGATCACCACGGTGCGCGGGTGCAGCTCGCCCTCCCTGACGTCATACTGCCCGGCCCGCACGAGGAATCTCGCCCCGTAGCGGGCGAAGGGCTTGGCGGCGGCCTGTTTGTAATCTTCGAAGACCTGCTGATCCTTCACGTCGACATGCGCGACCCAGTAGCCTTTTTGCATGGTCATTTCCTCCGATACCCCGACGCTAGCCCAGCAGCGGCGGCTTGGCAAAGATGATATCGTCAACGGCGATGCCGCCGGGATCGGTATTCACGATTACCACTCCGGCAATCGGTTTTCCGGTGCCGACATGCCGATAGCCGAAGGCGGAGATGCCCGGGCCGGGTCCGTGCTCCAGCCGCGCCAGCAGCGCGCCGTCGCGGGCGAAGAAATAGACCTCCAGGCCGCTCTCTCCGACCGGGCGGACGCCCAGCGGGTCGGGGTAGTCGGTGTGGAGCTTAAAGCCCAGGGCGGCCTGGTCGTGGTCGAACAGGATCGCCAGCACACCTTCGCCGCGCGCCTCGATCTTCGGGAAACCAGCCGGTCCGAGTGGAAAGAGCGCGTTCGAGCCGAAGCCGCGGTGGAAGGCAATGGAAAGGTTGTGCCCGGGCTCGCCGCCGACAATCCGCAGCCAGCCCGCGGGGGCGAGGCCGGTGAGGCGGTCATGGCCGGTCGCGTCAGACGTGATCTGTTGCCCGGCGAACCGCTCGCCAAGCCAGGCACCGCGCGCATGGAAGGGGTGGTCGAGATTGAAACCCGGTTCCGGTCGCTTCGGAAGGCGCTCGAAATCGATCCTCTCGGTCAGTTCCCGGGCGAGCGCGTCGTAATCCGCGGGAATGATGGGCTCGGCAAGTGCTGCACCGGCGCCCAGCCAAAGGGCGAGGCCCGCGCCGCGCAGGGTCATGCGGCGGGCGGGGGCGGCAGGATCGTTCCGTGCGCGATCTCCACCGCCGCGCCGGAGATCCGGACCTCCGTCAGGGTGCCCGTCGAATTCGTGACATGCAGCCCGACATGGCTCTCCCGCCCCATCTCCACGCCCTGGACCAGCTGCCAGTCACTGTCGCCTTCGGGCAGAGCTTCGGCGGCCTGCAATTGCCCCGCGAGAATCGCGGAGGCCGATCCGGTGGCCGGGTCCTCGGGGATGCCGGCCGTTGGCGAAAACATCCGCGCCCGGAAGCCGTTTGTCCCGGATGGCGTATAGAGATAGGCGGAATCCACATTCCCCGCCTCCATGAGCGCGGACCAGTGCGGTTCGATCGGCCGCGCGGCTGCCAGGGCGTCGAGATCTGCGATGGGCGCATAGAGAAAGGCCGGGCCACCGGAGAAGAGGCCGGGTCGATGCGGGCCGAAGCCTATAGCGGTTTCCGGCAGGCCGAGAGCCCTGGCCAGCAGGCCGTCGGGGATGTCGCCGTCATGTGCCTCGGGCAGGACCGGGGCCTTGAAGCTGCCGGAGATCTGGCCATCCCTTTGCGACAGCCGCACTGGAACGAGCCCGGCTTCCTCTTCCAGGATGATGTCATCGTCGAAATCGCCGTCGCCATTGCGCAACCTCGCCAGAAGTGCGGCGCATCCCAGCGTCGGGTGGCCGGCGAAGGGAATCTCGGCGGTCGGGAAGAAGATGCGGACGCGGGCGGTGTGGGCCGGGTCGCGGGGCGGCATGACGAAGATGGTCTCGGACAGGTTGAACTCGCGCGCAATGATCTGCATCTGCGCGCTGTCCAATGCGCCTGCGTCCAGAACCACCGCCAGCGGATTGCCGAGATAGGGCTGGTCGGTAAAAACGTCGAGCGTGTGAAAGGTCAGGCTGTTCATTCTGCAATCCCGGGAAGCTGTGGCTGCGGTCACTCTTGCCGGTATGGCGTGGCGGGTAAAGCCGGGAGGTGAGGCCGTCCGGCGTCTCTCTGCGGGCGGTCAGCCCGGCGGTGGCGCGATGGAGTCCCGCTCGACCAACTCGCATTCGAGCTTGACCAGCGCTCCGGCAGCTTCCGGCTCGCCATCGCCCCGCATGATCCGCTCCATCGCCCAACGGCCCATGGCGCGGCTGGGAAGGATCAGCGATGTCAGCGGCGGAGAGAGATGCCGGGCAATTTCCTCGTCATCATAGCCGACAACGGAGATATCCTCGGGGATGCGTTTGCCCATCTCCTTGAGCGCCTCGAAACAGCCGACGGCCATCCGGTCGTTCTGGCAGAAGATCGCGGTCGGGGGCTGCTCCAGTTCCATGAGCTGTTGCGTGCCGCGATACCCCGCGGAGGCGGACCAGTCTCCCTCGGCAACGAGCTCGGGAGCAAAAGGGATATCCGCCGTAGCCAAGGCGTTGCGATAGCCCTGAAGCCGGTCCCGGGTGGCCTCCATGAAACTCTCGCCGGTGATCGTGCCGACGCGGCGATGTCCTGCCGCCAGAAGCGCGGCCGTCGCCCGGTGGCCTCCGGCGATCTCGCCGGGCACCACGGCAGGGCGCTCGCCATCGGCGGTGTAGCAGTTGAGCAGGACGACCGGTGTCGTCGTCTCCAGGAGCGCATTCGGCAAGGTGACTTCACGGGTGAAGATGCAGGCATAGATGATCGCCTGCACACCCATCTCGATGAACATCTCCAGCGTGCGCGGCTCCAGCATCGGGTCGCCATCGGTCTCGGCGACAACCACGATCGCGCCGAGATTGCGAGCGATTTGCCGCACGCCGTCCAGCGCGACAATCCCCTCCGGACTGGTCGAGATCTTGTCGATCACGAAGGCGATCGTCCCCTCGTTGCGCGCCCGGTTCCGGTTCAGGCCGGGCAGGCTTGCCGGGCGGTAGCCAAGCTCGCGCGCAACCTCGAGCACGCGTCGCCGGGTCGGCTCCGAGATCTTCACCGACGTGTTGGCGTTCAGGACAAAGGAAACGGTGGATTGCGAGCATCCGGCGAGCCGGGCGATATCCTGCATGGTGACACGCTGTTTGCCGGAGATCTTGCCGAGACCGGATCCCTTCTTGCGTTGCGTGTTTTTTGTATCTTCGGTCATCCGCCTCACCTTAGGGCCATCTGGGCGCAGTGCAAGCAGGATAGCTAATAGTTATTTGTTCGTTCTGGAATTCGATTAGTTCCCGGCAGCGGACGGGGACGTCCGGAACAGGCCAGACACTTACAATTTGAATTGGTTATTACCTGTCGGTCGCGCGAAGGTTTCGCCTTTGTTTACGCCATTGCCCGCAGGATGCGCATGACGCCCGATGCGATTCAGGAGTGAAGACATGGTGACGAAGATTGCGGCGGCCGCGTTGGCATTCGCGCTGAGCGTGCTTGCCTGGGCCGCGTCGGCCGAAGTTCTTGTGCTGGGAAGCGTGAATGACAATGTCCGCAAACATGTGAAGCGGTTCACGCCCATGGCGGAATATCTCGAGCAAGGGCTTGCCGAACATGGTGTGACCGAGGTTCAGATCTCTGTTCTGCCCTCTTCCGCGGCGATGGAGGCCGCTCTCGCGGATGGGCGGGTCGATCTCTATTTCGACAGCCCGCTCGTGGCCGCGAAGATCGCGCGCAACAGCGGCGGCGTTCCTTTCCTGCGGCGTTGGAAGCGAGGGGTGGGGACCTATCACTCTGTGATTGTCGTGCCGGCGGACAGCGCGATCCAGTCCCTGCCGGATCTCGTTGGCCACAAGATCGGGTTCCAGGACCCGGATTCGACATCCGGCTTCCTTTTGCCGATGGGGCTCATCCTGGCACAGAATCTGCCGGTTCGGGAGGTCGCTGGGTATCAGGTCCCGACGCCAGAGGACGCGGTCGGCTATCTTTTCAGCAAGGATGACAAGAACACGATCCTCTGGCTGTCGCGGGGCTGGATCGACGCCGCTGCGACGGATCCAAACGGGTTCAGCAAGCTCGAAGTGGCCTTTCCCGGGGCATATCGCGTGATCGCCCGCAGCATCGAGGTGCCGCGCCAGACGGTCATACGGTCCGCCGACATGGGGCCGGCACTCGCGGCAGCCGTAAAGGAACTCCTGATCGGCTTGAGCGATACCGAAGAAGGCCAGGCCGTGCTCAAGAAATTCCACAAGACCTCCAAGTTCGACGACTTCCCCGACGGGGTGGACGCGACTTTCGCGCCAATCTACGAATTGCTGGATGAGCTTGCTGCCCGGGGTGTCTTGAGAAGCTGATGCCCATGCTCGCGGTCGTCAATGCGCTTGGAGATGGGGTCCGGCTTGCAAAGTCCGGGCTTGGGAGACGTTTGTCCTTCGTTTTTGGCGCGTTGATCTCCACGATCGTCGGGGCTGTCATCCTGATCAATGTGCAGACCCAGCTCCAGCTGGTGCATGAGCGCCAGGAGCTGCGCCTGTTTCACCTGCTCGACATGGCGACCGAGGTCTCGCTTCCCTATCTGATCGAGGGGCGCGCGGCCGAACTGGACATCATTTTCGAGGAGTTGCGCGGCCAGCCCGATGTTCTGGATCTTTTCATCGTGGATCCGGACGGTGTCACGGTCGTCGAAAGCGACGAGGAGGACGGGCTCGATTTTCTTAAGACCTCCGACGATATTCTCACGCGGGCGGCATCGGAGACTGGCGAGATCCAGCGTCGGACTTTTGAACGTGTTCAGCAGATCGCCAAGCCGCTGTTGATCGGAAATGTGAACTACGGGACCCTGCGTCTGGATTTCGACCCGGAAGGTTTCCAGGCGGATAGTGAAAAGGTCTGGACGACAAACCTTTTGGCGGGAATCCTGTTTGTCCTTGTCGGGCTTTTCACGTCGAATATCGTTTCGGCGAGGCTGGTACGCCCTCTGAACCGGCTGACCCGCGCGACCGAGCGCGCCGCCGGTGGCGACCTCGACCAGACGATATCCGTCAGCACGAATGACGAGATCGAAAGCCTCGCAACATCTTTCAACACGATGCTGATCGCTCTGCGAAGTTCGATCCAGGAGATCCATGAGGTCGCCTATAAGGACAAGCTCACCGGCGTTCCGAACCGTGCCTGGCTCAGTCACCAGCTCGAGCAGATCGCCATCGAGGCCTCATCGCGACAGGAGGCGTTCTCCGTGCTCTTCCTGGATCTCGACGACTTCAAGTCGGTGAACGACAACCATGGCCACCATGTTGGCGATATGCTCCTTGTCCTGTTCGCCGACAGGCTGCGCAAATGTGTCCTCGACACCGGGCTTGTTCTGCTCAATGTCGGCTCCGTGCGCAGTGGTTCGAACTATCGGTTCGAAAGCGACGCGGTGGTCGCGCGGCTCGGCGGGGACGAGTTCACCATCGTGGTGCCGACATCGCTTTGTCATGTTCTGGTCGAGCGCATCATCGATATCATGCAGGAGCCGCTCCGCGTCGAGGGCCTGACATTGCGGACGACGACGAGCATCGGTGTTGCCAATTTTCCCGATCATGCCCCGAGCTGTGAGCTGCTGCTCAAGCATGCCGATGTCGCGATGTACCAGGCAAAGCGGGCCGGTCGGAACACGTTCGCCCTGTATGACGGCGACCAGCACAGGCTTGCCATCGAACGGCAGGAGCTTGCCGCCGATATCCGTGACGCGATCGACATGGATCAGTTCGTCATCTTCCTGCAGCCGCAATTCTACATTTCGGATGGCATGGTCTCGGGGGCAGAGGCTCTTGTGCGCTGGAATCATCCGGTTCGGGGCATCCTGGGGCCGGACATGTTCCTGCCGCTGGCGGCCGGTGCCGGTCTCCTGCCCGATATCGGCCGCCTCGTGATGCGCAAGACGCTGGCCGCCGCACAGCGCATTCTGCCTTCGGTGGACGTTCCTTTGACATTCGCGATGAATCTCTCCGTGGACGAGCTTGCGGACGAAAAATTCGTCGAGGATCTGCTCTGGCGTATCGATGCGGCCAATCTTCCGGCCGGAACGATCGAGCTGGAGATCACCGAAAACACGGCCATGTCGGATGGGTCCGCGATCACGCAGCGCCTCGAGCGGCTTCGGCTCGTCGGGACGAGGCTGGCGATTGACGATTTCGGTGTCGGGTACTCAAATCTCGGTCGTCTCAAGGGGTTGGCGTTCGACACGCTGAAACTCGACCGCAGCCTGCTGCAGGACGTTGGCGAAGACGAGGAGGCCGAAGATCTTATGGCGACGATCCTCGCCATGGCGCAGGTCATGAAGGCGGATGTCGTGGCGGAGGGAATCGAGACGGAAACGCAGCTTTCGGTCCTGGGCAAATACCCCTGCAAGTATTTCCAGGGCTATCTCGGCGCGCGCCCGATGCCCGTCGACCATTTCGTCGTCTGGCTGGATCAGCAACTTGCGCAGGCACCGCAGGACAAGGTGTGTTGAGCCAGCCGCGATGCGGCCTTTCGTCGGAAGGCATTCAATCCCGCCGCGCTTCGCGCTAGGAGAGTGCAACCGGGAGGTCAGCCTTGGCCGTGCCCGGACGCCTGGGATCGAATACGGGACTGATGGACATGCCGGAGACATTGAAGAAGATCGCCTGTTTTGGCGAGGCGATGATCGAGCTCTCGCTCGGAGCCGCAGAGGGCAAGGCGGGGGTCGGCTATGCTGGCGACACGCTGAACACCGCGATCTATCTGAGGCGCCTGCTGCCAGCGGACCATGAGGTCGAGTTTGTGTCGGCCGTGGGAACGGACCCTCTCTCGGACCGGATGCTGGACTTCATCAGCGGTGAGCAGGTTGGCGTGTCCCATATGCGGCGCCACCCCGAACGCATCCCCGGTCTCTACGCGATCACGACGGATGAGTCCGGCGAACGGAGTTTTACCTATTGGCGCGATTCTTCCGCTGCCCGCACGCTTTTTGCCGATGACGGCGGCGAGACCTTCGCTGCCTTGTCCGAGTTCGACCTCGTCTATTATTCCGCCATCACCCTCGCCATTCTGAGCCCGGCCCAACGCGCGGCCCTGTTCGACTGGATCGACGGCTACCGGGCCGCGGGCGGAAAGGTGGCCTTCGATTCCAATTACCGCCCAAAGCTGTGGGAAGATGTTGCGACCGCGCAGCGCGATGTCGAAACGGCCTGGCGCAAATGCGACGTTGCCTTCCCGTCCGTCGATGACGAAATGGAGCTCTTCGGCGATGCCGATTCAGAGGCAGTGATGCGCCGGCTCGAGGGCTATGGCGTTCCCTTCGGGGCGCTCAAGCGAGGCGGCGAGGGGCCGCTGCCGATCGGTGCGCCACTGCCGGAAGCCCAGACCTACCGGATGGTTGAAAAGGTCGTCGACACGACGGCGGCTGGGGACAGTTTCGTCGGCGGGTTCCTGTCGCAATACGCGCAGGGCGCCGATATCGGCAAGGCGCTGATGGCCGGCCATGACTGCGCGGCGCGTGTCATCACCTGCCCTGGCGCAATCGTTCCGAAAGACATCTGGAACGCGGAAAGCTGAGACAGGAAAGCCGCCCGGCGTCTGTCGGGCGGCTAGGTCTCGGCGAAATAGTCGGGATTTTCGGCCCGGATCCGGTTTATCTCGCTGTCGAGCCTGGCCAGATGCAAGCGCATCTTCTCTTCGGCGCCGTCCGGATCCTGCGCCACGACGGCATCGAACAGCGCCTTGTGCTCGTCAAGCGTCTGCTTCTGGTTGAAGGAGAGCGACAGAAGCCGGACGCGGTCCAGATGCGCCTTGCTCTGCTGGATGATCTGCCAGGCGAAGGCGTGGTTCGACATCAGGCAGAGCGCTTCGTGGAAGGCATCGTCCAGGTTGTGGAACGTCCGGCGGTCGTCCGCCTGCACGGCAAGCTCCTGCTCGGCAAGATTGCGCCGCAGCTGCTTTTTCCACTGCGCGTTCATGGTCCCGCAGGCCGCGCGGACGATTTCCACTTCCAGTGCCGTGCGGACAAAACGCGCCTGGCCTACCGCTTCCGTCGAGATCAGGCAGACCCGTGTTGCCCGTTGCGGGCGGATCTCGAGGAATCCGAGCTGCGCGAGACGAAAGAAGGCATCGCGGACCGGCTGGCGCGAGACACCGAGCGCCTTGGCCACTTCGACTTCGGACAGGCGTGCGCCTGGCTGAAGCGTCAGCCAGACGATCTGCTTGTGCAATTCTGAAAAGGCCTGATCGGCCACGCTGGGGCGGGCAATCGGATCGAGGCTGCGCAGGGCTGGGGGGTCTGACATGGGTTTGGCCAACTTGACTTCATTTTTCTACTAGCATACCAGTCGGCCAGAAGCCAATGGCCGTCTGGCCGACAGTTCCGCAAGGAGGCGGTTGTTGCATGGCTCTTCTTGATCCGGATCGACTTTTCCCGATGGAAACGCAGGCGCGCGATCTCTCTCGCGCGCTCTACAAGACGGTAGAGAATTTGCCGATCGTCAGCCCGCATGGCCACACCGACCCGCGCTGGTATGCTGAAAACGAAGCCTTTCCGGACCCTGCGCAGCTCTTCGTGACGCCCGATCACTACGTGTTCCGGATGCTGTTCTCGCAGGGCGTGAAGCTGGAAGATCTCGGTGTCCCGCTGGCTGACGGCACGCGCGTCGAGATGGATGGGCGCAAGATCTGGCGTCTATTTGCCGCGCATTACCACCTGTTCCGTGGCACGCCGTCGCGGCTCTGGCTGGATCAGTCCTTCCAGGATGTGTTCGGGCTGGAGAAGCGCCTGTCGCCCGAGACGGCGGATGATTTCTACGATCATATCGACGATTGCCTGAAACGCCCGGAGTTCCGCCCGCGCGCGCTGTTCGAGCGTTTCGGGATCGAGGCGATTGCCACGACCGAGAGCCCGCTGGATGACCTGCGCTGGCACCGGATGATCCGCGAGAGCGGCTGGTCGGGCCGGGTTCTGACGGCCTACCGCCCCGATCCCGTCATCGACCCGGAATTCGAAGGCTTCGCGACGAATATCGAGAAATTCGGCGAGATGGCCGGCACGGACGCGACGACCTGGGATGGTTACCTGGAGGCGCATCGCAATCGGCGCGCCTATTTCAAGGAGTTCGGCGCCACGTCCTCGGATCACGGACATCCGACCGCACGGACGGAGGACCTGCCCCGAGCCGAAGCGGACGCCCTGTTCCAGAAGGCGCTGAAAGGCGCCTGCACGGCGGAGGAGGCCGATGCGTTCCGCGGCCATATGCTGACCGAAATGGCGCGGATGAGCCTTGACGACGGGTTGGTCATGCAGATCCATCCGGGATCCTTCCGCAACCATTCCGGGGCGGTCATGGGCCGCTTTGGTCGCGACAAGGGCTTCGATATCCCCTCGCGCACCGACTATGTCCGGGCGCTCAAGCCGCTTCTGGACGCGGTCGGGTTGGAGCCGGGACTGTCGATCATCCTGTTCACGTTGGACGAGACCGCCTATGGGCGCGAACTTGCGCCGCTGGCCGGTGCCTATCCGTCGCTCAAGCTCGGTCCGGCCTGGTGGTTCTTCGACAGCGCCGAGGGCATGCGCCGGTATCGCGAACTGACCACGGAAACCGCCGGCTTCTACAACACGGTCGGGTTCAACGACGACACACGGGCCTTCTGTTCGATCCCGGCGCGCCACGATGTCGCGCGGCGCGTGGATTGCGCCTATCTCGCCTCGCTCTGCGCGACGGGGAGACTGGCGGAGGACGAGGCCTACGAAGTGGCCCAGGATCTCAGCTATCGTCTCGTGAAGCAGGCCTACCGGCTCTGAGACATCGTTTCCGGGAGCCGCGCGATTCGCGCTCCCGGCAAGCACCGTAGGCGCGCAACCTTCGCGGGAGCTCTCGTTGAGCAGGCGCCCGCGCGGTGCCGCCACCGCGTCGGGGTCGACGCTCGAACCCGAACGTTTCATCGACTGCTTTGCGCTGTGGCGCGCCGCATATCATTGAAAGGACCAGACATGACCTCCATTGAGACCCGCTATGCCATCGACCCCGAGACCGCGAAGGGGATGGATACGGCGACCCTGCGCAAGCATTTTCACGCCGGTGGGCTCTTTGCCGATGGAGAAATTCGCCTGGTCTACACCCATTACGACCGGCTGATCCTTGGCGGCGTCGTGCCGGCCGGAGGCGAGCTGGTGCTCGACAGCGTCGAGGCCACGGGCACGCCGTCCTTCCTCGATCGTCGCGAGATGGGCATCCTGAATATCGGTGCGACGGGCACGGTTTCGGCGGGCGGTGAAAGCTGGGAGGTACAGAAGGGCGAGATCCTCTACCTGCCCATGGGCTCGGGCCCGGTCACGTTTTCCGGCGCAGCGCGGTTCTACGTCACATCCGCCCCGGCGCATCGTGCAACCAAGCCGGTGCTTGTCACGCCGGAGATGGCCAACCGGCTGGAACTTGGCTCCCAGCAAGGGATCAACCGTCGGTCGCTGCTGCAGTTCATCCATCCCGATATCGTCGACCTGAACCAGCTCGTCATGGGCTACACCATTGTCCATGAGGGCTCGGCCTGGAACACCATGCCGGCCCATACACATGACCGCCGGATGGAGGCCTATCTCTATTTCGACATGGATGCCGAGCACCGCGTCTTCCACATGATGGGACAGGGGCAGGAGACACGCCATATCGTGATGGCGTCCGAGGAAGCGGTGATTTCGCCGCCCTGGTCGATCCATTCCGGCGCTGGCACGTGCAATTACAGCTTCTGCTGGGTGATGGCGGGCGACAATGTCGATTTCACGGATATGGACATGATCGCGATCGGCGACATGAAATAGTCGCGCGCGCCGCTATGCGCGGCGCGCGGTCTTTCGGTGGCGGGGGGCTCCGCCCCCCGGCGCTCTTCGAGCGCTCCCCCCGGGTCGGCCAGATCCATGGTTCAGACCCCGGCCAGGTTTGCTCAGGCAATGGCCTTGGAGTCGTAGCCGGCCTCGAGCAGGATCGACTTGATCGACTCGGGCGAGAGGGAGCATTCGACGGTGACGGTTCGGCTCTCGAGGTCGCAGGCGATCCTGGCGCCGGATTCCGCTTCCAGAATGGCCTTTTCGATGGCCGCCGTGCAGTGGCCGCAGCTCATGTCGGGGACGTTGAATTTCATCGGGCTTCTCCTTCTGGCTCCGGTTTGAACGCTTCCCCTGCCGGAAGGTCAAGCCGATTGGGCGCGGCCTCTTGACCTTCCAGTAGATGGAAGCCTTATCTGCTGTCTGGTACCCAGCAAGGTGAGTCCCCATGAGCGCATCCGATACCCTTTCCCTCTCTATCGACGGCATGGCCTGTGCGGCCTGTTCCGGCCGGGTCGTGCGGGCGTTGAACGCGATGCCGGGCGTGGCCGAGGCGTCGGTCAATCTTGCGGGCGAAAGCGCGCAGGTGCGCTTCGAGGCGGGAACCGACGCGGACGGCTTGGTCGCGACGTTGGAGAAGGCGGGCTATCCGGCGCGGGTGCGGGAGGCGGTCTTCAATGTCGGCAGCATGTCCTGCGCGGCTTGCGTGGGGCGGGTCGAGCGGGTCCTGAAGCGCGACCCGGGGGTTCTGGAGGCGCGCGTGAACCTGGCCGACGAAACGGCGCGGGTGCGCTTCCTGGAGCGGCAGACATCGGAGGCGGAATTGGCGCAGGCGATGACGGCGGCGGGCTATCCGGCCAGCGTCCCGGATGCGGAGGCGCCGGATGCCGGCGCGCGCAAGCAGGCCGAGGCAGAGGCGCTGCGGCGTGACATGTTCATCGCGCTGGCCCTGACGGTGCCGGTCTTCCTGCTGGAGATGGGAGGCCATCTCTTCCCGCCCTTCCATCACTGGGTCGCTGCCACGATCGGGCAGCAGGCCAGCTGGATCTTTCAGATGGTGCTGACGACGCTTGTCCTGGCCGGACCGGGGCGGCGTTTCTACGAGAAAGGCATCCCGGCGCTGCTGCGCGGCGCGCCTGACATGAACAGCCTGGTCGCGGTTGGAACACTGGCGGCCTACGGCTTCTCGGTGGTCGCGACACTGGCGCCCGGGCTGCTGCCGGCCGAGACCCGCGCGGTCTATTTCGAGGCGGCGGCGGTGATCGTGGTGCTGATCCTGTTGGGCCGGTCGCTGGAGGCGCGGGCCAAGGGACGAACCGGCGAGGCGATCCGGCATCTTGTCGGGCTGCGGCCATCGGAGGCCACGTTGATGCGCGACGGTGAACCGGTGGTGGTATCCGTCGATGCGATCCAGGCGGGCGAAATCGTCCTGTTGCGCCCGGGCGAGCGGGTGGCGGTCGATGGCGAGGTGCTGGAAGGCGAAAGCCATATCGACGAGTCGATGCTGACGGGCGAGCCGCTGCCGGTGGCGAAGGCCGTCGGCGATATGGTGGTCGGCGGCACGGTTAACGGCACCGGTGCGTTGCAGGTCCGCGCGACGCGGGTCGGCGCGCAGACGGTGCTGGCGCAGATTGTGCGCATGGTCGAGGACGCGCAGGCGGCCAAATTGCCGATCCAGGGGCTGGTCGACCGGATCACGCTCTGGTTCGTGCCCGTGGTCATGGGGATCGCGGCGGTGACGGTCGGGATTTGGCTGGCCTTCGGGCCGGAGCCGGTGATCGGCTACGCGTTGACGGCCGGGGTCGCGGTGCTGATCATCGCCTGCCCCTGCGCGATGGGGCTGGCGACGCCGACCTCGATCATGGTCGGTACCGGACGGGCGGCGGAACTGGGCGTGCTGTTCCGGCGCGGCGATGCGTTGCAGGCCCTGCAGGCCGCGCGGGTGGTCGCCTTCGACAAGACCGGGACCCTGACCGAGGGCAAGCCGAGCCTTGCCGCGGTGGCTTTGGCGCCGGGCTGGTCGCGCGAGGATGTGCTGCGGCTTGCGGCGGCGGTCGAACAATTCTCTGAACACCCGCTGGCGCGGTCGATTGTCGAGGCCGGCCCGGAGGCGCTGCCCGAGGTCGAGGGCTTCGCCAGTTTCACCGGGTTGGGCGTGCGGGGCGAGGTCGAGGGGCATGTCGTCATCGTCGGTTCGCCCCGGCTCATGGAGCAGGAAGGTCGGCGCGCCGGGCCACTCAATGCGGATGCCGCCATCTTTGCGAGCAAGGGGCAGAGCGTGATCCATGTTGCCATCGATCGCCGCGTGGTCGGCATCCTGGCGATCGCGGACCGGGTCAAGCCGGCCGCGGCGGCGGCCGTGGCGGCGCTGAAGACGCGGGGCCTCGAGGTGGCGATGGTCACCGGCGACAGCCGCGCCTCGGCAGACGCGATTGCGCAGGTGCTGGGAATCGAGACGGTGGTCAGCGAGGTGCTGCCCGAGGGCAAGGTCGCCGCGCTGGACGAGTTGCGCGCCGGCGGCCGGCGGCTGGCCTTTGTCGGTGACGGGATCAACGATGCCCCGGCGCTGGCGCGGGCGGATGTCGGCATCGCGCTCGGAACAGGGACGGATGTCGCCATCGAGAGCGCCGACGTGGTGCTGATGAATGGTGACCCGCGCGGCGTGGTCAACGCGCTCGATCTCTCGACCCGGACCATGCGCAATATCCGCCAGAACCTGTTCTGGGCCTTTGGCTACAACACGGCCCTGATCCCGGTTGCGGCCGGGCTGCTCTATCCGGCGTTCGGGCTGCTGCTGTCGCCGATGTTGGGGGCGGGGGCGATGGCGGCGTCCTCCGTGCTCGTGGTGAGCAACGCGTTGCGCCTGCGCCGCGTTCAGCCGGCGCTGGCTCTGGAGGTGGAAACATGAATATCGGCGATGTCGCACGGCTCTCCGGGCTGCCGGCCAAGACGATCCGGTATTACGAGGAGATAGGGCTTATCTCGCCGATGCGCGACCAGAACGGCTATCGGCGGTTCCGCGACAGCGACATGCACCGCCTTGCCTTTCTCGGCCGCGCGCGGTCGCTCGGGTTCTCGATCGAGGATTGCCGCGGGTTGCTGGAGCTTTATGGTGATCGGCAGCGGGCCAGCGCCGATGTGAAGCAGATCGCGCGCGGGCACCTGGCGCGGATCGACGAGAAGCTCGCCGAGCTGACCGCCATGCGGCAGACGCTGGCACATCTTGTCAGCTGTTGTGCCGGGGACAGTCGCCCCGATTGTCCGATCCTGGACGATCTCGCAGGCAATTTCCCCGCGGGCTCAGGCGACGACAGCACGGAAAACGAGCGACCCGGGACGGTTTCCTGATCCAATTTGCCTCGCCGGGATGCAAATCCGCCTCTCACCCAACTATATCAAGCGCACAGGTCGGACAGGTTCCAGGAGGCAAGGATCATGGGATATGTGAGGACTGCCATTCTGATGGCGGCGATGACGGCGCTCTTCATGGGGATCGGCTATATGCTGGCCGGATCCGGCGGGATGATCTTTGCCCTTGTGATCGCCGCGGGCATGAACGCGTTTTCGTGGTGGAATTCCGACAAGATGGTCCTCCGGATGCATGATGCCCGCCCGGTTGGCGGGAACGACCCTTCCGGGCTGGTGCGGATGGTGGCGGATCTTGCCGATGCGGCCGACCTGCCGATGCCGGCGGTCTACGTGATCGAGACCGCCCAGCCGAATGCCTTCGCCACCGGCCGGAACCCGGACAACGCCGCCGTGGCGGTGACCACGGGCCTGATGCAGCAGCTCTCGCGCGAGGAACTGGCCGGTGTTGTTGCCCATGAGCTTGCGCATATCAGGAACCGCGACACGGCAATCATGACCGTGACCGCGACTTTTGCAGGCGCGATCACGATGCTTGCGAATTTCGCGCTGTTTTTCGGCGGGCGGCGCGAAGGCGGGCCGGGGCTGCTTGGCTCGCTGGCGCTGATGTTCCTTGCCCCGCTTGCGGCGGGCCTGGTCCAGATGGCCATCAGCCGGACGCGCGAATATGCGGCCGACCGCGCCGGGGCCGAGATCTGTGGCAACCCGATCTGGCTGGCCGACGCGCTCGAACGCATCCAGTCCGGGGCGGCGCGGATCGACAATGACAGGGCGGAGCGGAACCCGGGAACCGCGCATATGTTCATCATCAACCCGCTGCATGCGCATGCGCGCGACAGCCTGTTCGCGACCCATCCCTCGACGGCCAATCGTGTGGCGGAACTGCGAAAGATGGCGGGAAGCGTATCGTCTTCCAGCCTGCCCAACGTGTCCCGCGTGAAGCCTCGCAGGCCGAGATCCGGGCCCTGGGGCTGAAACGAGCCCGGGGCCCGCCGGAAGCGCCGTGGTGCCGCATTCGTCCTGCCACGCGCGGTTTCCGCGACGAGAACAGCAAGGCTTTCGGTTCGGCATGTGACGCTGGTGGCGGCCCCGAGAGGCGCCATATTGTATTCCGGTATGTTCCAGAGAAACTCCTCAGCCTTTTGAAATAACGTTATTTTGCTCCCCGCTGTGCTTCCATGTTCCGAAGTGTTCCACTATAATGAGGGGGAACAATTGGGGGAATGTATGCCGTCCGCAACCACAGCTACCCGCAAAGCCCTTACGGCTGCGTTCGTCAGTTCCGCAAAGGAGCCTGGCAAGTATCACGACGGCAAGGGCACCGGCTTGTTCCTTCTCGTGAAGACGAGCGGCGCCAAATCGTGGGTTCAGCGCATCGTTATCCGTGGCAAGCGGAGGGAAATGGGACTCGGAAGCCCTCCGGTCGTGACGCTGGCAGAAGCACGGGAGCAGGCGTTGGAAAACAAGCGCGTTGCCCGCGCTGGCGGCGACCCGCTCGCGCAGAAGCGCAAGGCGCAAGCCGTCCTGACGTTTGAAGAAGCCGCCCACAAGACACATGCGGAACTCTCCCCGACCTGGAAGAACCCCAAGGATCGGGCCGCGTTCCTCTCCACGCTTGAAACCTACATCTTTCCGCATTTCGGCGCGGTTCCGTTGCCAGAAGTCACGAGCGCCGACATCAGGCAGGCCATATTGGCCGCTCGGGAGAAGGTGCCACATGTGGCGCGCAAGTTGGTCTATCGGATTTCCTACGTGTTCAAGTGGGGCATTGCCGAAGGCATGTGTTCCAGCAATCCATCAACGGCACAGTCTCTTGCCCTCCCGCGCGTGGAGCGGAAGGCGAAACACCGCAAGGCACTGCATTACTCGGACGTTGCCGGATGTATTGAAACGGTCCATGCTTCGCGCGCATGGAAGGCAACCAAGCTGGCGATTGAGTTCCTTATCCTGACCGCCAGCCGTTCGGGCGAGGTGCGCATGGCGCGCTGGGATGAAATCGACATGAACACCGCGACTTGGGAAATCCCCGCTGAACGGATGAAGATGCAACGCCCGCACCGCGTTCCCCTGCCCGCCCGCGCGATGGAGATACTTGCCGAAGCCGAAGAGCTGCGCGATGGATCCGGTCTCGTCTTCCCCAGCCTGCGCGGCAAAGTTCTTTCCGACATGACGCTTTCCAAGCTGGTAAAGGAACTCGGCTTCGATGCCGATATTCACGGCTTCCGCACGTCATTCCGGACTTGGGCGCAGGAGAGGACGAATTACCCCCGCGAGGTTGCGGAGGCCGCGCTGGCGCACAAGACGGGCGATGCCGTCGAGCAAGCCTATGCCCGCTCGGACGTATTCGAGAAACGGCGGAAGATGATGGAGAGTTGGGCGGCGTTTCTGAGCGAGACAAACGCCAAGGTTGCGAGGATTCGGTGATGTTCTGCCCCGAAGGATTTGTACCCCTCTCGTACCTAATTGGTGACATCCCGTCTGAAGCGTACCGCGCAGCCGTGGATTCCTGGGACCGCACAATCAAGAGTGTCGAGGGCAATAGCTACCCGACCCCCTTCGGAGTTTTCTCGACGATTGCCCCTGCTGATTCAGTTGAGTTTGATTTTCTGCGGCACTTCAGCGAGAAAACCTATACTTGCTCGCCGAGCGGCCAAATCCTGAAGTTGGACATGCGCTCAATCCTTGAGTTTATGTCCTTCGCTGAGTTTCAGTTCCACTACCTGAAGGAAGAGCTTGGCGGGAAAGGCCCACCTGACCACTTCGAGGAAAAGTTCTTGTTTTTCAACTGGCCTCTTGAGGAATACTGGTCGGAACTGGAGAACAAACATAACAACCCGAAAGGCCTGCCGCCTTGGAAGTTTGCTGAAACAATCGGATTAGATATGCGGCATCACCTCATGCCGCTGTACTACGAGCGGCAGGGGTACACTATTTGCTTTGAAGTGTACGACCTTCTCAAACCACATAACTACATGGAACTGGACCCGGTTGCAGGGATTGTCGAAACGCTGCGTGCGTTTGAAGGTTGGTCAATGTGTGTACCGGCAGAGGACGCCGAAGATGTTTTCCACACGCTTTGCCGGGAGGCCCCCCAGTGTGACGCCACCTCCCTCAAAGGGGGAAGGCCAGCCAGCAGGCGAATTGCAACTGGAGCGGCCTACCGAAGACTCTACCCCAGTGGACATGGCGAGGTACCACTTCTCCAAGTCCTTCGAAGCGTCAATGAGCAGACGGGCCTGTCGGTTTCGCCAGACACCTTGCGCCGGGCCATTCGGGACACCGAAGATAGGTCGAGCCCCAGCTCCAGCACCGTCGCGTCGGAGGATTGAACCATGTTTGCTCCCGAGGGATATCTGCCTATTTCTCAGTTGGTCCGAATGGTGCCGAATGGCGCTTGCGACGCAGCCTTTTCACGTATTGAGGAGGGATATTTCGTTGGGCAAGAGGTCCGCGTTCGGCAGTACGCATTCGATATTGGCACGCCGGAGGACTTCGTAGAACACAATTTGTTCCAGTACATCAGCAGCGACTGCCGCATCTGTTCACCCGGTGGCGATTTACTGCGCATCGACCTCAGGCCGACGCTTTTGGAAGTGGAAATGTTTCTGGTCGATATCTCTCTGTTCCTTGCCGAGGGTGAGTTCCACTTCGCCCCACATCAGTACGCTGACTTCGAACTGCTCAAGGCAACCTGGGATGACTTGGTCGAGGCTTCGGACGGAGCCTGCAACGCGGCTGAAATCACTTCACTGAAGTTCCCATGCGACAACGTCGGTTACTACGGGGGGCTCCACCGCGAGGTTCCGTTATTCTTTGAGCGCAAGGGTTACACGATTTCGCTCGATGCCTTCGACGCGCTGCGACCTCACAATGTGGGGGAGATGGAAGAGCTTGATGGCGCTATGGATAGGCTGCGCCCGTTCACCGGATGGGCAATGTGCGTCCCCGAAAGTACGCTGGGGCCACGATGGGACCAGGCGTGGCAGCGTTTCTTCGAGGAAATGCGAAACGTTGCAATAGTTTCGCCGGAAACCGTCGGGCGTCCTCCGGACAAGAGAATCGCAACCGCCAGAGCCTACGCTTCGCTCTACCCGGAAGGCCACGGAAGCGAAGCATGGTTGAGAGTGCTTCGGCGTGTGAACGAAATGTCGGGCCACGATGTATCTGTGGACACGCTTCGTCGCGCAGTCAGAGCCATGAATGCCATCGGGAAGGCGCAAAACCAAACGCAAAACTCGGTAGATTCGACGCAAAACTCTGGGCAAATGTAGTAGGTGCTTTCTGCCAATTTTGAGCATGTTCCCATGCGGTTCGAAATGCTCATGTTGTCTTGCATGTTCCGCAACAAGCCAAGGACATGCGACATGGCGACAAGCACTGCACAGACCCAAGAACGCTTTCAGCGTCGGCCGATGGTAGAAGAAATGACCGGCCTCAGCCGTTCCACCATCTACGCCAAGATGGACGCCAAGAGTCCGCATCATGACCCCGAATTTCCCAAGCCCGTTCGGCTCGGCAAGCGTGCAGTTGCGTGGCGCGAAAGCGATATTCTCGCTTGGATGAACGGCCGCCAAAGCACGGCTGCTTAAACGAAACCCCGCAAAGTCCGGCGAGACCATGCAGGGTGTATCGTTTCAGCGTCCAACTGAGATGTATCGCAACTGCCTCGCCGCTTCAATGCATGAGGCTATCGAATGCAAAAAATCAAGGCATACACGATCCAGAATGGGACCGACGATCCGTTTCGGATCAACTTCACCGGCCGCGTCAATTGGGCCATGGAGCAACTTCTCGCTGCTGGCGAAATCGGCTGCACACCAATCTTTCATCCCGCGCCGCGCTGGAGTCACTACATCTGGGCATTGCGTGGCGCAGGCGTGGAAATCGAGACCATCCATGAGCCGCACGAAGGGGAGTTTCCGGGAACGCATGCGCGCTACGTTCTCCGTTCTCAGGTTACACCTGTGACCGGCTCCAGTTCCTGGGTGGCGGCATGAGCAAGGCCCACCTCCCCGACCCGCGCGAAATTCAAATCCGATTTCTCGCCCGCCGCTATGGCCTCACCCGGCAACAGGCCGAATTGCTGGCGAACCATTGCTATGGGGAGGTTCGCTAATGAGTGCATTCTCGGACTTCCACACCGACCACCGCGAAGAAGCGGACGGATACCGGGGTGAGTTGTTCCGGCACGGCAACCTCCGGGTTGCCGAATGCCGGGACGGCATCCAATGGCTCTTGCAGCGCAGGAGCGGCGCCAGGACCGTGGGGGAAGCGCGATGGCGCACCCTTGCCTACTGTGTGACCCGAAATGCCATAACCCGCCTCTACCAAGCCCACAGTGGCGCAACAGCGCCGGAACTGGCCGACCTGCCGACAAACATCAAGCGAGGCGACAGCCGCCATGCCGTGACAGCGGCGAAGGGGGCATGACCCGATGGGTGTGTTCGCACAACATGCAGACGAATACGCGGCGGCCGGGCTGCCCGCTTTCCCGGTGGATACTATTTACAAACGCCCTGCCGTAAAAGGCTGGCAGAAGGCATCGCCACGTCTCGCCCGCACGTGGTCGCATGTTGAGAAGCTAGGCAATGCGGATGGCCTAGGCATTGTCATGGGCAAGCCTTCCGGCATTACCGAGATTGACGTGGACGCGGCAAGCGAGGCTTGGCTGGCGGCCGCAGTGGAGTGGTTCGGGGAAACCCCAATTGTCATAGGCACCGCCAGCGGCAAGGCAAAGCTCTGGTATCGCCACAATGGGGAGGGCCGGCACATCCGGCCTTTCCCAAGCCAGCCAATTGACGTGCTCGGCGGCGGCTACACCATCGCGCCACCCTCATGGCGAGAGGACCTGGGAGCCACCTATGTCTTCCGCTCCGGTGGGCTTGGCGACATTGGAAACCTTCCGACCATTCGCCCAGACGCGCTGGGACAGGAACGCGCTGCCCAGTCCGTACAAGCGGGAGAGCGCAACACACATCTTTGGCGCCACTGCATGACTCAGGCCCGCCACTGCGATGACGTTGAAGCGCTTATCGACGTCGCTGCCTCATGGGCGAGCGTCCTGCCCGCCCCGCTGTCAGCCGCCGAGATCGAACGCACAGCCCGCTCCGCTTGGAAATACGAGGCGAAGGCGCTGAACTACTTGGGGCGACGCAAGCCGCAACTCAACTTGGGAGACAGCATCATGGACGCCCTGATCGACAAACCCGACGCCCTTGCGCTGCATCAGTACCTTCTACGCTGGCACAGCAACAAACCGCAGTTCGCAATCGCGCCGCGTGCCATGAGCGAAGCCGGAAGCCCGCCTTGGTCCCGGCAGCGCATCTCGCAAGCGCGCGACATTCTGCTGGAACGCGACTTCATCGAGCAGTTGAGCGCGCCTTGCCGACGGCGGAGCGGTCTCTACCGCTTCCGTGTGTTTTGGCCCGTAGTTGGGAATAATCACTATACACCCTTCCCCCCACTCAATGGGCAGGAGAGGACGGAGGGGAGGGCTGACCATTGATTGGAACTGAATCGACGGTGGCTTTCGTCGGTCGCGTGTTGCTATCGACCAGTTACGGCACTGCCGTCGCGGTGGCATCGACAACCGGTTGCGAGCCAAGGAACGGCCTGCACAAAGTGTCTAAACATCCAAATGATTTCGGCAAAATAAGAGGCATGGCATGGGCGGGTATCTGATGAACCTGGGCGTGAGTGATGTGTGCGCCGGATGGCCAGGTGTCGCCCCTTACGCCGGGGTGCAGGTCGCTCACATTGCGGTGGGAGGTATTGCGGCATTCCTGCCTCGCCCCCTGCAAATCGCCTTACTCGGCGGGTGGCTGGCGAA
>CANMIP010000018.1 GCA_947497945.1 uncultured Tropicimonas sp. | reverse complement strand
ACACGTAGACCGGATACATATCGGCGATATCTGAAACCACGCTGAAAACTCTTGCGAACAGCAGTCGGCACATACATTTCCGCCCTTCTTGACCAGCAATGCGGATGCAGCATCCACAATTCCTGATGGTGCCTTGCCTCTTCGTACTCCAATTGTTCACGGTGGAGTGCAAACTTTTGGTCGAAGTGCAAGCTTTTGCTCGAATCTACAAAAATTCAGGCATCCAGGTTTTCAACGCTCAGAGCATTCGTCTGGATGAACTCCCGACGCGGTTCCACCACGTCGCCCATCAGCTTCGTGAAGATATCGTCAGCTTCGGCCAAGTCCTCGATTCGAACTTGTAGGAGCGTGCGTTCATTGGGATCCAGCGTTGTCTCCCATAGCTGGTCAGGGTTCATTTCACCCAGCCCCTTGTAGCGCTGCAGGCTCAGACCCTTTTCGCCTTCTTCCAGAATGGCATCGAGAAGACTGATCGGTCCGTGGACTTCGATTTCCTTGTCCTTTCGCAAAAGCATCGCTCCGGCGCCATAGGTCTCCTGAAGCGCTCCAGTATGTCCGCCCAAACGACGAGCCTCTCCGGAACGCAGAACCGGGCCGTCAAGCCGCCGCACTTCCTCGACACCGCGGACAGAGCGCGTCAGCCTAATCCCCTTGTCCTGTGTCGGCCTACCCTGCCAGCCACGCTCATATTCGAGCGATACAGCGTCGAGGCGCTTGGCCACCCGCTCCGCTACGCCTTGCAGGTCTGCATCGACCTGTCCCGGCAGAAACGCGCCTGCAATCGCCGCCTGTTCCAGAATGTGCTGCGGATAATGGGTCGGGAAACTGCGCAGCATGCGCCGCACCTGCCGCGCCTCCTCAACGACACGCAGAAGATCCTGTCCGGCGATCTCTTCGCCCGAGCCGAGCCGCAGACGGGCGCCGTCGACCCCCATGTCGATCAGGTAATCATCGAGCGCCGACTGGTCCTTGAGATAAACCTCGGACTTGCCCCGCGCCACTTTGAAGAGCGGCGGCTGGGCAATGTAGAGATTTCCATGCTCGATGATCTCCGGCATCTGCCGGAAGAAGAAGGTCAGGAGCAATGTCCGGATATGGGCGCCGTCGACATCGGCATCGGTCATGATGACGATCTTGTGGTACCTAAGCTTGGAAATGTCGAACTCGTCGCGACCGATCCCGGTACCGAGAGCCGTGATCAATGTGCCGATTTCCTGGCTCGACAGCATCCGGTCGAACCTGGCCCGCTCCACGTTGAGGATCTTGCCCCGCAGCGGCAACACGGCCTGGTTGGCCCGCGCACGCCCCTGCTTGGCGGAGCCGCCGGCAGAGTCGCCCTCGACGAGGAAGATCTCCGACTTGGTCGGGTCCTTCTCCTGGCAATCGGCCAGCTTGCCGGGCAGCGAGGCGACATCCATCGCAGTCTTGCGCCGCGTAAGCTCGCGCGCCTTGCGCGCAGCTTCCCGCGCGAGCGCGGCCTCGATGATCTTGCCGACGATCACCTTCGCCTGCGCCGGGTTCTCCTCGAACCACTCGCCGAGTTTCTCGTTTACGAGCCCCTCGACCGCCGGGCGGACCTCGGAGCTGACCAGCTTGTCCTTGGTCTGGCTGGAAAATTTCGGATCCGGAACCTTTACGGACAGCACGCAGGTCAGGCCTTCCCGAGCGTCGTCTCCGGTGAAGTTGACCTTCTCCTTGCGGGCAATTCCGGAGGATCCTGCATAGAGATTGATCGTCCGCGTCAGTGCGCCCCGGAAGCCCGCAAGATGCGTGCCGCCATCGCGCTGTGGGATGTTGTTGGTAAAGGGCAGAACATGCTCGTGGTAGCTGTCATTCCACCACATCGCCAGTTCAACGCCGATCCCGTCCCGCTCGCCGGTCATGTAGATCGGCTCTTCCATGGCGGACGCCTTTGAACGGTCAAGGAACTTCACAAACTCCCGGACGCCGCCCTCATAGCACAAATCCGCTTCCAGCGGTTCGGCCGGGCGCTCGTCGCGCAGGATGATGCGAACCCCGGAATTGAGAAAGGCCAGTTCGCGCAGCCGGTTTTCCAGGGTCTTGAAGGTGTATTCGAGGTTGGAGAAGGTCTCCAGCGAGGCCATGAAGGTCACCTCGGTGCCTTTCTCGCCATCAGCTTCGCCAACGACCCGCAAATGCTCGGTGCATTCACCATGCTCAAAGCGGGCGTAATGCTCCTTGCCATCGCGCCAGACGCGCAGGTCCAGCCAGTCGGACAGCGCGTTGACGACCGAAACGCCGACCCCGTGCAGACCGCCCGAAACCTTGTAGGAATTGCTGTCGAACTTACCACCGGCATGGAGCTGGGTCATGATGACCTCCGCCGCGCTCACGCCCTCTTCGGTGTGAATATCGACCGGAATTCCGCGCCCGTTGTCACGCACGGAGACGGAGCTGTCCGCGTTTATGGTTACGCTAACAAAGTCCGCGTGACCCGCCAGCGCCTCGTCGATCCCGTTATCGACAACTTCATAGACCATGTGGTGCAGGCCCGAGCCATCATCGGTGTCCCCGATATACATGCCCGGACGCTTCCGCACAGCCTCCAAGCCCTTGAGAACTTTGATGGAATCTGCGCCGTATTCTTCCGGACGGTTCGCTTCGTCTGCCATGCGGCCTTTCCTCTTCAACTTTGCGATTTTATACGTTGCGGGCGGGGGAATGTCACGCAGATGACACAAGATTTGGTGCGGATTCCGGCGAAACCCCGCAGCCTGGCGTTCAACGGCGCCGAACCGCCGAAATCCCGTCGATTTCGGTCACCTCGAAACGCTGTGCCCGGCGGCCGAAATCCTCGAAAAGCTCCGCCCCCGTCCCAGTCATCCAGGCCTGAGCGCCAAGCGCCGAGATCTCGTCATAGAGCGCAGCTCGCCGACCTGCATCGAGATGGGCCGAAATCTCATCCAGAAGCAATAGTGGCGCGGCGCCGAAATCCGCTGCAAGAGCCCGGGCATTGGACAGGATCAAGGACAGCAACAGGGCCTTCTGTTCGCCCGTCGATGCGTTTCGAGCCTCGATTCCCTTGGCGGCGTAGAGTGCATCCAGGTCCGCCCGATGCGGCCCGGCCAGTGTTCGTCCAGCGGCCATGTCCCCGCGCCGCCCCGTACGAAAGGCCTCTGCGAGTTCAGGCTCATCGATCGGAAACTCCGGTCCTTCGGGGCCGACCAGTGCCAGTTCCGCCGCCGGAAACACCGTCTGCGCGCCGTCCTGCGCCGCTGAGATCCGCGCCAATGCGGCCAGCCGGTTTGCCTGTATCACGGCTCCTGCCTGCGCCATTTGCGCCTCCAGGGCCTCGTACCAGGCCCCGTCCCGAACCTGGTCCTTGAGCAACCGGTTTCGTTCCCGCATCGCCTTTTCATAGGTCAGCGAGATCTCTCCGTGGCGCGGCTCGAAGCTCAGTACCATCCGATCCAGAAAGCGTCTCCGCCCTTCCGCGCCTTCGATCCAGAGCCGGTCCATTGCCGGCACCAGCCAGACCACTCGGACGATCTCGCCAAGAGCAAGTTGTGCGGTTGCCTTGTCGTTGAGTTGGACCTGCCGGGCTGCGCCGCGCTCCGACCAGGTCGCAATCTCATGTCGCCGGCCGAAGCTCTCGATCTCCGCCGTGATCTTCCAGCCCAGAGCCTCCGGCCGTCGCGCCATCTCCTCCGCAGAGGCCCGGCGCATTCCGCGCCCGGGAGACAAGAGTGACACGGCTTCCAACAGATTGGTCTTGCCCGCGCCATTGGGGCCGAACAGCGCAACCGGCTCCGGCCCAAGCTCCAGCCGGACCGCCTTGTGCGAACGAAAATGCGACAGGCCCAGCGATGAAACTGTCAGCCCGGCCATCCCGCACTCTTCTTCCTGAAAATGATCCTACTGCCGACGACACGATGACCCGGCGGCACGGAGGTCACACGCGCATCGGCATGACGACATAGACCGCGCTCGTGTCCGAGCCTTCCCGCATCAGGGTAGGGTCGCCCGAGGAGTTGAACATGAAGACCGCATTCTCGCGATCCACCTGGGAGGCGATCTCCAGCAGGTACTTCGCGTTGAAGCCAATCTCCAGCTTCTCGTCGGAATAGGCGACCGAAAGCTCTTCCTCAGCCGCGCCGCTATCGGGCGCATTGACCGAGAGCACGAGACGATCTTCGTCCAGCGCCAGCTTGACGGCACGCGACCGCTCCGAGGACACCGTTGCAACCCGGTCCACCGCCTTGGCGAATTCGGACGCATCGACCTCAAGCTTGCGGGAGTTCCCGACCGGGATGACCCGACCGTAATCCGGGAAGGTGCCATCGATGACTTTCGATGTCAGCGTGATCTCCGGCGTGGCAAAGCGGACCTTGGTTTCGGAGACCGACACAGCGATCTGCATCTCGTCATCGTCGAGCAGCTTGCGCAGTTCGCCAACCGTCTTGCGCGGCACGATCACTCCCGGCATTGTCTCGGCGCCGACGGGAAGGTCGGCATCGATCCGCGCCAGGCGGTGGCCATCCGTCGCCACGCAGCGCAGGACCTTGCCATCCTCGCCATCGGCGACATGCATGTAGACGCCGTTGAGGTAATACCGGGTTTCCTCTGTCGAGATGGCGAATTTCGACTTGTCGAAGAGCCGGCGCAAAACCGGCGCGGCGGCTGCGAAATTCGAGCTGTACTCGGTGTTCGCCATGACAGGGAAGTCTTCTTTCGGCAGCGTCGCCAGCGTGAAGTTCGACCGTCCCGCTTCGACGGTCAACCGACCGGAAGCGCCGTCATCTGTCAGCTTGACCAGCGCGCCATCCGGAAGCTTGCGGACGATCTCGTGCAGCGTCACGGCCGAAACCGTTGTGGCGCCCGCGCGCTCGACCTGGGCGACCGCCTTGTCCACCACCTCGATGTCGAGATCCGTGGCCCGGAACGCGACGCTGTCGCCTTCCGCCTCGATCAGCACATTGGCCAGAATCGGGATCGTATTGCGGCGCTCGACAACCGACTGTGCCTGAGACACCGCTTTCAGCAAGGTGCCGCGTTCGATGCTGATTTTCATGCAACCGCTCCCATTTCTCCCGGGACCGCCACCCTATCGCTTTCACTTGCCGGCACAAGTGCCTAAAGGCCACAGAAAAGCGCTTTGCGGCATTTCAGTCCCTCAGGCCTCCAGCATCCGGCGCAGAAGCTCCAGATCCTCGGCGATCTGGTTGTCCACCGCCTTCAGCTCCTCGATCCGCTTGACCGCATGCATGACCGTCGTGTGGTCCCGCCCGCCAAAACGGCGGCCGATTTCCGGCAGCGAGCGCGAGGTGAGCTGCTTGCTCAGATACATCGCCATCTGCCGGGGACGCGCAATGGTCCGGTGCCGCTTCGGGCCGATCATGTCGGACATTCGCATGTTGTAATGCTCCGACACCCTCCGCTGGATCTCTTCGACCGTGACCTTGCGGTCCGACGCGCGCAGCACATCGGCCAGGCAATCCTGCGTCAGGTCCATCGTGATCTCGCGACCGACCAGCGACCCGAACGCAAACAGCTTGGTCAGCGCCCCCTCAAGGACGCGAACATTGGTCGAGATCCGGTGCGCCAGGAACTCCAGGACACCGTCCTGTATCTTCAACCCCGGATAGCTTTCGCGATATTGCTCGACCTTATGTTGCAGGATGCCGAGGCGAAGCTCGTAATCGGTCGGGTGCAGGTCGACCACGAGGCCGGATTGCAGCCGGCTCGCGATCCGTTCCTCGAGCTTCTTGATCTCGCCCGGGGCGCGATCGGCCGAGATGATGATCTGCTTGTTCTGGTCCACCAGCGCGTTGAACGTGTGGAAGAACTCTTCCTGCGTGGAATCCTTGCCGGCGATGAACTGCACGTCATCGACCATCAGCACGTCCACGGACCGGAACAGTTCCTTGAACTGCATCGTGCCATTCTCGCGCAGCGCCTGCACGAAGCGATACATGAACTGCTCGGCGGAAAGATAGACGACCCGCAGATCGGCGCGCTCGGCCTGGAGTTGCCAGGCGATCGCATGCATCAGGTGGGTTTTGCCCAGGCCGACGCCGCCATAGAGGAACAGCGGGTTGAAGCTGACAGAGCCGCCTTCGGCAACGCGGCGCGCGGCGGCATGGGCCAACTCGTTCGGCTTGCCGACCACGAAACTGTCAAATGTGAAACGCTTGTCGAGCGGGGCTCCGGGCAGATCGCTGGACGCGCCCTTCGTCGCTTTCGCCGCCGCGGCCGAAACGGTCGGAGCGCGTTCGCCCGGGCCCGTGTCCGCCATGGCCGTATGCGGCACTGGGCGCATCGCCCTCGACGGAACCTCGAAGCGCACATCCGCAACTGAGACACCGGCCCGAATCAAGTGGTTCTGGATCTGGTCCGCGAAATTCCGCGACACCCAATTGCCGATAAAGTTCGTCGGCACATGAAAGCGGGCGACCCCGTCTTTCACCGAATCAAACTCCAGCGGTTCGATCCAGTTCGTGTAGTTGTTCTTGCCCACCGCCTTCAACAAATCCTGCTGCACACGTCCCCAGGTGTCGTTTTCCATTGTGCCCTTGTCCGTTTCGTTTTTTTTGCTTCCGGACCGCCGTCATCCCGCGACCGCCCGGAGCCATTGGCGCGCCCGCAGCATCAAAGGAAACAACAAGAGACGACGCAGTACATTGCCCGCTGTCGGAACAGGTCGATACTCGCCTGCATACACCACTCGACCCTGCCGGATTCCCGACAGCCGACTGTTTTCTCATGTTGTGGACATGGGCCATTCCGGCCATGGAATCTCCATGGTCAGTCCGAACCGCACTCGTCGATCGTGCCGTCTGGCCCGAACTGGCGAATGCTTGACCTGAGCGCGCAAGCCGCAAGGGAGAACTTCCCCAAGTTCCCTGCGTCGCGTGTCTGATCCATGTCCCCCCGGACGATGTGAATCGCAGCGCTAAGCTAGCAACAGCGTCCGATCTCGCGCAACCGAACTTCGAACTTGACTCGGACTTTGGCAAAACGAATCCGAACGAATTCGCCAAACCTTTGTTTTAACACAACTTATGCGATAAAACGAAAAAACGGACGCGCCCGAAAGGACACATCCGTTCAATCTCGAGATATTGACGTCAGATCAGGCGCCGATGGCCTTCACACGAGACGACAGGCGGGACATTTTCCGCGAGACCGTGTTCTTGTGCATGACACCCTTGGAGACGCCACGCATAAGCTCGGGCTGAGCGGCGCGCAGGGCAGCAACGGCGGCATCCTGATCCCCGGAGGCGATGGCCTCCTCGACACTCCGCAGGAAGGTGCGGATACGCGAGCGACGCGCCTTGTTGACGGCATAGCGCCGTTCATTCTGGCGGGCGCGCTTCTTGGACTGGGGCGTGTTAGCCATGTGTACGGGTTCCGAATTTCGGTGAATGTGTTCTTGAAGCCGCGTCTCTAGGCGGCTTGCTTCCCCGAGTCAACAGGGAAAGCGATACCTACTTGTCACGAAACTGCGCTTCGCGCTTTTCGAGGAAGGCGCCCATGCCTTCTTTCTGGTCCTCTGTGGCAAAGAGCGCGTGGAACAGGCGGCGTTCGAACAGCAGACCTTCGCGCAGCGGCACTTCATAGCTGCGATTCACCGCCTCCTTGACCGCCTTCACTGCCAGGCCGGACTTGCGCGAGATCTTGCCCGCAGCCGTCATCGCCTCTTCGACCAGCTTCTTGGCCGGGACGACCCGGGAGACGAGGCCGGAGCGCTCGGCCTCCTCGGCATCCATGAACCGTCCCGTCAGATGCATGTCCATGCTCTTCGACTTGCCAACGAATCGGGTCATCCGCTGGGTTCCGCCGAGACCGGCGACAACGCCCAGATTGATCTCCGGTTGGCCGAATTTGGCCGTGTCCGCGGCAATGATGAAATCGCACATCATCGCGAGTTCGCAGCCGCCCCCCAACGCATAGCCGGAGACAGCCGCGATGATCGGCTTGCGGATCCGCAGAATCGCGTCGCCCTCGGCGCCGAAGAGATCTTCCGTGAAGACATCGACGAAGCTTTTCCCTGACATCTCGGCAATGTCCGCGCCAGCAGCGAAGGCCTTTTCGGACCCCGTCAGCACGATGCAGCGGACGCGTTCATTCTCTTCGGCCTCGCGCAGGGCCTGGCCCAACTCACCAAGAAGCTGGGTATTGAGCGCATTGAGCGCTTCGGGTCGGTTCAGTCTGATGAGGCAGGTGTGATCGGTGATTTCGACGATCAATGTCTCGAAAGCCATGCGGGCCGAGCCTTTCCGTGATTGCACAGGACGCAAGGGTTATCATCGTCGCCGCCGCAATCAAGCTATCTTTGGCAGTCCGGGCAATAGAAGGTCGACCGTCCCGACTGCACGATACGCAGGATCGTGCCGCCGCAACCCTCCGACGGACAGGGTTCTCCTTCCCTGCCATAAGCGCGAAATGCGTGCTGGAAATAGCCCAGATCCCCGTTGGTCTGCCGATGGTCCCGCAGGCTGGAACCGCCCGCCGCGATGGCCTCCTGAAGCACCTGCCGGATGACCGGCGCCAATGCTTCGATACGCGGAGGCGCGATCCGTTCGCAGCGGCGCAACGGGGACAGCCCTGCCCGGTGCAACACTTCGCAAACATAGATATTTCCCAGCCCGGCAACGATCTTCTGGTCAAGCAACGCCGCCTTGACCGGGCTGCGCCGCCCCTGCATCGCCGCCAGCAGGGTCGGGCCATCGAAATGGTTGCCAAGCGGCTCTGGACCGAGCCCCGCGAGCAGCGGGTGGGCGTGGTCTTGCGCCGTCTCGACAAGATCCATCGCGCCAAATCGCCTCGCATCGTTGAAAACGATCCGCGCGCCCTGCTCCAGGTCGAGAACCACGTGATCATGCTTCTGCAGCGGCAAAAGGTCGTGGTGAAAACTTCCCGTAACGTCACCGGAAACGATCATCCGTCCGGACATTCCCAGGTGAATCAGCAGCGACTCACCGCTCGTCAAATCGACAAGTATGTATTTCGACCGCCGCCGCAGACGCAGCACTTCCGTCCCTTCCAGGCGCTCCTGCATGCGCTCGGGAAAGGGCCAGCGCAGGTCGGGCCGCCGAATATCGGCCGCCACGATTCTCTGTCCCGTCATGACCGGCTCCAGCCCGCGTCTTACGGTTTCCACTTCCGGCAGTTCCGGCACGCCTGTCTCCCTTCGCCGCAGTTCGAGGCGGGGTCCATTGCAGCCCCCCCGCATCACCCTATAAGGAGAGACGAAAAACATTCGGGAGCAAGTCCCATGAGCGACGACTCTACCAAGACAACCCATTTCGGCGAACAGATCGTGCCCGAGGGCGAGAAGAAGGGCATGGTCCATGGCGTCTTCTCGTCGGTCGCGTCACGCTACGACCTGATGAACGACCTGATGAGCGGTGGCGTGCACCGGGTCTGGAAAGACGCGATGATGGACTGGCTGGCGCCGCGGCCAGGCCAGCGCCTGCTGGATGTGGCCGGCGGGACCGGCGACATCGCGTTCCGTTTCCTGCGCCGTGCCCCCGAGGCAACCGCCGTGGTCTGCGACATGACCGAAGACATGCTGATCGAGGGTCGAAAGCGCGCCGATGCAGAGAGCCTTGCCGACCGGCTCGACTGGATCGTGGGCGACGCGATGGACCTGCCCTTTGAGGACAATTCCTTCGACGTGGTCACCAACTCCTTCGGAACCCGCAATGTGACCCGGATCGAGGACGCCCTGTCCGAAGCCTTCCGCGTGCTCAAGCCCGGCGGCCGGATCATGACGCTTGAGTTCTCGCAACTGCCGAATCCGGGTCTGCAATGGGCCTATGATCGTTACTCCTACAACCTGATCCCGGTGATGGGGCAGGTCGTGGCAAATGATCGCGACAGCTACCAGTATCTCGTCGAGTCGATCCGCAAGTTTCCCGATCAAGAGCGCTTCGCCGCGATGATCCGGGATGCCGGTTTCGAACAGGTGAAATACCGCAACATGACCATGGGCGTCGTTGCCCTGCACTCCGGCTGGAAGCTCTGACACCTTGCGTGGACCTCATAATATCTGGCGCCTGATCCGTGTCGGCGCGACGCTCGAACGCAACAACGCCATGGGCGAGATGCTCGACGCGCTCAACGCGCCGGTGCCGATCCGCATTGCGGCCCGCACGCTTGGCTGGCCCTTCAAATGGCTGGGATACAAGGGCGATCCGAACCTGCCACCGCTTTTGAGCGCACTGAATGCGATGGGGCCGGCCTATGTGAAGCTCGGTCAGATCCTGTCGACACGTCCGGATGTCGTCGGGGCAGATCTCGCTCACCAGCTCAAGATCCTCCAGGATCGGATGCCGCCCTTTCCAAGAGACGTTGCCATCGCGACCATCGAGAAGGAACTCGACGTCAAGGTCGACGATGTGTTCTCGGAATTTTCCGAGCCGGTAGCCGCTGCTTCCATCGCCCAGGTCCACCGCGCAAGGCTGCGCGAAGACGGCAGAGAAGTCGCGGTGAAGGTGCTGCGGCCAAGCATTGAACGCAAGTTCCAGCGCGATTTCGACGCCTTCTACCTGGGTGCCACGATCATCGAGACACTTGCGCCCGGATCCCGGCGTCTGCGCCCGCGCGCCGTGATCGAGCATTTCCACGGCTCCGTAAAGGGCGAGCTGGACTTGCGGCTCGAGTCGGCTTCGGCGGCCGAATACGAGACCAGCACTGCCGAAGACGAAGGCTTCTGGGTGCCGAAGATGCACTGGAAGCTGTCGGATCGGCGCGTCATGACGCTCGACTGGGCGGAAGGCCCATCCTGCAATGAACTCGACCAGATTGATGCGCTGGGGTTTGACCGGAAGATCCTGGGCGAGCGTGTCCTTGGCCTCTTCCTGAAGCATGCATTGCATGACGGATTCTTCCATGCGGACATGCACCAGGGGAATCTCAAGATTGGCCTGAATGGCGATGTAATCGCGCTCGATTACGGCATCATGGGGCGTCTCGACGAATATACCCGCCGCGTCTATGCCGAGATCATTTTCGGGTTCATCAAGAAGGACTACCGCCGCGTCGCAGAGGTTCACTTCGAGGCCGGATACGTGCCGGCAGATCGCGATATCGACGAGTTTGCGTCGGCGTTGCGTGTTGTCGGGGAACCCATCTTTGGCATGTCCGCGGGGGACATCTCCATGGGGCGTGTCCTGAGCTACCTGTTCGAAGTCACCGAACGGTTCGGCATGGAAACCCGGATGGAACTGATTCACCTGCAGCGGACGATGGTCGTCGTCGAAGGCGTTTCCCGTTCCATCTATCCGGATATCAACATGTGGGACGTGGCGCGCCCGGTTGTCGAAGACTACATCAAGAAGAGTATTGGTCCGCGAGCTTTGCTACGCGATCTGTCCCGAACGGCGCGGATTCTGTCTCACTTCACGCCACGTCTCCCGGAAATTGCCGAATCCCTGCTGGCCGCTCAGGCCGCACGGCAATTTGGCCCTCAAGAGCCGGAGCAGAAACCGCGACGCTGGCTGTGGTTTCTGGCGGGCGCAGGCATGGCCGCCCTGTCGATTTGGCTCGGCACGCAGATCTGATCGCCTGCGGCCGGCAGAGCCATTAGTTATCAATCCAGGTTTCGCACGGCGGACACGTCATTGGTTGTCACAGAAGTTCCGTTCGGCAAAACAAGAGCATATTGATCGCCAGCCCGCTGGACTTCGAGCACCTCCGAATAGACTTCGGCGTCTTCAAGGCCGAGTGAGATTCCATTGGAATCAAAACTCTCGACCTGAAAACTGTAACTCCCCCAGGAAACGGCCTTTCCGTCCCCGTCAATGCCTTCCCAGGTGACGTCAGAATCGCCCGCGCTGATCGCAAAACGACCGATTTCAGACCCATACGGCCCCATGACGACCAATTCCGCGCTTGACGCAACCGGATCGGAACTTGCGTGCACTTCGATCGGATTCCCTAGGTAATCCGCGGACGTTGCCACGCGGACCTCCTTTCCAACCCAATCCGCCATGCTCGCCATATCGCTCGACGTCGAAACGGAAATCAGGTCGCCCAGCAGATCGTTCGTCAGGACCTGCTGCTCTACAGAAGAAAACTGCGCCAGTTGGGCCGTGTACTCTGTTGAGTCGACGGGATCGAATGGATCCTGGTTCTGCAACTGGGCCGTCAGCAGGCTCATCCAGGTTTCGAAATCGGACGAGATGGCTGTCGAACTGGAGACCGACGTGCTGACCGACCCGGTCAAGGAAGCTGCGGTGGAAGTATCGATAGTTGTCATCGGAGTCCCCTTCAGAGCCTGAGATCAAGACCGCTGCGACCTTGGACAGGAGTGTCCACGTCTTCGCGGTGCCTTTCGGGGAGCGTGCCAGCATGGCTGTACTCGGTCCTGCCGTGGCCATCCTCGTGCCCGGCATCCCCTCCGCTCTCGTGCCCTCCTTCGAAGGACATCGAGACGTCTTCATAGCCAAGAGCTTTCAGGTCCTCGGAGAACTGCTCTATATTGCGCCGGAACAGATCAAGGGTCTCCGGGCGATCCGCCTGAATCACGACCGTCAGGCCGGCGTCACCCTGCGAGAAAGAAATGCGCAGGGCCCCTAGCTCTTCCGGCGACATTCTAACTTCCAGGTTTCCCGCTGAGCTGACAGCTGCCCTTTCAGCAAGAGCCGTCGCAGCATAGCGGGCATTGCTTCGCATCTGGGCGACACTCGCGCTGCGCTCCGCTGGCCCTGACGTCGAAGCCAGTGTGCGCTCGAAAGATGCATCTGTTCGAGTCTCGATTGGCTCGATCATTCTTTCTTCAGAACCGTTGAGTGCGTCCTCGCCATCGAGCGGCACAGAAAACCCGCTCGAGAGCTCCAACTGTTGAAGGGCTTGTGTTTGGCTCACGGCCGGGAGAACCTTGCTCGGTACGGTCAGCACTCCGGCATGAGACTGTATGCTCTCCCCCCCCCTCGGCTCGTTTGACCGCTCGCCTCGGCTACCAGTCATCTGCCGGTTCGAGACGCCCGGCTCCGTCCGGTTCATTGCCCCGGCATGACCGTTGAAACCTTGACCAATGGCACTTTGCTCAACCTTGGTCACTTGCGCCGGGGAGTTGGGACCGACCGAAGCTGTTTTACTCGATTTCAGGACCTTCCCTGAAGACGTCCCATGGGAAAAAGCACTCTCGACGGCGGAGCCTGTCGGCATTGAACTCCGATTGGATCCGCTCTGAACAATCTCGAGATTTCCAGATGAAATGCCGGTTTTTCGTTCCGTATCCGGCTTGACCATGTCGCCCCAACCAGTTCGTTCTTGGACGGTATCAGCCGGGAACCGCTCTCCCTTCCAGTCGCTCATCAAGCTCTGCGCCGACTTCACATCGGTCCCGGTTGAAGAGGGGGCGATACCAGAATTGCTTCCTCCCTCCAGTTCAGAACGTAGGGCCGCAGGCGACTCACCTTTCTCAGAACGCGCAATCTGGCCAATGGTTGCACTCGTGAGGACCGGCCCATCCGCCTTCTGAAAAAGTTCCTTTGATTTCTCAAAAATGGTTGCATCGTCTGCCTTGGGCTGGGGCGAGTTTGATGCTGTCCGAACGATGGTCTTGTCGCCACCTGGCAATTCGACGTCATTCCAACGCTGTGCGTTCCCGGCAGCGTGGTTCGAAACCCCGTCCAGCTTGCTGGAAGCTGTCGCGGCAGATCGTCCCTGCGGTGCTTCACTTGGCAAGCCCACCTCGCGCGCGATGGCTGAACCTAGCACGGGATTGCTCTCGTAAGCAGTCCGGGGGCCAGATTCTGTCGGCACTTCGCCCCGATTGACACCTCTCCCTTGCCCCACGAGCGTTTGGAGACCCTCCTCGCCATCTAAACTGGAGGCTGTGGTCGGGCCTTCGCCAATGGAGCCGGTCGAATCTGCAACTTGGCCCGGATTGCTGTTGGACCACGAAGGCGGAGTCATGCTCGCGGCTATTCCGACACTCTCAGCAGGCGCGGGCCCTCCAAGGATATGAGGCTTTCCGGTAGGTTTCTGCACTTGCCTGGAGGAACTGTTCACCGCCGAAGTCATTGAGTTTCCATCGAAACCAGGAAGAATGGCCTCAGAGCTGGTAACGCCAGTCGATGGATCCGCTGGCGGTTTGGTCCCTACGATTTGGGAGGACGCACCCACAGTTTCTGCTGCCGTATTCGGGGAAAGAGCATCGTTCCTGTTCCTTTCGGACTGCCCAACGAGACTGCCACGCTCTGTCCCCGCCTGCGATCGCGACTGCAGTCGTTGCGCATCGGTTGCTTGAGGGTTTGGCCATGATTCTACGACTAGGTCGCGCTCCGCCTCGCCCGCCGACGGTTCGGTTTCTGAAGTTACAGCACGATCAGAGCGACTTCCCAATGGGGAGGCAGAGGCAGACTCGACTATGGGTCGCTCTGACGTGGTCGAGACGTTGCCGGAAGCCGGTTCCGCACCGTTTTCAAGAGAGGGATCAGAGAGAGAGCGCGCGCCGGGGGTGGATTGCACCGAAATCGCGTCCGGGCTCAGGTCCATGCCTGCGCCTTCAGCCGTTGCCCTGGGAAATTGCTCCTTAAGCCGAGTGTCATGACCGACGGGCCGTTGTACTGGAACCTGATTTGAAACAAAAGCGTTGCCAGCGAGAGGCTGCCGCTTGTTTTTGGAGACCGGGACAACCGAGTCGCCACTTGCAGCCTCCTCCTCAGCGAGGATCTCCTCAAAGGGAACCTCTCCCGGCATCGGTTGTGAAGATGTGTCACGTCCGCATCCTGCGGCATTCCCACCAATCAATGTGGACACGAGGGCATTCTGCATAGTCTTCCTGGCCTTTTGCCGATGAACGGAGCCAATTTGCATGTTGCAGGTTACCGATCCTTTACCCGAAGTGCGCTAATTTCGAAAAAGTTTTAGATTACCGGAGAAAGACCCTATGGACCTCATGGCCACAAGCGCCCTTGGACCACTCCAAGGCCCGTCGAAATCAAAGACAGACGACGCTCTTCGCCAGGTCGCCATAGACCTTGAGGCAACGTTCCTCTCGGAAATGCTGAAACATGCAGGCGTGGGCAAGACATCCGAAACATTTGGCGGTGGGATCGGCGAAGACCAGTTCGCCAGTTTCTTGCGAAATGCTCAGGCCGATGAAATCGCCTCGCGCGGAGGTCTCGGTCTTGCCGAATCGATCTTCAACTCTCTCAAGGAACGCTCCAATGCCGAATAACACTCTGTCCAAACTCATTGCCCTTCTCGATGAAGAAAAAGCACTACTCCTGAGCGGCAAGATCGATTCACTGGCTGCTCTCGAACCCCAAAAAATCGAGCTATCGGAGCATCTGGAGAGTGAAGGCCGCCCATCGTCCCAACAACTGGCGGACCTGCAGCAAAGGATCCGTCGCAACCAGGCGCTCCTGGAGGCCTCCAGCAAGGGGCTGAAAACCGCATCCGAACGACTGAAGGAGATCAGAAAGGTCATGCTCCAGCTGGACACCTATACGCGAAACGGGGACATGAAGAACATTCAGACCTCTCACCCCAAAATCGAAAGACGCGCCTGATAGCCACCTCGAAGCGTCGGTGACTTTCTCTCCTTCGCCTGATCGGCAGAAATTGCAAAAGTTCAAGGCATCGCAGCCGAAGTCTTGTCTCTCTTAGAGAGCCGGGTGCTTCCAGTCGGCAATGGATGTGTATCTTGCGCCAGATGCGGCGTTTGGGACCGCCATGCTTGCGTGTTTGTCGGGAGAACAGTTCCCCGGACTGTTTTGTAATCTTCCGCACTCCACTCGCCTTCGCCCTCTGACTTGATACCGGTTCTGTCGATCAGAAGGTTCAGAGGGCCGGTGCCACTACGATTCGGCAGGCTCACGTTCAGCGTCTTTTAGCGGCGGCACAAGGTACTGAAGTCGGGCACCTGCCAATCCAGCCCAACCAACCGCAACACGCTTTCCACGAAGCCTGTGGTTTGCCGCAAAGGCAGACCAAACAGGACTTTCAGGATCAGGCAGGTCTGGATCGCGGAATCACTGAAGCCTCGTTGGCGACCTCGCCTGCCGGTCGGTGGTGGTCGCCCAGTCATCTCGGGACCGAACCAAATCGACAGCGATCCGCGCTGCTTCAGCGCTGTATTGCAAGACGACCAGTTCGAGGTCTTGTACTTTGCAGGGGCCCAACTGCTCATGCCTCCCGGCTATCATGCTGGATTCAAACAGTGAATCCCACACGCCGATTTATACAACAAAGCCGTTGACCGTCACCCAGTGTCTGCAACTGTTCCTCCAAGAAGGATTAGTGCGGTGTTGGCCGAAGTTAGGGATTGCGCACCATTCTCCAACTCGGAGCGAAGTAGAAATGTGCTGGTCAGCTCATCCTGGAGTTCCGAATCCAAAAAGTCACTGACTTCGCTTGTCCCGAACTTCTGTTCGGCTTTTGCCTTGAATGTCTTAAGCTGAACGTCGATATCGAGCGAAGCGAAGGAGTCCGGTAGGCCCAAGGCAGTCTCGAAGACAGTTCGCAATGGCGGGGACCCCATTATTGTGAACCATTTTGCGTCATTGCTAGTGTCGTCGGAAACAATGTCCGGCAATTCTCTCTCTGCATAGAGTGCGAGCCGGTAGTCCTCATTTTGGTTCCCTACGTCAGTTTCGAATTGGTAGGCCTCATACGCGCTAACGATCTCGCCTGAAAACCCGGAAAGTGTTGTCCTAGGTGGGATTCCCTCCCCAAATCCGAAAGCTTCAGAGAACTTCAGATACGTCTTGTCCGATAGCTTGTTGGCCAATGATTCAGAGTCAGACGTATCCTCCTCGAGGACTTTTCTAATGAAAAAGGTATTGTTGATGTCGTCCTCAAGGCCGAACGCTCCAAGCGCGACAGTTAACAACCTTCGATCCTCGAGTAGATCGTCTGCTGTGCGCACATTGCCGATATTCTCAGAAAAATATTCGGTATCGCTTTGAAGGCTTTGCTTGTGGGCATCTTGCTGCACTTCGAGCGTTCGATTCAAGAAAACCCACCCGGCATATCCGCTAATCGGAACAACGGGTTGATAACTCATTGTGACCCCGAAGCAAATAACCGTTCCTCGCGCGGAAGCAGTCCTCTCAGTGCTTTCAGTGCCTGATAGTGCTGACCATCCAAGATTGCGCTCGTCGCAAGATCGAGTCGTTTATGGCTGTCATCATCGAGGAGAACCTGGCTCAATTGCTCGATCCCCCGCAAGAGCTGCAATTTCGCTTCTTCGGGGTCGGCATCTCCGGAGAGAACAAGTTGCGCGATATAACATACGCGCCGAACTGGCGTATTTACCTCCTCAGGATGAATCGCATCCCTGAGGCGCAAGATATGCGCGTTTGGCGTGACGATGCTCAGTCGGCTGCGGCGCTCGCCGTTCTCAATAACGGCTCCGTTGATCAGGACACGTTCCTTCGGTCCCAGTTTTAGAACAAGTCCGCTCATTCTTTTCGTGCCTCCTGTCCTAGGCCACGCATCATGGCGGTGTTGATATCGATGAGAGGATCGGCGTTTGCGTCGCCACGAAGGATCTTGCTGCTGTGGAGGTTCACAAACTGGCGCAGATAAACAATCTGACCCTTCAGGCTTTGGGGAAGCGCGTTGTCCTTGTCAGCGGCATCAACAGCGAGAATCGTCCAAAGGCGTCGGTTTTCGTGGAGAGCACTCGCTAAGGCAGAAAAGTTCTCTATCTTATCGGAAGATGCCGCCCGAAGCTTCTGCGTGATGCGAGCGAAGGCAGCATATTCGATGCTGCGAGGGGTTCGGACAGCGGTCACGTTTGACCCATAGGCCTTTTTGGCCATGTCTACGGCGTTCACGGAGTTTCCTTCCGTTCAGGATTCAGGGGAGCCGAACTTCATTCGGCAGGATACGGGGCGCGCTTATGCGCGCCCCGGAGGTCGCTCTATTGGAAGAGCGACATAACCGAGCTCGGCGAGGAGTTCGCGATGGAGAGCGACTGGATGCCCAGCTGCTGCTGCACTTGAAGGGCCTGCAATCGGGCAGACGCCTCTTCCATGTCGGCGTCAATAAGGGAACCGATGCCGGCGGTCATCGAATCCGTCAGATTACTAACAAACTCAGTTTGGGTTTCGATCCTGCTTTGAACTGAACCGAAGGCAGCTGCAGCGTCCGTTGCCGTTGCGATCATGTCTTCAATTGCACCCAATGCAGCGGTAGCACCGCTCTCGGTGGCGACAGTGAGGCTTTCAAGCTCAGAAAGACCCCCAGAACCACGAGATTGGGTGAGTTCCACCGCGATATCGGCATTGCTCGTCAGGTTTTCAATCTGAAGTTCGCCGGTGGTTGTGATGTCAAGCTCGATTTCACTCGTATCGAGACCTTCGGAAATCAGAGAGTTCTTCAGACCCGCAAGAACGGCATCTGCAGTATCCCCCTCTTTAACGACATAGTTCCCAGTCACGGAACCAATCGTCATACTCATGGAGTCGCCTTCGATGAGGCCAGTCGCGGTCGTCAAGTTGACCCCGGCCGTGTCTTTGCTCAACGCGACAGCGCCATCAGCACCGCCTGCAGCTGTCAGAAACGCGCTTCCCAGAGTGATTTCTGTGTAGTCGGCACCCGAACCGGCGGTACCGTCTGATGCTGTGAGGTCCGTCGAGTTCGAGAGGGCTGCAGCAGTAAGCGTCGTGCCCGCAGTGGTCGAGAGGTTCTGCGCGTTGACTCCGATATTCGAGGCCGTCACGTTACCAGAGGAATCCCGGTCCAACGAGGACAGGACGTCTACGCCAGCTGCGCCGTTTGAGTTTGTGGTTGTCTGGGAGCCGTCAACAAGATTCAGGCCGTTGAACTGTGCAGCCCCAACCACCGATTTGATTTGATCGGCGAGAGCTTGGACGTCGTCATTGAGCTTGGTTCGATCGACGTTGTCGCCTTGAGCGGCAACGACTTTTTCTTTCATCTGTGTCAGCAGGTCCGTTACAGTTTCAGCCGCTTGCGCTGCCACTGCAACGGTGGACTCGCCGAGCGCCAAGCTGTCCGAAATCGCTTCAAAACCGGCGACATCTGATTCCATAACCTTGGAGATCGCCCAGACGGCTGAGTTGTCCTTGGCGGACGCGACCGACTTGCCGGTCGAGATCTGGCTCTGGATGGATTCGAGGTTAGAGTTGATGCCCTTCAGGGTCTGCAGGGCGACCATCGAGCTGGTATTCGTGAGGATGCTGGTCATGTTCGAGTTATCCTTCGAGTGCGACGTTTTACGCCGGGGATCATGACCGCCGGGGCCAGCCCGGCGGCGGTTGCCGCATTCTGCGCTACTACGTCGGCTCCCTTGCCGAGCGTGCCACCGTGCTTGGGGTGCATCGCCACCCTGACGCCGATGCACTAATGGAATCCTAATTGACGCCTGCTGCAAATGTCGGATTTTAATAGAATTTCTGTCGACATAGACTGGACTTCGTCGATTGGGAACTCTGCTTCAATGCAGGTTGGCCGACGAGAGTCCTCTGGAGCACTCGCTTGGGGGCTGGACCCGTCCCGGAATTGTGCTGCTCCTTTGCGCACGCACCGTGTCGCAAAGGAGAGCAAACATGGCATGTTGACGCCGCCTCGATAATGGCCGTCGACCCGGACTCGACAGATCGCACGGCACCCTTTCCCTGAGGGTCGCTCTCGCCGGATTTGACGATGGCAATCTCGCCCGGCAGGATGTCCGACCTTGACCAACCCACACGGTCCACGAGCAAATCCCGGGACTTCTGCCGGTCAGAGCCCGGGTAGACCTGCGCGATCTCGTAATGCGTTTTTTTGGAGTCAGGCATCTCGATGCTCCTGCCGATGGTGCCCATCGACGACATGACAGGTGTTCTGTCGCTTCGACCAATGAGATATATCTCGGCGCGGGAGCCAAATAGGCGACATCGTCTCTAAAACATGCCTATTCGTGTCGCTCGGATTGAGTTCCGTCGTCATTCGATTTCAATCTGACGATATGAGCAAGCAACAGATCAAACACCTAATCGAAGAGCGGGTCAGCGAAGCAGGCGCGGTGGAAACCGGGATCAAGGGCGTGCAGATCTTCCGGGTAACCGAGCCGCTTCGGTGTGCCCCTGCTGTATACGAGCCCTGCGTCGTCGCGGTCGTGAGCGGGTCCAAGGAAGCGATCCTCGACGGCGAAAGATACCGCTACGACAGCACGCGATACATGTGCTGCCCCATGACGATGCCGGTGGAAGCTGGCACACCCGACGCATCACCAGAGACACCCCTCCTCGGCGTGCTGATCTCACTGAACACGCGGGTGATGACCGAACTTGCCATCGAGATGGAGAACGCCGCCGGTGCCATTCGAATGCCAAAGGGAGGCCCGCTTCCGCAGGGGCTGACCCTGGCGCACTGGGACGATGCTTTCACTGACGCTCTTCTGCGGTTGCTGCGCGTGCTTGAGAACCCGACGGATGCAGCGATCCTTGGAGGCGGGCGGCTACCGCCCTTCCTGATGATGCTGCAATCGGTATGGGCGACGACTTCTGCGCAGGAACCCGTCATCCGAGTTTTGTCATCAAATGAATGCGATGCCGGCAAAGCAGAACAATTCAACCACGCTTGATTTGGGGGGCTGCTCAGACTGTTCACGACACCGGCAGTACATCGCCCGTGGAAACGCGCAAGTCTTCCGCAATTTGATGGTTTTTTTCCGAATTTCACCACTTTGGCAAACTTGCACCGGGCAGCCACCCGCCTTGATCTGCTCCCGGATCGTTTCATCAACCTCTTCCGAAACACGCGCCAAAATCGCGATGTCCGCGACATCGGCCAAGGCGGCCTTCTCCTTGCCGTTTGGATAGACAATCGCTTCCTGGTCGCGGTTCAGCGGCTCCAGCACCAGGATGTCCAGCGCTCTTCCTATGGGTCCTTGCCGGGTAGAGTTTCGGGGACCGGAGGGCGCATCTCGAGCGCCTGATCCGGGCGGGTGTGCTCGACCCAACCATCCGGCGTGGAACGCAGCAAAGGCGAGTGAAATACGCCGAGAATCCGCTCTGGCGCGATCCCCCGCCCGGCGCAGAGCCTCTCCTTCCAACGTTCCGTCTGCAGCATCGCCGTGCCGATTGCCTGCGGCTCATGTCCTGCCACTGCCAGCAGATCGAGCCCGGCCGCGATCGAGGTTCCGGTGCTGATCGCGTCGTCGATCAGCACGATCCGGGCCCCGTCCAGCAATGGCTGAAGGCGCGGGTCCAGATAGAGGCGCTTCTGGCTGCCCGGGCTTGTAATTGAGCTGAGCGGCACCGAAAGCTCCTCGCGATACCAGAATTTCCGAGAAGTCCCGAGCGGGATATAGCGCGCATGGCCCAGCCGTTCGGCCACGGCGCGGGCGAGCGAAAGGCCCAGCGTGGGCAGTCCGACGATGAGGTCGGGCTCCAGCCGCGCGAGCTGCGCGGCGAGGTGATCGGCAAGCGCCGTTTCGACCTCGAACCCTGCCTGGTTGAGGATCAGGGAGGCGATGCCTGTGCCGGTATCGCCCAGGGTACGGATCGGCAGGAACAGGATATTCCCATCGGGCAGCACGGCCGGAAAGCGGTTGCTCCAGGGCGGCGGCACGGTATCCTCGGGCGGATGGATTTCCTGCCAGAAGTCATGCGGTTCCATGCTGTGCATCCTGTTCAAACCGGGTCGAGATGGCTACCAATAGCGCCATGACTGATCCAGCGTCCATCGACCTTTCCCGCCTGACCGAAATTCGGCGTGACTTGCATGCCCATCCCGAGCTCGGCTTCGAAGAAACGCGCACCGCGGCGATTGTTGCCGATTTCTTGCGCGGAGTTGGGCTGGAGGTAACGGTGGGACTTGCCGGGACAGGCGTCGTCGGCGCGTTGCGGAACGGCGGCAGCAAGGCCGTCGGCCTGCGCGCCGACATGGACGCGCTTGCGATGCCGGAAACGGGGACCCCGGCCTGGGCCTCGACCGCGCCCGGCAAGATGCATGCCTGCGGGCATGACGGTCATACCACGATGCTGCTCGGCGCGGCGGCGCAGCTAGCCGCCGATCCGCCCGAGGGCAGCGTCTATTTCATCTTCCAGCCCGCCGAGGAAGGGCGCGGTGGGGCACGGCGGATGGTCGAGGACGGCCTCTTCGAGCGATTTCCTTGCGACATGGTCTTCGGGCTGCACAACATGCCGGGTCTGGCGGTGGACCAGATGGCCGTGGTCGCCGGACCACAGCTTGCCTCCTCGGACAGCTGGCGCGTGCGGTTTCGCGGGGTTGGCACCCATGGGGCAAAACCGCATCTGGGGCGCGATCCGGTCACGGCATCCGGCCATTTTCTCGCCGCGCTGCAGACCATTCCCGGCCGGGTGATCGACCCGCTGCAACCAGCCGTGGTCAGCGCCTGTTCGGTTTCGGGGGGCGATCCCGAGGCGTTGAACGTGATCCCGGATTTTGTCGATATCGGCGGCACGGCCCGGGCCTACACGTCCGGGGTGCGGGACCAGCTGGAGACGGAAATCGGACAATTGGCGGCCGGAATCGCGCAGGCAATGGGCGTGGAGCCGGAGTATTCCTTCATTCGTCGCATCCCCCCGGTGGTCAACGACCCCACGGCGACCGCCGTCGCGCTGGACGCCGCAAAGGCCGTTGCGACGGGCGGTGTGCGGACGGATTTCCCGCCCTCCACCGCCGGCGACGATTTCGCCTTTTTCGGGCAGGAGGCGCCGGGCGCCTATGTCTGGCTTGGCAACGGCCCGGCACGGGACGGCGCGCTGCACCACAATACCGGATATGACTTCAACGATGACGCCATAGCGACAGGTGTCGCCTTCTGGGCCGAGGTCGCGCGCCGCGCCCTGTCAGCCTGACCCTTCCGGCAGGATCGGCGAAGGCAGCAGGATCCCGGCATGGGAATCCGCGATCCCGAGATCGGTCTGGTGCGGACCGGCATTGCAAGCAAGCGTCGCCCCGACCAGCGCCTTGAATGTGAGATAGGGCGGCTCCCACGACACGACCTGATCCATCGCGTCACGAAGCGCGGCGAGCCCCGCCGCGACCTGCGGCAAGGGAGCGTCGGAGACCAGCCCCGCCACGGGCAGCGGGAGCACGGCCACGGGCGCGCCGGCCCGCGCCACGGCCATGCCACCGCGGGCCTCGATCACCGCATTGGCCGCCGCGACCATGTCCTCGGGGCGTTTGCCGAAGACGGTCAGGTTGTGGCTGTCATGGCTGATAGTCGTCGCGAAGGCGCCGTCCCACTGACCCCAGTTTTCGAGAAAACCGAGTTTCGGCGCCGGATTGCCGCCATGGCGATTGATCACAGCGATCATCGTAACCCCCTCGGGCGGAAGGACGACCCCATCCACAACCTCGGCCAACGCCTCGCCCCATTCCGTGAAACGCGGCCGGGAGATGGTCGCGAGCCGGACGGTTTCCCCGTCGGCCCGCAGGATGAAATCCTCGGCGCGGAAGGCCGGGAGCGCGCAAGTTTCGAGGAAAGCGTCCGGGAAGCGCGAGCCTGTCCCGGTCGCGGCGATGGCTGCGCCATCGCGCAAGACATGACGGGCGCGGAAGGTCTCCAGATCGTCGAGCAGGACGATATCGGCGCGTTTACCCGGGGCGATCAGGCCGAGATCAGGCCGTCCGAGCCGGATCGCCGCGTTCAGGCTCGCCGCCTGCAAGGCCCGCATCGGGTCGAGCCCATGCGCAATCATCCGCCGCAGCATCTCGTCGACAGCACCGCTCGCGAGCAGGTCATCGGGGAAGACATCGTCGGAACAGAAGGTGACGGTCGGCGGCATCTGCGGCAGGGCCTGCAACGCCGCCGCGCATTCCGGCAACAGGTAGGGATGCGAGCCGCGCAGCTCGATGGTCAGACCGGCGCGGAGCTTTTCCATCAGGTCCCCGGCTGAAGTAATCTCGTGATCGGAGCTGACCCCGGCGGCGGCATAGGCCTGCAGCGCAGCCCCGGTCAGCCCGCGCGCATGGCCACAGAGCGGCTTGCCCGATGCGAGCCCGGTCTGGACGATGCCGCGCATCCGTTCGGCGCGTGAGGTCACGCCGCGCATATCCATCAGCTCGGCAAGCCCGTGGATGCCGGGCCGCTCGAGCATGTCGGCAATCACTTCGGGGACGAAATCGGCACCGGTGGTCTCGAAACCCGGCGCAGACGGCACGCAGGAGGGCGCCAGCGGCAGGATGCGCAGCGCCGAGCGGACGGCGCTGTCGAGCGCGTACTCGACCCCGGCCAGCCCGGCGACATTGCCGAATTCATGCGGGTCCCAGACGATGGTGGTGACACCACGGGGCAGGACAGCGGCGGCATAGGTCTCGGGCGTCACCATGGAGCTTTCGACATGCATATGCGTGTCGATCAGCCCGGGCGCGGCGATCAGGCCGGTTGCGTCGATAATCTCCGTGGCATCCATGCGCTGGCCTGCCGGGTGGACCGAGGCGATGAGCGGGCCGACAAGACCGATATCGGCCGGGCGCAACTCGCCGGTGGCAAGATCCGCCAGTGTGGCGCCGCAGATCAGCACGTCGAAGGCGGCATCGCCCCGCGCGGCAGCGACCGCGCGATCACGCAGCTCGGGAACGTTCAGGTCCTGCGGTTCGGGGATCATCGGCTCGCCTCCAACGCAGAGAGACAGAGCGCCTTCATCGCGTCGGCGTCCAGGTCGGTCACGATCCGCGCATTGGCCCGCTCCGGGGCGCGCTGATCGACAATGGTCCGACCGCGGCAGTGGCCACCAGCGAGCTCGACCGCGATCTCGGCCGGGGCGGTGGTGAAAAGCTCCGGCGCGGCGAGACAGGCGGCGGCAACCGGATCGTACAGCGCCATGGCCGGTCGCCCCCGACTCAACGCGATGTCCAGATAGCCGCCGAAGAGGTCGCGCAGAAGCTCCGAGCTGCCGAGCGCAGCATGATCGGCCTCGGTGATCTCGACCCGCCGGCAGGCGTCGAGATCCACCATCGTCAGTGGCACATTCCGGGCCAGCAGGATGGCGAGCGCTTCCGGGTCGGCGGCGGCGTTGAACTCGGCGGAGGCCGTGTGGTTGCCGCGCCCGATCGCGCCGCCCATCCAGGTGACGCGCCCGATCCGGTCGAGCAGGTCCGGCCGGGCCAGCGCGAGGACCGCAAGATTGCTCAGCGGGCCGAGGGCAAGGATCTCCGCCTCCGTTTCCGCTTCGAGCCAGCCCGCCAGCGCCGGCAGGGCGGGGCCATGCTCGGCCACGGCAGCGGGCAGGGTCTGGCCGCGCGTCGGGATGCCTGCCTGTCCTAGAGCATATTGCGCCGTCGTGACCGTCCCGAGAATGGCGCGCTCGGCCCCGGCATGGATCGGCATGGTCCAGCCGAAAGCCTCGGCGGCCCCGGCGGCATTCGCCCGGACCTGCGGCAAGGGCGCATTGCCGAAGCTCAGCGAGACCCCGTCGACCTGCCGCGCGCGGGCGGCGAGCAGGATGGCGAAGATGTCATCGCCCCCCATATCCGTATCGATCCAGATCCCCATCAGTCGATCCGCGCCAGTTCCACCGCCGTCTCGCGGGGCAGATCGAAGGCAAGCCGCGCGCCGATCTCGAAGCGGTGTTCGGAGACCGGCACATCGGCCTTGATTGTCCCAAGCGCGCTCTCGATCACATATTCGCGGCGTTCTCCGGCGAAGGAGGCGCCGCGGATCTCGCCCTCATGCGGCCCACTGCCCAGCACCACCGCGCCGGGCCGCCAGGCGAGCCCGCCGCCGTCGCCATCGGGCAGGATGGTTTCGAACCCCATGAAATCGGCGGCGAATCCGGAGACGGGCGCGTTGTAGATCTCCTCCGCCGTGCCGACCTGCTCGATGGCGCCGTCGCGCATGAGCACGATCCGGTCCGCCAGCGCCAGCGCTTCGGCCTGGTCATGGGTGACGAAGACCATGGTGATCCCCGTTTCGCGCTGCACGCGTTGCAGCTCGGTGCGCATCTCCAGCCGCAGCCGCGCGTCGAGATTGGAGAGCGGCTCGTCCAGCAGCAGCACCTTCGGATGCATCACCAGCGAACGGGCCAGAGACACGCGTTGCTGCTGGCCGCCCGAAAGATCCGCCGGCTGGCGCTTTGCGAAATCGATCAGCCCGACCGTTTCGAGCCCCGCCATGACCTTGGCCTCCAGATCGGCCTCGCGCCGGAGCCGCAGGCCGAAGGCGACATTCTCGAAGACGCTCAGATGGGGAAAGAGCGCGTAGGACTGGAACACCAGCCCGACCTCGCGGCGGCTGGGCGGCAGGCGGGTCACGTCCCGCCCGTCGATATGGACCGAGCCGCCGCGCGGGGTCAGCAGCCCGGCAATGGCGCGCATCGTCGTGGTCTTGCCGCAGCCCGACGGGCCGAGCAGCGCGATCAGCTCGCCCTTGCGAATATCGAGATTGAGCCGGTCGACGGCGATGGTCTTGTCATAGGCCAGCGTGAGGTCCCGTAGGGAGACGAATTCTTGATCGGTCATGCGCTTGGAGTTCCAGCCGTCAGGGAGAGGGGCAGCTTGCGTAGGGCGGCGCCGGGCCGCGAAGAAGGGGGCAGCCTCCGCTGAGGGAGGGGGGCGGAGGCTGCCAGCCTCGACGGTCGCGCGCGAGGGAGAGTCACGCCGGGGACGGTCAAGGATGCGAATGCGGGATCAGACATAGCGGGACAGTCCGATGAAACGTTCGGCGGCGAAGACGATGCCCATCGACATGAAGGCCAGCAGCGCCGAAAGGGCGGCGACAGAGGGGTCATAGTTGATCTCCATATAGGCGATCATGTCGATCGGCAGCGTGCGCAGGCCCGGCCCGGAGAGGAAGAGCGAGACCGGGACCTGGTTGAAGGAGGTCACGAAGCCGAGGATGAAGGCCGCGAGCACCCCGCCCCGGATATTGGGCAACACGATGCGGCGGAAAGCGCCGAACCGGGTGCAGCCGAGCATCAGCGCGGCCTCCTCCATGTCCACGCGCAGGTTCTGCATCGAGGCCGAGACCACGCGCACCGCGTAGGGAAGGATCAGCGCGGTATGGGCCAGGAACAGCGCCGGGCCGATGCCGACCCCGAGCGGGATGACGAGGTATTGCAGCAGCGCGAGGCCGACGATGATGCCCGGCACGATGATCGGCGAGGAGACGATGAGCCGGACGGTCTCGGCGCCCGGCACCCTGAAGCGCGACATCGCGTAGGCCGCCGGAATCCCGAGCACGAGGGCTGCCAGCGTGCCGAAGATCGCGAGGAACATGGAGACGCCGAAGCTGGCACGGAAGCTCTCGACCTCGAACACCTTGAGATACCATTTGAACGACAGGCCCTGCGGCGGGAAGGCGAGGTTGTTGCCGGCCGAGAGGGCGGCGGCGATGATGATCAGGAACGGCCCGATCAGGAAGGTGAGTGTGAGCCCGAGGATGATCCAGGTGCTGAGCCGACTGTTCATCGAGATTTCCTCGCCGTTGCGAGCCGCTTGAGCAGCAGGTTGGCCGAGAAGCTCATGACGATCAGGATCATGGCGATCACCGAGGCGGAGACGAAGTCATTGGCGACGGTCACCCGCTGGTAGAGCAGCGTTTCCAGCATCAGCACCTTGGAGCCGCCGAGAATGGCCGGCGTGATATAGGCGGTCATCGAGCCGGTGAAGACCAGCGTGCCGCCGACCACCAGCCCTTCGCGGGTCAGCGGCAGGATCACCCGCCAGAAGACCTGGAACCAGTTGGCGCCGAGGATGCGGGCGGCGGGCACGGCGTCGCGCGGCATGTTCTCCATCGCCGAGACCAGCGAGATGATCATCAGCGGCAGGAAGAGCTGCAACAGGCCGATGAAGACGGCCGTTTCGGTGAAGAGGATGCGGATCGGCGTCTCGGTGATGCCGAGATCGACCAGCAGCTTGTTGACGAAGCCGGTGCGTCCGAGGATCACCAGCCAGGCATAGGTCCGCGCCACGGGCGAGATCATCAGCGGCAGCGTGACCAGCCCGAACATGCGCCCGCGCGACGTGGCCGGCAGGTTGACGATGGCGAAGGCGGCGGCATAGCCGATCACGGCGGAGGTGCCGGCGACCAGCGTGGCCAGTTTCAACGTGCGGAAGAACACTGTCTGGTTGCGGGGTGAGGCGAAGAACTCGCCATAGGCCGACACCGACCAGCCCGTTTCGGTCTGGAAGGCTTCGGAGAGGAGGATGCCGACCGGCAGCAGGAAGAGCGCCGCGGCGAAGATCGCCGCGGGCAGGACCAGGGCCAGACCGATTGCCCGGTTCTCGAACATGGAGTTACTTCACCACCTTGGTGTTCCACTGCTCCAGCCAGCTCTCGCGCATGTCGAGAATAGTGGCCGGATCGATCAGGTCGAGCTGTTCGACGGTCTCGGCGCCATAGGTCAGGTTGGCGGCGATCTCGTCCGACAGTTCCACCTCGGCATTGGCCGGACTATCGACAAGGCCATTGGCCAGTGCGGCCTGGATATCGGTCGAGAGCCAGAAATCCATGAACTGCGTCGCCAGCTCTTCGTTGCCGTTATTCGCTGTCATGACCATGACGTTCATGCCGCCAGTCTGGCCTTCCTTGGGCTCGGCCCATTCCATCGGCAGGCCATTGTCCTTGAAGCGGCCCCAGGCGAAGCGGCCCACAGGCGCGGCCCAGATCTCTTCCTGTTGCATAAGCTGCGCGAGCTGCGAGGAGCGGACATAGAAGGTGACGATATCGTCGGCCTTCTCGCCAACGGCGTCCATCGGGGTCGTCAGCGAGCTGTCGGTATCGCCGAGCGCCTTGCCGATCATGTAGAGCGAGGGCGGGCCCTGGTTGGTGGTCACGTCCGGAAGGGCGACATTGCCGGCCAGTTCGGGCGAAAGCAGGTCGGCCCAGCTCTCCACGGTGACCTTGTCGGACCGATAGACGATGGAGGTGGAATAGAAGGTGTAACCGATGCCCATATTGTCGCCGAGCGGGTCCTTGGCGATGTCATAGAGCTTGTCGTAATTGCTGAGACTGGAGACGTCGATCGGCTGCAACAGGCCCTTGCGCGCAGCACCAAGCGCATCATGCGTGGAGAGCACGGCCATGTCGATCACGGGCGCGTCCTTGTTGGCCTCTATCTTGGCCATCCGCTCGATGGAATTGCCGGTCTCGACAACGATCTCGCAGCCGCAGATCTCCTCAAAGGGCTCGTAGACCAGCTCCTTGAACTCGTCTTGCGAGAAGGAATAGACCGAGATGGTCAGGGTCTTGTCGGCGGCCATCGCGGCGGCCGACAGCGCCAGCGTCGAGGCGCCTGCCAAAATCAGGGTCTTCATGATGTCACATCTCCTTGTTGGGCTTCTTGGTAGGGGGTGGGATGGGGGTCAGTCGGAGCCGGACCGGTCGAGCCGCGCAGCCGCAGCGCCATTGGCACGATCCGCGCGGCGGGGCGCGGCGCCCCGTCGAGCAGCTCCGCCAGATGTTCGACCGCCGTGGCGGCGATCTCCGGCATGTTCTGGGCGAGCGTGGTCAGGCCCGGGGAAATCCGCGCCGAAAAACTGTGATCGTCGAACCCCATCACGCTGGCCTGCTCCGGCACCGCGACACCCGCGCCTTGCAAACAGGTGAGCGCGGTGAGCGCGTGCAGGTCCGACGTGGCAATGATCGCGGTCGTTCCGGCATGGACAAGTGCTGCGAAATCCGGCGCCCCATCCTCGAGCCAGAAGATATCCGCGCGCACATCGCTTCTGAGGGCCGCCAGCATGCCGCCGATCCGGTCGGATTGCACCGAGGAACGGCGGCTCTGCCCGACAAGCGTCAGCCTGCGATGGCCGAGCTCCTGCAGATGCGTCACAGCCAGGCGCCCGCCCGCATGATGGTCGGAACAGACAGAATTGCCCGGGCTCGACGCGGAATCGATGACCACGGCAGGCAGGGGCAGATCACGGACCTGCGTGCCGCGGCAGGGCACGATCACGATGCCTTCGGCGCCCCGCTGGATCATGCGCAGAAGGGCGTCGGTCTGTGCGGCGGGGTCGCCATGCGAATCCGCGATCAGGACACCATAGCCGGACCGCGCGGCGGCGGTCTCGATAGCCTGTGCGAAAGCAGGAAAAAGCGGGTTGGAGATATCCGGCAGCACCAGCCCGAAAACGCCGCTGCGGCCGGTGCGCAGCGCCCGCCCTGCCCCGCCGGGTCGATAGCCGAGCTCGCGCACCTTCTCCGAAACCAGCCGCCGGGTCTCGTCGGACACCCGTCCCTTGCCGGACAGCACATTGGAAATCGTGGCGGTCGAGACGCCGAGTTCCCTTGCGATATCTTTCAGCTTCGGTTGCATGGAAATCCTCGGTGCTGGCCCGGATTCGCCTTGAGTAATCGTTTAATCACCGTAAGCGCGCCTGTCGCAACGTCAATACTTCATACCAAACCGAATGGGAGGGAGGGCAGGACAGGACAACTGGAACCCGCAGAAAATCCCCTTCCAAATCAACCTTCTGCATCTTGTTTGCATGCGTTGAAAAATGACGAGCAACCAGAGCGTGTATGCTCTGCTCGACTCTCTGCGTGATTTTTGGGCGCCGCGAGCGGTGTTTGGTACCGCCTCGGGCTCTCTTGAAATCCGTGCCCAACCCGGGAGGCAGACGCCCGGCGCCTATGATGGCTGATCTCGGTCCCGCACCCGCGCTGCATATCTGCGGCATGCCTGAGCGAAAGAGGGAAGCGAACACACGTCAAGCCCGCCTGGCAGATGATGTCCCGGCTAAACTGGAGGAACCGGAGGGTTCGGCCCGGTCATCATCCAACGCCAGGCAATCGCCCCTCCGTTGGTCTCAATCCGCCTCCGGTTCTCCTTTTGCCAACGCAACCTAGGCCCTCCTGAGCCAGTTCGACAGACGCGTCGCAACGCTTTCATTGGCCGCCTTTCGGATGACCGTTGGCGCCGCCTTGGTCCCGCGCACCTTGTCTGACAGGCCATTGCGCCCTAGAGCGGCGACCGATGCGACGGCGACCGACGCAATGGCTGGCCGGCGATCGCGGACCTGTTCGAGCAGGTCGGCCTCCGCCGCGGCAACCAGTTCTCCGGTTTCGGGATCGAACACGAGACTGTCCACCGATGCCGTCCGCTTTGAGTTGCCCTTGCCATTGTTGCCGTTGCCCGGTGTCGACGAAGAACCGTCGTCTTCGGTCAGGACAACCTCACTGTCGCCTTCCGATGCGATCTCCACCAGGTCCGAATGCTCCTCGTCGAGAAGGTCCCCGATCTGCTGGTTTATCACCGAGAGCGTTTCGATATCGCCGGACAGTGTCGTCGTTCCATCGATATCGACCCGGACGCCCGCATCGGCCGTCTCCTCCATGATCCCGCCAACACCATGACCGAAGCCGAGCATATGGCCGATCTCATGCCGCAGGACGGTCAGAAGATCGACGCCGGTGCCCAGGTCGGCATTCGTCTCCGGCGTTTCGTCGATGAACCAGCCGACACCGGCTGCGGTGACATCCAGAACGATCGTGTCGTCTTCCGTCACGCGGGCCAGCGTATCGCCCTCAAGATCGGCGACCACCAGGGTCACGCCTTCGAGCGCCGCGATCTCGGCCTCGGAGACCAGACCGCTTTCGGCCCAGTCGGCGAGCGCAGCATCGTAGAGCGCCTGAACGTCTTCGACCTCGAGTTCCGGAGCATCCGCCGTAACATAGGCGGCGCTTGCGGCGGCAAGGCTCATGGCCTCGGCAAAGGCATCGTCATTGGTGGCAATGCGCAAGTTGTCGAAGCTGGCGCTGCCCTCGAAGACCGCGATCCCGAAGGACCCATCCACCAGCGCGGCATTGAAGCCATGACTGGAGAGCGTCACGCCATCGACCTTGATGGCGATCCCTGCCCCCTGCATCGTCACCTGCAGGTGATGGTCCGCCGCCGTATCGAGCGCCACCGAATAGGTCGCGTCGATCACGAACCCGTCCCGGCCGCTTTCATGACCGACCACGAGCCGGTCATTGGCCACGTCGAGCGCAGCGAACTTGTAGTTCTCCGCGTCGTAGCGGTCGAAGACAAGCCCGGCCATGCCGGCGGAGGTGATATCCACCTCCATCTCCAGCACCGAGTTGGACTTGAGACCAGCACCGAGATCGACCGTCTGCACGGCCGGTCCGTCCGAACCAGCGGTTCCGACAAGGCGTCCGGACGTTTCCATCCAACCGGTGGTCTCGTCAACCCGCGGCACTTCCGCGAGCGGAGGTTCGAAATCGTCGGTTTCGTCGAGCGTCCAGTCGGGCGGCAGGATCTGGACGAGGAAGTTGTCAACTTTGCCAGAAGAGCCGTCCATGCCCACGCCGACCAGGCCGCCATTGAGCGGGATCGGATCGCCACGGGCGTCCACGCGCGGGGTGTAGTCATAGGTGAACCAGTTCACCCCTGCCACGGCAACGGTCACGTTATTGCCATTCACGGCAACGGTGACGGTGTAGTCCTGCCCCGGCTTGATCCGCACCGGCTTTTTCGACTGCTGGACATAGTGCCAGCCGGCCTCGTCGACATAGCCCATCTCGATCTTGTTGGTCGACACGTTGATGCCGGCGAACTTGAAGTCGATATCGCTGTAATAGTCGAAGATCACGTAGCCGTTGGACTTCCAGCCACCTGTCGGCTTGTCGAGGTTGAAGGTCGCCATCACCTCGTAATAGCTCGGCAGGAAGTCATCGAGCATGAACACCGCCGAGGCCGTTTCCTCCGACGTCGCCGAGGCAACCGTCATCGAGCCGCCCGTGGCGGTGAATTTGCCACGATCGGGTGCGAAAGCGTCGAGCGTGCGGTTGTCGAAATCGGCCGTGCGCAGGATGTCCCGCGCGCCGCCCGGAATGTTGCCGGCCTGCGGATCAGTGGGCGGCCCGCTCTGGTCCTGCCAGAAGCCATGGTCCTTCTGCACCACCAGGCCAAGCTCGCCGTAAGGCTCGCCCATCTGGTAATGGACGTTGGAATAGCGCGACCGGGAATTGTGGTTTCCGGTATCAGCCGTCCGCGTCAGGTCCACGCCATCGCTGGCCGCCTGCGCCGTCAGGAAGTCCCAGAGCTGCGGCGGCACTTGCCGGCTGACAGTCGAGATCCCGAACGGAGCAAACGGAACGATATAGGAGTTGAACTCGCCCAGGTGATCGATCAGCCGGTCACCGCCGGTATTGCCGATCAGGATGTCGAGCCCGGCACCGCCAAAGACGCGATCCTCCCAGATCAGGTGGGTTTCCGGCGCATCGTTGAGCGCCCCGGTCAGGTCGTAGCTGTTGCCAGGCCCGCCGGTCACGTCATCGGCATTCATCAGGTCGTTGCCGAAGCCACCATAGACATGGTCGCGCCCGGTGCCGGAGACGATCCAGTCATTGCCCATATCGCCGAAGATCCGGTCGTCGCCGTCGGATTCCCGCGCCACTTCCACGCCGATCGGCGTGCCGTTGGGCGCGAATTCGACAAAGCTCAGCGCCGTCGGACCCTCATTGTCGCGTTGGTTCAGGAAGAAATGCTTGAGCGTCGTCGGATCGACGCTGTCATCCTTCCAGACCGAGCCGTCGTCGTTGAACAGGATCGTCCGCCGCGGGTCGTATTCATCGTAGAGATAGAATTCGCCGGTGCGAGACTGAACTGGGGTCGGTTCGTTCCAATGCGGCTCGCCGGTGTTGAAGAGCAGGATATGCCCCGGGTTCCACGGCCGGCTGAAATCGGTCCGCACAAGGCCGGTGGGCGCAACGAGATTGTGCTCGCTGTCCACCGATTCTTCCGGCAGCACGTCTTCGAAGAGCTGGATATAGCTCTCCGGCAGCGCCTCGCCGCCACCGATCGCGTCATCGCCCGATCCGCCATGCAGGAAGTCGTCCCCGAGGCCGCCGAAGATCACGTCATCGGCATAGAGCGGGTTATGCGTGTTCGGATTGGCGCTGTCGCCCGGCAGGAGCGACTGCCCCTCAACCACGTTGAACGGCGACAGGTCGACCGACTTGAGCAGCTCGCCCTCGATATTGGCGGTAGTCTGCTGCACGTTGCCCGGGGTTGCGATCACTTCGTTGATAACGATGCCCTGGCTGGTCCGAGTGTCCGGATCGTCGTTGAGCAGGCTGTAGACGCCATAGAGAGACTCGGCATATTCGGTGCCGTAATTGCCCCAGCTGCGCGTGTTGCCCTTCAGGCTGACACTGCCATCTTCGCTCAGCGCCGTGTTGCGGCTGGTGAAGATGCGCCCGTCATCGCCGAGGATACCGTCGATGCCGGTCCCGCCGGAAATCCAGTCATTGCCCCAGCCGCCGATGATGTCGTCGTTCTGGGCGTCACCAAAGGCGATGTCGTTGCCGCCACCGAGATAGATCGTGTCGTCATCGGTCTCGCCATGGATCTCGTCATGCCCGCCGATATCGACGCTGGCGCCGATACCGAACATCTCGCGATACTCGCCGCCGGCCGTGTCGGAGAACAGCGCCGACTGGTAGTCGGGCCCGCCCGGGGTGTAGTCGAGCAGGGTCACGCCGCGGACGATGATCCGTTCGCTTCCGGCAAAGGTGTCGTAGTCGTAGGACTGGTAGAGGCCGTCGCGCGAGTTGTAGAGCGCTTCATACGCCGCCGCATAGACCGGAACGCCCGCGTCGTCATAGAGCTCTTCGGCGCTGGCCGCGGTCGGATTGATCGCGTCGTCGGCGATCAGGTCGATCCCGCCCGTGCCTACGATGCGGATGATATTCGCGTTGTCGCCGGCAATCGTGTCGGCATCGCGCGCATGGCTTTGCGACAGCGCGTCGGGCTGCTGCAGCAGGTTGCCATTTTCATCCACCGGGATCTCGCTCCCGACGACATGACCATTGTTGCGATCGATCTGCTCGCCGGTGCCACCAAAGATCGTGTCCTTGCTGTCCGGGCGCATCTCGGCTTCGGTCAGGTTGAAGAAGCTCGACGAACCGCCGACCAGGTCGTCCTGGCCGAGACCGCCGAAGATCACGTCACAACCGCCGCCGCCTTCGATGTAGTCGTTGCCATCCTCGTCGGAGGTGGTCTCGTTGGCCGCCACGATGGTGAGCAGGCCGACAGGATCGGTCGGACCCTGCGGATCGCGCGCTGCACCGACATGGCGCAGACCGTCAACGGCCCCCTGGATCGTTCCGTCGCCCTGGATGATGTCATTGCCGAGCTGACCGAAGATCTGGTCATTGCCCGCACCACCGGCCAGGTAGTCATTGCCGAAGGAGCCAACCCCTTCTGCGCCGGATTCATAGGCAAATGTGTGCCATTCGCTGTAGTCGATCTCGTACTCGGCCCACCAGCCCGGCCCGTTCGGGTCGCGGTAATCGCGGGCGATCGGGTCGCCGCTGGCATCGAGCGATACCATGAGCACACCGCTCGTGTCGGGCGTGATTTCCCAGAGGCCCGGTTCGACCTCGATGCCATAGCCGTCCTCGGCCGGACGATCGGTGCGCGAATACATCAGCGCGCCCATCAGCGTCTGGAACCGCAGGCTGGCGATGTCGTCCAGCAGGTCGCCATCGGACCCGCCGGTGCGGACCAGTTCGACATTGTCGCCGAAGATCAGGTCGTCGCCTTCGCCGCCATCGAGCATGTCATTGCCCGCGCCGCCGATCAGGACGTCGTCAATCTCGGAGCCGAAAACCGTGTCGTCGCCGCCGGTCTGCGGATTGACCGAGCTGATGACCAGCACGGTGTCGAGCAGCGTCGTCTGGATCTTCTGCTTCAGCCCGTTCGTGCCGTCGATCGGCAGGACCGGATCCGGCAGGTTCGGGTTCACCACGTTCTGGATCACCGCGCCATGGTCGCCGAAGATGATATCCGGACGGCCATCGGCGATGCCGCTGCCATTGCCGGTGATCACGTCATTTCCGGCGCCAACGGCCTCGGTCTCGTCACCGAGCGGGTCGGCAACGGCCGATCCATAGGCCTGGAAGGTGCTTGCCGTCGCCGGCAGGGACTTGTCCCCAGTCGGCGCCGGGCTGTTGTCATTGGTCGCAATGAGCAGGGTCCGGGTGAGAATGTCGACATTCACGCCACTGTCGCCATAGATGTGGTCGACCCCGCGCATGCCGATGATCGTGTCATTGCCCGAGCCGCCGGCCAGGTGGTCGCCGGTCTGCGAGCCGATGATCAGGTCATCGCCCACGCCGCCATAGGCCGTGATGCCGACCGAGGGGAACTCGCCCGCATTAGCCTCGGCCGCGTAAAGCGCGCTGGCATCGATGATGTCATGGCCATGGAAGGCAAATCGGTTGGCCAGCGGGAAGATCCACTCGTCATCCTCGTTTTCCTCATCCGACAGTTGCGGGAACGGATCGAAGGGCTTCTCGCCGAACTCCAGACCCAGCACGTTGTCGGACTGCCCCGAATACCAGGTGCCGTCCTGGCTGGTATCGCCATAGATCACGAGCGGGCTGTCCGGCCCGGCGCCGCCGGTGACGACGAAATGATCGCCGCCAACGCGCTGCCCGTCCGACGTCGTGATGTCGGTGCGGGTGATCGTCACCGTCACGCCCGGCTCGTCACAGGGATCGAGCGCTGCATCGACGAGCGTGATCGTGTCTGCCGTAACGCCTTCGATGGTGAAGCCACCGGCGATGCCATCGATGTAGATCACCTGGCCCTCGGCGTAGCCATCCAAAATCCAGCTGCCGCCATCGGCGCGGATCAGCCGGTCGACGCGGATATCGACATTCGTGACCGTCGTGGTCGTGACTTCCGGTTCCGCTACGTAGAGCGAGAACTCGCCCTGCTGCTGGACATAGCTCGCCCCGGCGCCCGCAAGCTGCGCGGAGAGCACGATCTGCGAATTGGTGCCCGAAGTCAGGAAGTCAGGCATATCCACATCGGAGGGATCGGCCGTCGTGAAATCGGCGGGATCGACCGTCTTGATCGCGAGGATCACGCGGGTATTCGTCTCGCCTTCCAGCTGGACCACCTGCCCGACCTCGAAGCGGTCATCGTTCAGCGCAACGCTGGAATCGAGCGCGAAGCTGCGCCCGTCGAGACGGGTCACGATCAGCTCGGCTCCGTCGCTGGAGCCATCGACCTCGTCGGAGACGATATCGAAGAATCCGGTCGAGGCGACCTGCAGGTTGCCGCCGCCATGCAGCACGGTCAGCGCGCCATGCGCGCCCTGGACCCAGAACAGCTCGGTCAGGGTCGTCCCGCCGCCGAGGTCGAAACTCTCGTCCAGCGCGGCGCCTTCGAGCACCATGCCCAACCCGTCCTCGGTGAACTCGACAACGCGGTATTGCGCGGCCTCTTCGTCGGTATCGACGGAGATGATGCCATTCACGCCGACATGGACCAGGTGCCCTTCGAGGAACCCGTTTTCTTCCCAGGTCTCGGCCGCACTTGCGCCGCTGCGTGTCACGGTTCCGCCCGTGGCCGTGGAAACGACGTCGATCGTCACTTCCTCGATCACCAGCTTGTCCCGCGCAATGATCTTCTGGGCGAGGGTGATGTCGATATAGCCGTCGAGCAACGGGTTGGCCGTCTGGAAGGCCGGTCCCGACAGCACCAGGATCGAATTGTCGTTCGGGTCGCGATGCGGCAATCCGGTCTTGTCGTCGATATACGGGCTGCCTGTGCTCGCCCCCGACACGGTGGCCGGATCGAGCAGCAGGTTGCCGAACGCGTCGACATATTCATAGGCATCCTCGATCGCAACGATGGTCCAGCTCCAGGTTTCCGGATCGAGACCGTCGATGAGGATCGTCTGGCCAACGAGGAAGCCCTCGGCTTTCCAGTCGAACCCGTCGCGGCGGATCGTCTGCAGGCCGTCAGATGCCGGGAACCGCTCGAAGCCGTCGATCACTGCCGGATCGGCATCCACGCCGGGGTTCAGGTCGACATCCGGATCCTCACCCGGATTGTAGAACGCGAAGACCTGTTCGGCGGAGACGAATTCGGCCGGGTTCAACGTGCCCTCGACCTCGAGGTAATCGTTGCCCTCGCCGAGCATCACGTTGAGCACTTCGATGGTGCTCACGGCGCCATCGGTTGCGGCCCCGCCGGCACCGAAATTGATCTTTCCGAAGCTGATGCCGCCCGGATAGATCAGGTCCTGCGGAATGCTGCTATCCGAGCCCTCGCCATAAAGCGGGCCGGTCACATCCGGGAAGACAAGGTCCTCGGCCATGCCGAAGCCGCGCAGCGTGGTCTCGGTGAGAACGCCTTCGCCATCGGCCTTGGAGCCGTCATTGAAGATGTTCAGCACGTCGATCTGCTGGCTTTCCGGCGCCTGGGTCGCGATTGCGAGCAGGAAGTCGTCCGCCTCGCCCGGCAGCTTGACGCCGTTGGTGAGCGAGCGGTCGGCCCCCGTCGTGCCGCCCTCGACGGCCAGCGGGCCGCGCAGGTCGGACAGGCGATGCGCCTTGACCGGGAAGACCTTCACACCTTCGCGGGTCGGCGGGACATCGTAATGGGTGTCGGCAACAAGGTCGATGCTCTGCAGCTCGTACCAGTTGGTCTCGTCGAAGACTGCCTGGACCGCGATGCGGTTGACCTCGACTGTCACCGGGGTCGCCGTGGCCCCGGTCAGCCAGGCCGGCAATCCGCCTGAGACCGGTTCCAGCGTGAACTGAAGCACACTGTCCTTGGTGTCGTTGGTGCTGTCGCCACCATCCGCGCTGCCACGGATGAGCGCGATCTTCAGGTCGACGGAATTGGTCGTGCCGTCCTGCGTGATGCGCACACGCTGACCTTCAACGAAGCCCTGCTTCAGCCACCCTTCGGTGTCGCCGGAGATCGGGTCGCCGCTGTCATCCACCCGCAGGAGGCGGTCGACGAAGACCGGAATGCCGCCGTTTTCCTTGGTGAGTTGCGGATCTTCGGCAGACACGTAGACCACCTTGCCGGTCCAGACATCCTCTTCGATCAGGATCGACAGGATCACGTCGTTCTCGACCTCGACCGGATCGCCGGATGGCAGATCGGAGAACGCGGAGGCCGTCAGCGTGATGGTCTGGTCGGTGACGCTGAGGATCTTGAAATCCTCGACGCCGACATTGCCGTCGCCATCAAGATCGAAACCGCTATTGCCGATGCGGATCAACTCGCCCGCGACCCAACCGTCGACAACGAAGCTGCCAAGCTCGGCGCCCGTGCCGCGGGTTATGGTGGCCTGTCCACCGGCATCCCCGAAGATGATCGAGCCGAGGAATTTCTGCGACGGGCGCAGCCCGCCAATGGTGTCATATGTCACCGGGTTGCCGTTGATCGTCTCGACATCGGCCAGGCCGTCGGTCAGGATCGCAACCTTGACCTCGCCCTCCGGCCGCTGTGTCAGCCGCAGCTCGTAGCCATCCGTGTCGACGCCGTCATTGATCAGCACGGTATCTCCACCCGATTCCAGCACGATGGCGCCGGCCGTCTCGTCATCGATCACCTCGATATCGAGCAAGCCCGGGCCGGAGCGCAGGTTCGGGAAGACATAGTTCGGCTGTCCGACCGTCGAAGGATCGCGCGAGAAATTCAGCACGGCTGTCTGCGGGTCTTCCCGCATGCCGTCATCCTTGGCGATGACCGTCAGGAGCACCGGGATATCCCAGTTGTCGCCATTGAAGGTGATCGTGCCGGTGGCGGCATCGAAGCGCGTATCGGCGCTGTCATAGGTGATCGCGGCATCCGAGATCGCGGCGACATTGTTGAACACCACCGTGTCGTCGGCGGTCGAGGCGGTGAGCGCCAGGTCGAACCGGTCGATCACGTCGTCGCCGTTCACGTCGAACTTGGTGACAAGGCTCTGCAGCTCCGAAATGTAGACGGAGTCCGCCTGTCCCGCGGCAAAAACATCGGCCAGATTGAGGTTCTCGGAGGTCAGGTTCGCCGAATCCGAGAGAAGACCGATCACGCTGTCGACCGTTCCAGCACTTGTCGCCAGCTCGGTGTTCAGCGCATTCAGGATGCGCTCGCCGGCGCGCACGTCGTCATAGGTCAGCGCGCCATCGTCATTCCAGTCGAAGTCTATGCTGGTTTCGCCGAAGTTCAGGTTGACCACGATGACATCGCCGATCGCGCCCGGATCCTTGGCCAGCGAGACGAGGATCTCGTCGCTGAGGCTGGTGTCGATCGGATCTGTAAGCGGATCGCTGTCGTCATCGTAGAGGATGCCTTCGGCCACGAGCGTGCGGCCATCCTCGACCCAGATATCCGGCGCGGTATAGGAACCGGCTTCGATTTCAACGACATAGACACCAGGTGTGTCATTGTCGCGAACCTCGACCTCGACATTGCGCACATCGATCGCATCGTAATCGGCCGATGTCTGCGAGATCACCGAATGCTGGATCACATGCACCCGGTCGCCCTCGGCGCGGGTATCGTCCGGCGCGTAGAGATAGACCGTCTGCAGGTCATCCCAGTTGCTGCTGTCGAAGCGCAGGACGACGGCGCGATTTGCAAAGTGATGCGTTGTCCCGTTGCCCTCGATTTCCACGGCGAGACTGTCGGTATAGGGCGTGCCGCCCTTGATCTCGACTTCACGCTGGAACTGACGACGCAGGTCTGCATTGGTCGCATCGGTGGCGCTCAGGGTCGGATCGCCGGCCAGGTCATAGTCGCTGGCAAGCCAGATCGTGTCGCCTTCGCCATCGGGCAGCGGCGCCGGGTTGGCCAGCTTGTCGTTACGCTCTTCCTCGGGCGAACGGGCGGCCGAAACGGTCACATAGACCACCTCACCAACCAGAAGCTCGCGCCCAAGCGTGACGGTGTAGCTGTCGACCTGCCGCTGGCCGCCTTCGCGGACCGCGGTAAATCCGTCGCTGCCTTCGTCGATGACCACGAGGCCCTCGCCGTCGCGGGCGACGTTATAGTCCAGCCCGTCGATCACCAGCCCGTCATAGAACGGGTCGTCATCGGAGGAGACGAGGTGGTCCACGGCGCCGGAGACGCCCTCCAACTCGCGGGTCACGATATCCTCGACCACATCGCCGCCGACATTGATCGTGTCGGAACCCAGCCCGCCGATGACGCGATAGGCCACGCCATAGGCCGTCGACTGGACGAAGAACTCGTCATCGCCCTCGAGACCGTCAACCTCGACCACCTCGATAGTCGAGTAACTCACGTTCAGACCGGCGCCATAGATGCCGTCCTTGGTGATGACGATGTCGTCGGCGAATTCGGTGCCGAGGATCACCAGCTTGTCAAAGCCCGTGCCGCCCTCGACCGAGACCGGCGCGTTCACGTTGTAGCGCACCTCGTCGATGCCGCCACCGGCGCGGATATCCGGCGCCTGGGCGATGGAGAAGCCGAAGCCGATCTGCGGCACGGCCACGCCGTCCTCATCCTGCACGATCTCGTCGTCCGTGATGTCATCCGGCGAGATGTAGAGGTCGAGATAGTTGATGTTGAGATCGTCATTGACGTCGAAGCTGGCGCCGAAATTGCCGAGCAGCCCGTCCGTGTCATCGGCATCGATCGCCGCGACCAGATAGGCGAAGGACGGGTTGTCCACGACATAGCTGTTGATCGCGTCATCGGTCGTTGCCGTCGGATCGACGGCTCTCAGCGCGTCGAGTTCACCCTGGAGCGCTTCGAGGATCGCGACGCCGGCATCGAGATCGGCTTCGGTGAAGTTGCCATCGTTATCCCAGTCGAAATCGGTCGTCGCGGCCAGCGCGAAGGCGCGGATGATGAACAGGTCGTTGTCATCATCGCCTTCGAGCCGCAGTTCGGCCTGGTTGGAATAGACGCGGAACTCGTCATTGCCGGTGCCGCCCTGCACCACCATCGGTGCCGAGATGCCCTGGCTCAGCCAGCCACGGGTGGTGGGCACGAGATCCGGGAACACATCCTGCGCAAGCAGGTTGCCGTCCTCGATATTGCGCTTCTCGCCAAAGATCTGGCCGATCTGGAAGCTGTCATCGCCCTCGCCACCGTCAAGCGTGGTGATGACGGTCGCATCGTCGGAATAGAAGGCGTCATTGCCCCCCTGCCCTTCGATGGTCAGACGCCCGTTCAGGCCGGTGTCATAGGTTATTCGCTGCACCTCGAAAGAGCTCTCATTGAACTGCAGCACGTCCTCATAGGTCGAGACCTCGCCATGCAGCAGCGAGACGTAGCCCGGGCGGTCGGCCGTCTCGCCCGGCAGGAATTTCGCCGCCCGCAGCAGGAAGATGTCATCCGTCGCGTAGCGCTCATAGCCATTCTCGGTGAAGGCGCCGCCATTGGTGTTCGGAGCCTGCTGGTCGAGACCGAAGATCGTCGCTTCATCGACGCCATCGGTATAGTCGCCGGTGTCGAGGATATTGACGATGTAGTTCCGGAAGTCGCCCTGCGATCCGAGCGTGTGCACCTCGTAGGTGTCGGTGTCCGACTGGCCGTCAAGCGTCAGCGTATGTTCCGCCAGAACCGACAGCTCGACTGCGGAACCGACAGCGCCGGTCTGCGCATTGGTCGGAGCATAGGCCACGGTGCCCAGGGCCGGGGAGGTCTGGGTTGCGGCGTCCTGCAGGAAGTAGACGCGGAACAGGTCCTCGCCACTATTGGCATCGTCGGCCGCATCGTCGGTTGCACCGCCATAGGCGCGGGTCCGGGAGCCAAGGAAGATGAAGCCCGCATCGCCCCAGGTCGTTCCGCCGTCACTGCCGGAGCTGTCGCCGAACTGCAGGATGTCGACATCGGAATTGCCGAAAATCTGTGTCAGCGTGTCTTCGTAGCCGGCATCGCCCGGCGCCAGCGTCTCTTCGCCAGCCGTCGGGGCGCCGCTTTCGTTCAGCCCGCGCGGACGCGAGGTTCCGACCGGGTTGGCCCCGGTGGTCCCGGCGGCCACGAGAACGGCGCCGGCTATGATCTTGCCTCGGAGGACAATGGTGGAGCCGTAATCGGTATCCGCGTCGCCGTAATCTCCGCGCAGGATGATCCCCTTGCCGGCAACGATCTCGGAATTCGAGTCGAGCGTGATGTCGTCGCCAACGCGGATCTCGACAGAGCCGGTTTCCGCATAGACCGAACCATGGGCCGTTACCCGATCCGCATCGGGATTGTCGCCCGGAACCGTCGTGGTGTCCTCGGCCAGGCGCGCCGCGCCGCTATCGACCAGCTGGAAGTTCTCGTCGGTCGAGTCGACATCCGTCCCTTCGCGCACCGTCAGGCGGATATTGCCGTCATAGGTATGGGCAAAGACCAGGCGCAGTTCGTTTTCGGTTTCCGTCAGCCAGATGGAGTCGGTCGCCTCGAGCGCGACATCCTTCTCCTCGGAGTCGAGATCGTCCACCTGCACGAGGCCGGAGCGGCTGTCGATCTCGAGATCGTCACCGCTTTCCCCGATATTGGCGCCGGCGCCATTGGCATCGAGATCGACCGTCAGGCCGATGATATTGGCCGCGTCGTCATTGCGGGCATCGATGATGGAGCCGTTCTCCGTGCGCAGGGAGACGTCTTCGATCGTGTGAACAGTATGGATCGGCATGTCGCCGACGGTCTCGGTCAGGAAGATCCCGAAAGAGGTTGTCGCCGTGGTGTCAAAGGCGCGCAACACGCCGTTCGACAGGCCGGAGCCCGCGATATTCACGTCGATTTCCAAGAAATTCGCAGATTCGCCAATGCCGCCCTGTGTGACCCCGCTTCTCGGTTGGAGCGTGGGGTTGGCGACCTGGCTGGCAACCTGCGCATGGCTCGGGTTGACGAAGTCGGGCGCAACACCGGTCAGTCCCGAAGCCGCCACCATCGTGATGTTCACGCCGGCAATATCGGCCGGCACGGTGCCGATACCGGTCTTGCTGGCATCGTCATTGGCGTCGATGATGCGCGCCGGCGAGAACAGGAGCACATCCGATCCGGTCGACCGGATTTCCTCCACGCGCATGTCGCCGGAGATTTCCGTGAGCGCGATGTAGCCATCCGCAATGACCGTGATGTCGCCGTTATTGTAGTTGGCGCCGTCATAGGCGATCTCGGTCAGGGCGAGGACATTGATCGTCGGGTCGCCCGGCACCTGGTCGACGGTCTTGACGATGATATCGCCCGTATCGACCACCGAACCGGCCTGCAGACCGGCAAGCTCGCGCTTCGCCGGCAAGCCGCGGGACGGATCGATGCCGCGGAAATCATAGGTCGTCTCGTCAATCGACGCGCTGGTCGCGGCGTAGAGCCCCTGGCTCAGCGGCGGCAGGTCGTCGAGATCCGCCGTGTCCGGCTCGAAATACTCGTAATGCGCCAGGCCCGAGGCGTTGTCCGGCCATTTGACCAACACGCCGCCGGCGGAACCGTCCCCGGTCTGATAGAGGCTCTGTTCAAGCTCCACGTCGATCGTGTTGCCCGCGGTGACGCGGTCGATCTCGACGATGTAGGTGCCGGAATTCAACCCTTCGCGCTTGAGCGCGCGAATGTTGAGGTCGATATCGTCACCGGCATCGACCGTGAAGGTCTCGACCGTCACGATCGAATGGGTGCCGGCAAGCGCGCCGGTCGGCGCGAGGTCGATGGCGCTGCCGGAAAGATCGGCCGTGCTGTAGAAGGTCAGCGATTGACCGTCATCCTCGACGGAAACGTAATACAGCCCGTTGGCCAGGCCGATATTGCCCGAGCCGGCGGTGTACTGGACGAGTTGTCCATCGATGAACTTGGCTTTCTGGCCGACAAAGACCTTGTCGATCAGCCCGCTGACCTGCCCGGTAGTGAAACCGAAGCTGGCCGGGACATCTGCGCTTCCCACGATGTCGACATTCAGTCGATGGGTGTCGGAGCCGACATCCTCGACGGCATCGACATTCAGGATATGCGTCCGGACGATGGCGTTCGTGTCTACGATCCGGTCATCGGCGGTCGGTTCGTCGCTCGTCGCGCCGCCCCGATCCTCGGCCGACAGCACCGACCCGCCGGGCGAAGCGCCGACACCGCCGGTGTTGATGATCGAGGTCGTGCCGATCGGGTTGTTGATCAGGCCATCGATGACGATGTTGCTGTTGCCGGTATTGGTGATCTGAACCAGCGTCGGCGCCACATCGGCGGCGATATTGAACTCGAGGGCGCGCTGGTCGGAGGCCAGCGTCGGCTTCAGCCAGACAATCGGCTGGTCGCTCGCGGTCACATCGATCTTGTTGATCACGATATCCTTGTCGGATTCGTTGCGGATGGTGACCCGCTCGAGCGATTCCCGGAAGGTCCAGGTGCCGCCTGCCCCATCGATCCTGCTGGAGGTGAAGGCCACGTCGCCCGGCCCCGGATTCTCGATGTCATTGACGACAATCGTCGCGCTCTTGATCTCACCATCGGTCAGGATCTGGCTGCCACCGCCTGCGGTATCGTCCACCGAGACCTGGACGGCCTTGGTGATCTGGCCAGTCGGGCTGATGGTCAGTTCCTTGGTGATCAGTTCCGGCGACCGGCCGGACAGGATCAGGACATCGCTGTCGAAATCGATATCGTCGTCGAGCGTCTGGCTGCCCGGCTCGGAAGATCCGCCGCCGGCCAGCGAGCGCTTGGACACACGGGCGTTCTTGTCGTAATCGACCGAGCCGTTCTCGGTCGAGACATGGAAGGCAAGGCGGAACTCGCTGTTCATGAACTGCGCGAGCTCGGTCCCTTCGCCATTGGTGTTCGGCATCTCGATCCGCGGTCCGGCGGTCACGAGGGCCCGGTCGCCGTCAGGACCGGCGCCGCCGAAGACGTCGGATTCAAGGTCCGTCTGGTTCCTGGCATCCGAGTCGACATGGCCGAAGAGCCCGGTCGAGCGCGTATAGGCCTTCGAGAAGGTCTTCACGTCGTCGTAACGCGTGATCAGGTCGACACCTTCGAAACCGGTCAGCTTCGCGCTGTCCGAAATCCGGACGGTCGTGGTCGGCGTATATGTGACATCGCTGAGCGCAGTGGCTTCCGAATAGAAGCCGCCGGCGCGCGCATCTGTCCTGGCCTGGATGTTGACGGCCCTGGTCGGCGCGTCGATGACGCCATCGTCGTTCGTTTCGTCATAGATATCCTCGACCGAGGCTCTCAATATGGCTTCCCGCGCTTCCAGAATCGCGCCTTGCCCGAGCTCGGTTTCGGTGACTGCGGAACTGACGATAAAGTCGGCATAGGCCTCGCCGTCGCCGCCGAAACCGACGCCGCGGGATGTCGCCGAGGCGGTTCCGCGCACGGCGCTGGTCGAGCGCATCTTCGCGACATCGCCGACAAGGATGACGGCATTGCTGCCGATGGTCGCCTTGGTGGCGTAGTTGAGAACCACATCGCTGTCGGCATCCGCCACACCGACGAATCCGCCGGTCTTGGACGTCGAATCCGCGTCGGATTGCGCAATCGTGTCGGCCAGCATGGTGAAGTCTTCGCCGGCAATGATATTCGCATTGGCCCCGACCGAGGCGATGCTGTCGATATTCGAGCCAACCTCGGAATCCGTGTTGCCCACGGCGACGAGACCGCCCGAACCATTCTTGGAACTGGTCGTGGTGTCCGTCTTGGCGAGGGTCGTGATCGTCACGCTGTCGCCTGCCCGCACAAGCGCTGCGGAGATGTCCGCCCTGACATCCGGAGACGCCGTCAGGTTGGCCTCGTTGCGCTGCACGCCGACGATCGCGCCACTCGATCCCTTGACCGTTGCGGAAGACTTGCCGTCGCCGGTTTGCGGCGCGATCAGGCTGAGGGAAACGCCCCCCGGGCCGAGGATCTGATGGCCGGGCACGAAGGCGCCGTCCAGGTCGATCCGCAGATCATGCTCGCCCGAGCCGGCCGAAATGTCCTCGAACCGGGTATCGAGCAGATGATCGGTGCTGCCGGAGCCGGAAAGCTCGAGATTGACCCGGGTTCCACCGCCCGGCGCCTCTGTCAGGCCGAACTCATTCGCGGAAACCCAGTCGACATAATAGGTCTGCCCATCGACCAGATTGCCGATCGGCAGATCGCTGACACGGATCAGGCTGTGCAGGTCCGCATCGTTCTTGTTCGGAACGAGGGAGATTACCTCTCCATCGAACGTATCCACAGCCGAGCTGGTCTGCGCGAACGCGTCGCCGTCATCGCCCAGGATCACCCCAGCCGACGTCTTGGTCAGGAACAGGACCGACCCGCTGTGGCTGGAGATCGTCTCGTTGCTCAGCCCTGTGAGGTTGAACAGGTTGATCGAACCGCTGGTGATGCCGATATCCGACCATGTCTGGCCGGAGGTCAGCGTGAGCTTGATACGCTCGGTTCCGCTGTCATCCCATGTGCCGACATTGATTTCCTGGTCGACGCGCGTGATGTCGTTTCCGAGCACCTTGTCACCGTCGAGCGTGATGGTGTTGGCGGTGAGCGAGGCGATCGTGTAGGTTCCGTCATTGCCGTCCGACCCGATGATCTCGATCTGGTCGCCGGCTCCGAAGCCGTCATCGATCCAGCTGCCGGAGCTGCGATAGATCTGGTCGGTATTCGCGCCATCTGTCCGGACATAGAAGACATTCACGTCGAGCGCCGTGTGCCGCAGCTGCAGGATCCAGTTGTCGCCGGTCGTAGCGACCCGATAAGTCCGACCATCTTCCAGCCCGGTGATCGGTGTATCCGCGCCATCGATGGAGCTGACATTGTACCGAACGAGTTCGCCATCGGCGAAGCCATGCGCCTGGGGCTTGCCTTCCGTGCTGCCCTCGGCGGTCACGACAAAGGCGATGTTGTTGCCGCCTGCGGAATTGTCGAGCTTCACCTTGCCATCATCGGTGCCGTTGGTGACATCCACCTGCTTGCTGGTGAAGGTAACCGCGTCCGGCGCGTCATAGGTGATCGCCTGATTGTCCGCATAGCCGTGCCCGGTGATCTTGAACGTATCGGCACCGGCATCGACGAAGGTCGTCGTTCCGCGGAGACCGGTCTGGTAGCTCGACGCATTGTTGATCTTGTCGAGGCTGTCAACGAGGCGGATCGAGGTGTCGTCGAGCCGCAGGACGTAATATGTCCCTTCATCCGTCAGGCCGGGGACACTCCCGGTATTTGCCGGGTTGGCATCTTCATGGAAGATCACCTTGTCGCCGGTCTGCAGGCTGTGCTCGGACTGGAAATAGATGATTTCCGTATCCGCATCGATCCCCACCGGAACCGGATCCGACAGGTTCACCGCATCGGCAACGATCCGGGCGCCGAAGGCGATATTGTTGGCATCGACCGTGAAGCCGCCCAGGCCGTCATCGTCCTGGATGTTCAGAACCGAGTATTCGCGATTGACATATACGGTTTCGAGGTTGCCATCCGGGTCCTCGCGCTCCTCCGGCGACGGTCCGTCGAGCCCGGCCATGCCGGAGCTTGAGCTATCGCTGAAGGTCTCGTATTCGACGATTTCACCCGTTTCCAGCCCGTGCTGGCTCACGCGCAGGGTGTCGTCGTCGGTATTTCTGCTTTCAATCTGGTAATCGGGGACGGACCCGTCCTGCGGTTTGGCCAACGCGCTGACGGTCACGTTCGTTCCCGCATCGACGACGCTTTCGGCCCCGATATCCGCGCTGACAACCGGGTTGACCCGTGCGACCGCGAAAGACGCGCCGACATCAACGGCTCCGCCGCTCTTGCCGGTGGTCTTGGCGTCCGCTTCCGGCGTCGCAATCGCCAGCACCTCGACGGAGGTATCGGCGAGGATGGAGTTCCGGGCGCCGATCGTGGCGACGGCCGCCGTGTAAAGGCTGTCATCGCCGGTGATCGAATTCGGATTCCCTTCGCCGAGAGTGCCCGAGACATTGTTGACATCGTAGTCGGAGGGCACGGAGTTTGCCCGTGCCGTGGCATTGTTGTCGGTGCCAGAGATCAGGCCACCGCCGGCCGCATCGACCTTGGCGAAGGCGTTGTCCTGGGTCGATGCCTGCACGCTCAGGGAGCCGACATCGATATTCGGCGTCTCCGAAAGCGTGGTGGCATCGGTGATCCGGGCGCTGGCCGATCCATTGGCCGCTGCCGTTGCATCAACCTGGCCGATACCGAGCAGAAGCCCGATATTCAAGCCGTCGCTGATGGCGCGGGCGCGGTTCTGACCGGTCGCGGTGATGGTCAGGTTGCCGCCGGTGGCCACGGTCGCATCGCCGTGGACATAGCTGTCGAGAGAGGCCGAGGATTCCGCCACGGCATCGGTAAAGGCGAAGGAGGCCCCGAGGGCGCCTTTCGCAGACACACCCTTGGAATAGGCCTCCAACGTGCTGTCGCCGCTCGCATTGTGCAATGTCTCGATGGTCACCGAAGACCCGGAGACGTTCCCGCCCGACCCGATATAGGCCGAAATGCTCGGGCGCATGATCGCCTCGCCCGTCAGCGCGCCGACACCGGCGATCCCGGAAAGCCCGATCGCCGAAGTGTCGGCAATCGCACGTCCCGTATGCTCGGCCGAGATCACGACCGTTCCGGAGACGTTCAGGCGTGCGTTGGTTCCCACGCGGGCAACGAGGACCGGCGAGGTAACGGCCTTGGCGATGGGAACGGTCACGTCGATGGCACCGCCGCCGGCCGCATCGGCCTCGGCCCGTGCATCGTTGACGGCATCGGCTTCAACAGAGGCATTCTGTCCGCCGGTAACCTGCCCGTCGATCCAGGCATTCGAGCTGCCGGTCGCCGTCGCCTTGGCAACGGAGGCGCCAATGGCAAAGGCACCGATGGAGATCGCATTCGCATCGGCATCGGCATAGTTGCGGCCGAGCGCGCGGACGTTCACGTCCCCCGTGCCGCCGCTGATCGATCCGCCACTGCCGATGGCGGCCTTCACATCCGCTTTCGATTCCGCGGTCGGCACGGCACCCTGCCCGGAAACCACGCCGCCACCGGCGGCATCTGCGCGGGCATGCGCACCGCGATTGGCCGACGATCCGGCCGGTCCGACCCTGGGATTGAGCGCGTCGTCATGGTTATGCGTGGCAATCACGTTGATACCATTCGCCGAAGCAAGGAACCCTGTGCCGATCGAAGCGGTCACATCCGGGTTCACCTTGACGGTGGCGAGGCTGGTACCGACGGCAGCGCCGCCGGCCGTTACAGTGAGCAGGTCGCCCTTCGCGTAATGATCGCTCGCCGCCTTCACGGTGAGCAGCCCGCTGGCCGTCATCTCGACAGAGTTGCCGATACTCGCCTCGACCTGCGGGGTGACATCGACGAAGGTGAAATTGAACGAACCTGCGCCGAGCCCGACGGCCCCCGCGTCGGTCGTTGCAATGACGTCGATCTCGGAATCGGCGGTCACGTTCACCGCGCCGACCGCATTTCCGTCGCCCTTGCCGATATCGGCACTGTTCCCGATCCGCGCACGGGTCTCGATGGTTCCGGTGTTCCCGTCATCGGCGGTGATCTTGGTGAAAGACGCCCCCAGAGCCACTGCGCCGGCCTGGAAGCCGTAGGTTTCCGTGTCAATCTCCTGATCGTTCGCTGCGTCGACCGTGATGACCGAGGCCTTGCGGACCTTGGCGCTGGCAGAGATCTCGGCCAACTGGGTCGAGGTGTCGCTGATCACCGTCACCGCGCCGCCGAGGCCGACAAATCCGCCCTGGGCCGAGAGGGTGAAGTAATCGAGATCCCGGCGCCCTTCGGCCTCGACAGTGACGTTGCCGCCAGCTGTCGTCGTGCCGCCGAGCTTCGCCTTGACCTGGCTGGAAACATTCAGGATCGCGACGGCCGCACCGACGCCGGCCACGCCCGCGGCCGCGTTTCCGGTCAGCACATCGACCGAGATGCGTTCGAAGGCGCTCACGCCCACGTCGCCGGAACTGTCGTCGCCGACAAGTAGCACCGAGCCGCCTTCGACAATCGCGTTCACGCCCCGGGTCGGGCCGGCTGCCGAGGCACTGAAGGCCGAGAAGAAATCGGCATTGCCATCGCCATCGGCATCGCTGTTGAGCTTGCTGCCCCCGACGGTGGTTCCGACGCCGGACAGCGCCTTGGCCGCCCGGTCATCGGCCGAATTGGTTTCGACATCCGGATCGCTGTCGTCGTCGAAGCTCTTCAGCGTGTCGACGACGGAATCGGAGGCGTCGTCGCTCTGGTCGATGGCTTCCTGCTCGGAGCCCTTGGAACTGCCGGTCTCGCTCGAAGCGCCATCGGCATCCTCGTAGGAATCCTTCGTCAGGGCATCGCCCGGATTGCCTTCATTATCCGTGTAGCTGTCGCTGAACTGCTCGCCAATGGACCAGACGGACACGGATCCGCCGACCCCGGCAATGCCACCGGCCGCACTCAGCGTGAAGCCGCGCAGCTCGCGATTGGCCATCGCGTTGACGTCGATGATGGTGTCCGCGTTCACATCCGCACCGGCGCCGATGGACGCGTTCGTATCGTTCTTGATCGTCCCGAAGCTGACCGCCCCGGCAAGTCCGACGATGCCAGCGCCAAGCGCACCGGCGACTTCCAGCATCGAGACATCGTTCGAGGCGCCAACATAGACGCCCTGCGGGGTGTCAAACGTGTGCAGCGTGTGATTGCCGAACCCCTGGTTGATCTGCGCATTGGCGCCGATCCGGGCCGTCGTGTCGCTGTCGATCAGGCTCACCGTCACCGCGCCGCCGATACCGGCATAGAGGCCCACGCCGCCCGCGACCGAGACGGAGGTGATGTCCTCCGTGCTGTCGGCCTGCACGATGACGCCATGCGCCCCATCGAAGCGGGTGAACGCACCATCCGAACTCGCTTCGCCCGTCAGGATCCCGTCATAGCCGAGCGTTCCGCCGCCGCGCGCATCCACTGTTGCGCTGTCGCCGATCGTGGCGCTGGTGTCCTTGTCGAACATGACCACGCCGACCCCGGCGCCAAGCCCTCCGCCAGCCGCGCCAACGGCCACGGCGCCGGAAATCACCAGCATCTCGGACTCGTCCTCGGCGAGGACCGCAACATCGCCGCCGGCCTCGATCACGGCACTGGCGCCGATGGAGGCCGCGGTTTGACCGGTCATCTTGACGACGCTGACGCCGCCACCAAGGCTGAACGTGCCGCTGGCCGCGGCTCCGACAGACACGATCAGGAATTTCTCCTTCGCTGTCGCGATCACCGCGACATCGTCTTTCGCGTCGACCTCTGCCGAGGCGCCGATCGTGGCCGTTGTCGTCAGGCCGACAATCGACACATCGACGCCGGGTGCGGCTGCCACGCTTCCGGCGGCGGCCCCTGCGGCGCCAACGCCGACATGATTGAAATCACTCGCCGCCGCCACGAGGACTGACTGCCCCTCATTGGTCGGGTTGAGCGGATCGCCAATCGGGTACTGGTTGATCTCCGCATTGCTTCCGATGGATGCCGTCGTCGTCGAGGTGACGACATTCACGGCTGCGCCGACCGACACGCCGATGGAGCCACCGCCGCCGAGGCTGACGGCGTAGCTCTCGATATCGTCCTTGGCGGAGGCCGAAACGGCGACCCCGCGGAACGCGTCGTCGCTGAACGCATCGGCGACCCGCTCATTGCTCAGCGAGCTGTCCGAAATCCCCTCGTCGCCATTGGTATTATCCTGGTCGAGATCGGTCGGTGTACTGATCTCGTCACCGCCCTGCTTGGGAACGCCGACTTCGAGATCGCCGGCCCCCGGCGCCGCCGCGCGCAGGCCGGCCTGGGACGTGGTCGATGCCGCTCCCGGCTCCACGCCGGCCGCATCCACGCCCTGGGCAGCGGATCCATCCGAGATTTCGAACCGCCCTGTTCTTGCCGAGACGGTCTTGTTGCCTTCCCCGGTGACCTTTGCGTCTGCGCCGATGAAGGACTCGGTTGTCTTGTTGATCACGGCGACGCCGGCGGCCACACCAATACCCGCGCTGCCACCGATGGACAGCCCGCCAACGATCAGGTCAAGCTGCGTTTCATCGATCGCCTGCACCAGGACACTGCCATTCGCCTGCACATCCGCGGCGTCCAGCCCGTCATCGAGCGCACTGTCGGGATCATCGCCGATGAAGGCGCGGGTGGTCAGGGTCAGGACAAAGACATCGGCCGTGACGGTCACACCGGCGCTCGAAGACGCGGATGCCGCGGCCGAGATCGTCTTGACGTTCTCGTCGCTGGTCGCCTCCACGGTGACATTGCCATCGGCATCGATGGTCACGTCGTCCTGAATATAGGCGAGTGTCGACTTGGTAATCGCATGGACGTTGACGCCAGCGCCAACCGCGGCGCTGCCACCCGAGGCTGCGAGCGAACCGGCCACGGCGATGATATCGGTGTCCGAGTCCGCCCAGACCGCCACATCCGGGTCATTGGTCATGTCCTGGGCCGTGATGATCGTGTCGGCGCCGATGCCGGCATGTGTGTCCTCATCGAGGACGAGCACGAGGACCGAGCCGCCCACCGCGGCACTGGAGGCGGAGATTCCGCCCGCCGCGGTGACGATCAGCAGGTCATCGTCGGACTCTGCCGAAACCTTCACGCCCGCGTCACCACCGCTGATGACATCCGTCTGGCCGCCAATATCCGCAACCACGTCATCGGTATGAACAAGGACAGAACTCGCGATCCCGATCCCGGCGCCCTGCCCGAAGGCCACGCCGCCGTCGATCATCACGATATTCGCATTGCCCTCGGCCTGGACAGAAACATCGCCGCCCGCGTCCAGCGTGTTGCGATCGTCGCCGGTATCCTTGCGCACGAGCGCCTTGGTCGTGGTTGTCAGCACCACCACGCCAACCGACCCGGCAATGCCGGAGCCGCTGAAGCTCGCGGCAAACGTGGCCGCGATCGAGGTGATGATATCGTTGCTGTCCGCCTTGACCGTCACATCGCCGGACCCGGCGGTCAGGCTGCTGCCACCGCCGATATCGACCAGCGTGTCGCGGGTGAGGACATTGACATCCAGGCCGATCCCGACCCCGGATCCGCCGAGCGAAATCCCGATCCCGCCAGCGCCGGTGAAGATCTCCAGGTCGTCCTCTGCCTTGACCTCGACATCCTCGTCGGCATCCAGCGTGACATCGGTGCCGAGAATGGTCTCGGTATCCATCAGGACGACATTGACGTTGACCGAGCCGCCCACGGCGGTTCCCGAATTGCCACCCGCCACGCCGGCCGCAAAGCTGGTCACCGCGATCTCTTGTTCGGTCAGTGTCTCGGTAATGACGTTCCCGTCATCGTCGCGCTCCTGGTCGAGCAGTTGGAGCGTATCGCTCAGCGGTGTGAGCGACGCAATCGACGTCACCGAAACCGAGCCCACGGAGTTGCTTTCCGAGGCGGGATTGGCGTCGAGCACCGCGCCGTTGCCGATATCGACTGTCGTCGTAAATCCGTTGAAGATGTTGATGCCGACCGCAAGGCCGACCCCGGACCCGCTGGAGGTACTCAGCGCGGCGCCGCCTGCAATGTTCTGCACCTCGTTGATCGAGCTTGCCGCGACGACGATATCGCCGGTATCGGCTTCGAGAAGCGCTTGCGAGCCGATGCGCGCGTCGGTGTCGATCTCGACATAGTTGACGGCAATCCCGCCGGCGATGGCGTTGTTCCCCGTCGAGGAACCGGCCAGCGCCTGCACCTGGAATTCATTCGGCGTGTTCACGTCGGGCGTGATCGCCCTGACGGCCACGCTGTCGCCGGACAGGACGACACCGGTATCCTCCAGCTTCGCCTCGTTCTTGAGCAGCGCGATATTGACGCCGATTGCGGCCGAAACGGCCGTGTCCTTTGACACCGCCTGGGCAACCGATTTCGAGTTGGCAATCGCCTTCGTGTCGACCTCCATGGTCGCGTCGACGGTGATCGCCCCGGCCTCGGTGATCGATGTGCCGGTCTTGATGGTCGCGATGTTGTCGAGGTCGAGGTAATTGACAACAACGGAAGCGGCGACCTTCGTGCCGCTTTTGGCCCCTGTGCCCTTGCCGGATTGCGAGACGGCATTGGAATCGCCCTGGTCGACGCTTTCCTGCGTGACATCCTCGTTGCCGTCGACGGTTGGCGTGGCGGAACCGCCCGACTGGTTCTGGGCGAATGAGGTCTGTGACTTCGTCTCGTCGTCGGAGGATTTGCCACCGGCGGACTGGCCTTCGGCGCCAGCGAAAGAGGTTGCTTCGACACCCAGGTCGGAGGCGGCCTTGACCGTTACCGTGCCGACATTGGTGAAGTCGCGCCCCAGGGAGGCATTCGTGTTCGTCTGAACGATGTTCAGGCTGATGGACACACCGACTCCGGTCTTTCCACCGGTGACGCGACCGTCGCCGGTCGTGGTGACGGTTCCGTGATGATCGGCCGTTGCGCTCAACGCGCCGCCATCGAGGTCGAGGGCAGCGTCGGTGCCGCCGGTCCCAATGATCCCATGCGTGTCGTTCTCGACATAGGATATGGCCACTGCGCCACCAATCCCGGTGCCGCTGCCGGTGGTAGCGCCGGCTTTCGAGGTCGTCGTCATCGTGTCGCTGGAGACCGCGTCGACGGTGAAACTCGCGGCGCTGCCGCCGATCGTCTCGCCATCCTCGATTTCGGCGCGGGTTTCGTTCAGGGCAATTCCGAGCGCGATGGAGATGCCTGCGCTGGTGCTGTTGCCCGAGGCCGTGGAGGAGCCCTCGGCCATGACGACCGTGTTGGTCGTGCTGCCGGCATCGACATCGACCGCGCCGCCATCCAGTGTCAGGTCTGCGGCGCCGTCCACGGCATCCCGATCCAGCCCGAAGATGGCCCGTGTCGTGCTGTCCTCGAAGGAGAGCGCGAAGGCGCCCGCAATCCCGGTGCCGCTGCCGGATGCCCCGGCCTTTGCGGTTGCCTCGAAGGAGTGCGTCGTGTCGCCGGTATCGCGCATGGTGGCAGACAGAGTCATCCCGTCGGCCACGATCGTGCTGCCGGCGCCGATGATCGCGTCATTGGTCATCCGCGCCACGTTGATCGCAACGGCGACGCCAACGCCGGTGCCATTCCCGTCGCCGTCGCCGCTTGGCAGGACAGCGCTGGCATCGGCAACCGCCTTGGCATCCATGTTGTTGCTGGAGGTGACCGACAGAATGCCGGTGCCTGCATCGTCGTCATCGTGATCTGCGGTCACGGTCAACCCATCGGCGATCGAGGCCAGGGCCGTCGCCGACGCCACGTTGAGCGCAAGGGCCGCGCCGATGGAGACGCTGCCGCCGCTGCCATCATTCGCGCCCTTGGAACTGCCCTGAAGGTCACCGCCGCTCTTGCCGGTGCTGGAATTGGACTTGCCTTCCGCCAGGCCGACTTGCGCGTCCTTCTGTGCATCGGCATCCGAGCTGCCGGATTCCTCGTCCGAACTCGCCCCGTCAGCCGAGGCCTTGGCTTCGACCTCGGAGCTGCCATCCACATCCGCCGATAGCAGCACCGCGCCGTCGGCCAGCACATCGCGTTCGAGCGTCGCGCGCCCGGTGTCATCGGTAAAGGCCAGCGCGAGGGTGACCCCCACGGCCGTGCCGGCACCGGTGACGCTTCCATCCCCCTTGGTGACGCTCTTGCCGGAATGATCAGCCTGCATGTCGAGCGTGCCGGTGATGTCCAGGGTCGCGCCGCTGGTCGTCCCGATCCGCGCTTCGGTGACCCGGTTGTCCACCGAGATGGCAACCGCGCCGGAGATCGTGGTCGAGCCGCCCTCGGCGCCGGAATTGGCGGTGGTCTGGTTCTCGTGATCCCCGGTTGCCTTGAGAGTGAGGTTCGCTCCGCCGGTCAGCGTCGCATCGTCATCGATCTCGGCCTCGGTGATCAGGTCCGTCACCGCAATGGCAATCGAGGCGCCGATACCGGTGGTCCCGCTGCCCTCGACATTTGCCCCGGCGCTGACCGCATCCTCGACATCATCGGCGGAATCGGCGTCGCCATCCCGGGTCGGGGCGGCGCTCTTCGATGTTGCCGTCAGCTCGACATTCCCGCTGCCAGCGGCCACGTCGGAACCGGTTTCGAATGCCGCGCGCGTGTCGGCATTGACGATCGAAAGCGCAAAGGAGCCGGCCACGCCGGTATCACCGCCAGACGCGCCAGAGCGCGCAACGGCCCCGAACCCGTGCGTATCGTCCCCGCCCACATCTTTCATCGTGGCACTCAGCTTCACGCCGTCAGCGCCGGTAATGTCGACATCGGCGCTTCCAAGCACGCGCGCGGTGTTGGTCATGGTCGCGACGTTGATCGCGACGCCGATCCCGACGGCCGTGCCGCCATCGGCAGACCCGGTCGCGGCCGAACCATCCGCCACCGCGTCGGCTTCCATCCGGTTGCTGGTGATAAGTTCGAGCCCGCCCGCATCGAGTTCCACCGCCGGCAGGGTTGCCGTCGCAGAGGAGGTCGACACGTTCAGCGCAAGCGCAGCCGCGACGCTGACATTGCCGCCGCCGGCCTGCTCGGCCGAGGCTTCGGACCCGGTATCGTCGGTCTTGCCCGACTTCTTGTTCGCGAGGTCGATCTGTTTCTGTTTCTGGCCATCGGCACCGCCATCGGCGGCATCGGGATCGGCCTCTTCCTCTTCCCCGGCGGCCGAGGCGAAGGCCTTCGCCTCCGACATCCCGTCTGCCTCTGCGGAGAGAGACACCTTGCCACCTGCGGTGGTATCGCGTGCCAGCGTCGCCGCTGCCGTGTCATCGACAAAGGCAAGCGCGATTGCGGCACCGATAGCGGTGTCCGCCGCGCCCTCGACCCGGCCATCGGCCCGGGTCAGGCTCTCGCCGGAATGAGTGGCCGCCGCGGACAGCGCGCCGGTGATGTCCAGCGCATCGGCGGACGGGTTGGCAGGGCCGGTCCCGACCCGCGCCAGCGTCATCCGGTCATCGACCGCAATCGCGATGGCGCCACCGATCGAGGTGGCCGCGGAGCCGGCACCGGCGTCCGCCGTGGTGCTGGCCGAATGATCGCCCGACGCGGTGAGCGTCAGGGAGGTTCCGCCGGTCAGCACGGCGCCGTCCTCGATCTCGGCCCGGGTCAGCATGTCGGTCACGCCGATGGCAACGGAGGCACCGACACCGGTCGTGCCAGAGCCATCCTGCTCGGACGTGGCCGCGACCTCGCTTTCGGTGGCGGATGCGGCGGTCATCGAAACGCCCCCGCGCCCGTCCGTGTCATTGCCCGCGGCGACATTCGCCGTGCCCGCGATGGAGGCTGCCGTCTTCGCACTCACGATAGAGAGCGCGAAGGAGCCTGCGACACCGGTGGCACCCCCGGACGCGCCGGAGGTCGCTGCGGACTTGAAACTGTGTGTGGCATCGCCGCCGACATCCTTCATCCCCGCCGAGAGGGAGAGGCCGCCGGTTGTCGTGTTCACGTCGGCGCCATCGTCGATGAAAGCGGTATTGGTCATGTCGGCGACATTGATCGCCACGGCCACGCCGATCGCGGTGCCGCCGTCTTCGGTGCCCGTCGTTGCCGAGCCATCTGAAACGGCTTCGGCCTGCATGTTGTTCTCGGTCTCCAACGTGAGTCCGGTCGCGTCGACCGTGACTGCGTCGACACCCGCCACTGCCGTCGAGGAGGAGACGTTGAGCGCCAGGGCTGCCGCCACGCTCACATTGCCGGAAGCGCCACCGTCGCCTTCCGTGTTGGCGGATGCTTCTGTCGGTGTGCCGACATCGTCGCCCGACTTCTTGGAATTGGCGAAGTCGATCTGGTCCTGCTTCTGCTTGTCGGCACCGCCGGAGCTGGACGGATCGGTGTCCTCCTCGGCGCCCGCCGCCGAGGCCGTGCTGGTCACGACCGACTTGCCGTCGGCCCGTGCGGTCATGGACACGCTGCCATCGGCCTCGAGGTCCCGCCGCACACGGGCCTGCGCGGTGTTGTCGACAAAGCCGAGCGCGATCGCGGCGCCAATGGCCGTTGCGCCGCCACTGGTGTCGCCGCCTGCGGTCACCATGCTGGAGCCGCTGTGAATGGCATCGGCATCGACGGACCCGGACAGCGCGAGCTTGCCGCCCACTCCGATATCCGCCTCGGTCAGGTTCTCGACAACGGCGATTGCGATCGCGCCGCCGACGGAGGTGTCGGTGCCGGAGGAGCCGCCCTCGGCGGTGGTCTCGTCCTCATGGGCGCCGGTGGCCGAAAGCGTCAGGTCGCCAAGCGCGAGATCTGCCGGGTCGATGTAGAGCGCGGCGTCCAATGCGTTGCCGTCAAGTGCGGCCCGCGTCGTGTGCGAGCCGATATAGAGCGCGACCGAGACGCCGATGCCGGTTGCCCCGTCGCCGCCTTCGCTGTTGTTCGGGGTCGCGCTGGTCGTGGTCGCGGTTGCCGAATTGGCCGTGAGCGCAAGGTTCGCGCCGCCCAGCTCGAGCGCCGCGCCGTTCGCGACCGTCGCCGCGACATTCGTGGTGACGATATGGATCGCAAGCCCGCCGGCGATGTTCATGTCGGAGGAATCGCCCGCGCCGGAGACCGCGGTCAGCACGTAGCTCGAATCCGCGTCGAGCGTCGCCGAGGCCGAGAGATTCGGCGTGGTGTACTGGGTCTGTCCGCCAAACCAGGACTGCACGGTGCTGTCGACAACACCGATGGCCACCGCGATGCCCACACCCGTCGCCTCGCCCGCCGTATTCAGACCGCTGGCATTCGCTGTCACGGATTCCGTCGCCGAGGCGTCCAGCGTGACACCGCCGCTGGCGCCAATGCTGCCGGACGTGTCGATATAGGTCACCGTTGTCGGCTCGTAATAGGACACCACGACCGCGCCGGCGAAGGTGACATCGCCGGAACTGTCATCCGAGGTGCTCGCCGACGTGCCGGCGTCGTTGCTGGCCAAAAGCTGTTTCTCGGACTCGTTGCTGCCATCGCCGGACTCGTCCGCACCGCCAGCCGTCGATTTGGCGGAGGTCACGACCGTGCTGGTCAGCGTCGCGCCAAGATCCAGCGTGGACGGGGACGAGGCCGACCCGACAGAGGCGCTGTCGGTCACATGCGCGGAGGTCTCGGCCACCACGGTTGTCACCGCGACGGTCGCCCCAGCAGCACCGGCCACGCTTCCATCGACCTGCGATGTGATGTCCAGCATGGTCATGGCGTTGAGCCCGACCATCCCGCCCGCATCGATCAGGCTGCCGCCATAGACGCCCACGACGGATTCGGTCAGCACGACGGCAACGGCCACGGCCGCGTCCGCACTGCTTGATCCACCCGCCTCGGCATCGTCCTTCGCCGTCAGGGTCATGCTGACCGACGTGTCTATATCGACGTTGCCGCTGGCATGAACGACGCCATCGACCGTCGGATCACCCGCATCGCCAATGGTCACCTTTGCCGTGGGAAGCGCAATTGTCACCGCGCCGCTGACCGACACACCGGCGGCGAAATCGAACGGATCGACCGTTGTGCTCGTCACGGCGGTTGCCGACAGGATCACGTCGCCATCGGTCGCCTCGACATAGCCAAGAATGTCGATTTCGGCGGTCGGAATGATCAGGTAGAATCCGTCGACACTGTCCTCGATCACCTCGGGAAGAAGACCGTTGTCGGTGGCATCCGCGTTGAACGCCACCGAAGAGCCGGTCACCGACCCGGTCGCTTCGACCGTTATCTGCTCCGCATTGATCGCAATCGCGCCCGCTGTCAGCGTTCCGCTCACCTTCACGGAATCCAGCCCGGCTTCCCCGTTGATCGTCAGGGCGGCAGTGCCGAGATCGATTGATTGAATGTCCAGCGCATCGCCGGAGGCCGCTGCTGTCAGAAGGTCTGTCAGCTCGCTCGCCGGAAGATCCGCGGCAAAGTCGCCAACATTCGGGAAGAGCCCGGTATCGTCGCCCAGGTTGATCGTGAGGCTGTTCGTTGGCAGAGCGAAACTGTGCGACTCGAAGGTCGGCGTCCCGGACGGTGCGAGCGTCAGTTCTCCCGTGATCGCATCCTGGGTCAGAACCGCCGAGTCGGAGACAGCCGACAGGTCGAGAACCCGATCGGCAACGTCCATATTGTCGGTGATCGGCTCGAGGCCGGCATAGAAAAGCAGGTTGTCGTCCCGCTGGACGGTGCCTGAATGCGCATCGAACGCCACGTATTCGACCGTGTCGAACGTCCCTCCATCGAAGACGAGGCTGTCGAAACCGCCCTCGCCACCGTCGAGACCGCCAGACAGCGCGCCGCCTGCGTCGACGACAAAGGTGTCCTCGTTGTCTGCCGCGCCCTCGAGAGTCTCCACCTCGGCGAAGCGAAGGCCAGACACGGTGCCGGTGTCGATGCCATCGATGCGCCATTCGGTGTTGCCGGAGGGGCCGGCGACAGTGTCGTTGCCGGCACCGCCGCTGAAGGTGAGGGTGACGCCGGACGGGAACGCGCCGGCGACGTCGAGGGTCAGCCTGTCATCGCCAGCCGTGCCGGCGATATGAATCTCGCTTGTTTCGGCCAGCGCGCTCTCGTCGACCAGATCGCCGGTTTCGTCGTCATAGATCCGGAACGTCTGGGCAACGGAATCGAATTCCAACGTGAAGGACGCATCCGTCCCGGCCATATCGACAGAGAGCGGCATGATGTCTGCCGACAGCAGGAATCGCGGTTCAAGCGATTCGATCTGGACCGCGGAGACCTTTACCGGGACGCGCCCTTCCCGCATGGCCTGCAGCGACCGAAGGAACCTGTGGCGGGTACGGCCGGAGAACCAGCTGCGCCGTTTTGGTGTTGCATCAACAGGTGTGGCGTTCGCGAAAAAAGACGTTGCACCGAATGGATAGGCCATTCTCGTCCCCCCAGTTGAAAATTGCTATTGAGAAAAACTCGTCCCCTCCCAAGAAACAACTCAGGACGGATTCGAATACTGGTTAGCGCGCTCAACGTACGGCCCAAGGCCGTGTCCTGAACTCATCTTAGGGTAGAATTTCGATAATCCAAAGCGTTCGTTATAAAGCTGCTTCAGTCTCGCAGTTGCAGAAACTTTTATTCACAGCACTTTACGATCCGTCAACGAAGGCCAGCTCGCATCGATGCCCCGCTGGCAGGTCTCCATCGGAATTCGGCAATTCCAGCCGGACAACGAAAGTGCCGCTGGCCGCGTCGAAAACCCTGTCGACCACCGTGACGACGGCCTCATGGCTTCCGGCGAGCGGCGGCGCGGGACGGACCAGGGCGCGATCACCGACCTTCACCTTGGTGAACATGTCCACGGGAACGAAAGCCTCCACCTTCAGCGGGTCGAGCCGGACGATCTGCAATACGTGATCGTCCTGGCCGACAAACTCGCCCCCCGTCAGCACGCGCTCGGCCACGATCCCCGAGATCGGCGAGTGGATCTCGCGCAGCCCCAGCGCGGCCCGCGCCCGCACCAGTTCCTTGATCGCGATGTCACGGTTCAACTCGGCCTGAACCAGCAGGCTCTGCGCGGCAATCCGCTCTGCCTCGATCACGTCGAGCGCTTCCTCGGCGACCACGCCCCTCTGGCGCAGCTCGCTGATCCGGCGATGCCGACGCTCGATCATCGCCAGTTGCTCCTTCTGCGCATCGATGACCGAAGTCGAGTTCGCCCGCAATTCCAGCAACTCCACCGTGCTGCGCTCGACGGTCGAATTCAGCCGCGCGACGACCTGCCCGGCCTCGACCGCATCGCCGCGCGAGACCAGCACCGCGTCCAGGAGCCCCGACACAGGCGAGCCCAGTTCGACGACTTCGTCCGGCTCCATGAGGCAGTCGATCTCGGCCTGTGCCCATGCGCTCCACGGCCACACCGCAAGCAGAACCGCCAAGCCCCCTGCCCTCATCCTGCAAACCCGAGTCATTCCAGTCCCCCCGTAAACGACAACAACGTGTTGAGACGCCGGTCCTGTCGGACCAGTTCCTTTCGAGCGCGGGCATGGGCGCGCTCGGTGCGGCGCTGCGCACGGTCGAAGAGCCGCAAACGCAACCCGTAGGTCCCCCAGGGAAATCGTGCCAGCCGCCGGACCGCCGGCGATTGAAGCAGGTCGAGCAGCGGGTCGTCGAGCGACAGGATCGCCTCGACCGATCCCGGCTCGCCCCGGCGGCCGGCCCGGCCCGCGAGCTGCCGATCGATACGGCCCGCGTCATGGCGCTCTGTCAGGATCACATGCAGGCCGCCCGCCGCCGTCACGGTCTCGGCCAGCGCAATGTCGACCCCGCGCCCCGCCAGGTTGGTGGCCACCGTCACCCGCGCCGGCTCCCCGGCACGGGCGATGATCGCCGCCTCTTCGGTGTCATTCTCGGCGTTCAACACGGCGTGGTCGATCCCCGCTGCCTCCAGCGCCGTGCTGGCGGTCAGCGAGGCCGCAACCGAGCGCGTGCCGATCAGGACCGGCCGCCCGCGCGCCACCTCCCGCGCCGTGCTGGCCGCAACCCGAGCCCATTTTTCGTCCGCATGCGAGCGCACCTTCGGGCGCCAGAACCGCAACCGCGACGGCCGGTTTGGCGGCACGCGGCTTACCCGCAAGCCATAGACCGACCAGAGTTCGCCTCGCACTTCCCGCGCGGTGCCGGTCATCCCCGAAAGCATCCGATAGCGGCGGAAGAACCGTTGATAGGTCATCCGCGCCATGGACAGGTTCTGCCCCGTCACTTCGACGCCTTCCTTGACCTCGATGAGCTGGTGCAGCCCGTCCGACCAGGACCTGTCCGGCTGCAGGCGTCCGGTATATTCATCGACGATCTGAACCTTGCCGTCATGGATCACGTAGTGATCGCCAAGCTTGAACAGATGCAGGGCCGACAGAGCTTGGTGGATCACCTCCTCGCGCCGGATCGGGCTCGCCCAGAGCCCGTCGAGCCGCGCCGTGCGCCGCGTCAGCGTTTCCCGCCCACGATCGGTCAGCCGCACACGACGCTCGTCACCGATCAGCTTGTAATCGACGTCGCGGGCGAGGTTCCCTGCCAGTTCCAGCGCCTTTCCGGCCCATTGCGCCTCGTCTTCCGGGTTGCTCTGGCGCGAGATGATCAGCGGTGTGCGCGCCTCGTCGACCAGGACCGAATCCGCCTCGTCGACAATGGCAAAATGCAGCCCCCGCATCACCAGCCGCTCCTCGAGATCCCGGTCTCCGGTCAGCCGCCGCAGGCGCCGACGCAGCTCTCCCTGGCGTCCGCCAAAGACCAGCCGGTCGCGCAGGTAGTCGAATGCGATCTCGGTATTGGAGGCATAGACGATGTCGGCCCCATAGGCCTCGCGCCGGGCCGCCGGCTCCATCCCCTCCTCGATCACCGCCACACTCACCCCGAGCGCGTCATAAAGCGGCGCGAGGGTCTCGCAATCGCGCCGCGCCAGGTAGCCGTTCACCGTGATCACATGCACCGGCACGCCAGCCAGCGCCGCCGTTGCCGCAGCCAGGGCCGCCGTGATCGTCTTGCCTTCGCCGGTATCCATCTCCGCCAGCTCGCCCCGGATCATCGCCAGGCCGCCGCGGATCTGCACATCATGGTGGCGCAGGCCCAGTTCGCGCTTGCTGACCTCGCGCACGAGAGCGAACCCGCGCCGGACATTCTCCGGTGTCAGCCCGTGGCGGCGCAGCGCGGCACGTGTCTCGCGGCGTTCACCGTCGAGCGCGGCTTCGTGAAGCCGCTCCAGCCGCCGCCCCCGCCGCCGGATCCGCGCCAGTTCTGCACGGATCGCCAGCGGATGAAGCAGCCGCACGGCCGAACCGAGGCCGCTGGAGACCGCGCGTTCCACGGTCTCCAGCCACCCTTCGTCGCGATCCCTCTGCTCTGGATAGAAGTCCAGACGCAACGGGCGCGGCGCGCTGTCGGCAATGGGATCCATCGGTCCGAGCCGTTACGCCTCGACCTCCTCCGCCGTCTCTTCGGCCGCTGGCGGCTCCTGATCCTGCGCGGTTTCCGGCTCGGGCGAGGTGTCCGCGAGCCGCTGGACCATGGCGTTGAAATGGCGCAGCGAGTGCAGGTGCAGATAGGTGCATTCCAGCTCGTCGGTCGAAAACATCTGCTGCAGGTCCTCGGCGCCGATCTCCTTGAGTTTCTCGCGATTGACGACCTGGAACCCGGAGACCTGCCGCTCCTCGCCGCCGGCAACACGGAACTGGGCCTGCATCGGCTGCAGCAACCCGAGATCCCGGAGCCGGTTGCAATAGGTCTGGGTGCGGGCGAACTGACCCTGGTATTCCTGCAGGAATTTCAGAAGGTTCTGCAGGTATTGCGTGCGTTGCCCGTCGGCGTCGAACAGGCGTTCGCCGCGGCCCTCGCGATTGCAGCCCTCGAATGTCTCGTCGACATGCAGGATCAGCTGGGCCCCGTCATCGGCGGTCGAGAACACAAAGGGATAGCGGCGCACGAAAGCCGGGATATAGCTGCCGGTCCAGGTGCCGTCCGCGTCCACAAAGAGGTTTTCCGAGGCGCGCGCCCCGAGAATGACTGCCGGCATCACCGCCTGTTCGTCACCCGCAAAGACGATCGGATAGGCCGCCGCCGCGGCAGAGAACTCGACCGCCGTCAGCGGCACCGAGTTCACATTGCGGGCGAAACCGTAGCTTCCGCCGGTGCGTACCGACAGATCACCGTGATCCTTGAACGTGACCGGCGCGGCCTTCTCGTAGAACAGCAGTTGCGTTGCCATGTTGTGTTTCCTCCTTCTGGGTCCTGTTACTTGTCTTTTTTCGTCTGTTTTCTGGTGCTTGCCGGATCACGCCGCCGACGCCCGGCCTATGGAGAAGTATCGCAGGAAGACCTGCGTCGCGCCGCGATACATCCGGGCGGCCAGCGGGCTGTCGCCATGCACGAAACGCACCAGGACGCGGTCTCCATAGGTTCCGATCCCGGCTGGTTCCTCCAGGCGCAGGTCGAGCTGGTAGAAGCCTTCGAGCGCCCTGGGCTGGCCTCCCGGGCTGGCCGGATCCAGCGCGATCCCGCCACCACCCTCGGTCGAGAGCGCCAGGCTCGGCAGGTCGCGGGTCAGCGTCGGAAAGATCCGGACGACGCGGGCCGGCCAGACCCGTTCCGGGTCACTCACGAAGCGCAATTCCAGGCCGCGCGTGTCCGCCCGCACGATATCGGCCCGTGTCTCCGGCACCGCGACCCGCACCAGCGGGTCAACAAAGCCGGCAACAACCGCAATCCTGTCTCCGCGCCGCGCAAACCGCCCGAGCAGATCATCCGCCGCCGGCAGGATGACCACACCATCCGTGCCCGCCTGCAGCGTGAGCTCTCCGATGCGCGCCTCCGTCAGCGCCAGATCGGCCCGGGCGGCGGCAAGCTCCTCCTGCAGGATCCGCGCCGCGGTCCGGTCGAAGACCATCTCGGCCGCCAGCCGCCGCTCGATTTCCACCACCCGCGCCGCCAGCACGTCCCGGCGGGCCTCGACCAGCGGATCCTCCAGGCGCACGATCGGTGCCCCCGCCGTGACCCGCTCGCCCGGCGCCACGATCAGCTCGGCCACCACGCCCTCGGAGGTTGCGTTGACCGCCGCTTCGGCCTCTGGCTGCACCACGCCCTCGACCACCGTCGAATGGGGCAGCGGCACAGCCAGGATCCCGGCCAGGATCAGCCCCAGAATTCCCCCTGTCACCACGAAGGCCCGCCCGCGCTGACGCCGCAGCACGGGGCTGGTGAACAGGAACCAGATCATCTTCAGCACCGGAAGGACCAGCATCAGGAACACCGCCCAGACCGCCAGGATCACCCCGATCACGAAGAGCCGCGTCGCCACCAGTGTTACGATGGAGAAGGTGATGACCAGCCGGTAGAGGAAAGCCGCAACAGCGTAGAAGACAAACCACCCCGGCTCCCCCGGTGCCCGTGCCGGCGACTCCACCCAGGTCACGCCAAAACCGTAGCGCTGCAGGAGATAGCTCACATAACGGTTCGCCCGCTGCCCGAGATTCGGGATCTCGAGAATGTCGCAAAGCACGTAGTAGCCGTCGAACCGCAGCAGCGGATTGCCGTTGAACAGCAGCGTCGACACCCCGCCAATCAGCATCACGTTGAACGCGAAGGCGCGCACGATCCCCTCTTCCGCCCCGGCCCAGACGATCATCGCCACCGCCGCGAGGAAGATCTCGACAAGGATACCGGCCGCCCCGACCAGCGCCCTGCGCCATTTCTCCCGGAAGGCGATCGCGTCGGACGCGTCGACATAGGGCACCGGCATGAAGACCAGGAACATGATCCCGATCTCGTGCACCGAGCCGCCCCAGCGCTTGATCGTCCAGGCATGGCCCAACTCGTGCAGCGCCTTGATCGCTGGATAGGCGATCAGGATCAGGACAAGGTTCTCGGTCGCCAATACCCGGTCGACGACATTCTCGGTCAATGGAGCCCAGTTCAGCGCCGCAAGCACCGCGCCATAGAGCACGACACCAAGGAACAGGATCACGCCGAACCAGGAATAGAGCGGCCGCACCAGCGGTATCGTCGCTGTCAGGAAATCGTCTGGATCGATCAGCGGAACCCTGAGCGCCAGCGGGTTCAGAACCGAGCGCACCAGCTTCTGCCGATGGAATCGCCGCCCGCGATCCGACAGCTCCGCGATGTCGGGCGGTACATCCCCCTGCAGCACGTCGGCCGTGTAGAGCTGGCCCACCAACCGCACCAGTTCCTCCTGCGTCACCGCGTCGATGCGCAGATGCGCGCAGGCATCCTCCCAGATCTCATCCAGCGTCCGCGTGCCGTCCATCATCGCGATCAGCCGATAGGCATCGGGCGTGAAGCGATGGAACCGGCCGGAGGCTCGGTCCTGCAAAACATACCAGATCCCGCCGCGATAACGGTGCCGATAGATGCTGGCATGGCCGCGCAGGCGCGGCCGAAACTCCGAGACGCGATACCAGGAACCGCTGGACCAGGACCGATGCGTCATGGCGCCCATCTCCAGGCCGTCAGCCGGAGCCAGTCCACAAGGTCATCGGTCAGGCTCGTGATCAGCAACCGTTCCCCGATCTCGGTACGGGCCACGCCTTCCATACCCGGCCGCAGCTTCTCGCCCTCCTCCAGAAGTTCCGCCTCCACCCGGAAGAAATTCCGCCCGTCCGCGGCCTGTGCCAGCGGCGTCACCCGCTCCACACGATAGGCAAGCGGCGCTTCCGGAAAGGCGGAGACCCGCAACACCCCTTCCTGTCCGGGCAACACCTCCGGAACGTCTCGTTCTCCGATCTCCAGCACCACGCGGAACCCCTCCAGCGGCGCGATCCGGAACAGCGTCTCGCCCCGCTCGATCGAGGCACCCACGCGTTGGCTCAGGTCGCCCTCGACCACATAGCCGGAGAAGGGCGCCCGGATCCGGGTCCGGGCCAGCTGCTCATCCACCAGCGCCAGCTGCGCCTCGTTCTGGTCGAGCTGGGCGCGGATGATACTGGCCTGTGCCCGGTCGCGCTCGGCAATCGCCCGGTCCAGCTCGCTGGACCGCTGCTGGCGCTCCGTGAGAAGCCGCAAGCGCTCAAGGGACAGGTCCTTCTCGTCGAGCACCGCGACGATCTCGCCTTCGTCCACCACGTCGCCCGCCCGCATGTTCTGCGCCGCCAGGTAGCCGTTGAACGGCGCCACGATCGAGCGCTGCACCGTTCCCTCCAGCCGCGCCGGCGAAGAAACGACGTGACTGGTTTTCGCATAAGAGAAGAACGCCACCAGTCCGGCCAGCGCCAGGGTCGCCAGCTTGGAGCCGAAATGCGACGGCCCCAGCAGCTGCCGAAGCTGCCGGCCCACCGTTTCGGCGATCTTGACGGGCAGCCACCGGTCATTCGCCCGTTTCTCGTCGAGCACCGGCCCGGCCACGCAGGCCACCGCGTCACAGACCTCCACATCAGCCGCGCTGAAACTGTCGCCGCGCGGCCGCTCGAAACAGAGCGCGCCTACGATCTCGTCCCGCGCCTGCAACGGGATCGTCAACACCGCGCCAACCCCGTGGGTCCGCGCCAGCTCGTCATGCGCTCGCGTGACCCGAAATTCCCAATCCGGCGGCGCCGGATGCAGGACAACCGCCCGCTGATCGCCCGCCTCGTCCATGGCCTGCGCGATGTCGCGAATGAGGTTCGACTGGCGCCCGAAGGACGAGGCGCTGGACACGGCCCGAACGCGCATTCCGCCATGCCGCAGGAAGCCGATGCTCACCGTCTCGCAGTCGAGCCGGCGCGAAAGATCCGTCACAAGCGCGTTGCAGGCTTCCCCGAATTCCGGATGTTCCAGGACTGTCGCCAACATGTCGAAGGCGGCCGAGACCCGCTCGCGCAACTCCCCATCCTGCAACTCCTGCTCTCGCCGAAGCAGCAATTCGACCCAGGACGCGCCCCATTGCAGGCGCCGAAACAGCTCCGGTGTCGGCACCGCGCTTTCGCCAACCGCCACCGCAACGACGCCGAACAACTGCTCGAACACCACCAACGGCCAGGCCAGCACACGCCCCGCGCCGCCTTCCTCCAGAACCACGCCGCTGCGCCGCTCAAGCGCCTGCTCTCCGGCATCGAGGACCGGCGTCGACGGCTCTTGCTCTGCCGGCCAGGTCGTTACCGGGGCAAAGGGCCCCACATCCGGGGCCTCCCCTACCAGAATCGCCCCATGCGCTCCCTCCGGCATCTGCCGCATGAGCAACGCAAACCAGCTTTCAAGGAATTCCTCCGAACTCTCCGCCTTCTGAAACCGCATCCACAACGACTGATCCAACATCGCGAAATTGACCGGCGCTTCCGCCGTTCGCGCGGTATCTTCTTTCGACCAGTGCAGGCTCTGAGACATCAGATTTGGGCTCGCTCATATTGCGGAAAACAGCTGGCGCCCAAAAAATGGCAAACTCGAAAAGTTATCCAAGAGTATCATCGGTTTCCGATTTGGCACGACTTTTCTTTTCTGGCGTCCGCCGGCCTCCGGACCGACGGCCCGTCAGAGGGGTTGCCGCTGGCGACCAATCTTCGTGAACATCTCGTCGAGATGCCATCGCCACCGCGGCGCGGCACGCGAGCGTCCAGCGCGTTTCCTGCGGCTCCCAACGGCGAAAACCGACTCGCCGCGCGGTCGCCGTGAGCCGTCATGCGCGCCCGGCGTCGCGCGGCCGGGGGTTCTATTCAGGGTCGTTTGCGCACACCACCCGCGTCCCGCATGCCGACGCGGCCTGGAGGAAGCTTTCCGGCGGCAGGCCATCTGTCACCACGACGTCCAGCTCATCGAGGCTGCAGATCCTCACCGACGCATCGACATCGAATTTCGAGCGATCCGCCACGAGGATCCTCTTGCGAGCATTGCGCAGGATTGCCCGGGCAACGGACACCTCGCGTTCGTCGAAATCCAGGATGGCCCCATCGGCATCCAGCGAGGAACAACCGATCACCGCGAAATCCGCCTTGTGCTTGTCCATGAAGGCGACGGCATCGCCACCGATGATCGCACCATCCGACGGGCGGACCGAGCCGCCGGCGATCTTGAGAGCCGCGATCCTGGACATGCGCAGAATGTGGACGACGTTGATGTTGTTGGTCATGACCACGAGGTCTTCGTGATCCCGCAGGGCCTGCGCGACCTGTTCGGTTGTCGAGCCGATATTGAGCATGATCGAACGTCCGTTGGGGATCATGTCGGCAACGACACGGCCGATCACTTCCTTCTCGCGCGCGTGCTTCAGCCGGCGATCCTCGTAGGCGATCGTCGAGGTGGAAGCCTTGCGCCGGGCGCCCCCATGCGTCCTCTGGGCCAGGCCACGTTCGACCAGGACGGCCAGGTCCCGCCGGATCGTTTGCGGGGTCACCTCGAAGCGTCGGGCGAGATCTTCCGTCTCGACAATGTCCTCCTCCCGGAGAAGCTCGAGAATCGCTTGTAACCTGTCGTTGCCGGACATTGGCCCTCACACCGCTTTGGGGCGCGTTTCCATCGTTTTCGCCACCGCCATGTTTTCGCTTGAAGTTCGAATGCCGTCAATCGAACAATTCGAATTTCGAAATTATTTCCTGCTTTACAATACCTTAAGAGAATGAAGATCAATTACTAAGAATATAGTTTGACAGATCACATGTTCGTATGAGCATGATTTATGCACCGGCAACGACCGGACTAGCGTTCATCAGGGAGGAGACCAGGATGCGCAAATACCTGTTGGGAGCGGTAGCGCTCCCGGCCATTATGGCCGTGCAATCGGCCTATGCCGACGAAGCCGCGGCCCAGAAATGGATCGACGAAGAATTCCAGCCATCCGTGCTCAACAAGGAAGAGCAGCTCGCGGAGATGAAATGGTTCATCGCCGCCGCGCAGCCCTTCAGCGGAATGGAAATCAACGTGTTGTCGGAAGGCATTCCGACCCATTCGTATGAATCCGAAGTGCTGACCAAGGCCTTCGAGGAAATCACCGGCATCAAGGTGAACCACCAGATCCTGGGCGAGGGAGAGGTTGTCCAGGCGGTTCAGACCCAGATGCAGACCAAGCGGAATCTCTACGACGCCTATGTCAACGATTCCGACCTGATCGGCACCCATTCGCGGCTTCAGCTCGCCTATAACCTGACCGACTTCATGGCAGGTGCCGGCGCGGATGTGACCAATCCCGGCCTCGATCTCGATGACTTCATGGGCATCCAGTTCACCACCGGCCCGGATGGCGATCTCTACCAGATGCCGGATCAGCAATTCGCCAACCTCTACTGGTTCCGCAAGGACTGGTTTGATCGCGAAGACCTGCAAGCCGCCTTCAAGGAGAAGTATGGCTATGATCTCGGCGTTCCGGTCAACTGGTCGGCCTATGAGGACATCGCCCAGTTCTTCTCGGAGGATGTGAAGAACATCGATGGTGTCGATATCTACGGCCACATGGATTACGGCAAGCGCGCGCCGGATCTCGGCTGGCGGATGACAGATGCCTGGCTTTCGATGGCCGGTGCGGGCTCCAAGGGCGAGCCGAACGGCGTGCCGATCGACGAGTGGGGCATCCGCATGGAAGCTGGCTCGTGCAACCCCGCAGGCGCCTCCGTGTCTCGCGGTGGCGGCACCAACGGTCCGGCCGCGGTCTATGCGATCCGCAAATGGGACGAGTGGCTGCGCGCCTACGCCCCGCCGGGTGCGGCCTCCTACGACTTCTACCAGTCGCTGCCCGCACTCAGCCAGGGCAACGTTGCCCAGCAGATCTTCTGGTACACGGCCTTCACCGCCGACATGGTGGCCCCGAAATCCGCGGGCAACAACACCGTGGATGACGAGGGCACGCCGCTCTGGCGGATGGCCCCCAGCCCGCACGGCCCCTATTGGGAAGAAGGCCAGAAGGTCGGCTACCAGGACGTGGGGTCCTGGACCATCCTGAACTCCACCCCCGAAGACCGCGCCAAGGCGGCCTGGCTCTATGCCCAGTTCGTCGTCTCCAAGACCGTCGACACCAAGAAGTCGCATGTAGGTCTGACCTTCATCCGCGACAGCACGGTGCGCCACGAGTCCTTTACCGAGCGTGCACCGAAGCTGGGTGGCCTGGTCGAGTTCTACCGCTCGCCGGACCGCGTGGCATGGTCGCCGACCGGCATCAACGTGCCTGACTATCCCAAGCTGGCGCAGCTCTGGTGGCAGCAGATCGGTGACGTGAACTCGGGCGCCTTCACCCCGCAGGAAGCCATGGATCGTCTCGCTGGCGAGATGGACCAGGTGATGGCCCGGATGCAGGCCGCCGACGAGCAGGCCAATGTCTATGGCGGCTGTGGCCCGCGCCTCAACGAGGAGATGGATCCCTCCGAGTGGCTCGGCAAGCCCGACGGCCCGAAAGCCAAGCTCGACAACGAGAAGCCACAAGGCGAGACCGTGAACTACGACGAACTGGTTGCCCGCTGGGCCGCCCAGTGACCTGACCTCTTCCCGGGCCGCCGCATGGACCGGCCCGGGTCTCCCCAGACCGCCCGCTCAAGCGGCGGGCGGTCGCCCCCCCTTCCCCTCAACATCCTGCGCCGTGCGGGCTCAGCCCCGACGCAGGACGGGCACGGAAAAAATGACACTAGACCTCAGAAACGTGACCAAGCGCGTCGGTGCCAATCTCCATATCAAGGAGACGAGCCTGACGCTGGAAACAGGGCATTTCAACGTGCTGCTCGGTGAGACCGGCTCGGGAAAGACCTCCCTGATCAAGCTGATGGCCGGGCTGGACCCGTTGGCCTCCGGCCAGATCCTGATGGATGGCGAGGATGTCTCGAAGCTGAATACGCAGAAGCGCAATATCAGCCTCGTGCACCAATTCTTCATCAACTACCCGCACATGACGGTTTTCGACAATATCGCCTCGCCGCTCAAGGTGGCCGGCATGGCAAAGTCCGAGATCCAGGGCCGCGTCGAGGAAGCCGCCGACATTCTCCAGCTGCGCCCGATGCTGCACCGTCGCCCGCATGAGCTCTCCGGCGGCCAGCAGCAGCGCACCGCGCTGGCCCGCGCCATCGCCAAGGAAAGCCGCGCGGTGTTTCTCGACGAACCGCTGGCCAACCTGGACTACAAGCTGCGCGAGGAGCTTCGCGACCAGTTGCCCGAGCTCTTTGCGGGGCGCGGCGCGGTTGTGGTCTACGCAACGTCTGAGCCGGAGGAAGCGCTGCTGCTGGGCGGGATGACCGCGCTGATGCATGACGGCCATGTCACGCAGTTCGGCCCGACGGCCGAAATCTATCGCAAGCCCGCAAACGTCATTTCGGCCGACGTGTTCTCCGATCCACCGATCAATATCGGTGAGATCACCAAACAGGGCAACGAGGCCGTCCTGAACGGCCACGCACGCTGGCCGCTGGAAGGCGAGGCCGCCGCGCTGCCGGACGGCCCCTATACCGTGGCGATCCGCCCGAACCGCGTCCTGCCGCGCCGCACCTCGACCGCCAATGTCCGGCTGACCGGCACCGTTCTGGTCACGGAGCTCAGCGGCTCCGAAAGCAGCGCCCATTTCCACTTTGGCGACCGGAACTGGGTTTCGCTCTCGGCCGGGGTCTTCCCCTTCGAAGTCGGTCAGGAGCAGGAATTTTTCATGGAACCAGCGCATTGCCACTATTTCGGCGCTGATGGCAATCGGGTGGCGTGAGGACGACATGGCAAAGATAACACTCTCCAACCTGCGCCACAGCTATTACCCGGACCCGAAAGGGCCGGATGATTACGCGCTCAAGATGATCGATCTCGACTGGAACGATGGCGGTGCCTACGCGCTGCTCGGCCCGTCGGGCTGCGGGAAATCCACCCTTCTCAACATCATTTCGGGGCTTCTCGTCCCGTCCGAGGGCCGCATCCTTTTCGACGACAAGGACGTGACCGAGCTGGCCCCCACCGAGCGCAACATCGCCCAGGTGTTCCAGTTCCCGGTGATCTACGACACGATGAGCGTGCGCGACAACCTCGCCTTCCCCCTGCGCAATCGCGGCGTGGACGAAACGATGGTGGCGCGCCGGGTGGCCGAGATCGCCGAGATGCTCGAGGTGACGGATATTCTCGACCGCAAGGCCGCCGCGCTCTCCCCCGACAACAAGCAAAAGGTCTCGATGGGCCGTGGGCTGGTGCGCGAGAACGTCAACGTGGTGATGTTCGACGAGCCGCTGACGGTGATCGACCCGCATCTGAAATGGAAGCTGCGCTCCAAGCTCAAGGAGCTGCACCAGCGGGTCCGCGCGACGATGATCTACGTCACCCATGACCAGACCGAGGCGCTGACCTTTGCCGACCAGGTCGTGGTGATGCAGGACGGCGAAATCGTCCAGATCGGCACGCCTGTCGAGCTGTTCGAACGCCCGGCGCACACTTTCGTCGGCCATTTCATCGGCTCGCCTGGTATGAATATCCTGCCCTGCGAGACGCAAGGCGGAGCTGCGATGTTCCGTGGCAAGCAGGTGGCGCTCGAGGGCGAGATCGTGCCCGGCGACGGCACCCGCACCGAGATCGGCGTCCGGCCCGAATTCGTGACACTTGCCGAGAGCGGCATCGAAGCCGTTGTCCGCAAGATCTCCGATGTCGGCCGGCATATCGTTGTCGAGACCCTGATCGGCGAGGACCGCGTTGCGGCGATCGTCAAGGAGAATGCCCCCGAGAAGGGCGAAACCGTGCATCTGAATTTCCGGCCCGACCGCACGCGGCTCTATCGCGACGGCTGGCTGGCGACGACCGCAGGGGAGGCGGCGCAATGAAAACCGTAAACCAACGCGCGTGGTTCCTCGTGCTGCCGGTGTTGTTCCTGGTGGCGTTCAACGCGCTGATCCCGATGATGACGGTGGTCAACTACTCCGTGCAGGAAACCTTCGGCGACAACCTGTTCTTCTGGGAAGGGCTGGGCTGGTACGAGCAGATCCTGACCTCGGACCGCTTCCACGCGGCGCTCGGCCGGCAGTTCCTGTTTACCGGCCTGATACTCGTGATCGAAGTGCCGCTCGGCATCATCATCGCACTTTCCATGCCGCGACAGGGCTTCTGGGTGCCGGTCTGCCTCGTGCTGATGGCGCTGCCGATGCTGATCCCGTGGAACGTGGTCGGCGCGATGTGGAACATCTTCACCCTGCCCGATATCGGCCTGCTGGGATATTTCCTGAACCACACGCTCGGCATCAACTACGACATGACGCAGGACCCGCTCGCGGCCTGGATCACCATCATCACGATGGATGTCTGGCACTGGACCTCGCTGGTCGTGCTGCTGGCTTATGCCGGGCTCGTCTCGATCCCCGACGCCTATTACCAGGCGGCCAAGATCGACGGCGCCTCCAACTGGGCCGTGTTCCGCTTCATCCAGCTGCCGAAGATGAAGAACGTCCTGACCATCGCGATCCTTCTGCGCTTCATGGACAGCTTCAACATCTACACCGAGCCCTTCGTGCTCACCGGCGGTGGCCCCGGCAACTCCACCACGCTCCTGTCCATCGACCTCGTGAAGATGGCGCTCGGGCAGTTCGACCTGGGCCCGGCAGCCGCCATGTCCCTGATCTATTTCGCAATCACTCTTGGTGTCAGCTGGCTCTTCTACACGCTGATGACCAAGGACGACCTGAACTGAGGGAGGGCAAGATGCAGAAACGATCCATCATACCCATCGTCTACATCCTGTTCCTGATGCTGCCGATCTACTGGCTGGTGGCGATGAGCTTCAAGACAACGAACGAGATCCTTTCCGGCTTCTCGCTCTTCCCCCAGACCTTCACGTGGGAGAACTACGTCACCATCTTCACCGATCCGACGTGGTATTGGGGCTACATCAACTCGATCCTCTACGTTTCGATCAACACGGTGATCTCGGTGATAGTCGCGCTTCCGGCAGCCTATGCCTTCTCGCGCTACCGCTTCCTCGGCGACAAGCACCTGTTCTTCTGGCTGCTGACCAACCGCATGGCGCCGGCGGCGGTCTTCGCGCTGCCCTTCTTCCAGCTCTATTCGGCGGTTGGCCTGTTCGACACGCATCTTGCCGTTGCGCTGGCGCATTGCCTGTTCAACATCCCGCTGGCGGTGTGGATCCTCGAAGGCTTCATGTCCGGCGTGCCGAAGGAGCTGGACGAGACGGCCTTTGTCGATGGCTATTCCTTCCCGCGCTTCTTCACCACGATCTTCATCCCGTCGATCAAGGCCGGCGTGGGCGTGGCGGCGTTCTTCTGCTTCATGTTCTCCTGGGTGGAACTGCTGCTCGCCAAGACGCTGACCGCTGTGGCAGCCAAGCCGATCGCCGCGACGATGACCAAGACGGCCTCGTCGGCCGGGTATGAGCTCGGGCTTCTGGCAGCCGCCGGAACGCTGACCATCATCCCCGGCGCCATCGTCATCTATTTCGTCCGCAATTACATCGCGAAGGGCTTCGCGATGGGGAGAGTGTAATCATGAGCTGGATGGCATGGACCTGGCCGACGGCATTGTTCTTCATCGGGATCTTCTCGGCTATGGGCGTTCTGACCCTGCTCGAGCTCCGCTACCCCGGCGGACAGGAGCGCAAGGGCGCTTTCGGGTTGGTCACAACGCGCGGGGATCGGCTCTTCATGACGATCCTCGGCTCGATCTACATCCTTCTGGCCGGCCTGGGACTGTTCGGAATGCCACTCTGGTGGCCCCTCGCCGTCGCATTTGCCTGGGCCGTCTTCTGTTTCTGGAAGGTTTAGGCATATATCGGAAATAGGATAGAGGCGGCCCATCCTCCCCGGGCCGCCAGCACTTGGAGCCGACATGCGAAAACGTCAAGCCAGCGATACGCTGACAGAGGTCGAACTGGAATTCATGAACGTCGTCTGGGATATCGGCGGCGGCACGGTTCGCGACATTCATGCGGCCCTCAACCGCGAGACCGAGCGGGCCTATACCTCTGTCGCCACGATCCTGAAGATTCTTGACCAGAAGGGGTTCCTGACCTCCACGAAAGTGGACCGCTCGCTCGTCTACCGCCCGGCGGTTCCCAAGGTCGCCTACCAGAAACAGACCCTCAAGCACCTGTCCAACAAGCTTTTCGACGATACCCCTTCCGCGCTTGTTGCCAGGTTGGTGGATGATGATACGCTGTCGGAAGAAGCCCTGGAGGAAATCCGGAACCTGGTGAACAAGAGGTTAGAGGATGGTGGCTGAAAGCATTCTGAACGCGTGGGTGGACGCGAACATTCTGCTCGTCGTCCTGGTCGCGGCCTGGATCCCGATGCGCCACGCCCTTGCGCGTGGTCGGCTGGGCCAGGCCATGATGGGACAAGCCCGCGCGATGGAATGGATCTTCATTGCGGTCATCGTGGCACCCTTCCTGGCCCGGCTCGTCTTTCCCCCTGTCGGCCCACAGCTCAACCTGGCGGACCTGCTCGTCGCCCAATACCTGAACGGCAATCTCGAAATGAGCGCGACGCGGTTCGAGACCCTTCTCGGCCTGCGCGCGGACCTGACCGATGCCTTCCTGCTGCAACGGGACGGCTGGGCGAACGCCGTGCTGGCCTTGCTCCTGCTGGGCTTCACACTCTCGGCGGCCCGCCTGTGTTTCGCGGCCCTGCACCTGCGCCGCGTGTTGCGCCATGCGCATCCCTGGCGGCGTTTCGGCCGGCTGGAGCTGCTGATCTCGGACGAGGTCGCGGTGCCGTTCTCGACTTGCGGGCTGCGCCGCCGCTACGTTGTCCTGCCGGTCAGCGCACTTGGACATGGGCGCGATCTGCATTTCACCCTGGCGCATGAATTCCAGCATCTCCGGCAATACGACTTGCTGCACGAGTTCGCCGTCGAGGCGTTGCGGCCCTTCTTCTTCTGGAACCCGGCCTTTCACCTTTGCAGCCGGCAATTGCGCGAGCTGCGCGAGATGGCCTGCGATCAGGCTGTCGCCCTGCGTCGCCCGATCGAACTTGGCGGCTATTGCCGCAGCCTGATCCGCGCGTGCGGCCGCGCACGCCCCGAGGGAAGCGTCTTTGTGCCCGTCGGACCGGCGGTGGGCTTTGTCGACTCCACGCATGGCACGGCGATGAACAGCCAGCTGGGGCGCAGGATCGTTGCCCTGACCGGATGTACGCCGAGCCTGGAAAGCCAGCAGGCGTGGAAGGCGATAGGGCTGCTCTTCTGCGTCCTGCTCGCCCTCGGCGCCGTGGTGATGCAGAGCCCGACCGGCTGGAGCCATGACCGCATCATGCTCAGCACGATCGTAAATCTCGAGCGGCTGGACGAGCGAAACGCGTCCCAGCCAAGCATTTCGGGCATGTTTGCGACGATCGACCCGGTCCCATCGACGCAATAGACGTTATCCCTGTCAGCCGAGCGCGGCTGCGGCGGCCTCGGTTGCGGCATGGGCGGTGGCAATCGCCAGCCCGGCGCCACAGCGTTGGCGCACCCAGTCCTGATGCGCGAGAATGGCACCGGCGGCGAAGAGCCGTTCGTGGATTGGTGCTCCGTCCGCGGCGACGGGTTGGAAACGCCCATCCACCTCGACCCCGAGCCGGTTGATCGGATGGCCGCGCGGGTCGAGATATTCCTGCCGGAACCATTCGTCCCGGTCCTGCGGTTGGCTTATCGGAAGGTCGAGCAGGGTTTCGGAGAGACTCTCCTGGTCGGACTTGAGCCCGCCGGAGAGGAACCGGCCGGTGGCGAGCAGGACAGCGGAGGCTTCCACCTCCAGGTCTTCCATCGGCCCGTGCAAATGCAAGGTGGCTCCGGACGACCGGAAATCGACCTCCGCGACCTTGAGCTGCGGCTCGAGCTTCACGCCCATTTCCGGGAAGGACCGCTCGAAAGTCTCGCGCAGGCGGATGCCCGGAACGGCCGGCGGGATCGTTGGTATCTCGAACAGCCTGACCCCAATGATCTCTTCCATCCGTGCCCTGACCTCGTCGGGCATGTGCATGCCGAGGATGGCAGGCAGGCCGACATACTCGACGCCGTTCAGCAGCGGCCGGATCAACTCTGCCAGCGCCTGCTGCGTTACGCTTGTCTCCAGCGACCGTGCGAGCACCTCGGGGAAGACCTGGCGGTTCTCCATGCCCGGGAAGGTCAACCGTGCCGACCGCAGGGCAGGCCAGCGGTCGCGGAAATTGACCTCGAAGGCCTTTGCGCTGAAGCCCTGCAACCCTTCGAAATCCACCACGAGCGTCCTGGCGCCGCTTTCCAGCGCGGTGATGCCCGGAAGCATCGTGTCGGGAACAGAGAATGTCGGCTTGGCGAGACCGTTGGGCAGCAACCCGGACAGGTTGCGATCGCCTGCCTTCGTGTAGCCGATCCCCATTTCGCCGAGCGCATCAGTGAAGCCATCGAACGCCGCGCGGATCGAAGTATTGGACAACCCGCTCATCGGGTGCAGCGGCTCGTCCTGCCGCAGCTCGTCCAGCGCCGCCCAGGGATCCTGCCGGACGCGCCGGTCATGCACGCCCAGAAGGTCCAGATACCCGGTCGTATAGGCCATCGCGCCGCTATGGCCGAACTGGGCCACGTCGAGACCGCGTTGGCGGGCAAAGATGCTCGCCGCGAACCCGGCGATCCCGGTTCCGATGACGGCGAGTTGAGTTTCGATCTTTCGGGTTCCGCGTTTCATTTGCTGTCGGCCCCCTCTTCGGCGGCGGCCAGGTCCATCCCGGCCAGCCCGCAATGCAGGATCTCGGCAAGCTCCGTCTGGGGCATCTGTGCCCCCCACAGGACCGGCCGAATCCCCTTGTACCTCTCATTGACGAAGTCGCGCATCTGGCGGAGCCCGTCCGGGCTGTCATAGACGCCGCGATCATAGAGATGCGAGGTGACCCGCATCGAGCAGAAAGCACCCTGGCAGGCGCCCTTGCCGATCCGGCTGCGCAAGGCAATTGCCTTCAGGCTCATATGATCCTCCGCGCCGGGCGCATCCGCGAGGATCGTGTCGACCGCCGAGCGCGCGACCATCTCGCATTCGCACAGAACCATGTCGGTGGGATCGGCGCGCTTGTACCAGTCGCGCGCCGCCGCGCCCGGTTCGGTCCAGCGCAACGCATCACCCGAGGGGAGCGGCTCCAGGTTGGTCTTGCAGGGCTCGGCATTGCCCAGCCGCGCGGCCACGAGGTCGCCCGCCTTCTCGGCCATCAGGCGGAAGGTCGTGAACTTGCCCCCGGCGACGGTGGCGAAATTGGAAAGCCCCTGATCCTCGTGATCGAAGAGCGCGAAGCCGCGATTGGCCTTGCGCCCATCCGCCTCGCTCCCGGCCGATTTCAGCAGCGGCCGCACGCCGGAAAAGGCGCGCACGAAGCGGGTCTCGTTCAACACCGGCAGCATCGCCGCGCCCTCGGCAAGGATGCGGTCCACCTCCGGCACCGTGGGCGCGATGCCATCGGGATCATCGACCGTGACCGAGGAGGTGCCGAGCAGCGAGACCGTGCCCCCGGGCACCAGGATATCGCCGTCATCGGGCAGGCGCAGGCGGTTGACGACCCCGTTGGTCACCCGCGTGTTGCTGATCAAGAGCGTTCCCTTGGAATAGAGCAGGCTCACATCCGAGCAACCGGCGAGGCGGGCAACCTTCTCGGCCCAGGCGCCGCTGGCATTGACGAATTGCCGGGCACGGATCTCGACCGCCGCACCGCTGCGCCGGTCCCGGCACAAGGCCTTCGCAACCGTGCCATCAATGATCTCGAACCCTTCGATCTCCATATGCGGCAGATAGCTGCTGTCATTCAGGCGCTCGGCATGACCGACATTCTCCAGCACGATCCGGAACGGGTCGATCGTGGCATCCGGCACGGCATAGGCGGCGAGGATCGCCTCGGGAAGCGCCGGCTCGCGTTCGCGCGCCTCGGCAGCCGAAAGCGCCTCGCAGGGGATCCCCGCGACCCGGCAATGCTCCGGGAACTTCGCCGCGAACGCTTCGTCATCGCCGACCACGGCGACGAACAACCCGCCGCAATCGTCGATGCATTCCGGCGCCAGCCGCTTGAGGATGTCGCCCTCGTGCCGGCATTCCGCCGCTGTCTCCGCATCCGCCGTGGCATAGCGTCCGCCGCTGTGGAGCAAGCCATGATTGCCGCCCGACGCGCCCGCGTTCAGATCCTTGCGATCGATCAGGATGCAATTGATCCCGCGCAGGGCGAGGTCGCGCATGACGCCCGATCCCGTCGCGCCTCCACCGATGACAAGAACGTCGGCCTCGTATGTCCGCACAGACATGACGTTCACTCCTCTTCCGGCAGGTTGATGTCGGCCAGGTCCGGACCGAGATATTTCCGCTCATCCGGACCAAGGATGCCAAGCGACAGGCAGATCAGCGTCCACAGATGGGTGACCGTGTAAGCGCCGCCAAAATGATCGCCCACATCCTCGATTTGGGAATGGCAGTTGTGACAGGGGGTCAGCACGTAATCGGCCTCGGTCGCGATGACTTGGTCGAACTTGCGCTTGCCATAGGCGCGGCGTTCACTGGCCATGCCCGCTTGCAGGAAGCCGCCGCCGCCGCCGCAGCAGTAATTGGCGCTTCGGCAGGGCTGCATATCGACGAAATTCTCCTCGCCGACCAGTGTCTTGACCACGAAGCGCAGGTCTTCGGCCGCCTGGTCGCCAATGGACTTCCGGACAAGCTGGCAGGGGTCCTGGACGGTGAACTTGACGTTGTTCTTGTTCCAGTCCGAGTTGACCGGCAGCTTCCCCTCCCGGATCCACTGGGCGTAATAGGTCACGAGGCTCTCGGCTTCGAAGTTGGCGGTGAGCCCGAATTTCTCGATCCCCTGCCAGATGGTGAAGAAGGAATGCCCGCATTCGGTGTTGATCCAGATCTCGCTCTCCAGCGCGTTCATGGCATCGACCCGGGTCGTGACCATCTCCTTCCAGGAATCGAGATCGCCGGTGAACATGCAGAAATTCTCCGCCGCCCAACCCTTCGAAGAATAGGTCCAGTCCGCGCCAACATAGTCGAGGATCTTCCAGAGCGGCGCCATTTCTTCCGGCTCGACCGCCGGTTCGCGGGAGTTCTGGTTGATGACGAATTTCGCGCCCTTCTTGTCGATCGGCACCTTCAGGTCGGCAAAGCGCGGCTGGTTCTCGTGCAACTCCTCCAGCGTTTCCTCGACGATCTCGACGAAATCCTCAGACATCAGCCCCATCGCGCTCGTGCTCTCGTCGAGCTTCTGCGCCGCACAGGAGCGCACGATCCCCTTCGGCTTGTCTTCGGTCGCCCAGGCCCCGCGCGCGGCGCCGACAAGCTGCGAGACATCGATCCCCATCGGGCAGAGATAGGCACAGCGCTTGCATTGCGTGCAGGCCCAGACCCAGGGCGTCGTGGACAGCTCCTCGTTCATGCCGAGCATGGCCATGTTGATGAAGCGGCGCGGATCCATTCCGAAGAGTCCCGACGCCGGACATCCCGAGGCACAGATCCCGCATCCCACGCAGGCGTCATAGCTGGCGCCGTCGGGCAACAGGTCGTTGGCAACTTTCAGGAAGTCGAGTGTATTTCCACCAGAATGTGCGCCCATGCCTGTCTCTCCACAGCTGTCGCGATCCGCGGCTAACACTACGTCAAACATTCAGATCAAAGAATGCGGCCAAGTGATCTAGGCGGGGGCTGGACCGGGAAAACCCCTGCGACTTTTTCACCATGAACGGCCTCATCGTGCCCGCGATGCTTTCCGAGAACCGCCGGACGGATGCGCGCCGCAAGGTCCCCGGAGGTGTCCTTGACGAAGGGCCGCAGCGCCCTCCGGCGCCTGGAGCCACCAAGCTTGCAGGCGTTCCATTTGCCCTCGCCCTGTTTCCTGTCGGGCGCCTGCTCCGGTTTCCTTCAGGGGCAGCACCGTTGCACAGCATTTTGTCTGTCACAAAGCCATGGGCCAGACCGTGCTTGCACGCAGCGCGAATCTCCACCGAATGGTCAATCGGCTCCAGATGTCCTCGGCCTTCAGGCGCGCGACGCGCAGCGCCTGCCATGAAGCCTTGACCCGACGCGCCCCGTCCCAAGGTTTCGTGCGGGTAAGCGGACCTCCTGACGCCAGCTTCCGAGGCTTTCCTTGCCAGAGGGCTCGACGCGAGCCCGGAAGATCTTTCCGTGCGTTTTCAAGCTGTATTGACAGCGCCGTGACGAAGAATGCCTAATTCGCCTTTGTTCTCATGCAAACCCGTTACCCGTTCGGATGTGTTTCCAGTTCAGACCAGGATCGGAGGCCGAATGGCACAGTCGACGGAGAATGCGCAAAACGTTTCCGGCTCTCTCGGAGCCATCCTGAGCGGGACCCTTGTCGGGCTCACCTCGGTCGTGTTCGCAATTTCCTTCGCGGCAATCGTCTATAACGACTCGCTTGCGGTGTATCTCGAACGTGGGATTGCGCACACCCTGCTGGGCGCGTCCATCATGGCGGCGCTCGGCGCTTTCCTGTTCTCCTATCGCGGCACCATCGCGCAACCCCAGGACATCACGGCCATTCTTCTGGCGGGAGCCGCGAGCACGATTGCCGCAGGAGGGATTTCGACGGATCCGGAGGTCGTTTATTCCACCGTCTTCGTCCTTGTGGCGCTGGCGGCGATCCTGGCGGGTCTGACATGCGCGTTGCTCGGGGCCATCCGATTCAGTTTCCTAGCACGCTTCACGCCCTACCCGGTGCTGGGCGCTTTCCTTGCGTCCACCGGCTATTTCCTGACCCTGGGAGCGATCGGGATCGCGCTCGGACGCAACCTGACCATCTGGGATATCGGGACCATTCTCGCCCCCGAGAGCATTGCAATCTGGGCGCCGTGGATCGTGCTCGGCGCGCTGATGGATCTGGCCACGCGAAAATCCGACAGCACGCACATCTTGCCTTTGTGCTTCATCGCTGCCGCCGCGATCTTCTATCTCTTCCTTCACCTCTCCGGCATCGGTCTCGATGGCGCCGCCGCGCGGGGCTGGTTGCTGGGCCCCTTTCCCGAGACCGGCTTCGCTGGCGAGATCGGCAGGGTCGATCCGTCTGTGGCGGACTGGCAGGCCATCCTGGCCCAGGCGCCAGTTCTGCTGGCCGTCGTGGGCATGACCGTGCTTGGCGGAATGCTCAATCTGAGCGGCCTCGAACTCACGCTCAACGAGAAGATCGAGATGGACCAGGACCTGCGGGCCATCGGTCTGACGAATATCGCCTCCGGCGGGTTCGGCGGTCTGGTTGGATACCCGCTACTGGGCGAAAGCATCCTCGCCTCGCGGATGGGCCTGAAGGGCATTGCCGCCGGGTTGAGCGCGGCGCTGGTCTGCCTGCTCACCTTCCTGCTGGGAGCCGACATCCTCGCCATGATTCCGAAAGGGCTCCTTGCGGCGGTCGTCGCGTTTCTCGGGATCGACCTGATGTGGACCTGGCTCTGGCATGAGCGCAAGAAACTGCCCTGGCAGGATACCCTGCTGATCGTGCTGACTCTGACGGTCGCGGCAACCATCGGGTTCCTCGAAGCGCTGGCATTTGGCGTCTGCGCCTCGGTCTTCGTCTTCATCATCTCCTATGCCCGGCTGAACATCGTGCGCTCCGTCTCCGATTTGAGCGAACGCCGATCGCCGGTCGAACGCGGCGCGCCGCAGGCGGTCTGCCTGACACGGACCGGCCACCGGGTGCTCGTTGTCGAGCTGGAAGGGCATCTCTTCTTCGGATCGGGTGCCGGGCTGCGCCGAGCGATCTGGCATCGCATCAATGCGCCCGCAACGCTGGACATGCTCATGCTGGATTTCGGCAATGTCTCGGGGATCGACTCCTCGACGATCCTCAACCTCAACCGGATGCGCGCGGATTGCAACGCACGCGGCATCGAGCTCGTGCTCTCGGGCTGCTCCGGGGTCGTCGAAGACAGGATCGCGCGTTTCAACATCCATCATCGGGATCGCCAGTTGCAGCTCTACTCGACCCTGGACGCGGCGCTAGAGGCGGCGGAGGAGCGGCTCCTTTCCGAGGCGACGCATGACGAGGACATCGAGGGGCTGTCCTTTCTTGCAGAACTGGAACGGCTCCACCCCGCGCTCGACCTGGAAATCATGCTGGAAACGCGGCGCTATTCAGACGGCGAGATCATGATCCGGCGCGGCGACACGGCCGACGGCATCCTCGTTCTGCTGGAGGGCCAGGCGCGCGCAACGATCCGCACGAACGGTTCTGACGATTTCGAGGTTGCGAAATTCCTGCCCGGCTCGCTGATCGGCGAGATCGCAGCCTATGGCGAGGTCGAACGAACCGCCACCGTCACCGCCGTGGGCAATGCACGGCTGAGGCATATCGAAACGGCCCATATCGCGGCGGCGGACGCGTTGAGCCCGGGCTTTGCCGCCGATTTTCACAAGCTCGTGGCGCGCCGCCTCGCTCGGCGCCTGAGCCGCACGACGCTGCGGATCAAGCAGAGTCTGGATCGAATTGACTAGCGGGGTGCGGGTGGGGAAGCGGAGCGCCATGCTTCTCTCGGCCAAGCGCAACGGAGGCCCGGTTCGCGTCGGCGAGCTTTCGGCTCGCGGACTGGCCGAGGCTGCGCTGGATCAGGTTCCTCAAGTCGGCATCGCGCCGGCAGATGCGCCGCAGCACGTCTCCTGATATCAGGAACAACCGGCTTTCTTCTGTCAACCGGACCGTCGCCGAAGCCGTCCCGGCCGACATTACGTTCACCTCTCCGATCAGCCCGTTCTGCAGGCGTGTCAGGGAACGCCCCTGCAGCGTGATATCGGCGGTGCCCGCGGAGAGATAATACAGTGTCTCGACCGGCTCCCCCTCCGTCAGCAGCACCGAACCGCCCGGAAGGCTGACCCAGTTTCCCGCATTCAGAAACTGGCGCGCCGCGGCCTTGGGCACGCTCGGAAAAGCGGACCCGATCAGGTCCTGCTCTTCGGGCGAAAAACGGATGGAGCGGTTCAGCCAGGCCATGCGACCCAGCCCATACAGGCTCAGGACGATCCAGATCGACTGGATCATCGCCGACGCCATGTTGAAGGCGACAGAGAGGCTGATGAGCACCAGTGTCGCCGCGAGCAGGTTTAGCAGGGTGTAAGAGTAGCCGGATCCTCGGATCAGGTTGGCCTGGAGCAGCGCATAGGCGGTGATATAGCAGGCAACGCCCGCATATCCGGCAATGTGGAAAAGCTGCTCCGACATTTCGTTCATTGCGGAGACATCCCTAACCTTCGGCGGCGTAGCCAATCGCTATCTCGGCGATTTCCGACCAAGAGAGATGCGTCGCCTTCTCTCGCTCCTCCTCGGCAACCTCGGAAGACACAGCCGCGGTGGCATGGGCGAGATAGCCGTCGATCTCTGCCTGATCCGTGGGTTCGAAATCGGCCCCGATGCCCGCCATCCGCAAACGGACGCCCTCGAGGATGAGCAGGCAGTTCTCCGGGGCACCACAGCGAGAGGCAAGCCCCGCCAGCCCGGCCACCGCATTTGCATGCAGTGCGCGGTAGTCGTTTTGCTCGCAAATGGCGATGGCCATCGAGAACTTCTCACGGGCCGCCGCGATGTCTTCATTGCTCAGCCGGATATGACCGATATTCAGCCGAACGGCCGCCAGCCAGAAGGAGTTCTCCAGCCCCGCGAAGAGCTGCTCGGCGGTGACATAAAGCTCCTCGGCCGCCTCGCGCATCCCGCCAAGCCGGCACAGCTCGCCCATGATGGTCAGGCCCAGCGCGTTGAAGAAGGAATCGTTGCGGTCGGTCAGCACGGCCAGAGCCGACTCGATCATTTCGGTCGGATCCTCGATCTTCTCCGAGGCAACCGCGCCAACGGCATGGATCAGGCGCGCCCGGGCCTCGTTGAGCGGGTCTTCGAGAGCCGCGAACGCCTCTTCGGCCGCCGCGCCATGGGTGTAGGCGGCAGCATAATCGCCGGCCATCGCCTTGAGATATGCCGCGGCAAGGTTCATCCGGGCGGCGCCGGCATCGCGCGCGTCGCTGCCGAACTTCGCGCTGGCGCGATCGACCCAGCGGAGGCCTTCGGTGAAACGGCCCCGGGTGATCCAGTACCAGTAGAGCGCCTCGATCAATGCGCCCGCATCCTCCGACCGACCGCCATCGATTGCCGTGCGCATCGCGACGCGCAGGTTCTCCGTCTGCCGGTCGAGCCACAGAACATGCCGGCGCTGCTTGCGGTGCATTGCCATCGCGCCATTCACCGTCGCGGCTTCCCGGTAGTACTCCAGGTGCCGCAATTGCATGTCCACGAGGGTCCCAGAGGTCTCCAGCCGCTCGTTCGCATAGGAACGAACCACGTCATACATCGCGAATCTCGGTTCGCCATTGACCTTGCTGCGCTTGAGCAGGCTCTTCGAGTACAATGCGGCCACCGTGTCCAGCACATCTGTCGAGACCGGCAGCAGCGGATCCAGCACCTGTTCGGCATCCTCGATGCCGAACCCGCCGGCAAAGACGCTGAGGCGATGGAAGACATCGCGCTCCTCTTCGCTGAGCAACTGGTCGCTCCAGGAGATCGCGGCTTCCAGCGAGTGCTGCCGTGCGACATCGCGCGTGCGCGACCGCATGCTCCGCGCGCGGTCGTCCAATCTGCCCAGCAACTGTTCAGGCCCGAGGATCCGAAGCTGCGACGCCGCAATCTCCAATGCAAGCGGTATGCCTTCAAGCCGGTCGACGATCTCCAGTACGGTTTCGCGATTGTCGTCATCCAGTTCGAAATCGGGGTCGATCTCGCGCACCTTGGAGACGAACATCTCCACCGCCGCGCCGACCTGCCCTGCCCCGTTGCGGGAAAGCTCCAGTGGCGACAGCGGCAGGACCTTCTCGCAGGACAGTCCAAGCTCGACCTGGCTGGTCACGAGGATCCTTAGGTTCGGACAGGCCTCCAGCACCGCGGCCAGGCTCGGGGCGGCTGGGAGCAGGTGCTCGAACGTATCGAGGATCAGGAGAAACCTGCCGACGCCGATGGCCGCTTCGAGATCTTCCTGCGGCGTCCGATTGGGGAAATCCCGCAGCCCGAGGGCGGCGATGATGGCGGGGAATGTCAGGTCGGGGTCCATCGTGGAATCGAAACGCACGACGAAGACCCCGTCTTCGAACGCATCCATCATCCGGCGCGCGACCGTCTCGGCCAATGTCGTCTTGCCCATGCCGCCGGGGCCGAAAACGGTCACGAGCCTGCCGGCATGGGTGTTCAGGAGGTGCTCCAGCTCCTCCATTTCGCGCCCGCGGCCGAACACTTCCGGGGCCGAGGAAGGCAGATTGGTGATCCTTCGCTCCAGCGATTGCGGGGGCGGGAACTCCAGTGCAATCACCGGGTCATCGATGTCGAGCAATGTCTCGGGATAGCGCAGGTCCTTGAGCCTGTGACGCCCGAGTTTGCGCGATTTTACCCCCAGATCGTCCAGATCCGAGTCCGAAAGGCTCTCCATGACCTCGCTGGTCAGAAGGATCTGACCGCCGCTGGCCGCCGCGCAGACCCGCGCCGCCCGGTGCACGTCCAGCCCGACAAGTTCTCCCCCGACCTTGCGCGTGCGTCCGAAATGGAGCCCCATCCGGACACGCAGTTTCAGATCCACCGGCCAGGCCTCGTTGGCCATCAGCCTCTGGACCGAAACCGCGGCCCGAAGGCCCGACCCGGCAGTGTCGAATGTGGCAAAGAAGGAATCGCCCTCGGTACTGATAACCTCTCCGCCTTGCGCGGTGATCTCTTGTCGGAGGATCTCGTTATGTCGCAGCAGGACCTGCGCATACAGGTCGCCGATCTGCTGGAGGATCACGGTCGAGCCTTCGATGTCGCTGAACAGCAGCAGCTTGTCCGCAGCCATGGTTTCCATCGTCTCGGGCGCGCGGGTGCCATCCTTCGTCAGCATTCATCTTCCCTTCTCGCCAGGTCTGCGAGCAATAGCGACAGCGCCCCGCGCGTTCGCCCCCAATATGGGGCTCGCGGGGTCGGCCTGTCGCCGACATTTTTTAAAGATACCTTGGAAACTGGGACCAACAGGCGCGCGGGTGTGGTTGCCCCCGCGCGCAGATGTCTTGAAGGGCGAATTCCGCCCGGTGAACGTATCAGGCCTAGAGCACGGCACCCCCGGTGGAACCCGGATTCGACGCAAGCGGCACGCCAATGATATCCCGCTGCAACTTGATCACGGCATTGATCTCTTCGGCGGTAAAGGCGTTCAGGATCTCGCGGTGTTCGGGGTCAATGTCGGCGGCGCTGTTGATGGCGCCCGCTTCAATGAGCTTGTCGATATTCGTTTGGGCCACTTCTGGTGTCCTCCCTGTGATCTTTCGTTTGTCCTGTTGCGCTTGTGCAAGTGAGGACACTCTCAGCAGAAGTTTTTCTCGTGTCAACAAATGGTTGCCCATGGGGCACTTTCAAAGTCAACATGAACGGATGCAGGACAACGCGGGAACAGGACAATGAATGCACCTCAAACTTTGACAAATAGCCAGATCATTCGCGCCAAGATCGCCATCGGCGGCGGCGCGGCCCATCATGCCTTTTCCGAGTTCTGGCAACGGCCGGACCTGCCCCAGGTCATGCCTGCGATGATGGTGCTCATTCACCAGATCATGCGGGCGACCGCGCCGCTCATGGAAACGGCCTCTCGCAGGGCCGCCGAACTGGCCGATCAGGATCCGCTCTGCGCGCGGCTGGCGGAGTATTTCCAAGAACATGCGGAAGAGGAAGCGCCCCACCCCAGCTGGCACCTCAACGACCTTGAGGCCGCCGGCTTCTCCCGCGAGGCGGTGCTCGACACGATGCCCCTGCCCGATGTTGCCGCCCTTCTGGGCGCGCAATATTACTGGGTGCATCATTTCCACCCGGTGATGCTGCTGGGCAGTATCGCGGTGCTCGAGGGCAATCCGCCGACGATGGAACTGTGTGACCGGCTCGAGCAGGAATCGGGACTGAAGGCGGAGGCCTTCCGGACCTATCGCTTCCACGGCGAGGTCGACCCGCACCATATCAAGGAGTTTGACGAGGCCGTGGACGGGATGCCGATCACGCCGCGCCAGCTCGGCCTGATTGGTGTCAGCGCCCTGTATACGTCCAACGCGTTGGCGGATTGCGTCCGTCGCCTCTCTCCGAGCGATTACGAACCGGTGTCGCCGTGAGTTCGGCCGCCAGTGACCGCAAGATCCTGTCGCGCTTCCGGGATGGCAGTCAGAAACACCGAGCCGCCACCACGGCAGGCCTCCTCGACCGGGAGACCGTCTCGGTCGACATTCCGGACCTCGAGGAAATGCTGCGAAAGGTCGGTCACACGGTTCCGCTGGACGAGGCGCTTGGCTGCAAGGAAGAGGAGCCGCTGTCCACACAGGAGCGGCAGAAGCTGGTTGATCTGCTGATCCGTGGGCTCGAACACACCTATGTTCACCTGCCGTTGAAACGCACCAAACACGCCTTCGACCCGGTCGCGGCGCTGCGGCGGCTGCGGCGCGAGGCGGAAGATTACGGCCCGCTCGCCTTTCACCTGCGGATCATGCGGATCTTCAAGTCCCTGCGGGACCAGCATACGAGCTACAACCTGCCCGAACCCTATTCAAACATGATCGCCTTTCTGCCCTTCCTCATGGGCATCTGCTACGATCCGCCTGATCCCGATGAAGTGGGCGAAGATGGCACGCAGTTGGCCGATCCCCTGCCGGATGTGGACCCGCACCCGAAATTCATTCTGACCTCCCTGTTCGACGGGTTTCCCGACCACGCCCATTTCAAGCCGGGCGCCGAAATCCTGAGCTGGAACGGAACGCCGATCGACCTCGTCGCGCGCCGCATAGGCCAATCCGAGCAGGCCTCCAACCCGGCCTCGGAACTGGCCATCGGGATGCGCCTGATGACCGTCCGCTGGCTCGGCGGCTCGCTGCCGCCCGAGGAATACGTGGTCACCGTCAGCTACCGGTCCCCCGACGATCCCGACAGGGTGCGCGAGATCCGTTTCGGCTGGAACGTGATCTATCAACCCGGAGACCGGAACGCCTCGATCCAGGGGCTGTGGAACATGCTCGATCACTTCAAGCGCGATGACCGTTCCAGCTCCTCGCAGGATAACCGGTCCCGGATCGAGAAGACCGCCCGGCAGAGCCTCTTTCCCAGTCGATACAGGGATGGCGTGTCCTTTGGCAATGTCCTGATGGAACGGCTGGAGATCGACCCGAAAAAGGATCCCTTCGGCTGTTTCCGGGCATGGAAAGTGAAGCTCGACAAGCGCCGGCCAGACTATGATTTCGGCTTGGTGCGGCTGGTGCATTTCGGCTGGAACGACGATGTCTATTATCGGGACTGTTTCGTCAAACTGCTCAAGCAGATGCCGGAAACCGGGTTGGCCATCGACATCCGCTCCAATCCCGGTGGCGAGATCAAGACGGCCGAGATGATCCTGCAGACCCTGACCGACAGGCCCATTCAGCCGATGCAGTTCCAGTTCCTCGCCAATGATGTCGTCGAGGACCTCGTGCAGCCGCAGGGCGGGTATCGAAAGCTGGATGTGAAAGGATGGTATGAGCGCGTCCGCCCCTCCGCGGCCATCGGCAGCATGTTCTCGCGCTTCGGCCCCGTGTCGCGGGCGGACCGGATCAACAAGGAGGGACAGGTCTACAAGGGCCCGGTGCTCCTGATCACCAACGCGGTGACCTACAGTTCGGGCGATATCTTCGCCGCCAGTTTCCAGGATCACGGCATCGGCCCGATCCTCGGCGTCGATGCGAGCACCGGCGGTGGCGGTGCCAATGTCTGGCCCTACAAGTCGATCATGAAGCATTCCCAATCCTCGGCGCCGGAACGCCGCTTCGACCCGCTGCCCGGCGGGGCAAATGTGAACATCGCCGTTCGCAGATGCACCCGGCTCGGCGATCTCTCGGGTATGCCGATCGAGGAATCCGGTGTGGTCCCCGACATTCGCTACTACCCGACCCGGCGGGATCTACTGGAACAGGATTTCGATCTGCTGGCACGGATCGACACCGAGCTGCGCAAGGTCGCGGAGCAGCGCGCTTCCAATGCGGATCGTCCGCCCGCCTGATCCGATCCGACCGGCAAACAAGGCACCGCTCGCCTGCCGGACAGGTCAGATCGGGCTCTTCATCGGTCCGAAAGTGCTGCGCTACGGAAGCTCGGCGCGGCTTGAGGGACAACGATCCTGTCCTTGCAGAACGCGTTCGACCTGGCCCGACAGCACAAGCACGGGTCCTGGTCGCACAGGCGTACAAGCAGGACGAAAACACCAGTGTTCAAAGAAAAAAAATGCGCTGCGCGTCAACCACAACGCGCAGCGCAACCCCCATGTGATGGATATTGGAAAAACTGGACATGCTAAAAGAAAGGGGGGAAACTTGGTTTTCCGTTCACAGCCCTCGGCGAAGAAGGCCTCCGGGAGGAGCCTAGGCGATCATCGCCGGGACTGCTTCAGGAAATCGTCGAAACACATATTGTCGATATCCGACTGGGACAGTCCGGCTTCGAGCAGGTAGTCCCGGTCCATGGACCGGAACCGGCGCATGTTCTGGTAGGCCTGCAGATAGTTCACCGGGTTGGGAAGAAGAGAGAGGAACGCGCCGAAGGCCTCTGCAAACGTTGGCATTCTGACGGTATGGGCAGATGTCGTCTGGCGGTTCATCATGGCGCGTCCTCCTGTTGAATGACCGGCCATCGCTGGCCATGCATCAGGAATGCCACAATGCACCGAGACGTTCTGTGAAGCTGTTCACACAACGTTAAGAAAGTTCAAATTGCTTCGGAATCTCGTGTTGCCGTGAGGCCGGCCCGGTCCAGCACCCGAATACGCCCTCGCGACAGTTCCACGACCCCGGCCCTGCGCCAATCGCTCAGGATCCGTGAGACAAGTTCACGGGTCACACCGACATATTCGGCCAGTTGTGCCTGCGACATGACAATCTCGCCATCTTCGTCCGAGAGGTAGAGGACCTTGGCGGCAATCCTGGAGGTCGGTGGCAGGAACACCTGATCTTCGAGCTGACGGCTCATCGAGCGCATCCGACGTCCGGCGAGGCGAAGCAGGCAATCGGCAAGGGCGGGGTTGCCTGGCAAGGCCATCAACAGGTCCGACCGCCGGACGTAACGCAGCCGGCTCGGGACCAATGCCTTTATTCGTGCCGTTCTTGGACCCGGATCGAAGATCGCGATCTCTCCGAACACGCTTCCGGGCTGCAGACGGTCCAGGGAGAGTTTCCGCCCCGACGCGGACAGAACGCTGACTTCCAGCTCTCCTGCATCGAGCACGAAGAGCCTTTCGCCGAAGTCGCCCTGTTCGAACAACAACTTGCCGGCAGCCAGTTGGACCGCCACCAGGTCGTTTGCCAGGAGAGCTAGGAGCGTCTCGGTTTCGTCGGCTTGGATTTCTTGTTGTGATTCAGTCATTCCCGGAGGGTAGGAGAGACTGCGTCGAGGCTAAACGGAAATCTTCGGTTTCGGCCTTTCAGGCTCTTGGTGTGGGGCAGAATTCAAGCATCCGCCGAGGTCACTGTTCGGAAAACGGCACCGTCAGACAAAAAAGCGGATGGAGTTGCCGGCAGACGCATTTGAACCCGTCTCCACAAGGCCAGGATGGCTGTCCCTCAAGCAGTGCGGAGTTGGCGCCACTCGGCGGGAACAGCGGCGCGGGTCTTCCGGAAGGTCGCTCTGGAAGAGAGACCGCGCTCCGAGCGGGAATGGTTGAAGACCGAGGCGTGGATGGATCACGCCCGATCGCCCCGTGAGCGCCCTGCCCCTCCACAAGTCTCGTTGTTCCGACAAGACAATCGCACCGGTTGCGGATCACATGTCCCGAAACTTCGTGGTCAATATATCGGTCAGGCAACTGCAATGGGTGCGGGTGCATGTCGTCGGCTCCATCGGCAGTTCCGGCGAGTGCCCCAGATGTCCGATCTCTCCGCCGACACCGCAAACCGCCCGATTGATGCGGCCATCTGCCTTGATGCGCAGGCATTCCAGCCCGATCTGACAACGCCAGCCCTCCCAACGGTTCAGATCTTGCAGGATGAGCGAATTCGCTCTGAACATTTCGTTGCTGCCGTCCCGTCGTGTCAGGCGCATGACCGACCGCGGGATCGCATCGGCTAGCCCGCCCGGTGAGGTAAGCCGTGTTTCCAGCAGATCTCGTTGCTCTTCCGAGTAGCTGTAGAGCTCATTGCCAAAGCCGACCCGGAGCGGCTTGAGGGACAGGCTGCTCTCCGGCGCCACCCGAGCGATGTCCTGCGCCTTTTCGAAGATCTGTTCGAAACGCTCCGGATGCATCGTGACATTGACATGGACCGGCATCGCGCCGGCGACGATCTCCAGCACCTTGAGGAAATGCTCATGGTCGACGAACTCGTCGTGATAGGTGAGGATGACGCTGCTCAACCTGTCCCGCACCCGGTGCCAGAAGCGCGGTGTTCGAGAGGCATTGCTGATCAGGCTGGTTTGAAATCCGCGCTCGGCGGCCCGATCGAGGACCTCGACAATGCCCGGATGCATCGTCGGTTCCCCCCCGGTGAACTGCAGCCACAGGCGTCGGCCAAGACGTTCGACATAATGTCGGTGCATGTGGTCGAAAAAGGCGAGGACATCCTCGGTCTTCTGCCATGCGATCGAGCCGTCATGCAGCGCAGAGGGGCAATAGCTGCAGGCAAAGCTGCAGGCGTTCCCGAGCATCCAGTCGACCAGGACCGTGCGCGCGTGCTGCGGACGCTCATGGCAGAGCGCCACTGCCTCCGTTCCGGACGCGAGAGATTCGGTCATGCGCAGTGCACCTCGAGAGCCGGTTTGATCGACGAAGCCGACGGACAGGTTAGGGGAGAGGTTCCGCGCAGGCAATGACGACCGCGCTCCATCGGACGCTTCGCTCTAGGCCGATACAGGGCAGTGTCGTAACATGGTCTGGTTGATCCACGCTTCACTGCAGGGAGTCCGTAATGCCTGGTTCCATCGATTTCAAACATCTGCGTCTGCGATTTTTCGCGACTGTGGCACTGGTCATGTTCCTCGTCCTCCTCCAGTGCGGCATTGCCAATGCCGAGCGGCGATGGGCAATTGTCCTCGGCGTGTCGCAATACAGTAACGATGCGATCCCGGATCTCGACAACACCGTGAATGACGCCCGGACCATTTCGGCGTCGCTCAACAATATGGGATTCGAGGTCCACTACCTTGAAAACGCTTCGAAAGACGCCGTCGAGAGCATGATTGCGGATGTTTCGGCCGAATATGCCGACGCCGATCTGGGCGTGTTCTTCTTTGCCGGACATGGACTGCAGCTTGGAGGCGTGAACTACGCGCTGCCCTCCGATATCGACCCCGGCACCGAGGATTTTCTCAAGACGCAGGGGATCTCGATCAACAGGATGATCCAGGAACTCGGGCAGTCCGGCACACGCAACCTCGTGGCCATCCTGGATTCCTGCCGCAACTCGCCTTTCCCTGACCAGGAAGCCTTCGGCACCGGCCTTGCCCTTGTCGATGCGCCGTCCAACACGATCATTGCCTATTCGACCGCGCCCGGCGCCGTGGCGCTCGACGGTGTCGGCGCAAACAGCCCCTATTCCGCGGCCCTGGCCTCGGCGCTGGAAGGCCCCGAGCAGGATATCCGGGACGTTCTGCGCCTCGTCCGTGCCCGCGTCCGCTACGCGACGCGCGGGGCCCAGACGCCGTGGTTCGTCGACAACTCCAAGGACCAGATTGTCATCCAGCCGCGGCGCGCAGCCGAAATCGACGAAAGCCTCGCAGCGCTGCTCGAAGCAGATACATCGCTCGCCGGCGTCCATTGGAGAACCATTTCGCGATCCGCCGATCCACGGGATTTCGAGCTGTTCGCCGAGTTGTTCCCGGCAGACGAACTGGCCGATGCGGCGCGGCGCCAGTTGCGGTTGATCAACGCCGAGGGCGCGCCGAACTTTCCGCTCATGGATCTCGGTGTTCCGGAGGCCAATCCCGAAGTCCCCGGCGGTCTCGGCGCGATCATCACGGAATGCGATATTCTCGCCACCGGAATCGGCGGTGGCCTGTCGCTTGCGCACCCGGTGCCGCATGATCTCGTCAACACGCGCGCGGCCCTGCGCACCTGCGTCGAGGCTGTCGCCCATGACCCCGAGAACCCGCGTCTGAACGGGCTTCTCGCTCGGGTCCTTCGGCTCGACTTGCGCTTCGAGGAATCGCGGGAATACCTGGAGAAGGCCGCCTCGCTCGGCAATCCGCTTGCTTATGGCGGTCTCGCCGAGCTTTATCGTTTCGGGCTCGGGGTTGAGAAGAATATCGAGCATTCCGCACGCATGACCCAGCGCGGCGCCTTGATGGGGGCGCCGTCCATGCGGTTGGCACTGGGCATCTATTACCGGGAAGGCTGGGGGGTGCCGCAATCCCATAACGAGGCGCGGCGGTGGATGGAGATTGCCGCCCAGACCGGCCTCGATTCGGCCATCACGGCCCTCGGCGACATGTATCGTCGTGGTCAGGGCGTCCCGCAGGATCACGGGCGCGCCATGGAGTATTACAAGAAGGCCGCGGCGCTCGGCAGTTCGGACGCAATGAACAACATCGCCATGGCCTATATGCGTGGGCATGGGGTCGAAACCGACACGGATATCGGCATCAACTGGCTCAGCCGCGCCAGCGAAGCCGGCAACCCCTATGCGGCCTTCCATCTCGGGCGCGCCTTCCTGAAAGGATGGGGCGTCGAGAAGGATCTCTCCCAGGCGGCCGCCTTCTTCCGGCTTTCCGCCCAGAGGAATTATCTCGGCGCCTATATGTACCTGGGCGATGTTCTGCAGATGGAGGATGCGGACCTGCCGCAGGCGCTTGCCAATTACGTCATTGCCCGGGAAGCCGGCATTTTGCGCGACACCAAGGACTCGCTCGAGGACAGCGCCGAGGCCAACAAGAGGCTGGAAGAACTGCGCGCGCGCATGAGCCCGCGGCAGATCGCAGAAGGCGAGCGGACCGCCGAGAACTGGATCGCGCAATACGGGCTGCTCGATTTCAACCTGGTGCATGAGTAGGCGCCATGGAGGCAACACGTCAGCGACCCGGGGGGCAGGTGCCTGTTCGCGTGCGCGATATCCCGATTGTCTTCCTCTCTTATGACGAACCATGGGCGGAGCGGAATTGGCAGGATCTCGTCTCGATGATCCCGACGGCCCTGCGCGTGAATGGCGTGGAGGGCCTCGACGCCTGCCACAAGGCGGCAGCGGAGGCAGCCGGAACCGAATGGTTCATCACGGTCGATGCAGATACGACCGTGATGCCGGAATTCGTGGAGCTGGAACTTCCGGAATGGCTGTTCGAGCCGACCCTGCGTCCCACCTGGTACAGCCGCAACGCGGTGAACGGGCTGGTGAGCGGGAATGGCAGCCTGAAGCTCTGGCCGGCCGAAATCGTTGCCAGGATGCGCAGCCATGAAGAGGCCCCCGATGGCACGATCTCGATCGACCACGATATCGAGGCGATCGAGGAAGGGCGCACCCGCCGGGTCCAGATGCCCGGTTGCTACTCGATCACTGATCCAGCCCGCACCGCCTATCACGCCTTCCGGGCAGGTTTGCGGGAATGCGTCTACCTTGCCCATATTCTCGAGGCGTTCCTCAAGGAAGGACGGCAGGGCGACGAGCGGACCGCGATGTTGCACCGCGTTATCTCGACCTGGTGCACGCTCGGGCGCCATCACCCGAACGGGGCCTGGATGATGCTCGGGGCGCGAATGGGGGCGCGAAGCGTGCTCGAGCAGACTGGTTGGGACATTCGGAAGGTCAACAGTTACGACTGGCTGGAGCATTTCTGGAATCGGAACATACACGCCCGTTTCGGCGCGCCGGGAACAACCGGACTGGAGTTGAAGGGCCGCTGGAACCCACGCCTCCTCGATGCGGAGCTTCGTGGCCAGGGTGTCTGGCTGCGGGATCACTCCGACCTCGACATCGCAGAACTCGGCCCGTCGGAGAGCCGGCTGATCGTGGAGTCGGATGTCATGCCGGCCGTCCGCTCGGCCAATGCCGTCGATTCAATCGCTCGGGGCTTCCAGACCGGAGTTGGCGTCCCGCAGGACGGCGCTGTCGCCCGGACGCTCTTCGAGGAGGCCGCCGCCATGTTCCATCCATCCGCATTCTGCAACCTCGGGGAGCTCTGGGAATCCGATTCGGCGGGCAGTCCCGACCTCGAACGCGCCGAATGGTTCTACGCAGCCGCCACGACTCTCGGCAACGCCTTCGCCCCCTATCGCCTTGCGCGATTGATCCGTGCGCAAGGAGATCTGTCCACGGAAGAAGCCGCGCGCGTGCGGGATCTCGAGAAAATGGGTGCCGAGCGCAGGGGCATGCCTCAGCATGATCCGGCCGCAGGCGGGCGGACATGACCTGTCTGGGAGATTTCCCGGCCTGCCGGATCGCGGGCGGCCGCGAGGATGCGGAGAACCTGCAGGAGATCCTCGTTTTTCTCGATGCGACCGAGGAGGACTGGGTGGTGATGATCGACGAAGCTGTCGACGTCGCCCCCAGAACCTGGGCCCTCCCGCCCGAGCCGTTGATCTGCGCCAGAGGGCTCGCCCAGTTCTACCCGGCAAGCAACTCCCTGACGAGCCTGGAAAGCTCGAACGGCGTCCTGCTGTGCCAACGCGAGCAGGTACTCGCCTTGGGAAACCTGCCCGGCCCGGAGATGGTGATGCCTGTGTTCTGCGGCATCTGGGACGCTGCTCCGTCGCCTGAGCGCGCCTTTGATTCCGGATTTCGGCACGGACAAATGCGCCATGCCGAAGCGGCCGGTTGCGAGACCGCGATGCGCTATCTCGCCTTCGAGGCCTCGATGGGGGCGCATCACCAATTCGGCGCCTGGTGGATGCTGGGGGTTCTGTCGGGCTGCTGCGATGGGCAAGCCACCCCCGCGGATTGGGAAACACTTGCAGATCTTGACGCCGCCTCGTTGAACCGGGCTGTACGGGACCTGGCCCGCAGGGTGCGCATGGAGGGCGGCCCACCCGTTGCGCCACTCTCGCCGGAGGCGAGCCAATGGGCGTTGAACGCAGGCTCGAACTGGCCATCGCTGCCGGTCTGGGAGGGTTTCGCCGATCGATGCGTCGAACTGGGCGAGGAAGGTGCGCGCCTTGCCGCGGCCTACCGGGCCGCTGGCCGTCGGATCTGGGCCGCGCGGGCGCCCTATGCCGGCGCCGGATCGGAGGCGCGCGGCTGACCCGAATACGCGTGAAAGGCGGTCGCCGAAGGCCCGATGTCGGACTGAACCGCGGCAACAAGGTCTTCGGCCTCTCCCCCGATCCAGTGGCACTCCGTTACCAGCCACTTCTCCAGCACGGATAGCAGGCGCCGCTGCAGGTAATGCTGTACCACGTCCGGCCCGTCACCGGTCGTCTCGGCAAGATCGGCGGCCGGCGGGAGATACTCGCAGACGAGCCCCGGAACCCGCCTCTCAACCACCCTGCTGTCATCCGTGATCAGCAGCACGGCCGGTCCTTCCGGGCGGTCCGGCCTTGCAATGGCAAGGGCAAGCTGAGCGGGGTCTTCCTTCCTGTGTCCAAGCGCCAGTACTGCCTTGATGCTGCCGAGGTCGGCGAAATCGGCACTTTGCGGCTCCGCGCGCGATGTCGGCCCGGCCTCGCTGGCGACCGCCTGACGTGCCGCGGAGAGCGCTTGACTGAGACGGTTCGGCACGGGACTTCCTTGATGCAGCGAGGGTTCCAGACAAGTTCAGAGTGGACAAGCCAAGGCATGTTGTCCACCCTCCGTCGGGAAGAGCTGGAGGATCAAGCCCCTTGAAATTCGACGTTTTGCTGGTTGGCGATCTTCGGTTCCCTGGCGGAACCTCGACTTCGCTCGCGGCCGATGCGCGTGCTCTCTCCGAGGCCGGATACCGCATGGGTGTCATATCGCTTGCCTCGCGAGTCTTCCCGGCCCGCCGGAAGATGCATCCCGAAATCGAAACGCTGATCAAGGACGGAACTGTTGAGCTCGTCCCCCCGGGGACCGAGGCCGTGACCGAACTGTGCTGCCTGCACCACCCCAGGGTCTTCGAGACCTTTCCCGCGCGCGGGCTTCGCATCCGGGCACGGCAAACGGTTCTCATCGTCCATCATCCGCCGCTCGATGCGGATGGCGTTCCGCAATACAAAATGCGCGATGTGCAGGGCGTCCTTGGCGATCTCTTCGGCGACGTGCTGTGGGCGCCGGTCGGGCCAAAGGTGCGGAGCGGATTGGAGCAGCTCGACGCCCCGCCGCCAATGACCAACGAGGACTGGACGAATTGCATCGATCCCTCGGCCTATGAGGTCGACCGGGACCTGTTTGTCGGCACTGTTCCGGTGGTGGGCCGCCATAGCCGCCCTGCCCCGGTCAAATGGCCCTCCACGCGTGAGGACTTCCTCGAAGCCTATCCCGATGCGCCGGATATTCGTGTTCGGCTCATGGGGTACTCGACGGCGCTCGACGACATCATCGGGCCGCGTCCGGCCAATTGGGAGACGCTTCCCTTCGGCGCCCTCTCGGTGCCGGAATTCCTCGGCAGCCTCGACTATTTCTCTTATTTCCATGGCCCCTCCTGGATCGAAGGCTTCGGCAGGGCGCCGCTGGAAGCGATGGCGGCGGGGCTTGTCTGTTTCCTTCCGCCGGATTTCGAACCGATCTTCGGTGACGCCGCGATCTTTTGCGCCCCCGGAGAGGTTGCGGAAAAGGTGCGGCAATTCCAGGCCGACCCGGAATCCTACCGCACGCAGTCCAAGCGCGCCCGGGCGCTCGTCACCGACCGTTTTGGCCCGCACACGGTGGTCAAACGGGTGCGCGCGCGCATCGGTGCGCCGCGAGCCGTTGCGCATCCCGCCGCCCCGCCAACGGGTACAGAGCGACCGCGTGTCCTCTTCGTCACATCCAATGGCATCGGCCTGGGCCACCTGACGCGCTGCATGGCCTCTGCGCGGCGCCTCAAACCGACGGCAACGCCGATCATCGTCACCATGTCCCGGGCCTTCGGCGTCGTGCAGGACGAAGGAATGATGGTGGAGTATCTCCCCTATTTCCGCTCCGTCGGGCTTGAGCATCCGGTCTGGGAGCACAGCCTCAGGCGGGATTTTCGGGACATCCTGGGCTTCTACCGACCACAGGTCATCGTCTTTGACGGCAACGTGCCCTACATGGGCATGCTCGACGCGCTGAAGGATTTCCCCGAGATCTGGAGGGTCTGGCAGCGGCGCGGGTTGTGGCGGCCGGGAATGGGCGTGCAGCATGTGAAACGCGAGAGCCATTTCGATGTCGTCATAGAGCCCGGCGAGATTGCCGCTCCGATGGACCGGGGACCGACGGCGACAAGTCGAGGCCGGACCCTCGCGCTCCCGCCGGTCCGGTTCCTGCGTCAGGACGAGGCGCTGAGCCGCAAGGCCGCACGCACAGTGTTGGGGCTGGCAGATGACAGGCCGGCGATCCTCCTGCAGCTCGGCTCCGGCAACAATTTCGCGACGCGGGAGATCGGCCTGCGGGTCTGGCGCTATCTCACCGAGCGACCGGTGGAGCAGGCGCCGGCGGTCGTGCTGGCGCAATGGCGGATCAGCGACAACACGGATCCCTGGCCGGAAGAGATCATTCGCCTCACGAGCTTTCCCTTCGCCCGTTTCCTCAACGCCTTCGACGGGGCCGTGGCGTTGGCAGGCTACAATACCTTTCACGAGAATATCGCCGCCGGCCTTCCGACGCTCTTCCTGTCGAACGAGAACCCGGAACATGACGAACAGCATCACCGCGCCGAGTTTGGCGCGATGCGGGGGCTCTGCCTTGCCGCCCGTTCGCATGATCGCTTCGGGATCCTTCGCGGTCTCGACATGCTGCTGGATTACGATCGCCGAAAGGCGATGCGAGAAGCGTGCCGAACCCTTCCAGCCGAGAATGGCGCGGACCTGCTGGCCAGCTATCTCGGTCATCTCGCCTACGCGCACAAACCGCATGCAATTGCCCGTTGGCGCGACACCGGGGTGGACGCACCGCGATGACGGTCGCGGAGATCACCGTCGGCATGCCCTGCCACAACAACGCTGCCACGCTCGCCCGGGCGATTGCGTCGGTTCGCGCCCAGACCGAAACCAACTGGCGGCTGATCCTTTCGGATGATCTTTCCAGCGATGATAGCTGGGAGATCTGTCAGGCCGCCGCGCGATCGGACCAGAGGATCACCGCACGCCGGCAGGAGGCGCGGCGCCATTTTCTCAATTTCAGCGACCTGCTCGACGGGGTGGACACACCCTATTTCGCCTGGCTTTCGGCGGATGACTACTGGGCACCGGATTTCCTGAGACTGGGCAAGGCGACCCTCGATGCTTCGCCCGAGGCGATCTCGGCGCTGCCGCGATGCGTCTATTTCGGACCGGGCGCGCGGGAGCACCCGCCGACGCCATCTATCGAAGGCACATCTCGCGAGCGAATTGGCCGCTACCTCTCCGGCCACCCAGGCGGCACCCGAATGTACGGGCTGTTCCGCACCGCCGTGCTGAAAGACGCTCTTCCGTCGCGGATCATGAACGCCTGGGACTGGTATCTGATGGTCGGCGTCCTGAAGGCGGGCGCGCAGATCGAGGTCTCGGTCCCGCTCCTGTTTCGCGAACACACCGACTGGATGCGCTATAGCGAGATGGTCGAGGAGATCTATAGCAGCCGCGTCTTTCGTCGCTTCCCGGCGCTGGACATGAGCCTGCAATTGCTCCGGAACGGGAAGATCCCGCGCGCCAATCTCATGGATCTCATCGGTCTGAACCTGCGAAAGCACGAGGAATATCTCGCGGTGATGCATCCGGATGCCTTTCGCCGCCGCTTGCCGCTGTTTCGCCGCCTCGGGATGCCGATTTCCACGGACCCCGGCCGGATCGCGGCCATCTCGGAGCGCCTGATCGACGAGGCTCCGAACCGGCGAAACGCTGCCATTGAGCTGATGCGGTCCGAAGCAAGGCGCGGCAGCACGCCGGCGGAGCGGGTCCTCGACCGCCTGAACAAGCATGACGGTCTCGTTCGGGACCCGATGGCGGATGCCGGGACCCGGGAAGCGAGCCTGCCGGCATCATCCCTTGTCGGGCGCGCCCTTCCACCCCTCACTGCCATCATAACCTGCCGAAACGCGGCGGGGATGCTCGGGCGGCAACTCAAACACCTCCACCAGGCGGGCACGCAGGTGATCGTCATCGACCATGGCTCGAGCGACCGGACACGCGCCGTTGCCGAGGCCCATATCGGAGACCCGGTTGCGGAGATCGTGGACGAGCCCTTCGACGGCGTGTTCGATCTCACGCGCCAGTTGCGCCTCAAGAAACAGATCATCGCCGGCCTCGAGGGCGGTTGGGTGCTGCATGTCGATGTTGACGAATTCCTCGATCCTCCCGCGGGGCAGACCCTTCGCAGGTTGGCCAGAAAGTGGAGCGCCTCCAACGTCAAAGCCGCAAACTGCGAAGAAAGGCTGTTCCTTCCGGCGCGCGAGGACGAGATACACGATGCCGAAAGCTTCGAGCGGAGCATGCGGCGCTACGTGGTCATGGCGGAGCGCGACCCCAAGCAGCGCTTCTTTCGAGCCGATGCACCACTCGAGACCTGGATGCGAACGGGCGGCCATACGATCTGTCGCGATGCGGCGTGGACCGCCCCCGAACCTTTGCGTCTTCGGCATTATCTCGGCCTGTCGCTGGACGATATCCGGGCAAAATACTACGCGCGGGTCTTTGCGCGCGGGGATATCGGCAAGTACTGGCACAGCAGCCGCCTGACCGCGTCCCTGAACGAGATCGTGGCGCCGGATGACGATCTGCTGTTTGATCCCGATGCGCCGGCGCCACGAAAGACGCTTCGCAAGTTACCGATATTCGCGTCCCTGCCGCCCCCTGCCCCCGGTGCGATACTGGCGGCTAAAGCGGATCTTCTGATAGTTTCGGCGCCATCGCAGGCGTCGCGGGAGGCCGTCATGACTGTGCGGCAACTGTATCCGGGATTGCGCATCGAGGTCACGGAGGATTGCCTCGCCGCGCTCCGCCTGGACGCATCGGTTCCGCTGCTCAACCTGTTGGAACACCCTGTCGCCGCTCTTGGCGCGGCATCGGGCGAGGCGGAACAGCGTTGTCAGGCGAGTGACTGGGTGCAACGGATCGCTGTCAGCCGGCAGGTCGCGCTCGCCCCCGGCCGGCATTACTGCGAGATGCGCGTGGAGGATGCAGCGAACCAGCCCGCATTGTCCGAAAGCGCCGTTCGCGATCTGGTCCTGACGCGCTGCGGTCGGCCGGAACGCGGCTTCGTGACCACCGCCGCACCGCAGGTCGAACAGCCCGACTGGCCGCCGGTTATTCGACGCATCGCCGGACCACTCGCGGGCGATATCAGTTACCTTTGAACGTTGCGATGTCGGAACAGGCCGCGAGGCAGCCGGGACAGTTCCGGCGTTGGGCGGCGTTGGCCAGGCTCCGCCGCGCGTGACCGTCCCAGATTTCCCGCAGGCTAACGCCTTCCTGCACATTCCCCATCGACTGCCCGCGCATGAAGAAACAGGGGTAGCTGTCGCCCTTGCTGTCGATCAGCAGGAAGCGCGAGGGAAGGAAACACCCCCCCGCCGGGATCGGCCGCAGACCATCGAAAAGATAAGGCACGATATGCGGGAAGACGGATTTCGTGAAGATTTCGACACCGGCGCTTTCCGCAATCCGCAGCAGTGCCTCCAGGTCTTCCGCCACGTGCTGGCGTTGTTCCGGCGGGAAGGTCCAGTCCGAATGGTCGCCGCCAGACCCGGCAATTTCCGGCTGAAACGGCTGGAACGAGACCCGGCCAAGGCCAAGCTCTGCTGCAAGATCGATAATATGCCCGGCCGTACCAAGGGTCGGGGCCATCAACACGCCGGAAAGCTCCGTCCGGATGCCACGCTCCAACGCCGCGTGAACGCCACGCATCGCTCGTTCATAGCTTCCCGCGCCGCGCAGGCGGTCGTGAATGTCAGGCGGACCATCGATGCTGACATGCAGGGTCAGACCGGCCAGTCTCGCAAGTCGATCCGCATGGGCGGGGACGAGTATCCCGTTGGTGACCACTTCGATCCGCTCGAAGCCGAGGTCCTGCGCGGTTTCCAGGATGTCGAGGAAGTCCTTCCGCATGAAACTCTCCGCGCCACTAGGAGAGAAGGCGGTCGCGCCGAGCCGTCGAGCGTCCCGCAGGATGTCCCGAACCAGCTCGCCGGGAATCCCGTCCAGCGCGCCTTTCCAGACCGAGCACATGACGCAGGTCAAGTTGCATTTCTTCGTCAGCTCGATGGAGATCTCCAACAGCCGTAGGTCAGCCTCTTCAGACGCTGGACGAGCCGCGACAGCGCCTGACTGCGCCGTGACGGCGACCGGTCCCGCGCCTGTCACCAGCTGGCGTATCCTGTCTTGCAAGCGTCGCTTTGCCATCGGTCTCGTCCTGTTCCGTGCTGACCAGAAAGCCATATTCCCGACGGCAATGCCATTGATCGATTGCAAGGTACGTCCCGGACGACGGGAGTCCTTCCCGGACGCCCTTCGGTGAGGATGTTTGCTGGCGGCCTGGATCGGTGCGCCATCCAGGGTGCAAAACCTGATCCACCATGCCAGCGCACACAACCGCAGGTCCACCGCATTGCACCGGGGTTTCGCGAACCACCCGTGAATGTCCTCAAATGGACTGGCCAGTGTCAGCCTGCAATGATCTCGGCAATCGCTCCGGAGGGACGGCAATCAACGCCACCGCTGAAACGGGCCGGAGCAGCGCCCGTCGCGACCTGGCGTTCTTCCTGCAGCAGCCTTGAGCCGTCCACTGTCCGGATCTCGATGTGAATCCGGTGGCTCTCGCCGATCTCCACCCGTCCCGCGCCGGGCTTGACCCGAATGTCGAACTCGCTGCTTGTTTGAACCCGTCTTCGGACGACGCCCCCGGGGAAGCCATCGACGAACAGGATGGACCTGGACGCATTGGCTGGCAGTGCGCTCCGGTTCCCCGCGAATTCCTGGGTGAACCTGCCACAGTCGATAAAGGCCGAACTCGTCGCACGGGCACGGATTCTTCCCGCCGCGGGATCGGATGACACAACGGTCAGGCCGGCTGCTGCCAGCCGAGCGGCTATGGCCGAGACAGAACCTGAACCCTCGACCTGGTCCAAAGCGACGCTGTTTACGGCGCTGCGGTTTGGCGGCTCGTAGAGATGTCTGGGCTCTGTCGAAACGGTCGGCGAACAGGCCGCAAGGGCAGCCAACAAAAGGAGCGTAGGCGCCAGGAATCCGGGAATGATGCGGTGTCCGTCAATCATCAGTAGGGATCCGCCTCGCTCGAACGTTCGCTTCTGTCGCTTTCCCTGTCCCGGTCTGTCGATCTGGTACTGGCCGGAGACTTGCTCTTTCCAATGTTCGGAAGCTGGCGAGTCGCCTTGGTGCTCTTCATCGCTCCAAGGGCCACGAGTTTCTCGACCGCGTCATCCGCATAAGACCCTGCAGGATACCGGCTCAGGAAAGCGTAAAAGGCGGCCACCGTCCCGATGGTATTGGCGGTTTTCCAGGCATCCCGCTCGCCGACATTGTCCGCGACAGAGCGACCACCCGTGCCCACCAGCAGGGTGACAAGGAAGACGCGAACGAACATCGTCCATCTGGACAAGGCAGCCATGCAATTACTCTGTCTTTGCCAATCTTGAACGCTATTGTTGCACAGACTTGAAAGAAAAGACAGGTTTCTGCCGACTGATGCACCGGTGCTGCCCGGATGCCGCTTCCGCTTCCCATTGATGCGGTCTGAGCTGTCAAGACGGGGATGCCAGACAGGCTCGAACCGGTCTCAGGCCGGACAGTGGCCCTGCCCGTCAAGCCGAGCAGAGACCGTGCCATTCGGCGAGAGCGGCGGCACTGTTGAGCTTGGAATCCTGTCGTGAGGAGAAGTGGCGTTCCTTGTCGAAATGGGTGTGGACCGATGCATCGACGCCAGCGAACAACTGCAGATTTCGCTTCCGCCGGATCCGCTGCATCGCCCGCTCTGGTCGTCGGAATGGGGGATGCAAAAACCGGCCCACCCAGCATCACCAGCCCCGAACCGACCGCGTGACCGACTTCAAGGCCGCGCTCAGGCAGCGGACCATCGAAGGTCCAGAGCGACAGCGTGATGCGAAGGTTGAGCATCATGGCCAGCCGGATGATCTCCTTGCTCGTACTGACGTATTTGAACGGACTAGGCTCTTCCCGCAGCGAACGCCAACCAGGTCCCGCCTCGCAAGCCTGGTTATCCGATTTGCCTTGGTATCGGCACAGCGAGACCAAGAAGCTTGATCGTTGCACAATACGGCGGCAACATCGACTGATTGGCGCTTGTCTTGCCGAATGTCGGACATAATGGAGATTGGAATAATGCAAACGAATTCATCTTTGAGATTCACGGAAATCGTTACCAACCATGAGGCCGGAGCCCCGCTTCCCGACGCTCTTCGCGGCCGCATGGAAGCGCTGTTCAATGCGGATTTCCGCGCCGTTCGCCTGCATGTAGATAGTCGCATCGTCGAGCATGGCGCTCTTGCACTCGCCCATGGCGACAACGTTTTCCTGCCCGAGCGGCTGGCCGATCCCGACGCGCCGGGATTCGAGACACTGCTCGCGCATGAGCTGACCCATGTATTGCAACAGCGCGAGGGGCGGATTGTCGGCGGACGGCCGGCAACTGCCATGATCGACGACGACGCGCTGGAGGATGAGGCTGATCGGATGGCACTGACCCAGCAAGTCGTCATGCGAGCCGGGCTCGACGGAATGCGCAACCGGATCGACCGAGCGCCCGCTTCGACACCCACGCCAGCCGTGCAATGCGTCTTGCTGCATGGCCGCGATGCCACGCGCAAAGTCGACTGGTTGTCTGGCAAGAACAAGCTCCAGGACGACCAGGTCGCCAGTGCCAAGAGCATCATTTCCGGCATCGCCGACAAGGGCATCAGCACACTGACCGTGACCGGCCTGAACAGCAAGAAGTTCGGCCATGAATCCACCGGGCAGAGCGATGCGAACCCAGCCCGGAAGTCCGTCACCGTTTGGTGGAAGCAGGCCTTTGGCAATCCGCTCAAGGGCGCCTATGGCGCGAGAACACCGAACAACATCGACGATGCGATCGGCATTTGCGGCCTTGGCACGCATATTCCGGAATACAGCGGCAAGCCCGCCTACCGATTGCACTGGTTAGTCGATAGCGGACTGGCCGCGCGGTTCTACCTCAATAACAACACCGTCACGCGGATGCCCTCTCCCGATGACTGACACCATTTTGGATGGCTCCGGTCTCGCAAGTGATCCAGCGGGTGGTGTCGGAACATAAGATTCTGTCAGACAGTTTCGAACACGTTTCATCGCTTCGCCATGTGTTGCGCAGAGGCTGCGTCACACGGTGAGAGCGGTGGCGCGGTCTTACCTGGATTGGCCCAGGAGCAGAGGCAGCGCTCCGAGTTGGGTGCTGGCAGACTAATTCGAACCAGTCTCACCAAGGGCAGAATGGCTGTCCCTAATGCCGCGCAAAGACTGCGCCACTCGGCGAGAGCAGCGGTGCGGTTCTTCTTGAAGTTGACTCTGGAGGAGAGACTGCGCTCCGAATTGGATTGGTTGAAAACCCAGGCGTGGACGGATGCGAACATTTGCAGACGTCTCATCCGCCGGAAGCGCTGCATCGCCCGCTCTCGTCGTCGGAATGGTAAGTGCGAATTCTCCGCCCGATTGTTCATCCAGCGGCCCGTTTCCTGCAGGTCAGTCGCGCCGTTTTCTCTCAGAGCGGCGCCGTAGGACCGAAGCAAGTCAGTCACGATGGACACTGGACGGCCGAACCGCCGCATCGTTTTCTTCAAGAATTTCAATGCAGCTTTCTTGTCCCGCTTCTTTGTGACGAAGCTTTCAAGCACCTCCCCCTCGTGGTCGACGGCACGCCACAGGTCATGCTGTTCGCCGTTGATCTTCACGAACACCTCGTCCAGATGCCAACGCCAGTGGCTGGACCGCATACCTTCGACCCGCCTCTTCCGGATCTCGGCAGCGAAAATCGGTCCGAACCGATGCCACCGGAAACGAACGGATTCGTGGCTAACATCGATGCCACGCTCATGCAGCAGGTCCTCGACATTCCTGAGCGACAAAGGAAAGCGGACGTACATCATGACCGCCGGGCGGATGATCTCTTCGCTCGTCTTGAAGTATTTGAACGGGTCACGTTTTGTCATCTGTGGACGCTACCCAGCCCCCTGCCCCGCGACAAGCCAAGTTCCCCTGACATCACCGTTCGGTGGGCACTCTGCTCAGGTGCTTCAGATTTCGTGGGAGTAAGGAGACGGCGGACTTAAAGTTTATCACCCCGCGTCGCGCCAGATCTGCGCCATAACCGTCAACTAGTTCGGCGATCGTCAGATTGCCCGCTTGCTTCTGGAGAGGATCCTCTCGCTTGCTCAATCCTGACCCCACGAGTATCACCCTCGCGGACTAAGCATGACGGTGGCGGGTTCCTCTGTGGGGGGGCGGGTCAAGCACGAAATTGAAACGGGAGCACGCTCGTATGAGCGGAATTTGCGGCTTAGTGGATCTGCGTGACGAGCCAAATCCGACAGAGAATCTGTACAGATTGTTGTCGCAACTGGAGCGCCAGGGACCCGAGGGAACTCATACATGGATTTGCAGTCACGCTGCACTTGGCCACACTTTACTGGCCACTACACCCGAAGCTTTGGTGGAGATTTTGCCCCGAGAGGACAAATCTTCGGGCTGTGTCATCACAGCAGATGCGCGGCTGGACAACCGAGAGGATCTTGCGCTCCACCTTGGGCTGAACTTGCAGCAACAGCTCATCGGGGACGGCGAATTGATTTTGCAAGCCTATCTGCAGTGGGGGGAAGACTGCCCAAAACACCTTCTCGGTGATTTTGCGTTTGCCATCTGGGATCGTGAGAAGTCGAGGCTCTTTGCGGCGCGCGACCAGATCGGTCAAAGACAACTTTTTTTTGGACGAACAATAGCGGGCGGGCTGGTTTTCGCGTCCGAGGCAAAAGCGATCCGGAGCATTGATCCGAAATTCTTCAAGACAAGTCTTCCGCGGATTGCCGATTTTCTGGAAGATCTGGAAGCAATAGATCAGAACTGCACGTTTTTTGAAAACATCTCCCGGTTGCCTCCGGCGCATCGAATTTGTTTCGATGCATCAGGGCTTAAGCTGGAACGGTATTGGACGATGGAGGCGGGGCCAGAATTGGTACTTCCTTCAAATGAGGCTTACGCGGAAGCCTTTCTGGATGTGTTCAAAGAAGCGGTGCGCTGCCGACTCAGGGCCGTAGGTCCGGTGGGCAGCATGCTGAGCGGAGGCATGGATTCGTCGTCGATTGTGGCCGTTGCCTCACAACTCTTGTTAGAAGCCGGCTCAGAGCCTCTTATGACGTTTTCCGGCGTTGGGCCCGATCCAGAAAAATGTGACGAAACTCGGTCGGTGGCGGCGGCAGCCCAGATCCCGGACATTCAACCCTTTGAAATCGATTACTCCAATCTCGGAGAAATTCAACGTCAATTAACCACGGGACTGGAGAATTTGGAGGAGCCATTTGACGGACAGATGTCTCTTGTCAGGTCAGTCTATTCGAAGGCTGCAATGAATAAGTGCAAGGTCGTTTTTGATGGTGGCGGGGCCGACTTGCTTTTTCTAGGGGGCGATGCAGCGATGCTGCTCGCGCGGCGCGGCGAATTCGTCAAGCTCTTTCGCCACGCCAAGGCAAAACGTGCGTTTAAGGGATATGGCCCAGGAGCGTGGCGTGTTGTAGCGCATTGCATTTGGCAGCTTTACGCGCCCAGCAGCTTGCGACACTGGCGTAAGGGGATCGTTGATACCAGGAGAAGGGTCGCGAAAGCCCCTCCAGAGAGTCTCGTTGGAGCACCGCTGGCGGCCAGGGTCGGTATGACCGAACGCAGACAGCGATATCAGGACCGAGTTCCAAAGGTGGAGGGACGCGCAGGCCTTAGGGTAAGCCTGCTGCTCGACCCTGCTCTCGCCGTTGGAGGGGAGCGCTACGACAGGATCGCCAGATCTTTGGCCGTAGAGCCCCGAAATCCCTTTCTTGATCTGCGCGTGATTGCCTTTTGCCTTTCGTTGCCCGCGGATCAACTTGAGTCAGAAGGTTGGACCAAGGTAATCCTGCGGCGCGCCATGAAAGGTTCTCTGCCTGATGAAGTTTGCTGGCGGTTCGGCAACTCACACCTGGGAGGACATTTTATTCAAGCTTCCTTAAGCGAATGGGAAGGCTGGCGGCACCACGATGACGTCATCAGCCGCTTGGGCGAAGGGAGCGACAGAATATGCGAAGTTCTGGCGCGTGGTCAGAGACGAAAAGGCCATTTGACAGAGAACGAGGTGCGAGCTATCTTCCTCAATCTGTGGATGCGAACCCTATAATAACAAACAATTTTTTCGATTCCCTCAAAGGAGACTGCTATGGAAGATCATGTTGGAGAGACTGCCTCACTTTCCGTTGGATTAGAAGCTGAGGGACGCAAGCCTCGTCGAGCATTGCCGTACACGCCGCCGCGTTTGAGCGTTTTGGGGTCAGTCACAGCACTAACAGCCACGGGCTCCGTAAACAAAAGTGAAAACAATGGTCACCGTGACGGCAGGCGCTGACGCCGTTGAAACCATGCATTCAGTCCTTTAGAGCGTGTCGCAGCCTTTCGGATTCAGGATTTCCAGTTTGGTCGTGATGTGATTCCTTGCCTTTGAGGCAGATATAGGGGTCAGCGATGGGCAAGCCGCATCCGATAGAGTTGCGAACACGCGTTGTTGCGTATGTCGATGAAGGCCACGGGCACCGCGAAGCGGCGCGGCATTTCCGGGTTTCGCGGAGGTTCGTGAACGAACTGATCAAGCTCCGGCGCGAAACCGGATCTTTGGCACCTCGCCCCCAAGGCAACGGTGGCGGGCACGGCAAGCTGGCAGGCGTAACCGGCTGGATCGAGGCCTGCGTCGCCAAGGGCGAGATCACACTTGATGAACTGGCCACAGAGTTGGCCGAGACCCATGGCATCGATGTCCATCGCGGTACCGTCTGGCGGGTCCTGCGCGGCCTTGGTCTGACGCACAAAAAAAGACCTTCAGGCGCTTGAGCAGACGCGAAAGGATGTGGCCGATCTGCGGCGCATCTGGATCGCAAGACGCCAGCCCTTCATGGCCAACCATCTCGAGCGGCTGGCATTCGTCGACGAGACATCCGTCAAGACCAATATGGCAAAGGCCACGGGCTGGGCGCCCTGCGGGCAGCGCCTCGTCGATCATGCACCATTCGGACACTGGCGCACCCAGACCTTCGTCGCGGCCTTGCGCCACGACCGGCTGGACGCCCCTTGGGTCATCGATGGGGCGATGAATGCCGAGATGTTCGGCCTCTACGTCGAAACCCAGCTGGTGCCGACACTGCGCGAAGGCGACGTGGTCATTCTCGACAACCTGTCGAGCCACAAGGCCCCCGGCGCAGCGGCGGCCCTGCGCGCAATCGGCGCCTGGTTCCTGTTCTTGCCGCCATACAGCCCCGACCTGAACCCCATCGAGATGGCTTTCTCAAAGCTCAAAGCATTGATCAGAAAAGCCGCCGCACGGACCTACGATCAACTCTGGGCGGCCGTCGGGCATATCTGCGACCTCTTCTCAGACGAAGAATGCTACAACTTCTTCAAGGCCGCAGGCTATGAGGTCAATTGAGTGCGACACGCTCTAATCTGGTGGATTGGATTTAGGATGGCGGTGTCAGAGGGAAACCGGTCAAGCGAGGCGTGACGGTCACATAGCCTCGTAGTATTATCCATTCGCAAATAGCAAGTTCGATAACTTCAGGGCGTTTTCTTGGCAGAGGCGGTCAAGTACAACGTGCGGCCGCTCGACGACAGGCGACAGGCGACAGGCGACAGGCGACAGGCGACAGGCGACAGGCGACAGGCGACAGGCGACAGGAATTGCTCAACCCGAACATCGCCGGACGTCCAGATCTGATGTTCGGCCGTACCAGCCTGACGCTCTATGACGGCATGAACGGGCTGCTCGAGGACGACTTCATCAACACCAAGAACACGTCGTTCACCATCGAGGTCGAGATCGAGACCGGAGACAAACCTGCCAATGGTGTGATCGTCGCGCAGGGGGGGGCGTTTCGGAGGCTGGAGCCTGTACGTGACAGATGGCAAGCCGACCTTCGCCTATAATTACCTAAAGCGTCCGACTTTTAACGTGAGACGTATCCGGCAGCTTTTAAGTAGTTCCAACACTCTTCTGGCGAGAAGAGATTGCAGATTTCTGCGAGGGCCTCGAACATGTCGGTGAATGTCCTGGCCCCGAGCCGACCTGCACCACTTCGCCGTGATCCATCACGACCACGCGGTCGGCGAGCGTCATCGCCTCGTGCTGGTCGTGGGTCACGTAGATGAGTTTGATCCCAAGGTGCAGTTGAACCGATTTCAAGGTTCGCCGTAGGGCCATTTTCTCTGCCGGGTCGATCACTGTCAGCGGCTCGTCGAGCAAGATCGCGGCAACATCTTCGCGAACCAAACCACGGCCGAGCGAAATTCGCTGTTTCTGTTCCGCCGAGAGCCCCCGGGCCTTCATTTTCAGCAGGCCCGTCAGTCCCAACTCCTCGGCGATGAACCTGACGCGTTCGCGGATTTTTGCCGTAGGAACTTTCCGGGTGCGCAGCGGGAATGCGAGGTTCTGCTCCACGGTCATCGTCTCGTAGATCACCGGGAACTGGAAGACCTGTGCGATGTTGCGACCACGCGACTCCAACTGGGTCACGTCGCGGCCATCGAACATGACTTGCCCATGACTCGGCGTCAGCAGCCCGGACAGGATGTCGAGCATTGTGGTTTTTCCGGAGCCGCTCGGCCCCAACAGCGCATAGGCCAACCCCTCTTCCCAGACCATGTCGACGCTCTTCAATGCGAAGTCGGTCTCAGACTGCGGGTTAGGATAGTAGCTATGCTTCAGATTCAACATCTGGATTTCAGCCACGAGCCTGCTCCATGTCAGGGCCAGCAACCAGATCGCCGGCGGTGTCGAATACAAGAGTTCGGGGAATATCGACGCCGATGGTCAGAGCCGTTCCGATGGCGTGGTCATGGACGCCCTGCTCTTTCACCGCCAATATGTGGCCTCGGTGATTGGCGTAGATGAAACTGTTGGAGCCACTGACTTCAACAAAACCGATCTCGCCATGAATGCCTCGAGCGGGAGCTGTCAGACGGATTCTAACTAGTCTCTACAAAGGCAGGATAGCGGTCCGTTATGCCGCGCAGAGACCGCGCCACTCGGTGAGAGCAGCGGCACGGTTGAGCTTGAAATTCGTCCGTGAATAGAGGTGACGTTCCTGATTGAAGTGATTGTGGAGCGAGGCGTGGACGGAGACGAATTTCTGCAGACTTCGCATTCGCCGGAAGCGCTGCATCGCCCGCTCTCGTCGTCGGAATGGCAGATGCGAATTCTCCGCACGGTTGTTCAGCCAACGGCCCGTATCCTGCAGGTCCGTTGCGCCGACTTCCCTCAGAGCGGCGCCGTAGGACCGAAGCTTGTCAGTCACGATGGACCCGGGCCGACCGTACCGCCGCATCGTTTTCTTCAAGAATTTCAATGCAGCTTTCTTGTCCCGCGTCTTCGTCACGAAGCTTTCCAGCACCTCGCCCTCATGATCGACGGCCCGCCAGAGGTAGTGTCGTTCGCCGTTGATCTTCACGAACACCTCATCCAAATGCCACCGCCACTGCGGTCCCGAACGCAGGCGCTCTGCGCGTTTCTTGCGGATCTCGGCGGCAAACATCGGGCCGAACCGGTTCCACCAGAACCGAACGGATTCATGGCTGATATCGATCCCACGCTCGTGCAACAGGTCCTCGACGTTACGGAGTGAAAGCGGAAAGCGCACGTACATCATCACCGCCAGGCGGATGATCTCGCGGCTCGTCCGAAAGTACTTGAAGGGGTCGTCTTTCGTCATCACATGACGCTACGGGACCACCCTGCCCCGCTCAACAGGAATCCCTCTGACAAGGCCATCAGCGCCATGACGGGCAGATCGAGTCCAACGCAGAGCCCGACCAGCGTCACAAGGATCAGGCGCATTGTGTCCGACATCTTGTCCACATCGGTGCGAAAGCGCAGCAACCCGCCAATGCCGAAAATCACGAAACCGATGATCGCGCCATGGTTCATGACCAGGAAGCCGACCACCATGCCGATCAATGCGTAGACGAACAATGTGCCCGGAACCTGGTACTCGGCCAGTTTTCGTCTGTCCGTGCGGGTCGCCGGATGATAGGCAATTGCCGCGGTCATGACGGTCACCTCGATCAGGCCGAGCAGGAACTGCCCCATCTCTTCCAGGTCGGTCAACTGCCCCCAGCCCTTGCCGGTCACCTTGAGATTTTCTGCGAGCATACCAGAGGGATCGACCTGCGCGGCCAGCGGGGTTGCTATCCAGAGACTTGCCAAAAGAAAGGAAATCACCCCTCCCACACGTCGCACGGATGCAGAACCGCTCCAGATTGCTGCAGGTTCCAACGAAATCATGGCGCCCTTCCCCTCCGCTGGATTAGTGGCGTTATACCGGTCAAGACAATGTTATGAAGAACATCTCTAGCTGCACAACACAACATATCGGGGCCTGCGGCGCCAAGCCTCGGTGACTCTGACGGTCCAAAACCAACAGAGATCATCTCGAATGTCGCAAGGGAGTGCTGCTTGTGCGGTGCTGCAAGACCTTCGGCGTCGCCACGTCTTCCGACCAGGAAGAACCTCCACAAAACTGTTCCGGCATCACTGCCTAAGCGTTCGGTGGCGACCTGTCACTCCAGGTTTTCCAGCAAGCCTGAATTGTGGAATCTGGTGTCAGGAGTTCGACCCGAAAGCCACGCGCCCATGTTCGGCGAAAGATCGGGTCACACCCAGTTCGCTTCGCATTCCAGTGCATCGGTCGGGTGAAGCCCGCACCAGTAGCAGATTGCAGCCAATGCATAAGCGCGCCGGCCTCTGGCAAAGCAGATTTCCGTATAGATGTCATAGGCTTCGTCCGCCGGTCGCGGTTCCGAAGGGGCTGGACCGAGGCGCCTGACGAGGTTTGTGAGTTCGGTTTGGATATTCGTGATCATTCTTCGATGGTTCAATTTCTTATCCGTTCATATGATGAAATGGCGCCGAAAATTCGGCGCCGGATTGCAATGTCGCGGTGGGTTGCGCTTGGAGTCTATCGGATCTCGTCGGGAGTTGCGCCGACCGGAAGGTCCGTCGGACCCGCTTCAGTCGACACATCCGCAAAGGCGGTCCACTTCAGTGTCACTGCCAGGATCATAAGCAACACGAGAACAATCTGTGGTGCGAGATCTGCGTGGCGATGAGACACTTTGTACTTTCTGAGAGCCGCTGCTCCTTCGAGAGCAGCGTGCGGATCGGGGCGCTCAGAGAGCGCCCCGAAGGATCAGGCGAGTGCCAGGTTGGTCGCGGACTCACGTCCATCACGACCAGCTTCGACGTCGAAGGTCACTTTCTGACCGTCTTCGAGCGCCGAGAGCCCAGCCCGCTCAAGCGCGCTGATGTGAACGAACACGTCGCGCTTGCCGCCTTCAGGCTCGATAAAGCCAAAACCCTTGGTTGAGTTGAACCATTTCACGGTGCCATTGGCCATCGTGATGTCTCCTGTATGAATGCTACCCGCGGAAATGCGGCAGCCCGGCTCGGTCAGATCAATGTCGATACTGAAGCCGGGTAAAGGAGACAGTGGTCAGAGAGATAACTTCGCCATAGCTATATTGGGTGTGCACAGCGCAGATACAAGGGCGGATGCCGAAACGATCAAAGATAATAGTCGATCTCCACGAAACCGGGCGCCTTTAGGGATGCGAAAACTGCGGTCGTCGCGACGCTATAGCATCCCATCAGGCGATCTCTGTGGTCACCGGGTTCGGCAGTGTCGTCGTCGACAACCAGCATTGACCCGATCACCTTCCCATCGTGAACGGGTTTCAGGATGCTGGCCATTTGCGCAGTCTTGCAGTCTTTACGACACTGATTTGATTTTGAAATGTCATGAATGATCTCCCGGATTTGAGACCGGCCCGGGGAGCCAGTGCATGCCAAAGCCACAGGGTCTCACCTGCTGCGCCCACACCACCGGCCCCCCTGCGAAGGTGTTTCGGAAGGTGAGGCCTGCCATGCCCCGACGGATATCCTTCAATGCAGCCGCGCGCCCACGAGAAACCCGACAATCGTCTCTTCTCCCAGCGCCCTGAGCGCTTCGAGCCGATGTAATCCCTCGATCAGGACAAACCTGTCCCCGTCCTTCCGCAGGCGAATCGGCGTGGTTTGTCCGTTCTCCAGAATGTCTTCGGCAAGGTCCAGGACCTTGTCCGAGTCCAATGTCTTGATCCGCTTGACCGGCACGTGGATCTTGGTGATCGGAAAGAGCGCCTTTTTCAACATTCAGTCATCTCCATAAGAACCAGAACCGCGTGTTCTGGTTGGCGTCGCGCCGGGTGTCCTGCTCCGCATCATAGTTCAAATCGTCGGAACCCGGTCCGCCTCGTCGATCCAGACGCGGAAGTCCTTCAACTGATGGGCGCCGAAACTATGGGCCAGAGGCACGTCGGCCGCATCCCGTCCGCGCGAAATCAGGACACGGCCGAACCGCGTGTCGTTGTTGCGTGGGTCAAACACCCACCATTTTCCGCCGAGAAAGACTTCCATCCAGGCGGCAAAGTCCATCGGTGGATACGGAGGCGGCTGACCGACGTCGCTGACATACCCGGTGCAATAGCGGGCCGGGATGTTGAGGCAGCGGCACAGCGTGATCGCAAGGTGCGTGTAGTCCCGGCAGACACCAACGCCCTCGTTCAGCGTTTCGACGGCCGTGCGCGTGTCACGGGAATGCTGGTATCCGAAGCCCACATGTTCATGCACAAAGTCACAGATTGCCTGGACACGCCGCCACCCCAACGGTTGCTGTCCGAACTTTTTCCATGCCAGGTCGGACAGGATGTCGGATTCGCAATAGCGGCTCGGAAGCAGAAAACCCAGCACGTTGCTCGGTAGGATCTCGACGGGAAGCTGACGAGCGTCGATGTCCGATGGATCGGGCAATCCGTTGTCCCGAACGGTACCTTCCGTGGATACCGTGAAAGGACCTTTCGGTGCTTGCAGCCGAGCACACCAGTTGCCGAAACTGTCACGATAGTGGTCGACTGGAACCGAAGGCCTGGTGATCAGAATGTCGGGCTGCTCGAGGTCGCTTGCCCTCGAGTGGTGGACATTCAGAAGCAGGATCATCGGTGTTGGTGCTGGCAACTGAAAGCTGAGCTTGCAGCCGAAATGCAATCGCATCTGTACGAGCTTTCTTGCGGATCTGCCGATCGGAAGTTTCCGCATTTGTGTTTGTACGGTCTTTAGCACGATCAGCCTGCGCTGTCGCTTGTATTGCTGCTACTTGGAACGATGCGCCCTAAAGCTCGCCATTCGTTGAGACCTGACGTTCTTTCAGACACCAGAGCCAACGAGGACCTGGGGTCGGGATCCTGGCCAGGAACGGAGCATCAACTCGCCATCCCGATTTGCGTGATCGTGAGGCGGGGAGCCTGGCTCGATTCACGCTCTCTTGGCTTTTACAGCGACGATCCAGTCTTTGACGGCCTGTGCACTGAATTCAGGGCCGCCGCCAATGGGTGCTCGAACCAGAGGCGCAATCATTGGCAACTCGCTTCGAACGAACTGGCGCAATCGCCGGACCTGGTCAGGAAGGCCGTGTTGCTTGCCTATGTCGGCGTTTCTGCCCCACCATTGGCGGCTACCTTCGAAACATCACCCGTTTTCAGCGCGTGATCGGTGATGCGAGCAAGACGACCTTGGAACAGGGGCCTCTGGCACATCAAACAGTATTTTTATGTCAGCCAGAGCACCATCAACCCGGCTCAGGTTGTGCCCAAGGGCGCCGAGCCGGACCTCTTCCGCCCGCAAAACCGGAACCGTTTCGCCCTGCGCGAGGCCGCATGGTAGCATTGCGGCACAGTATTGTTGAGAAACAGGTGAAGCACAGCAAGTCCCGGCCGCCTGTGCCTTTCAGTTGGCGCGCTGCATTTGTTGCGCTCTCCGAGACAGACAATGGCAAAAGCGAGCCCTACCTAGGTTCCGGAGAACCCATACTTTCAAGTCAACGGCAGGCAATGTCCTGCTCCGGAAAAGGAGAGCAAGATGATATCCGAGATCAAGGGACTTCACCACGTCACGTCGATGGCAAGCAACGCACAAACCAACAACGCCTTCTTCACCAGGACGCTGGGCTTGCGCCGGGTCAAGAAGACCGTGAACTTCGACGCGCCCGACGTCTACCATCTGTACTACGGCAATGAGTTGGGCGAGCCGGGTACGGTCATGACCTATTTTCCGTTCCCGATGGCGGCCCGGGGCCGGGCTGGCGTGGGTGAGGTCGGGGTGACAGGCTTTGCCGTGCCGACAGGCGCACTTGACTACTGGAAAGGTCGCTTCGATCGACTTCAGGTCAAGGATGTCACTGAGAACACCCGTTTCGGCCAGAAGGAATTGCGCTTTTCCGGCCCTGACGGCGACGGACTCGCGCTGATCGAAACGCCAGATGACAACCGGGAACCCTTTGCCGGTCCTGGCGTCCCTGAAGAGGCGGCGGTGCGTGGGTTTCATTCTGCATCAATGCGGCTCCGTGACGAAGGAGCCTCGGCCGAGTTGCTGAAATTCATGGGCTACCAGGAGGTCGAACGACAGGACAACATCAGCCGATTTGTCATGGAGAACGGCAATGGCGCCAACGTGATCGACATCGAGACGCTGCCCGACACTGCTGTTGCGCAACAGGGCGCGGGCTCGGTGCATCACATCGCCTTTGCGGTCGAGGATCGTGCGGCACAGCTCGAAGTGCGCAAGGCTTTGCTGGACACCGGCTACCAGGTAACGCCCGTGATCGACCGGAACTACTTCTGGGCGATCTACTTCCGTACACCCGGCGGCGTACTGTTCGAAGTCGCGACCAACGATCCGGGATTCGATCACGACGAAGACAGCCGGCACCTTGGCGAGGCGCTCAAGCTGCCGCATCAGCACGAACCCCTGAGAAAGCAGCTCGAACAGAGCCTTCAGCCGATCAAGGACTGAGCCGTGAACATGAGGAGCCATCACTCCGAGGAAAGGGCGGGCAGGAAGGCCGCCCCCGTTGTCTTCACTTTCCACGGCACGGGCAGCGACGAGCACCAGTTCCACGATCCCGCGCAGCAACGCCTGCCAAGCGCATATGTCATTTCCCCACGCGGAGATGTCTCTGAACGTGGTGCGGCGCGGTTCTTTCGCTGGACTACCCCCATGTGCAGGGCCTGACTCGACAGCCTCTGCACGGGCGCAAGCAACCTGGCGCAATGGCCTTGCCAAGCCCTCGCCCACACGTATTGCGCGGGATCGAAGGAATGGTTGCGGCGGCAAGATGCCGAGCCTGGTGGGTGTTCCCAACACTTTTCTCGTCGGCTTTTGCATCCCGGCTTGTTGGCATGCAATACTGTCTGGACGCGGCGCAGGAAGCGCATTCGACCTTCTCAGGAGAGGACCGACCCAACATGACAGACGTCCCCATCATCGCCGCCAAAACGCCCGGAATGGTCGAACTGGAAGAGGGCAAGCGCTATACGTGGTGCCGCTGCGGACGGTCGTCCAATCAGCCCTTCTGCGACGGCTCGCATCGCGGCACCGGGATCACGCCGGTCAGCTTCACCTCCGAGAAAACCGGCCGCGCAGCCCTCTGCCGCTGCAAGGCCAGCGCCAATGCGCCCTTCTGCGACGGTACCCACGCCCGCCTCGGGGACCTAGCCGTTGGCGACCCTTCACCACAGCCGAAGGCCTCCGATGCGCCCGAGGCCGTGCCGACGCCAGAAGAGCCGACAGTGGCGCGCATCCACGAGCTGGCGCGGGACGGGCTGTCGAAGCTCGGACATCACGGCGAGATGGGCGCCATGGGCGTGCCCCGCAAGGACCTGCCGCACTGGGACGACATCCAGATCCTGCCGGCCCAGATGGCGCGCAAACCGCTACTGGACGATCACCCGGTTGCCACCGGCGTGGTCATCGGCCCGCGCGCGGCCAGGCCTCTGCAGCTCGATATCCCGCTCTTCGTCTCCGACATGAGCTTCGGAGCGCTTTCGGAGGAGGCCAAGACGGCGCTTGCGCGCGGGGCGGAACAGGCAGGCACCGGAATTTGCTCGGGCGAAGGCGGCATGCTGCCCGAAGAGAAGGCCGAGAACAGCCGGTATTTCTATGAGCTTGCCTCGGCCCGGTTCGGCTGGCGTCCGGAACTGGTGGAGAACGTGCAGGCGTTCCACTTCAAGGGCGGACAGGGGGCGAAGACCGGCACGGGCGGCCATCTGCCAGGCGAAAAGGTGCAGGGAAAGATCGCCGAGGTGCGTGGGCTCGAGCCGGGCCAGAGTGCCATCTCGCCCAGCACCTTTCCGGACCTGAAGACGCCGCGGGATTTCGCGAAACTCGCTGATGAGGTGCGGGAGCGCTCGGGCGGCATTCCCATCGGATTCAAGCTTTCTGCCAACCATATCGAGGACGATATCGACTTCGCGCTGGAGGCTGGCGCCGATTACATCATCCTCGACGGCCGCGGTGGCGGAACGGGCGCGGCGCCACTGATCTTCCGCGACCATATCTCCGTGCCGACGATCCCCGCCCTGGCCCGCGCGAGACGCCAGCTGGATTCGAGGACAGGGCACGACGTCACTCTTGTCATCACCGGTGGATTGCGCGTGGCAGAGGATTTCGTGAAGGCGCTGGCGCTCGGGGCCGACGCCATTGCCGTGTCCAACGCGGCCATGCAAGCGGTCGGTTGCATCGCCGCCCGGATGTGCAACACCAACAACTGCCCTGTCGGCGTGGCAACCCAGAAACCGGAACTCCGCGCGCGGCTGGATGTCGATCTCGGCGCGCAACGGCTGGCCCGCTACTTTGGCGCCAGTGTCGAGCTCATGCAGGTGCTTGCCCGGGCCTGCGGGCATGCCAGCCTCACCGAATTCAGCGCCCGCGACATCACCACGTGGAAACGGGACATGGCCGCGCTGAGCGGCATCCGCTTCGCCGGCGCGGGAGATCCGACCGTGTAGGATCGCCACGGTCGCCCCTGGCAGATTTCGAGTGGGTCTTTCGCCCAGCCAGGCATGCGGTGTTGCGCGAGCGCGCAAGGGGACAAGGGCATCTTCGAATGTAGCACGCAGGGGCCATCCGGTGTGGCACGGGCCGCGCCACCACCTTCACCTTGATGCGTCGGATGTGTCAACGGCGGAGCAAAATCCGACCACGGTGCGGCGCAAAAGTCTGCCAGTCTGGGCGTGACGGGCGCCTTGGCAA
>CANMIP010000017.1 GCA_947497945.1 uncultured Tropicimonas sp. | reverse complement strand
GCGCGTATTCGAGGTCGGGGTCATCGCTCATGACATTGAAAAGACTCTCGAATACACCGCCCTCCGCCCACCGCCGGTACTGGCTGTTCCATTTGCCGAAGGCAGACGGCAGGTCGCGCCATGGTGATCCGGTCCGAACCCTCCAGAAGACCGCTTCCAGAAACAGACGATTGTCCCTGGCCGTAGCTCCGGCATCGCCAGTCTTCCCCGGCAAATGCCCCTCAAGCCGCTGCCACAACCGATCCGAAACCACAAAACGTTGCTCGTTCATTCAAACCTCCATTTTGGAAGTCTGAATCAGAAATCAAACCGAATGGGAATCCTGATTGTCCGCAGGCCCTAGTCGAAACGCCCTATTGCGGGACGCGCCCCGGGCGGGCGGGCCGACATGCGCAGCATGAGGTCCGCGCGTCCGGCCCCGCTCAACTGCCGCGATAGGTCGAATAGCCGAAGGGCGACAGCAGCAGCGGCACGTGAAAATGCGACGCCTCCGCCATGCCAAAACGAATCGGCACCCGGTCGAGGAAAAGCACCCCGTCCCCGCCCTGCCCGCTTGCACGCAGATAGCCGCCAGCGTGGAAGACCAGCTCGTAAACCCCGGTCTCGAACTCCGCCTCCGGCAGGATCGGCCCATCGGTGCGCCCATCCGCATTGGTGATCCGCCGACCGAGAAATTCACGCGCCTCGCCCTCGATGCGATACAGTTCGATCTCGAGCCCCGCTGCCGGTTTTCCCAGCGCCGTGTCCAGAACATGCGTCGTCAGATACCCGGCCATCGCTCTCTCCATCTTGCGTCCGTGCCATGAAGGCGGGAAACTCGCGCCCAGACAAGCCCGAACAGACCGGAGCCTCCGATGAACCGCTATCCCCGCGACATGCACGGCCACGGGCCGACGCCCCCCGCCGCCACCTGGCCCGGTGGCGCCAGGCTCGCCCTCCAGATCGTGATCAATTACGAGGAGGGCGGCGAGAACTGCGTGCTGCATGGCGATGCCGCCTCCGAGGCCTTCCTCTCCGAGATCGTCGGTGCCGCGGCCTGGGAAGGACAGCGCCACTGGAACATGGAGAGCATCTATGAATACGGCGCCCGCGCCGGCTTCTGGCGCCTGCACCGGCTCTTCACCTCGATGAACATCCCCGTCACCGTCTACGGTGTCGCAACGGCCCTCGCCCGCGCGCCCGAACAGGTAAAGGCGATGCAGAAGGCCGACTGGGAGATCGCCTCCCACGGGCTCAAATGGATCGAGTACAAGGATTTCTCGCCGCAGGAAGAGGAGGCGCATATGAAGGAGGCCATCCGACTGCATACCGAGGTCACCGGCTCCCCGCCCCGCGGCTGGTATACGGGCCGCTGCTCGGTCAACACCGTCACGCTCGCCGCCCATAGTGGCGCCTTCGACTATATCGCCGACAGCTATGCCGACGACCTGCCCTACTGGATCGAGACCGACGGGCGCGACCAGCTCATCATCCCCTACACGCTCGATTCCAATGACATGCGTTTCGCCACCGCCCAGGGTTTCAACACCGGCGCCGATTTCGAGAGCTACCTGCGCGACAGTTTCGACTGCCTCTATGCCGAAGGCGAAGCCGGGGCGCCGAAAATGCTCTCCATCGGGCTGCATTGCCGGCTCGCCGGCCGCCCCGGCCGTCTCGCCGGCCTGAAACGCTTCCTCGACTATGCGGCCTCCCATGAAGGCACCTGGTTTGCCCGCCGCATCGACATCGCCGAGCATTGGCAGAAGACACACCCGCCCCGCCGCCGCACCCGCCCGAGCCAGATGGAGCTCCGGACCTTCGTCGCGCTGTTCGGCGGTATCTTCGAACACTCCTCCTGGATCGCCGAGCGCGCCCACGGGCTGGAACTCGGCCCCGCCCATGACAGCGCCACAGGCGTGCATTCCGCCCTCACCCGCGCCTTCCGTTCCGCCAGCGAGACCGAAAGGCTCGGCGTCCTGCGCGCCCATCCCGACCTCGCCGGCAAACTCGCCCAGGCCGCACGCCTGACGGAGGACAGCACTTCCGAGCAGGCCAGCGCCGGGCTCGACGCTCTTACCGATGCCGAACGGACCAGATTCACCGAGCTGAACGCGGCCTATACCGACCGTTTCGGTTTCCCCTTCATCATCGCCGTGCGCGATCATGACAAACCGGGCATCCTCGCCGCCTTCCAACGCCGGCTCGAACAGGACCGCGACACCGAATTCGCCGAGGCCTGCCGGCAGGTCGAGCGCATCGCCGAGCTGCGCCTCAAGGCGATGGATCTGTGATGCAGGAGATCGCCCCCACCCCGCTCACCGCGGAAGCCTTCGCCCCGTTCGGCGACGTGCTGGAGACCGGCGGCGCCCCCGACAAATGGATCAACGAGGGCGCCTGCGGCCGGTTCCACGATCGCGCAACGCTCGATTTCGGATCAGGCCGCGCCGGGATCTCGCTCTTCAAGGCCGATCCCCGAAGCCTGCCCTATCGCTTCGACCTCGTGGAACGGCATCCCGATGGCAGCCAGGCTTTCCTGCCCATGAGCGAACACCCCTTCCTCGTCATCGTTGCGCCGGACGTCTCGGGCCGCCCCGGCACCCCGCGCGCCTTCCTCACCGCGCCGGGCGAGGGAATCAACCTGCATCGCGGCACCTGGCATGGCGTTCTGACACCGCTCCACGCGCCCGGCCTTTTCGCCGTGGTCGACCGGATCGGTGATGGTGCAAATCTCGAGGAATACCGGTTCCCGGAGAGCTTCATCGTCACGTCGGGATAGGTCCGACGTCCCCGCCGGACCCGAGGGCGCTACAGTTCCGACCCGACCGGCCTGCGGACCTTGCCGCTGCTCGGGCAGAGCCCCCGCCCGGCGGCCGCAAAGCTGGCAGGTCCCGGACAAGCCAGAGAAGGTCACGCGGTAAATGTCGGACCTGAAGCGTCTGGACGGCTATGCGGGAACTCCTCCGCAAATGCGCAATCCGAACAACCGACTGGCGCCGAAAAAAGCCTGCCGCGAGGACCGCGACAGGCTCTGTTCAATCCTCCCCGACGTCAGGGAAAAAATCCGTTGGGACCACCCGTCCGACGACGGAGCTTTCGTTACCGGTCCCGACGCCGGCGCGCAGTGAGTCCCAACAGGCCGAGGCCACCCAACAAGAGCGGCAACCCGGCCGGCAGCGGTACGGCACTGATCCTGTCCGTGTAGTCAATGCTCAATGTCACCGGATCGTAGCTGCCGTTCTCCAGCGCCGCGATCTGCCAGGACGCAAAGCTCTCAGTCTCGAGCCGTACGGTCAGAAGGTCCCCCGCCAAAGCTGCTCCGAAGGTCGACAGGTCGGTGAGAGAGAAGCTGCGGACATCGCCGGCGTTGCCGCCTGCCGCGGTCGTTGTATCGAGCGCCTGCGTTCCGGAGGCCCCATGGTCAGAGATATCGACGACCCCGTCCCCAAGATAGGTGAACACATCGAGCGCGACATCTCTCCCACCGACATTGGAAATGAAACGCGTCAGGACCATCGAGATATCGACCGCGTTGATAATCGCACTGTCCGGAATCGCCGACAGGTTGAATTCGAGGATGGCATTCCGGGTGAGGCCACCGGACTGGGTCATCGACAGTTTATCCGCCGTTGTCTGGACGTCGTCCCCGCCGAAGACCTGCACGTCCCCGTCGATGGTGGGCGTCAGGTCGATGGTGGCCGCATGCGCAGCGCCGGCAAGAATGACCGCCGCGGCGGCCCCGAGTACAGAAGAAATAATTGTCATGGCAATACCTTGTTGATTTTCGCAGCTCCCTGATTGAAGGATCCGACGCGTCTGGTCATACCCCAAATTGGGTAGGGCCTTGCCAGGAAAGCCTTTCTTTCCGCTCAGAGGCCGTTTTGTGGGCCCGGCTTCGTCCCCTGCGGGTGCGCTGGCCGTCGCCAGATCCAACGCGACAGCGCGATGCCGCTCCGGCCTGGATCACGTGAAAGCTGCTCCGGAGCATGGGTGCGGCGGTTTCGGGCAGCCTGGGCCTAAGTGCATGCCATCCGGACAGGCCGCCGGTGAGGCCATGTCCCGGGTCTCGCAGTCCCCGTTGGACCCCGCGCAAGTCTCCACCGCGCGCGCATTTCCAACACCCGGGCCAATCTCCCCCCGCTTCCAGATAGACTTTCTGTCGCCGTCCGGGGATAGTCGCGGCGCGCAGAGCCAAGGAGCCCCCATGCCCGTACTTGAATCCGGCTTCGTCCCGCTGATCCTGACCGCCGCCCTCGCCTATCTGCTGGGGTCGATCCCCTTCGGGATCGTCATGGCGCGCCTCTTCGGGCTGGGCGACCTGCGCTCCATTGGATCCGGCAATATCGGCGCCACCAACGTGCTGCGCACCGGCAACAAGCCCGCCGCCGTCCTCACCCTGCTCTTCGACGCGGCCAAGGGAGGGATCGCGGTCCTGATCGCCCGGGCGCTGGTCGGGGAGGACGCCGCCCAGATCGCCGGTTTCACCGCATTTCTCGGCCATCTCTACCCGGTCTGGCTCGGCTTCAAGGGCGGCAAGGGCGTGGCGACCTTCCTCGGCGTGCTGCTGGCGCTCGACTGGCGCATCGGGCTGGCCTGCTGCGCGACATGGCTCGCCATGGCCCTGCTCTTCCGGATTTCCTCGCTCGCCGCCCTCGTCGCGGCCGCCAGTGCAACCGCCTGGATGCTGCTCTTCGGACAGGCACAGATGGCGCTGCTCGGGCTGTTGCTGACCGCACTCGTCTATATCCGCCACGCCGCCAACATCCGCCGCCTGCTCAACGGCGAGGAACCCCGCATCGGCGGTGGCAAATAGGCCAGCCAATAGCGCCGTTCGGCAAATTCCATCCAATTGGCCAAGAATTGCCGCAAAGTCAGGTCACGCTGTCTCCAAAATCGGACAGAAGGGGCAGCAAATTGCGCAAGTTCTTCGCAGCTTTCGACAGCTTCATCTTTAACTTTGTCAACATACTGGGCCGTTCTTCGCGCGCGGATTACTGGTGTGTCATGCCGGTGCTCTGGATTGCGATGATCGGGCTTTTCTGGTGGGACCTGCGCGGGTTCGTCTTCAGCCTCGATGCCGGCGAGATGCCGTCGCTGAACCCGCTGGCCTATGGATCCGTCCTCTTCATCCTGGTGACCGCCACTCCGCGCCTGACCCTCGCCATGCGCCGCCTGCAAGACAGCGGGCGCAAGGGAAAATGGGCGTTTTTGCCCTTCTCGGCCGGATTCTTCGCCCTCATGGGGCTGTTCGGTGTCGCCACGAGCGGCATCACCGCCGCTTTCATGGGGATGGGAAATGGCGCGGGCGGACTCGGGGTCGATGCAAGCTTCAGTCAGGACATGTCCTTCTATCATCTGGCGGGGCGCTCCGCCGCCGAGGCCGTGGTGCTCGGCCTCTACGAGGTCCTGTCAAATATCGAACATCTCCGCCTGACCGGTGCCTTGCCGAGCTTCGGCGAGATGGCTGCCAATTTCACCGCCAATACCGCGAACGATCCGGCCATGGCCCTGCCGATGATTCTGATGATCTGTTTCTTCTTCTTCTACCCGCCGGTCGCGGTCATGGCCTATATCCTGTTCATGACGATGCCGTCGGACGAGGGCGAGAATGCCTATGGCCTGCCCAGCACGACCGGGCGGACGCCCGTTCGTGCGGCAAAGGGCGAACACAATGCCTTCGCCTCCTACGCGATCCTCACCCGGCAGGACCAGGCCCCGACCGAGACCGAGATTGCGGCCCGCAAGGAAACGGTGCACAGCCTCTACGAGCAGCGCGTTCTCGGACGGCAATAGACGCGCCGCCTGCATGGATCAGTAGCTGAACTCGGAATAAATGCGGGAGAGGTCGCCCGCCCATTCCCCCTCATATCGCTCCATGAGCTCGTCGGCCGGCACCTTGCCAGTCTCGATGCTCTCCTGAAGCGCGTTGAGGAAATGGGTCTCGTCGGGGATCATGCCACCGGCGCCGGGGATCGCCCGCGTCTTGAGACCGGCTTCGGCGATCTCGACCGCGCGCGCGGCCAGCTCGCGCAGTTTCACGCCCCCTGCCTCGCCCTGCAGCCCGTCGACCGACGCCGCGACGCGGAGCCCTTCGCGCGTCTCCGCGTCGAGCCCCTTGACCAGGTCCCAGGCCGCGTCCATTGCGCCTTCGTCATAGAGCAGCCCGACCCAGAAGGCCGGCAGCGCACAGAGCCGCCGCCACGGACCGCCATCGGCGCCGCGCATCTCCATGTATTTCTTGATCCGCGCCTCGGGGAAGACCGTGGTGAGATGGTCGGCCCAGTCGGAAAGCGTCGGCGTCTCGCCGGGCAGCGCCGGCAGTTTGCCTTTCAGGAAATCGCGGAAGGACTGGCCAAGCGCATTGATGTATTTTCCGTCGCGGTAGACGAAATACATCGGCACATCGAGTGCATATTCGACCCAGGCCTCGAAGCCGAACCCCTCTTCGAAGACGAAGGGCAGCATACCGGTGCGCGCGTCGTCCAGGTTGCGCCAGATGCGCGAGCGCCAGGACTTGTGTCCGTTGGGCTTGCCCTCGAGGAAGGGCGAATTGGCGAAAAGCGCGGTGGCGACCGGTTGCAGCGCGAGGCCGAGCCGCAGCTTCTTCGTCATGTCGGCTTCGCTGGCGAAGTCGAGATTCACCTGCACGGTGCAGGTCCGATACATCATCTGCTTGCCGAGATCGCCGACGCTGTCCATGTAGTCGGTCATCAGCCGGTAGCGCCCCTTGGGCATCTGCGGCATGTCCTCGTGACGCCATTGCGGCGCGGCGCCGAGGCCGATGAATCCCGCGCCGATCCCGTCGGCCACGGTCTTGACCTCGCGCAGGTGCTCGTTGACCTCGTCGCAGGTCTCGTGGATCGATTGCAGCGGCGCGCCGGACAGCTCGAGCTGCCCGCCCGGCTCCAGAGAGATATTCGCGCCGTTCAGCTCGAGGCCGATGATGTTGTCCTGCTCGAGAATCGGCGACCAGCCATAGCGGTCGCGCAACCCCTCCAGCATTGCCTTGATCGAGCGCGGGCCGTCATAGGGCAGCGGACGGAGCGTGTCGCGGCAATAGCCGAATTTCTCATGCTCGGTGCCGATGCGCCAATCCGCCTTCGGCTTGCAGCCGCTTTCGAGATACTCGACCAGTTGCTCGTAACGCTCGATCGGCCCGCCGCCGGATTGAGGGATGGACATGGGGATTGGTCTCCGGATTGGACGCGCAATCCGGTTTAGGTGCGCTTCCGGATCGCGCAAGTCAAGGGGGCGCCGAGCGAAGCGAAGGCGCCCCCCCGGTCGACGCGCGCAGCGCGGCGAAAAACGGCGGAGAATGAAACGCGTGTTACGAGGATCAGACAGCGGACCAAGCAGCGCTTCGCTGTAGTTGCAACGCAAGCCGTGCCAGCGCCTGCCCGTGGGATGGCGCTGCACCGGTTGAGGTCTGCACTTTATCCCGGCCAGATCCGAAGTAGATCTGAGCGTTGCGCGCTGGTGACAAAGCGCCAGCCCGCCGGGGGCGCCATTGAGAGCGCCATTGAGAGCGCCATTGGTCCGAGCGACAATGGCGGCGCAGGCGCTGGCATGGCGGCTTCGCCGTGGCTCCGTGCCCACCAGCGCACCGACCCAAAGGCTGCAACCGGCTCAAGTCAGACCGTGAGGCCCGGTCCCGTGTTCAGATCTCGGGCTCCATCAGCTCCGGCACAAGGCTCCGCTGCCAGATCTGGCGCGCTGGATGCGCCTCGCCTTCCAGCGCCGACATCAGGGCGCGGGTTTCCATGCCCGGAAGGGCTGCGAAATGATCGTAGAGCGCCTCGGCGCCGGCTGCGGCCAGGGGCACGAGCAGCATCTGGTTGTCGGCCTGCCGCAGGCGCCAGCACCGGCGCGGCCCGGGCAAGTCGATCACCTCGACCTCGACAAGCTCGCGCAGCGCCACCGCGCCGCCGGTGATCGGGCCAAGATAGGTGATCCGGCCTTCATCAACCGAGACGACACCGGGCGCGTCGATCTCCAGCCGGAAGCGCTGCCGCCGCCAGGCGAAGACCGCCATCAGCAGGCCCGTTGCCGTCACCAGCCCTCCCAGGACGAGCATGATCGGCCCGCCGAGCTGTGCCAGCCAGAGGCCGAACAGCGCAACGCCTAGCGCGACCAGCGCCTCGCGCCGACGCGCCAACGCGCGGGCAACATCCGGCCGGATGAAACTCATGCCGCCTCCACGCCCTGCGCACCGTCGAACATCAACATGCTGAACAGTCCGATCCGGGTGAATCCGATCGCTTCATAGGCCCGTGCGGCATGGGTATCGGCCGCAGACAGAACGGCGCGCCGGACACCGTCCGCCCGCGCCCGTTCCAGATGCAGCGCCACCGCGCGGCGGGCGTAACGTCGCCCCCGAAGTGCCGGTGGCGTATAGACATTCCCGACCTGCACGATATCCGGCAGCACCGCGTTGAACGCCGTCATCGCGATTGGTCGCCCGGCGGATTCCAGCACCGCCAGCCGCCCCGCGGCGATCATCCCGGCGACCTGCCGGGCGGCCTGCAGCGCGGCCTCTGCCGCCGGCATGGCAAACACGTCGCCCAGGAAATCGGCGCGCCAGCGCGTCAGCACCTCTGCGTCGGACGCCTCCGCCAGGCGCAGTTCCGAGTTCCCAGGCGGGAGTATCAGCGCCTCCAGCTCCAGGCTGTATTGTGGTTCGGGCATATCGCGACGCACCCTTGCGCCCTCCAGTCCCAACGCCCGGCGCGCCGCCTCGACGAGCTCGGTCGGCCCGACGATCCCCTCGATCCGTTCGCCGGCCAGCAGGCCCGGCAAGTCCGTCCCGATCCGGCGCTGCTGCATGGCAACGAAGAGGAAGCCGGCATTGCTGACCCCGACCGCCCCCTCGATCTCGCCCGCACCCGTCTCGGCGATCCAGATCCGGGTCGCCCGGTCGCCCTCGCCACCGCAGGGGCCGAAGAGCCGGAGATTGTCGCGCAGATACATGCTGCCTTCCGCTCGCCGCGACAGGAAAGCGTCGATCTTTTCGGCATCCTCCGGGCGCGCGGGTCGCATCAGGCCGCGGCCCCCACCGATTGCGGGTCGGCGAAAAACAGCAGCGTGAAACGCCCCACCAGCTTGAAGCCGATCGCCTCATAGGCCCGGCTCGCGGCCGGCCCGGAGGCAAAGAGGATCGCCCGCTTGACGCCCTCTGCCCGCGCCCGGTCGAGATGAAGCGCCACCGCGCGGCGCGCATGGCCCTGCCCGCGCACCGCGTCGGGCGTGTAGACATTTCCGACCTGCACCATGTCCGACAGGATCGCGTTGAAGGAGGTCATGGCGACAGACGCTCCCGAACTGTCTTCCAGCAGCATCAGCGTGCCGCGCTCCAGCATTGCATCGACATCAGCCTCAGCCATCTCGATCGCATCCTCGGGGGTGAAATGGATCGTCTCGACCAGGTAAGAGGCGCGCCAATGCAGCAGCAGGTCCTTGTCGGCCTCGGTTGCCGGGCGCAGCGAGACCGGCACTTTCGGCAGCACGAGATCCTGAAGGTCGAGCGAATAGAGCGGCTCGTCCTCGTCAAGCTGGACCGGCGCCCCGGCCAGGCCGAGCGCCTGCCGCGCCGCGTGGACCTGGTCGGTCCCGCCCAGAATGGCGTTGATCTCGTCATCGGCCAGGATTTCGGCGAACTCCACTGACGGGAAGACATCAGGGAGCTGGACCAGCACGAAACCCGCCGTGGTGATGCCGAAGACACCGTCAACCGCGCCATCCGTCTCGCAAAGCCACATTCGCGTCGCGTTGCGATCCGCGCCGCCGCAGGGGCCGAAGCGCGCCAGGTTGCCGCGCAAGAACATGGATGTGTCGGAATGTCCGACGAGGAAGGCTTCAATCGCCTCCGCGTCGGACGGCACCGCCGCTCGAAATCTCATCTACCAATCCCCCAAGATGCCCTGCCAAACGGTCAGAGCAGCCACCGCCGCGGTGTCGGCCCGCAGGATGCGCGGTCCGAGGCTCACGGCCACCGCGGCCTCCATATCATGCAGTTGCCGGCGTTCGGAGTCCGAAAATCCACCCTCGGGCCCGATCAGGATCGCCCAGGGCCCCGGCGCACCGGACAGCGCCTCGCGCGCGCCCACCAGCGCCTCGTCGCAGAACATCAGCCGCCGCTCCGCCGGCCAATCCGCCAGCACCCGGTCGAGCCGCGCCAGCTCGGCCACCTCCGGAACGAAGGTGCCGCCGCATTGCTCGGCGGCCTCGACGGCATGGGCCTGCAGGCGGTCGCGCCGGATGCGCTCTGCATTGGTGAACGCGGTCAGCACCGGGCAGATTCGGGCCGCCCCCATTTCGGCCGCCTTCTCGACGATGAAATCGGTCCGCGCCTTCTTGATCGGGGCGAAGAGCAGCCACAGGTCCGGCGGCATCTGCAGCTCCCGCGTCCGCTCGACACAGACCAACAGGCCGCCACGCTTGCCGGCTTCGACGATTTCGGCCCGGTATTCCCCGCTCTGCCCGTCAAAAATGTGCAGATCCTCGCCGACACCGAGCCGCATCACGCCAAAAAGGTAATGCGCCTGCTCCCGCGTCAGCGAAACGCTTTGCCCCTCGCCGAGGCTTTGTTCTACATACAGGCGGACCTTAGACATCGCTTACATTCCCAGTTTCCGGGCGGACCATATGACCGACAAAAGCCAGACGCCAGTCACCACAACAGCCGAAACCGTTCCCGGGGCCGTCGCCGACGCGCCTGACGGCAACTGGGTCGACCGTTTTTCGCCCGCCACGATGCGCCCCTATCTGCGGCTCTCGCGCGCCGACCGGCCCATCGGCTTTTACACCCTGATCATCCCGGCCTTCTGGGGCCTCTTTGCCGCCGCCGCCGCCACCGGCTGGCGCGCCTTCGACCTCTGGATCCTGGTCGCCGTCATCCTTGGCTCCATCCTGATGCGCGGCGCCGGCTGCACCTGGAACGACATCACCGACCGTGAGATCGACGCGCTGGTCGAGCGCACCAAGTCCCGCCCGCTGCCCTCCGGACAGGTCACCGCGCGCAACGCCATGATCTGGATGGGCGTGCAGGTCGCGATTGCCTTCCTGATCCTGCTGACCTTCAATTCCACCGCGATCCTGCTCGGCGTGCTCTCGATCTTCCTCGTCGCGCTCTACCCCTTCGGCAAGCGCTTCACCTGGTGGCCGCAACTGATCCTCGGGCTGAACCTGAACTGGGGCGCCCTGCTGGCCTGGGCGGCGCATACAGGCGAGCTCTCCCTCGCGCCCGTCTTCTTCTATTTCGGCGGCATTGCCTGGACGATCTTCTACGACACGATCTATGCCCACCAGGATATCGAGGACGACACGCTGATCGGGGTGAAATCCACCGCCCGGCTCTTTGGCGACGAGACCCCGTCCTGGCTGCATCTCTTCACGATGATCACCGTGCTGATGATGACCGTCGGCGTGATTCTCGCGCTCGGCGCGCTCGGCAGCCCGCTGGCGCTTGTTTTCGGCCTCGCCGGCGCCTGGGGCATGGGGCTGCACATGGCCTGGCTCACGGCAACGGTCGAGCTGGAGGATCCCACCTCCTGCCTGCGCAGTTTCAAGGCGCTGACCCTGACCGGCTCGATCCTCGTGATCGGGCTCGTGCTGGCACTTCTGGTTCTGTGAACTGGCGAAATGGCGCTTGTCTTGCGGCGGGCGATTGATCCCGCCGCCACGCGCCTCTAAGAAACTGCCAACGGGAACAAGAAGAACAAATTCATGCGCCTAGGCCCGAAGATCATAACTATCGTCGCCATTCTGCTCGCCGCGCTCGGCAGTTGGCTGACCGCCTCCCTTGCGGCCGCCATCATCGAGGAACGCTCTGGAAACGCGGTCAATATCGCGCTGATCGAAGCGGGCCATGAATGGACCGATGTCTATACGGACGGCCTGCAGGTCCATATCGGCGGCATGGCCCCGACCGAGGCCCGCCGCTTCAACGCGCTGCATATCGCCGGCAAGATCGTCGACGCGACCCGCATCGTCGATGGAACGACCGTGCAGCCCAGCAAGCCGATCGCGCCGCCGCGCTACTCGATCGAGATCCTGCGCAATGACGAGGGCGTGACACTGATCGGACTTGTCCCCGACACTCTCGACCGCGCCCTGCTTGTCAACGAGATCATGGCGCTGGCGCAGGGTGCCGAGGTGACCGACCTGTTGCAGAATGCGCATTACCCTGCCCCGCCGGGCTGGGAACCGGCCGTGCATCACGGCATGAACGCGCTCGCGCGCCTGCCGCGCTCGAAGATCTCGATCTCGTCCGGCAAGGTCGACATCACGGCCATCGCCGCCTCGCGCGAGGAAAAGGCCCAGATGGAACAGGGGCTGGAGGGGCTGTTGCGCCGGCGCGGCAACCTGCCCATCGAGGTCAGCTACCGCATCTCGGCCCCGCGTCCGGTCATCACCCCCTTCACCCTGCGCTTCCTGATCGATGGCAAGGGACCGCATTTCGACGCCTGTTCCGTCGACACCACCCGCGACCGGGAGCGAATCCAGGCCGCGGCCGAAGCCGCCGGGATGAAGGGAACCGCGGATTGCACGCTGGGGCTCGGCGTCCCGACGACGGAATGGGCCAATGCTGTCACCATGGGGATCGATGCGCTGGCCGAAATTGGCGGCGGCTCGCTGACCTTCTCGGATGCCGACGTGACACTGGTCGCGCAGGAGGCAACGCCCCAGGCCGTCTTCGACCGGGTCGTGGGCGAACTGGAATCCAACCTGCCCGAGGTTTTCTCGCTGCATTCGATCAAGCCGGAACCTGTCGTCGTCGACGGCAGCGGCGAAGGCGATGGTCCTCCCGAGTTCATCGTCACCCGCAGCCCCGAGGGGCAGGTCCAGCTGCGCGGCCGCCTGAACAACGACATGGTGCGCGACATGGTGGAAAGCTACGCCAAGGCGCGGTTCGGGGTTGGCTCCGTCTACACCGCGGCGCGACTCGACGAGGACCTCCCGAAGGAATGGCCGGTGCGCGTTCTGGCCGGGCTGCAGGCCCTGTCCGAACTCGAATCCGGGTCGGCCGTCGTGCAGGAGGAATTTATCGCCCTGCGTGGCAAGAGCGGCAATACCGAGGCCCAGGCCGAGATCGCACGGTTGCTGGCCGAGAAGCTCGGCAAGGGACAGAACTACTCGCTCGATATCGAATATGACGTGAAGCTCGATCCCGTCGCGGCGCTGCCCAAGCCGTCGGAATGCATTGCCGATGTGAACGCCCTGCTGGCGGAGACCAAGATCACCTTCGAGCCGAGCTCGGCCGATATCTCCGGCGGCGGCATCGAGGTCGTCAACGGGATCGCGGAGGTTCTGAAAGCCTGCCGCGAGGTCGAAATGGAGATCGAGATCGCCGGCTATACTGACAGCCAGGGGCGCGAACAGATGAATCTCGACCTGTCGCAGGACCGCGCCGAGGCCGTTGTCGAGGCGCTTGCCGCGCGCCGTGTGCTGACATCGTCGATCGTCGCACAGGGCTATGGCGAGGCTGATCCGATCGCCGAAAACGACACGGCCGAGGGCCGCGAGGCCAATCGCCGGATCGAGTTCAGGTTGCTGACGGTCGAGGAGGCCGCCATGGAGAACGGACTGTCCGGGGACGCCACCGACACCGGCGCCGAAGCCGATGGCGAGGGGGCAACCGCGGAGACGGGCACCGGCGAAGACGGCGCTTCGGAGCTGGACGCCACAAGCGGCGCCGCCGAGGACCAAACCACCAATGAAGAATCCGCCCAGGGCGGGGAGGAAAGCCAGTGAACCGCACCGAATTCATCGTCGCCACCGCCGCGGTCCTCTTCGTGGCCTTCCTGCTGGGCTGGTTCGCCTCCTGGATCATCCATCGCGTGACGCGCGTGACCCAATCGGAGATGGGCGAGCTCGACAAGATGGCGCAATCCCTGCACGAGGCAGAGGAAACCCGCGACCAGGCGATCACCTATATGCAGCAGCGCGAGGCCGAGCTGACCAACCAGCTCACCCAGACCGAGGCGGAGCTTCAGGCGGCCATGGACGGGCTGCGCGATGCGCGCGAGGAGGCCGAGCAGCTGCGCGCCTATATCGAGCGCGAGATGGCGACCAGCTGAGCCGCGGTCCGCCGCAGTGATCCTGCGCGCCAGGTCGTGCGCCGCGCCGCCTAGAGCGCACCGTTCCGCGAGATTTCCAGCATTGCGGACAGCACGGTATCGGCGGCGACCGAGGCCAGGATCATGCCCATCACCCGGCTTACAATCGCGGCGCCGGAATTGCCGATCAGGCGGATGATCGGGTCCGCAAGCCACATGAACAGCCAGGCAATCGCGAGAACGGCCGCCAGCACGCAGGCGGTCACGGCCTGTTCCGCGATCGCGAACTGCCGGTTGTCGGTCAGGATGACGATGGCCAGCATCGCGCCGGGCGAGGCAAGCGACGGGACCGCAAGCGGGAAGATCGCGGGGGACGGGCGCTCGACATTGCCCGCATCCACATCGGTGGCGTGCAGGTCGGCATCCGGTTTGGGCTCCCCGAAAATCATCGTCAGAGCGAAGAGAAAGAGCACGATCCCGCCGGCAACCTGGAAGGAGAGCAGGCTGATGCCAAGCGCGTCGATCAGGAGCTGGCCGAGGACGAGGAAGAAGAGCAGCACGCCGAGGCTGACCAATGTCGCCAGCAAGGCGGTCCGGCGCCGTTCGCCAGCCGTCATTGCCGCCGTGACCGCAATGAAGACCGGGACGGTGCCGATCGGGTCGATGACAACCCAGAGGGTTATGAAGCGTTCCAAGAGGTCCATTGCGTCCTTTCCGCCTGGGTCCGTTTGCTGTCAGGGGTCTTTCGACCGAGATCGGGGCGCTCGGACGGTAGGTTGCATGCGATGCCACGCGCAGAAGGGTGATAGCCGCGAATCCGCGCATGAGCAGGCCGCCAAACCACCTCAAGGCACCATCGCCGGGCACGGAGGTCAAGGCTGCTGTGACAAGCGGCCCGATGCCCCCCGCCGTCCGGACAGACAAGGGGGAGGGCTACCGCCGTGGCGCCGAGATAGACGGGCAGCAATGTTCCCCCGAGCCGAATGCTCACGATCGGGTCAGGCAGCTGCAGGCCGGGGGGACACCCTACCCCGTCAGGATCGCCCCCCATCATCGCTGCTTAAAAGAACATGACGGCTGCGAACACGATGGCGGCAAGGGCGGCGACCCGGAACCGGTCCATCCGGTCGGAGGCATGTCCCGGCAGATATCGGCGCGGGGTCTGGCGAGAATGGATGCAGCCGATCCGGATCGTGGTCGCGTCCGGATGCCGGAGCGGCGGCGCGGGTCCGCGCTCCCCTGCCCTCCCCCCGGCCGCGGACCGTCCGCAGGGCCCGGCGGGGCCTGCTGCATTTTCTTACGGATCAGGCATCCTGTCGGCCGCTCCCCGCAGCATCGGAACGACGGATCGCGCCGCTAGGTCAGGTGCGTCGGCCATCCGTGACAAAGAGCGGATCGGACCGGGTCAGGTGGTCCTCGATCATCTGGACAGCGCCGTCCTGATCCTGCGCCGAGAGCAGTTCGGTCAATGTCTCATGCTCGCGCAGGGTCGTGCGTTCGCGCCCCTCCCAATGCAGCACTGGCCGGTAGTATTCGAGCAGCCAGGTCAGCATTGCCCGCGTGACGCTCTCCAGAAGCGGGTTACCGGTGATCCGGGCGATACGGACGTGAAAGGCGATATCGGCTTCGATGAAGGCCTTGTCATCACCAAGCCGGGCGTGTTGTTCCGCGATCAACGCCCGCAGCTCCAGTGCATCTTCGGCCGTGCAATGCCCGGCCGCGATGCGAACCGTTCCCGCCTCCAGGATCCGCCGAAGCTGCTTGAGGTGATCGACATTGGACGGCTCCGAGGACAGCAGCAGCTTTGCGATCTCGTCGACCTGCCCCAGCGCCGTGGTGGCGTCCAGCGCGTTCACGCGGCTGCGCTCGCCATGGGAAATCGAGATCAGCCCCTTGTTCGCCAGCATCTGCAACGCCTCGCGCACCGCCGGCCGCCCGACAGCGAAGAGTTCCATGAGCGCGCGTTCGGAGGGCAGGAAGTCTCCTGGGGCAAGTTCCCCCGTCTCGATCATGCGCCAGAGCCGGTCGAACACCTGATCCGACAGTTTCTTCCGCTGGATCGGCTCAACCGGAGTGTTCGCGAAGGGTGTGTCCTGAACCATGCCTCATCCATCTTGCCTTTTGCCATTGGGTACCCCGGACGCCGTCGGAACAACAGGGCGACGGCCCTTGCGATGTCCAATTCCTGACCCGCAAGGGACCGTCCGCCTGCCCCTACCCTGCCCGGGATCCGCAAGGGCGGGTCCGGGTCAGGTGATCCGCTCGACGCTTGCCGCGATCTCGTCCTCGTCGAAGCAGCGCTTCCAGTCATCCTTCATGAGCACCGGAATGCCATATTCGATCGCCTTGTTGGCCGCGTCGGAGAACACCCCTTCATGCTGGTCGAAAGTCACGGCGCCCATGATATTCATGTGCCCCAGCAGGAAATCCCGGGCGCAATCATAGCTCACGCCACGGGCAATGACCTCGTCCATCGCCTGCCGCAGGACCGCCATCAGCGATCCGTTCACCGTCTCCGAGAGCCCCGGCTCGAGCAGTGCGAATTGCTTCAGCGTCACGCGATGCGACCGGACAACCGGCGCGTAGATCGTCTTCGCGACAGCTTCGCCAAGCGCGAAATCGCTCTCCGGCCCCTGGACGAGCACGTTCACGATGCCCTGTTTCGCGGCGATCCCGCCGAAATAGTCGCGCCTGGCCTCAAGCTCGGTCTCGTCGTTCCAGATCGGGGGATGACAGGGGTGAGAGACGAAATAGGTGATGTCCTCGCGCTCGGGAAGATGCCCGGCAAAGGGCGCCGCCCCGTCGAGACAGAAGACCATCGCGCCGGGCTTCACCTTGTCGATTATGGCGTGCGATATCTTTCCGATCAGCGTGTCCGGAACCGCCAGCACGATCACATCGGCATCCTGAAGCGCGGTCTCCGGATCGACGCAATCGACCCCGAAGGCCTCCTTCACACGCTGCTGGCCCTCTTCGGACACTTCCACATGCAGGGTCTCGAACTCTCCCGACTTGGCGAGGTTCGCCCCAAGCCGCATCCCCATTTTCCCGCCCGCTCCAAACAACGCCAGATTGGTCACGATCGCTTCTCCTCTTTTCCATTCCTGCTTGCCAGGAATCGGATTGACAACTGGTATGATGACTTAATAAGTATATCACCATGTCAAATGTCAACAGGAATTCAGCAATGACAGGCGGACCGGATGCCGACACGCCGAGCCTCGGCGACGGGCTGCTCGTGGCCTGGTACGGGGATGACTTCACCGGCGCCGCAGCCGTCATGGAGGTGTTGACCTTCTCGGGCCTGCCCGCGATCCTGTTTCTCGACATCCCGAGCCCGGCGCAGCTCGACCGCTTTCCGGACCTGCGGGCGATTGGCGTGGCCTCGACCGCACGAACCCGGTCGCCGGACTGGATGGACGCGACCCTGCCAGATGTCTTCGCCCGGCTGGACACGCTCGGTCCCGAACTGATCCATTACAAGGTCTGCTCGACGCTGGATTCCTCGCCGGAGACCGGCTCGATCGGGCGCGCGCTGGAGATCGGGGCGGACAGGCTGGGCGCGACCTGCGTGCCGATCGTCGTCGCGGCTCCCCGGATGCGCCGCTACCAGTGTTTCGGACATCTCTTCGCCGGGATGGGCAACGAGGTGTTTCGCCTCGACCGCCACCCTGTCATGTCCCGCCACCCGGTCACGCCGATGGACGATTCCGATGTCGCAGGCCATATCGCGCGCCAGTCCGACCGGCTTGAGACCCATCTTCTGTCGATGGAGGATCTCGCGAATGGTGCGGGTCTGGACGCGGCCCCGGCGCCCACCGCAGGAAACCTCTGCGCCGTCAGCATCGACACGATGGATGCCGCCACCGATGCCGCTGCCGGCCGCGCGATCTGGCAGGCGCGAAAGACCAGCCCGCTGGCGATCGGCTCGCAGGGCGTGGAATATGCGCTGGTCGAGCACTGGTGCCAGAGCGGCAAGCTGGAGCGCGCCGAGCCACCGACCGGGCTGGGGCGCTCGGCCGGCATGATGTCGGTCTCGGGGTCGGTCTCGCCGACCACGGCCGCGCAGATCGCCTGGTCCGGGGAGAACGGCTTTGCCACCATCGCCTTCGATGCGACACGGGTCTGCCAGGGCGAGGAAGAGATCGAACGGGAAGTCGCGCATGTCGTCGAGGCCTCGCTGGCCGCCCTGTCCGAGGGGCGCGACCCGCTCGTCCACACCGCCACCGGCCCCGACGACCCGGCCGTGGCACGGTTCCGCGCCGCTGTCTCTGAAACGGGGACGCCCATGCAGGCGGCCAACCGCGCCATTGGCGAGGCCCTGGGACAGGTGCTTCACCGGGTGTTGGACCGCAGCGACGTGCGCCGCGCGGTGGTGTCCGGCGGCGACACCTCGGGCTTTGCCACACAGCAGCTGGGCATCTTCGCCCTCTCCGCCTTGGCGCCGACGATACCGGGCGCTTCGATCTTCCGCGCCCATTCCGACGGTCCGATGGACGGTCTGGAGCTTGCCCTGAAGGGCGGCCAGATGGGCTCGCCCGACTATTTCGGCTGGGTCCGCAGCGGCGGCGGGCCGCGCTGAAACCTGAACGGGAAAAAACCATGTCACGCAGCGAGATCAAGGTCACCTACCGGCTCGAGACCCCCGGCAATATCGAGGCGCTCGCCGCGAAGATCGCCGCCGACCAGTCGACCGGAACCTTCACCGAGCTGCCCGGCGAAACGGACGCCGTCCGCGCTCGCTGCGCCGCACGGGTGGAGCGCATCACGCCGCGCCCGCCCGCCGAGGTGCCCTCCTTCCCCGATCCCGGCGGAACCGGCCCCTACAACCGTGCCGATGTCGTGATCGCCTATCCGCTCGAAGCCGTCGGAACCGATATCGCCGCCCTGGCAACCATCACCATCGGCGGTGTCTTCGCCGTCCGCGGCGCCACCGGCATCCGCGTCATGGATATCGACCTGCCAAGGGAATGGGCCGTCCATCCGGGCCCCCAGTTCGGCATCGACGGGTCCCGTCGCCTCATGGGCGTGGCCGAAGGACCGATGATCGCCTCGATCATCAAGCCCTCGCTGGGGCTGTTGCCGGACGAAACGGCGCGGGTCGTGGCGGAGCTCTGCGCGGCCGGGGTCGACTTCATCAAGGATGACGAGAAGCTGATGAGCCCCGGCTATTCATCGCTCGATGACCGTGTCGGGGCGATCATGCCCGTCATCCACGATCACGAGCAACGCACCGGGAAGAAGGTCATGTATGCTTTCGGGATCTCCTCCGCCGACCCGGACGTGATGATGCGAAACCATGACATCGTGGCAGCGGCCGGCGGCACCGCGGCGGTCGTGAACATCAACTCCATCGGACATGGCGGCATGTCCTTCCTGCGCAAACGCTCGCGGCTCTGCCTGCACGCCCATCGCAACGGCTGGGACATCCTCACCCGCCATCCCGGTCTCGGCATGGAGTTTCGCGCCTATCAGAAGATCTGGCGGCTGCTCGGGGTCGACCAGTTTCAGATCAACGGCATACGGGCAAAATACTGGGAGCCCGACGAGAGCTTCATCCGGTCCTTCCATGACCTCGCCGAACCGATCTTCTCCCCGGCAGACCGCCCTCTCCCGGTCGTCTGTTCGGGCCAATGGGGTGGCCAGGCCGTCGACACCTACCGGCAGACGGGCCGCACGCTGGACCTGATGTATCTTGCCGGCGGCGGCATCCATGGTCACCCGATGGGCACGCCGGCCGGTGTGCGTGCCGTTCGCCAGGCGTGGCGGGCGGCGGAACAGGATGTCGAACTGTGCGATTACGCGAAGGACCATCCCGAGCTGGCGGCGGCGCTCGCAAAGTGGGGAACGGACACTCCCTGAGGAGCGCAACACCGCCGGTCCGCCGTCCGCCGTCCCACAGGTGCAACCTCCCGCGAGCGCCCCTGCCGCGTGTTATCGATAGGTCCGCTCGGAAAGCTCCGTTCCAGCCATCATCTCCCGGCAAGCCGAGAGGAAGGCGGCCTCGGGCGCGGACCATCGGCGGTTCGGATTGGTCAGCAGGTAGATATTGATCAGCGGAAGGTCGTCATAGGGCGGCAGTTGGCGCAAACGACCATAATCGACATCGTATCGTGCAACATGCAGCGGCAGGGCGCCGACACCGATATCGGCCACGATCATCCGACGCAGCTCGTGCAGGTTCGACGACACGCCGCTCCAGCCGGTGTCGATGCCGGCGCGGGCCCGCAGGCGCGCCACCGGGTCGAGCGGGCCATCCTCGGTTTCGGTCTGGAACGAGACCGACGCTTCGCCCGCAAGGTCGGATAGTTCAATCGCCTCGGCGTCGAACAGCCTGTGGCGCGGACCGCAGAACAGGCCGAAATACTCGCGATACAGAATCGCGGCATCGAGATCGGCCGGGATCTCCGGCAGCAGGCAAATTCCCAAACTGGCGCGGTTTTGACTGATGCGGCCGCAAATTTCATCACTCTCAGCGACAGTGAAGGAATAGGTCACCTTCGGGTGCCGCTGGGCAAACCCGTGCAGCACGTCGTCGAAATGCGGGGAAATGACATGGCTGGCGATGGCCACAGAGATATGGCCGCGCAGGATCTCGCCATCGACCTCCAGCAGCGAGGGCAGCTGCGAGACGGTGCCGAAGATCGAACAGCACTCGGTATAGAGCATCCGCCCGGCCCGTGTGACCCTGAATTCATGCGGTTTTCGCACGATCAGCACCTTGCCCGTGGTCTCTTCCAGCCGCTTCAGTGCCGCCGACACCGTCGGTTGTTTGAGCCCGAGAAAGCTGGCCGCGCGGGAGATGCCCCGCTGCTCGACAACCACCATGAAGGTCCGCAGCAGGTTCCAGTCGAGCTGCCAGGGAAAACGTTGCTCATACGGCTTCATTATAGATTCCATCTATGGCGATAATTCAGATTATTTATTTGCTCGATACTGGAGCGCGTGCAAGCGTTTTGCCCAAGGCGGAAAAAACCGTCGTCCCGCACCCGGCCGCGCGCCCGGGCGGGAGCTGCTGCCAACAGATCCAACAGGAGAGACAGATGACCAAGCGCAGAACCGTTTTGACGCTCACCGCCGGCGCCCTTGCCCTCGCCGGTTTCGTGTCGGTATCGCCGGCTGTTGCGGAGGAACTGGCCGAGCTGAAGGAGAAGGGCTCGATCCGGATCGCCATGTCCGGCGCTTACCCGCCCTTCAACTTCGTCAATGACAAGAACGAGGTCGTCGGCTTCGACCCCGCCATCGGCACCGAGATCGCAAAGCGGATGGGGCTGGAGACCGAGATCGTCACCACCGCCTGGGACGGCATCATCGGCGGGCTTCTGGCCAATAAATACGACGCGATTGTCGGCTCGATGACGATCACAGAGGAGCGCGACGAGGTGGTCGATTTCGTCGGTCCCTATTACACCACCAAGCGGGCGATCTTCACCAAGCCCGGCTCTGAGTTCACCTCCGTCAGCCAGCTTGGCGACGCCAAGGTCGGCGTGACGTTGGGCGAGACGCATGAGGAATGGGCCAGCGCCCAGGGCTATGACATCAACACGTACAAGGGCCTGCCCGAGCTGCTCCTGGAGCTGGACAATGGCCGCGTCGACGTGATCGTCAACGACTCCATCGCCGCGATCCTGGCGATGACCGAGAAGGGGCAGGAATTCGCGATCATCGAAGACCTGGAGACCGAGGCCTTTGGTGCCGGTATCGCCATCCGCGAGGGCAACCCCGAGCTGGCCGCGGCCATGCAGGAAGCGCTCGACGCGATGATGGATGACGGCACCTATGTCGAGATCGCCGAAAAGTGGATCGGCGCCGATATCCGCTGACATGATCCGGCCCGCCGGCACCTGCTGGCGGGCCCCACTCCGAGACGCGAGGCCGGGATGAGCGCCGATTACGGCAAGCAGACATGGGAAGAGATACGCGACGCGGACAAGGACCGCGTCGTGATCCTCAACGTATCCGCCACCGAGGATCACGGGCCCCATATGCCGCTGGACACCGACACCGTGCTGGGTATGGCGGTGGCGAATGGCGTGGCCGGGCTGGCCCCGGAGGAGGTCTTCGTGATGCCGGCGGTTCCATATGGCTTCAACGAGCATCACAAGGATTTCCCGGGCGTGATCTGGATTCAGCCCGAGACCCTGCTCGCCTTTGTCACCGACATCACAATATCGCTCGCCCATCACGGCTTTCGCCGAATCCTGCTGCTCAACTCGCATGGCTCCAACCACCCGGTGCTGGATCTCGCCGCGCGCAAGACGGTGATCGAGACCGGCGTGATTTGTGTCTCGGCCTCCTACTGGAACCTCTGTGCCGATCGGATCAACGCCCATCGCAAATCCGAGATCGGCGGTATCGCCCATGCGGGCGAGTTCGAAGCGGCCATGTATGCCCATCTCCACCCGGAGTTGGTGCATCTCGAAAAAGCGACGGAGCAGAACCTGCACGACCCCGACAGCCGTTTCTTCAACCTCGACCTCGCGCGCGGCGGCGGCAAGGCGATGCTGATGCGCTGGTGGTCCGAGGTCTCGCCCGATGGCACGATGGGCGACCCGACCGTGGCGGACCCGGAGACCGGCGCCAAATTCCTGCAAGCCGCCATCGAGGAGACGCTGGCATTGGTGCGCGAGATCCGCGCCCTGCCCATCCTCGACCGCACAGATCATCACTAGGGGGCACGGGTGCTGGATTTCGACCTCATGCTGCGGATCTATCCGTTCTTTCTCCAAGCCGCCTGGGTGACGATCCAGTTGTCGATCCTGACGACGATCCTCGGTTTGATCTGCGGCTCGCTCGGGGCGGCGGCGCGGCTGTCGCGCCACGGCTATCTGCGCATGATCGGCGCGACCTATGTGAGCCTGTTTCGCGGCACCCCGGCGCTGATCCAGCTCTTCCTGCTCTATTTCGGCGGACCGCAGGTCGGCATCCAGCTTGACGCCTTCGAGGCCGGCGTGATCGGGCTCGGCGTCAATATCGGCGCCTATATGACCGAGACCATGCGCGGCTCCATCATCGCCATCGACAAGGGCCAGGCCGAGGCCGCGCGCACGCTCGGGCTGTCGAGCTACCAGGCTTTTCGCAACGTCGTGCTGCCGCAGGCGCTCCGTTTGATGATCCGCCCGCTCGGGGTCAATATCAACGCGCTGATCAAGGGCACGGCGCTGGTCGCCGCGATCTCCGTCGTGGAGCTGACCTATACCGCGCAGCGCTATATCGGCTCGACCTACAAGCCCTTCGAAATGTTCCTGCTTTCGGGGCTGCTCTACATGGTCATCATCTACGTGGTGGGCAAGGGCATCACCTATCTCGACCGAAAGGTGCGCCTGACATGACCCCGATCCCGCTGAAAGGAGCCCGCGATGGGGCTTGATTTCTCCGTTGTTCCCGGCTGGATGGACACGATCCTGCTCGGCGTGGTCTGGACCATCGCCATCACCGTTTCCGCAGCGGCCCTGAGCTTCGTCGGGGGCATCCTGCTCGCCGTGATCGCACTCTACGCACCCTGGATCGTTCGCCAGCCCTTCCGCCTCTTCGCCTGGCTCTTCATGGGCACGCCACTGCTCTTGCAGCTCTTCCTGATCTATTTCGGCCTGATCCAGATCGGCATCGACCTGCCGGCCTTCGTCGCCGGGGTCGTGGGGCTGGGGCTGCATTTCGCGGTCTACAATTCCGAGCTGATCCAGACCGCGATCATCGCCGTGGACACCGGCCAGATGGAAGCCGCCCGCACGCTCGGCCTCTCGCGCACCCAAGCGCTGCGCAAGGTGGTCGTCCCGCAGGCGGTGCGCGACGTGATCCCGCCCATAGGCAACAACATGATCGCGCTGCTGAAGGATTCCGCGCTGGTCTCGGTGATCGGCGTCACGGAGCTGACCCTCTCGGCCCAGCTCGCCATCGGACGCACCTATCGGCCCTTCGAGTTCTACCTCGTCGCCGCCGTCTGCTATTACGTCATCAATCTCGGGATGGAAGCCGTCCTGCGCCGCATCGAGCGCCGCATCGCGCTCTCCCGATAACCCAGCGAGGCTCCCATGTCCGACGCCCAGCCTTTTGTCGAAATCCGCCACGCCCGGAAGAATTACGGCTATATCGAGGTCCTCAAGGATATCAGCCTCACCGTGGAGCGCGGCCAGATCGTCGCCATCATCGGCCCCTCCGGCTCCGGCAAATCGACCCTGCTGCGCGCCATCAACGACCTTGATCCGCTCACCGAAGGCGAGGTGCTGCTGGAGGGCGTGCAGGTCAACAAGACCCTGCCGCACCGGCAATATGAGAAACATATCAACGAGATGCGCGAGCATATCGGGATGGTGTTCCAGCATTTCAACCTCTTCCCGCATCTCACCGTGCGGGAGAACGTGACCATGGCGCCGAAGCTGCTGAAGGGCATCTCCAAGGCCGAGGCCGACGCGCTGGCCGAGGAACAGCTCGCCCATGTCGGGTTGCTCGACCGCATTGACTATTACCCCTCGCGGCTTTCCGGCGGGCAGAAACAGCGCTGCGCCATCGCCCGCGCGCTGGCGATGAAGCCCAAGCTGATGCTCTTTGACGAGGCCACCTCGGCACTGGACCCGGAGCTGGTCGAGGAGGTGAACCTGGTGATGAAGAAGCTCGCCGAGGAGCACATGACGATGATCATCGTCACCCATGAGATGGATTTCGCGGCCTCGGTCTGCGACCGGGTGCTGTTCATGGACCAAGGCTACGTGGTCGAGGAAGGCCCGCCCGAGGTGGTCTTCAGGAACCCGAAAGAAGCCCGCACCCGAGAATTCCTGCGCAAACATCTCGGAGACGCGACGTGACCGACGCCCCCTCCCATCTCTTCTACCAGTCCCGCACCCCGCGCCCCTTCCTCGACCATGGCGAGGGGATCTATCTCTTCGACGAGACCGGCAAGCGCTATATTGACGGCTCTTCGGGCGCGATGGTCTCCAATATCGGCCATTCCAATCCGCGCGTTCTGGCCGCGATGAAGGCCCAGATGGACCGCGCGACCTTCGGCTACCGGCTGCATTTCCGCACCGAAGCCTCGGAGGCGCTGGCAACAAAAACCGTCTCGATGATGCCCAAGGGGCTGGACCGGGTCTTCTTCGTCTCCGGCGGCTCGGAAGCCGTCGAAAGCGCGGTGAAACTCGCCCGGCAATACGCGATCACGCAAGGACAGGAGAGCCGCTGGAAAGTGATCTCGCGTTTCCCCTCCTATCACGGCTGCACGCTCGGGGCGCTGGACCTGACCGGCTATGACCCGCTCGCCCGCCCTTTCGATCCGATGATGCGCGGCATGCCGAAAGTGCCGGCCCCGGCCACCTATCTCGACCGGGACAACCTCTCCGAAGAGCAGCGCGGGCTGAAATATGCCGAGATGCTGCGCGACAAGATCCTGGCCGAAGGGCCGGAAACGGTGTTGGCCTTCATCATGGAGCCGGTCGGCGGCGCCTCGACCGGCGCGCTGGTCGCGCCTGACAGCTATTATGGTCGCATCCGTGAGATCTGCGACGAATTCGGCATCCTGCTGATATATGACGAGGTGATGACCGGCGCCGGGCGGACGGGCCGTTTCCTCGCCGCCCAGCATTGGGGCATCACGCCCGATATCGTCGCGCTTTCCAAGGGGTTCGGCGCGGGCTATGCGCCGCTCGGCGCCATGGTCGCGCCCGCCCGGCTCGTCGATCCGATCCTCGATGCGGGCGGCTTCCTGCATGGCTTCACCTATGCCGGCAATCCGCTGGCCTGTTCCGCCGGGCTGGCCGTGCTGGAGGAGATCGAGACGCAGGATCTCATTGGCAACGCCGCCGCGATGGGCGTTGTGCTGATGGAGCAGCTCAAGGGGCTCATGGCGCGCTATCCCTTTATCGGCGACGTGCGCGGCAAAGGGTTGCTGACCGCGTTCGAGTTCGTCTCCGACCGCGAGACGATGGAGCCGCTGCCCGCCGAGCTGAATGCGCATAGCCGGCTGGTGGAACTGGCCTATACGCGCGGGCTGATCACCTATTCACGCCGCACGCGCGGCGGCGTGGCCGGCGATCACTTCCTCATCGCCCCGCCACTCATCATCAAAGAACACCAAATCGGCGAAATGATGGAGATCCTCACTGACAGCCTCGACGCCTTTGCCGCCGAGGTCGGGCTGGAAACGGGGGTGGCCGCATGACGATCCGCAGCGCCACGCCCGCCGATGTCGAGTCCATAGCGGAGATGCTGCGCCGGCTCGCCGAGGAGACCGGCGACAGTGCCCGCTTCGCCTCCACGCCCGAGACAATCCGAACCCATGGCTTCGGAGACGCCCCGCTCTTCGAGACCTTGCTTGCAGAGCGGCAGGGCACCCCTGCTGGCATGGCCCTGTTCTTCCCCCATTTCTCGACCACGCTCGGCGCGCCCGGCGTCTATGTGCAGGATCTCTGGGTCGCGCCCGAGGCCCGCGGCAGCGGCATCGGCGCAGTCCTGCTCGCCGCCGTGGCCCGTCGCGCGAAGACCGGCTGGGGCGCGACCTATCTTGCCCTCAGCCGCCATGTGCACAACGACGGCGCCGCCGCCTTCTACGTGCGGCTTGGCCTCAAAACGCAGACCGATCTGCTGCACATGTACCTCGCCGGCGACGGTTTCTCCCAGCTCGCGACATCCCCGACCGCCGAGGCTGACACATGAAGCTCCCCGACAAGACAACCGCGCTCGAAGAGGCCGTTGCGCATATTCCGGACGGGGCCACCGTGATGCTGGGCGGGTTCGGCGTGCCCGGCACCCCCTTCACGCTGATCCAGGAGCTTCTCCGGCAGGGCCAACGCGAGCTGACCCTGATCAAGAACGATGCCAACGAGACCGGCATGGGCGTCGATCATCTGCTTTCCGCCGGACAGGTGGCGCGGCTGATCACCACCCATATCGGCCTCAACGCCCATGCGATCGAGCTGATGAACACTGGCAGGATCGAGGTCGAATTCTGCGCCCAGGGCATCCTCGCCGAACGCATCCGCGCCGGCGGGGCCGGGCTTGGCGCGATCCTCACCGATATCGGCGCCGAGACCGAGCTGGCCGCCCACAAGCAACGCGTCGAGATCGATGGCAGAAGCCTTGTCGTGGAGACCGCCCTGCGCGCCGATGTTGCCCTGATCCATGCCAACAGCGCCGATCCGTTCGGCAATCTCGACTACGTGGCCACGGCGCGCAATTTCAACCCGCTGATGGCCATGGCCGCGGAGCGGGTGATCGTGGAGACCGAGCAATTGCTGCCCTTCGGCGCGCTGGCCGCCGACAACGTCCACACGCCCGGCCCGTTTGTCGATCACGTGGTCGAACTGGGCACTCTCAGCAAGGAATATGCAATTGTCCGACGCTAGAAACAGGATGGTCGCCCGCGCCGCGGCCGAGATCGCCCCCGGCATGGTGGTCAATCTCGGCATCGGATTGCCGACACGGGTCGTGAACCATCTCGACGCCGATTTCCCGGTCTGCCTGCATACCGAAAACGGCCTCTCGGGAATCGGCCCGACCCTGCCACCAGACAAGGCGGACCGGAACCTGATCGATGCCGGCGGCGCCTATGTCTCGACCCTCCCCGGCTCAGCCTTTTTTGACAGCGCGGTCAGCTTCGCACTGGTGCGCTCGGGGCGGCTCGACCTGACCATGCTGGGCGCGTTCGAGGTCTCGCAAGCGGGCGATCTGGCCAATTGGAAGATCCCCGGCAAGTTCTCGCCCGGCGCGGGCGGCGGCATCGAGTTGGCGCAGAAGGCGCGCCGGGTTGTCGTGCTGACCACGCAGACCGACCGTGCCGGCAATCCCAAGCTGAAGGCCGATTGTACCCTGCCGATCACAGCGCGCGGTTGCGTGGCGCGGATCTTCACCGACATGGCCGTGATCGACGTGACACCGGACGGCTTTGCCCTGCGCGAGCGGGCCGAGGGCGTCAGCCTGGCCGAGATCACGCAGGCCACCGGCGCGCCGCTTGCCCTGCCCGCTGGCGACATTCCAACTTTCTGAGGAGGCCCGGATGGACCCGCATTTGCAGACCCGCCTGTTTGAGGCCGTCGATTCCGGTTTCGGGGCCCAGACGGCATTCCTGTCCGAGCTGGTCGCGCACCCCTCCACGCGCGGCAACGAACAGGGCGCGCAGGATTTCATGGCCGGGGAACTCTCTGCGCGCGGCTATGAGTTGGACCGCTGGCAGATCGATCTCGACGAGATCGGGCACCTGCCAGGCTTCTCGCCCGTGCTCGCCCCCTATGAGGACGCGGTGAATGTCGTGGGCAGCCATCGCAGCCGCACAGGCGCGGGCCGTTCGCTGATCCTCAACGGGCATATCGATGTTGTCCCCGAAGGCCCGCTGGACATGTGGGACAGCCCGCCCTTCGCGCCGCGCATCGCCGATGGCTGGTTCTATGGGCGCGGCGCAGGGGACATGAAGGCTGGGCTGGCCTCGAACCTCTTCGCGCTGGACGCGCTGCGCGCCTGCGGGCTGGCCCCGGCGGCGGATGTCTTTGTCCAATCCGTGGTCGAGGAGGAATGCACCGGAAATGGCGCGCTGGCCTGCCTTGCGCGCGGCTACAAGGCCGATGCCGCGCTGATCCCGGAGCCCTTCGCCGAGAGCCTCGTGACGGCCCAGCTCGGGGTGATCTGGTTCCAGGTCCATCTCAAGGGGCTGCCGACCCATGTCGCCTATGCCGGCTCCGGATCCAACGCCATCGAGGCCGCGATCCCGCTCATCGCCGCGCTGCACGAGATGGAGGCGCGCTGGAACCTGCCCGAGCAACGCTCCGCCGATTATGCCCATATGGACCACGCGCTGAACCTCAATATCGGCAAGATCGAAGGCGGCGACTGGACCAGCTCCGTGCCGGCCTGGTGTGTCTTCGACGTGCGCATGGCGATCTTTCCCGGCCAGGGCATCGAGGCTGCAAAAGCGGAGATCGAGGCGGTGCTGCTGGATGCGGCGCGGGAAAATGCCTCCCTGAAGAATGTCTTGCCGGAGATCGTCTATCACGGCTTCCATGCCGAGGGCTACGCTCTCTCCGCCGACAAGAGCGCTGCCGCTGCAAAGGCAATCGGCGCGCTCGATGCCGCCCATGGCGCGGTGACCGGGCGCGCGCTGGACCGCACCGCGATCACCGCGACGACCGATGCGCGTTTCTTCGGCCTCTATGCCGACACCCCTGCCCTCGTCTATGGTCCCCGCGCCGAGGCGATCCACGGCTTCAACGAGCGCGTCGAACTGGACAGCATGCGTCGCGTCACCAAGGCCACCGCCCTGTTCGTTGCCGACTGGTGCGGCGTCGAGGAAATCTGATCGGATCCCCCATGCGCGAAGCTGTCATCGTCTCCACCGCCCGCACGCCCCTCGGCAAATCTTATCGCGGTGCCTTCAACACTCTCGAAGGGCCGAGCCTTGCCGCCCATGCCGTCCGCGCCGCCGTCGCCCGCGCCGGGCTGGAAGGCGGCGAGATCGAGGATATCACCTTTGGCTCGGCGCTGACGCAGGGCTCCACGGGCGTCAATGTCGCGCGCCATATCGCGTTGGCCTCCGGGCTGCCGGACTCCGTGGCCGGCGTGACGCTGGACCGACAATGCGCCTCCGGGCTCAACGCGCTTGCCGCAGCGGGCCACTTGGTCGCCTCCGAGGGGGTGGACGTGGCGCTGGCGGGCGGGGTGGAGAGCATTTCGCTGGTCCAGGAGAGCCATTGGAACGGGTATCGCTACCGTAACCCGGCTGTGCGGGAGGGCTATTACATGTCGATGCTGGAGACCGCCGAACTGGTGGCCGAACGCTATGACGTCAGCCGCGAGGCACAGGACGAATATGCCCTTGAGAGCCAGATCCGAACGGCGCGGGCGCAGAAGGCGGGGCTGTTCGCGGAGGAGATCGTGCCGGTCGAGGCGGTAAAACGGGTCACGGACAAGGAAACCGGCGAGACGCGCGAGGAAGCGGTGCGGCTGGAGGCCGATGAGTGCAACCGGCCCGGAACCACCGCCGACGGGTTGGCCAGCCTCAAGCCGGTGCTCGGCGCGGACAAGACGGTGACGGCGGGCAATGCCAGCCAGCTCTCGGACGGGGCCGCGGCGCTTGTGGTCATGGAAGAGACCGAGGCGGCACGGCGCAGGCTGTCCCCGCTCGGGGCGCTGCGCGGCTTCGCCGTGGCAGGTGTCGCGCCGGAGGAGATGGGGATCGGCCCCGTGGTGGCGATTCCGCGCCTGCTCGCGCGGGCCGGCCTGCGCGCCGACGAGATCGACCTCTGGGAGATCAACGAGGCCTTCGCGGCCCAGCTCCTGCCCTGCCGAGACCGGCTGGAGATTCCGGCCGACAGGCTCAATGTCAATGGCGGGGCGATCTCCATCGGCCACCCCTATGGCATGTCCGGCGCGCGCATGGCGGGGCATCTCCTGCTCGAGGGCCGGCGACGCGCCGCCCGCTGGGGCGTGGTCTCGATGTGCGTGGGCGGCGGACAGGGCGCGGCCGGGCTGATCGAGTTTCTCTGACATCCCCGGGACGTCCGCAGGAGCCACGCCCTCGCAACCACGATCCCGGCTTGCGGATTGAGATTGCGCCTGTTCCGTGGCAACACCTCTGGTAAAGCGAAGAACAGTCGCAGGACGAGATGGACGAACTCATCTGCATTGGCTTGGTCCATGCATGCTTCACCGCAACCTTCCTTGTCGCCAAACGCGGCAAGACGCTGAATGACAAGGTGCTCGCGGCCTGGATGGTCTTCATCGCCCTGCCGCTGCTGTCGGGTCTGATCGGCCATCTCTTCGACGCCAACCCGGTCCCGATACTGCGCTCCAACCTGATCTACCCGCTGACCTATGGGCCGTTCCTGTGGCTCTATGTCGAAACGCTGACCGGCCATATCGGGCGGCTCCGGCCAGCGCATCTGGTGCATTTCGCTCCCTTTGCCGCGGTCAGCCTCTACCAGCTCGTGACCGGCTGGGTCCCGGACATGCCCGATCCCGACGCGCCGAACTTCGGACTGGCGGTGCGCGGCATCGGCGCGGTCAACCTTGCGCTGCTGCTGGCCTATACCGTGGCGGTGATCTGGCGGCTGCGGCAGCATGGCCGCGACGTGGTCGAGCATTTCTCGGAACTGCCGGGCAGGGTCACACTGGTCTGGCTCTACTGGGTCACGCTGGCCGTCTTCGGCGTGTTCCTGCTGCTCTTTCTCGGCTCGGCCCTGTCGCTGCCCGCCCTGCTCGGCATTCATCTCGCCACGCTTGTCGCCTTCATCCTCGTGCTGAGCTTCTTCGGGCTGCAACAGAACCAGGTTTTTGCTCCTGGGACCGCGCCTGTCGCCGAGCCCGGCAGGTCTCCGACGCTGCCGCCGGAAAAAGCGGCCCCGATCGAAACACAGCCGACAACGCCGCGCGCCCCGACCGGGGCTGCGGAAGACGGCGCCAGCACGAGATACAGCCGCTCCGGCCTGACCGAAGAGCGCGCGGCGCGGATATCGCAGAAGCTCGAAACCTTCATGCGCGAGACGCAGCCCTATATAGATGCCGAGCTGACCATCGAGAAGCTCGCGAAGCAGATGGGCATCCCCCGGCACTACCTGACACAGGTCATCAGCGAGCGGCACGGCAAGAATTTCTACCTCTTCGTCAACGAGTACCGGATCGAGGCGGTCAAGGCCGCGCTGCGAGCCCCCGACGGCGCACGGCGGACCCTGCTCGACATCGCCTATGCTTGCGGGTTCAACTCCAAGTCGACCTTCAACACGGCGTTCAAGCGGTTGACCGGGATGACCCCGTCGCAATATCGCCAGCAGACGACCTGAATCAGCGGCGCCAGCAACTCCTTGAAATAGAATATATTTGACGCCTGCCCCGCGCCAACCGGACGCGCGGGCCGCCCCCTCCGGGTTCGGGATCAGCGGGGCAAGCGACCCATGCCGCCACCGGCCTTATTTGCCCCTTGAGCGGCCAACGAGCCACGACGCACCGGCGTTGCAGCGCAAGGAACAGCAGATGACCCAGACGCCAACCGGGCGCACGCCCTTCTCCACCCTGTCGCGGCGCGATGTGCTTGCCATCGGTGCCCTCGGCGCCACCGCACTCGCCGCCCCCGTCGCGATCCGCAATCTCGGCACCCGCCCGATGGGCCAGTCCGTCAAGGAGCGCTATGACACCGATATTCTGGTGATCGGCAGCGGCTTTGCTGGCACCTTTGCCGCCGTCGAGGCGCGCAAGCAGGGGCACCGGGTGCTGATGCTCGACAAGGGCTCGGTCGGCTGGTCCGGCCTCTCGCCCTGGGCCTCCGACAGCCGGCCCTTCGATCCAAGCATCTACGACCGCGACGAGTGGATGGAGAACCTCTCCACCAACTGCGAATATGTCAATGATCGCGGCTGGTTCGACATCTTCATGGACGAGTCGCTCGACATCTTCGAGACGCTGGACAGCTGGGGCGTGCACAGGTGCAAACCCTTCGAACGCTCGAGGGTCTTCCGCCGGGTGCTGCGGCAGGCCGGGGTCGAGATCGTCGAACGGGTGATGGTGAGCAGCCTGCTCAAGGACAGCGCGGACCGGATCGGCGGCGCGGTCGGCTTCACCTTCGATGACAGCTCCGAGGACTGCCGCGCGATCACCGTGACCGCGAAGGCAACGATCCTGTGCACCGGCGCGGGCGCCTACAAGAGCCCGGGCTTCCCCAACTGGGGCCAGACTTTCGATGGCGACGCCATGGCCTATGAGGCCGGCGCGGCGATCACCGGCAAGGAGTTCCACGATACGCACGGCACCTTTTCCAATATCTCCGCCGCCTCCTACGAGAACTGGAGCTGGGCGCAGGAGGTGACCGGCGCTTTCATCATGGTCGGTCCGCCGGGGCGCGAGTCGGGCGGCCTGACCATCGAGAGCGCGTTGCGTGCCGCCGAAACCGGCGTCTCCCGGCGCGGCGGACCGCCGGGTGGTGGCGCTCCGGGCGAAGGTGGCCTGCCGCCGGAGTTCGCGGCCATGGCGAAATCCGCCGAAATAAACCAGTCTTACAAAGGCAAAGGCTTTCTCGCCCGCGAGGACCTGATCCTCGATTTCGGCCTGCCGCCAGAGGGCCCGCCGCCGCAGGGAAAACTCGACAAGGGCTATTCCGTTGGCGGCTCCACCGCCGGCATGGGCGTGCACAAATCCGAGGGCGTGTTCAGCGCCGATCACAGCTGCAAGGCCGATGGGCTGGACGGGCTCTACGTCGCCGGCGACGCGCTCGGCTCGATGCTCTGCGGCGCCTCCTATCCGGGCCGCGGCTTCTCCTCCTATGGCTCGGCCATCCAGGGCCGGCGCGCCGGGCAATTCGCCGGCGAGGCCGTGGCCGCAATGGAGCCCGCCGAGATCGCCCAATCCGAGATCGACACCAGGATCGCCGCCATGTGGGCGCCGCGCGAACGCGCGCAGGGCTATTCGCCCGACTGGGCAACGCAGGTGTTGCAGGCGACGATGACGCCCTTCCACATCCTCTACGTCAAGGAAGAACGCCGCCTCGCCGGCGCGCTTTCCTCCATCGAATACCTGCGCAAGCATATCGTCCCGATGCTCGTCGCCAGCTCCGGCCACGAACTGCGCCTCGCCCATGAAGCAGCAAATATGCTGCTCAATGCCGAGATGAAGCTGCGCGCGGGGCTCTATCGTACCGAGAGCCGCGGCACTCATTACCGCGAGGATTACCCGGCGCGAAACGATGACGACTGGCATTGCTGGGTGCTGATGCGCAAGAGCGCGGAAGGCGGGATGGAGATGTCGAAGCACGCGCTGCCCGAAGCCTGGAAACCCGACACCGCGGCCAGCTATCGCGACAATTACCCCCGGTCTTATCCGGGCGAAGACAGCTACCGCGCCGCGCGGCATACCGGCTGAAGGAGACAAGAGACATGGCCATAGACCGTATCCACGGCTGCACCGGTTGCGGCAATTGCGTGCGCGCCTGCCCGACCGACGTGCTCCGGATGGACCCGGAAACCGAGCTCGCCACCATCGCCCACCCGGACGCCTGCCAGATCTGCCATCTCTGCCGGCTCTCCTGCCCGGTGGACGCGATCACCCTGACACCCGAAAAAGCCATCCGCCCGATGGTCTCCTGGGCCTGACGGAGTTGACCGACATGACCGATATCACCCCCGACACGACGCCCCGCTCCGGCCCCAGCTCTGGCCCCGTCACCTTCCCGCGCCTGCTCGTCCTGCTCGGCGCGCTGGTGCTGGTGCCCTATGGGCTCGCCCTCGCGCAGGGGCTGGAGATCCGCAATTTCTACACCGAGCTGGTCACGGCGCTGTCCATTGCAGGTCTGGCGGCGATGCTGCTGCAATTCGTTCTCGCCGGCCGGATCGGCTGGTTCCTGCGCCGCGCCGGGCTCGACCAGTCGATGCTGCTGCACCGCAAGGCCGGGCAGTGGATCGCGGCGCTGTTCTTCCTGCACCCTTTCCTGCTCGTGCTGCCGCGCTTCCTCGTGGCGCCACAGCTTGCCGCTCATGACATCTGGTCGACCTTCACAGCCGCAGAAACCGCGACCGGTTTCTATGCCATGTCGCTGATGGCGGTGCTTGTGCTGGCCTCCGTCTTCAAGGACCGGCTGCCGATGCGCTACGAGGCCTGGCGGCTTTCGCATGGGATCGGCTTCGCCATCGTCGCCATCCTCGCCACCGATCACGCCATCACCAATGGCCGCCACGGGGTCTATAGTGCCTGGTTCGACGCGATGTGGATCGCGCTCTGCGCCGCCGCCGTTGCCTCGCTGCTCGACACCTATCTCTGGCAACCCTATCGCCGCAGCCGCCGCCCCTTTCGCGTCGCCGCCCTCGAGCGGGCCAGCGCCCGCGACATGGTCCTGACCATCGAGAAGGCCGGCGGCTTCCCGTTCGCTTTCAAACCCGGCCAGTTCGCCTGGATCAACACCTCCGGCCATGCCGGCAATCTGAGCGAGCACCCCTTCTCCATCGCCTCCACCCCGCAGGACCTGCCGCGCCTCTCCTTCGTGATCCGCAATCTTGGCGACTACAGCTCCGCGCTTGGCGAGGTCGAGATCGGACAGGACGTCTATCTCGACGGACCCTATGGCGACTTCACCCTGGACACCGCGCCGTCCCAGGACATCGTTCTGATCGCAGGCGGCGCGGGGATCGGGCCGATCCTGAGCCTGCTGCGCCAGCTTCGCGCCGAGGGGCACACGGGATCGGTCCGGCTGATCTATGGAAGCCGCACCGCCGACGATGTCGTGGCCCGCGAGGAGATCGCCAAGGCCGGAGCGGAGATGGCTGATTTCAAGGCGACGCTGGTGCTGGAACACGCCCCAGATGAAAGCACGGAACAGGGCCTGATCGACCGGATGCTGCTCTCCCGCACGCTCGGCGCGGGCCAGCTCGACAGCGCCGGTTTCTATGTCTGCGGCCCGCCGCTCATGATCCGCCTCGTCACCCGCACCCTGCGCGGGCTCGGCGTCGCGAAGACGCGGCTCCGTTTCGAACAGCTGTCCTTCTGACCGAGATGCGCGCAATGCCGGCCACCGACATCCCCCCCGCCAGACCATGCTCGGGCGGCGGGGGATGCTCTTCCTGCTCAAGATCGGATCCTGGCGGGCGGTGTTCGTCGTCCTGACGCTGTTCGGTTGCCTTGCCGCCTTCCTCGTGACGCGCTATCGCGAGACCCTGACCGAGCGCCGGGGCGGCCCGCTCCTGGCCGCCTGGCTCCGGCTCGACACGGTGCTGCGCAACCCGCGCTTTGCTTTTCTGCAGTGGGTCTTCGCCCTCGCGCCGATTTGCCTGATGTCCTTCATCGGCAGCGCCGCCTTCATCTATATCGACGGGTTCGGCCTCACCGAGCAGGCTTTCAGCCTGATCTTCGCCCTCAGCGCCGCCTGCGCGATGGGCGGCCCGATGCTCTACATGCGCCTGTCACGGGGCCTGCCGGTGCAGGCGATCATCCTCGGCGGCTTCCTCGTGATCGCCACCGGCGGCGCATTGATCGCCCCGTTCGGGTCGCTGTCCTCTTGGCTCTTCGCCGGGCTCGCGGCGGTCTCGACCGAGGCGGTGATCGTGCTGCGGGTCCCCGGGGCGAACCTGCTGCTGGAGCAACAGAAGAGCGACACCGGATCGGCCACCGCCCCGATCCATTTCGCCTCGCTGATGCTCGGCGCGGCCGCGGTTCAGATCGTCGTCGCCCATACCGGGGACCTGACCCGGACGCTCGGACTGCTCTTCGTGATCGTCGGGGTGAGCTGCGCGATCCTGTGGCGGCTGGTCCAGAACCGCCCCTTCGTTGCCACCAATGTGACGGGCGCGGCCGGACAACCAACCTGAAATGGAAGACCCCGCGCCCGGAAAGCCGGGCGCGGGGTCGAGATCTTTCAAACCCGTTGGACGGGTCGCGACGCAGCGCGACCTATTCCGCGGGGAGCCCCTGCTTGGCGGAGTATTTCAGCAAGGCGCCGATCACCAGGACGATGCCGCCGGTGATCGAGAAGCCGAGCACCGCGATGCCGAAATCGCCCTCGGGCTGCGGCACCAGCGGCAGCAGGAAGATCGTGCCACCATAGATCATCGCCAGCGTGCCCAGCTTGTTGCGTTGCTCCCGGTCGGAGTCGCTCACACCCTCTTCGGAGACGACCGGCGTCGCGATATCGTCGAAGAACGCGTCCACCTCGCCATGCCGCAACTCGGTGAGGCCGGTATAGAAGCGCTTGGTCCAGAAGAAGAAGCCGGTGGTGACCGTCAGGTGCAGGAACATCGAGACGATGAAGACCAGGTCCGTCTTCTCGCGCGAGGTGAACTCCACCCCGAAGATCCCGCCCAGCAGCTCCGGCGTCAGCACGTATTTCGACGCCAGCGACACGCCGACCCCCAGCAGGACCGTCGCCCAGGGCGCCCAGTCCGGCACCTTCTTGACGAAGACCGCCAGGAAGAGCGGGATCAGGATCGGCATCTGGATCAGGCTGCCCATCTGCAGCATGATGTCGAACAGGCTGATCTCCTTGAGCGAGGAGATGAACAGGCCGACGCCGATGATGACGATGCCGAAGAGGAAGGTGATGACCTTGCCGACCACCATCAGTTCGCCGTCGGTTGCGGTGCCGCGCTTGATGACCGGCTGGTAGAAGTTCATGCACATGATGCCGGCAGAGCGGTTCAGGCCGCTATCCATCGAGGACATCGTGGCCGAGAACAGCGCCGCCATCATGATCCCCACCATGCCAACCGGCATCAGGAAATCGACGAAGGCGAGATAGGCTGCATCCGCCGCCTTGTTGCCCAGCGTCGGGTAGGTCGCCGCGAGGTCGATCCCGTGCCCGGCCGCGGCCATCGGCGGCAGGAACCAGATGAACGTGCCGCAGAACATCAGCACCGAGGCCAGCAGCGCCGCTTTCTTGGCGTGGCTGCTGTCCTTGGCCACAAGGTAGCGCGCGGCGTCATAGAGGTTGTTGGTGGAAAAGATCTGCTTGGAGATCGACATCAGCGCCCAGACAAAGAACAGCCCGACATAGTTCATGTTGTTGGTGAAAAGGTCGTTGGGGAAGCTGGTGACGACATTGGTGACGCCGACCTCGATGAAGACGAAGATCGTCGCGGTGATCGAGATCGCCATGATCACCAGCATCTGCACGTAGTCGGAGGCGACCACCGCCCAGGCCCCGCCGGTCAGCGAGACGAACATGACGATGAAGCCGGTGATGATGATGGTGTATTCGATCGGGATGCCGAAGACGGCCGAGGAGAAGATCGCAAGACCATTGAGCCAGATCCCGGCCTGGATCACGCCAAGCGGCACCTGTGCCCAGGTGAAAAACTGTTCGTTGACAGGCCCGTAGCGGCGCCGGATCGCGTCGACGGGCGTGATGCAGCGGGTCTGCCGGAACATCTCGGCGATCAGCAGGAACGAGATGTAATAGCCGATCGCGTTGCCGATGAAGATGACGGCGACGGCGAAGCCGTCCGTATAGGCCTTGCCGGCGGCGCCGGTGAAGGTCCATGCGGAGAATTGCACCATGAAGGCCGAGGCGCCGGTCATCCACCACAGCAGCTTGCCGCCGCCGCGGAAATAGTTGCTCGGGTTGTTCGATTTCCCGCTGAAGAGGAAGCCGATCGCGACGATGAAGACCAGGTAAAGGACGACAATCGCAAGATCCACACGCCGCTCCAGTAGCGACACCAGCATTTCGTTTTCCATGGACCCCCCGTCCAACCAAAAAAAGCCACCTGTAACCCGGAGTTATCATGGGCACAGCGCTCGCGCGAGAGTTGAGTGCCTCTTGCGTCCGCCTCGACGTCGCGGCACCCGCCGGACCCACCGCAGGTATCCACAGAGCGGCCCGGTTCAAGTCCTGCGCGCGCATGCCGCAGTCCCGTTCGGCAACGGCCTGCCGGACCGGCCGTCGGCACGGCCCAAACCGCCGGATTTGCGCGCCTCAATGGGTCTCGCGTTCACCGAACCGCGGGCACATATGCACGACCTTGCCTGGCGCGGTCGGCTCGGCAATGTGGTCCAGCCGCGATTGAAGGATCTGTTCGGCCATCTCCTCACTCGGGTTTCGTGCCGAGGTCAGCCAGAGACAGGGCCGAAACGCCGTCTCGATATCCTCGAAGCCGAGGATCGGGATGTCTTCGGGAACCCGCAGCCCAAACGCACGGCGCGCGGTCGTGAGGGCGCCGCGCGCCTTCACGTCATTGGCGCAGATCAGCGCGCCCACCCTGCCCCGTGCAAGAAGCGCAAGCGCCGCCCTGCCGCCACCTTCGAAGGAGGAATCCGCTCGTTCCGTGCCGACCTGCGCCAGCCCCGCCCTGCGCAGCCGGTCCTGCAGGCCGGCGAACCGTTCCCGGTCCGAGGACCCGCTTTCCGGACCACCAATATGGCCGAAGCGCTGGTCCCTTGCGCGGGAAAAGCGCGGTCGCCATCGCCATGCCCTCCGCGTTGCGGCAGCTGACGCCGTCAACATGCGCCGCCTCGACGCTGCAACCCGAGAAGATCGGCGGGCTCTTCAGCTTAGCATGGGGCGCGTCACTGGCCCGGTCGAAACTGCCGCCATGCACGATCATCGCATCGAGCGCGTAGGAAAAGATAACCGGCGCATCCAGGGCCTCGGCTTGCCAGGAACTCTCGCGCAGGATCGCCCATTTTCCCGCCACCGTCAGCTTCGAGACCAGCCGGGACAGGAACTGCCCATCGTGAAAACCCCCGACACCCCGGCGACCATCGCCACGAGGTTCGACCGCGCATTCGTCGGCCGGCCAACGCATTGGGCCGATTGCCCATCTCCGCGGCGATGCGCAACACAAGCGCGCGTTTCCCGGCATCGATTCAGGCCGTCGGCGAGAAGGCCCGCGAGACGCAAGAGCGCGACACAATTGCCCCAAGCGCCATTTCTGCGCCGACAGCGACGCCAGATGATCGGCATGCCGTTCAACGCCTCGACCCCGATCATGTATTACAACACCGCCGCGCCGGAGGCCGCCGGAGTCCCACGTCGAAGACCCGGGAGGCGTTCGGGGCCACGACCGCCCCGGCCCTCAAGTATGCCGGCTACATCCCGATGCCCCGGTCGCACATGCCCTAGATCTTCACCGAGACCTTCTTCGCACGCCACGACCTGCGAATTTGTATGTGCCGACTGCTGTTCGCAATGGTTTTCTGCGTGGCTTCAGATATCGCTGATATGTATCCGGTCTGTGTATCGGCGCGCGGGCCGTAACCTTGTTGGAAATACGCACGCACTTCGTTCTCATTGGCCGCAAGGCCACTTTGGGCCAAAAACGCAGTCAGATTCCGGGTGCGTTATCAATCCGTCCCATGCTGCTTCCTTCGCGAACCTCTGTTCGGTTGTCTGACCTCAGATCGCTTCGACAACCGTATTTCTTGGGGCATCAAAACCCCGTCCAAAGCGCAGGACCGCCCATGCGATCCGCGCGAGCTTGTTGGCCAGGGCGACCGCCAGCTTGTTGCGATACATCCGCTGGTCCGCTGCGACCAGCCACGCACCGAAGCTGAAGTTGGGCCAGTTGTGCGGGCGCAGCAGGATGACCTTGGCCGCCTGGATAAGCAGTGTCCGCAGATATCGGCTGCCGCGTTTGGATATGCCGCCAAGGATTGTCTTCCCGCCGGTGCTGAATTGCCTGGGGACCAGCCCGAGCCAGGCCGCCATGTGACGCCCGTTCTCGAAGGCTTCGCCCTTGCCCACGGCGGCGACGAGAGCGGTCGAGATGATCGGTCCAACGCCCGGAATGGTCTTCAGAGCACGGCAGTGCGCCTCAGCCTCACCGATCTCGGCGATTTCCGAGGACACGGCATCGATCCGTGCATCGAGACGCATCCGGTCATCGAGCAGGCCCAAAATGATGTGGCGCATCCGGGGAGAAATCTCGTCTCGCCGTTCATCGAGAAGGGCCAACAGCGAGTTTCGAACAGCTCGAAGCCCCTTGCGAATGGTGATGCCTTGCTCGATCAGGAATGCCCGGATCTGGTTTACGGTAGACGTTCGGCGCGAGACCAGTCTCGACCGATCTCGATGTAAAGCCTGGAGGTCAAGCTGATCCCGGCTTTTCTCTGAAACGGTCCGGAGGTTCGGACGAAGTGCGGCCTCTGCGATGGCCTCCGCATCGTTGTAATCGTTTTTCTGACCTTTGCTGAAAGGCTTTACATACACAGCCGGGATAATCCGGGGCTCAAACCCCATCCCGCGCAAGGTCCTACTGACGAAATGGGCACTCGGACAGGCTTCCATCCCGATGATGCAACGCGCAAACTTGTCGAAGGTCGAGACAAGAACAAGGCGTTTGATCTTCCTTCGAAGCAACAGATTGCCTTCAGCATCGAACCCGACGAGGTGGAAAACGTCCTTGCCAATATCGATGCCAATGACGGTCGCGTCCGCACTGTCCTGTTTGGTCTTGAAACTCACGATCGCTTCTCCTCTGGGCAGTTCAGCCTCCAAGGCTATCACCGCTGGTGAAGCAGTCGGCACATTCCATTAGCCGCCGACAATACCGGTTTCGACAGCGGCAACGTGACGATCAACATGGAGGCCCCGGCGATCAAGCTCTACTTCGACGCCTTCCCGGGCTGGGTTGATGCCGGTCTGTTCGGGTTCTCTGGCGCCGCCTCGGACGATACTGCCAAGCCTTTCGAGACGGGTGAGGCCGCGATGGGGCTCGGTTCCTCTGGCGCCTTGGCCAGCCTGACCCAGAAGACCGAATTCGGCTTCTCCGCCCATCTGGAGTGCAATGTCGATGCCATTCAACGCGGCGTCCCGTTGGCTCGGCCGATGGATGCCGTCGACGCCTTCGCCCCGCAGATGCCGGTGGTCATCGGCAGCGACCTGAACATTGGCAACCACACACCGCCCGATTTCGACTGGCGGATCGAGGCTTTGTTCGACGCGGCCGGACACGCTGCCATGGCCGGGAGCTGGCCCCGGACGGCATCCCCCCGCGTCAGCCTCATCACCCCGCACCAGACCCCACCGGATGAAGCTGGACCGGGTCTGCACGCGCGGCCTCTCCGGCACGGCCGGCCCGCTGCTGCAATCGCTTGCCCCGGACGGGACGCCGCTCTCGGACCCCGACTGCATCGCGGCCCGGATCGCGCTCAGATCCGGGCAAGATGGCCCGTCAGGCCCGCCAATCGCCCTGTGCCACGCGCGCCGCGCCGCTCGCAAGCCCGGAAAACATCATCACGGTTTGCGCACAGGCGGCGCGTTGTCAGGCCGGACATCGCCAAGGTCGGCAATTGCGGACAGGATGCGCTCGAAACTCTCTCGGGCGCGGGCCGCCATGTGACGGGCGCGCAGGTAGCCATGGACAAGCCCGTCTTCGCGGACATGCCGGGCCGTTCCCCCATCAGCGCGGATCGCCTCGGCGAAGGCGATGCCTTCATCGGCGAGCGGGTCGCACTCAGCGACGAAAACAACCGTCGGCGGAAACAGCGCGAACCCCTCCGCGCGCAGCGGACAGCAGCGCGGGTCGCTCAGCCATCCGACGTCGTCCCCGATCCGCAGGTCGCGATAGAAGAGGCAGTCCTCGCGGGTCAGCATCGGCGCGGAGGCGTGGATTTCCATGCTCCGGCTCTCGGGCAGGAACCCTAGACCGGGATAGATCAGGACCTGTCCGTCCGGTTGGCGCGGCGTGTCGCGCAAGGCATGCGAGAGCCCGGCGCAGATCGTGCCGCCGGCGCTGTCACCGACCAGGACGATCGGCCCCGCCTGCCAGGCACAGAGCTCGTACCAGACGGTGAGCGCATCCTCGAGGTCGGCCGGAAAGACATGCTCGGGCGCCAGCCGATAGGCCACGGCCGTCACGTTGCAGCCGGTGCGGGCACAGATCTCGGCACAGATGTCGTCATGGCTGTCCAGCCCGCCAACCACGAAGCCACCGCCATGGAAATACAGGACATGCGCATCGGCCGTCCCGCTGCGATACTCCCGCACCGGAACGGCCTCCACGAGACGGTCTGTCACCGTCACCCCCTCCGGACGGGGCGCGTGGAAAGCCCGACACATGGCATCGTAGATCGCCCGTTGTTCGGCGACGGTCCGGGTCGCCGTATCGGCCGGGTAGAAACTGTCGGAGCGCTCGATAAACGCCCAGGTCTCCGCGTCGATGATCTGTCGATAGCCTGTTCTCATGCGAAGCCTCCGGTCGCGGCAGCGGTCCCGCCCGACAGCTTGACTCACCCACCTGTCTGCTGCAACAGCCTTAGCCTGTGCCGGTTCGTAGCGGATTGCGTGTTGAAAACGCTGAAAAACCGCGGGCGCGGCGTTTGAAACCCCAGGGGGCGCGCAACCTGTGACCTCGTATCGTGGACGCAGGATATTGCCAGACCCGGCGGAGAGTTCCCCGACAGAGATAACGCCCCGGATGATCCCCATGCGCGACGGAACCCGGCTCGCCGCACGCATCTGGATGCCGCCCGCCGCGGCGAGCGGACCGTTTCCGGCCATCCTCGAAGCGCTGCCCTATCGTCTGCGCGACCGCACGCTCGAACGCGACGCCACAACCCATCCCGCCTTCGCTCGCGCGGGATATGCCAGCCTGCGGATTGACCTGCGGGGATGCGGGGAATCCGAGGGCCTGTTCGACGACGAGTATTCCGAGCAGGAGCTTTCGGACATCGAGGACGTGATCGACTGGATCGCCTCCCAGCCCTGGTCGACCGGCGCGGTCGGCATGATGGGGATCTCCTGGGGCGGCTTCAACGGGCTGCAGGTCGCCGCCCGCCGCCCGGCGGCGCTGAAGGCGGTGATCAGCCTGTGTTCCTCGACCGACCGCTTCGCCGATGACATCCACTACAAGGGCGGCTGCGAGCTGACCGAGAATATCGGCTGGGCGGCGACGGTGATGTCCTGGTTCTCGATGCCGCCGGACCCGGAGATCCGCGGGTCCGCATGGCGGCAGGCCTGGCTGGACAGGCTGGAGAACACCCCGTTCCTCGCCAGCCGCTGGTTGCGGCACCGCAGCCGTGACGCCTATTGGAAACACGGCTCGGTCTGCGAGGATTTCAGCAGGATCGACGCGGCTGTCCTCGCGATCGGCGGATGGCATGACGGCTACCGGAATACGCCGCTGAAGCTTCTCGAAGGCGGGACCTCGGGGCCGGTCAAGGCCATCATCGGCCCCTGGAACCACAAATACCCCCATCTCGCGTCGCCCGAGCCCCGCACCGATTTCGTCGCCCTGGCGCTGCGCTGGTGGGATCGCTGGCTGAAGGGCGCGGCGAACGGCGCCGAGGACGACCCGGACTACCGGGTCTATGTCATGGACGCCGTGCCGCCCAGCACCAGCTATGACAGCCGGCCCGGGCGCTGGATCGGGCTGCCGACCTGGCCGGACGGGGGGATCGCGCACCGGACCCTCGCCCTTGGAGACGGTGTGCTCGGGCACGAACCGATGACCGCCCCGGTCACGATCGCGTCCACGCCGGCCTGCGGCCAGGGCACGGGCGAATACTTCCCCTTCGGTTTCGGACCCGGTGAATTGCCGGACGACCAGCAGGCCGACGACGCGCTGTCGCTCTGTTTCGACAGTGCCGCGCTGGAGGAGGAGACCACGCTGCTCGGCGCGCCGCGGTTGCAGCTGAGACTTGCCAGCGACCGGAGCTTCGGCCAGCTTGCGGCCCGGCTGTCCGACGTGGCGCTGGACGGGCGCGCAACGCTCATCACGCATGGTTTCCTGAACCTGCAATTCCGGGCCGGGTTCGAAGCCGAAGCCCCGCTGACGCCCGGCCAGGGTTTCGACATCACCCTCGATCTCGACCAATGCGCCTATCGCCTTCCCGCCGGCCACCGGCTGCGGCTTGCGCTTTCGCCGGGCTACTGGCCCTTCATCTGGCCCGAGCGGGGCGCGGTTTCGCTGACCGTCACCGGCGGCGCGCTGTCCCTGCCGACCCTGCCCGAGGGAACCGGCCGCGAGATCGCGATGCCGCCGGCGCCGCAGCCCCGGCCCGGCCCTGTCCGCCAGATCCGCCCCGGCACAGAGGGAAAGACCCGGAGCGAGGCGGACGGGCGCCACTGGCTGACCATCGAGGCCGATCACGGGGCAACGTTGATTCCGCAGAACGGTCTCTGCATGGCCAGCGCGCTGCGGGAAACTTTCTCCATCGACTGCCAGGACATCGCCGATGCCCGCGCCGAGATCACTTGGGAGCGGAGCCTCTCGCGGGGCGACTGGGAGGTCTCGACCCGGGTCGAGACCGTGATGACATCCGGCCCCGATGCCTTCCAGGTGACAATGTGGATTGCCGCCCATGAGGGTGACACGCTCATCTTCGAGCGCGAATTCAAGGACTTCGTCCCCCGCAACGGGGAAGTGCATATTCAACAGGGATCACAAGGGAAGTAACTATGTCCGATCAGCTTCGATACCTCGCCCAACTTGCGGCACGTGGAAGCATGAACCGCCGGGGATTCCTCGGCCGCGCCGGGGCGCTTGGCGTGACCGCGGCAACTGCGAATCTTGCCTTTGCCAACGCCGTCCGGGCGCAGGGCGCCGTGAAGGGCGGCACGATCCGGGTCGGCATCCAGGGCGGCGCGACAACCGACAGCCTCGATCCCGCGCTGGCCGCCAATTCCACCGCCGCACAGGTGCTGCGGCTCTGGAGCGAACCGCTGGTGGAACTGACGGCCGATGGCGGCCTTGATGCCCGCCTTGCGGAGTCTTTTTCCTCCAACGAGGACGGCTCTGTCTGGAGCTTCAAGATCCGCAAGGGCGTGACCTTCTCGAACGGCCAGGCGATGACGCCGGAGGATGTGCGGGCCACGATCGAGCGCCATGCCACCGAGGGGTCGGTCTCCGGCGCCTTCGGACTTCTGCGCGATATCAGCGCGTTGAGCGTGGAGGGCGACCAGTTCATCATCACGCTCAACGGGCCGAATGCCGACCTGCCCTACCTGTTGACCGACTACCACCTGATGATCCAGCCCAATGGCGGCAAGGACGCGCCCGACGCGGCCATCGGCACCGGGCCGTATATCCTGAAGGACCACCAGAAGGGCGTCCAGTACACGTTCGAGAAGAACCCCGATTACTGGGATTCCGATCTCGGCAATGCCGCAACCATCGAACTGGTCGTCATCAATGACGACAATGCGCGCATCGCCGCGCTCCAGTCGAAGGATGTGGACATGGTCAACCGTGTGCCGCCGAAGGTCGCGCACCTGGTGCAGCGCCTGCCGGGCGTCACGTTGCAGGCCGAGCCGAGCGCAGGCCATTATGTCTTCATCATGCATTGCGACACCGAGCCGTTCGACAACAAGGACCTGCGCCTGGCGCTGAAATACGCGATGAACCGGCAGGAAATGGTCGACAAGATCCTGTTCGGCTATGGCAGCCTCGGCAACGACTCTCCGATCAATGCCAGCTACCCGCTGTTCTCCGACGATATCGAAAAGCGCAGCTACGACCCCGACAAGGCGGCCGCGCATTACAAGGCCTCCGGGCATTCCGGCCCGATCCTGCTGCGGACCTCCGACAATTCCTTCCCCGGCGCACCGGACGCGGCTGCCCTCTTCCAGGCAAGCGCCAAGGCGGCCGGGATCGAGATCGAGCTGAAGCGCGAGCCGAATGACGGCTACTGGTCGGATGTCTGGAACAGCAAGCCCTTCTGCACCAGCTACTGGGGTGGCCGCGCCACGCAGGACGCGATGTTCTCGACCGCCTATCTCTCGACGGCCGACTGGAACGACACGCGCTTCTTCAATGACAGCTTCGACCAGATGCTCGTCGCGGCGCGGCGGGAACTCGACGAGGCCAAGCGCAAGGCGATCTATCGCGACATGAGCCTCGTGGTCCGCGAGGATGGCGGGCTGATCTGTCCGATGTTCAACGATTTCGTCGATGCCACATCGGAACGGGTTGCCGGTTGGGGCCCGTCGAAAGGCTTCGAACTGATGAACTTCTACGCCCCGATGCGGATGTGGGTGGTCGGCTAGGCCGCGCCCGGTCCCGGCGGATCGTATCGCTTTTCGACAGAAGGGCGGCACTGTCCCCGCCGGGAAAGATTGCGACACCCCCAGGGCGCGCATCCGCGCCCCGGGGATGGTTCATCTTCATGCGGAGAGCCGGCACTTTCCGGGCGGCGACCGCAGGGCCGGTCGGAGCGGGCCTTGACACAGCGGCACGGGGCAGCGGCTTGACCGCCGCGGGGATCGCGAAGCGGAGATGCTGAGATGGTTGGACTCTACGAGCGCATAACCCGTTATTTTCTCGACTGCTTTCATCCCTATGACCTGTTCGACACCACCCCGCATCGAGAGATCCTGCCCTACCTGAAGGCCCATATGTGGCCAATGCGGCGGATCCTGCTGGCCAGCGTTCTTGTCACCGTCCTCGCCGCGAGCGTCGAGGTCTGGCTCATCAGCTATGCCGGCACGATTGTCGACATCCTCGCCTCGACCTCCCCGGCGCAGCTCTGGGAGGAACAGGGGACGAACCTGTTCCTTGCCGCGCTTGTCGTGCTGCTGTTCCGGCCCATCGCGCAATTCTTCCGCCTTGCGGTCAACGACATCGCGTTCAGTTGCAATGCCGCGACCCTGGTGCGGTGGCGCGCCTATGATCACCTCATTCGCCAATCCGTCGGCTGGTTCCAGGAAGACCTGACCGGGCGCACCTCGGGCCGTCTTGTCGACATTGGCAACCATGTCTCGAATTCCATCCACTCGGCCCTGAACACCGTCGCCTATGGGCTGGTCTACATGATCGGCGTAGTCCTGCTGATGGCCCGGACCGAGATCTGGCTGGCGGCGCCGCTGCTGATCTGGCTCGGGCTCTATGTTGCGGTTCTCTTCCGGGTCATGCCGCGGATGGTCGACGCCCAGCACGATTTTCAATCCTCCAAGTCCGCGCTCTACGGCTCGGTTGTCGACGGGTTCTCGAATTTCGACACGCTGAAGCTTTTCGCGCCGAAGGACCAGATCGCCCGGGAGCAGCGCATATCGCTGGAAGCAACCCGGCAGGCGCTGTTCCGCACCCGGCAGATCGGGATCGGCCTGCGCACGACGCTGGTCATGCTCGAGGCCATCGTGATGGTCGGGTTCGTCGGCTACGGCATCTGGCTCTGGTCTGTCGAGGCCGCGACCATCGGCGTCGTCTCCTCGGCAATTGCCTTGTCGCTCCGGATCACCACCATGGCGGACTGGATCCTGGATTCGATCTGGTGGCTCTTCGAGCGCATCGGGTCGCTCCGCGAGGCGTTGCAGACAATCGGCCAGCCGATCGCGATCCCGAACCGGAGCGACATCGAGCTCGTAGTCGGCCAGGGGGGCATCGAGATCGAGGATCTGCACCACCATTACGGCAACGACGCCGGCGGCCTGGACGGGATTTCGCTGTCGATCCGGCCGGGCGAGAAGATCGGGCTGGTCGGACGCTCGGGTTCCGGAAAATCGTCGTTGGTGAACCTGCTCCTGCGGTTCTTCGAGGCTGAGCAGGGGCGGATCCGGATCGACGGCCAGGATATCCGCGAGGTGGACCAGGACAGCCTGCGCGCCGCCATCGGCATGGTCGCCCAGCAAGCCGCGCTGCTGAACCGCTCCGTCAAGGACAACATCCTGCTGGGGCGAACGGATGTCAGCGACGCGGCGCTGGTTGCCGCGACCAGGAAGGCCAGCGCCCATGGCTTCATCGAGGGTTTGCGGGACAGCAAGGGGCGCAGGGACTATGACGCCCATGTCGGGGAACGCGGTGTGAAACTGTCCGGTGGCCAGCGGCAGCGGATCGCCCTCGCGCGGGTCATCCTGAAAGACGCCCCCATCCTGATCCTGGACGAGGCGACCAGCGCGCTCGACAGCGAGGTGGAGACGGAAATCCAGCAATCGCTGATCGAGGTGATGCAGGACAAGACCGTCATCGCCATTGCCCACCGCCTGTCCACAATTGCCCGGATGGACCGGATTGTCGTTATGGATCGCGGCAGGATCGTCGAGCAGGGCACGCATCAGGAGCTGAAGGGCAAGCCGGGCCTCTACGCGGATTTCTGGGCGCGGCAATCCGACGGTTTCATCGACACCTCGGAATAGCGCGCCCGGATGGCCTGCCGGTGACGACGGCTCCGCAGGGAGGGGCGACAATCCTGGGTTGGAAACCCCTTGTGATCTTCCCGCGCGAGAGGCTCAACTCGCGGACGGGAGAAGCGCATCTGCCGGCAGGGGCCGAAACCTGCGGACAGCGGCGCGCCCGATTTGAGACCGATATTTGTATCATGCATGCCAACAAGAGCCTTTCGAATAGCCTCGCGGCCCTTGCCGCCCGACTGCGCGTTCACCTTCGCCTCCTGATGGCCTTTCTCGCCATGCCCTCCATCGCGCTTGTTGCCTGGCTCGCCGTCCAGGAACGGCAGGCGGTGATCGAGACCCATCTTGTCCGGACCGTGGCCGTGGCCGACAGCATCGTCGAAACCCAGGAAGAACCGATCTTCGACACGCGCAGGCTGCTCCGGGAGATCGCCCTGTCGCCGGCCGTTCACGCCCCGTCGGCGCCGGCCTGCGGCGCGTATCTGTCAGCGTTTCTCGCGCTGCGGCCGGAATTCGCGAATTTCGGCGTCCCCCGGGCGGATGGCGAATTGTTGTGCAACGCCACCCCGCTGAGTGCGCGGATCAATGTCGCCGACCGGGACTGTTTCCGCCGGGCCATCGAGACGCGCAGTTTCAGCATCGGCAGTTACCAGATCGACCGGGCCGCGAGGCCGGCAAGCATAAACTTCGCCTATCCGGTCTTTGCCCCCGCGCGCCCTGATGCGCCGGTGGGGGCCGCCGTCGCGGTGATTTCGCTCGACTGGTGGAACAAGGCGCTGCGGGCCGCCGGCTTGCCGGAGGACAGCCGCGCCCATGTCCTGGACCCCGATGGGCGGGTTGTCGCGAGCTTCCCCGCGACTGCGGCGCAGGACAGCCCCGTACCCGAAACGTTTCCGCGAGACACGGCCGGCGCGCCGCGGATCACCGATCAGGACGGGCAGCGCCGGGTTGTCCTGCACCGGGTCCTGATGGAAGCGGCCAATGGCGACCGGGTCGAGATGCGGCTCGACGTGCCGGTCGATGCAAGCCTCGCGGGCCAGCTCAATCGGGCGATGCTGGGGCTTGTTGTGCTGATAACGGCGGTTGCGGTGCTGTGGTGGTTCGCGGAACGGCGGTTCGAGCGCGGCGTCCTGGAACCTCTCGGCGCCGCCGAACGGGAGTTCCGGCGCCTTGAACAGGCCGAGGGGATGGCGGAGCCCGCGATATCCAATGCTGCGCCCGAGGCCGGGGTCAAGGCGGTCCCGGCGATCAGCCAGCTGACCGAAAGGGTCAGGGATCTCTGGCTCCGGCAACGGCAGGCCGAGCGCGCCGAGCAGGTCACGACGCGGCGCCTGGCCGCGCTGCTGAGCGCCCTGCCCGACCTTTTCTTCCGGCTGGACCACACCGGCCACATTCTCGACTTCGAGGCCGGAAAGCAGACGGATCTTTTCCGGCCGCCGGAGGCCTTTCTTGGCCGGAAAATGCACGAGGTCCTGCCCAGCGAAACCGCACGGGACTTCGCACTGCACCTGCAGCGCCTGAAGGAAAAGGGGGACCTGCAGAGCTGGGACTACCAGCTGCGCGTCCAGGGCCGCCTGAAGGATTTCGAGGCCCGCGCCCTGCCGGTGCCCCGCAGCACGGAGATCCTCATCGTCATCTGCGACATCACGCTCCGCAAGGAGGCCGAGCGGCACCGCGAGGCCGTCGAGGCGCCGCTGACCGAGATCCTGGAGAACCACCCCAGGGCGGTCATCTCGATGGACATAGGGTCGCCGGACGAGCTCGAGACCGTGCATATCAGCCCCGGCTGCCGGATGATCTGGGGCTATGGCGACGCTGAGCTGATGGCCGATCCCGACCTGTTGATCCAGGCGCATGACCCCGATGACCTGCCATTGATGCGAGAAGCGCTGCTGAGGAGCGTGCGCACGCTCGTGCCCGAGACCCGCCGCTTCTGGCTGCGCGACCGGGACGGCGCGCGCAAATGGGTCGAGGTTCATATCGGCGCCAGGCCGTTCTCCGACGGACAGCACCGGGTGACGACTTTCGCGGTCGATATCAGCCGCGAGATCGAGGCCGAGCAGCAGCTCGACGAGCAGCGCGAGCTCGCCTTCCGGGCGATGAAGCATGAAAACATCGGCCAGTTGACCGGCAGCGTGGCGCATGACTTCAACAACCTCCTGGCGGTGATCATGGGCAACCTGGAGCTTCTGCGCGACGGCCTGGCCGACGCCGAACAGATCGCCCTGATCGATCGCGGCATCAGCGCCGCGCAACGCGGCGCGGAACTGACCCTCAGCATGCTCTCCTTTGCCCGCCAGGCCCGGCTCGACCCGGTCGAGATCGACCTGAACGCGCTTGTCAGCAATCTTCGCGGCTGGACCGACCGCACCCTGCCGGACAATATCCGGGTGGAGACCGACCTGGAGGCGGCCCTGTGGCCGGTCGAGGCCGATCCGGCGTCCAGATGCCCTTCAGTCTACAGGGGCCGGCGCCGGCCCGCGCGCTGCGCGCGATCCGGCCGGACCTGCCGGTTGTCTTCATGACCGGCAATGCGACCGAGCTTGGTTTCGCCGTTGACGGCAGCAATTCCGCCGACATTCGCCTTATGAAACCGGTCCAGCGCAAGGACCTCCTCAAGGCCCTGAGCCAGGCTTTCTCGACCTGACTGGCGGCATGCAGGGCGGTCCGGGCAGGAGATGGAGATCACGGGGCATCGCAGCGATCCAGCCGCAGAACCACCGCCCCGCGGGGTGCCTCTGTGCGCCGCCAAGCCGACGCAACGGCCTGTGCCTGAAGCGCTTCATTCCGATGGATCACGGACAGGCCATGCTCTAGCATTCGATCCGGCGCGCCCTGCACATGCGGACAGTCCGACCGGTATCAACCGCGCCCGCAAGGAAAAACCATAGCGGCAGCGCTCCAGGGGAGAGAGACATGACAGCGGACCAGACGATCCTCTTCGCGTTGTTCGGCGCGGTATTCGCACTGCTCCTCTGGGGCCGCGTGCGCTATGACCTGGTTGCCTTCGCGGCGCTGCTCGCGGCGGTGACGCTGAAAGTCATCCCCGCGGAGGATGCTTTCGCCGGGTTCGGGCACCCCGCGACGGTCGTCGTCGCGCTTGTCCTTGTCGTGTCCGCCGGGCTTGTCCGGTCCGGCGCCGTCTTCCTGATCACCCGGACCCTGGTCGATTCCTCGCGCAGCCTGGGGGCGCATATCGCCTTCATGGGCGGGATCGGCGGCGTGCTGTCGGCCTTCATGAACAATGTCGCGGCCCTCGCGCTGCTGATGCCGGTGGATATCCAGACCGCCCGCAAGGCGGGTCGGCCGGCGCGGCTGTCACTGATGCCGCTCTCCTTCTGCACCATTCTCGGCGGCATGGTGACGCTGATCGGCACGCCGCCCAACATCATCATCGCCGGCATCCGGCGAGATCAGCTCGGCGAGAGTTTCGGCATGTTCGATTTCGCGCCGGTCGGCGGGGTCGTGGCCGTGGCCGGGCTTGCTTTCGTGGCGCTGATCGGCTGGCGCCTTGTGCCGAGTGCCGAGGGCGACGGGGCGCTTGCGGAAGCGCGTGAGCATGCCAAGGATTACGTGGCCGAGCTGAAGGTCCCTGCCAGCTCCGAGCTTGTCGGCAAGCGGCTCTTCGAGGTCTATGATGTCGCAGAGAAGAACGATGTCGCGATCCTCGGCCTGACCCGGGACGACAAGCGCCGCTACGGGCTGCAGCGCAACACGCAGCTCCGCGAGGGCGACTCGATCGTGCTCGAGGCCCGCCCGGAGGCGCTGGACGAGTTCCGCGCCGCGTTGTCGCTGGATTTCACCGATGAGGACGAGAAGGAACGCATCGGCATCGCCGGCGAGGGTCTGGCCATCATCGAAGCGGTCGTGCCCGAAAGCGCCCGCATCGCCGGCAAGTCGGCCCGGGCGCTCGGGCTGGCCTGGCGCCAGCGCACGGTCCTGCTCGGGATCTCGCGCGAAGGCCGCCGGATCACCAAGGAGGTGCGCAAGACGCCTGTGCGCCCCGGCGACATCCTCCTGCTGCTGACGCCGGAGGGCGACGAGGGACAGGTCACGGATTGGCTCGGCGTGTTGCCGCTCGCCGATCGCGGCCTCGTCGTCACCGATTTTGCCAAGGTCTGGCTGGCGATCGGTGTCTTTGCCGCCGCCGTCGCCGCCTCGGCCCTCGGGCTGCTCTACCTGCCGGTGGCGCTCGGCTTCGTCGTGCTGGCCTATGTGCTGACCGGGGTGCTGCCGCTCGCGGAGCTCTACCGCCATATCGAATGGCCGGTCGTGGTGCTGCTCGGCTCGATGATCCCGCTCGGGGCGGCGCTGGACGCCTCCGGCGGCACGGCGCTGATCGCCGGCGCGCTGCTGGGTCTTGGCGAAGGCTGGCCGGCCTGGGCGCTGCTGACGCTGCTGATGGTCGTCACGATGACCCTGTCGGATGTGCTCAACAACGCCGCCACGGCGGTGGTCGCCGCCCCCGTGGGCATCCAGATGGCGACCAGCCTCGGTGTCAGCCCCGACCCCTTCCTCATGGCCGTCGCGGTGGCCGCCTCCTGCGCCTTCCTGACGCCCATCGGGCACAAGAACAACACGCTCATCCTCGGCCCGGGCGGCTATTCCTTCGGCGATTACTGGCGCATGGGCCTGCCGCTGGAGCTGCTTGTTGTCGTATTGGCGGTGCCGATGATCCTGCTGGTCTGGCCGCTCTGAGCCTGTTTTCCGTCGCCTGAAACGCAACGGGGCTCCCGAAGGAGCCCCGCAGACAGACATCAGTGCTGTGCCTTACGCGACGGGTGCCTTCTTCGCGCGCGGCTTCCGGGTGGTCTTGGCCGGAGCCTTGGCCTTTGTCTCGGATGCGGCTGTCGTCGCCGTGGCGGCTTTCTTCGCGGCGGGTTTTGTCGTGCCTGATTTCGACGCTGCGGCCTTCGTCGTTGCGCTCTTTGTCGTGGCGGCCCCGGACGGCGCAGGTTTCGTAGCGGTCTTCGCAGCACGCGGCTTTGCCGGCGCCTTGCGCGCCTTCTTCTTCGGTTGCGGTGCGGACAGGGCATCAATGGCCTTCAGCCAGTGCTCCTCGTCGCGCCCATGCGGCTGGCCGTCTTCAAGCCAGAAATGATAGGCAGCTTCGCGGATCTGATTTTCGGTCAGGTTGGGTTGGGTCATGGCGATTTCCAGAATTTTCACGGCATCGGTAAGCTCGGTAGCGGTAACATAGTCGTGTACGGCACGGACTCCAAGCCGCCGCGCCCGCTGCTTGCGCAAATATCGCCGGGCAGCGGCTTCCTGCGGCGGATTCTGTCCGGATTGCCCACGGCTTCGGCGAAACCATGCCGACCAGGGGACGGCCAGCCACGGAAAACACCGCCGCCCGGCCGCATCTCCGGACCGCAGCTTGCCTCCCAGGCCGTGCTCCGCAAGCTTCAGTGCGGGCAGCGCCGCAAATCGTTCTGCCTCAAAAGCTTGCCATGCGCCTGCGCAACTGTCAGCCTGTCAGACAGTGGCCCATTTCGGCGCGGCCGGTGCGCATGGCACCGCATTGGGGTCCTGTGTGTGTCCTTTCGGCGACCTACGGTATTCAGCCGGACAGTCCAGTTAAGTCAATTTCGGGAAAAGACAGGCAATGAAACAGCTTTCAACACTCTCGCTCGCAGCGCTCGCACTCTTCGGTCAGGCCGCGTCAGCCCAGGACGCGCCCCCCGAGACACTCGGAACCGACGCATAGTCCTACGAATTGCAGGTCTATATCTGGGGCACCGATGTGACCGGCGAGTCGCTGGGCAACGAGTTCGAGATCGGCTTCGACAAGATCCTCGAAAACCTCAACTTCGCCCTGATGGGCGGCGTGACCGCCCGGCGCGGCGACTGGGGCTGGTTCCTCGACGCCAGCTATGCCGATATTACCGGCGAGAATGCACTCACTGTCTCGGTCCTGCCCGGCGAGCCGGCGGGCGGCGTGGATATCGATCTGGAAATGGACATCAAGCAGACGGTGCTGAATTTCGGCGCCGCCTATCGGCTGGCCGAGACGGACAGCTATCGCCTGTACGGCACCCTGGGCGCACGGTATCTCGGACTCGACACCGAGCTGAAGACCGAAAGCCCGGTGCGGAGCCGGCGTTTCAGCAGCTATCAGAGCAGCTGGGATCTCACCGTCGGCGTCAACGGGCAGGCCGCGATCAATGACACCTGGTTCGTGCCCTTCGCCTTCGACATCGGGGCCGGCTAGTCCGACCTGACATGGCAGGCCTGGGCTGGCATTGGCTACGCGTTCGACCGCAGCGACCTCGTCTTCGGCTATCGGCACATGGAGTGGGATCTCGGCGGCGATGACCTGATCACCGAATACGCGCTGAGCGGCCCGGTGCTGCTCTGGAAGTACCGGTTCTGATCTGCGCCCCGCGCCTGCGGGATTTTGCGCGAAAGGCGTTGGGTGGCCGGCCCGTTCCCGCGAACCGGGTCAAACCGGCAAGGGCTCGAGCAGGCCCGCGCCCGCTGCCCGATTGGAGTTCACCTGCGTACCGACCCGGTTCCAGGTGAGGCTGCCAGCCGGGGCGGACCTCATCAGCACGGCCGCACCATGCCCCGCCTCGCCCAGCCAGAGCGGCCAGTCCTCCTGCGCGAGGAGGACCGGCATGCGGTGATGCAGCTCTTCCATGCCGCCGCCGGCCGCGCAGGTGACGATGGCGACACAACTCAAGCGCTCGCCTCCCTGCTCCCAATCCTGCCAGATCCCGGCCAGCACCATCGGTGCGCCATCGGCCGGCCGGATATACCAGGGCAACCGCGCCCCGTCCGGGCCTTTCGTCCATTCATAGAAGCCCGTCGCGGCGACAAGACAGCGTCGTTTCCGGACGGCGTCGCGGAAGGCAGGCTTTTCGGCAATGGTCTCGGCGCGGGCGTTGATCAAGAGCGGGCCGTCATTGGGCGCCTTGTACCAACGCGGCAGGAAGCCCCACCGCATCGGCCGCAAGCGCCGCTGCCCCTCAGCCGAGACCGCGACGGCGATCTGGTTGGTCGGGCAGATATTGTAGCGCTCGCCCACGGGCAGGTCGTTCGAGGGCGCCGCATCGAAGAGCCGCGCCATCGCCTCGTTGGGCAGGAGATTGACCAATCGTCCACACATGGACCCAGCCTAGCGCGCGCCCTGCCCTGCCTGCAACGCCGGTCAGATCACCCGGACCTGCGTGCCGATGGCGACCAGCGGGAAGAGCTGGGCAACCTGCTCGTTATAGAGGCCGAAACAGCCCGAGGAGGAAGGACGCCCGATCTTGCGCGTGTCATGTGTGCCGTGGATCAGGTAGGCCGGCCAGTCGAGATACATCGCATGGGTGCCCAGCGGGTTGTCCGGCCCCGGTTCCACCGATTGCGGCAGGTCCGGGTCGGCTTCGCGCATGGAGGCGGTCGGCGTCCAGGTCGGACCGACCTTCTTGCGCACGATCTCGGAATAGCCCCGCCGGGTCAGGTCCTCGGTCTTGGGCACCGAGGTCGGGTAGATCCGGAAACTGCCATCCGGCCCCCAATAGCTCAGCGCCCGGCTGTCTACATCGCAGAGGATGGCGCCAAGGCCGAGCGTCTCGAAATGGTCGCTCCAGCTTCGGGCCGTGAAGCTGGAGATATTGCGCGTCGCGCCGGTCTGGGGCCGGTCGAACCCGCCCAGGTCCTGCGCACGCAGCAACGAGGGCGCCGCGAGCGCCGGAAGGGCGGCCAGGCCGGCCAGGGCCTGGCGGCGGGAGATATATCTGGTCATGGATTTCGCTCGTTTCTTGCCTGTTGGCGGCGAAATGGCAGAGCGTCGCCGCCCCGTCCAGAGGGTCGAGGGCGGTACACGCGAATTTGAGCTTGGGACCGCCGATGCCATCGGCCGATTGTCGCGCCTTCCGGCAGCTCCGCACCGGGCGGCAGTGTTAGTGCCAATGTTGCCGCAGGGATAGGGTGGTTTCGCCTGTGGACGCCGCCATCGGATCGGCAGCCAGGACGACGCGGCGTTTCTCGCCTCTGTCGCCGAGGAATTTGGCGGCTTCGACATCGTTCTCGATGATGGCAGCCACATCAATTCCCATGTCATCAAGACCTTCGAGTCGATGCACGACCGGGCCTCTCCCGACGGCGTCTACATGATCGAGGACATGCACAGCTCCCATTGGCCGGACTATGGCGGCAGCCGCCGCGGGCCGGGCACCTTCATCGAATGCGCCGAGGCGAAGATCGACGGGTTGAACGGAAAACACGTCGTCGAGGAATTCTAGACCACGAATGTCACGAGATCGACCGACAGTATCGCCTTCTATGACAGCGTCGTTGTCTTCGAACGGCGTCCCCAGGGGGCATGCCAGCATTTCATCACCAGCGAGATGTAGCAGCCGCAACGCGGCAGCCGGGCCCTTGGAAGGCAAGGCGGGCGTTGGAGCGCTCCTGCCGATCTGCGCGCCCGCGTCGGCCATCCCTTCGCGCCGCCCGTCGTCTCGGACCCGACGGCAGCCCTTCCCGGCCTGCCCGGGCCGTCACCTGCCGGCAGGCGCGGCTCCGGGATCGCCAATCGCCCTCGCGCCATTGGGTGTCAGGCCATAGATCCCGCGCTCGACCCGCTCGAACCAGCCATAATGGTCATCCGCCATCATCCGCGTCGCCGCTTCGACGCCGGTCGCCCGGGCCACCGCCGCGCCCCGGCTCGGGCCGTTCTCGGCAAGATGGGATGCGATTCGAAGGGCGTCCTGGCGATAGGCCGTCACCAGCCCGCGCCGCGTCGACCCGCCGACATTCGGGTCGCCCTCGCGCCGGGCGAACTCCCGCAGGAGCCGCCCTTTGCGCGCCTTCACCTGGCGCGGCGCATAGGGCGCGGGGTCAAGATGCACCTCGACATGCCCATCCTTGAGCCGCACGGTGATCAGCCCCAGCCCGAGCCGTCGACACAATGCCCGGTTCTCCTTCAGCGCCTTCAGGAAGCGCCGCCCGGGGCCGCGCGGAACGGCGACATAAACCGCATCGCTCAGCGCCTGCCGCGCGATGGCCTGGTGAAACAGCGCCAGCGCGAAGCTGGTCTTCAGCTCCACGATCACCGGATCGGCCCCATCGTCCCGGCACGCCACGACATCCGCTGCGCCGATTTCGGCCTTCACCTCGTAGCCCTGGGTTTCGAGGAAGGCCTTTACCGGCGCATAAAGCTCGGTCTCCTTCGGGCGAGCGGTCATCCGCGCGCCCTGCCCGCTCTCAGCCGGAAAGACCCACCAGCACCAGGGCGGCAAGGCCCCAGGTGGCGATCACCGGGAGTACGATCCAGTAATCCCGTTCCCTGGGAAGAGACCAGCCCGGTGCGCCGCGCGCATCCACCACCGTGGCAAGGCAGGCGATTGGCCAGTAGACGGTGATGCCGAGGGCCGCAGCCAGCGGCACTGTTGCCCACCCCGCCCCCAGCGCCTGTCCCAGCAGGCCAAGGCCCAGCAGCGGCGTGTAGAAGACCAGGTCGGCCAGCGCGAGCCCCCACCAGAAGGCCTGTCCGACGCGGGTGATGCGCTCGGCCGGTTCCTGCGTGCCCATGCGCACGCCGAACTCGTAGCGCAGCGCGGGCGGGCATTGGGCAATGGCGAGATAGGTGAAAAGCGCCCAGCCGGGGAGCTGGACGAACCAGAATACGAAGGTCTCCATCGCGGTCGCTCCTGTCGAAAGCGTCCCCAAGCTGGCCGAGCCTGTCGGATATGTCGTTGCTACAGGTCAATTCTCGCTCACAATCCGTCGTGAAACGCCTCGATCAGGTGCTGTACCACGGCCCGCGTCGCGGCGCTCGCATCGTCGCCCGCCGCGATCCGCTCTCGATAGACCGCCCGTTGCCGGTCGGCCGAATTGCCGTCGCGCACCAGCGTCTGCGCCGCTTCGACCTCGGCCCTGCACCCCAGCGCCTCGGCATCTTCTGCAAGGATGGTCTGCATTTCCAACGCCAGCTCCTCGAAGGAAATGATCTCCCTCTGCCCGAAATCGATCATCCCCTCGTTCAGCCCGTAACGCTGTGCCCGCCAGCGGTTCTCGCCGATCAGCACGTTGTCATAGAGCCGCCAGCGCTGGTTGCGGGCCGCCAGCCGCCAGAGCATCCGCGTGAAACACTGGGTCAGCGCGGCGATGGTCAGCGTGTGCTCGAGCCGGGTCGGTACGTCGCAGATCCGGGTCTCGATGGTCGGAAAGCGCGAGGAAGGGCGCAGGTCCCACCAGATCTTCGAGCTGTCCTCGATGATCCCGAGATCGACCAGCGCGCCGGTCATCCGCTCGAACTCGGCCCAGGAGTTGAGCTGCGGCGGCAGGCCGGTGCGTGGCAGGTTGTCGAAGACGGTGAGCCGGTAACTCGCCAGCCCGGTATCCTGCCCCATCCAGAAGGGTGAACTGGCCGACATGGCCAGCAGATGCGGCAGGAAATAGGTGAGCTGGTTCATCAGGTCGATGCGCTGTGCCGGACTCTCGATGCCGACATGGATATGCATCCCGCAGATCAGAAGCCGCCGCGCCACGCCCGCAAGCGCCTGTTCCAGCTCGTTATACCGGCTCTTGTCGGTATGCATCTGCTGCTTCCAGTCCGCGAAGGGATGACAGGAGGCCGCAATCGGTGCCAACCCGTGGCGCCCCGCGCAGCGCGCCACGGTCGAGCGCAGCCGCTTCAGGTCGTCGCGGGCGGTGGTGATGTCATGGCAGACCTTGGTACCGACCTCGATCTGGCATTGCAGGAATTCCGGGCTCACCTGTCCCTGCATCGCGCCCTGGCATTCCTCGATCAGCGCCTTGGGCGCATTGGCCAGCTCCAGGCTTTCGCGGTCGACGAGCAGGTACTCTTCCTCGATCCCCAGCGACAATGCGGGCGCGATACGCGACATGACTATCCTCCCTCGTCTGTCCGCAGCGTGGCAGAGCGGCAAAGGGCGTGCAAGCGTCGGCTTGACAACCGGTCACCGAGCCGGGAAGGCTCCGGCAACCTTTGGAAAGGACAGAGAGGATGGGTGACAGGATCGTCGTGGCCACGGTGACGCGCAACCGTCCCGTCATGCTCGGCCGGCTGCTGCACTCGCTGGCAAGGATCAACGCGCCGATGGGCACGGAACTCACCTTCCTCGTCGTCGAGAATGCCGCCGAGTTGAGCCTTGCGCCACCCGATGTCGCCCTGCCCGGCCCGCTGCACCTGCTGAACGAGCCGGAACTTGGCATCCCCTTCGCCCGCAACCGCGCCCTCGACACAGCGCTGGAACTCGGGGCGGACTGGCTGGTCTTTGTCGATGACGACGAGACGGTGCGGCCCGACTGGCTGGCCGAGCTACACGCCGGAGCGGCCGGCGGCGGGATCGATCTTGCGGCCGGACCTGTTGTCCCGGTGGCGCCCGAAGGGAAACTGACAGGCGGCGAGCAGGCGATGATGGGCTACTACGAGCGCATGGCCGAGGAGCGGCAGGCGCGAATGTCCGGGCAAGCGCTGCCGCGAGACCTGCCGACAAATAACTGGATCTGCCGCCTGTCTTCCGCCCGGACCGCCGGGCTGCGCTTCGACGAGGCGTTGCGCATGACCGGCGGCTCGGACACCCGTTTTTCGCGCCAGGCTGTCGAAGCCGGGCTGAAGACGGGCTGGATCGCAACCGCCATCGTCGAAGAGGAAATGCCAAGCGCGCGGCTCACGCCCAGCTATCTTTTCCGGCGCGCCAAGTCACAGACCCTTGCAAAGATCGAGTTCGAATTCCGCGCCAAGGGTCGGCCGATCCTCGGTAAGGCGCTGTTCCACGCAATCGCAAAGGGCGGCGGCGGGGCGCTGCGCTGGCTCGCCGGGCTGGCCATGGGAAGCTATACCCGCCTGCGCGGGGTCCGGTCCCTGGGTGTCGCGGCCGGCTGGGCGCAGGCCGCGCTCGGCGGCCGAAGCCGCCTCTATGACCGGGTCATCGGGTCCTGAACAGGCCGCCTCAGGAAGCGATATCGAGCTGTTCGACCGCGCCGCTGGAATCGAGAATGCAGTTCCAGGTGGTGCCGGTTGCGCTGTCCTTGAGCTTGACCAGCCGACCATCGATCAGGCTTTCGTTGGAAACCAGCATCGGGATGCCTCCGGTTCCTGCTGCCACGGACACAGCGGACTTGCAGGTAGCGACCTCGGGCGGATCGATCACGACGTCGCTGCAAGCGGCCAATGCGGCAAGCAGAAGGGCGGGAGCGGCCATGCGGAGAAACGACATTTGGACATCCTCTAATCTGTCAAATGCGGCCGAATGCGCGGGCCGCACGGTCAGGTTACCCGGTAATCCCGATCTGGCAAGGCGCTCTCCCTTTCAAAATGGAGTTTTCTGGAAAGGTTGAGCAACCTCCTGCTGGTTTGAAATGAGGATTCTCCGGACAATTCGGGGGCGCCCGCTTCGCGGGCGCGAACGATCCTGCGGATCGTGCCTCCGGCGGGGATATTTACCTGAAAAAGGAAGAGGTACTTACCCATTCTTCTTCCTTTTTCGGGAAATATCCCGGGGGTCTGGGGGCAGCGCCCCCAGAAGCGCCCTGTCGGCTCTTTGCAACGCCATCACAATTCCACGTCGCCAAGCGGCACTGCAACAACATGAGCTTGCTCGGCGGCATGTCTGCTACGTCACTCGCGCTGTCCCACAACTCTCTTAGGATCCCCTGACACAACGGCATGGCTTCACACCTTGACCGGCGCCCCGCCCCCGAAACAGTTCTCCTGACTGTAGTCGCAAGGTGCTTCCTGCATCTCCAGGTGCAACCCTTTTCCCTCATAGGGGTGGGCGCGCGCCAGTGCTTCATCCACCACGATGCCGAGCCCGGGTTCCTCCGGCGGCAGCAGGTATCCGGCGTCGAAGGCGATCCTGTCCCCGATCAGCTTTCGGTGAAAATCCCCGCCCCTGCCGATGGTCTCGACCATCAGCAGGTTCGGCAATGTCGCCGCGAGCTGGACATTGGCGGCCCATTCGATCGGACCGGCATAGAGATGCGGCGCGACCTGCGCGTTATGCGCCTCTGCCAGGGCCGCGATCTTCTTCGTCTCCCAGAGACCGCCCGAGCGCCCGGTTGCCGGTTGCAGGATCGAGACCCCGGCCTGCAACAGGGGCGCGAACTCGGCCTTGGTGGTCAGCCGCTCGCCCGTGGCCACCGGGATCGAGGTCGCCGCCGCAACACGACCCATCGCTTCGACATTGTCCGGCGGCACCGGTTCCTCGAACCAGAGCGGCTGATAGGGCTCGATGGCCTGCGCCATCCGGATGGCGCCGCCGGTGGAGAATTGCCCATGCGTGCCGAAGAGCAGGTCTGCGCGCGGTCCCACCGCCTCGCGAATGGCGGCGCAAAAGCGGGCCGAGCGGTCGATGTCCAGCATCGAAGGCTGGTGACCGGCGCGGATCGTATAGGGGCCAGCCGGGTCGAACTTGACGGCGGTGAAGCCCTGTTCGACGCGCGCCGCCGCCGCGCGGCCGGCCGCCTCGGGATCGACCCAGAAATCGGGCAACACGTCATCCGGGCCGGGGTAGAGATAGGTGTAGGCGCGCAGGCGCTGGTTGATCTTGCCGCCCAGCAGCGCCCAGACCGGCCGCTCTCGGGCCTTGCCGAGAATGTCCCAACAGGCGATCTCCAGCCCAGAGAAGGCGCCGATGACCGTCGGGTCCGGCCGCTGCGTGAAGCCGGAAGAATAGGCACGGCGGAACATCAGCTCGACATTTTCCGGGTTCTCGCCCTCCATGTGGCGGGCAAAGACATCGGCGATCACCGCCTTCATCGCCTCGGGGCCAACGGCGCTGGCATAGACCTCGCCCCAGCCGGTGATACCGCAGGCTGTCGTCAGCTTGACGAAGATCCAGTAGCGCCCGCCCCAGCCGGGCGCGGGCGGGGCGGTGACGATGATGTCGAGATCGGCGAGTTTCATGGCATCTCCGGGGTCACTGACGGGAAAGGGCGAGTTTCAGGCCGAGGCCGGGAAGGAGCGTCCCGAGGGCGCGGCCGAACCAGAGCCCGAGTCGCGGCGCCGCCCGCAGCCCGCGCGCCAGGCGATCCGCGGCAAACACGCGGGGTGGTTCGACAAACCCGGCCACGGCGATGAACAGCAGACCATGCAGCAAGAGCTGGGCGAGGACCGGGTCGGTGCCGGGTTCGACGAATTGCGGCAGGAAAGCGAGGAAGAAGACAGCCACCTTGGGGTTGCGCAGCGCCACCAGCACGCCCTGTCCGAAGGTACGGCCCTGGCGGCGTGGCGGGCAGACCACGCGCCTGCACAGGAGCGTCGCCGCTCGAGCGAAGCGCCTGAAGGCCGAGCCATACCAGGTAGGACGCGCCGGCCCATTTGACCGCCGAGAAGGCGATGGCGGAGGAGGCGAGCAGCGCCGAGAGCCCGAGCGCGCCGGTCCAGATGCCCAGCATGGCGGCAAGGCCAGTGCGGCGCCCGCCGGCAATCGTCTTGCCGAGGATGTAGGCGATATCCGGCCTCGGCGCGACGTTGAGCAGGAGCGCGGCGGTCAGGAAGCTGGTCCAGTGCAGGGCGCTGTAATCGAACATGGGGCAAGCCTAGTCGCTGGGCGGGGGCGACGGCAATGGATGCGCTCCGGCAGCCCTGTGGACAGCGGAACGCCGTAGTGTCAGCGCAAGCCGAATCGGGTCAATGCGAACAGGAGCACTGGTGGTCGCCGCCAAGACCCGGCATGGCCGGCGCGAGGCGGCCTTCGGCGAAGGCGCGGGCGGCCTCGACGGGGTCGGTCTCGGAGGTGGTCGTGGCGGTGATGCCGCGCGCTGCCATGCGGCGGATGAAGCCGGCGCCGGCGCTCAACGTGATCACGGCCGCGGCCGTGTCGAGCGGATGCGGTCCGTCGCCGTGGAACTCATGCATCGACATCTCCCTGGGAAGGTCCAGCCGCTCGACTTCGCGCGGCGTGATGCCGGGTTCGGCCTCGTAGACGAGGAAGCGGCGGGTCTTGCCGGCATGTCCGGTGATGGTGCGGAAGTTCTGACTGGTGATGGCGATGCGCATGCGGGGCTCCTGGGGATCGCGGCTTGCGGCGCTGGCTGTCCATGCGGGTGGCTTGCGTCGCGCATGAATTGCCGCAAATGGCCGACAGGAGCAAGAGGCGTGCGCTCTTGAGCGCGAGGGTGCGCCGTGCTTGGATGGCGCAAAAGAGGAGGAAGGGATCATGGCGTTGCACGAGATTGCACGCGAGGCGCTGGAGGAAATCCGCGCCATCGACGGCACGGGCGTGACCGATGGGCACGAGGCAGAGATCCTCGCGGCCATCGACAAGGCGATGCACCGGGCGATGGAGATCTGTTGCAAGGAACAGGCGGATGTCGTCGAGCAGCACCTGTCCCATGCGACCGGCGTTGCCGAACGGATCAACGAGGAAAGCGACCGGCGCCGGGGATTGCTGATCTCGACCCTGACCGCGATGCGATAGGGCGCGGGCCGTGATCGAGGCGCTGATCTTCGATGTTTTCGGGACCTGCGTGGACTGGCGCCGATCGGTCGCGCGCGAGGTCTCGGCGGCGCTGCCCGGGGTCGATGCGCTGGCCTTTGCCGAGGCCTGGCGCGTTGAGTACGACCCCGCGATGGCGCGGATACGCTCCGGCGCGCGGGGCTATGTGCCGCTGGACGAGCTGCACAGGGAGAACCTGGAGATCGTGGCCGGGCGCTTCGGTGTGACCCTGTCGGACCCGGCGGCGCTCAACCGGGCCTGGGAAAAGCTCGATCCCTGGCCGGATGTTGTCGTCGGGCTGGCGGAGATCCGGAAACGGCGGATCATCGCGCCCTGCTCCAACGGCTCGATCTCGCTGATCACGCGGATGGCGCGCTATGCGGGCCTGCCCTGGGACTGCGTTCTGGGCGCGGAGTTGGCGCGGGATTACAAGCCGAGCCCGTCGGTCTATCGCGCAGCCTGCGCGGCGCTGCGGCTGCGGCCGGAGCAGGTGATGATGGTCGCGGCCCATAATAACGACCTCGGCGCGGCGCGGGCGCTCGGGCTTGCAACCGCCTTCGTCGCCCGGCCAGACGAACATGGCCCGGACCAGCGCACCGATCTCGAAGCGGAGCAGGACTGGGACATCGTGGCAGTGGATTTCGTGGACCTGGCGCGACAGGTTTCGGCCGCTCCGGACGGGGCTGGACAGTGAGCTGACATTGGGCTCCACGGACGCCCCCCCCATTTCGACAATGACAAACAAGCGCGTCGAGACCCGGTCCGGGACCGGCGGGAGCTGGCAGGGTCGTCTTCGGCGGTGGTCCGGAACGGGGGCTGTCCTCGCAAGGCTCGGACTGCCCGGACAGTTTCAGAACAGGATCACGTTCCGCCGCGCGCCACCGGACTTGGTATCGGCAATGGCCTCGTTGATCTGCTCCAGCGACCAGCGGCCGGACACCAGCTCGTCGAGCTTGAGGCGGCCTTGCTCATAGAGGTCGATCATCCACGGGATATCCCGCGCCGGCACAACATCGCCCATCTTCGAGCCGAAAATGCCCTGCCCGGCGGCGGCAACATTGACCGGCTCGTACTCCACCGTCTGGCCGACATGCGGCATGCCGACAAGCACGACCCGGCCGCGCGGCGCGAGATAGTCGAGCGCGCCCCGATAGGCCTGGATCGCGCCGGTACAGAGCAGCACGACATCCGCCCCCTTGGGCGCAACGGCGCGCAGCCTGTCGAGCGCCTGCGCGTCATTGGCGAGGATGCCGTCGGTTGCGCCGAATTCCCGCGCGATGGTGAGCTTCTCCTCGCTCATGTCGATGGCGACGATACGCGCCGCGCCGGCGATGCGCGCGCCCTGGATCGCGTTCAGCCCGACCCCGCCGGCGCCGATGATGACAGCGCTCTGCCCGGGCCGGAGACGGGCCGAGTTCACCGCCGCGCCGACCCCTGTGATCACACCGCAGGAGAGCAGGCAGGCGCTCTCGGCCGGCATTGTCTCGGGAATGGCGACAAGCTGAGAGGCATGGACCGTGACGGCTTCGGCAAAGGCGCCGCAATGCATCGCGTTGAGGACCGGCCGGCCCTCGGCATCACGGATCGGGCTCTCCGGGGTGCCATTGCCATCGCAATAGGCCGGATGACCCGTGGCGCAATGGGTGCAGTGATGGCAGGCGCGGATCAGCGTGACGAGGACGCGGTCGCCGGGGGCGAACCCGCTGACGCCGGGACCGATCCCGGTGACGCGGCCAACGCCCTCATGGCCGTAGACCGCCGGGAGCGTGCCGCCCCAGCCGCCGTCGATATAGGAGATGTCGGAATGGCAGATGGCCACGGCCTCCATCCGGACGGACAGCTCGCCGGCGCCCGGAGCCGCGAGGGTCAGGGTTTCGATAGCAAGCGGGCTGCCGAAGGCGCGGCAGATGGCGGCTTTGATCTTGGTGCTCATGGACGGGACCCGTTTTGACAAAGGCGGAAGCGCTGAAATCCTGTCCGCCAGCTTCAGCGCGCTTCCTCCGAGCTCTCTCGCACACCCGCGACATAGAGTAGGACGCAACCGACCATCAGCGCCGCAGACAGCAGGAAAGCGAGGCCGGGCATGTGGAAACCGGCGCTCTCCCGAGTCGAGAAGTAGAAGATCTGGGTCATGACCAGCGGGGCGAGCACGGTTGCCAGCGAGATCGTCGAGGTGATGACGCCCTGCAACTCGCCCTGGGCATCATCCGAAACGCGTTTGGACATCACCCCCTGCAGCGCCGGAACGGCAAGGGAACCGAGGGCGGAAACCGGTGTGAGAATCAGCGCAATCTTGCCGGAGGTGATCAGGCCGAGCGCGGTCAGCAGGAAGACCTCGAAGGTGAGCCCGAAAAGGATCGTTCCGTTCTCGCCAAATCTCTGCAGGAAGGGCCGGACCAGCCCGGCCTGAACGACCGTGTAGCCTATGCCGAACAGCGCCAGCGACGCGCCAACCATCCTTGTGTCCCAGCCGAAGCGGACCGGGGTGAAATAGGCCCAGATCGCCGGATAGACATAGAGCGCGAATTCGTAGATCGCAAGAACGGCGAGGAGACGGCCAAGCCCGGGCAGCTTGCTGACATGCAGGATCGCGCCGAACGGGTTGGCGCGGCGCCAGGTGAAGGGGCGACGGATACGGTCGGTCACGGTCTCGGGCAGGACGAAATACCCCAGCACCATGTTCAGCGCGGCGAGGATGGCGGCGGCGATGAAGGGCGCGCGCGGGCCATAGGCACCTAGCAGCCCGCCAATGGCCGGACCGATGACGAAGCCGACGCCATAGGCGGCATGGGTCAGCGCGAAGCGCGGGGCCTTGTCCTCGGGGCGCGAGATATCGGCGACGAAGGCCATCGCGGTGGAATGCGTGGCCGCGAGGATGCCGCCGACGATGCGTGCCACCAGCAAGATCCAGATCGAGCCGGTCACCGCCATGACGAGATAGTCGGCGGACATCACGGCAAGCGAGATCAGCAGTACCGGGCGACGTCCGAAAGCATCCGAGAGCGAGCCGAGCACTGGCCCGAACAGGAACTGCATCACCGCGAAGCCGGTCGCCAGGATCCCACCCCAGACGGCGGCCTCGCCCAGCGAGCCGCCATTCACATCGCGGATCAGCTCCGGCATGACCGGCAGGATCAGCCCGATCCCCATCGCGTCGATGACCAGCGTCATCAGGATGAAGGCCAGCGGCAGCCGGTGGGCGCCCGGCCTGGAATGGTCGGCGGTCTCGCTCACGACGATCCTCTCAGTGGCCGATGGCACTCAGGAATTGCTGGAGCCGGTCGGCATAGGCGTCAGGCTGCTCGACGCAGGGGATATGACCGGCCGCACGCATCAGGTGGAACTCGGACCCCTTGACCAGCTCCGCCGTCTCGCGGACGAGATCGGGCGGGGTGGAGCCATCCTCGGAACAGGCGACGGCGAGGGTCGGCAGGGTGAGCGCGGCGGTGGTCGTGTAGAAATCGGTGCCGGCAATGGCATGGCAGGTGCCGATATAGCCTTCCTGCGGCGACCGCGTGACCATGTTGCGCCAGAGCTTCAGCTCGGTGGTCGCGCGGAAGGCCCGGGTGAACCATTTCTCCATGATCCCGTCCGCCAGTGCCTCGATGCCGCCCGCCTCGACCGCGGCGATCCGCTCGGCCCAGGTCTCCCGCGTGCCGATCTTGGCGGCGGTGTTGGAGAGCACCATGGCGCGGACGAGGTCCAGCCGCTTGGCCGCGAGGCCCTGCGCGACCATGCCACCAACCGAGAGGCCGACGAAGGCGCAATCCTTCACCGCCAGCAGATCGAGCAACTGCTCCGCATCGCGCACCAGCGCGCCCATCGTGTAGGGCGCCGGCGGGCAGTCCGAGAGGCCGTGGCCGCGCATGTCATAGCGGATGATGCGGTATTTCTGCGGCAGGCGGGCGACGACATCGTCCCAGATCCGCAGATCGGTGCCGAGAGAGTTGGCGAAGACCACCGGCGGCCCCGACGGGGTGCCGTCCTCGCGCCAATGCAGCGCCACGTCTCCGAGATCCGCCATACGCATATCTGTTCTCCCGCTGATGCTTCTTTCTCTCCGTATCCAAGCGCGCCCTCCGGGGGAAGGGCCGAAAGGTCCTGTCCGTCGCACGGCCCTCACCGTCACCTGCCAGAAAGCACGGGAGCATGTCTCCTTCGAGCCGAAAGGGGACGGCTGGACAGAGAGCGGAAGGGCATGAAATCACTGTCGTTTGCCGTCGTTCCGGCACCCGCCCGTCCCGGCGTTCCGGCGCCGGAATGACGCCCGCCGGCGCCCGGCGCGGCTGCGGCGAACGGCCATCCAATCCGCAGGTTGTCGCCGTTGAAACCCGTTGCAAACCGACCGGCGAAGACCCGCCTGCGACCAATTCAGCACAGCCGCGAAAACGTTTGCTTAATTGATCCGTATCAAGGTACGTCACCGCGGGGTGCGTAGCTTCACCCCAGTCGAGTCCGGGTCTGGGCCGCACGCCGACAAGGCGCCCGACGACCCCGGCCTGGGCCGCGCGATGCGAAGGAGGAGCGCGCGCATGTCCAGTAGCGAGACGCAAGGGAGCGACCCGGCCGCACAGCCGGGGCAAGACATCATGCCAAATGACGAGATGAGCAACGCGACGGGTTTTCCCATCGTGACCCGTACCGATTTTTCGGAAACGACCTTTCTGCTCGAGGTCGAGCACCCCCAGATGGCGCGCGCGGCGCGTCCGGGTCAGTTTGTCATCGTCATGCTCGACGATCACGGCGAGCGCATCCCGCTGACCATTGCCGATTTCGACCGAGACAAGGGCACGGTCACACTGGTGATCCAGGCGGTTGGAAAGTCCAGCCGCGAGATGCAGGCCCGCTGCCAGGTCGGCCAGACGCTTTTTGGAATCGCGGGGCCAATGGGCATACCCAGCGAGGTTTCACACGCGAAAAAGGTCATCTGCGTCGGCGGCGGTCTCGGGGTCGCGCCGATCTTCCCGCAGGCGCGCGCCTTCAAGGAGGCCGGCGCTTATGTGATTGGCGTCGTGGGCTTCCGCTCCGCCAGCCTCGTGTTCTGGGAAGAGAAATTCCGCTCCGTCTGCGACGAGTTCATCATCTGCACCGATGACGGCACGGCCGGCATCAAGGGCTTGGTAACCCAAGGCATCGAAACTGCAATCACGACTCATGGCGACATCGACGAGGTTGTCGCCATCGGGCCGCCGATAATGATGCGGGCCTGTGCGGAGACGACGCGGCCCCATGGGATCAAGACGATGGTGAGCCTCAACCCGATCATGGTGGACGGCACCGGGATGTGCGGCGGCTGCCGCGTGCGGGTGGACAACAAGGTGAAATTCGCCTGCGTCGACGGGCCGGATTTCGACGGCCACGCGGTGGATTTCGACGACCTGATGGCGCGGCTGCAGCGCTACCGGCCGCAGGAGGCGGCGGCGATGGAGAGATATTCCGAGAGCTGCAAGCGGTTGCTGGTCGAAGAGGAGGTGCGCTGAGATGGCACGCAAGACGATCCGGTCCATCCCGCAGGAACGTGCGCCCATGCCGGTGCTCGACGCCGCAGAACGGGCGACGAATTTCGACGAGGTCTCGCTGGGCTTTGACGAGCCGAACGCTCTGGTCGAATGCGAGCGCTGCCTGATCTGCCCGGAGCCAGCCTGCGTTGCCGGCTGCCCGGTGGAGATCGACATTCCCGGCTTCATCCAGAAGATGCTGAAGAAGGACTATCACGGCGCCTGGGACACGTTGACCGATTCCACCTTTCTGCCGGCGGTCTGCGGGCGGGTCTGTCCGCAGGAAGACCAGTGCGAGGGCGTCTGTGCCGTTGCGGTGAGCGGCGGGCTGGAACCGGTCGCGATCGGGCGGCTGGAGCGCTGGCTGGGCGACAAGGCGGTCAAGGAAGGCTGGAAGAAGAAGAGCCATATCGAGACCAACCGGTTCAAGGTCGGGATCGTCGGATCGGGGCCTGCGAGCATGGCCTGCGCGGCGGACCTGGCGAAGGCCGGCTGCAAGGTGACCGTGTTCGAGGCGCTGCATGCGCCGGGCGGCGTTTTGCGCTACGGCATTCCAGAATTCCGGCTGCCGAATTCGGTGGTCGATGCCGAGATTGCCAACCTCGAGGCGCTCGGGGTCGAGATTCGCTGCAACACACTCGTCGGGCGGCTGTTCACGGTCGAGCAGATGCTCGAAGAGATGGGCTTTGATGCCGTTTTCGTCGGCACCGGGGCCGGTACGCCGAAATTCATGGATATTCCGGGCGAGAACCTCAATGGTGTGCTTTCGGCCAACGAGCTGCTGACGCGCTGCAACCTGATGCATGCGGGCGATTTCCCGAAATTCGACACCCCCCTGGAGGTCGGCAGGAAGATCGCCGTGATCGGCTCGGGCAATACCGCGATGGACGCGATGCGGGTCTCCAAGCGGCTTGGCGCGGAAGAGGTGCATTGCGTCTACCGTCGCACCGAGGCCGAGTGCCCGGCGCGACAGGAAGAGCTGCACCACGCACAGGAAGAGGGGATCGAGTTCCATTGGCTCACCGCCCCGGTCGAACTGCTGGGCGATGCCAAAAACAATGTGCGCGCGCTGCGCTGCCTGCGCATGGAGCTGGGCGAGCCAGACGACTCGGGTCGGCGGCGGCCGGTCCCGGTGCCGGGCAGCGAGTTCGAGTTCGAGGCTGATACCGTGGTCTACGCCATCGGCACCTCGCCGAACCCGATCCTCGGCCAGACCTCGAATATCCAGCTCAACAAATGGGGCTATATCGACACCGATGACGAACTCGCGACCTCGCTGGCCGGCGTCTATGCGGGCGGTGATATCGTGACCGGCGCGGCAACGGTGATCCTGGCCATGGGTGCGGGGCGTCGCGCGGCGGCGAGCATCCGGCGCTATCTCGGCATTCGCGACTCGATGAGCGTCTACGAGCCGGAGCATTCGGGTTTCGAAAACACACTGTTCGGCATCGACATGTCCGAAAAGAACTTCGTCCATCTGCGGCAGATCTAAGGGAAGAGCAGAAAAATGACATCTGAGAGCACGCAGGTCCTGGAGAAGCCGTCTGAGGCAGGACCGGGCAAGAGCCGGCCTGCAGAGGTGATCCAGGAACATATCGTCGAGATCGTATCGGATTCGGGCGAAGGCGCACAGCGTTGCGGCCAGTCGCTCGCCTCGATCTCGGCGCGGATGGGGATGGGGATCTGGACAGTGGAGATCATCCCCGCCGAGATCCAGCCGCCCAAACGCTCGGTGGCGGGCGCCTCGGGCAACCGGGTGCGCATGGCGGCCGGGCCTGTGACCAATATCGGCGACAAGGCGGATCTCGTCGTCGCCTTCAACGAGCAGGTGCTGCTGAGCCGGCTGCGCGCGGGCGAGGTCAAGCCCGGCGCGACGATCCTGATGGAGAACGCCTGGGAGCATGACCGCGACGCGTCGATTGCGACGGCCTATCTGAAGGTCTGCGCCGAGGTGCGCGAACAGGGCTACAAGCTCATCGAAGTGCCAATGGAAGCGGAGTGCCAGAAATTCGTACCCGATCCGCGCAAGGGCAAGAACATGTTCGTGCTCGGCATGCTCTGCGCGATCTATTCGCTGGACCATGACAAGGCGCAGGCGCAGGTCCGCTACATCTTCGCCAAGAAGGACCAGCGGATCATCAACGCCAATATCGAGCTGCTCGATGCCGGCCGGGAATGGGCCGAGGCCAACCTGGACCTCGCCTACAAGATCCCTGCCCCGCCCGTGGCCGAGAAACAGGTGGTGATGAACGGCAACGCGGCGCTGGCGCTCGGCACCGTGGCCTCCGGCATGGAAGTCTGCGCGATGTATCCGATCACGCCGGCGACCTCCGCCTCGCATTATCTCTCCTCGATCTTCGAGAAGGTGGGCTGCGTCGTACACCAGGCCGAGGACGAGATCTCGGCCTGCGCCTTCGCCATTGGCTCCTCCTATGCCGGCAAATGCGCCGTGACCATCACCTCCGGGCCGGGGCTCTCGCTCAAGCAGGAAGCGATTGGTCTCGCCGTGATGTCCGAGATCCCGCTTGTGGTGATCAATGTGCAGCGCGGCGGCCCGTCGACCGGCTTGCCGACCAAGGTCGAGCAGGGGGACCTGATGTCCGCCATGTTCGGCACCCATGGCGATGCGCCGAAGGTCGTGATGGCGGTGTCCTCCATCGAGGACTGCTTCCACTCGGTCATCACCGCACGCAAGATCGCCGAGACCTTCAACATGGTCGTTGTGATCTTGTCGGACGCCGCCTTGGCGACCGCGCAACAGCCCTTCAAGCGGCCGGAATTCCGCTCCGACTGGCTGGCCCCGCCGGTCAACCAGAGCGCCGTGCCGGACCATGCCCGCCCCTATGACTGGGACGAGCGGACCGGGATCGCCACGCGCTTCATTCCCGGCCAGCCGAATGGCATGCACTGCCTCACCGGGCTTGCCCATGACCGTGACAGCCATGTCGCCTATGATCCGCAGATCAACGAGGAAGGGCTGCTCAACCGCTCCCGCAAGCTTGCCGCCTTCCAGAAGACGCTGCGCCTCGAGCCGGTCCATGGCGGCGACGAGGGCGAGTTGCTCCTGCTCGGCTGGGGCTCGACCCGCGGTGCGATCCAGGAAGCTGTCGGCCGGCTGCGCGCGGAGGGCCACAAGGTCTCGTCGCAGCATCTGCAATTCCTGCAGCCCATGGCGTCGGGCATCGACGAGGTGATGAAACGGTTCGACCGTGTCATGACCATCGAGAACAACTGGAACGACCCGGTCTCCGACCCGCTGATCGACAATGACAACCGCCGCTACTCGCATCTCGCGATGTTGCTGCGTTCGCGCTGGCTGGTCGATGTCGATTGCTGGGGCAACGCCCGTGGACAGCCGCTCAAGCCCAGCGAGATCCATGACGCAGCGCTTGCCAAACTCAACCTGGCCCGGGGAGACGCACAATGACCGCTTCGATGAGCCAGAGCCTGGCCCAGATGGTCCAGACCGATTACGAGATCGGCGATTACCAGAGCTCGATCGCGCCGCGCTGGTGCACCGGCTGCGGCGACACCGCGATCCTGACCGCGATGCAGCGCCTATGCCGCGACGAGCAGCTGCCGCCGGAGAAGACAGTCTGCGTCTCCGGCATCGGCTGCGCCTCGCGCCTGCCGCATTACATGAATGCCTATGGGTTCCACGGCATCCATGGCCGCGCGCTCCCGATTGCCGAGGGGATCAAGATCCGCCGGCCGGACATGAGCGTCTTCGTCACCACCGGGGACGGCGATTGCTGCTCCATCGGGGCGGCACATTGGCTGCACGCCGTGCGCTACAACATGAACATGACGATGCTGTTGCATGACAACAATGTCTACGGGCTGACCAAGAAACAGGCCTCGCCGACCTCGCCTAAGGGGCTATCGACCAACACCACGCCGACCGGCGCGTCACTGAACCCGCTCAATCCGCTGACCGTGACGCTGGGGATCGCGAATGTCTCCTTCGTTGCCCAGGTGGTCGACTGGATTCCGGAGCTGCTCTACGAAGTGCTTCAAAAAGCCTATCATCACAAGGGCTTCTCCTTCATCCGCATCCTGCAGCGCTGCCCGAACTTCATGGACCACCATTTCGACGCCTGGATGCAGGACCCCGCGCGCACGCGCATCCTCACCCATGGCGACGGGTTGCGCCTGCGCCCGGAAATGTCCCGCGTCTACAAGAACCAGGAGACGCATGACCCGCGCGACATGGCGCGCGCGCTGGCGCTGGCGGCGATGCCGGACGAGGTGCCTGTCGGCATTCTCTACTCCAACCCGGACGTGCCCTGTTACGACGAGCTGCGGGCAGGCGAACGGCCGAGCACCCCAGCACTGGTTGAAACGGTGCTGAACGAAGAATTCGACAAGGTCGGGATCTGGCCTGCCGAGGAAGAGGCTTAGAGGCAGAAGACCATGCAACATGGACGTATCACCCCCAACCCGACCGCGCGCGAGCCGGTCTCCGTGCCGCTGCGCCCGGCGCTCTACGCCCGTTTCGGCGACCTCGCCGAGCTCCGGCATGACTACCCGCTGGTGCTTGTCGACCGGGCCGAGGGCGCGCCGCTTCTGCGCCCCCTCAGCCGCATTATCGACGACACGCTCAAGCTGGTTGCGCCGGCCGACCTGACCGGGGAATCCCTGCGCCAACAGGTCCTGAGGCTGGAGGCCGATATCCGTCGCAAGGTGATGGCCGGCGAAGAGGGCCGGCTCTCGGATCTCTGGCGCGAAGCTGCGGCCGGGATCGTCGCCGGTGAGGGCCAGGCGCCCTTCGGCGAGGTCGACAACAACCTCGAGACCGCGCGAAAGAAGCTGCCGCTGGACGGGATCGTCATCGGCTGCGACGCGGCGACCCCAGACAAGGTGCTGTGCCACGCCTGGAACGCCAAGCAGGCCGACAAGGCACGGCGCTTCCGCAAGATCGTCGACGGGTTAATCCTGCGGCTGAGCGATATCCTCAAATCGGACCACATGAAATCCGACGAGGCCCATGACGCCGACGCCCTGGCCGCCGCGATGGGCACGACAGCTGACGGAACGATCGATTTCAGCGTCCTCTCGGACGTGCTGCACCGGGCGCGCCCGGAGGATCGCCTGCCCGAGGATCGCGTCGCGCGCATCGAACACGCCTTGCGCGTGCTCAAGGAGCAACCCTTCTTCGCCCCCGGCCGTGCCTCCGACCGGGGACCGGAGCGGCGGGACCCTTACAGCTACAGCTTCGACAATTGCTCGGACGCGCTGGAGGCCTATCGGGACCGGCTGCCGGATGTGCTCGAATTCACCAAGGCGATGACGGTCGCGGAGCTGGAGATGGAGAACAAGTACCGCCCCGAGCTGCATGATCCGATCTTCGAGCGGTTCGAGACCAGCGATCTCTCCCCCGAGCAGATCGGTCTGCTGCCTTCGGCGCTGGTCTGCCTGCGCGATGGCGAGACAATGTCTGCAGAGATCGCGCGCAGCTATGAGGCGCTGGCCTGCGGGTTGCCGATCACGGTGCTGATCCAGGTCGACGACCTGCTCGGTCCGACCTCGCCCGAGCCGCCGCAGAACAGCTTCGGCGCCGGCACAGCGCGGCTGGCGGCGATGGCGATGGGGCTCAACAACGCCTTCGTGCTGCAGACCACCTCGGCCCATCTGCACCGGATGAACGATGCGCTGGAGCGCGGCATGCGTTATGAGGGCCCGGCGCTGTTCTGCCTCTATTCCGGCGCCACGCCGAGCATGCCCGATGTCGCGCCCTATATCCTGTCGGCGGCGGCAACGGAGGCGCGGGCTTTCCCGAGCTTCGTCTATGACCCGGCCGCGGGCGAGGATTGGGCTTCGCGCTTCGACCTCGCAGGCAACCCGCAGATCGCGCAGGACTGGCCCGAACACCGGCTGCTCTTCGAGGATTCGGACGGCCAGCGCATGGAGAAGGCGATCGCGTTCACCTTCGCCGATTTCGTCATCTGCGACCGCCGCTATGCGCGGTTCTGCCATGCGGTGGAACGTTCGGAATGGTCCGAGGAGATGATCCCGGTCTCCGAATGGCTGCGCAGCACGTCGAAACAGGACGAGCGGCATGTTCCCTATGTCTCGGTGATCGATCCCGGCGACCGGATGTTCCGGGTCGGGGTCGATGGCAAGATCACCGAGGCGGCGCGTCGCTGCATCGATGGCTGGAAGCGGCTGCTGGAAATGGGCGGGATCAACAATTCCCACGTCATCCGCGCGCTGGCCGAGGATCGCTTGCGCCGCGAGGACGAGGCGCGCAACGTGGCTCCGACCGAGACCACAGAGCCCCCTGCCCCGTCTGCCGCCTCCGAGCCTGCACAAGCTGTGCCTGTCGTTGCCGAAGCGCCGGCCGCCGAGCCGGTCAGCGACGGTGCGCCCTGGATCGAGACGCCGCGCTGCACGACCTGCAACGAATGTGTCCAGACCAACGACGCGCTCTTCGCCTATAATGACGACATGCAGGCCTATATCGCGGATCCGGACGCTGGCACCTATCGCCAGATCGTCGAGGCGGCGGAGGGGTGCCAGGTGTCGATCATCCATCCCGGCCAGCCGCGCAATCCCGACGAGCCGAATCTCGAAGAGCTGATCGAACGCGCAGCGGCGTTCAACTGAGCCAGCGCCAGAAAATGCTGGTGGCACCGCCTGTTTCCGGGCGGTGCCACCCTCCCCGGCGCCCCGAAGACCGGCGCGCCTCGCCAGAAAACGCCCCGACAAGACAGCCCTTTCGATCGCCGCGAGCCGCGCGCCGATGACCGGAACACAGGGGGAATCGTAGATGTCGCGACGTAGTTGCAGGATTTCTGTGGTGTTGCCGCACCGGTTGTGATCTTGGGAACTTGGCTTGCCCAGATTCCCCGGGCCGGTTTCAACCCCGGGAGATTCGACATGGCGACCAAGAAACCGATCAGCATCGTGAAGACGGCGCAAATGGCCAACACCCTCAAGCTTGTGCGTGACGGGCAAGTGGTTGCCTCCGTGGTCGTGGTCGATGAAAAGACGGCTGAACTGCGGGACCACAGGGACCAGCTGATGGGCCATTTCGGCGATGAAAAAGCCGCCATTGCCGAGTTCGAAAAGATGACCGAGTTCGAGGAAATCGAACTCGATCTCTGATCCTCGCGACATGCGGGGCCTTCTTCTGCCCCGCCAGCGCGGCCCATGACATCCGATCCGACGCCTCGCCCGTCCGGGAAGCGCCCATGGCGGCCCGCACCACCGGGCACGGCGCGTGATCCGTTGCGACATCGCGCCAATCCCAGCATGCGGCAGGCGACGGGCGGCTCTTCCCATCTTGAAACGTGCCCAGTACGCTACGGCGTTCATTTGGGAGGGCGCATGACCCGGAGGATGCTTGCCGCGCTGATCTATCTGCTTGCCGTCGCGGGCATTTCCGGCGGCGTCTGGTGGTTCGCGCTTGTCTCCGACCTTCGCGACCTGGCCGAGCGCGGCGAGGCCGACCTCTCGCTGGCCGCGGACCGGCTTGTTGGCCAGTTGCAACGGTTCCGGGAGCTTTCGGTATTGCTGTCGGACCACCCGGACCTGGCGGCCCTACTAGCGGGTCGCGGCAACGCGGAGACGGCAACGGCCCTGCTGCAAACCGCGGCGGACCGGACCGGATCGCTGGATATGCTGGTCGTTTCCGCCTCGGGCAAGGCCCTCGCGGGGTCCGAGAACGCGGCAGCCATCGCGCCCAGCTCGCCCTTCCTCGTCCAGGCCCTCGAAGGCGGCTCCCTGGGCGTCGAACATGGCGTCGCCTATGCGACCGGCACGCGCATCTTCTCCTTCGCATCGCCTGTCTTCTCTCCGGCCGGGCCGGTGATCGGCGCCGTTGTCGTGCGCACCGATATCGCGGCCATCGAGGCGGAATGGCTCGGCGACCCGATGATGGTGGCCTTCACCGACGAGTTCGGCCTGGTCTTCGTCACGAACCGCTCCGAGATGCTCTATCGTCAGCGGGACGGCGTCGACACCGCGGCTTTGCCCTATACGCCGGAGGCGGTGCTTCCCTTTCCCGATCACCGCGTGACCACGATTGCGGGGCTGGAGATCTGGCGCCTCGACGCGGGCCGATACATTCCGAAGCGCGCCATTCACCTGACGCGCCCTCTGCCGGTGATCGGGCTGACCGGCGAGGCGCTGGTCGATGTCGCTCCGGCGGTGACGCTGGCAAGCTCGCAGGCGTTGGTCGTGCTGGCCCTCGGGCTGGTGCTTGGTGCCTTCATCCTGGCACTGTCCGATCGCCGGCGGGCGCTTGCGGTCCGCCTGTCGCTGGAGGCGGCCGCGAATGCGGCGCTGGAAGCGCGGGTGAGCGAAAGGACCGCCGAGCTTTCGGCCACGAACCGGGCGCTGCGTCGCGAGATCGATGAGCGGATCGCGGCGGAAGAGGCGTTGAAGAAGGCGCAGGACGACCTGTTGCGGGCCGGCAAGCTCTCCGCCCTGGGACAGATGTCGGCCGGGATCAGCCATGAGTTGAACCAGCCGTTGATGGCCATCACCTCCTTTGCCGAGAACGGAGCGGCTTTTCTCGCCCGTGGCCGGGCAGAGGAGGCCGAAGAAAACCTTGAACGAATCTCGGATCTTGCCGGCCGGATGGGACGCATCATCCGCAATCTGCGCGCCTTTGCGCGACAGGAGAGCCAGCCTGTTCGGCCCGTCGACATGGTGCATGTGCTCGATGCGGTCTTCGAGCTGAGCGAGGGGCGGATCAAGCGGGAAGGCATCGATCTCGTCTGGCAGGTGCCCAAGGCACCGGTGCTCGTTCGCGGCGGCGAGGTCCGGTTGCAACAGGTGGTCATGAACCTTGTCTCCAACGCGCTCGACGCGATGGACGGGCGAGTGACCAAGCGGCTGACGATCACCTTGACGGAGGACGATACCGTCTGCCTGGAGGTGGCCGATACCGGGATCGGCATCGAGGCGCCGGACAAGATCTTCGACCCGTTCTATTCGACCAAGGATGTCGGGCATTCCGAGGGGATGGGGCTTGGGCTGTCCATTTCCTATGGCATTATCAAGAGTTTCGGCGGCACGATCCGCGGCGAGAACGGGCCGGAGGGGGGCGCGGTCTTTACCCTGCGGCTGGTTGCCGCGCGCCAGGAGGGGACAGGATGACAGACAAGGTCTTGCTGGTGGATGACGATGTGGCGGTGCGCGAGGCGCTCGCCCAGACGATGGAACTGGCCGAGCTGCGGCCGATCCTGGCGGGAAGCTATATCGTTGCGAAGGATCATATCTCCCCCGAATTCGCCGGAATCATCGTCACCGATATCCGGATGCCGGGAAAGGACGGGTTCGCGCTGCTCGAACTTGCCCAGGAGGTCGATCCCGAATTGCCGGTGATCCTGCTGACAGGCGAGGGGGACGTGCCGATGGCGGTGCGCGGCATGTCGATGGGCGCCTTCGATTTCCTCGAGAAACCCTGCGAGCCGAAAGCCTTGCTGAGCGTCATTCTCAAGGCGCTGGCGGCGCGCGAGCTGGTGATGGAGAACCGCTGGCTGAAACGCGAGCTTGCCTCCGGAGATGCCGCGGCGCGCCTGCTGCAGGGAAGCTCCGCCCAGTCCGAGGAGCTGCGCGGGAAGGTCCGGCTGGTGGCGCGGGCCGGCGCCGAAGTGCTGGTCACCGGCCCGCCGGGCTCTGGCATGTCGAAGGTGGCGGAGGTGATCCACCTTCTGTCGCCCGCAGCACCGCACCCCTTTCTCAAGCGCTCCGCAGCCGCGCTCGACCCCGACAGCCTCGCACAGGCCAGCGAGGCGGCGGGCGCGGGCACGCTGTTTCTGGACGAGGTCTCGGCGCTTGATGCCGCGACACAGTTCGCACTGCTCGACCTGCTCGATTCCGGCTGCGAAGTCAGGGTCATTGCCGGCACCTGCCGGGACCTGTCGGAGGAGGTCGCGGCAGGGCGTTTCTCGGCCGATCTCGCCGTGCGGCTCGACGTGATGCATGTGCGGATCCCGCCGCTGGATGACCGGAAGGAAGACATCCCGACGCTGTTTCGGCATTATGTCGGGCTTGCCTGCGAGCAGGCCGATCTGCCGGAGCCGGAGATCTCTCCGAAGGTCGTGGCGGAGCTGATGGCGCGGGACTGGCCGGGCAATGCGCGCAGCCTGATGAATGCCGCGATGCGCTTCGCAATGGGGCTCAGCGACCCGACGCCCACTGCGGAGCTTGGCTTGGCCGAGCAACTGGCGCAGGTCGAGCGCAGCCTGCTGATCGCCGCGCTGGAACGGGCGCGCGGACGGGCAACCCAGGCGGCCGAGGCGCTGAAGCTGCCGCGAAAGACCTTCTACGACAAGCTCGCGCGACACGGGGTCCGGCCCGAGGACTATCGGCCCGACTGAAGCCATGGCTGAAGACCCGACTGTGCGGGAAACCGCACTGGCCCGAATTGCGGTGTGCGAGTTTTCGCACACCCCCTGCGGGAGGGCAGTGTCGAAACCGCGAAAGACGGCATTTAAACCACTGCAATAAATCAGCTTTCCAAGATTTCCTGCAGGCCGATCACATTTTTGTTTTTTCCCGGAATGGGCTGTGGATGCTAGCTCGCAAGGCTTGTCCGGGAGGCAGGCCCTGATCGAACAGAAAAGTCTCGGGAGGACATTCGAATGAAAATCGCAACCATTTCCGCCACCGCCATGGCGCTGGTCCTGACTGCCGGCATCGCCAGCGCGGCCTGTGATCCCGGCGAGATCGTCATCAAGTTCAGCCATGTCACCAACACCGACAAGCACCCCAAGGGGATTGCCGCCAGCCTGCTCGAGCAGCGCGTCAATGACGAGATGAACGGCACGGCCTGCATGGAGGTGTTCCCGAACTCGACCCTCTACAATGACGACAAGGTGCTCGAGGCGATGCTGCAGGGCGATGTCCAGCTGGCCGCCCCGTCGCTCTCGAAATTCGAGAAGTTCACCAAGAAATACCGGATCTTCGACCTGCCCTTCATGTTCAAGAACGTGGAGGCGGTCGACACTTTCCAGGGCTCCGAAACCGGCGACGCGCTGAAGAACTCGATGCAGAAGCGCGGCCTTCAGGGCCTGGAATTCTGGCATAACGGCATGAAGCAGATGTCCGCCAACAAGCCGCTGATCTCGCCGGCCGATGCGGACGGTCTGAAGTTCCGTGTTCAGTCCTCGGACGTGCTCGTGGCACAGATGGAAGCCATTGGCGGCAGCCCGCAGAAGATGGCCTTCTCCGAAGTCTATGGCGCCTTGCAGCAAGGTGTCGTCGACGGCCAGGAGAACACCTGGTCCAACATCTACGGCAAGAAGTTCTTCGAGGTTCAGGACGGCGTCACCGAGACCAATCACGGCATTCTCGACTATCTCGTCGTGACCTCCGTCGACTGGCTCGACAGCCTCGACGCGGATGTCCGCGACCAGTTTCTGACCATTCTCGGCGAGGTTACAGCCACCCGCAACTCCGAAGCCATCGCTGTGAACGCCGCGGCCAAGCAGTCGATTGTCGAGGCTGGCGGCGAGATCCGCACCCTGTCCGAAGAACAGCGCGCGGCCTGGGTCGAGGCGATGAAGCCGGTCTGGGACAAGTTCTCCGACGATGTCGGGCAGGACACGATCGACGCCGCCCAGGCGATCAACGCCGGGATCTGATCCCCTACCGCTGACACCGGTGGGCGGGTGCGCCCGCCCACCGGGCAATCGGACCGCACAGAGATCCGATTCATCCCGGCCAGGCGCCGGATAGAACCCGGGAAATTTTGCCAGACATGAATTGCGGAGCCCGATTTCGGTCATGGGCAATCCGCATGTCCGGCCAATCGAGAGGAACGGTCATGGAGGCGCTCGGTCGCGTCGTGAACGAAATCGAGGAGACGCTTATCGCGGTGCTCCTCGGGTTGATGACGCTAGTCACCTTCGCAAATGTCGTGGCGCGCTACGGCTTCAATTCCAACATCCTGTGGGCGCTGGAAATCACGGTCTTCATGTTCGGCTGGCTGGTGCTTCTGGGCGCCTCCTACGCGGTGAAGACCCACAGCCATCTCGGCGTCGATGCGCTCATCAACACCGTCCGGCCGGGCACGCGCCGAATCCTCGGCCTCATTTCGGTCGCGGCTTGCATCGTCTTCTCCTTCCTGCTGCTGAAGGGCTCCTGGGATTACTGGGCGAATTTCGCGAACCTGCCGGGCACGACGGGCCGCTGGTTCCCGACCGGTTTCGAGGCCGATTTCCGACCCAAGGGCTGGTACGAGGTCAATGACATTCCAATGCCCGAATGGCTGCGCTGGATGGAGGACGCTTTCAACGATGGCGATGAATACGAGAAGATCCCGCGACTGATCGCCTATGCCGTATTGCCGCTCTCGATGGCGCTGATGCTCTTCCGCTTTCTGCAGGCCGGCTGGGCCTTGCTGCATGGCCACAAGGACCGCCTTGTCGCCTCCCACGAAGTCGAGGATGAGATCGACGCCCTCCAGGAGGAATACAAGTAATGGAAGTCGTCCTGCTTTTCGTGATGGTCATCGGCCTGATGATGATCGGCGTGCCGATCGCCATCTCACTCGGCCTGAGTTCCACGCTCTTCCTGCTGTGGTTCTCGGACAGTTCTCTGGCCTCCGTCGCCCAAACCCTGTTCAACGCCTTCGAGGGCCATTTCACCCTGTTGGCCATTCCCTTCTTCATCCTTGCCTCGAGTTTCATGTCCACGGGGGGCGTGGCCAAGCGGATCATCCGCTTTTCCATCGCCTGTGTCGGCCACCTCCGCGGCGGCCTGGCCATTTCGGGCGTCTTCGCCTGTATGCTCTTTGCCGCACTGTCAGGCTCTTCGCCGGCCACGGTCGTCGCCATCGGCTCCATCGTGATCGCCGCGATGCGCGAAGCTGGCTACAGCAAGGATTTCGCCGCCGGTGTTATCTGCAACGCGGGCACGCTCGGCATCCTCATTCCGCCTTCCATCGTCATGGTGGTCTATGCGGCGGCTGTCGAGGTCTCGGTCGGGCGGATGTTCCTGGCCGGTGTCATCCCCGGACTGCTCGCGGGCCTGATGCTGATGGTCGCCATCTATATCATGGCCGTCATCCGCAACATGCCGAAGGGCGAATGGGCCGGCTGGCACGAGATCTGGAGCAGTTTCCGCGACGCCTTCTGGGGGCTGATGCTCATCGTCATCATCATGGTCGGCATCTACGGCGTCCCGGGTCTGACCAAGGCGATCTTCACCCCGACCGAAGCCGCCGCCGTGGCCTCCGTCTATGCCTTCTTCGTGGCCTGCTTTGTCTATCGCGACATGGGACCGCTCTCGAATGGTGACAGCCCGAACAAGATACCGCTCCTGAAAAAGCCCTATGCGGTCGTCACCGCCTTCTTCCACCCCGACACCAAGCACACGCTCTTCGAGGCCGGCAAGCTGACGATCATGCTGATGTTCGTCATCGCCAATGCGCTGATCCTCAAACATGTGCTGACCGATGAGCAGATCCCTCAGCAGATCGCCAACGCGATGCTTTCGGCGGGCTTTGGCAAGGTGATGTTCCTGATCATCGTCAATGTGATCCTGCTGATCGGCGGACAGTTCATGGAGCCGTCGGGCCTGCTGGTGATCGTCGCGCCGCTGGTCTTCCCGATTGCCATCGAACTGGGCGTGGACCCGATCCACCTTGGCATCATCATGGTGGTCAACATGGAGATCGGCATGATCACACCGCCGGTTGGTCTCAACCTCTTCGTCACCTCCGGTGTCGCGGGAATGCCGATGATGCGGGTCGTGCGGGCGGCGTTGCCTTTCCTGGCCGTGCTCTTCGTCTTCCTGATCATGGTGACCTATATCCCATGGATCTCGACCTATCTGCCCAACACCGTCATGGGGCCGGAGATCATCACCAACTGAACCTTGCACAGAGACCTGAACGGGCGCCTTCCATGAAGGCGCCCGTTTTCATTCCCGGCCCATTTTCCGCGCCTGCCAGCCCAGCATATGGCCCTCGAAGCAGTTGGTTGGAGGGTCTGGATCGAAATCCCGGGAGCTCGACAGTTCGACAGGGCAGCGCCGGACCGGTCTCTTACGCAGCAGGATCGAACCCCGCGCGAAGACCGGCTCCGCGCCCCTACCAGCGCTTGAGAGCGTCCTCGTCTTCCTGCTTGGCAGCCACCCAGGAGGTACCATCGGAGCCATGCTCCTTCTTCCAGAAAGGCGCGCGGGACTTGAGATAGTCCATCAGGAATTCGGCCGCCTCGAAGGCGTCCTTGCGATGTCGCGATGCCGTTGCGACCATCATGATCTGCTCGCCCGGTTGCATCGTCCCGAAGCGATGGATCACGAGCGCATCGGCGAGACTCCAGCGCTCCATCGCCTCCTGCGCGATAGTCTCCAGCGCGCGTTCGGTCATGCCGGGATAATGCTCGATGACCATCTCCGCCATCTTGCCGCTGTCGTCCCGAACAATCCCGGAGAAGCTCACCACCGCGCCTGCACCGTCAGCGCGCGCCGTGAAAGCGTCGAGTTCGCCCCCGGCCGCGAAGGGCTCCTGCTGGACACGGATCTCCATTCAGCCCCCCGTCATCGGCGGGAAAAAGGCCACTTCCCGGGCCCCGGCAAGCGGCGCATCAAACTCCGTCAACTCCTGGTCGACGGCCACCCGGAGCGCGGAGATATCGGAGAAGGCCAGCGCGTAGCGTTCCTCGCGCGCGGCGAGTTCTGCGACGAGGTCGGCAACCGTCTCCGCGCTGGTCTCGATCCGTTCCTTCGGGAGGCCGATCCGTTCGCGCAGCCAGGCGAAATAGAGCACATCGATCATGAGGTCAGTCCTTCAGGTAGGGCCGGGCCTTGTTGAAATAGTCGAGCCCGGTGACGAAGGTCAGCGCGGCGGCAATCCAGAGCAGCGCCACGCCAAGATACCATGTGAGCTGCAGCCCCGTCGCGTAGATCCGCAGCCCGTTCTCGTCGGACACGGCGCCCGACAGGATGCCCTCAAGCATCTCCGCATCCATGCCGAAGCTGAGCATCCCGACATGATGTTCGAAGATACCGCTGACAAAGAGCACGGAGATGGCGACCATCTGCACGGTGGTCTTCCACTTGGCCAGTTTGGTGACCTTCAGCGTGCCGGCGGTGTCGCCGAGAAACTCGCGAAGGCCGGAGACAAAGGTCTCCCGGAACAGGATCACCGCCGCCGGAACCAGGACCAGCCCGTTCAGCCCGATCAGCCCGACCAGCGCGGCCAGCGCAATGATGACCATCGCCTTGTCGGCGATCGGATCCAGCATGGTGCCGAGCTTTGTCTGCTGGTTCCAGGCCCGGGCGAGATAGCCGTCGAACCAGTCGGTCGCGGAGGCGCCGACAAAGAGGATCAGCGCCACCCAATCCGCGAAGGGACGGGGCAGGAGCAGGAAGACCAGCAACACCGCGGGCGCCGCGAGCAGCCGCAGGATGGTCAGGATATTGGGAACGTTCCAGCGCATGAGGCTGTCCTATCGCGGAATGGGCATGTGTGAAAGCATATTGCAAAGCCGGCGACCAGCCGAAAGACCTGTTTTGCGAGCACGAAGGGGCAGCTCTCTCCGGATGCACAACGGAGCGACGGGAGCCGGTTCGGCGTCCGCCCGCTTCGCAGCGTTTCATCGCGCAAGATCAGAAAGGCCACCGACCGTTACGCCGACCGCACCAATGCGTCAGAGCGCCGGAACGGGCGGACGATGGCCCGGCGCTTTCGGGCTCGGTCCGGGCCGCGGTTCTCTCCGTGACCATCCTCCGAAAACCGCGCATCGCAGCAGCTCCCCGAAAACCGGCGCTTCCGTGCATGGCCCCGGGACCGTCTGCTCAACCGCGCTCGTTGAAGAAATCGTAGATCTTCTGCGCCAGCCCGGCGGAGATGCCGTCCACGGCCTTGAGATCGGCGAGATTGGCCCGGCTCACGGCCTTGGCCGAGCCGAAATGCGACAGCAGCGCGCGTTTGCGCGTCGCGCCGACGCCGGGCACGTCGTCCAGCGGCGTGGCGCTGATCGCCTTGGCGCGCTTGGCGCGGTGGGTGCCGATGGCAAAGCGGTGCGCCTCGTCGCGCAGGCGTTGGGTGAAATAGAGTACCGGGTCATTGTGCCGGAGCGCGAAGGGGCGCTGGCCGGGGCGATAGAACTCCTCCTTGCCGGCATCGCGGTCCACACCCTTGGCAACACCGATGAAGGGGACGTCCTCGACCCCAAGCTCGGCCATGATCTCGGCAACCGCGCTCACCTGCCCTGCCCCGCCATCGATCAGCAACAGATCCGGCCAGGACTCGGATTGCCGGTCCGGATCCTCCTTCAACAGGCGCTTGAAGCGGCGGGTCAGTACCTCTTTCATCATGCCGAAATCGTCGCCGGGGGTCAGGTCCTCGCCCTTGATGTTGAACTTGCGATACTGGCTCTTGAGGAAGCCCTCCGCACCGGCGACGATCATCGCGCCAACCGCGTTCGTGCCCTGGATGTGGGAGTTGTCATAAACCTCGATCCGGGTCGGCGGCGCCTGCAACTCGAAAGCCTCGGCCAGGCCGGCGAGCAGCTTCGCCTGGGTCGCGCTTTCGGACATCTTCCGTGCCAGCGCCTCGCGCGCATTGCGCACCGCCCCCGCCACCAGTTCCGCTTTCTCCCCGCGCTGCGGCACGAGGATCTCGACCTTGCGCCCGGCAGCCTCCGTGAGCACCTCGGCCAGAAGCTCCTTGTCATCGACATCATGGCTCAGGATGAGCTGCCGCGGCGCCTGTTTGCCGTCATAGAACTGCACGAGGAAACTGCGCAGGATCTCGGCCGGGGACTGGGTGCCGCCGGTGCGCGGGTAATAATCGTGATTGCCCCAGTTCTGGTTGGCGCGGATGAAGAAGACCTGCACACAGGCCTGCCCGCCATCGAGATGCAGCCCGACCACATCCGCCTCGGCCACGCCGCGCGGATTGATCCCCTGCGCCGACTGCACCTGCGTCAGCGCCCGGATGCGGTCCCGAAGCGCGGCGGCGCGTTCGAATTCCATCGCCTCGGACGCGGCCATCATCTGAGCGGCCAGCTCCTCCTGCACATTGGTCGACTTGCCTTGCAGGAAGCGCTCCGCATCGCCGACCAGCGCTGAATAGTCCTGCCGCGAGACATAGCCGACGCAGGGCGCCGCACAGCGCTTGATCTGGTAGAGCAGGCAGGGGCGAGTCCGGCTTTCAAAGGTCGCGTCCGAGCAGTTGCGCAGCAGGAAGACCTTCTGCAGCTGGTTCAGCGTCCGGTTGACCGCGCCGGCGCTGGCGAAGGGTCCGTAATAGGCACCCTTCTCCTTCTTGGCGCCGCGATGTTTCTTGATCTGCGGGAAATCATGCGCCTTGGAGACGAGGATATTGGGAAAGCTCTTGTCGTCGCGCAGCAGCACATTGTAGCGCGGCTTGAGCTGCTTGATGAGGTTCTGCTCCAGCAGCAGCGCCTCGGCCTCGGTCCGCGTGGTCAGGAACATCATCGAGGCGGTCTCGCGGATCATCCGCGCAATCCGCGCCGAATGGCCCGAGGGCCGCGCATAGTTCGACACCCGCGCCTTGAGGTTCCGCGCCTTGCCGACATAGAGCACGCGGGCCTGCGCATCGAGCATCCGGTAGACGCCCGGGCTGCCGTCCAACAACCGCAGGTAGGACTGGATACAACCATGCCCTGTAAGCCCGTCTCCCTGCGGTTTATCCATGCTGTTGTCGCTCATCCCTACCTGCTGCCGATTCCTCTTGATCGCTGCAACTTACCGACCCCGGAAGCAACCGCAAACATGTCCACTTTTTCTGTGGATAACCCTCGGGAAAACCTCTGGGCGACCGCCTGACACCCCTGTTTTTTCTGATAATTCGTTAGGCTGATTAAAAAATAGGCGAATTGTTAAGCCGCTGTTTTCAAGGTAAATATTTATCGACGCAGTGCAAATACTTGAAATTCTTAAAGCTTTCTTGACAGTTTCGTGAAGGCTTTGATCCAGGTGCATAAGTGTCCTGCGCTACCATCAATCGCTTAGCCCGGCATCTGCTGGTCCGGCGTCTGCCAGGCGAGATGCTGGCCTCCATCGACACAGATCAATTGACCGGTCACCGCCTTGGCCTCGACGAGGTAGCCGAGCGCCGCACAGATGTCCTCCGGATCGGACCCGCGCCCCAAGGGACAGGCCGCACGCTGCTGCAGGAACTCGGCCTCGCTCTGGGCTGCGGCGGCCAGCGTCGGGCCCGGTCCGATGGCATTGACGCGGATGCCGGGAGCCAGCTCCTGCGCGGCGGTGCGCGTGAAGGTCCAGAGCGCCGACTTGGCAATCGTGTAGCTCATGTAGCGCGGCGTGAGCTTGCGCACGCGCTGATCGACGATATTGACCACCAGCGCGGCGGCACGCCACTCACCGCGCCCGTCGCGCTCCGGGTCGGGCGCCTGTTCGGCGAAGGCGGCGGTCAGGACAACCGGCGCGCGCAGGTTGGATTCCAGGTGACGATCCCAGCTTTCGCGGCTGGCCGTGGCAATCCGGTCGGCCTCGAAGATCGACGCGTTGTTGACCAGAAGGGTCAGGCGGCCACCGAGCGCGTGCCTGGCGGCGGGAACCAGCGCCTGGCTCTCCGCCTCGCATGTCAGGTCCGCCGGCAGGATCGCAACCTGGCGGCCCATCGCGGCAATCTGCGCCGCGACCGCATCAGCCTCCGAAGCCGCTTCGTGGCAATGGAGGGCGATGTCATAGCCGCGTTCCGCAAGATACAGCGCCATGGCGCGCCCAAGCCGGCGCGCCGCCCCCGTGACGAGGGCCCGTCTTTCACTCATGCCCGCTCTTTCCGTCAGATAAGAAACTGCACGATATAGAGCACATAAGCCGCAGTGAAGACAAAGCCGACGCCTCGATTCATGTCGAACTTGAAAAAGACATAGGGCAGCAGGATCGCCGAGGAGGCGAACATCACCCAGATATCAAATCTCAACGTGCCCGGATCGACGGGGATATCGCCGACAAAGCTTGCGATGCCGATGATTGCCAGCATGTTGAACAGGTTGGAGCCGATGACATTGCCGATGGCGACCTCTGTCTGGCCGCGGATCGCCGCCATGACGGTGGTGGCCAGTTCCGGAAGCGAGGTGCCGAGCGCGACCAGGGTCAGCCCGATCACCGTCTCCGGCACATTCAGGTCATGGGCGATATTGACCGCGCCATTGACCAGCAGGTCCGCTCCGAGCGGCAGGCCGATCAGGCCAAGCCCGAGATAGAGCCAGATCTTCCAGGTCGGCGCGGCGTCGTCTGCCCCCTCGACCTCCTCGTCCTCGTCTGCCAGCGCCGAACACCCGCCCGCCATCTCGGCGGCATTGACCGCAAGCGCGGTCTCGCGCCGGTGCAGCCGCGCGGTGCGCAGCGCGTCGCCCAACATCAGGGCGAGACCGAAGAGCAGCACCGAGCCGTCGATCCAGTTGAACAGATTGGTATAGGCCAGACCGATGAAGACCACGGTCGCGCCCATCATCATCAGGTAGGTCCGCTTGGTGTCACAGCCGGAGGTATGCAGGCCGGTCAGCATCGCCGGAACGCCCAGCACCAGCAGCACATTGGCGATATTGGAGCCGACCACGTTGCCGAGCGCGATCCCTGCCGAGCCGTTCAGGATCGCCTTGATCGAGACCAGCAATTCCGGCGCAGAGGTGCCGAAGGCGACAATGGTGAGCGACACCAGTAGTGCCGGCACACCCGCTCGCAGCGCAAGGTTGACCGCGCCTTTGACAAGCGCGTCGCCCGCAAGCAGCAGGATGAGGAGTCCGAGGCCCAGCAGGCCCAGATCCGTCAGCATGTCGTCATCCCTTTCCGCCCTTGCCGCAGGAGCACGGGCCGTCTCCGATTATGAAACTGCCGCAGGCCTTGCACTTGCGCGGCTTGCGCGGGCGCTCGCCGGATTTGTCAGTGCGCTTCGCACCACCCGGCCAGCGCAGCCGGCCAAGCATTGCCAGCACCGCGATACCGATCAGGAAGAAAGTGACGATCTTTACCAGCACTCAGAGCCCATAGCGCGCCCAGAGGCTGCGCTCTTCCAGTTCCGAAGCCGCCTCGGCGGCGATTGACAGTCCGAACCGGCGCAGCAATCCTCGGCGCGGCCCGTGGCTTACAAATTTTACCAAATCTCCGTAGCGCGCTTTCATGGTCGGCACAAGATGGCCGACCTCGTCGGCAAGCCCGACCTCCAGCGACTGACGTCCGATCCACACATCTCCGGTATAGAGATCCTGCCCGTCCGGTAGCCGCATGCCGCGCCGCGCTTTCACATGGTCGATGAAATTGGCGTGGATCTGGTCCTGCAATGCGCGCAGCCGGGCGACATCTTCTTCCTTCTCGGGGCGGAACGGATCGAGGAAGCTCTTGGACTGCCCGGCCGTATGGACCCGGCGCTCGACCCCGAGCTTCCCGATCGCCTCATGCAGGCCGAACCCGGCCGAGATCACACCGATCGAGCCGATGATGGAATTCTCGTCGACGATGATGTCATCGGCGGCACAGGCCAGCCAATAGCCGCCAGAGGCTGCCGCATCCTCGACAAATGCCGTAACGGGAAGCTCTTTCTCTTCGGCCAGCCGGCGAATGCGCGCCGCGATCAGCGAGGATTGCGCGGGCGAACCACCGGGCGAGTTGATCACCAACGCCACGGCCACCGGTTTGCCCTTCTTGAAGGCACGCTCAATGGCCTCGGCCAGACCGGCATCGTTCAGCCCGCGTTGGCCGGCCGCGATCATGCCGCTGAGGCGGATGACCGAAACCACGGGGGGCTTCTTGAGGAAGGGAAGGAAACGTCTCATGCAGGCCCATGTAGGGCGCTGACTTGCGCGTAACAAGGTGGGAGCCGATATCGCCGCTCCCTGTTGCCGCCTTGCCCGCCCGGCAGGCGGCTCCGACCGCCGGCCCCCTCAGCTGTCCGGAAGGACCAATATGGCGCGGAAGTCGTTCACATTTGTAAGAGTCGGGCCGGGGACGACCTGGTCGCCAAGCGTCGCGAAAAAGCTGTGCGCGTCATTTTGCGCCAATGCGAGATCGGTATCGGCGCCAAGTTCGGCCGCCCGGGCCAATGTGTGCGGCGTGATAACGGCACCGGCGACCTCGGCCGCGCCATCGACACCATCCGTGTCGCAGGCGATGGCATGGATCCCCTCGGCGCCGTCCAGCGCCTTTGCGAGCGCCAGGGCATATTCGGCGTTCGGGCCGCCGACGCCATTGCCGCGGCGAGTCACGGTCAACTCGCCGCCCGAGAGCAGCAGGACCGGCTTGGCGCCACGCGCCGCCAGCGCCGCAGCGGCGTGCTCGGCGGCCACGTCGCGCGCCTCGCCCTCGATATCATCCCCGAGCAGGCGGACCTCGCAGCCCGCCCCGACCGCTTCCCGGACGGCGGCGGCGAGGGATTGCGACGGCGCGGCGATGACCCGGTTCTCGACCGCCGAGAGGCTTGCATCCCCCGGGGCGACGACGCCGGTGTCCCCGGCAAGCACGGCCATGACGGAAGCCGGAACCTCGATATTCCATTTCTCCAGGATCGCGCGGACATCATTCGCCGTGCTGGCGTCGCCCACGGTCGGGCCGGAGCCGATAAAGGCCATGTCGTCTCCCGGCACGTCCGAAATCATCAGCGAGAGCATCTTCGCCGGATAGGCCGCAGCGGCGAGCTGGCCGCCCTTGACGCGGGAGAGGTGCTTGCGGACGGTGTTCATCTTGTCGATCGGGGCGCCAGAGGCCAGCAGCGCGGCGTTGACGGCCTGTTTCTCGGCCAGGGTGATGTCGCCGGCGGGCTGGACCAGCAACGCGGACGCGCCGCCGGAGATCAGCGCGAGGACGAAATCGCCCTCTTCAAGCCCCTTGAGCCGGTGCAGCATCCGCGACGTGGCCACGAGGCCGGCCTCGTCCGGAACCGGATGCGCGGCCTCGACGATCTCGATGCCCTCGCAGGGCCGGTCATAGCCGTACCGCGTGATGACAAGCCCTTCGCAGGCGCCCCAGACGCTCTCGACCGCCTCGGCCATCCGCGCCGATGCCTTGCCGGCACCGATCACCACGACGCGGCCCGAGGGCTTCTCAGGCAGGGCCTGCGGGATGATGGCCATGGGGTCGGCGACCTGGACGGCGATGTCATAGAGATGGCGGAGGAAGCTGTCGGGGTCCTGAATAGGCATGTGGCTCACCGTGGGACATAGGGCGGGTCGGAGCGCCCGGAAATGTCGACCGAAGCCGGCAGACCGGGACGCGTCGCCCGTGAGTGGAGGGAGGGCGCGAGTTGCGCCCCCTTTTGGTATACCATTTATTCGGTGACTGCGAGGCCATCCTTGTCGAAGAAAAGCTGCCAGCGCTCGTCAAAGACGATCCCGACCTTGTCGCCCGGCTTGTGCGGATCCTCGGAGGAGCCGCGCACCGTGATCTGCCCCAGCGGGCCACCATCAATGATGACATAGGTGTCCGCGCCGAGATATTCGACGAGATCGACCGTGCCGTCACAGGCCCCCTCGCCCGGCTCTCCCAGCGTGATATGTTCCGGGCGCGCGCCGACGGAAACAGCGGGATTGGCGTAGCGATATTCGCCTCCGCGCCCGCCTTCGAGATGGAAGCGCCCGTCGGAGGTGGTGCAGGGCAGGATGTTCATCTTTGGCGAACCGATGAACTGCGCCACGAAGAGGTTCGCGGGGCGTTCGTAGAGCTCCTTGGGCGTGCCGATCTGGGCGATCGTGCCGAATTCCAGCACAACGATCCGGTCAGCGAGCGTCATGGCCTCGATCTGGTCATGGGTCACGTAGATCATCGTGGTTTTGAGGTTCTGGCTCAGCTTGGCGATCTCGTAACGCATCTCGACCCGAAGCGCGGCGTCGAGATTGGAGAGCGGCTCGTCGAAGAGGAAGGCCGTGGGGTCGCGAACGATGGAACGGCCGATGGCCACCCGCTGGCGCTGGCCGCCGGAGAGGTCCTTCGGACGCCGCTCGAGATAGGTTTCCAGCTTCAGGATGCGGGCGGCCTCGGCCACCTTGGCGTCGATCTCGGATTTCGGCGCGCCGGCAGTCTTGAGCGAGAAGCCCATGTTCTCGGCCACCGACATATGCGGATAGAGCGCATAGGACTGGAACACCATCGACAGGCCCCGCTTGGCCGGCGGGTGATCGGTGACGTCATTGCCATCGATCTCGAGGCTGCCACGGGAGATCTCCTCCAGCCCGCCGATCATGCGCAGCAGCGTGGACTTGCCGCAGCCCGAGGGGCCGACGAAGATGACGAACTCGCCATCGTTGATCTCGAGATCGACACCTTTGATGACTTGGACTTCGCCGTACCACTTCTCGACGGCATTCAGTTTGATGGCACCCATGTCAGAAGCCTCCCTTGGCTTGCGGGCTGGCATAGGTAAGCCAGCAGGCCGCGGTCCAGGTGAAATGTTGGCCGCCGGCGGGGGTTCCGTCGACGGGGCTGTGATATTCTGCGAAACCGTGATCGGCGATCACCGCGCGCGTGCCGAGCCGCACTTTCTCGGCGAGAACGGCATGGCCCATCTCGGCAAGACCGGCACCGATCTGGGAATTGGCCATGCACCAGAGCGGACCGCGCCAATAACGGATATGGTCGAAATCCGCCCGGTCCGGGTCATAGGAGGGGACCGGGTATTTAACCGCCGCGAGGACACGCTCGAGATGCGGGATCATGCGAGCGTCGTCGATCCCGGCATACCAGCAATAGAAGGAGGCGCAGGACAGCGTGTTGGTGAACGCGCCAGAGCGCATGTTGATGCTGTCGTAATAGCCGCCATCCTTGTTCCAGAACTTCTCGGCATCGGCGACCATCGCATCGATCCAGCCCTGGATCTCTTCGACCTCCGGCTTGCCGAGTTCCTCCGCGATCCACTTGAGATCCCGATGCGCCCGCAGGAGCATGAAATGCATGCCCGGATCGGCGACGCGCAGCGGGGATTTCTCGTTGATCGTCTGGATATCCCAGCCGCAGTCGCGCGAGAAATAGAGCAGCGCGAGATACTGGTCATATTGCAGCTTGGTGGGCCGCATGTCGTTGTTGACATGGGAGGTGTCCCGGCGCTGGTACTCGCCGACCATCGAGGTGTCGACATTTTCCAGGCCGCCATCCCAGTCGGGCGCATTGTCCCGCCCGGATTCCCAGGGATGCGTGATGCAGCACAGCCCGTCGGTGATCCGCGCCGCCATGAACCAGCGATGCCAGTTCAGCAGCCCCTCGTAGAGGCCGTCGAGACGGGCGCGCCCGGCCTCTTTGTCGCTCTCATAGACCGCGCGGGCCATTGTGGCTGCGATGGGGGGCTGGGAGATGCCGGACGTGGGCGGGGTGTGATCGACGCCCCAGACATCGGGACCGGGGAAGTATTCCGGAACCACGCGGTGGAAGATGATATGGGGGACCATTCCATCCTCCCATTGCGAGGCGAAGAGCGTCTCCAGCTCAACCCAGGCACGGTTGTTGTCGAAGGTCGAGAACCCCCAGGCCGCGAAGGCGCTGTCCCAGTTCCACTGGTAGGGGTAGAGGCCGGATGTGGGGACGGTATAGCCGCCCCGGTCATTGTCCCGCAGGATCTGCCGGGCCTCTTCGTCTAGGTTTTCGTAGGTCATTTGTCGTTATCCCTTGACCGAACCGGCCGTCAGGCCCTTGGTCATGAACTTTTCGAGCCCGAGGAAAAGCACCATGATCGGGACGGTCGCAATGACAGCGCCGGCCATGAGGTGTTGGCGTGGAACCTCGGAGGAGTTGAGCGAGGCGACCCCGCGTGTCAGCGTGAACTTGGACGGGTCGTCCAGCAGCATGAAGGCCAGCAGGAACTCGTTCCAGGCGATCATGAAGACATAGAGCGAGACCGAGGCCAGCGCGGGCAGCGAGAGCGGCAGGGTGATTTTCCAGATCACGGCGAGCCGGGAGAGCCCGTCCATGAGACCCGCTTCTTCCACTTCTGCCGGCAACCCCCGGAAATAGCCCTGCAACATGTAGAGCGAGACCGGGATGGTCGTGACCGGGTAGATCAGGATCAGGCCGAAGAGCGAATTGCGCAGGCCGGTCATCGAGAAGACGATGTAGATCGGCAGTGCGACGACGATCATCGGCACCATGTAGATCAGCAGGATCGAGCGGGAGAAGGCCGCCGCGCCCTTGAAGCGGAGCCGGGCGACGGCATAGGCGCCGGGCACCGAGAAGAGCAGCGTGACGAAGACCGTGACCACCGAGATGAAGAAGGAGGTCCAGAGATAGCCGCCGAAGCCGAAATCGGTGAAGAGCTCCTGGTAGCTGCGGAAGAGGCCCCAGCCCTTGTCCCAGTCGAGCGTGAAGTCGAGCGGGTTCTGCAGCAGCGCCTGTTGCGATTTCAACGAGGTCATCACCATAACGTAGAAGGGGATGATGACGATGGCGGTGAAGAAGACATAGCCGAAGCCGGTCAGGAAGCTGATGATGACCTCCTCGAACTCATGCCGGGTCATCTCGCTTATCGTGTGCCCGCCGAGCATGGCCTGGAGCGGCCAGCCGGCGCCGATGCCGACAAACAGCGCGCAGAGCAGCTTGTGGATGAAGGTGACGCCTTCGCCGGTGAGGACCGGGCCGAAGCCGACCATCATCAGCAGGAAGGTTGCCACGGCGCCGGCGCCGATAAGCGCCCATCTGTCGTTGAGCCGGAAGGCGGCGAGGCCGAGCCCGAGACCGACAAGCAGCGTGCCGATCAGGCCGGGGCGGAAGGCGGCGCCGGTGATGAAGGACATCATGACGGCAACCGTGGTGGCGATGACGAAGAGCCAGAGGATACCGATGACCGGCCCGACGACGCTTCCCTTGCGAAGTGCTTTCATCACAGGCCCTCCTCACGGCTGATGAACTTGAAGAAGAAGATCGAGAACACGAGCAGGCAGCCGAAGACGACCACGGCAACCGCCGCGCCGGCGCCGATATTGGAGACGGCGAAGGCCTGTTCGTAGACATTCACGGTCAGCGTGCGGGTGCCCGCATTGCCGCCTGTGAGCAGGAAGATGTCGTCGAACTTGTTGAAGGTCCAGATGAAGCGCAGCAGGAAGACAACCGAGAGGATGCCGAGCAGCATCGGCATGCTCAGATACCAGAATTTCTGGAACGGGCTGGCGCCGTCCATGTCGGCGGCCTCGTACATGTCGGTGTCGATGGATTGCAGACGCGCTAGGATGAAGAGGAAGCTGAGCGGGAAGTAGCGCCAGATCTCGAAGACGATGACCATGATCAGCGCCAGTGGCTTCTGTCCGAAGAAGTTGATCCCCTCCTGGGTCACCCCCATGCGGATCAGGAGCTCGTTGGCCGAACCGGAGGTCGGGTCGAACAGCGTCACCCAGGTGAAGGCGACGGCGATGACCGGAGCGACATAGGGGAAGAGATAGAGGCCGCGCAACACGCCCTGGCCGCGGAACTCGTTGTTGAGTAGCAGCGCGGCGAAGAGGCCGACCACGATCGCGCCGATCGTCCCGAAAACCGTGTAGGCCAGCGTGACGCCGAAGACGCTCCAGAACTCGGAGCCGTCAAAGACGCGCCTGAAATTGTCGAGCGTGAACTCGCCATTGGTCAGGATGAAATCGGCCGTGCCGGTCACGACAGGTTCGCTGTCCTTGGGGTGGCCACCCCAGTCGAAATACTCCTGGCCAACCTCGACCTCGATCTTCATCCGGTTGTTGTATTTCGGGTCGATGGTGCCGAAATCGCAGAAGAATTCCGTGCCGGTCTGCTTGCAGCCCTCGGGGATCTCCCCGGTGACCGTGACGCCGGGCGGGAAGCTGTCGGACAGCGTCACGCCCTCGATCAACGTGTCCTGGCTGGAATTGCGCAGCCGGTATTCGATGGTCGCGGTGTCGCCGGCCGCGGCGGGTTTGCCACGTAGCTGTTCGCGCACCACGGGCACCGGCGGGCGCAAGTCCGCGAGCCCGATCGGTTTGATGGAAATCCAGAAAATCGACAGCAGAGGCAGGATGATGACCATCGCCACGCTGAATATCGTTGGGAACAGGAGTCCCCAGGCCAGGCGCGCCTCGCGCTTTGCGAGCGGGCCTGTACCCTTTGGAGGTACTGCGGTTGTCATTGTGATCTCCGCTGGTCGCCGTCGCTTGGGGGCAGCGAGCCGTTGGTGGAGGGGGGGGTGGCCCCGGAGCGCATCCCCGGGGCCGGCTTTGAGGCCGGTTACTCGATCTTGCCGAGCTCTTCGTTCAGCGCGGCGACGGTCGCGGCGGCGTCCCGCTCGCCATCGACATATTCGCGCACGAGCCGGTTGAAGACCTGGCTGTTGATCATCTTGGAGGCAAGCGCGAGCTGGCCTTCCTTGACGCCCCAACGCTGGGCAACATCCAGACCGCCGACGATCTCGCCGATCATCTCCGGCGCGTAGAGCTCGGAGAGCGGCGCCTTGCGGTCAACGCCGACATCGAGCTTCGACCATGCCATGGTGAACTTCTCGGGATCTTCGGCCGTGCCCTTGCGGATCGGGAACTTGCCTTCCGGCGCGATGGAGAGCGTCTGGGTATAGCCTTCATCCATCGAGAACTTCACGAAGTCGATCGCCGAATCCGTATCGGCGTCATTGGTGATGCCGAAGTAGCGGGTGTCACCCCAGGCGGCGCCATCGGAGTTGGACGGGCCGGAGAAGGTGGTCACGACGCCGGTCAGCGAGGCCAGCTCGGCGGAGGTCGGGTCGTCATTGATGGTCGGCGGGGCGCTGTCGCGCAGGCCGGCCAGCTCGTCGAGGATGAAGGGCGACCAGATGATCATCGCGGCCTGGCCGGCGAAATACATCTCGCGCGACTGTTTCCAGAACAGCTCGCCCTTGGGCGAGGCTTCCACGATGGCCTTGTAGAAGTCGAGCACCTCGGTGGTCTTTGCCTCGTCCAGCGGCGCGAAGCCGTCAGCCCCGACCGGCGAAACGCCATTGGCGAGGAAGACATGTTCGAGCACCTGGCTCATGAAGCTCTCGTCGACCTTGGTCGGAGCAACGAAGCCGTACATTTCCGGCGGGTTGTGGAGCTTTTCGAGCGCAGCGACGACGGCCGCGTAGGAGGTCGGGGCCTCGAGGCCGGCCTCGTCGAACTTGTCCTTGCGATAGACGATCATCTGCGTCCAGCCATCGACCGGAACGGCCGCGACGCCACCGTCAAAGGCGGCCATCTCGACGGCACCGGAGGCGAAGGTGGCGGGATCGAGCGCTTCCATCACCTCACCAGCAGCGTCGGAATCGAGAATGCCGGCCTCGGCCCAGGGCAGGACATTGACAAGCGGGGTGTAGATCACGTCCGGCAGGTCACCGGCGGCGAAGGCGGCGGTAGCGCGGGTGGACAGGTCCTTCTCCGTGACCGGGATCACCTCGACGTCGACGCCGGATTCAGCGGTAAAGGCCGCTGCCATCTCTTCCTGCTTGGCGAGACGCTCAGGCTGCTCTTCCGTGGTCCAGAAGCGGATGCTCTCCGCATTGGCCGCGAGACCGGACATGAGCAGCGCAAGCGCGGTTCCGGTCATCAATTTGGTGGTCTTGGACATGTTTTTCCCTCCCTTGGGATCTACAGTTTTGAACGCACCCGGCGGGAAAGCTCCGCCGGGGACAGTCTTGGTTGCCCGTGCGAACCACGGGCAAGGAACCTGGCAGGTGCCAGTTCACGCAAGGCTTCCGGGGCCTCTCCCCGGATCCTGCGAATGAGAAGCTCGGTCAGACGCCGGCCGGCGGCCTGCATGTCCACCGAGAAGGTCGAGAGCGCCGGCGCCAGCAACCCGCCTTCGGGCACGCCGTCATAGGAGAGCACGGAGAGGTCGCGCCCGACCTCCAGCCCGAGCGCCGATGCGGCGACATAGGTGCCGAAGGCGGCGCGGTCGGCCGAGCAGACGATGGCGGTGGGCGGTGCGTCCAGCGCCAGCAGCGCGCGGGCGGCAGCCTCGCCGGCCTCGGGGTTGAGCGCGCCCGGTCCGATCAGCGCACCGTCCTCCGGCAAGCCGCACATGGCCAGCCCGGAGCGGTACCCCTGAAGCCGAAGTTCGGAAAAGGTGTAGCCCTCGCGCCCCGGCACGAAAGCGATGCGGCGATGGCCGAGTCCGTGCAGGATGCAGACCGCCTCCTCGATCGCCTTCTCGCTCTCGATGTCGAACCAGGCGCAGCCATTGGTGTCGCGGGTACGGCCGAAGAGAACGAAAGGCACGTGATGGCTTTTGAGAAAATCGACCCGGGGGTCGTCCATATAGGTTCGCGGCAGGATGAACCCGTCCGCCTTGTGCGAGGCGACCAGCCGCCCGAGTACGCGGGCGGTGTCCTCGTCCGAAGTGGCGGTCGCCACGGTCAGCGACCAGTCGGCGGCGGAGGCAGCTTCCGAGATCCCGGCCAGGAAACTGGCGAGGAAGGGGCGGTGTCCGTCATGTTCCGTTGTCTGCAGCACGAGGCCGACGGAGCGGACAACGCCGGTGCGAATCGCCTGTGCATGGCTGAGCGGCGAGTATCCCATCACTTCGGCGGCATGTTTGACGCGCTGGCGGGTGCTCTCGGAAATATCGGGGTAATTGTTCAAAGCGCGGGAGACGGTGCCCTTGGCCAGCCCGAGCGACTCGGCAAGATCCGAGATGGTGACTCGCGGCCGCCTCCCCGTCGCCTTCTCCCTGCGCTGCGCCAGATCGTTCATGCTGTTCTCCCTGTCCCTTACGAAACCTTCCGAAACCGGTTTCGGCAACAAAAAAGTTACATCCCGCCCGAAAATTCTTGGGTCACCCGGTAAAACCTCTTGTGATTTCGGGGCTTTGCACATGCAGAAAACGGATACCAACAGGGGGTTTCCGAAACCGATTTCTTTAGGGATCAGGGTCTTGGCAGCTCTCCAAGACGCCGAGATCGCGCCGGGCCCGCCGGATCAGGTGATCCGCAATGGCAGAGGCCAGCGCCACGAAGAGCCCAATTCCGACGACGATATAGCCAATCGTGAAGAGCCGTCCGAACGCGGTCTCGGGGGAAAGATCGCCATAGCCGACGGTCGAGATGGTGACCGTGGCGAAGTAGAGCGAATCAACGAATCCCCAGCCTTCGACGGTCATGTAGAAGGGCGCGCCGCCTAGAATGACGAAAGCGGTCAGTCCGATCAGCAGCCGCACGCCGGGGTCGAGGATCGCCTCCCGGAAGCCCCGGATGGAGGTCCAGGTACTATGGCGTCCCGGCGGACGGCTCATACCGGATGCTTTTCCGTCTCCGGCAGATCCGCGACCTTCTCGGCCAGCAGGATGGCGACGAATCGCGTGTCCGGAAAGCCGGCGCAGATGATGGTGATCATCGAGGTCATGGGAATGGCGAGGATGGCGCCGGGAATGCCCCAGAGGGTGGTCCAGAGCGACAGCGCGACGAGCACGACGAAGGGGGAGAGGTTGAGTTGCCGGCCGATCATGCGCGGCTCCAGCGCGTTGCCGACATACATCTGCGCGCTGGTCAGCAGCGCGGCCAGCAGCAGCGAGGGCAGCACGGCGCCAAACTGTGCCAGCGACAGCACGACCGGAAAGGCGACCCCGATCAGCGAGCCGACATAGGGGATGTAGTTCATCAGCCCGATCATCACCGCCCAGAACAGCGCGAAATCGACATTCATCGCCCAGAGGATGCCCCAGGAGACCAGGCCGAGGATGATGTTGATCAGCGTCTTCACGGCCAGGTATTCACCGATCCGCGCGTTGATATCGCCGATCATCTCGCGGGTCTGGGTGGCCTGCGTGCGGGGGAAGGCGGCGTCGAGTTTGGCGCCGAAACTGGCGCGCTCGCCGAAAAGAAAGGCAGCATAGACGACGACAAGGAAGATCGATCCGCCAATGCTGGTCAGCGAGGCGAGGAGATAGGCGAGCAAGCCGCGCAGGTCGACCTGCCCGATCGTGGCGGCCCGGATCTCTTCCCAGGTCGGATCGGTCCGGACGCCGAAGAAGGTGGTGAGCCTGGCCAGCAGGCTCTCGAGATTCTGCTGATAGGTCGGGGCGACGGTCAGCAACTGGTCAACCGTGACCGAGACGACAAGCATCATGCCGATGATACAGGCGGTGAACACCATGAGCACGATCAGGCGCAGCGACCAGACCGGCAGCCAGCCGACAACCGGCAGGCGGGTCAGCGCCATGACGCAGGAATTCAGGATATAGACCGAGATGATCGCGGTGAAGATCGGCAGCAACAGCCCCTTGCCGTTGACAAGCAGCCAGCCGACCATGATGACCAGCGCAATCGCGAGCACGAGATTGAAGAGGCGGGTATTGGGCATCTGTTTCGTGGTCCGGAAGGGGCGCGGTCCACCACGCCCCTCCGAAAACCCGTCAGGCCAGCAGCTTGGCCTTCTGGGCCGCGAACTCCTCTTCGGAGATCACGCCCTTTTCCTTCAGATCGGCGAGTTTCGCGAGTTCATCCGCTGTCGAGACCCCTCCCGCGGCGTCTCTTATATAAGCCTTCTGCGCCTCCTGAAGCTCCTCGGCCGCCTTTTGCGAGCGCGCCTGCATCGAGTCGCCGCGCATGATGAGATAGACCAGCACGCCGAGCCAGGGCACGACGATCACCGCCAGCATCCACAGGCCCTTGCCCATGCCGCTGAGATCCTCGGAGGAAAAGATGTCGCTGACCACCGCGATCAGCGTCCAGATCCAGGCGGCGAGCAGGAAGATGAGAAAGATCGACCAGAATATGTGAAGAATGGGCATGTCAGGCTCCTGTTGGAATGACCCGTGTTTCAGGTGGTACCGGCTTGACCGTGCATTGGAAGAACCACCCGCGCCACGATAGGCCCGTGCGCCGGCGGATTTCAACCAGCAGGAGAAGTTTTCCCCTTTTAAACGGGCATTTGCTCGCTAGTATCAGCGGCGAATAGCCAATGGGGGGCCCAAATGGTTCGAATGCTGATTTCCGCCGCAGTCTATGTTCTCGCACATGCTATCGGCCTGCTTGTCGCCAGCATCTTGCTGGGCGATTCCTTCTCCTTCACGCCGACAGGTTTCATCTTCGCCACGCTGCTGCTTTCGCTGGTCATGGTGCTGGCCGGACCGCTGATCGAAAAGCAATCCGAGAAGAACCTGCCCGCGCTCAAGGGTGGCGTGGCGCTGGTCACGACCTTTGTCGGGCTTCTGGTCACCAACCTCTTCGTCGGGGGTATGGAGATCAATGGCGGCTCGACATGGCTCCTGGCCACGACCCTCGTCTGGGCCGGCGCGCTGATCGCGACCCTCGTGCTGCCGATGTTCCTGGTCAAGAAGGCCGTGAAGAATATCCGCGAGGATTGAAGGAAACAGGCGCGCCGTGTCCCGGCGCGCCCATCCCGTCGCTTTATTCGACCGGCGTCACGGCGATTGCCAGCGCCCGGTCAACGGCAACAGCCACCCGGTCTCCGGATTGCCGCGCCGCCGCGAATTGGCGCATCTCCTTCGGAACAGAGACTCGCTCGATGGTCCCGTCATTCAGGCGGATGACGACGCTTTCGGTCGGTTTGTCGTAGGAGAGGAACTCGACCACGGTCGAGCCGGAGCCGATCACGGCACCAGCGGGTCTCTCCCCTTCCACCGCCGCGCCGGCCACGACCTCACCAAGCGCGGTGCCCGGATCGGCGGGGTCCGCCATGCCGACGGCAACCGATTGCTGGTATTCCAGCGCGATCTTGTCGCCGACCTCCATCTCGCCGAAATTCACGACCTGCGGGCCGGCCCGGAAGACGACCGAGCCGCGATCTCCTCTCACCTTGAACAGTCGCTCCTCGGGGAGGATCGACTCGATCGTTCCCTCGAGCGAGACCGACTCGGACCGCTCAGCATAAGTGTCCGAGCCGCCAAACGTATCGCAACCCGCTGCCAGAAGAAGACAGCCAACCGCGGCCACAACCTTGAGTTTCATTCCTCACACCCTCCAGAATTCGGTTTTCGATCCACAACTTGCAGTTGCTGTTCGACATGGCAAGCCCCCAGGGCTCAAAGCTGCGTGCGCAATTCCCAGAGTTCGGGAAAGAGGGTGACATCGAGCATCCGCCGCAGATAGGACACCCCGCTCGTCCCGCCGGTTCCCGTCTTGGCACCAATCACCCGCTCCACGGTGGTCACGTGGTTGAAGCGCCAGCAGCGGAACCGGTCCTCGATCTCGACCAGCTGCTCGGCCAGGTCGAACAGATCGGGGAAACCCGCCGCCTCCCTGTAGACGCGCAGCCAGGCGTCCAGGACCTCCTGCTGCCGCGCATAAGGTTGGTCCTTCGCGAAAGCCGCCTCGGGCAGCGCAAGGCCGAGCCGCGTCTCCAGGAACCGCAGCGCCGCCTGATAGAGCGACTCCCGCGCCAGTTCGGCATCGAGACGCGCCAACACATCCGGGGCGGTTTCATGCGGCTTGCGCAGCGACAGAACGCGATTGCCCATGGCGTATTCAACGAGGCGGTACTGCCAGGACTGGAAGCCCGACGCCTCGCCGAGATCGCCGCGAAAGCTCATGAAGTCGAGAGGGTCGAGGCTGCGCAGCACGTCCCAGCTCGCCACGAGGTGATCGAGCACCCGCGCCACCCGCCGCAGCGCCTTGCCTGCGGCGCGCGCATCGCCCGCATCGAGACTTTCCCGCGCGGCATCGACCTCCGCGAGCACCAGCTTGAACCAAAGCTCGCCGGTCTGGTGCTGGATGATGAAGAGCATCTCGTCCGGGCTCTGCGAGACCGGCGCCTGTGCCTGCAGGATCTGATCGAGCCGCAGGTGGCGGCCATAAGTGAAGTCGCTGTCGCTGGCCATTGGCCGTCCGCCTCCGTTCAGCCTTCCGGCAATTCGCGGAACACGGGCACGGATCGCACGGCATCCAGATAGGGAACGCCTTCCGTATAGCCCGTCCCGCCGCGCGTGCCGAGGAACCGCCTTGCAAGCTGGTAATGCGCCTGTCGCCAGCGCAGGAGCTGTTCGGAGAAACAGCGCATTTCCTCGGCAACGGCGTCGCGCTCCGAGGCTTCGAATTGCCCGCCCCGGCAGGCCGCCGCGAAAGCGTCATCGAGCGTCGCCTGCCCGGCCTCGGCCCGCGCCCGCACATCCGGCACGGCGGAATAGGCAGCCGAGGCAAGCCGCTCCGGGTCGGGCCGCCGGCACAGCGCCTCGACCCGCTTGTAGCCGGTGGACTGGATGGCGCTCGCGCCTTCGGTGAAGCGGCGGAAATCGTGGAACGCCTCGATCTGCATCGTGCCGAGCAACGGGAAAAGCCGCGCCGCCTCCCGCAAGATCCCGTTGGCCTGCTGCAGCGGCGCCAGCGCTGCCCCGGCCTCTTCGGGCAGCGCCCAGATCGCCCGGCGCAGCAAGACCGCGATCCAGGCGAAATTGACCTCAAAACTCTGGAGAATGCGCAGAAACATGTACTCGTCATGAACGAGATGCACCGGCAGCAGGCTCAGCGCCATACGCTGCCGTGCCTGCGCACTCAGCTCGTCCTCCCGCCAGTCCAGAAGCAGGCCCGCACCGGAAATCCCGGTTTCAAGCGGCCCGCCCAGACGTCCGACCGACGGGCGCAGGGCTGCGAGCGCCCGCAGCACGCGCTTCTCCGCATCCGAGGGGGCCGGGCGCATCTGCGGCAGCGGAGCCCCTGCCCCGTCCAACGCTTGCAGCTCGAACCGAATGACATCGCCCAGCAACTCCACGAGCATCCGGTCCCGCCGGGCGTCGATTTCGGACGGGGTCAGCGCGACGGTTTCGTCCGGCAGGTCCAGAAGCGCCAGCGCGCAATAGCTGCTGTAGTCGTAACACCTGTCCCGCTTGTCGAGCGCGGTGTCGAGAAAGGCGCATAGCTGCGCGCCCTGCGACAGCGACCGGGCTGCGTCGAGCCGGACAAGCACCTCCGGCGGAACAAAATGTTTGCCACAGCCGAGATAGAGATCGAGCACCTCTTCGAAAGGAAACCCCGCCTCGTCCGGATCGTCCATCCAGACCTCCAGCGCCTGCGCACAGGCCGCCGCAGGCAGAGGATCTGGCTGCAATTCTCTCGGCGGTTCGGATATCACCGACCACTCCTCTCGATCCCGGTTCGGGCTGGGAGCCCTGTTTGCGCTATCCAGAAACTTGTAGGCGGGCCGGCGCGTTCGGGCAAGAATTTCGCACGGTCAAGCCGGCAATTCCGGCGCTTTCCGAGAGGATGGCCCGGCGGCGCCCCGTTTTACCCGATTCCGAGCTGCGCGGCCGACGGATCGGGAACAGCTCCCAACCCGCCTGCCCAGCCCGCAAGCCCAGCCCTATTCCGGGAAGTGGCAGGCCGCGCGATGGGCGCCCGTGTCCAGCTCCGGACGCTCGGTGCGGCATTTCTCGGTCGCTTTCCAGCAGCGCGGCGAGAACGGGCAGCCGGGCGGGATATTGACCGGAGACGGCAGTTCGCCGGTGAGCTTGATACGCTGCTTGCGCAGCGTGGGATCGGCCATCGGCGTCGCCGAGAGCAGCGCCTTGGTATAGGGGTGCCGCTGATGCTCGAAGAGGTCTTCCTTGGACGCGATCTCCACGGGCCGGCCGAGATACATCACGATGACGTCGTCGGCGATATGCTTCACCACCGACAGGTCATGGCTGATGAAGAGATAGGCGAGGCCCAGCCGTTCCTGCAGGTCGACCAACAGGTTGAGCACCTGCGACTGGATCGAGAGGTCCAGCGCCGAGACCGGCTCGTCGAGCACCAGCACCTTGGGCTCCAGCATCAGCGCACGCCCCACGGCGATCCGCTGGCGCTGTCCGCCAGAAAACATATGCGGGTAGCGGTCGAAATGCTCCGGGCGCAGGCCAACCAGCTCCAGCACCTCGCGGGCGCGGCGGGTGCGCTCCTCGCGGGGCATTTCCGGATGGTTGATGATCAGCGGCTCTTCGAGGATCTGGCCACAACGCTGGCGCGGGTTGAGCGAGCCATAGGGGTCCTGAAAGACGATCTGGACCGAGGTGCGCAGCTCGTCATGCGTGTCCGGTCCGGCCTTCTTGCCGTTGAGAATGAAGGACCCGGCGACCGGCTCCTCGATCATGGTGATGCAGCGCGCCAGCGTGGACTTGCCGCAACCGCTCTCGCCGACGACAGCGAGCGTCTTGCCGGCCTCCAGCGAGAAAGACGCGCCGGTCAGCGCGCGCACGATGCGGTCCTGGCCGAACATGCCGCCCTTGAGGACATATTCCTGCGTCAGGTTCTCGGCGATGAGGACGGGTTCGCTCATGCCTCTTCCTCCGCTTTGAGATTGATGGGCGTGTGGCAGCGGGCAAAGCCGATCTCCGCTCCGCCAACGGGCGGCGGGGTCGTGTGGCAAAGCTCGGTCGCTATCGAACAGCGGGGCGCGAACATACAGCCCTTGGGCCGGTCGAACTGCCCTGGCACGACGCCGGGAATGGTCGGCAGGTGCTTGGTCGTCGCCCGTTCGGGAAGGGCGGCGAGCAGCGCGGCGGTGTAGGGATGGTGCGGGCGCTCAAAAAGCGCCGTCACCTCCTGTTGCTCGCATTTCTGGCCCGCATATTGCACGGAAACCTGCTGCGCCGTTTCGGCCACGACCCCCATGTCATGGGTGATGAGGACGAGGGCCATGCCGGTTTCTTCCTGCAAGCTGGTCAGCAGCTCGAGGATCTGCGCCTGGATGGTCACGTCGAGCGCGGTGGTCGGCTCGTCGGCGATCAGCATCTTCGGCTTGCAGGCAATCGCCATGGCGATCATCACGCGCTGGTTCATCCCGCCCGACATCTGGTGCGGGAAAGTGGAGAGCCGTGTCTCCGGCGCCGGGATACCGACCTGTTCAAAGAGCTCGATGGCCCGGGCGTGACGCGCCTTGCGGTCCATGCCGAGATGGATGCGCAGCGCCTCCTTGATCTGGAACCCGACCGTGTAGCAGGGGTTTAGCGAGGTCATCGGCTCCTGGAAGATCATCGACATGTCCTTGCCGATGATCTGCCGCCGCGAACGCGGGGTGATCGAGCGCAGGTCATTTCCGTCGAATTTCATCACGTCGGAGGTGATGGTCGCGGTCCAGGGCAAGAGCCCCATCATGGCGAGGAAGGCGACGGATTTTCCGGAGCCGGATTCGCCCACGACGGCGGTGATGTCGCCGGGATCGAGCGTGAGGTCGAACCCGTCCACGGCGCGGAAGCGCCCGGAGGTGGTCTCGAAATCGACCGAGAGGTTGCGGACTTCTAGCAAGGCCATCGCGTCAGCTCCTCTTGAGTTTCGGATCGAGCGCGTCGCGGAGACCGTCGCCCATGAGGTTAATCGCCAGAACCGTGATCAGGATCGCGAGGCCGGGGAAGGTCACGACCCACCAGGCGCGCAGGATGAACTCCCGCGCCTCGGCGAGCATGGTGCCCCATTCCGGCATGGGCGGCTGCGCGCCCATGCCGAGGAAGCCAAGGGCGGCCACGTCGAGAATGGCGTTGGAGAAGGAGAGCGCGGCCTGAACGATGATCGGCGCGAGGCAGTTCGGGAGCACGGTGACGAACATCATCCGGAAGCGGCCCGCACCGGCCACCTTGGCCGAGGTCACGTAGTCCTTGTGCCGCTCCGAGATCACCGCGGCGCGCGTCAGCCGTACGTAATGCGGCTGGAGCACGATGGCGATCGCGATCACCGCGTTCATCAGCGACGGGCCCAGCACCGCGACCAGCACCAAGGCCAGCAGAAGCGACGGGAAGGCGAGGATCACGTCCATCAGCCGCATGATGATCGTGTCGAGCCATTTCGGCGCGAACCCGGCCAGAAGGCCGATGGAAATGCCGCCCGTCGTGGAGATAACGACGACGACAACGCCAACGAAGAAGGAGAAGCGCGCACCGTGGATCAGGCGCGAGGCGAGGTCACGCCCCAGCGCGTCGGTTCCGAGTACGAAATCCCAGCTGCCGCCTTCCTGCCAGGCCGGAGGCTGAAGGAAATGCTCCCGGAATTGCTCGGTGGGGTCATAGGGCGCGAGCCACGGCGCGAAGACCGCGACGAAGAAGACGCCGAGGAAGACGTAGAGGCCGATCACGGCGCCGCGGTTTTCCCGGAAATAGTACCAGAATTCCTTCAGGCGGCCGGGACGTTCGACGGATTGGGTTGTCTCGACCATGTCAGGATTTCCGGATCTTCGGGTTGATGAGGCCGTAGAGCACATCAACGGTAAGGTTCACGACCATCACCATGACGGCGATGAGCATCAGGCCGCCCTGTACGACGGGATAGTCGCGGCGATAGATCGAATCGACCATCCACTTGCCGATGCCCGGCCAGGAGAAGATCGTCTCGGTCAGGATCGCACCCGCGAGCAGCGTGCCGACCAGCAGGCCGATCACGGTGATGACCGGGATCATCGCGTTGCGCAGCGCGTGGACATAGGTGATGCGCGAGGGCGGCAGGCCCTTGGCGCGGGCGGTGCGGATGTAATCCTCGCCCAGCACTTCGAGCATGGCCGAGCGGGTCTGGCGCGCGATCACGGCAAGCGGGATCGTGGCAAGCACGATGGTCGGCAGGACCAAGTGGCTCAATGCCGAGAAAAATGGGCCATCAGCCTCAAAAGGGAAGAGTGAGATACTATTTCCACCCGCAAGCAAACTATCTATCAGCATGAACCCGGTCACGTCGTCGAAGAAATACATCAGCGAGATGCGGCCCGAGACCGGCGTCCATTGGAGCCAGCCGGAGAAGAAGATGATCATCAGCAGCGCCCACCAGAAGATCGGCATCGAGTAGCCGACCAGCGCCGAGGACATCAGCGCGCGGTCGAAGAACTTGCCGCGGTTGATGGCGGCGATGACACCGGCGGGGATGCCGAGCAGGATCGCCAGCGTGATGGCGCAGAGCGACAGCTCCAGCGTTGCCGGGAAGAGGGCGAAGAACTCGTCGAAGACCGGCTTCTTGGTCACGAAGCTGGTGCCGAGATCGCCCTGCAACACGCCGGTCATGTAGTCCCAGTATTGCGACACCAGCGGCTGGTCGAAGCCGAATTGCGCGCGCAGTTCGGCATAACGTTCATCGGACATACCGCGTTCGCCGGCCATGACGATGATCGGATCGCCCGGCAGCACGCGGATGAAGGAGAAGGAAATGAGCGTCACCCCGATGAAGGTCGGGATGAAGGTCATGAGGCGGGACAGGAGGAAATTCAGCATTATCCGATTACCGTCAGGTCCTTTGGAAAAGATGTGAGCGATCGACTTCCGGCGTCGGTGACCAGAACGTCGTCTTCGATGCGTATTCCGAACGCATCGGCGGCGTATAACCCCGGTTCGATGGTGAATACCATGCCGGATTCCAGTTTTTCCGGGTTCCCGCGCATGATTTGCGGCGCTTCATGCACTGCGCGGCCAAGGCCGTGGCCGGTCTTGTGGCGGATCAGATTGGCGAATTGGGACGCTTCCAGAACACCGGTGACCGCATCGTCGATCTCATGGGCGGTGACGCCGGCGCGGGTGACCTCATGGCCCTTGAGATTGGCCGCGAGCACGGTTTCATAAGCTTGCGCAACCGCGTCCGGCGCATGATCGACGAAGAAAGTGCGCGTGATATCAGCGTTCAAGCCGCCAAACTTCGCACCGAAATCGAAAAGCAGCGTGTCGCCGGCGCGGATAGCGTAATCGGCGCGGGAATGGGCATGGGGCTTGGCGGAGTTGTCCCCGGCAGCGACGATCGGGCTGAAGGCATGGGCCTCTGCGCCATTGCGGAAGAGTGCCATCGTGAGCAGCATTTCGATCTCGCGCTCGGTCTGGCCAACCCGAACCTGCGACACCGTTTCCGCCAGCGCGGCTTCCGAGATTCGGATCGCCTCTTCGAGAATCGACAGCTCTTCGACCGTTTTCACCAGACGCAGCGCCGAGATCTCCTTCTCGGCATCGATGACTTCCAGCCCCGCATACACGCGGCTCAGCGCATGATGGACGAAGACGCGCATAACCTGCCCTTCAACCGCGAGCCGTTTCAGCGGCAGATGCGCAGCCAGCGCCGCGAACGCGCCGTCATAGCCGTCCTGGTCGCGCCAATCGAAGACCGGGCCTTCGAATCCGAGCGGTTCGAAGCTCTTCATCTCGAGATTGGGCACGATGGCGGCGGGCGGTCCCTCTGCGGGCACCACGATCAGGAGCGGGCGCTCATGGCTGTGAAACGACTTCAGGAAGAGCCGTTCGAAATTCGGTCCGGGAACGATGGCGATGGCATCGGCGTCCAGATCGCGGGCGGTCTGGCGCAGGGCGCTGTAGCGGTCCATGTCAGGGAAGTCCTCGAAAGGAAAAGGACCGGGGCAGAGGCTGCCCCGGTCCGGTGAAGTGGATTACTTGAGATCCACGCCGTAGAAGATGTGGCCACCCAGCGGGTGCACCTTGTAGCCCTCGACCTCCGGACGCACCGGCATGAAGACGGTCGAGTGGGCGATAGTGGCCCAGGGGGCTTCGGCCTTGAAGACAGCCTGAGCCTGCTTGTAGAGCTCGGTCCGCTTCTCGACATCGGCAACCTGCTTGGCCTCGATGGTCAGTTTGTCGAACTCTTCGTTGCACCACTGGGCGCGGTTCGATTTGCCAACACCGTCACAGCCCAGCAGCACGGCCAGGAAGTTGTCCGGATCGCCATTGTCGCCGGTCCAGCCAAGCAGAACGGCACCGTCACGGTCCAGCTCCTTGGAACGCGACAGGTACTCGCCCCATTCGTAGGAGACGACTTCCACGTTCACACCGATCTTGCTGAAGTCTTCCTGCATCAACTCGGCCATGCGGCGCGCGTTCGGGTTGTAGGGACGCTGCACCGGCATTGCCCAGATCTTCATCGACAGATCGGTCACGCCTTCGGCTTCCAGGGCGGCCTTGGCGGCGTCCGGATCGTAGGCGTCATCGACGGTCGACTCGTCATAAGACCAGATGGTCGGCGGGATCGGGTTCTTGGCAACAACGCCAGCGCCCTGGAAGACGACGTCGATGATGGCATTCTTGTCGATCGCCATGTTCAGCGCCTTGCGGACCTTCGGATTGTCGAAGGGCGCCACTTGCGTGTTGTAGGCGAGGTAGCCGACGTTGAGGCCTTCCTGCTGCAGCAGGTTGATGTCCTCATCCGAGCCCATGGCTTCCAGATCGGCCGGGTTCGGATACGGCATGACGTGGCATTCGCCGGCCTTCATCTTCTGGTAGCGCACGGAGGCATCCGGCGTGATCGCGAAGACGAGATTCTCCAGAGGGGAAGCCTCTTTCCAGTAGTCGGCATTGGCCGCATAGCGGATCACGGCGTCCTTCTGGTAGGCCACGAAGGTGAACGGACCGGTGCCGATCGGCGCCTGGTTCAGCTGCTCGGGCGTGCCGGCGGCCAGCATCGCATCGGCATATTCGGCCGACAGGATCGAGGCGAAGTCCATCGCCAGGTTGGCGACCATCGGAGCTTCCGGACGGTTCAGCACGAACTTGACGGTGTAATCGTCGACCTTGACGATTTCCTTGAGAAGGTCGGGCATGGACATGCCGCCGAAATACTCCCAGGTGCCGCCGGAGACCTGGTTATAGGCGTTGTCTTCTTTCCACTGACGCTCGAAGGAGAAGATCACGTCATCGGCGTTGAAGTCACGCGTCGGCGTGAAGGCGTCGTTGGAGTGGAACTTCACGCCCTGGCGGAGCTTGAAGGTGTACTCGAGCCCATCCTCGGAGGCTTCCCAGCTCTCGGCAAGGCCCGGAACAACGTTGGTCGTGCCGGTCTCGAACTCGACCAGGCGGTTGTAGATCGGGTGCGAAGAGGCGTCGAAGGTCGTGCCGGAGGTGTAGAGCGCCGGGTCGAAGCCTTCGGGCGAGCCTTCGGAGCAATAGACAAGCGTCTTGGCCGAGGCCGCGCTGGCCAGCAACGTGGCACCCAGAAGCGCCGCGGTTACGGTCCGCGTGATTTTCATGAGAACTCTCCCAATTGGTTTTGCCCGTTATCCGGGCAGGTGGCGGAGATTTGACAACCAAACCGCTTGGGATGCAATGGCCCGACAGCGTTACGGATGCGAAAGCAGCGACGCAAAATGCCGCCCTGTCCTTTTGGAGAGGTTTTCAGGGCCGAAATTGACGTGGCGACAAGCCGAATTCACGCCGAAAGGCCCGCGCGAAGGCGCTGGAATCGGCATAGCCGCTCCGCAGCGCGACTTCCGCAATCGAGACCCTGCCCTCGCCGAGCAACCGGCGCGCGAAACCAAGCCTCAGCCGGAGATAGACAGCTCGCGGGCTGGCCCCGAGCGCATGTGTGAATCGTTTCTCCAGCTCGCGTTGCGGACAACCCGCCGCCCGTGCAAGCTGCCCGATGCCCAGCGGCTCCTCGATATTGGCCTCCATCTCGGCCAAAGCCGCGGCGACATAGCGGTCGCTCTGACCAGGGATTTCGATGCGCGGTGCATCCGCGTCCGAATGCATGAACATCGCCGCGATCTCCAGTGACATCGCCGTGCCATGGGTCTCTGCCAGCCAGCCCACGATCAGCTCATAAGCCGTCATCGCCCCGCCAGCGCTCCACAGGTTGCGGTCGCGCACCCAGCGGCGGCGATGTGCATGCACCTCGGGGAAGGTCTCGGAAAAGGCCTCCATCTCCTCGAAATGGATCGTTGCATCATAACCGTCGAGCAACCCGGCCTCGGCCAGCAGCCAGGAACCCATATCCAGCCCGACCAGCGTCGAGAAGCGCCGCGCCGCCGCCCTGAGCGCGCGGTTGCAGTCCGGCGTTGCGTAGGCCCGCGCGCCATAGCTCGGCAGCAGGACCAGCATGTCGCCACCCGGCGCACGGGAGAGGCGCCGTTCCGGCGTGATGGTGAAGCCGGAAGAGGAGGTGACCGGCTGGCCGTCCAGCGTCAGCACCTCCCAGCGATAGGCCGAGCGCCCCAGCAGCCCGTTTGCCGCCCGCAGCGGTTCGATCGTGTTGGCCAGGCAATGCATCGAGAAGCGCTCGAAGAGGAGCACACCAACAGTCCAGCTCTCGGTCGATTGCTTGATCCAATCCGGCATGATTCGAGTTAAACCGGCACAGTCGGACGGGTCAATCCGTCTAGCGTCGAGACCACCGCCGAAGGAGACACGCCCCATGCCGCTCGAAATGAACCGCGACGTTTTCATCACCTGCGCCGTCACCGGCTCGGGCGGCACCCAGGATCGCAGCCCGCATGTGCCGCGTTCGCCGGAACAGATCGCTGAATCGGCCATCGCAGCGGCGAGGGCGGGCGCGGCCATCGTCCATTGTCACGTGCGAGACCCCGAGACCGGCGCACCGGCGCGGGACAAGGCGCTCTATCGCGAGGTGACCGAGCGGATCCGTGACGCCGAGATCGACGTGGTGCTGAATCTGACCGCCGGAATGGGTGGCGACATGGTCTTCGGCGGCACGGAGAACCCGCTGCCGCTTGTCGCGGGAACCGACATGATCGGCGCTGAAGAACGTGTGGCCCATGTCGCCGAGTGCCGGCCCGAGATCTGCACCCTCGATTGCGGCACGATGAACTTCGCCGAGGCCGATTACGTCATGACCAACACCCCCGGCATGCTGCGCGCCATGGGCAGCATGATGACCGAGATGGGCGTCAAACCCGAGATCGAAGCCTTCGACACCGGCCATCTCTGGCTGGCCAAGGCGCTGGTGGAGGAAGGCGTGCTCGCCACCCCTGCCCTCGTGCAGCTCTGCATGGGCGTCCCCTGGGGCGCACCGGACGACCTCAACACCTTCCTCGCCATGGTCAATAACGTGCCGAAAGACTGGACCTGGTCCGCCTTCTCGCTCGGCCGCCACCAGATGCCCTTCGTCGCGGCCTCGGTTCTGGCGGGTGGCCATGTGCGGGTCGGGTTGGAGGACAATCTCTGGCTCGACAAGGGCGTGCTGGCGACCAATGCGCAGCTTGTCGAACGGGCGCGCGGGATCATCGAGGGGCTTGGCGCGACCGTGATCGGACCGGAGGCGGTGCGGCAACGGCTCGGCTTGGAGAAGCGCGCGCCGCTGGCCTAGGGTCGCGGCGAACAGGAGCATCTTCATGACGCGTTTTCTCCTCCTCGGCCTCGCCCTCGTCGCTCTCGCCGCCTGTCAGACCGAAACCCGGACAGATCCCGCGAGCGACCCCGCCGGACAGGCCGACTGCGAGGCGCAGGATGGCCGCTGGGGTGTCGCCGGCGCCTTCAACCCGAACCCGATCTGTACCCTTCCGACGCCGGATGCGGGCCAATCCTGCAGCGTGGAGTCCGATTGCTCCGGCATGTGCATGGCCGACACCAAGACCTGCTCGACGGTTTCGCCCCTCTTCGGCTGTCACGTCTTCCTGGACGAGGCCGGAGAGACATTCGAAATGTGCATAGACTGATGGGGGTCAGGGCGTGGCGATTTCTGGGCCCGATCGTCCTTTTCCTCCAGACCGGCTGCGCGGCTCCGGAATACGAACATGATGCGGAATATATCCTCATCTTGACCTGCGAAGACCTGGCGGAAGACTACCGAGAAGACCCGCAGGCAAATCCCGAACTTTGCGAAGGCTACGACGCCGACGGTTGGCCCATCAAAGGCGCCAGACCGGACCTTCCCGACAACTGGAGACCCATGGAATGAGAGCAGCAATCATTGGTGGCGGGGTTATCGGCGGCGGCTGGGCGGCGCGCTTTCTGCTGGGTGGCTGGGACGTCACGCTCTACGACCCCGATCCGGAGGCCGAGCGCAAGATCGGCGAAGTCCTGGCCAATGCGCGGCGCGCCCTGCCGATGCTCTATGATCGCAGCTTGCCGCCCGAAGGCACGCTCACCCATGTCGCGACCATTGCCGAGGCAGTGGCGGGCGTGGACTGGATCCAGGAGAGCGTGCCGGAGCGGCTGGAGCTGAAACAGAAGGTCTATGCAGAGATCGAAGCCGCCGCCGCGACGGATGCGCTGATCGGCTCCTCGACCTCCGGCTTCAAACCCTCGGAACTGCGCCAGGGCATGACGCATCCGGAGCGCCTCTTCGTCGCGCACCCGTTCAACCCGGTCTACCTGCTGCCGGTGATCGAGCTTGTCGGGGCGCCGGAATCGGCAAGCGAACCTCTGCGCGAGGTCGGCCTCTACCCGCTGACGATACGCGCCGAAATCGACGCCCATATCGCCGACCGCCTGATGGAAGCCGTCTGGCGCGAGAGCCTCTGGCTGGTCAAGGACGGCATCGCCACCACCGAGGAGATCGACAATGCGATCCGCTACGGGTTTGGCCTTCGCTGGGCACAAATGGGCCTGTTCGAGACCTTTCGGATCGCCGGTGGCGAGGCCGGGATGAAACATTTCATGGCCCAGTTCGGCCCGGCACTGCAATGGCCCTGGACCAAGCTGATGGATGTGCCGGACTTCACCGAGGAACTGGTCGATCTGGTCGCGGGCCAGTCCGATGCGCAATCGGGACATCTGTCGATCCGCGAACTGGAACGGTTGCGTGACGACAATCTCGTGGTCATGCTGCGCGCCCTCAAGGCCCGCGACGCCGCCGCCGGCAAGCTCATCGCCGAACATGAGGCGCGCCTGGTTGCCCCACCCGTCGACGATGCCCCCCTGACAACGGTCGACCGGATCGTGCCGATCGACTGGACCGATTATAACGGGCACATGAACGAGAGCCGCTTCGGACAGGCTTTCTCGGATGCTGCCGACTCGGTCATGACGGCCGTGGGAGCCGATGCCGACTATGTTGCGTCCGGGCTGAGCTATTTCACCGTCGATATTCGCATTCGCTTCCTCAACGAAGCCCGGGCGGGCGAACGGATCCGGGTCGAGAGCCAGGTTCTGGACGCGGCGGGCAAGAAGCTGCGGCTGTTCCACCGGATGTTCAATGCCGCTGGCGAGGAGATGGCCACGGCCGAACAATTACTGATCCATGTCAGCCTCGAAACCCGCCGCGCCTGCGACCCTTCTTCCCCTCTTCGCCAGAAGCTCGACCACCTCGCCGAGGCCCATTCCGTACTCCCGCAACCGGCTGAAAAGGAACGTCTCTGACGATCCCGGCGCACAGTGTTTTTCCTTCGGAAACCTGCTTGCCAAGCTACGATTCCTTGGCTAGTAAGAGCGCCACGCTTATGCGGTCCGTTCGTCTATCGGTTAGGACGCCAGGTTTTCAACCTGGAAAGAGGGGTTCGATTCCCCTACGGACTGCCAAACCCCTGGTTCAGAACATTTCAGAACGTTGCGTGACCCTTGAAAACAAGGGTATCGTTGCATCCTGAGACACCCTGAAGTTTCCCTCCGCAAGCACCACCATGTGGGTCACGTATGGGCCCGAGGAAGTCGATGGGGCCAAGGAGGGCGAGCAATGAGAACCGGAACTCTCAAGAAACTGAAGGCGACGCAGCTGAAATCGCTTCCCGAAGGCGTTCATAGTGATGGGGGCGGATTGTACCTGAAGTCGAAGGGTAACCGGCAGTCGTGGATCTTCCGGTTCACAATGAATGGCAGGAAGCGGGAGATGGGGTTCGGTGCTCTCTCGATTGTCTCGCTCGCCACGGCCCGAGATCTCGCCGCACAGGCCCGAGACAAGGTCGCAAGGGGTGTTGACCCCATCTCTGCCAGGAAGGACGCCTCGCCTGCCCCTTCGCGGGCACAGCAAGGCATTTCCTTTGAGGCAGCCATCGATCGACACGTCCAGCGCAACAAGGCCGATTGGACCTCGGCCAAACACGCGAAGATCTGGGAAAACAGCCTGCGTACTCATGCCAGGTCCCTGCTCGATCGGGATGTAGCCACGATTACGGTCCACGATGCCGAGGCCATCCTCGCAGCGATCTGGGCGGAGAAACCCGAAACGGCGCGGCGCGTACGCCAACGCTGCGAGCGCGTCATGGCAGGCTGCATCGTGAGAAATGAGCATCCCGGCCCGAACCCGTTCGCCTGGCGTGACAACCTTGAAGTGCTGCTTGCCAAGGTCAGCCGGGTTCGCAACCACCATGGTATGGTTGCCGTCGAGGATGCACCACAGGTCGTGGCAACGATGATGGGCTCGGATGCCCTCGGCGCAAAGATGAACATACTCGTCGCTCATACCGCGCTTCGGAGTGGAACGGCACGTACGCTCGCATGGAGCGACGTCCAAGGCGACATGATCGTGGTGCCGCCCGAGCGAATGAAGTCGCGGAAGGCGCATAGGGTTCCTATCAGCAATCCACTTGGCGCGTTCCTCGACGCTCTGCCCCGCTTCAACGCCTCCCCGCTTGTGATACCAGGTTCATCACCTGGGAGACCGGTGAGTGACATGACCGCCAGCAAGTATCTCAAGGGCATCTATCCCGGCGCTGTTGTCCACGGCTGGCGCAGCACCTTTCGAACATGGGCAGCGCGTGAGGGGTACGATCGGTTGCTCGCAGAAGACATGCTCAGCCATTCACTCGGGTCCAATACCGTGGAAGCTGCGTATCTGCGAGGTGATCTCGCGGAAAAGCGTCGCGAGATGTGTGAGGCTTGGTCGACCTATCTGCAGGGAACGAAATGACTGACAAGGATGTATTCGTGCTCGCCCAAGAGGTCGGTCTTTCAGTCGCGCCTGAAGACAGACACCTCATGGAGTTCCTACTGGTGTTGGACGCTGAAACCGAGGGCCTCGGGACCGAACGACTTCAAGGAGGCACCCTCGAACAACGCAAGCAATGCGCCGCCGCCATGACAGCTGGGGATATTGCAAGGTCAGGGATTGAGGCATACCGGAATGGAAACGTGTTGGAAGCGTACCGCTGTCTCGCGAGGGCATTGCCGCACTATGCCGCATCTTTCAGCGGCAAAGCTCACGCCAAACGGAACACTGTCCTCACAAGCGCCCTCCCATCCAAGGGGCGTACAAAAAACATCGATGATCCCAGAAAGCGAGAAGAAGCGATCAATCTAGCCGAGAAAGTCGCCAAGCTCCAAGAAGCTGCGGAGCTTTCGGACACATCTGCCGTCAATCAGATTCTGGGACCTGACCTAGACGAAGCCGGCATCAAGTCTGCACGCCGACAGCTCAATCTCGGAAGATCACTTCTGAACGGACAATAAGTACGGTCCCGCCCTTGTTGTCCGTGCATTGGATGGGAAACTGAGACGTGTTGTTGGCATCCATTGATGTTTCATGAGGCGCCAAACGATGACCACCCATCAACAGAAGTCTCCGCGGATTCTTCGTGAACGCGAGTTGTGCGACCGCCTAGGTGTGAGCCGCACGCCCTTGTGGCGCTGGAACAAGGACGGCACGAATGGTTTTCCCAAATCGGTGAAACTTACCAGCCGTACGAAAGGCTGGTTTGAGCATGAGGTTGAAGCTTTCGAGGCCAATCGATCCCGCACCGCAGCCTGAGTACAGAATGCTGCGATCAGCACGTAGTGGTAGAATGCCGGCTTTGCGGACGCCCGAATTAAACGTTCAAATGACGGCCTTGTCCTCGGGACGAACCCGGGCCGACAGGATGCAGCAATGAAAGCAAGGCGCGCGCAATGTCGGAGATTGCTCACTCACCAAGTTTCTAGCTCCTGATGGGCTCCAAACTGGGCCCAACTGCATGACTGACCCCGCTCTGCACCAGTGACGAAACGCCTGAAAGGAAAACGATCAGTCACACGTGAATTCACACTGCCTCCGGCCTTTTCTTTGCCCGGCTGGCAAATCATCGGTTCTATGGATGCGTGAAAACAGGGTTGGCTGCCAGTTCCCACCTTAAAGCGTGCAGGCTTTGCCTCCCACCTGCACACAACCACCCAATCCCTATATCCCGCGTAGGAACGTAGAGCCTTCAGGGATCTCCGCTCGCCCGTGACGCCTCGTCCAGAACGCCGCATCCGGCCAGCGCTGTTCCATGCCGTAAAGGTGCCGACGCATGTCTTGATAGGTCTGGAAATCCCGTGCCAGCTCGTCAACGTAGTGTCGCACCGCAGCCTGGTTGCCGGCCAGGAAGGACGCCGCCACATCGGCCGCGCCAAGCGCGGTTGACATGGCCTTGTAGAGTCCCTGTGAGGTGATCGGGTCGAACGAGCTTGCGGCATCGCCCACGGCAAGCCAGCCCGGTCCGACCGGTGGCGTGAGCTGCCACGACGGAGCGGCATAGCTGCGGCTCAACAGCGGAACGGGCTGACAGAAAGCTTGCAAACGGCCGATGTGCCGCGTCTGCCCGAGCGCCTGCATCCATCCCTCGTGATGGGTCAATTGCCGAGACCGGAGAATGTCGGCATCCGACGACAGGGCAAACAGACACCGGTCGCCGGGCAGGCGGGCGGCATACCACCAGCCGTATTCGGTTGCCTCCAACCAGGTCAGACCGGAGAGCGAAGGTTCGCTTACCTCAAGCAACGCTGCGCGGACCTGCAACGTGTCGCAGTTTTCGCGAGTCGCGCCCTGAAGGCGGGCGAAAGCTGCGCGTGCGCCGGTCGCATCGATCACGAACCCGGCCCTTATTTTCCGGCCAGTCGAAAAGGTGAGGTCGAAGCCGTCCGCGGTTCTCGTCGCGTCCTGAAATCGCTGCCCCCGCTCCAACAAGACACCGCGCGCTGTAGCCTCTTCCAGCAGGAAGGTTTCGAAACGTGCCCGGTCGAGATGCCAACCGTGACCGTAAGGGCTCAACATGAAGTCATTGTGACCGAGGCGGTTATCTCCCCAGCTCGAACAACTGCCGAAACAGGGCGAATGCCCCTCGCGCAGGAAATGGTCAAGAATACCGAACCGTTTTAGCAAATTGCGAGAATCGGGCGGGATGGTTTCCCCGACCCGGAAGCGGGGCGCATGCTCTGCCTCCGCTATCAGGATGCGCGGAACGCCCAGGTTGGCAAGCGCGATCGCCGTCGCTGCGCCGGCGGGCCCGCCGCCCAGTACGGCGACGTTCACCCGCTCCGTCATGCCGGTTTATTCCGAGCGCCAAGTGTGACCGATGGGGGCGTTATCATCCGTCGGGATCGTCCGCGAGCGTGTTGGGCCAGGGGATGACAGGATTGGCGTCGTCCTCCTGGAAGCCGCCGACCTCTAGATAGTATTCTGGGTCGAACGAGGGGTCGTAGCCGTCGATGGCCGGCCCCTGGATTATGATCCCGATCCGGTGCCAGTTCGTCAGCATGTCCTCGGATTTCTGGAAGCGCCCGACATTCTGCGACTTGAAGGCCCCCGCCGTCTTGGGCAACGACTCGGCCATGGTGCCTTTGCCGCGCACCGAGAAACGTTGCCGCGGCAATTGCCCGTTGTTGGCCACCAGATCGTCAAAAGTATAGACCGCCACCGGCCGCTGTGCCGGCCAGGACCAGAACAGCGATGTATTGCTGCGGCCGCTGAAGACACCCGGATCGTTGATATCGGCCGAGTCGATCGGGCCGCCAGGGTTAGGAGCAGGCAGATGGGTCGCGCAGGAATTGTAGTCGGTGTGCCAGGGGATCGCCATGAACTTGCAGATGTCCCCGGGCTCGACGCCGGCCTGACCTTCGCGCGTCGGGATATACCCCACGCCCAGGAAGGGCTTGCCCGGATCGATAGCGTCGTACGTCAGCGGTGCCAAGGCGACCCGGAACGGGCCGATGCCCGGGTTCTGCCAATCCTTGTTGTAGAGTTCGGGATCTCGGGCGATGAAGGTCATGTCGATCCCCGGGCTGAAACGCCCGCCCAGGCAGTTCGCCAGAACCACCTTGTCAAGCAGCTCGCCCGCTCCCGTCTCGACCGGCGGTGACGTAACGAAGCTGCCGTCAAACCACTGGGACAGGAAGAAATACTGGGTACGGGAAACGGTCAGAAAGGCCTTTCCGGAATCCCCCAACGACAGCGGCATCATCGGCGCACCGACACTGGTCTGTTCTGGCTTGTCGGGGTCGCGGACGAGCGCCTTGATGTAGAGCCTTGAGGCCGGATCGTCGTCGGGGCCGATCATGCCAACGCTCAAATGCGCGGCGATGGCAGTATCCGGCAGGTTGGTGTTCCACATCTGCAAGGAGGCGGCGCGGAAGATCGGCAGGATGTCGGACTGGAAATCCGGCTTGTAGCTGGCAACATAGGGCTGGTCGGGTCCGTCGGCATCGTAGATTGCCGGGTTCAGACCGAAATTCTCCAACCAGGATGTGTAGACATCATCCCACAGCGAGACCACGTTGAGCGTCTGTGGCGCATAGGCCGGATCGGTGGAGACCGCCCAGGCGCTGCCCGCCAGCGTCTCCTCGCTGCCATCGTCGAAGATCAGCACAGCGGTGACCGGCCCGTCGGCCGTGTCGTCGAACCAGCCATTATTGTTCACAAAATCCTGTAGCGGAAGGGAATCGGCGGCAAATCCACAGGCGCGGCCATGCGCTCCCAGCACCAACAAGCGTCCCCGCGCATCGGTCCTCAACCCGCCGAGCGTGTTGATCTCCTCGCCCGACGGGCAGGTCAGGTCGGGAAACACGTCCTTGTTGGGGAACTGCACCGGGTAGTCGGTGAGATCGGCTGGCGCCCCGTCGCGCCAGACGTTTGGCGTGGTCGCGGCATCGCACTCGATACTTGCCTCGGCGCCGCTGACGGTGCGAGGACCGGCGTCGATAACCAGCTTGGCGAGCCTTTCGGGCGTATCAGGTTCGCTCGAGCCGCCAAATCCGGGGTTGCGGATCGGTGGCAGGGCGCCGTCCTGATAGGCGACAACGCCGGTGTCGTCGGGCGATTGCCAGTTATTGGCCTTCTTGTTGGCCAGGTGCACTGTCCAAGCGATGTCCGTGACCATGCGGCCATCGGGCAGCTTCGTGCCGATGGTCACTTCGGTTCCAGCGCCCGACGGATATGAAGTGATCGGCGCGTCGTCGTAGTGGTAGATCCGGAAGCGCGCCGCCTGGCGTTTCAGCGCACCGCCCTCCTCACGCAGGTCGCCGCTGGAGATGGTCTCGGTCTCGGTGCCCTTGCGGATCGGCAACCCGCCGTTCAACAGTTTGCCTTCCTGCGGCATGCCAGCGATGGTTTCAGGGCCGATGTAGTAATCGTCGCCGTTGCCGACCCGGGCAATGCCGATTGCGGGATGAATGCGGAATGTCATGGGGTTCTCCCTTTCCGTCGCTTCGTACTGCGCGGGTCAGTTCTCGAGGTTCTGCACGTAGGCGTTCAACAGAATATGGCTGATATTGAGGTTCTTGCCGGGCAGTACCTTGTCCGGCGCGCTGATCGGATAGAGCGCGTCGGTGCGGTGGCACGCGAAACACTGCTCCTCGGAGCGTACCTTCTGGGTGAAGGTCTCAATCGTGGCGTTGGAGAGTTTCACCGAGCCGGTGAGGATATCGCCCTCCATCGCCATGTTGGGCTTCAGCCCATCAACGGCGGCAAACCAGATCGCGCCGGTCTCCATGTAGTTGCGCCAAATCGAGTCCGTTTCGAGTTGGGCATCGACGCTGGTGTTCAGACTGGCGATATTGGCCACGTTCTGCGCGTCCCCGCCGCCGAACGCATACTGTCGGCAGACCTGCGTGACGGGCGAGAGCACCTGCGTCTCGGGGTCGGTGAGGGTCAGGAAACCGGCATTGTTCTGGTTGCATTCACCGGCTGTCGTGTCCTTGGCGTAGAAGGTGAAATCGCTGCTGCTGAGCTTGTCATTCATGCCGATACCGGATGAGAAATCCGGGGCATTTGCGCGATGCTCGAAGGTGGCCCAGATCGCCTCGGGATGGTCCTTGACGATTCCGACCACATGCATCCCGACCAGCGCGACCGTCACGTCCTGGGTCCGCTCCGGATCGAGGGCGATATTCCCGGAAGGGCCGGTCGTCAGCAGTTGCACCGAGGTCGGCATGGTGAAGAAGCCGCTAGTATTCTCACCTTCCGCAACGATCTTCCAGGAGAGCTTGAGCGACAGCGCGCCGATGGGGAAATTCAGCGTGTCCGATGCATTGAGAAGGTTCTCGGGGATGTTGAACTGGTTCTCGGTCACGGCAAAATTGAAATAGGTGTCGTTGACCGACGCCGAATAATAGACCGCCCGCCCGTTCTGGTCGACAAGCAGGCCGAGCGAGCCGGCCTGGTTCACCTCGTGGAAGGCACTGCCCATGTCGGATTTCCGGGTCCGCGGCTGCAGTGGCGTTACATCGTCGCTTGCGCTCTTCTCGCCGGTCACCACCTCCCCTGCCGGGATCATCGACAAGAAACGTGGCTGGCCCGAGCCGTCGTCCTGCGTCAGCCAGAGGAAGGCGTTCCAGGACCATTGGTGGAAGGCGCAATTGCTGTTGAAGTCGGCGTTGTTGTCCTGTCGGGGAGTCTGGGAATGCGGGAACCAGGCGGCCGGCGCCGTGCAGTCGGTGATCTCCTGAGCCGTGGCGGCGGTGCCGGAAAGGGCCGCGGCGGCGGCAATCAGGGGTAGTCCTGTCGCGCGGTTCTTCATGTTCTTGTCCGATCTATCGGTGAAGGAAGGCTTCAGGCGACGGTCAGGCTCACGAAACGACGGTCGTGAACAAATGTGCCGTCGGCAAGCTCTGCCAGCGCCATGACGTTCTGGCTACGCTCGAGCTGCAGGCGGCCTGTGTAACTCGGCCGAATATCGGCGCCGGCCAGGTCGAAACGGGCCTTCCGGGGCATGCTGTCCCCCGGTGCGAACAGCTGGATCGACGTCAACAGGGCCGGTGTACCCGCTGGGTTGGAAAGCCTGATGACGAACTGCAGACGGCCATCGGCCTCGCCTAGCTCGCTCAACTCAAGGCTGATCGAAAAGGCCTCCGACGGAAGGCTATGCGACGGGCAGGCAATTGCGCGCAATGGTAAAGTGGCAAAAGTTGCAGCGCAAAGCTTGGCGAATGTCCGGCGAGAAGGCCTGGAAAGTATAACAGGGTAAGTCAATCGACCCTCCGTCTGAAATAGCTGTGGAAAACAGGCTGCGACGATACTGTCGAATATTATTCAATTAACCTTGCGTAAACTTCGATTCGGGTCAACCCTGCCATTGCAGGTTGAATTACATCTGGATTTTCTGACTGACACAGAACGGTATTTTAGGTCGGGTCTCTTATCAGCCGGTGCGATTGGTGAATGGACCGGGGTCACTCCCGGCAGTCGAGCGAAATGGCCGACGATCTTCTGGGTGTCGTGGCGCGGGCGCTGGGGGTGCATTCGTTGAAGTCGGCGATTTGACCAATGGTGATCAGCAGGACCGAATTTCGGTTCTCCGACCACTAGTTGCTGCCCTTCGTCCGCCTGGCGCGAGGCAATGACCATGCGGATTAAAGGCCTACCCTACATGCCGTCGAACCCCGCTTTCCCACAGTCGCCGATTTGCCTCAGGATATCTGAATTTCAAATGCTGAAAGCCCGAACCTTTTCAACAAATTGGGCGAGACGAGGGCCGCTTTCGAATCGTTCCAGCTCACGGATCCGATGGTGTAGGTGCGGGGAGTTCAAATCGTGTGAATGGAAAGACTGCGGTGTGATTGAAATTAACTATTCTTAACGGGGATGAGATAATTACCCGCAACCCGGCCGTCTCAATGCTCAAATTCCCTGCACCCGCCATGAATGGCCGTTCGTCTGATTGCAGCCCGTCGGATCGTTCGGCGGCTGCAACATGAAGCGTTCTTCGAGCAGGTTCAGCGAGAAATCCTCAAGTCTCCAACTGGCTCCGCGCGCCGTTGGCTGATTTCTGCTCCGACGTCGGTTATGGATGTGGGCACTGGCGAAGGTCATTGCTGTGGTAGCAATGCGGCGACCACGGCCGAAAGTCGGCAACGAGCAGTTAGCGGTCGTCTCCTCGCCGGACAGGAATGATAGCAAAGTCCGCTGACCTGACCATGACGCGGCTCACGACGAGGGTCCGGTTTTAGTCCGCGCGGTAGGATTCCAGACGAAATCAGCAAGGGACACTGCCACCGCAGCGAAGGTCTGGAAGGTCGGCAAAGCTGTCGATACCGTGCTGCATATATTGTTGCGCTATCAAAGTAGGCAAGAGGATCGCCAAGGAGATGGTTTGCGACTGCCGTTCCAAAGGGACCGGGTCTACCGGCTTCTGGACGTTTCTTCAGGGGTCACATTGGTCAAGGATTTCGCCAACACGATAGTATGCGGTGCCTGGTGCCCACCTTTCTGAGATCCGACTGATTTGAGATTCACGTCCTGTTGGCTGGCAGGAGGTGAGTTTCTCAATGGATACTACGAGAGAGTTTCTCAAAGATCTGGATGTCGAAATCTCAAATGGCGGGTACCGGCGGTGGCCGGATCACGTCAAGGCGCGGATCGTGGCGGAAAGGCTGTTGC